>NZ_JBDVNU010000020.1:0-163292 GCF_039969435.1 Ilumatobacter sp.
CCGGCAACACTGCATCACCGACCTCGGCAACGGAACCATCGAGGTCCGCATCGACCAAGGAACATCCACATACGTCCGCCAAGTACCCGGCACCTTCCCACGCAACGCCCGAGTCATCTTCGAAGACCACAACTACACACCGACGAAGGAACAACCGAGCAACATCACGTTCACCTGGCACTGGGACAACCTGATCGTCAGGCCGTGACAGGCGGGTCGGTCACTTCGGTAGCCGCCTGACGACGATCGTCGCCGGCGCTCCGGCCACCAACGAGTCGGCCGGAACATCGTCGTTCACCACAGAGTTCGACATCACGACCGCACCATCGCCCACCGTGACGCCTGGCAGGATCACGCTGTTTGCTCCGATCCACGCGCCGGCACCGATCGTCACCGGTCGACGGTGGAGTCGCCCGGCACGCCGCGTATGTCTGCCCAGGTCGTGGGAACTCGTGAGGACCATGACGCCGTGACCCAGTGCGGCATCGGCGCCGATCGTGACGCAGTCGTTGAGCTCCAGCGTGCAATCCACGTTGAGCATGGCTCGCGGTCCGATCGTCAAGCGGGTCTGAATCCGTCCGGCGCCGTAGAGCCGAGGCACACCGAAGAGCGCAGCATCGGGACTGATATTCCATCCGACGAACCCCAGCAGACGAGTTCGCGCTCTGATGAATGCGATCGACGGGAGCAGCCCGATCAGCCAGGAGGTGGATCGCGTCCACGGTCTGATCGGCAAGAGTTCGTCCACGAGAATGATACGGACTCTTTGGAGCGTCGACGAGAGGGATGGACGAGCGGCGCCCGACATCGCTCTGGTCAACGACCCTGTCGCGCAACGACGAGCTGCGCGATTCGCCCCAGCGTCGTCATCTCCCGCAGGTCGTCCGGCTCCATGGCCACACCGGTCGATTCCTCGATGGCGATCATGACGTTGAGTTGGCGCAGTGAGTCCCATCCCTCGACGTCGGCGAGCTCGGCATCCGTGTCCAACTCGGCCGGATCGACGTCGAGCGCTTCCGACACCAGCGTCAGGATCAGGTCGGTCGTCTCATCGGTCATGTTGCTCCTTCGGAAAGTGGCGAGTCTCGCACGAGCGTGAGCCATTCCGGCAGATCGATCGTCGTCGAACCGACGTCGAGTACCCAGGTTTCGACGTCGGACGAGGAGATGCGTTCGGAGAAGCCGTGGCGCCCGTAGAAGCCGCGCGCAGGCAGGTTCTTCGCCGTCGGTACGAATTCGCCGACGAGTTCGGTGACCTCTGCGGCACGCGCCGCTTTGCTGATCGACTGGAGCAGTGCCGCCTCGACGTCTCTCCCGATCACTCGGCAGCTCATCAGGAGGGTGTCGATCCGCCATCGATCAGGCAGCTGTTCGACGAGCGCCGTTGCGACGAGTCCGTGATCACCGAAGCGGTCCGATGCGCTCAAGGCATAGACCGACCACGCCGGGTGCTCGGCGAGTTCGATGATCTGCTGCTCGCTGTAGCGACGGGTCGTCATGTTGAACTGATTCGTCTTCTGCGTCAACTGCGCGACGCGAGCGAGTTCCCATTGCTCGGCGGGTGCCACCTGCACCTCGGTACCCAATGACCGCAGGTATCCCTCGAGACTCGTCGCCCCTGCCTGGCTCTGTGAGCGTTTTCGCTCGCGCACGTAGTAGTCCGACCGCTGTCGATCTTCGGGAGTCAGCTCGAGACGTTCGAACAGCGGGCAGCCGCGTACGGCCGCGGCCATACTGCACGGATCGGTCGTGACGGAGAGCACGGCCACCTCGGGAAGTTCTGTCGCGATGAGAAGCCGCTCGGCGGGATTGTCGTCGAGGAATGCCAGTGCATCGAGACCGATGTTCAACTCCGCTGCGATGTCGCGCAGCCCGGTCGCCTTGTCCATCCAACCGATGCGAGTTGCATGGAAGTCGTCGCTGCGCAGAAGCATCTCAGGATGTCCGTCGATCGCTGCAAGGGCGTCATCGTGATCGTTCTTGCTCGAGATCGCAAGCAGAACCCCGCGTTCGCGTAGCTCTCGCAGCGTGCGCTGGAGATCGATGAATGCGGCTCCAGGCCCTTCTGAGTCCAACGCGAGCCGATCGAGCCCCTCCTCCCCCAGCACTCCGCCCCACATCGTGTTGTCGAGATCGACGACGATCGCCTTGGCGAGTCGCCCCGAGACCGGATGAAGGATCCGAAGCCATCCTTGGGCGACGGCAGTCAGTGCAGCGGCTCCGAGCGGCATCCGCATGCTGTTCCATTTGCGCTCATCGCAGAACTCGCGTCGCCCTACCGACGCCACCAACGCGTTCCAATCCAGGAAGTGGACGTCGGTCATCTCACCCGTCACAGACTCCAGTTCACGGTTCACGTGTTCGACCGCTGCATGCTGACCGAATTGCTCGCGCCGATCTGCGACCCCCAACGACAGGTCACCCGGCGTTTCGAGCCCGTGGACGATCAGAGGGACGGAGGATCGCTCGCGGAACGCTCTCACCAGCCCACAGAGGCCGTCGACGGTCTCGTCGGCAACGAGCCGTCGGCTCTCGGAGTCGGTTGCGGTGCCGGACCACAGTGCTGGTGCGACGTCGCGGGTGTGCACCGCCAGCACCACCGCGTCCGGAGCCGCTGCTCCGTACAGCGTGCTCTCCGAATCGAGGATGTCCCGAGCGTACGTGTTGAAGTCCGCGACGGTGACGTCGACGTCGAGCCCGGTGAGCAGACCGCCGGCGCGCACGATGGGAACAACGGGTTCGAGCGTGAATGACCTGAGGACCGTCAGCTGGAACGGCCGGGCTGGAACGCGCGAGTCGGCCGCGCGTCGCCACCGACCGGTCACGAAACCCGCTTGAGCTGGACCGCCGTGGTGCGCCCACAAATGCTGGAGGATCAGCCGTGCACTCGCCTGGTCACCAGCTTCGATTGCGGAGTCGACCGCCTCACGGAGCTCCTTCGGTGCCGCGTCAACAGAGAGGATCTGATCCACGGCCATAGGCGTGAATCTTAGTGCTCCTGTCCAGGTGCAGAGGTGACACTTCCGCCGTGAGGTGAGCCCGCGTGGTGGATCCTGAGACCCACGAAGGAATCACCACCGTGACCTCAGATCAGATTGTGAATCGCCGACTCGTGTGTGTGAGGTGCCGGTCGCGGCGGGTTCAGGTTCGTAGCGTCTGGTGGATCGTTGGTCGGGTTGTTTAGTGAAGCGCCTGCAACCTTCGGGTTGGCTCTCCCAGGGTTTGCCGCCCGGCCAGCGACCGGTGGCGGTCTGGTTCAACAGAGGTTCTGCGCGTAGTGCTGCTCGACGTGACCCCCGGCGGCGCAGCAATCGCGATCACTGCGAAGCCGGCGTCCACGTTGCTCCGATCGATTCGTCCCGCATCGTCGGCGGAACGCACCCGCAAGGAACTTGCTAAGGACCTCGTGCGCGAGCTCCGCGCAACGAACACTCCGATCTCGGATGATTCCATCACATCCTCCTTGGGCTCGGATCTCTGTCTGGATTCGACCGTCCGACTCCGGGCCTGGCTGCCGTCAACCACCTTACGAATCGGCCCTGAAGCGCATGTTCCTGTCAGAAGTCAACCGGACCCGAACACGACGAGCGGCAACACCCCCCGAGGCCATCGAAGTGACAGGGGCGCAAAGCCCTACCCGCCGTGTCGAGCGGTCAGCCGCAAGTCTGCCTCACGGCCTACGACCAAGGTAAGGGGCAGCCCGTTGCATCAAAACCGCCGAAGCCGGTCCCGCCACTGCCTTCGGTTCGCCACGGCCGACGTGATCCGTTCGGCAATCCGCGCCAGCTGGCGGTCGCTCGAGAATTGCTTGGCCCGATCGAAACCTCTGGCACCCATCTGTGCGGCACGGTCGGGGTCGCCGAGGAGACAAATCACGGCCTCGGCGACGGCGTGGGCGTCGTCAGGGTCAACGAGGAGTCCGGTTTCTCCATCGACGACTGCGTCGCGGCAACCTCCTTCGCTGCTGGCGACCGTCGGCCGGCCAGCGGCTGCCGCCTCGACGAACACCATCCCGAACCCTTCGACGAATCCGGTGTCGGGGTCGCAGCGCGGAACCATGGTGTACACCTCGGCAAGGCGATAGTACGCCGGGAGGTCGTCCGGCGACACGTAGTCGAGAATGAGCATCCGGTCCGCGACCCCGACTTCGGCGGCGATTCCCATGATGCGGCCTGCGTCGCCCTTGCCGATGATCATGTACCTGACGTCGGGAAAGCTCGCGGCGATCTCCGGCAGGGCCTGGACGACGCGGTCGTGTCCTTTGCGGAGTTCCATCCGTGCGACCGTCAGGATCAGGCGCTGCCCCCCAAGTCCGTGCCTTCTTCGAACCGTGTCGACGTGATCGTCGTCGGCTGGCGCGAATGCCGAGACATCGATCCACGGGTGCACGACGTCGACCGGCCTCGGACGCCGCATCAGCGATTTCGACTGCTGAGCGCTGAAGGAGCTGTTTGCAATCACTGCGGCGGCCCGGGCCAGGGCCATGCCGCTGAGTCGCGGTGCGATCCGCTGCGATGATCGGAACGAGACGTCCTCACCGTGGGTGTACACGACGTAAGGAGTTCCGAACGTGAACCGGGCGACCATCGCTATCAGCGCCGTAGGGAACGCAGCACCGCACACGATGACATCGGGGCGGAACGTGAAGCACAGCCGCAGCAGGGCAACGGCTGATTGCGCCGATCCTGATCTGCGCCAGTGCCACGCGGCGATGCGATGGATCGGAAACGGCTGCCGGGTATCGAAATCGGCCTCGGCGTCGATGTCGAAGGAATACGTGAGCACAGCAACGTCGTCGCCACGTTGCGCAAGCGCCTGGGAGATGTCGTCGATGAGCTGGCCGCTGCCGCCGACGCCGGGTCGATAGAAGGGCGTGAGCACGATGACCTTCACGGGAAGCGGCCTTGCAGCCGTGCTGCGCTCAACGTGCACTCGATCAGGAAGGCAACCGTCATCGGATCGGTGCGCCCGGGCATCGAGGTGATCCATCCGGCCTGCGTGGCGACAGCGTGCAAGTCGAACATCTCTCACGATGCCCGAATCGGTTCGCAACACGTCCACGTCGATGACCATGGCGCCGTTTGACGTGCTCGGGCTCGGGCTCGGGCTCGATCATGTGCGCCATGATCGGACCGTCATCGCCCACCAGGACCTTGGATGTCGGCGCACACTAAGGCGACGATCTCGTCGCACAACGAAGCCCATCTCTCACGATCGTCGGGGTCACGGTCGCAGCATAGTTGGCCAGCTGGCGTCCCCACGGGAGGCGACTTCTCGGCGGGCGATCGCCAAGTACCGCGTTGAGCGTGACGCTCGGCATCCGGCTGCGGCGCCAACGCTCCCATCCCGAAGCCGCTCCTCGGATGCCCGTTTCCGGTTGTTGCCTCGATTCATTGTTGAGTCCGGATTTCTGCTGTTCGGCTCGCGTTCTTGCTGGTGCCACTGCCAGCATCCAAGGGAACGTCATGGCCGACCTGCCGGTGAGATCACGCTCGCCGGGAACGAACGTCGACATCTCAATGGTTAGGCGCGTCGAGACGTGGGTGCGCACGGTTTGGCGAAGCGCTGCTGATTGTGCGGGCGACGCGAGTCCCGTCGAGTTGATGGGCAAACAGATCGCCGCCAAAGGTCGCGTGCAATCCGGCAACGATGCCGAAGTGGCGACGACCTCGCCGAACAATTCGTGACCGACACGCTGGAGACGAACTCGAAGTGTGCCGCGCATTGGTCGACGAGATCGACGGCCGAGCGTCACGAGATCGGCCGATTCAGCGTCAACATCTCGGGCCCTGCGGTGTCCATCAGTACGGCGCGACCGCCGGACACCTCGAACACCACGTGCCTGCTTCTCGTGAAGGAGGGCTTTAGCGCACGTTCTATCGGTTGAGCCCAGTTGTAGCGCCAATCGGAGTGTCCGCTCACGCTAGCGATTTCACGTCAGTACCTTTCGAATTCGAACGAAGTCCCTGTCTCACGAAGACAGTACGTACGTCGATAAGGGCCCAGTTGTGATCCATGATGGGCCATGGAAAGAATCCAGCGGGTTCGAAACCTGCGGCTTCGAAGACGTCGAGCTGCTCCCGATACGTCGGCTGGCCATCATAGATCGTTTTGAGCGAAAGGTTTGTCTGAATAATCACGATCTTTTCCAACAGTCCTGTCGCTCCAGCGAAGGCCTCGAGGTCCCACCCTTGAATATCCATCTTCAGGAAGATCCTGTCCAGCACGGACAAATCGACCAATTCCGGGAGGATTGAGTCGAGCCGTTGAACCGGAACCGTTATCGAGTTCAAGGGCTCAGAAACGAAATTCCAGTGGCGAATCGCATTCTCGTCCGGTGGAAGAAACGAACCAAGTGTCGGCCCGGCCGAAAGAATCAGCGACTTCTCGTTCCTTTCCCGTCCGATCGCCGTCTGGTGTGTTCGCCAAAGAAGATCGGTCGCAGCTCTGCTGGCGAGCACCGAGAAGGCAGCGGGGTCCGGTTCGAAGGATACGATTTCGCCGCTGTAGCCACCCTTACGGAGACCAGCCGTAGTCCGGCCGTCGTTTGCGCCGACGTCGGCGAGGCACGTCACGTCGAACTCAAACATCAATCTTGGAAGCAGCAACTCAAGTGTCACTTGTGGGTTCGTTCTGCCAACCTCCACCCCGATCTTTCGAAGCCACCTTTTGATCAACGCCTGCGGATCCACCAGCTTGGTCCTCCAATCGTGAACTCATGCCGATCACGCGAGTTCGGAAATGCGAACCTAGTGCTTCCCGTCCATGTGTAGTGAAACGCCGGCTTCGATAGAGGCTGTGTGTGGGCCCCTGATCTTGGACACCCTCGTGAGCTCGATGGCGGATCATTGCACGGAGAGCGCGAACCCCTTGGGACTACTCACCTAGTGTTGTTGACCTGCTGCAACGCCGTGCATCGCACGCAGCATCCGAACCACCGGCTCGGCAGCGTCCGACGCTCCGACCGAGATCAACGCAACCGTCTGGTCCGTTGCGAGTGCTTCGAGGCGTTCGATGTGGACGACGGCTCCGCCGTGGGCCGCTGCCCACATCTCCGCAGCAACTTCGCCGGCGGCCTTGGCGGCGGCATACTCCAGGAAGTCGGGTCCGCCATCAGTGACGTAGATGCTCGAGGGGTACAGCACCACGAGCTGCGTCGAGTGGGCGATCACCGCATCTGCGATCCGCAAGAAGCCGTCCACGTAGGCGTCGACCAAGCGATCGAAGAGGTCCCGATCGAACCGACGCAGACGTCGGGCGGAGATGCGCGGACTCGCGAAGTAGAGCAGGTGTGTGTACGGCACGTCGGGGTGCAGTTCGACGTCGACATCGTTCACGTCCAACTGTGTCGATTCGGCGGCGAAGCCGGCCGCGCGAATATCGGCCACCACTCGTTCGGCCTCTGCTCGACCGCGATGCCACGACAGCGTGGAGTGGCCGCCGCCCGCCGCGATCAGTTTGGCCGCGACCTCGCCGAGGCCCCTCGACCCTCCAACGATCAAGGCGTTCACATCGCAGAACTCCTGCGGCTGCACCATCGTGCTGAGTTCCCCGGTCGCCCGCTGAACCGTCGGTCGTGGCCGAACGAACGCCCGAACCTCTCCGTCGAGCACCAGCCCGCGCACCGCAAGTTTCACCGTCGAGAACTTCGCGTTCACCTGTGACACCCGATAGTCCACTCCTGACGGATGAACTTCTCTCTCACCCGCATCGGACACCCAGTCTGGATCCGGTCGAGAAGCCAGGCGAACTGCGAACCCGCCGAACAACGAGTGGAGACCAGGACACTCCATGCCCACGATCGTCGACAGTGCGGCGATGGCAGCGACGCAATCCGGGCCGAGCCGCACGGCCAGTGCCGGGAATCGCTCGTTCCAGCCGTCGAGTGGCCCGGGAGCAATCACGGTGCCCGTGTCGCCTGCAAGGTCGTCGAGGTCACGATCTCGAGGTGACCGCAGCCCGCTCGGCGTGCGGTGAGCGCCGAGCGCGTCCCACCCGTTGCCAGGGGTCGACGCTTGCCCCGAATGGAGTTCGACACGCACCGTCGTCACGACCACATCGTCGATCGTCACCCTCAGTCGGGCGGTCCGGTCATCGGTGCCGACGATCGACAGGGCCACGACATCATCGACGAAGACCGGCTTGACGAAGTCGGCCGTCAGCTTCGCGATGCCCAGGGTCGAGGACTGAAACTCCGAGCACCACACATCGAGCGCCCACAACACGACGTGTACTCCGTGCACAACGGGTCGGCCGAACATCGTGCGGCGCGCTGCGACAGGATCGACATGCATCGGATTGACGTCGCCGCTCATCGATGCGAATTGCTCCTGGTCGGTGACGTCGAACGTGCGACTGCCGATCGACTCTCGGTTGTCCATTGAGCGTCTCCTACGAGCGCATCGCTCGACAGCTCTCCGTCGAAACGTCGACGAATCGAGCGCCGTGAGCAACTTCGGCAGGCCGTGCCCCGACCTTGAGGCGCTGGCCAGAAAGTCGAACGGTACCCAATGCCGAATGACTACTGTCACTATTCAAGCGGAGACCACAAGTTGACGAGGGATGGGTATGACGTACGCAACGATATCCGGGAAGCGCTGCCTCGTCATCGGTGACGAGCCGCTCGCCGCGCAGTGCATCGATCTCGCACATGCAGCGGGTTTGAGCGTCGTGGCGGTTGCAACGGTGAATGCGCAGGTCGAGCAACACGCAGATCAACTCCAGATCACGACGACTCGCTCCGACGCCGATCTCGTGACCTCGCTCGGCTCGATCGACTTCGACATCCTCCTCAGCATCGCCAACCTCCGAATCCTGCCCGATGCGCTCCTCGATCGCGCCGACATGGCCGTCAACTTCCACGACGGTCCGCTCCCGGGATACGCCGGCCTCAACGTCACGACGTGGGCAATCCTGAACGGCGAGAGCGAACACGCCGTGACGTGGCACGTGATGACCAGCGACGTCGATGCCGGCGAGATCGTGGCAACGGAAACGTTCTCGATCAGTCCCGACGACACTGCCTTCTCGCTGAACGCCCGCTGCTACGAGGCGGCGCTCGCTTCGTTTCCGCGCGTCGCCGACGCGCTCGCGTCGGGACGCGTGACCACAACGGCACAGCCCGATACCGAGGGGCACCTGTACCGCCGCGGCGATCGCCCGTCACGACTGCTCGATCTCTCGTCGGACTCTGCGGACGGACTCGGCCGCCTCGTCCGTGCGCTCGACCTGGGCCACCTGTCATCCAATTCGATCGGTGTCCCGCTGCTGCTGGTGGGCAACCAGGTCCTCGCAGCGACCGCTGCCGCGACCGACGGCTCGAGCGGCGGGGAACCGGGCACGATCGTCGACGCCGACGATCGCTCGCTGATCGTGACGACGGCCGACGGCGATCTCCGCCTCGAGCTCGCGCGTGCCGACGGATCGATCGCCCAGCCGACCGAGGTGCTCGCAGGAGCCGACCTTGCCGTCGGCGCGCGTCTCACTCCTCCCCCTTCGGAGACCGTCGCCGCCCTCGCCGAAGTCGATCCCCGATTGGCTGCTCACGAGAGCTTCTGGACGCATCGCCTGGCCACCACGACGTTGTCGTCGACCCCCGTCGATGACGACGACGTCGCCGCAGCGGGCGACTGGATCTCGGTGCAGGTCGCCACCGGATCAACCGACACCACCACCGCTGTGGCCGCCATCTCGTTGTGGCTCGCCCGGCTCAACGGCACGGGCCACGCCGCCTTCGCAGTCATCGACACCGCAACGGCCGAGACGATGCATCGTCTCGGCCGCATCCTCCGTCCGCCGATCGCGCTGGTGGAGGTCCACGACGATCTCGGCACGGCAGCACTCGTCGGATCTGTCGGAACCGAACTTGCCGACATGAGTCGTCGGGGTCCATTCGCTCACGATCTCATCGGTCGCACCCCGGCTTTGAAGACGATCGGTACGTCAGCAGCCGTCACCATCTTCGTCGACGACGAGCCCAGTTTCGCCGATGTCGACGAATCACAACTCGTGCTCGCGGTCCAGGACGGCACGGTCACCGTGTTCCACCACACGAGTGTCGTCGGACCCGAACTGGCCTCACGCCTTGCCGATCAGCTCACAGCCGTCCTGACCGCACTCGACACCGACACCGAAATCGGTGATGTCGACATCCTCTCCACGCAGGAGCGCTCCCGACTCGATGCGCTCAACGCCACCGCCGTCGATCACGACCGCAAGTTGACCGTCGACGCTGGGATCTGGCGCCAGGTCGAACGGTCGCCGGATGCTCCAGCGGTGTCGTTCGGCGACACGACCTTGACCTACACCGAACTCGCTCAGCGCGCAGAAAGGTTCGCTTCGGACCTCGCCGCTGCAGGAATCGGACGCGGCGACCGCGTGGGCATCGCCGTGCCGCGCGGACTCGACATGCTCGTCGGCGTGCTCGCCACGATCCGACTCGGTGCGGCCTACGTGCCGCTCGACCCCGCGTATCCAGCGGAGCGACTGCAGTACATGGTCGACGATGCCGGTATCGCCGTCCTGCTCGCTCGAGACAAGGTCGCCCGTGATCTCGCCCGTGCCGACCTGACGCTGCTGGATCCTGCCGAGATCGACTCGTCCGCCGCAGCGAGAACCGATCACGCGTCCACCGAGTCAGCCCACGATGCGGCCGATCTCGCCTACGTGATCTACACCTCCGGATCGACCGGTAAGCCGAAGGGAGTGATGCTCGAACACCGCAACGTCGCCAACTTCTTCGTCGGGATGGACGCGGTCATCGACCACGACGAACCCGGCGTCTGGCTCGCCGTGACCAGCCTGTCGTTCGACATCTCCGTTCTCGAACTGCTCTGGACGCTGAGTCGAGGTTTCCACGTCGTCCTCAAGGCCGAGAGCGGCTTCGGCACGACGGCCGGCACGAGCGCCGACACCTCACCTGCCGTCACCGTTCCTGCGGTGCGGACACGGCCCGTGTCGATGAGCCTCTTCTACTTCGCGGCGGCGCAGGCGTCAGAGGGCGATGGATACCGGCTTCTCCTCGAAGGCGCCAAGTTCGCCGATGAGAACGGATTCGAAGCGATCTGGAGTCCGGAACGGCACTTCCACCCCTTCGGTGGGGCGTACCCGAACCCGAGCGTGATCAGCGCCGCGATCGCGGCCACGACGAAGAACGTCGCCATTCGCGCCGGCAGCGTTGTGTTACCGCTGCACTCCCCCGTACGCGTCGCCGAGGAATGGGCGGTCGTCGACAACCTGTCGAATGGGCGCGTCGGAATCTCGTTCGCTCCCGGATGGCAGCCGAACGACTTCGTGCTCAACCCGGCGACCTACGGGCGCGCCCGAAGTGAACTGCCCGGGTTGATCGACGTCGTCAAGCGGCTGTGGCGCGGCGAGTCGGTCGTCATGCCCGGCCACGACGCAGAGATGGTCAGCGTCAGCACCCTGCCTCGACCGGTACAAGCGGAGCTGCCGATCTGGTTGACCTCAGCCGGCACGCCGGCCACGTTCGAGCAGGCCGGGCGATCGGGCGTCAACGTGCTGACGCACCTGCTCGGTCAGTCGCACGACGACCTCGCGGCCAACATCGTCCGCTATCGGACCGCCTGGACCGAGGCCGGACACGACGGTGAAGGCCACGTCACGCTGATGCTGCACACCTTCCTCGACGAAGATGCCGATACTGCGAAGGAGCATGCTCGCGGGCCGATGAAGGCCTACCTCGGTACCGCAGTGGGCCTCATCAAGAACATGGCGTCGTCGTTCCCGACCTTCGCCGGATCCGGCAAGGACGCCGATGAAGCGTTTGCGTCGCTCACCGAGGACGAACTCGATCAACTCCTGGAAATGGCTGCCTCCCGCTATCTGGACACAAGCGGTCTCTTCGGCACCGCCGACGACGCAGCCGCGACCATCGCAACGGTCGGCGAACTCGGCGTCGACGAGGTCGCTTGCCTCGTCGACTTCGGGGTCGACGTCGACCGCGTGCTCGGCTCCTTCCCGCTGCTGAAAGCCACCAAGCAGCAGATCGACGCCGACCCGATCGCAGCTCCCACAACATCAGCGACGCCGGGCGGCGCCACTCCTTCGATCAACGATGCCGTCCACGACGAAACCGTCGCTGCACTGATCGAACGTCACGACGTGACGCACATGCAGTGCACGCCGTCACTGGCGGCGATGTTGGTCGCAAACCCGTCCGATCGTGCCGCACTGGGATCGATCCGGCACCTGATGCTCGGTGGCGAGGCACTGCCCGTCGCAATGGCCAACGAGCTACGCGGGATTCTGCCCGACCGGTTCACGAACATGTACGGGCCGACCGAGACGACGATCTGGTCGCTGACCGAGGAAATCGAGTCGATCGATGGTGCGAGCGTGCCGATCGGACGCCCGATCGCCAACACGACCATCCTCGTGCTCGACGACGGCGGGCATCGCGTGCCGATCGGATCGTTCGGCGAGTTGTTCATCGGCGGCGAAGGAGTCGCCCGCGGATACCACGACCGTCCCGACCTGACGGCCGAACGCTTCGTGGATCACAACTCGATGGGTCGCCTGTACGCGACGGGTGACGTGGTTCGTGTGCACCCGTCGGGCCACGTCGAATTCGGGGGACGCTCGGACAACCAGCTGAAGATCCGAGGCCACCGCATCGAACTCGGTGAGATCGAATCGGTGCTCGATGCCCATCCGAGCGTCGTGCAGTCTGTCGTCGTACCGCGCGGCGTCGGCACCGACCCGTTCCTCGTGGCGTTCGTCGTCGCAACCGGAGAACTCGACGAGCAGGAACTGCGCGACCACATCGGCGCCGACTTGCCGTCCGTGATGGTGCCCTCGGCGATCGTGCCACTTGCGGCCTTTCCGCTCACTCCGAACGGGAAGGTGGACCGGAATGCACTGCCCTTCGAGATTCGCCGGGCACACGACGAGACGTCTGCAACGGCACCAACGGACGACGGCGAGCGGCGGATTGCGGCTGTCTGGGCCGAGGCGCTCGGGCGACCGGTCGGCCGCGACGACAACTTTTTCGAGATCGGCGGGCATTCACTGCTTGCAGTGAGCGTGTTCCGGACGCTCGTCGACACCGGCGCAACGATTGCGCTCACCGACCTGTTCCGGTTCCCGACCGTTCGAACGCTCGCGGCCCACATCGAGTCACTCGACGGTGCCGGCACCGAAGCGGCGGACGACGGCCCCGCCGTGGCCACGGGCTCGGCGCGAGGAGAAAAGCGTCGACGCGCCATGGCGCGGCGAGGCGGAGGACCGACGTGAGCGAGACCGACGAATCGGCGGTTGCGATCGTCGGCATGTCAGGACGCTTTCCCGGCGCCCCTGACGTGAACCGATTGTGGGAGCGCGTCGTCGCAGGTGACGACTGCCTCGTCGACCTCAACCCTGCGTTGCTCATCCAGGCCGGGCTGCCGGCATCGATCGTGAACCAACCGAACTATGTACCACGTGCGGGGATCCTGGAGGGCGTCGACCGTTTCGACGCCGAGTTCTTCGGTATCGGAGCACGCGACGCATCGATCATGGACCCCCAGCACCGCCACTTCCTCGAGTGTTCGTGGGAGGCCCTCGAGTCAGGTGGCCACGTCCCCGAGACCTTCGATGGAGCGATCGGAGTTTTTGCCGGGTGCGGCATGGACACGTACCTCATCAACAACCTCGTCACGAACCAGAAACTCGTCGACCAGGTCGGATGGTTCCTGCTGCGTCACACGAGCAACGACAAGGACTTCCTGCCGACGTTCACCTCGTACAAGCTCGATCTCCGCGGTCCGTCGGTCAGCGTGCAGACGGCGTGCTCGACATCGCTCGTCGCAATACACCTCGCTGCACAGAGCCTGCTGTCGTTCGAATGCGACCTGGCACTCGCAGGAGGTTCGACCATCGAGGTCCCACACGGCGTCGGCTACACGTTCCAGGAAGGCGAGATCCTCTCCCCCGATGGTCATTGCCGAGCGTTCGAGGCCAGGTCAGCGGGCACCGTGCTCACGAGCGGAACCGGTGTGGTGTCGCTGCGACGGCTCGCTGACGCCATCGAGGACGGCGACCCGGTGCTGGCCATCCTTCGCGCGTCCGCAGTGAACAACGACGGCGCCCGCAAGGTCAGCTACCTCGCGCCCAGCGTCGACGGACACGCTGACGTGGTCAAGGAGGCCCTCGCCGTCGCCGGGTTGAGTGCTCGCGACATCCAACTCGTCGACGCCCACGGCACTGGCACGCCGGTCGGCGACCCGATCGAGTTCGCTGCACTGACCGAAGCGTTCCGGTCGACCACCGATGACACCGGCTTCTGCCGATTGACGTCGACGAAGCCCAACATCGGTCACCTCGACACCGCAGCGGGCGTGGCCAGCGTGATCAAGGTCGTCCAGGCGCTGCGTCATCGCACGCTTCCGCCCCTGGCGAACTTCGAGCGACCCAGCGCTCTGCTCGACGTGGGGCGGTCCCCGTTCGAGCTCTCCGGCGAAGCCGTCGAATGGCCCGGCGACGCGGTGCGGCGCGCTGGCGTGAGTTCTCTGGGGGTCGGAGGAACGAACGCCCACGTGATTCTCGAAGAAGCACCGACAGCGCAGCCATCTCCGCCTTCGACGCCGGAACAGGTGCTGTGCCTGTCGGGCATGTCGATCGCTGCCGTCGACGCCTCCGTGCAGCGACTCGCGACGCACTTGGACCGGAGCCCGGAGGCTGAACTGGCCGACGTGGCCCACACACTTGCAGTGGGCAGACGACACATGCGGCAACGCCGAGTGATGACCATCACCGACACCGCAGCCGCTCCGCAGCAGCTGCGCGACGCCGATCGTTCGCGATCTATCAGCGGCTTCTCAGGGGAGCATCCCCCGCGTCTCGCGTTCATGTTCCCCGGTGGGGGATCGCAGTACACCGGGATGGGTTCGGGACTCGACCACCGTTTCGAGGTGTTCCACGATTCCATGAGCGATTCGATGCGTCGCGTCGAGGCTGCAGGCGGCCCGTCGCTGGCACCGCTGATGGCGCCCGACGGCGATCCGGCAGTTCTTCGCCAGGCGGACGTGTCGCTTCCGTCCGTCTTCATCACCTCGGTCGCCCTCGCCCGCCAGTGGATGGCGTGGGGAGCCCAACCAGATGCCCTCGTCGGGCACAGCCTCGGCGAGTACGTCGCCGCACATCTCGCCGGCGTGCTCAGCCTGGACGACGCGATCGCGCTGGTGGTCAGCCGAAGCCGACTCATGGCGAACGCGAGTGCCGGGCGACCGGTCGGGATGCTCGCCGTCTCGCTCGCCGAGGCCGCCCTTGCAGAGCGTCTCTCCGACGACATTTCGATGGCCGTCGTGAACACCGCTGAAGATTGTGTCGTCGCAGGGCCACTCGACGCGGTGGAGCGGCTCGCCGCAGAACTCGAGGCCGACGACATCCAGGCATCGTTGTTGAAGTTGTCCGCTGCGGCACACAGCTCGATCCTCGATCCGGTCCTCGAAGAGTTCGGGCAGTTCGTCCGCACCGTGACGCTGAACGACCCGACGATGAGGTATCCGTCGAACCTCACCGGCACGTGGATCACCGCGGACCGGGCGACCGACCCGCAGTACTGGGTCGATCACCTCCGCGGCACCGTTCGCTTCGCCGACTGCCTCGCCACGGTCCTGGACGGCGCTCCGATGGTGCTGTCGGAACTCGGCCCCGGCCAAGCGCTCTCGGCGTACGCACGGATGCAACCGACGGCACCCGTGGCATCGCTGCCGGCACTTCGCCACCCGAACGATGCTTCACCGGACACGGTCCACACCCTGCAGGCCTTCGCCGGGCTGTGGGCGAACGGTGTCGCTGTCGACATCCGTCAGTTCGCCGGCGATCGCACCCGCCGCCTCGTCCTGCCCACGTACCCGTTCCAGGGCGACCGCCACTGGATCGAGCCGGGTGAGGGGTCGACTGGAGCGCCGATTTTTTCCACTGCGATCTCGACGGCCGCAGCACCACCCATCCAGCGGCTGGACGACATGCGCGACTGGTTCTGGGAGCCGACCTGGCGGGACGCCCCGCTCGACGACCGAAGGTCCAGACCCCCGACCACCTGGACCGTCGTCGGCGATACCGACGACGAACTCGTCAGCGAGATCGCCGATGAACTCCGACGACACGGCCGACACGTCGACGTCGCAGATGCCGATGCCGATCTCTCCCAGATCAGCACGCAGTCCGTGTGTGTCATCGGACCGAGCGGTGCCGAGTCCACCGACATCGCGGCCGCTACCGACCTGTGGCTCGGCGTGGGGCTCGCAGCCGTCCGCGCCGTCGGAGCCCTCCCCGAGCCCGGCTCGACGTTCGCTGCGGTGACCCGACTCGCGAGCGGTGCGCTCGAAAGGGCAGAACGACCCGTCGACGCGCTCGCACGCGGCCCTGTGCTCGTCGCCGCCAAGGAATACCCCGGGCTGCACACAGTGCACCTCGACGTCGACCACGCCACGACGGCGGGCCAGATCGTCACCGAACTCCTGGCGGACTCCGCCGACGACGTGATCGCGCTCCGTGGCGACCGGCGGATGGTCGTCGAAATGCAGCGGCGTCCCATCGACGAGGTCGATCCTGCACGATCGGCATTCGTCAGCGGCGGCAACTATCTGGTGACCGGCGGTCTCGGCGACGTCGGGCATGCGATGGCGACTCACCTCGCATCGACGCACGGAGCACAGCTCGCGATTCTGTCGTCGTCGCCGATCCCTTCGACCACCGAGGAACGTATCCTGTGGACACGTACTCACGGCTCCGACGATCCGACGAGCCGACGAATCCGGCGGATCGAGCAACTGGAGGCCCTGGGCACCCGTGTCGTCGTCGTCCACGGCGATGCCGCCGACGCCGGGTCGCTCACGGCTGCGATCGACCGAGCCGAAGCGCACCTGGGGCCGCTCGACGGGGCGATCCATGCGGCCGGTCGTCTGCGCGACGGACTCATCGAACTCTCCGAACGGCGCGACCACGACGTGGCAATCGGTGCAAAGGCGGGCGGCGCAGCCGTACTCGCCCAGGAACTCTCGCGACGCGGGGCTTCGCTTCTGCTCCTCATCTCGTCGACGAGTTCGTTCCTCGGCGCCGAGGGCCAGGTCTCGTACGTCGCGTCGAACGCGTTCCTCGACGAACTCGCCGGATTCGACCGGTCGGGCCTCAGAGTCGTCACGCTCAACTCCGGCGCATGGGCCGGCATCGGAATGGCGGCCGACCTCGTTCGTCGGCTACGTCTCGAGTTGGGCGATGGCACTCCAGTACGGCATCCCGTTCTGTCCGAACGCATCACGAGCACTGCAACGACCCGGTTCGCTGGTCGACTGACCACCGCCGACGACTGGGTCGTCGACGAACACCGCATCTCGGACGGCACGGCGTTGCTTCCGGGAACCGGCCACATCGAGCTGATCTTGGCCGCAGCGGCTTTCGTGGCTCCCGACGACGACCTCATGGTGAAGGACGTCCTGCTGATCGAGCCGCTCATCGTTCCCGACGGTGACGAGGTGATCGTCCAGGTCGTCGTCGATGAACCGGATTCGGACGGCACCCGAGCCGTACGGATCGAAAGCGACCACGGCAAGGGACTGACATGGCACGTCCATTCCGAGGGTCGGCTCGTCGCTCCATCCACAGGACCACCCGAGCGCTGGACGGATCCGGAACCCGGCACGGGGCGAGCAGTCGATCCCCTTGCAGCGCAACGTCGCACGCTTCGGCTCGGCCGCCGTTGGGCGTCCGTCGACTCTGCCGACGTCACCGCCGAGCGGGCCGACGCCCGCCTTGCACTTCCCGCCGACGTCGCCGACGAGGTCACCGCCTGGAGCGCCCATCCCGCTCTCGTCGACGCCGCAATCGGTGTGGCCATCACGCTGCGCAGCGACCGATTCGACTCGCTGATGGCACCGGTCGCGGTCGAGTCGATTCGCCGACTGGGGGGCGTGCCCGCAACCGTGCAGGTCGCCGCGGTCTGCACGTCGACGTCGGAGAACTCACTCGTCGCTGACGTGCGGCTCCTCGACGAAGACGGCCAGCTGGTCCTCGACATCGTGGGCCTCGAACTTCGCGCTCTCGGCGACGGCATCGCGCTCGGCGCAGACCGCCACGCAATCGAACGCCCGCGAGCGCTGCCGTCTGCGGGGGTCTTCGTCGAACTCGCCGAAGGCGCTGGGCTGCGTCGGTCTGATGCCGGACACATCCTCGAGCGAGTCGTCGGAAGCCGCGTTCAGCGTCTCGTCGTGTCCTCCGTCGAACTCGACGACCTCGTGTCACCGCTACGACCCGACCCCGACGCTCATGCGGCGGCTGCAGACGTCGCACCCGGCCTCGAAGGTGCCCTCCAGGCGATGTGGAGCGAGTTGCTCGGCGTCACAGTCGAATCAGACGCTGACTTCTTCGAACTGGGCGGCCACTCGTTGATCGCGATCCGACTCATCGCACGAATCCATCGCGAGCTCGGCGTCAAACTGCAACTCTCCGTCCTCTTCGAGGCATCGACTGTCGACGAACTCGCGGTGTTGCTTCGAACTCACCGACCCGACATCGACGACGACTTCGACAAGACCACATCCTCCGACAAGGCGAAGGAAATTGCGCCGGTTGCCACCCAGGCGACGCTGCCGGCCCGACCAGCGATCACTGCCAAGAGGACGCTCATCCCGCTCAATCGTGAAGGGAACGCGCTGCCGTTCTCGATCGTGCACGGTGCAGGAGGAAACGTGTTGTTCCTCTCGCAACTCGCGCGCCTGATGAAGGGTCAGCGCCCGCTCAATGGCATCCAAGCGATTGGTATCGACAGCGAAGATCCGCCCGATTCGACCGTGCCGGAGATGGCTGCGCGCTACGTCGCGGCGCTCACGGACGCGGGGCCAGACCCCTACCTCATCGGCGGATATTCCGGAGGGGGCATCGTTGCGCTCGAAATGGGTCACCAGCTCCGGTCAGCAGGAGCAGATGTGCCCTGCGTGGTGCTGTTCGACAGCATCCCTGCCGGCCTCGCGTATCCGCCGACGTGGACCTCACGTCGCAACTTTGCGAAGAACCTGGCGCGATACGGCTCGAGGCCGATGCGAGCGTATGTCAAGGACCGACTCGGCGGTCGTGTTCTGAGGTACCTCGGCGATGATGCGGCCAACGACAACGAGGAGGCACCGTTCTGGCTCGTCGAGCGCGAGCAGGAGGGTTTCGTCGACCTGTTCGACCACTTCGCAGAGATCTCTCTCGACTATGCGATGCCGACGTACGGGTTCGACGTCATCTTGATGAAGGCCGACCTCGTCTGGCCCTACCAGCCGTGGGATTACCACTGGCGGCAGCACGTCGCGGGGAAACTCGATGTGATCGCCGTTCCCGGCGATCATCACACCATGTTCGTCCAACCCAACGTCGCCACGATGTGGAATCGACTCGCGCCGCTTCTCGACCGGTACGACCCGTCCCTGGGACAATCGTCGTGACGGCGACGCATCCGGATACGGAGCGACGAGCCGGTTCGCTCCTCATCGCCGGCGTCCCGGTCGACGACGTCGACATGGACCAGGCGATGGACGAGATATGGGAGTTCGTTCGACGCGGCCGGGCGCAACAGCGCACGTTCCAGGTCGCCACCGTCAACGTCGACTTCGTCGTGAACGCCATTCTTGATCCGGTGGTCGCCCGAGTGCTGCGTTCGACTGCACTGTCGATCCCTGATGGGATGCCGCTCGTCTGGGGCGTGCGACTTCTCGGAGGGCGATTGCGCACGAGAGTCGCCGGTGCCGACCTCGTCCCGTTGATGTGCGAGCGAGCCGCACAGGACGGGACGAGGATCGCCTTGATCGGGGCAGGTCCGGGAGTCGCAGATCGAGCAGCCTCACTCCTCCGAGAGCGCTCGCCAGGACTCGACATCATTGCGACACAGGGGCCGTCGTTCCATCATCTCGACGATGTGACACAAGCCGACATCGAACACCTGCGCACGCTCGACGCCGACATCGGTTGCTTCGCCTTCGGTCACCCCAAGCAGGACCTCTTCATCGAACGATTCGCGTCGGAGCTCTCGATCCCGCTGATGATCGGCGTCGGCGGAAGCCTCGACTTCCTCGTCGGCGAACAACGACGCGCACCCCGGTGGATGCAGCGGACCGGCCTGGAATGGCTCCATAGGGCCGCCACCGACCCCCGTCGTCTCGTGGGCCGGTATGCCCGGGACTTCCGGGTGTTCGGGCCCGCACTCGTTCGTCAGGCCAGGGTCGGACGAGCAACGTCGGAGGGCGGCACCGTGAGCGTCGATTCGACGAGCGGACCCGAGATCGTCGTCGACCTCGCCAAGGCCGGCACACCGACGAATGGCATCGCTCACGAGATCGCCACCGTCTCGCGCCTCGCAGCCCTCGACGATCGACTCGTCGAATTCGTCGGGCTCGAGCAGGTCGATCTCGGGCGGATTCACGGGCTCGCGCAACTCGTCGCAGTGCACGCTTCGGCTGCTGGCGACCGGTAGCGCGTCGCCCATGACGATCATCCGCCAACCAGGGCCGGTTGGTCACTTTCGGTGGCGAGATCAAGCGATGGTGTCACCGATGGTGGCTGATGCACAACTACCGCCCGCCGATTCCAAAGATTTCTTCAGCACCCGGCGTAGCAGGCCGATGAAGAGATATGGCGGACACCTCCGATCGCGCAGTGAACGCGGAGATTCGTGTCGTCCACACGAACCCGCCTCCAGTCCCGTCACCGGTTCGTGACCCGGGCAGCGATGCTCGACCGCTGCCATGTCGCGAGCCTCCTGCCTCCCGTGTGCGACGCTCTCGGAGGAAGCCGCCGAGCCCCAAGGTGAGCCTCGTGCTTGCGGACGTGGCGGCTCTCGTGGTGGGTGTGGCACTCGCGTTCGCGACTCAGGCGATCGTCAGACCCGTCCCCACGTTCGTGATCGTCGACCATCTCTGGCTCGCAGCAAGTAGCGCCCCGGCGTTCGCCCTCGGCGCCGGCATGAGCCGCCTGTATCACTCGCGTGCCAACGAGCGTCCGCTCGAAGAGGCGGTCAACATCTTCAAGGCCGTCGGCACAGGCATGAGTTGGTTGCTGCTCGTCTCACTGGGAGTCCAGTACCAGGAACTGTCGCGGCTGTGGGTGGCGCTCGTTGGCATCGGCGTCACCGGTTGTCTGCTCGTCGAGCGCCGCATCGCCCGTTCCGTCTTCCGGCGGCTCCGTTCCGACGGTCGGCTCCGACGTCGCATCGTCATCGTCGGAACCGACGAACATGCGATCGCACTGATGCACGACTACCAACGCAACCCGTCGCTCGGTTACGAAGTGATCGGACTGGCCGCGGTCGACGGCGCCCCTTCGTGCGACGAGGTCGAGCCCCTCGGCACCGTCGACGATTTGTCCCGGGTGCTCGATGACCACGACGCCGTCGGCGTCGTGGTGTCTCTTGCGTCGGTGCCGTCCGCTCGGGTCAACACGCTCACACGCCGCCTCACCGACGAGGGATACCACGTCGCGCTGTCCTCGAGCTTGCGCGACATCGACGTCTCCCGGCTCCGCCCGCAGTCGATGGACGGGCGCACCCTGATCTACGTCGAACCGATCATTCGCAACGGTTGGCGCGGCATCGCGAAGCGGGTGTTCGACCTGGTGCTGGCATCGGCGATTCTCCTCGCCAGCCTGCCCCTGCAGTTGGTCGCTGCGGCGGCGATCAAGTCCACCTCTCGCGGGCCGATCTTCTTCCGTCAGGTGCGCGTGGGCAAGGACGGCGAACTGTTCGAAGTCGTCAAGTACCGCACGATGGTCATCGACGCCGAGGAGCGCAAGGCCGAACTCATGTCGCTCAACGAGGCGGACGGTCCACTGTTCAAGATGAAGTCCGACCCGCGAGTCACACCGGTCGGTCGGATCCTGCGCAAACTGTCCATCGACGAACTCCCCCAGTTGTTCTGCGTCCTCGTCGGCACCATGAGCATGGTCGGCCCCCGCCCCGCACTGCCCGAGGAGGTCGAACAATGGGACGATGAGGTGAGCGAGCGACTTCGTGCGTTGCCCGGCCTGACGGGAATGTGGCAGGTCTCCGGACGATCGGACAGCAGCTTCGAAACGTACAAGCGCATGGACCTCTACTACGTCGACAACTGGTCCCTCTTCCACGACCTGCAGATCTGTTCGCGTACGGTCGCGGTGGTCCTCCGCGGAAGGGGAGCCGCCTGAAACGGCTGACCTGCGTATCACACGTTCCGATCCGGACGAGGAGAAGCGTTGCGACGTCGGCGCGTCACCACAGGTGGTGGTCGGAATCGCGCTGTCCGACGTCCGAAGATGAAGGGTCGGTTTCGTCGACCGTGATTCGTCTAATTTTCGTCACGAGTGGTTCGACAGGTGCTACAACTGTCTCTTAACGGAGGCGAGCATGAGCGGACAGCAAGAGAAGCGGCGGACGACCGCGCACGATGTACGAAACCACGATGGCCTGGCCAACTTCGGCTCGGACGATCGCGAGTTGACGAGCGTCCACCTCGACCCTAGTTCTCGAATCTCGGCGATTCACGGACCCTTCTCTGTCAAGACCCGTCTCGTACTCGCAGACGCTGTGGCACTCGGCTTCGGTGTGATCGCGGCGTTCGCGATCCAGGCCGTGCTCCGGCCCGTTCCGCGCTTCGTCATGTCGGACCACCTGCTGTTGGTGGTCGCGAGCTTGCCGGGCTTCGTCCTCGGTGCTGCGTTCAACCACCTCTATCAAGCGCGAGCGAACGAGCGCCGGCTCGAAGAGGCCCGCAACGTCATCAAGACCGTCGGATTCGGCATGAGTGGCATCCTGCTCATCGCTCTCGCGATCCAGTACTCACAACTGTCGCGGCTCTGGGTACTGGTGCTCGGGTTCACCGTCACGATCGCCATGCTCGTGGAACGCCGGATCGCTCGCGCCGTCTTCGCCCGGTTACGCCGGGAGGGCAGGTTGCAACGTCGCATCGTCATCGTCGGTACCGATGCGCACGCCATCGGCCTGATGCACGCGTACGACCGCAACCCCGCACTGGGCTACAAGGTGGTCGGATTCGCCGGTGACGACGACCTCGGCGAGCGCGGCGGGGTCAAGGTGCTCGGAGCCATCGACGACATCCGCAACGTCCTCGAAACACACGATGCGGTGGGCGTCGTGGTGTCGCTGTCATCGGTCGACTCCAACGAGGTCAACCTGCTCACGCGTCGATTGACCGACGGCGGGTATCACGTCGCTCTGTCGTCGAGCCTACGCGACATCGATGTCAGTCGACTCCGACCACAGACGTTCGACGGCCGCACGATGATCTACGTCGAACCGATCCTGCGAAATGGGTGGCGCGGGGCCGCGAAGCGCGTGTTCGACATCGTGCTGGCGTCGACGATCATGATCGTCACCCTTCCCGTGCAGATCCTGGCCGCGGTCGCGATCGGCGTGAGTTCGAGCGGACCCGTGTTCTTCCGACAGATTCGCGTTGGCATGGACGGACAACTCTTCGAGGTCCTGAAGTTCCGAACGATGTACAAGGACGCCGAGGATCGAAAGGCGGAACTGGTCCATTGCAACGAAGCCGACGGACCCCTCTTCAAGATGCAGAACGACCCTCGCATCACCCCGGTTGGTCGGATCCTGCGCAAACTGTCGATCGACGAGCTCCCGCAGTTGTTCTGCATCCTGATCGGTTCGATGAGCATGGTCGGCCCGCGTCCGGCCCTTCCGAGCGAGTTCGAACAATGGGACGACGAGGTCCGCGACCGCCTCCGGGTACTTCCCGGACTGACCGGTATGTGGCAGGTGTCAGGTCGATCGGACGCATCCTTCGAGACGTACAAGCGCATGGACCTGTACTACGTCGACAACTGGTCGCTGCTCCACGACGTGGAGATCTGCCTGCGAACGATCGGCGTCGTACTCACCGGACGCGGCGCTGCGTAGACGGACCGGACGTCCGCGGTAGGTTGGGCGCCGTCCTCAGCCGAGTGCGTCGATGGCGGCGGCGACGGCGAGGACGCGACGAGCGTTGTCGACGTGGAGGTTCTCGATCATGCGACCGTCGACCGTCACCACGCCCTTGCCCGCCGCGACGCCCTCGTCGAACGCGTCGATGACACGACCGGCGTACTCGATTTCGTCGGCGGACGGTGCCCACGTCTCGTTGCACGGCTCGACCTGACTCGGGTGGATCAGCGTCTTGCCGTCGAAGCCCATCTCCATCCCCTGCACGCACTCTGCGAGGAATCCGTCCGCGTCCGTCACGTCGTTGTAGACGCCGTCGATGATCACCTTGCCGGCCTCGCGCGCCGCGAGGAGCGACGTGGCGAGGTGGGGGACCAGTGGATGGCGACCGGGAACGATCGGCGAGCGCAGTTCCTTGGCCAGGTCGTTGGTGCCCATGATCAACACCGCCACGCGAGGATGGCCGGCGATGCCACGCACGTCGAAGATCGCAGCGGGCGTCTCGATCATCGGCCAGATCGTGGTGGTCGACGGCGCTCCGGCTTCGTCGAGCAGCGCCGCGACGTCGTTCACCATGTCGACGGAATCGACCTTCGGGATCACGACCGCCGACGGTCCGGCCGCACCGGCTGCGGCCACGTCCGCAGCTCCCCATGCCGTGTCCAGTCCGTTGCAGCGGATGGTCAGCTCGCGGCTCCCGTATTCACCGGATCGAACGGCGGCGACCGCCGCGACACGGGCGTCGGGTTTCGCGTCGGGTGCCACGGCGTCCTCGAGGTCGAAGATGATCGCGTCGGCGGGAATGGTCTTCGCCTTCTCCAGTGCCCGATCGTTGGCAGCGGGCATGTACAGCACGGACCGGCGCGGTCTCAGGTCATCGTTCATGTCAGTCACTCGTTCCCATCGGGTGTTTGCGTGTCGTCGGGGTGTCTAGGTGTCGTTGGGGTCTTTGCGTCCGGGTTTTCCATCAGGAAACACCCCATCGGGATGCAGCCACGCCATTCCAGTCGTCAGAAGCCGTAGGTGGCGGCGAGCTCGGGGTCGCGTTCGGACAGCGCCTTGGCGAGTTCGACGACGACGTGGCACTGCTTCACCGAGGCGTCGTCCTCCATCTTGCCGTCGAGCATCAGCGCACCGGTGCCGTCTCCCATCGCCTCGATCACACGTTGTGCGTGGGCGACGTCCTTCGGGTCCGGACTGAACACCTTCTTGGCGACGTCGATCTGAGCAGGGTGCAGGCTCCATGCGCCGACGCAGCCCAGAAGGTATGCGTTGCGGAACTGGTCTTCGCACGCCACGACGTCCTTGATGTCGCCGAAGGGACCGTAGAACGGGAGGATCCCGTTCATCACGCAGGCGTCCACCATCCGAGCGATCGTGTAGTGCCACAGGTCCTGCTGGTAGGCGAAGCGGTCGGCGTGGATGTCGGTCTCACCGTCGTCTCCGACGGGCGGATCTTTGCGCACGAGGTAGCCCGGGTGGCCGCCACCGACGCGGGTGGTCTTCATCCGGCGGTTCGCAGCGAGGTCGGCCGGACCCAGCGACAGGCCCTGCATGCGTGGTGACGCTGCGCAGATGGCCTCGACGTTGGCCATGCCGCGTGCCGTCTCGAGGATCGCGTGGATGAACAGCGGCTCGGAGCGGCCGACCTTGGCTTCGAGTTGCGCGAGCAGACGGTCGACGTAGTGGATGTCCTCGGGCCCCTCGACCTTGGGGATCATGATCACGTCGAGCGCGTCACCGCACTCGAGCACCGCAGCGGTGAGATCATCGAGGCACCACGGCGAGTCGAGGCTGTTGACGCGTGTCCAGAACTGGGTGTCACCGAAGTCGACGTCGCGTGCGACCTCGATCATCCCCGCCCGTGCTGATTCCTTCTGATCCGCCGGCACCCCGTCTTCGAGATTGGCGAGGAGGATGTCGACGGTCGGCGCGATCGCCGGCACCTTGCTGCGCATCTTCTCGTTCGACGGTGGGAAGAAGTGGATCATCCGGCTCGGTGGGAACGGGATCTCCGCGGGCGGAGGGGGTGCTCCGACGGCGAGCGGGCGGAAGAAGTCTCTGGCGGGACGCATCACCTCGAACGCTAGGTCGCGACGCTCACTGGGCAGCAATCCGTGCGGCGGAAGAGACCCACCGTCCGAGCCGAGTCGCCCTGATGGACCCGACGGCGCGACCTACGATGAGCCGATGGCGAGCGCAGCACGGCCCCCATCGCCTCGGCTCGACGCCGGTGGCCCCACCACTCGATTCCGCCGGATGCGGTCGACGATGGCCGTGACCGCGGGAGCCGTCGCGGCGCTGGCAGGGTGCACTTCCGGTGGCGCGGGCGCTCCGCCGGAGACCGGCGGCGACGAGGTCATCGGTTCGGCGTCGCAGGACGAGTCGACACCGTGCATCGTGTCCCTCCACGGAAAGGGCGGCGACGCGACACCGACCGAGACGAGCGGCGGGTTGACGCTGCTCGGCCCACGAGGCAACGACGAAGGATGGGGAGGTCGGCAGTGGAACTACCTCGACGACGACTCGTACGCTGCGGCCGTCTCGATCGTCGCCGGGTCGATCGAAGACGATGCGTGCGACTCGGTGGCGATCCACGGATTCTCGAACGGCGCATCGTTCGCCGCCCGGCTGTACTGCGACGCCGAAACGTTCGGCGGTCGTCTCGTCGGCGTCGTCATCGACGACCCGGTCACCGACACGGCGACCGAGAACTGCGAGCCGGACCCCGACGTCGACGCGACGCTCTACTGGACCGGCGCGCTCGAGTCGCAGGCTCCGGCCGGGACCGACTGCGGAGGTATTGACTGGACGTGCAAGGACGGCGTCGTCATCGGCATCGGCGCCTTTGCGGACGCCGCTGGGCTTGACGTGACACCGAGCCCGTTCGTCGAGCACCGCCGTTTCGACGACGCGCCGGACCCGGCACGCTGGCTCGAAGACGTCGATGCCTGAGCGGTGGCGGTCTGTTCAGTCGGGAAGCGTGAGCCGAATCCCGTCGACGACGACGAGTCCGTCGGCGACCAGCCCGGCGAGGATCTCGGCGTCGAAATCCGCGGCCAAGCGAGAGCCGGAGCCGAGCGCTGCCATCACCATGCCGCGTCGCTGGCGATCGCTCCCTTCGAACGGCGCCTGCTTCGTCGACACCCCCGCCGATCCGACCGCTGGATCGGGGTCGGGACGCCCGGCGACGTTCCAGGAGCACGACGTCGCGAGCGGGCACTCGTCGCAGTGCGGAGTCGGTCGACAGACGAGTGCGCCGAGGTCCATCACGACCTGGTTCCAGGTCCACCCCTCCCCGACCGGGACGACGTCATCGGCCAGCGCCTGTGCGCGCTTCGGTGTCAGTCGCTCGCCCGCAGTGCGAGCGAGGATCCGTGCGATGTTGGTGTCGACGACGGCGACATCACGCTCGTAGGCGAACGCCAGTACGGCACGGGCGGTGTAAGGACCGATCCCGGGCAGGGCGAGCAGAGCATCGAGGTCGTTGGGAAGTCGACCAGCGTGCTCGTCGACCACGATCGTGGCCGTCGTGCGCAGGTTCCTGGCCCGACGGGGGTACCCGAGGCCGTGCCACAGCCGCAGGACGTCGCCGAGCGACGCTGCTGCGCAGGACGCGGGATCGGGAAAGGCGGCGAGGAAGGCCTGCCATTTCGGGATCACCCGGTCGACGCGGGTCTGCTGCAGCATCACCTCGGCGGCGAGGATCCGCCAGGGGTCGCGATCTCGACGCCACGGCAGATCACGCATCCGCGGCACGCCCCAGGCCAACACCGCCACCGGGTCGACGCCGCTCACGCCGGGAACACCGGAGCAGGTCGGCTGCAGCTCAGTCGGCCCAGACGTCGGTGCCGTCGTACGGACGCTTGCGTTCGGGGGCTGCGTCCTTCTTCCAGATCAGCACCTTGCGCTTGAAGTAGCAGACCTCCTTGCCGTCCTGGTTGAAGCCCTTCGTCTCCACGGTGACGATGCCACGATCGGGCTTCGACTGCGACTCCTTCACCTCGAGCACGCGGGTCTCGGCGTGGATCGTGTCGCCGTGGAAGGTCGGGAACTTGTGCTGGAGCGTCTCGACCTCGAGGTTGGCGATCGCCGCTCCGGACACGTCCGGCACGCTCATCCCCAGGACGAGGGAGTACACCAGGTTGCCGACGACGACGTTGCGACCCTGCACCGACTCGGCGGCGAACCAGTCGTTGGTGTGTAACGGATGATGGTTCATGGTGATCATGCAGAACAGATGATCGTCGTACTCGGTGATCGTCTTGCCCGGCCAGTGCTTCAGGATGTCGCCAGGGGTGAAGTCTTCGAGGTACTTGCCGAACGGGCGCTCGTGGGTCGTCATGCCCGCAAGGTACCCGCGGCGGGAGGCGTCGACCAACGCAACGTCAGGGGCGCTCTGCTCCCTCGATGTTGCCGTCGGCGGTCGTGCCGTCGTCCGTCGTCCCCTCCGCGGCAGCGTCGCCGATCGAGGAGTCGGGATCGGCGGGCGCGGCTCGTTCGCGCTGGCCGAAGCGCAACGCGAAGTCGATCCGCGACTCACCCTTGGCGGGCTCCGTGCGGGCGAGCTCGCGCAGTCTCGACAGGCGGTCGCGCTTCTCGATCTTCCACGGACCGACGCGCAGCGAGGCGTACGCGACCGCTCCGAGGAAGATCGGGAAGAAGAACTGGGCGAAGCGGTACGCGGCCACGCCGAGCGTGGCCGTGTCACGGGTGAGGCCGAAGCCGACCAGCGTGAGCACGTAGGCGGCGTCGACGTACCCGAGCCCACCCGGCGTGATCGGGATCGCCGCGAGGAGGTTCGCGAGGCCGAACGCCACGATGAGTGCGTCGATGTCGAGCGAGCCGCCGAAGGCGCGGAGGAACACCCACAGCGCCGCCGCATCGACCAGCCAGTTCAGCATCGCGTAGACCACCACCCGCTTGAGCAGAGTCCGGTCGCTGATCAACTCCTCGAGCCGCGTGGCGATCTGGCGGAGAGCGTCGGCCGTGCGGTCCTCGTCGGCCCGCAGGCGTCGTGCGACCCAGCGGATGACCCGCTCGGCGCGACCCTGGCCCTCCATGATCCCCACGACGAGGAACCCGGCGATCCCGATGATGATGATGCCCGCCAGGGCGGCGCCTCCGTAGTACGGGTTGACACCGCGTCGCGGGACCGACACCACGAGGCCGAGCCAGAAGACGAGGTTGAGCACCACGGCGGAGCCGATGCCGGCGGTGGCGAGCGCGAAGCCGGCATCGGGCCCCTTGATCCCCGACAGGGTGAGCAGGCGGTAGCCGAGCGCCGAACCCGCTGCGTTGCCACCCGGGACCACGTTGGTGAGCGCCTTGGTGCCCAACTGGATCCGGAACATCCGCATCGCGGACAGCGGATCGGCCGCTTCGCCGAGCGACGCCCGGGTCAGCAGGGAGTAGAAGAACAGCGCACCGAGTTCGAGCGCGAATCCGACGCCGATCAGGATCGGATTGACGTCGCGGAGTTCCTGCGCGGCGGTGACGAACTGTGGGATCAGAGCGATCGCGTAGTACAGCACCAACGCGAAGAGCATGATCTTGATGCCGAACCGGACCGGGCGGATACGCGGTTTGACCACCGACGGCGTGCGCAGGAGCAGCGGCAACTCCCCGGTCGGCAGGACGTCGCGGTCCATCTCGAACGTCGCGTCGTGCGCGTCGGATTCGCTCACAACGCCTCGGCGAGCCGGGCCAACCGCATCGACAGACCCGGGTTGTGGGCGATCCCCGTCTTGCCGAGATGTGCGATCACCAGGTCGCGGTCCGGGAACACCACGATGAACTGGCCTTCGTATCCGTGGCAGGCGAGGCTGCCGGGGAAGGCCGGCCACAGCCACCAGTGGCGCCCGTAGTCGAGCCCCGAGCCGTCGTCGTGGCCCGACCAGGTACGTGCGTGGTCGGTCCATCCCGTCGGCAGCAGCCGTTCGCCCCTGCCCTGATCGGCAACGCCGTCGTGGAGGTACAACTCGCCGAAACGGGCGAAGTCGCCGGCGGTCGCGTAGAGGTACGACGATCCCACGAAGTCGCCGGCGTCGTCGAACTTCGGCGTGGCGCTGGTCATGCCGGCCGGGTCGAACAGCCTGGTCCGGAGGAACTCGCCGACGGCGGCGCTCCGGTCGCCCGCGTCACCACCGGCCGAACCGGAGACGATGTCGCCGATGATCCGGCACAGGATGTTCGTCGTGCCCGACGAGTAGTTGAACACCGAGCCCGGCTCCGCGACCAACGGTTGCGACGCCGCGTAGTGAGCGAAGCTCGGATCGGTTCCACCGAACAGCATCTCGATGCAGTTCGACGCCTCGCCGTCGACGTAGTCCTCGACGAAGCGCAGCCCGGACCGCATCTCCAGCAACTGCAGCGTGGTGATCGCGCCCTTCGCCGTGCCGACCCACTGACGGACCGGCGCAGGCGCGTCGACGTCGATCATCCCGTCGGCGACCAGCACCCCGATCGCCGCGTGCGTGACCGACTTGGCCATGCTCCACGACAGCAGGGTCGACTCGGCCGTGATCGCGATCTCGGGCTCGAAGTCGTTGGCCGCCTGGACGCCGTACCGCTCGGCCACGACCTCTCCGCCGCGGCGAGCGACGAATGCCAGCGAGACGCCGAGGTCGGGCGACCTCGTGAACATCTCCTCGAGGATCACCTCGGCTGCGTGGGTGGCCATGAGGCGTGACACTATCGAGACGAATCCACCCGGAAGCGGAGGCACGCGCTCCCACGTACTCCCCCGGCGACCGAAGGAACCGACGTGTTCGACGACGACGTCGAGCATCGCCGCCGAACGGTCGGAGGGCGGAGGCACGGCGGCCCGAGACCACGTGCACGCACGGTTTCCGAACATCCTCAGGCCCCGGCCCGGTGAGTCTGCGTCGCCCCGTGCACGACCCAGACTCACCACACGAGTTGGCGCACCCGGCCCGGTGAGTCTTCGTCGCCCCGTGCACGACCGAGACACACCACCGGATACCGCACCCGGCCCGGTGAGTCTGCGTCGCCGCGTGCACGACCGAGACACACCACCGGACACCGCACCCGGCCCGGTGAGTCTGGGTCGGCGCGTGGGCGACGGAGACTCACCGCTCGGATGGCGCAGCCTGCTCGACGGCCGGCCGAGCGGGCGGGCTTGCGGGCGAGCGCCGGTCAGACGAGTCGGGCAGCGAGTCCGATGAGACCCGGGACGTCGTGGATGTCGACGTCGAGCAGAGGGAGTTCCACGATCGGCGCGTCGCCGGCGAGTTTCTCGAGAGCCACGAGTTCGTTGCGTTCGGCCGTGGCGAGCCGGGTGAGTTCGCGATGCCATTCGACCTGTTCGGCCAGCGGCCCCTCGCCGATGTCGGCGAGCAGTTCGACGTCGGCGTCGCTCAACGGGTCGGGCAGCGGATGGATCAGGTTGACCACGAGCCCACCGAGCGGGAAGTGCTTGGCGGCGATGGCATCGAGGAGGTGCTCCGCTTCGCCCACGGCCTCGGCGCGGGGGCTGCACACCACGACGAACGAGGTCCGGTCACCGCGCAGCAGACGCGAGACCTCCTTGGCACGCTGGCGCAGGCCGCCCTCGATGTTCGCGAGCGACCGGAAGAACTGGACCGTGTCCTCCACGATCTGCGGGCCGGCCAGGCGCTTGACCGCCCAGAGGAACATCGACGAGGCCGCGTCGGTGATCTTCGCGAACGTGCGCTGGCCGACCGTGAGCGCCCGGTACACCGGATGACTGAGGAACCCGACGAGGCGATCCGGCGCCTCGAGGAGGTCGATTGCATGGCGACTCGGCGGCGTGTCGACGATGACGAGGTCCCACTCCCCGCTGACGTGCAGCTGATGCAGACGCTCGACCGCCATGTACTCCTGCGCACCCGACAGCGAGCCGGAGATGGCCTGGTAGACGGGGTTGTTGAGCACGGCGTCGGCTTGTTTGCGCGAGCCGGCCTGTTCGCGGACGAGTCGGTCGAAGGTCTGTTCGGCGTCGAGCATCAGCGCCCACAACTCGCCGTCGGTGGCCCGCTTGGTCACTCCGGGCACGAGGTGCGGTTCGTCGGCCTCGGCCGAGTCGTCGAGTCCGAGGGCGTCGGCCAGCCGTCGCGCCGGGTCGACGGTGACCACGACGACCTTGCGACCCGATCGCGCCGCCGCCACACCGAGCGCCGCAGCCGTGGTGGTCTTGCCGACGCCGCCGGGTCCGCACGTGAGGATCAGTTCGCTGTGCTCGACCACGTCGGCGAGTGAATGGATCCCCTGGACGTCGCTGCGTTGTTCCACGCCGCTCACGACGCCACCTCCTGGTCGGCGACCAACACATCAGCCAGTCGAGCAAGATGCTCGGCGCCGATCCGAGGTGTGGCGAGGCGCGGCAGCGTCAGGATCGGCTCGCTGCGCGATTCCCGCAGTCGTTGCAACTGTTCGCGTTGTTGCGCGAGTCGGCTGCGTCCGAACGCGGCGGCGGATTCGAGCGACGCCTTCGCGGTGTCGGTGAGTTTGATCTTGTGGGACCGAGCGGCCATCGCCGGCGACTTCTCCAGTCCGGGACGATCGGGCCAGCAGGCGTTCACGACGAGCGGCAACAGCGCCATCCCGAGATCGTCGCCGAGGTCGACGGCGAGTTCGATCACCTCGGTGATCGGCGTCTCCTCGGGCAAGGCAACGAGGAGCGCTGCACATCTCGCCGAGTCGGCGAGCATCTCGGACACCTCGCCCGCCTGGTCGAGCACGGGGCCCGACTTCACCACGTCGGACAGACCGGACGCCGAGCGCAGGAAGGGCGCAGCATGGCCGGCGGGCGGTGCGTCGACCACGATCAGGTCGGCGTTGCGCTGCTTCTCCAACTCCTTGATCTTGCCGAGCACCAGCAGGTGTTCGAGGCCGGGTGTGGCAGCGGCGATCATCGGGAGCGAAGCCGCCGACGCCGCGCGGCGCAGCAGACCGCCGACGCCCTTCAGTTCGAGGTAGTCGCCGAACGCCTGGTCGGCCGGGATCGTGCGGGCACGGATCCTGCCACCGCCGTCGAGTCGTTGCAGGGTCTGCTCGCGGTCGTTGATCTCCCTGCCACCGAGCAGCGGACCCATGCCGGGCCGACCGTCGACCGAGACGAACAGGACATCGGCGCCGTCCCGGGCCGCGGCCAGAGCGACGGCAGCCGCAACCGTCGACGATCCGACGCCGCCCTTTCCGGCCACGACCATCACGTGTGCACTGGTCAACCAGCCCGCGTCACTCACACCCACACGGTACCGAACTGCGAGGCGCGCTCACTTTCGCTGCTCAGCGGCGGCGTCGAGGCGAGCAACTCGGACGCAAGGATCTGTCGGTCGCTTGTCAGGCACTCCAGGGACGACAGGCGTATGTGTGCGCCGGCTCGTCGAGCCTCGGATCCGTCGGCGGCGACTTGCTCTCGCGCTGCAGGTCCGAGTCGCTCGTCGTCGAATGGTGTCACCGGAGTCCGTGCGCCGGGAGGTGTCAGGCGACTCGGCAAACCGAGTCAGGCGGCGTCGACCGACCGCCGGGGGCCTGGCGGCGCCAGCGGCGTGACCAAGCTCTTCGAGGAATCCGGGCGACGTGGCCTCGTCACGACCAGCTTCGCTACGTTCCACGCACCCACCGCGACGATCGATGCAATGGACCACCAGACGATGACGAAGACCCCGCTGACTCCCACGAGTCGAGATCGTCGCACGCACCGTCACCCGTTGGGGGGATGGTGCTCCAGTTGTCGGCGTTCGGTCAGAAGTCCTCGTCGAAGCTGACGTTGCCTTCGATGCCGGTCTGGTAGCTCGACACGGTGCGCTCGAAGAAGTTCGACAAGCCCTGCACGTCCTGGAGTTCCATGAAGCTGAACGGGTTCTTCGACCCGAACTCGCTCTGGTAGCCGAGCAGGTGCAACCGCGTGTCGGCCACGTACCGCAGGTACTCGCGGGTGTCGCCCAGGCTCATCCCCGGAACGCCGTCGGCGAGCACGTCGGCGGCGAACAGGTACTCGCAGTCAACGGCGTCACGCAGCATGGCGCGGATGTCGGCCTCCATCCGGTCGTCGAACAGCTCGGGCTCTTCCTTGCGCACGGTGTTCACCACCTCGAGCGCGAAGTTCATGTGGCAGGACTCGTCGCGGAACACCCAGTTGGTGCCGTCGGCGAGGCCGTTCAGCAAGCCCTTCGAACGCAGGAAGTACACGTACGCGAACGCTGCGAAGAAGAACAGCCCCTCGATGCAGGTGGCGAAGCAGATCAGGTTCATCACGAACCGACGACGCTCGTCCTGGGTGGTGATCGCGTCGAGTTCGTCGACGGAGTCCATCCACTTGAAGCAGAACTCGGCCTTGGCCTTGATCGACGGGATGTTCTCCACGGCGGCGAAGGCGGCTTCGCGCTCGGCCATGTCGGGGATGTAGTTGTCGAGCAGCGTGAGGTAGAACTGGACGTGCAGGGCCTCCTCGTACAGCTGACGCGAGAGGAACATCCGCGCCTCGGGGCTGTTGATGTGCTTGTACAGGTTGAGCACGAGGTTGTTCGCGACGATCGAGTCGCCCGTGGCGAAGAACGCCACGAGGCGGCTGACCATGTGCTTCTCGGCCGGCAGCAACTTGCGATCGAGATCGACGAGGTCGTCGGAGAAGTCGATCTCGTCCACCGTCCAGGTGTTCTTGATCGAGTCCTTGTACATGTCGAAGAACTGCGGGTAGCGCATCGGCCGCAGCGTCAGGTCGAAGCCGGGGTCGAGGATGTTCGTCGGGCGGGCGTTGCCCACCGGCACGATCGTCGAGAGGTTCTCGGTGACGGGCGCCTCGTCGGCATCGGCGGCCAGTTCGGCGTCGGTGTAGATCGGGTCGATGAGTGCCATCAGTCGCATGCCTCGCAGTGCTCGGGGTTCTCGAGCGAGCAGGCCAGTGCCTCTTCCTCGGTGAACGTCTTCTTCGGTGTCGGATCGATGGCGGGCTCGCCACCGTTGGTCGGAGGTGTCGCAGGAGCGGTTGCCGCGGGTGCGGCGGTCGTGCTCTTGTTGATCTTCGTGGCGGCACGGCTGCGCAGGTAGTACGTGGTCTTGAGACCGGACTTCCATGCGTGCAGGTACATCGAGGAGAGCTTGCCGATCGTCGGGGTCTCCATGAACAGGTTCAGCGACTGGCTCTGGTCGATGAAGGCGCCACGCTCGGCACCCATGTCGATCAGCTGGCGCATCGGGATCTCCCAGGCGGTGCGATACACCTCGCGGAGTTCGGCCGGGATCCGCTCGACGTTCTGGACCGATCCCTCGGCCTGCTTGATCTCGGCGATCATCGCTTCGTCCCACAGGCCACGGGCCTGCAGCTCGCTCACGAGGTAGCGGTTGATCTGCATGAACTCGCCCGAGAGCGTCTCGCGCTTGAACAGGTTCGAGACCTGGGGCTCGATGCACTCGTAGCACCCGGCGATCGAGGCGATCGTTGCGGTGGGGGCGATCGCGATGAGCAGCGAGTTGCGCAGACCGACGTCGGCGATGCGGGCCCGCAGTGCGTCCCAGTCCAACTCGGCGGGGGGCGTGACGCCCATGGCGCCGGAGCGGCCCTGTGCGTGCCACAGGTCGAACTGCAGTTCACCCTGTGAGGCGCGGGTGCTCTCGAACGCCTCGTGTGGCCCGTGGGCCTCGGCGAGGTCGGTCGACGCCCACAGCGCGTGGAAGTAGATGTGGGCGCTGATGCGACGGCTGAGGTCCTTCGCGTCCGGCGAGTCGAAGGCGAGACCCTGCTTGAAGAACACGTCCTGCAGACCCATCAACCCCAGGCCGACGGGGCGCCACACGTTGTTCGAGTGCTCGGCCTCGGGCGTCGGGTAGAAGTTGATGTCGATCACGCGGTCGAGGAACGGCACCACCTGGCGCACGACCCGACCGAGACGATCGAAGTCGAACTCGGCGTGTCCCGACGCATCGGGAGCGTTGACGTACGAGCCGAGGTTGAGCGACCCGAGGTTGCACACCGCGGTGTTGTCCTGATCGGTGATCTCGAGGATCTCGGTGCACAGGTTCGACAGGTGGACCACCCGCGGCGTGCCGTCGGCGTTGACGCCACCGGTCTGGTTGCACTTCAGGTTCGACGGATCCTTGAAGGTCATCCACCCGTTGCCGGTCTGAGCCAGCGTGCGCATCATCTTCGAGTACAGCTGGCGGGCCGGGATCTGCTTGACGAACGAACCCGCTTCCTCGAGCCGGAGGTACTCGGCTTCGAACTCGGTGCCGTACAGGTCGGTGAGCTGGGGTGCCTGCTTCGGGTCGAACAGGCTCCACTGCCAGTCCTTCTCGACACGTTCCATGAACAGGTCGGGAACCCAGTTGGCGATGTTCAGGTTGTGCGTCCGGCGAGCGTGGTCACCGGTGTTGTCACGCAGTTCGAGGAAGTCCTCGATGTCGGCGTGCCACGACTCGAGGTACACGCACGCCGCACCCTTGCGACGGCCACCCTGGTTGACGGCCGCGACGGACGAGTCGAGGGTGCGCAACCACGGGACGATGCCGTTCGACAGGCCGTTCGTGCCGGTGATCAGGCTGCCCTTGGACCGGATGCGGTGCCAGGCGACGCCGATGCCGCCGGCGAACTTCGACAGTTTGGCGATGTCGGTGTAGCGCTTGTAGATGCCTTCGAGGCTGTCCTCGGGCGAGTCGAGCAGGTAGCACGACGACATCTGGCTGTGCGTGGTGCCCGAGTTGAACAGCGTCGGGCTCGACGGCAGGTAGGCCAGCGACGACATCAGGTCGTAGAACTTGACGGCGTCGTCCACGGCACCCGGGGTGTTCTGGGTGGCCACCAGGCCGCACGCGACACGGAGGAAGAAGTACTGCGGCGTCTCGATGACGTCACGACGCTCGGGATGGCGCAGGAGGTACCGGTCGTACACGGTCCGCAGACCGAAGAACTCGAAGTGGCGGTTCCGGTCGGAGTTGATGGCTGCGTTCAGTTCGGGAGCGTTCGCCTCGACGAAGTCGAACACCTCCTGGCTCACGATGCCTTCGGCGTGGGCGACCTTGATCGACTCGGAGAACCACGGGATGTTCTGGTTGCGGACCTCTTTGTCGATCACCGTGGCGAGCAGCCGCGAGGCGAGCTTGGAGTAGTTCGGCTCGTCGACGATGAGGCCCGCAGCGGTGCGGATCGACAGGTTGTCGAGCTCACCGGTGGTGGCACCGTCGGCGAGCGCCGAGATGGTGCGGGTGGCGACACGCATCGGGTCGACGCCGAGCAAACCTTCCGATGCCCGGGCGATGGCGTTGACGATCTTGTTCAGATCGACCGGTTCGACGGCGCCGTTGCGCTTGGTGACGCGCATGCCGGTCGGGCCTGCCTCGGCCGTGGCCACGGGCATCGTGGCTCCCGTCCGCGACGCATCGGTGAGCGTGGCTCGGCCTGCGCTCGGCACCGTGTCGGTCTGGTCTGTCTCGATCAATGTCACTGCTGCTCCATCTGGCCGCTGCGGTCACCCCACGTGGTCGGGGGCTTCTCCGGCGTTGTCGTCGTGTGTTGTGTTCTGGTGTTCGGACTCGGGTGCTCTGGGCCGGTTCGGGCCCGCGATGGGAGCAGTTCGGACGGTGTGCCCCAACCACCACATCTGGTGTTCTCTGGTGTGTATCCCCGGTCATGACCACCACATGTCGTGTCATGGCGGAGGTGTAATTACAGCAGCGTCGTTCGCCGCGCGCAAGCCCATCGGCGCAGTTTCATCGAGAAATCTCGATGCTGTCGCGAACCAGCAGGTCAGCGCCTCGCGACGTGTTGATCCGCACGAGGAGACCCCGTCGCCGACGTCGATTCGGCGGCGACGCGGAGCCGACGCCACGCGGCGGCGGGGCTCGGACCGCTCGACATCACCGCGACGACGCCGCCGTCGGCACCGGTCCGCTCGCCCTCGGCACACCATTCGGCGTCGACCGTGACGAGCAGGCCCGACGGGTCACGCCGGTGGTTCTCCCGGTACTCGAGCGTCGTGCGCCAGCCGCGCCGTTCGAGTTCACGTCGGTCGAACGGTTGGCGACGGGCATCGCGACGACGCGGAGCCACGGCGTGTCGAGATCCCGTGCGAGATCCGCCCGTGCGAGATCCGATGGTGGTGGTTGCCATGCCACGATCTTCGCGACATCGGCCTGTGGGGTGCCAGAGGGCCAAGCGTGTGAATTAGTCGTCGATTCGTGTGGAACCGTCTGTGGACAACCGGTGGGAGGTTGTGGAGCACGCGCAGCGATCTCCCCGACACCGACACCGTCGCCGACACCGACATCGACACCGGCACCGGCACCGACACCGGCACCGGCGACCACACGGCCCCGGCTCGCCGGCGACCCGGTCGATCAGGCGCCCTGGAGCGCCAGGAGCGCGTCCTCGCACTCGCCGATCGCTGCGGCGAACGCCGGATCGGTCGGGTCGAGGAACTCGGTGAACCCCTCCCCGCTCGGATCGGCGAGGATGTCGGCCGTGCCGATCGGTGGGATGTCGAGGCCGTTGTCACGCAGGCAGTCGAACAGGGTGATGATCAGGTCGACCTCGCTGTCGCCGGCGGGGACGAAGAAGTCGGCATCGGTGTTGTCCGAACACGACGCACCGACCTCGGGGACCTCGAGGTCGATCAGGTACGCGTTCACCGGTGCGGTCACGCACTCGATCGAGCCGTACGCCGTGTGGCCTTCGGCATCGACCGTGAACAGCACGGCGCTGGCGAGCGCCTCGGCCATCGCTTCGGACCATTCGAACGGCGTCGCCGGGTCGCCCGAGTTGCCGATCACCAGGATCGGCGGCGCCCCCTCGGCAGGCCCGAGGATCAGCGGATCGAGTGCCGGCTCGATCCCCAGGCAGCCCGTCGACGCACGCAGGACGTCGTCGAAGAGGTCCGACAGCGCCGCCGTCTCGTCGGCCAGACGCCGCGTCTCGTCGGCATCGGGGCGTGCAGGGTCGTCGGCGCAGTTGATGAACCCGTTGGCCACCTGGGAGTTGTCGTAGGTGCCGTCGATCCGACGACCTGCGTACTGGTCGCCGAGCACCTGGAACAGGCTGCCGTCCTGCTCGGCCTCGGCCACGAAGATCGCCTGGGCGAGGAACGGCCAGGTCTCCTTGCTGTACAGCGACGCGATGATGCCGAGTTCGAGTTCGCCGGGGGTGAGCACTCGGTCGGGGTCGTCGGTCTCGAATTCGCCGACCTCGGCGATCTCGGTCCGCAGACCGTCGAGCACCTCGAGTGTCGGACCCACATCCTGGAGGATGCAGTCCTCGTCGGCGTCGCACGCCGCGGCGAAGTTCTCGAGCGCCCGGTCGAACCCCTCGGCCTGCCCGAGGTCGAGTTCGTGGGAGTCGTCGGTGGGCTTCACGGCGGCGTCGAGCACCAGCGCCCTCACCCGGTCGGGGAAGAGTTCGGCATACGTGGCGCCGAGGCGCGTCCCGTAGGAATAGCCGACATAGGTGAGACCGTCGTCGCCGAGCGCCTCGCGCAGGAGGTCGAGGTCGCGTGCGGCGTTGTTCGTCCCGACGTACCGGGCGAGTTCGAGCGTGTCCGCGGTGCAGTCCGTGGCCAGGTCGTCGGCGTCGGCGAGGAGGCGGTCCCAACCGGCGTCGTCGCCCGCCTCGAGGAGCGTGACGTTGTCGTCGATCTCGACGTCGCAGTCGAGTGCGGTGCTGGCACCCACGCCACGCGGATCGAATGCGACGAGGTCGAAGCGTTCGGCGACCGCGGTCGGGACGATGGCCGTCGCCTGGTCCAGGAACTCGACCCCCGATCCTCCCGGGCCTCCGGGGTTGAAGACGAGCGAGCCGATCCTGTCGTCACCGCTGGTCGCGATGCGGGCGACCGCGATGTCGATGCTCTCACCGTCGGGGTCGGTGTGGTCGAGCGGCACCTGCAGCGTGGCGCACTCCTTGTCGGGCGCGATCGCCGACGTCTCCTCGCACGGGACCCAGTCGAGGGTGCCGAGGCCCTCCTCCTCCGCTGCCGTGTCCTCACCGGCGCCCTGCGCCGACGTGGCCGGCGCCGACACCTGCGTCGAGCCGGACCCCTCGGAGTCGGTCCCGTCGGAGTCCGATCCGCCCGAGCAGCTCGCAGCGATCAGCGCCGCGACGAGGACGAGCGACGTTCCGGCGACCTGCGACCTGCGCGCGACCCGTGGACCGCTCCGAGCGGCGACATGCTTCGACATGCACCGAAAGGTATCGACCCGTGGGCGCCCGCCACGGTCACCGCGAGCCGACCCATTTGGGGACGTATGCGGCCGCGGGAGCGAGTGCGGCATCGACGGCGTCGGCCGGGTCCTCGACGCGCACGAGGAGCGCTCCGTGGTCGGGACGCATGAAGCCGGCCTGCACGGCTCCCGCCACCAACTCGACCAGTGGGGTGTAGAAGCCGTCGACGTCGAGCAGCACCACCGGCATCGACAGGATGCCGAGTTGGTTCCAGGTGAGGATCTCGAACATCTCCTCGAACGTGCCGAAGCCGCCGGGCAGCACGATCACGCCGTCAGCGAGTTCGGCCATGCGTGCCTTGCGGAGGTGCATGTCGGCCACGACCTCCAGTTCGGTCAGCCCCTGGTGCGCGACCTCGAGAGCGAGGAGTTGCTCGGTGATCACGCCGGTCACGGACCCCCCGGCAGACAGCGTGGCGTCGGCGACCGCACCCATCAGCCCGACATGGCCCCCGCCGTACACCAGTCGGCATCCCCGCTCGGCGAGCGCGACGCCCACCGCCTCCGCCACCGACCGGTAGGTCGGCGACCGACCGGCACTCGACCCGCAGAACACGGCGATCGACCGGCTCGCCGACGCACCCGTTCGGTCTCGGCCGCCACGATCGATCCCGGTGACGGCGGTGTCGCGACGGACGCCGTCGTCGGGGGTCGTGCGTTGATCGTCGTCCGCGGTTGTCACAGGTCACATCCTGTCAGCCGGTCGTAGAAATGGCCTGCCGGGTTACCGATCGGTAATCTCGCGGGCCATGACGACCGACGTAGCCCCCGATCTTCCCGCAGCCGCCGACGTGATCGATCTCGCCGACCGGGTCGTCGGCAAGGCGGTGCGACGCCTGGCGTCTCTCGAGGGTGGTCCCGACGAGCACCAGGTCCTCGCCTACGAGATCGCCCACGCGGCGGCGGGTGTCGCCACGGCGAAGTCGCTGATCGACTACGGCAACAAGGGCGACGTCGAAGGCAGGATCACCTGCGCGTTCACCGCCGACATGGTCCACGACCTGGCGTCGAAGATCCTCGGACGCGAAGCGGACTGGGGCGTCGAACGCGACGCGCTCGCCAACGCACATGCGTTCATGACGACCTACCGTGCGGCGGAGTTCATGGCGTCGCTCGCCACCACCGCCGGCCCGTTACACCTCTCCGACGACATGACGATGGTCGCCGACACGTTCGGTGCGTTCGCCCAGAACGTCATCGCTCCGCACGCCGAGCACGTCCACCGCACCAACGGCGACGTCCCCGAGGAGATCGTCACCGGAATGGCCGAGCTCGGTGCGTTCGGCCTGTCGGTGCCGGCCGAGTACGGCGGCTACAGCGAGGGCGGCGACGAGGAGTACACGGCGATGGTCGCCGCGACCGAAGCGCTGTCGAAGGCGAGCCTCGGGATCGGCGGCTCGCTGATCACGCGGCCCGAGATCCTCACCCGGGCACTCGTCAAGGGCGGCACCGAGGAGCAGAAGAAGAAGTGGCTGCCGTTGCTCGCCACCGCCGAGGTGATGCCCGCGGTCGCGGTCACCGAGCCCGACTACGGCTCCGACGTCGCCGGCATCAAGGTGACGGCGACACCGAAGGACGGCCCGAACGGTGAACCCGGCTGGGTGATCAACGGTGTCAAGACGTGGTGCACGTTCGGTGCCCGCGCCGATGCACTGACTTTGCTGGCCCGCACCGACCCCGACCGGTCCAAGACCCACCGTGGCCTGAGCCTCTTCATCGTGCCCAAGCCGCGCGGCGATTCACACGGGTTCAACCTGACGCAGGAGATCGACACGCCCGACGGTCCGGTCGAGACGGGCGGCAGGATGGACGGCAGCCCGATCGACACGATCGGCTACCGCGGGATGCACAGCTACGAGATCGCTCTCGAGGACTGGTGGGTCCCCGCCGAGAACCAGATCGGAATGGAGGAGGGGCTCGGCAAGGGCTTCTACTACCAGATGGCCGGCTTCGAGAACGGCCGTCTGCAGACCGCCGCTCGCGCCGTCGGAGTGATGCAGGCCGCCTACGAGCAAGCGCTCGACTACGCCGAGAACCGCAAGGTGTTCGGCAGCTCGATCAGCGAGTACCAGTTGATCCAGGCGAAGCTCGGCCGCATCGCCGTGCTCACCCAGGCCGGACGCCAGTTCAGCTACGCCGTCGCCACGCTGATGGCCAAGGGCCAAGGCGCGATGGAAGCGTCGATGGTCAAGGCCTACGTGTGCAAGGCAGCCGAATGGGTCACCCGTGAGGCGATGCAGATCCACGGCGGCATGGGGTACGCCGAGGAGTTCCCCGTGAGCCGCCTCTTCGTCGACGCACGCGTGCTGTCGATCTTCGAAGGCGCCGACGAGACGCTCTGCCTCAAGGTCATCGCCCGCCAGTTGATCGCCGCCAGCACCGCCGCCTGAGTGCGTGGGTTTGCCCGCCGGGAAGTTCCGGCGGGCCCGCACCACGACACTCCGCGGGAGGGCGCCACGGCGCCGACCCAGGAGGTCACCCCGTCAGCAGGTGACGAGGAGTCGGACGCCACCACGCCGACGTCGAGGCGGCGATCTACTTCTGCATCCTCGAAGCGCTCCAGAACGCGAACCGCCACGCATCGGCCTCGCTCGTCGTCGTCGGGCTCACCGTCGATGCCGACGAACTGGCGTTCACGGTGAGCGACGACGGCATCGGATTCGACGAACGCTCGGCGACAGGGGTCGGGCTCGAGAACACGGCCGACCGGCTCGGCGCGGTCGGTGGACGTCTCCAGGTGAGTTCGCACCGGAGCCGTGGCACCACGATCTCGGGGAGAGTCCCGCTCGGGAGGTGACCATGCCACGAACGAGCCCGGCTGCTCGTGCGTCTCCGTGTCATCGCGCTCCGGATGGCCACCCGCAGCGGAGCCGTGTCCGCCGATGTCGACGGCGGGATCATGCGCTGTGCCGTCCGTGGTCGCTCTCTCGTGACGCCGGAGGACGCCCTGGTGTTCGATCGGCGTCCGCAGTTCGATCCGGCGACTCGGTCGGGCCTCAGCCGCCGTTGTTCGACTCGAGGTCCGAGTCGCTGCCACCCTGCGCCGGCTGTTGAGACTCGCCATCGTTCAGGTTGTCGACCGGTTCGCCGCCGTCGACGCCGACGCTGACCGGCGGGACGACCGTGCCCTGATCGACTGGCGTCGACGGATCACCGTCGTCGAGCGGGTCCTCGCTGTCGGAACCGCCACAGCCGACCACGGACAGACCGATCACCGAGAGGACGGCCAGAGGCCGCAGGGCAGTACGGATGCGTGGAGACGACATCGATCCATGGTGCCGCACGAGGACACAACCCAAACACCCCCTCGGAGCGCCATCGGCCGGCTTCTCGACGTGCGGATCACCCCGCCCCAGGACGGGGCCTCGCTCACGCGTCGACGAATCGTCAGGCGAGTTCGTCGGCGATGTCGTGCAGCGAGGCGATCCGTTCGAAGTCGGCGCCGGCGTGGTCGTCGTAGGGGTCGAGCAGGATCGGATGCAGACCTGCCGCCACCGACGCGGCGATGTCCATCGTGACCGAGTCGCCGACGTACGCGATCCGGTCCGGTTCGAACTCCGCGAACGCGGGCAACGCATGGTCGAAGATCGCCGGATCGGGCTTGGCCACGCCGACCACGTGGCTGTCGACGATCACCCGCATCTCGACGTGCTCACCGGCACCCACCTGTGCCACGCCACGAGCGAGCATCGACGCGATCTGACCGCTCGCGTTGGACACCACGCCCATCGGCACCCCGGCGCCGGCGAGCCGTTCGAGGGCGGCGCGTGATTCGGGGATGACCCACCGCCACGTGTGGTGGTACCGGGTGCGTCCCAGCACGTCGGCGGCCTCGGCGCGCTCACTGCGGGGCACTCCGATCGACGAGACGTACGCGTCGTCGTAGCCACCCCAGGTGGCTTCGTCGGCGGCGACATCCGACTTGGCCTTCATCCCGGCGTAGTGGGCGCGACGGTGTGCCTCGATGTCCGTGTCACCGCCGAAGTACGCCAACAGCGGTGCGAGCACCGTGGGGTCGGGAAGCACCAGCACACCGCCTGCATCGAAGATCACGGCGTCGAAGCGACGGCCGACGGAGGCGGTGCGGGGGCTCGTCATCAGCTGCCGAGATCGATGTCGCACTCGGATCGAGCGAAGTCCTCGATCGCTTCTGCGGACTCGTCCGTCGCCTCGTCGTCCACGACAGCCTGCTGCTCGTCGGTCGGGCCCGCCTCCGGGTCGATCTCCGACAGGATGGATGTCGACTCGGCCACTTGCTCGGCGTCGGCCTTCACCGAATCGGGCGCGACCGCAGCGAACCCGTCGAGCGCATCCGACAGGTCCCGGAGTGCGGCAACGCTGTCCTCCGCCGATTCCGTCTCGTCGAGCGCCGCCGAAGCGTCGGCAATCGCCTGCACCGAGGCGCACACGCCGGCCGACGATCCGCCGTCGGACGAGCCCGAGTCGCTCGCCGAATCGCTGCCGCCACAGCCTGCGAAGAGCAGCGAGGCGCCGATGAGGATCGATGCGACGTTGGTCCTGGAGATCGATGAAGTGTTCACGACGGCGAACATACGGGTGCTCTGTGAGCGGAGCGTGATCGGCTTCTCCGTCGTGCGATCATCCGGGCTCGTTCGATCGATCAATCGAGGATCTCGTGGAGGAAACCGGTGAACTGCGGCCAGATCGTCTCGGCGAGCTGCTCGTCGTAGGTGTCGAGCGCGTCGTGCGGTGACATGAACGCGTGGCCCGTGCCCTGGTGGACGGTGAGGGTGACCTGCTTGCCCATGTCCTGCAGCTTCTGCTCGAGCTCTCGGACGCCCTCGGGACCGAAGAAGTCGTCGGTTTCGGCGAAGTGGCCCTGGATCCGGGCCTCGATCTTCGACACGTCGGGTCCGTCGTCGCCCGACGGGTAGCCGTAGAACGGGACGGCGGCCTTCACCGCATCCGGTCGGGTCGCGGCGAGCAGGAAGGTGAGCATTCCGCCCATGCAGAACCCGACGACCCCGACGCCGTCGCCCGTGGTCTCGGATCGGGCGAGCAGTGCGTCGACCGCGCCACTCATGTCGGCGGCCGCGCGTTCCGGCGGCATCGAGTTCATGAGCTCGCCGGCCTTGTCCATCTCGGTGTGCTCGGCGAGTTCGCCGTGGTAGAGGTCGGGAGCCAGCGCGACGAACCCGTTGTCGGCGAGTCGATCGGCCATGCCCTTGATTCCCGAGTCGAGGCCCCACCACTCCTGCACCACGATCACGCCGGGACCGGATCCCGACTCGGGTGTCGCGAGGTATCCCCGTGCGTCGATGTCTCCGGCGGCGAATTCGATCATCTGTCCCATACGGGCAACGTAGACGCTCGACCTCGCGCCGTCCTCGCGGAGCGACCTCGTGGTCGTGCACGTCAACGGAAGTGATTGATCCTGAACACGTTCCCGTCGGGATCGGCGAGCACCGACTGGAATGCGCCGTAGTAGGTCTCGTACGGATCGTGCAGCAGCCGAGCACCGTTGACCACCGCTCGCTCGGTCAACGTCGAGACCTCGTCGTCCGATGCCGCTTCGAACGTGAGGTACTGGGTGGTTCCTTTCGGATCGCTCCATTCCTGGATCGCCAACATCTCGTACACGACGGGCGCGGAGAATCCGAGCGTCATGTCCCCGACGTGGGCGCCGCGGAAGATGTCCGAGTGGAGTTCTTCGACCTCGGCGAGTTCGAACGTGGTCGAGTAGAACTCGAATAACGCGACGAACTCCTCGCTGATGAAACTCGCCAGCGAGATCGTGATGTTCACGACGCCGCGATCGAGGTCTGGGCGGTGAACTTGTTGAACAAGTGGTCACCCGAGGTGGTCGGCTCGTACTTCGGGACGCCGTCCTCGGGCAGACAACTGGGGAGGCACTCGATGATCGCGTCGTAGTTCGGCTGATGGAAGAGCACGATCGAGATCCGCCGCGAGTCATGCGCTGCGTCTCGAGGCGGATTGACGACCCGATGCATCGTGGAGACCCAACGATCGTTGGTCCACTCCGCCATCAGATCTCCGATGTTCACGACGAGACCGCCGGGAACCGCAGGCACGTCGATCCACTCGCCTGCCTTGTTCCGGACCTGGAGCCCGCCCGGTCGGTCCTCCTGTCGGAGCAACGTGAGGCTGCCGTAATCGGAGTGCGCACCCGCGCGGAGTTGACCATCGAGCGGCGCCTCGGCCTGGTCCGGGTAGTTCAGCACACGCATCATGGAGATGTGCTTGTCGATCTTGTCGTCGAAGAAGTCGACCGGCAGCGAGAGTCCGAGTGCGAACATCCGCATCAGCGATGCGGACAGCTCACTCAACTCCGTGAAGTACCGCTCCCAGAGGGGGCGGAACTCCGACGGCTCGTCGGGCCACAAGTTCGGAGCGAAGTGTGGCCCGGCGAGATCCATCGAGTAGTACGGGTCGTCGGGCACGTTGCTCGGCCCGATGTCCATCTTCTCCTTCAGGTCGCCGGGTGATGCCTCTCCGAGCGAACTCGACAGGCTCTCCTTGGCGACTCCCGACCAACCACGCACCTGATCCGGGGACGGTTGGGCGCATTTCGCCTTCGCCTCCTCGGGCAGGTCGAAGAACTCACGGCTCACGTCGTAGACGGAGGAGATGAATTCTTCGTCCACACCGTGACCCACGATCTGGAAGAAACCGGAGAACTCGCAGGCCTCCGCGATCTGATCCGCGACAGCCTGCATCTTCACCGGATCGCCGGTGAAGAAGCCGCTGACGTCGATGACGGGGACGAGGTCGGTGGTCATGGTGTGCTCCGTTGATTCGGTCGGTCGGGTCGGGGACGGTCGGTTCAGAGGTTCTCGGTCTTGTCGGCGTACTCGTCGAAGAAGAACGGGTTCTCCGCCACGACGGCCTCGACGTTGTCGGCAGTGACCAACTCCTGCGCGATCACCGTACGAAATTCGACGGGCTCGCCACGAAGCGCGTTGAGGACCGCTTGGCCTGCGATGAGACCGGTCTGGGCCGAGCTGTAGTAGCGGGTGGCTGCGAGGTACGGCGTTCCGAACCAGGTGACCATCTCGGCATCGGCATCGGAGGTCACATGCAGCACGTCCTCGATGCCTTCGTCCTCCATCCACTGGCAGATGCCATTGCTCATCGCTGCTGCATAGTCGACGATCGCGACGATGTCGGGATTTGCCTGGAAGGCGTTCTGCACGACCTCGACAGCACCCACACGGTCGAAGAAGCCCTGCTCACGCACGACGATCTCGAGATTCGAACCCTCGAGAACCTCGTCGAGTCCTTCGTCGATCCGCTCCGAGAAACCCTGGCCGACGACACCTTGGACGACGACGATCTTGCCGCCGTCGGGGAGCTGCTCGAGCAGGTACCGGCCGATGATGCGCCCACCCTCGACCGAATCGATCTCGGCGACACCGTTGAAGAATTCGTCGGCATCGCTCGGACCGGGCCAGATGCAGTTGCCGACCGGCACACCCTTGTCGAATGCCGCCTTGGCGCCCGCGCCGGCGGATTCGGCGGTGTTCGGCTGGATCACGACGCCGACTGCACCCTGTGCGAGGAAGTTCTCGATGTTGCTCAACTCGGTCTCGGCGCTGTAGTTGGCCTGCACTGCTGCGACTTCGAAGTCGGTGCCTTCGAAGGCCTTGTAGACACCCGTGACGACACCGCGCGTGTAGTCGTTCAAACCGTTGAGGGTGAGCCCGATCAGTCCGCTGGTGATGCTGGCTCCGACCGCTGCCGCGTCGGTCGAGGCAGTTTCGGTCGCAGGCTCCGTTGCATCGGTCGTCGCCGAAGCGTCGGTGCCCTCCGGTGCGTCGGTGCCTTCCGTTGCGTCGGTGACATCGTCGGTCGCCTCGTCGGTGTCGCTGCCGCATGCGGCGAGCGCAGCGGCTCCCAGTCCGATGCTTGCTGCTCCGTGGATGAAGCGGCGCCGCCCGAACGGACGGCCCGACGAGAATCCTGATGTTCCTTGCATGATGTTCTCCCCTTGTTAGTGAATTGCGAACTCTGCCGACGTCAGGTTTCCGACGTTGGTGCTGTGGATGAAGAGCGTGTTTCTGGCGTGCGTCGACGTTGGAACAATGCTGTCAGGGCGTTCGGTCGGGCGTTCGATCCCCGCTGGAGGTCACTGATCGCAGTCAGCAGCACGGCAACGATCAGCACCCCACCGAAGACCGAGTCGCTCCACGAGTCGTTCACGTCGAGGAACGTCAGTGCTGCCTGGACGACACCGAGCACGAACACTCCGAGGACGGTCCCCATCGCCGATCCGCGTCCGCCGGCCAGCGAAGCTCCACCGAGCACGACTGCGGCGATGGCTCTCAACTCGAGTCCCCCGCCCGAACGCGGGTCACCCGACCCGATGCGGGCCATCAGGACCAACCCCCCGATCGCCGCGAGCACGCTGCTGATCACGTAGGCGACGATCTTCACGCGAGCAGTGGGCAGACCAGCAAGATAGGCGACTTCCTCGGATGACCCGGTTGCGTACACCTGGCGCCCGAATCGGGTGTACCGCAAGACCAGCGACGCTGCCACCGTCACGGCGATGAGCAGGATGATCGGGGTGCGCAACCCCAGGACGTCGCCGGTGCGCAGCCACTCGAAGTATCCCCGGACAGGGACCGGTGAGTTCTTCGCCCGCACCAGCGCCAACGACTGGAACACGCTCAGACCGCCGAGCGTCAGGATGAACGACGGAACACGCAAGGCGGTGACCACCACACCCCACACCGCTCCGACCACAGCACCGACGATCAGGACCACGACGACCGATATGAACTCCGACCGGCCATCGACGACCTGGGTGGCCGCGAGCACCGCACTGAATCCGGCAAACGTGCCGACCGACAGATCCAGTTCGCCCGTTGCGATCAGGAATGTCTGCCCGACGGCGACGATGCCGAGCACCGACGTCTGCAGGAGGATGTTCTCGAGATTGGTCCAGGCAACGAAGTTGTCCCTGTGATATTCGGTGTACCAGGCAAGCCCGACCACCGCTGCGATGAGCGGCAGGAAGACCCGAAGTTGCTCACCCGACAGCATCCGTCGCAACACGCTCATGTACTCATCTCCAGATCGATCAATCGTTGTTCGGTGGCATCGGCGCCGTCGACTTCGCCCACGACCCGACCGTCACGAAGAACCAGGACCCGATCCGACACGAGGCCGATCTCCTGGAAGTCGGTCGAACACACCACCACGGCGGCGCCTTCGTCGGCGAGTCGTCGCAGCGTCCGGTAGATCTCCAGCTTCGACGGAATGTCGATCCCGGCCGTGGGTTCGTCGAAGACCAGCACGTCACAGCCGACGTCGAGCCATCGACCGATGACCACCTTCTGCTGATTGCCGCCGGAGAGTGTCCGCACACCCCGCTCGGCGGAATCCGACTTGACGCCCGCCCGCATCATCAGGTCGTGTGCGATCCTCCGGCCGCGTCCGGGTCTCACGAGCGGGGGTCCGCTGACGGCCAACTGAGCGAGATTCAGGTTGTCCGCCGTCGACCGGTCGAGGAGCAGTGCTCGACGCTTGCGGTCGGCAGGGAGGTACGCGATCGAGTTCGCAGCGCGAGTGCGGCTCGACACGGTGCGACCGCCTGCCAGCCGCACGGACCCTCCGGTCGTTGCCGAGGCGCCGACGATCACCGAAGCGAGCTCGGACACGCCCGATCCGATCCCACCCGTGAACCCGACGACCTCGCCGACGTCGATGCGACACGACACGTCGCGCAACCGGGTACCGGCCGACACATGGTCGAGTTCGATCGCCATGCGCGGGTCCCGCTCACGTCGTTCACGGTCGACGTGGTGGACCACCTGACCGAACATGGTCTCGACCAGGGCGTCAGCGGTGAGTCCCTCGACCCGTCCGGTGAAGACCTGCTCACCGTCACGCAGCACGGTGACGGTCTCGGCGATCTGGAAGATCTCGTCCAGGTGGTGGGAGATGTAGAGCACGGCAACGCCGCGCTCGCGCAGCCGGGCGACCACCTCGAAGAGTTGCTCGACCTCGCTGCGACTCAGCGACGCGGTCGGCTCGTCCATGATGATCAACCGTGCGCCGAAGTCGACGGCGCGAGCCAGCTCGATCAGCTGCCACTTGGCCACTGGGAGGCTGCGAACACTCGATCTCGGATCGAGATCGAGCCCGACGGCGCCGAGGCGCTCCGATGCGTCGCTCATCATGCGTCGCCACGACACGCTCAATCGACCCCCGGGCAGGCGGTCGAGAAGCACGTTCTCGCCGACGGTGAGGTCGGGCGCGATCTGACGTTCCTGATAGATGACGCGCACGCCGAGGTCCTGGAAGACGCGTCGATTGCTCTGCCTGACGACCTCGCCACCGACGCTGACTGTGCCGGAGTCGGGGGCGATCACACCGGAGGCGATCTTGATCAGCGTCGACTTGCCGGCGCCGTTCTCGCCGACCAGCGCGTGGACCTCACCTGACGCAACCGTGAGACTCACGTCGTCGAGGGCACGCGCCCCCGGGAACGATTTGCTGATGTTGCGCAGCTCGAGAGCTGGCGATTCGTTGTCCATCAGTTCGCGTGATCGAGATCGGTGGGGCGCACGGAGTCACTGCTTCGCGAGTGCGTGCTCGGTCATGACGGGGATGACCTTCTCGCCGTACTGGGCGAGCGTGTGGTCCTTCGCGTCGTGCTGCAGGTAGATCGCGAACTGATCCACGCCGAGTGACTTCAACTCGTTCAGCCGTTCGATCTGGGACTCGACCGGGCCGAGCAGACAGAACCGGTCGATCACGTCGTCGGGAACAAAGTCGACGTGCTCGCTCGAGGCGCTGCCGTGCTGGTTGTAGTCGTACGCCTGGCGACCCTTGATGTAGTCGGTGAGCGCCTGCGGCACACCGGCATCGGCCCCGTAGCGGTCGACGATGTCGGCGACGTGGTTGCCGACCATGCCACCGAACCAACGCGTCTGGTTCCGTGCGTGCTCCAGGCCGGCGTCGCTGCCGTCGGTGACGTAGGCGGGCGCCGCGATGCACATCGTGAGGTCGTCGGGGTCGCGCCCGGCATCGGATGCCGCCGACTTCACGGCGTCGATCATCCACGCCACGAGTTGTGGGTCGGCGAGTTGCAGGATGAACCCGTCGCACGTCTCGCCGATCATCTTCAACGCCTTGGGCCCGTAGCCCGCTCCCCACACCTCGAGGCGACTCCGGGACGCCCACGGCAGCGTGATCGTGGAGTCGTTGTACTCGACACCGCGTCCGTTGGCGAGCTCGCGGATCACGTGGACCGATTCGCGCATCGTGGCCAGGGTGGTCGGCTTGCCGTTGGTGACGCGCACGGCGGAGTCTCCGCGGCCGATGCCGCAGACGGTGCGGTTGCCGTACATCTCGTTCAGCGTCGCATACGTCGACGCCGTGACCGTCCAGTCACGGGTGGCCGGGTTGGTGACCATGGGCCCGACGACGACGTTGCGCGTCTCGGCCAGGATCTGGGAGTAGATGACGTAGGGCTCCTGCCACAGGATGTGGCTGTCGAAGGTCCACACGTGGCTGAAGCCGTAGGTCTCGGCTCGCCTCGCGAGGTCGATCGTTCGCGACGCCGGTGGCGTCGTCTGCAGTACCACTCCGATGTCCATGCTGGTCACGTTCCCTTCGTTGTCCGACCGAGCTGCCGCCCCGAGACGTGCGAGCAGGCGATGTCGTGCGGTGTCGTCGCCGACCGGCGCCGGCCTGCGAGCGCTGACGGCGTGTGCGGCGACATCTAACGCGTTTCCGGGAAGCCCAGGTCGACCGAGCTGGTGGCCGGATCGGGCCACCGACTGGTGACGACCTTGCCGCGGGTGTAGAAGTTGATCCCCTCGGGCCCGTACATGTGGGTGTCGCCGAACAGGCTGGCCTTCCAGCCGCCGAAGCTGTAGTAGCTCACCGGCACCGGCACCGGCACGTTCACGCCCACCATCCCGACCTGCACGTCGAACTGGAACTGGCGGGCGGCACCTCCGTCGCGGGTGAAGATCGCCGTCCCGTTCGCGTACGGGTTCGCATTGATCGTGTCGATGCCCTCCTGGTAGCCGGACACACGCATCACCCCGAGGACCGGACCGAAGATCTCGTCGGTGTAGCAGGCCATGTCGGTCGTGAGGTTGTCGAGCAGGGTCGGGTTGACGAAGTAGCCGTCGGCCGGGAGGTTCTCCCGGCCGTCGACCACGATGGTGGCCCCTTCGCCGGGTGCACCGTCGATGTAGCCGGTCACCCGGTCGCGGGACTCGGCGGTGATCAGCGGGCCCATCTCGTTGCCGGGCTCGTTGCCGGCGCCGACCTTGATGTCGGGGATCCGCTGCGCGATCTTGCTCACCAGTTCGTCCGCGATCCCCTCCGCAGCGAGCACGACGCTGATCGCCATGCACCGCTCCCCCGCCGAACCGAACGCCGCACCGACCGCAGCATCCGCAGCCATGGCCACGTCGGCGTCGTTGAGGACCAGCATGTGGTTCTTGGCGCCGCCGAGCGCCTGGACGCGCTTGCCGTTGGCGGTGCCGGTCTCGTAGATGTACTTCGCGATCGGCGTGGAGCCGACGAAGCTGACCGCAGCCACGTCGTCGTGGTGCAGGATCCGGTCGACGGCGACCTTGTCGCCCTGCACGATGTTGAAACAGCCGTCGGGAAGCCCGGCCGTGGCGAGCAGTTCAGCGAGGAACATCGTGACCGACGGGTCCTTCTCGCTCGGCTTCAACACGAAGGTGTTGCCGCAGGCGAGTGCGTTCGCGAACATCCACATCGGAACCATCGCGGGGAAGTTGAACGGCGTGATCCCGGCGACCACACCGAGCGGCTGACGGATCGAGTACACGTCGATCCCGGTCGCCGCCTGCTCGGAGTACTCGCCCTTGATCAGCTGCGGGATGCCGCAGGCGAACTCGATGTTCTCCAGGCCGCGTGCGACCTCACCCAACGAGTCGGACAACACCTTGCCGTGCTCGGCGGTGAGCAAGGACGCGATCTCCTTACGGTTCGCGTCGACGAGCTCGCGCATCCGGAACATCACCTCGGCGCGCTTGGACAGCGACGTCGATCGCCATTCCGGGAACGCCGCCGTCGCCGCCGCGACCGCTGCGTCGACCTCGTCCACGGACGCCAGATCGACGGTGGCCGTCTGCTCGCCGCTCGCCGGGTCGTACACGGGCGCCGAGTTGCCCGACGTCGACTCCACGACCTTGCCGTCGATCCAATGTGAGATGCGATTCATGAGTTCACCTTGCTGTGGTTCGTGATCCGTCGAGCGACCGGTCGCTCCGACTAGTGGATGTACCGGTTGAGGCCACGCTTGACGAACTTGCCGTGCCCCTTCGCCCCGAGGTACGTGTCGTTCTGCACGACGACCCGGCCGCGGGAGATCACCGTGTCGACCTTGCCGTCGACCTCGAAGCCCTCGTACGACGAGTGGTCCATCGCCATGTGGTGCTTGTCGTCGATGCCGATCCTGGTCTTCGAGTTCGGGTCCCACACGAGGACGTCGGCATCGGCGCCCGGTTCCAGCACGCCCTTCTTGTCCAGGCCGAACATCCGGGCCGGGGTGGTACAGCACGTCTCGACCCAGCGTTCCAGGGTCATCTCCCCCATCACCACACCCTGGTAGATCAGCTCCATCCGGTGTTCCACGCCGCCCATGCCGTTCGGGATCTTCGAGAAGTCGCCGAGGCCGAGTTCCTTCTGGTCCTTCATGCAGAACGGGCAGTGGTCGGTCGACACGACCGCCAGCTCGTTCATCCGCAGGCCCTTCCACAGGTCCCTGTGGTGGTGCTCGTGCTTGGACCGCAGCGGTGTGGAGCACACCCACTTCGCCCCTTCGAACCCGGGCTGCGCGAGGTGGTCCTCGATCGACAGGTACAGGTACTGCGGGCAGGTCTCGGCGAACACGTTGAGCCCCATGTGCTGCGCTCGTGACACCTCTTCGAGCGCTTCGGATGCCGACATGTGCACGATGTACAGCGGTACGTTGCCCGCCACCCGAGAGAGCTTGATCGCCCGGTGGGTGGCCTCGGACTCGAGTTCCTCGGGTCGGGTGTAGGAGTGGAACTTCGGGTCGGTGTCACCGGCAGCCAGCGACTGCGCGACCAGGACGTCGATCGCGATGCCGTTCTCGGCGTGCATCATCATCAACGCGCCCGATTCCGAGGCGTTCTGCATCGCCCGCAGGATCTGGCCGTCGTCGGAGTAGAAGACGCCGGGATAGGCCATGAACATCTTGAAGCTGGTGACGCCCTCGTTCTCGACGAGGTGCGTCATCGCCTCCAGGGACGTCTCGTTGACGTCACCGATGATCTGGTGGAACGCATAGTCCACATGGCATTCGCCCGCAGCCTCCTCGTGACGGGCGGCCAGGGTTTCGCGCACGTCGAGGCCGACGGTCTGGGAGGCGAAGTCGACGATCGTGGTGACGCCACCCCAGGCGGCGGCGCGCGAACCGGTGTCGAAGTCGTCGGCGGAGACCGTTCCACCGAACGGCAGCGACATGTGGACGTGTGCGTCGACGCCACCGGGCACGACGTACTTTCCGGTTGCGTCGATCGTCGTGTCGGGTTCGATTCCGTACGCCGCGGCGTGGCCGGGCGCGAGGATCGCGGCGATCGACTCGCCGTCGATCAGTACGTCGGCCTCACGCCGACCGATCGCCGAGACGACCGTTCCCCCTGAGATCAGTGTCGTTGCCATCGGAATGTCCCTTCGTGTCGTCGGTCCGTCAACCGGTGCCTGGCACCGGATGGACGGCTGAACCGTGTCGCTTCGCCGTCAGCCTTCGACCAGTTCGCCGTAGGCGTCGGGGCGGCGGTCGCGGTAGAACTGCCAACCGTTCCGGACCTCGGTGATCAGGTCGAGATCGAGGTCGCGCACGATCAGTTCGGGTTCGTGGGGATCGCCCTTGTCCTCGACGTACTGGCCGCGCGGGTTGACGAAGTAACTCTGCCCGTAGAAGTCGTTCTCACCGAGTTCCTCGATGCCGACACGGTTGATCGCACCCACGTAGTACATGTTCGCGCAGGCAGCAGCCGGCTGTTCGATGCTCCACAGGTACTCGCTCAGGCCGCGGTGCGTGGCCGACGGGTTGAACACGATCTCGGCGCCGTTCAGGCCGAGTGCACGCCAGCCCTCGGGGAAGTGACGGTCGTAGCAGATGTACACGCCGACCTTGCCGACGGCGGTGTCGAAGATCGGGTAGCCGCCGTTGCCAGGCTTGAAGTAGAACTTCTCCCAGAAGCCCTTCACCTGCGGGATGTGCTGCTTGCGGTACTTGCCGAGGTACGTGCCGTCGGCGTCGATCACCGCAGCGGTGTTGTAGTACACGCCCGGCTGCTCGATCTCGTACATCGGCAGCACCATCACCATGTTCAGTTCCTTGGCGAGTTCCTGGAACCGCTTCGTGGTCGGGCCGTCGGGGATGTACTCGGTGTACTCGTAGTACTGCTCGTCCTGCACCTGGCAGAAGTAGGGCCCGTAGAAGAGTTCCTGGAAGCACATGATCTGAGCGCCCTGGGCCGCTGCCTCGCGCGCCTGCTCCTCGTGCTTGACGATCATCGATTCCTTGTCGCCCGTCCAGTCGGTCTGGAGCAGTGCGGCCTTCACGATTCGTGACATGGTGTCCCCTGTTGCTGATTGCCGCCTGAGCGGTGTGGTTGCTGGTCGGTGAGTGCGGTGATCTCGCCGTTCCACGAGTGCGGCGCCGGTGAGTGTGGCGATGATGTGTTGCCGGTCGGTTTCGGGCGTGTGGTGGGTTGATTGCGTTCGATCTCGTCGCTCTGGTCTCGTCAGCCGATCGCCGCCACCGTGGCGGCGATGATGTCGACGGCTTCGTCGATCTCGGATTCCGACACGTTGAGCATCGGTGCGATGCGCACCACGTTGCCATACAGGCCCCCCTTGCCGACGAGGAGGCCGCGTTCCTTGCAGCCGTCGGCGACCGCGACGGCCTTGGCCGGATCGGGATGGAGGCTGTCGTCCTGCACGGTCTCGATGGCGATCATCAGCCCGCGTCCGCGTACCTCGGCGATCCACGCCACGTCGGCGATCAACGGATCCAGGCGTCGACGGAAGCGTTCGCCCATGCGCAAGGCGTTGCCCTGGAGGTCGTGGTCGAGGACGTGCTTGAGGGTCGCCCGACCGGCTGCCGCCGCGAGCGGGTTGCCGCCGAACGTGGAGAAGGAGGTGACCTTGATGGTGTCCATCACCTCGGCACGAGCGACCACGCCGGCGAGGCCGACACCGTTGCCGACGCCCTTCGCGAACGTGAGCATGTCGGGCGTGACCCCGTGCGCCTGATAGCCCCAGAAGTGCTCTCCGGTGCGGCCCCACCCGGTCTGCACCTCGTCGGAGATGAACAGGATGTCGCGGCCTTCGAGGATCTTGTGCATCTGCCCGAAGAAACCGTCGGGTGGGGTGGCGAACCCTCCGACCCCCTGGATCGGCTCGGCGATCAGGCACGCCACACCGCTCCCCGCTCCACCCGCCGAGGTCATGTCGAGGATCTGTTCCAGATCGTCGCAACAGGCCTGCGTGTAGGCATCGTCGTCGAGGTCGCGGAACGGGCTGCGCAGTCGGTACCCGCCCTGCACGAACGTGACGTCGAGACCCGAGATGCTGCTCGACCGCCACGACGAGTGCGAGGTGATCGCCTGCGTGGTGAACGAGCGACCGTGGTAGCTGTTGCGCATCGCGAGCACCTGGTTCGACCGTCGGTACGACGTGGCGAGCAGCAGTGCGGTGTCGTTCGCCTCGCTGCCCGATGCGGTGAAGAACACGCGTGCGTCGGGGATGCCGGACACCGCGGCGATCTCCTCGGCGAGTGCGACCATCTCCTCGTTGAGATACAGCGTCGAGGAGTGCATCACCTTCGCGGCCTGCGCCTGGACCGCTGCGGTGACGTCGGGCTGGTTGTGGCCGATCATCGTCGTGAGGACCCCACCGAAGAAGTCGAGGTAGCGGTTGCCCTCGAGGTCCCACACGTAGCCGCCGTCGCCGTGGTCGATCGAGATCGGATTCTCGCCGTGCAGCGGACCGAGCCAGGACGGGAACACCGCCCGGTAGCGCTGGGCGAGTTCGGCGGTCGACGTCATCGCGCCGACAGTATTGGTCGGCGCGAATCGACACAAGGGGACCTTTGTTGTAGACAAAGGAATCGAACCTTCGGCCACCACCACCAACCGCTCGGACGCGACTGCTGTCCCCGCCCTCGTCTCGAACCCGGCCCCCGAACGCGTTCGACATGCCGTGACGCCTCACCCCACCGACTCGTCCCCAGCGGCCGGCCCGACGCTGGCAGATCGGATCGTGTCGCGGTGTGGCGCTCTCACCGCCGACGGCATCGCCACGTCGATCGGCTCGATGGTGCGTCAGGGCGACCTCGGCCACGGCGACCGGTTGCCGACCGTGCGCCAGCTCGCACGCCGCGCCGGGGTGAGTTCGAGCACGGTGGCCGAAGCGTGGCGGATCCTGGGTCACCACGGACTGATCGAGACCGCCCGCCGCAACGGCACGACCATCCGGGCGGCCCGAACCGAGATGACCGGTCGCTTCTGGCGCGTCCCCGCCACCGTTCCTGCACACGGCAGCCCGTCGATCCTCGACCTCAGCACCGGCACGCCCGACACCGAACTGCTCCCGACGATCGCCTCGATGCTCGGCGGACTGCACGCCGACGTCGCGATCACCTCGTACATCGATCGACCGGTGTTGGAGGAACTCGACGTCGTGCTGCGTGCCCGCGCTCCGTTCCCACCCGAGGCCGTCACCGTGCTCGACGGCTCGCTCGACGCTCTCGACCGGCTCATCTCCGCGCTCGTGCGGTTCGGCGACGCCGTCGTCGTGGAGGACCCGACCTTCCCGCCGATCCTCGACATGCTGGAGCGAGCGGGAGCGGTGGTCGTCGGCGTCCCGATCGACGACGAGGGCGTCGATCCCTCCCGGCTCGCCGGAGCGCTGCGCACGGGACGGGGCGGCGGGGCCGTGCTCGCCATCCTCCAACTCGCCGCGCACAACCCGACCGGCCGCTCGATGAGCCGCTCGCGCGTCGACGCCGTCGCATCGGTCTTCGCCGAACTCGCTCCCGACACGTGGATCGTCGAGGACCACCACGCCGGGGACCTCGTCGCCGGCCCCGTCGCATCGATCGGCGTCCACCTCCCCCATCGCGTGGTCCACATCCACAGCTTCTCCAAGTCGCACGGACCCGATCTGCGGATCGCCTCGGTCACCGGTGCCGCCGAGCCGATCGCCGCCGTGGTCGACCGGCGACGCCTCGGTCCGTCCTGGACGAGTCGTCTGATCCAGCACATCCTGCTCACGCTGCTCGAGGATCCCGACGTCGACGGTCTCGTCCGACACGCCGCCGCCATCTACGACACGCGGCGCCGCGCCGTGTCTGCGGGTCTCGCCGAACACGGCATCACCGTGTGCAGTTCCGCCGGCCTCAACCTGTGGGTACCGGTGGCCAACGAACAGCGCTCGGTGCTGGCGTTGGCGCTCGCCGGGATCGGCGTCGCACCGGGTGCACCGTTCCGCGTCGATGCGTCCGACCCGTCGAACCACATCCGCATCAGTCTCGGCAACGCCCGGACCGACCTCGACCGCATCGTCGACGCGATCGCCACGGCAGCCACCGCATGAACCGACACGAACCCGCCGACCGACCGCCACGAGGCGTGTGGGGCCAGTTCTGGGACTACCTCTGGCGCAAGGACGACGAGGACACGCCCGATGCCGGCCGGAGTGCCGAGGCGGCCTGGCTCCCGCTGTGGCAGAGCCGGATGATCACCGACGAACTCGTCGCATCGGGCATCCCCGCCGTGGTCACCGACGACTTCAACCTGAACATGACGATGTACAGCCGCGAGCCGATGGCACGCATCTTCGTCACGGAGGACCGACTCGTCGAAGCGACTGCGATCATCGAGGAGATCCTGGGCCACCCCCCGAGACACCGCCCCCTGTGACCTCCCTCCCGTTTGCGTGACGCCTTCTGTTGCCAGGACCGCGAGAAGCGTGACGCAGACCTGGTTTTCCCTTTCGCTCGTCTGGCGACCCACGGCGGGGTGTGGACGAATCCGACATCGACGATCAGAGCCGCGACGCACGGTGGGCGTTGCACGAGCGGGCGGCCGGCCAACACGGCGTCGTCTCCCAGCAGGACCTCACGGACGCCGGGCTCGGCGAGTCGCAGCGACGGTGGCAACTCGACTCGGGTCGCCTGCAGCGGGTCGCGCCCCGCGTGTACCGGATCTCGGGGAGTCCCGACACCCGTGAACAGCGTCTGACCATCGGCCTCCTCAGCCTCGGCGTGCGGAGCTGGGTCAGCTACGAGGCGGCGGCGACCCTGCACGGGATGGATCGCTCCGACCCCGACGCCGTGGAGTTCACCATCGAACGGGGCAGACGCCCGACGCGACTTCCCTGGCAGGTCCACACGACCAAGTTCGTCGCCGCCAACGACACGGTCGTCGTCGACGGCTTCCGGGTGACGTCGGCGACTCGGACGGTGCTCGATCTCGCGCACGCGCGAGCGACCCGGCAGCGGGTCGAAGCCGCGTTCGACAGCGCAGTTCGCATGGGACTGTCGCATCCGCAGGTGCTTGCGAGCCGGCTTGCGACCCTGCGGGGATCGGGGAGGTGGGGTGTCGCCCTGATCGAGCGAATCCTGCCCGATTCGGGCGGACACTCGCCGCTGGAGCGGACGTTCCTGCGCATCGTGCGCGAAGCCGAGCTCCCCCGACCCGTCACCCAATCGGTCCAACGCTCGACCACGGGCCGCCACGTCGCACGGGTCGACTTCCTGTTCGCGGAACACCGCATGGTGGTCGAGGTCACCGGACGGCTGGGGCACGTGTCGGATGCGGAACGATCACGGGACGCTCAGCGGCGCAACGAACTGCAGGACCTCGGCTTCGTGGTCATCGAGTACACCTCGACACAGATCTGGAACCACCCGAACTGGGTCCGAACCGACCTGATCCGCCGACTCCGATCCACCCCGAACCGGCTTGCGTGACACCTTTCGTCGCCCCGACCCCCGGAACTGTCACGCAAACGGGAATGGAGCGGGTGGGGCGGGGGCGGGTGGGCGGGTCACATGGCGGGGCGGGTGAGGAGTTCGGCGGCGACGGGGCACTCGGGGCGGGCCGCCGGTGGGCCCATCGGCATGCGACCGTGAGGGCCGACGACGTCGGTGACGAGCCGGGTCGGCAGGATCTCGACGTCGACCGACCAGTCGTCGACCTCGGCAGCGATCTCGGCACGGCGCGCTTCCATCGCGTCGATGTACGCAGTCGGGAGGCGGCGCCCGACACCGGCCACGAGCCAGACCGGGGTTCCCCACGCCGACGCTGCGGCCGCGACCGTGGACGATCCCGACGGCACGACGACGCGGGACTCGTCGAGCGCCAACGCCTCGACCAACACCACGTCGGCGACGCGGGTGGCGGCACCCGCCGCGCCGGCATCGACCGGTTCGTAGTCGACGTCGTAGCGCTCGAGACGCCGCACGAAGGACGTGGCGGAATGATCGACGTCGAGAGCGAGCACACGCACGTCGCCACGTCGGGCGAGGCCGTGACCGATCACGGACGGGTCGCCGATCGTGACCACCGTCGACTCGTCGGGCAGCTCGGCAGCGAGCTCGGACGCCGTACGGTCCGAACGGATCTGCTCGGCCAACTCCCAGACCGCCTCGAACGGCTCCGCCGACGTGGTGACGTTGGAACACAGCCACCACAGCGCACCGGTGAACGGGTGCCGCTCGACGATCCGTCGGCATGCGACCACGAGGCCGGCGGGGTCGAAGTGCAGCGAGCCGAGCGCATGCGCCGTCTCCTCGACCAGCGCCGCCGGGTCGACCCCGTGGGCGCGAGCGACGTAGCGGAGGTGTTCGATCGGGTGCACGACGCGACCGTACGCCACCGGGCGCACGAGTGGACAGCGCTGCACGGGACCCGGACGCCGCAGCCGACTCGCTGGGGTTCCGCACCGCAGCCACGGTGCTCTTCTCGGTCCGACCTGGTCACCGCTATCCTCACTGCGTGGCCGCAACCGACCTGAAGCTTCCCACCGACCTCGTCCTCACCCCGCTGGTGAAGGGCGCCGCCGGGAAGGGCCGCCCGGTGATGGAGTGGCTCACGACGTTCCACCTCGCCTCGGTGGTGCTCGACCCGTACACGAACGAGTCCTCGTGGATCCTGCGCACCGCGTCGCGGGTGCTCGAGGAGTTCCGTGGGTGCGACGTGCGGATCAACATGATCGTCACCGCCGGCCCGGCCGACGCCTCGGCGTTCCTCGGACCGCTCGCCGACAAGTTCCTGGTGTTCTGCGACCCCGACCGCGCTGCGGTGAAGGCGATGGGCCTCACCGAACTCCCGGCGTTCGTGCTCACCCAGGTCGACGGCGTGATCGGTGCCAAGGCCGAGGGGTGGGACCCTCGCACGTGGGAGAAGGTCTGCGACGCGATCGCCGAGATCACCAAGTGGTCGTCGATCGAACTCCCCTCCTCAGGCGACCCGGTGCCGTTCAGCGGCTCGCCCGCACTGGGCTGACCAGGACCGCAACGGCGTCCCTCCCGGTGTCCGACACCCAGCGGGGCGCTGACCGATGAGCACTCGACGACCGCTGCCCGACCTGCCGGTCCTCGAGGCGATCCCGGCCGTGGAGGCCGCACTCGCCGACGTCGGTCGGGCCATCCTCGTCGCCCCACCCGGCGCGGGCAAGACGACGGTGCTTCCGATTGCGTTGCTCGACGCCGACTGGCTCGGCGACCAGAAGATCGTGATGCTCGAACCCAGGCGTCTCGCGACCCGCGCCGCAGCCCGACGCATCGCCGACCTGACCGGGACCCGGGTCGGAGGGCTCGTCGGCTACCAGACACGCGACGAGCGCCACATCGGACCCCAGACGCGGATCGAAGTGCTGACCGAAGGCATCCTCACGCGCCGGCTGCAGCGGGACCCGGAGCTGCCGGGCGTCGGTGCGATCGTGTTCGACGAAGTCCACGAACGGAACCTGCCGACCGACATCGGACTGGCGCTGGCGCTCGACGCCGCCGACTCGATCCGGCCCGACCTGCGGATCCTGGCGATGTCGGCCACGCCGGACACCGATGGACTCGTGCGTGCGCTCGGCGCCCCCGTGATCACGAGCGAGGGTCGCACGTTCGACATCGAGATGCACTGGCTGCCCCGGTCGACCGGCGCAGCGAACAAGGGCGGCGCGGGCCGCAGGAGCCGTGGACCTCGTCGCCCGAACGGGCCCGACCGCATCGAGCCGGCCGTCGTGGCCGCCGTCCTCCAGGCGCTCGGCGAACACGACGGCGACGTCCTCGTGTTCCTTCCCGGCATCGGGGAGATCCGCCGCACGCAACGACAACTCGAACAGGTGCTCGGCGACGGCATCGACGTCTATCCACTGGCCGGCGCCCTCAGCCAGGAGGACCAGGATCTCGCGCTCCGACCGTCGCCGGCGGGTCGGCGTCGCGTTGTGCTCAGCACCGACATCGCCGAGACGTCGCTCACCGTCGACGGCGTGAAGATCGTCGTCGACGCCGGCCTCGCTCGCGAGCCGCGATTCGACCCGCGATCGGGCATGACCCGTCTGACGACGGTGGCCACGAGTCGAGCCTCGGCCGAACAGCGCGCCGGCCGCGCGGGGCGCACCGAGCCCGGGGCGGCGTACCGCCTGTGGAGCAAGCTCGAACACGGCACGCGGCCCAAGCACCGATCCCCCGAGATCCTGCAGGCCGACCTCGCAGGGTTCGCGCTGGAGCTCGCGTCCTGGGGGGTGGGCAACGACCCCGACGCACCCACCGGCGCACTGACGTTCATCGACGAGCCGCCGACGGCGGCGCTGCGCCAGGCGCGCGAACTGCTCGGCGATCTCCACGCGCTCGACCCCGCCACCGGGACCCTCACCTCACTCGGGCGCGACATGTTGGCACTCCCGGTGCACCCGCGCCTGGCCCGGATGGTCGCACTCGACCGGTCCGCCCTCGCGTGTGTGATCGCCACGCTGGTCGACGAACGCGACGTGTTCCGCGGACGCCCCGACGACCTCCCGGTCGACCTCTCCCTGCGGGTCGCGGTCGTCTCGGGAGCGGCCGGCCACGACGCTGCCGACCGAGGTGCGGTGCATCGGCTGCGCGAGCGTGCGGAGGAGTTGGCTCGACGGCTCGGCATCGGCTTCGACCGCCGGTCGATCGACCACGACCGCACGGGTGCCCTGCTGCTGCTCGCCTTCCCCGACCGGCTCGCCGGCCGCCGCCGACCCGGCCAGTTCACGATGCGCAACGGCAGCGGTGCGTTCATCCGGGAGGGTGATCCGCTGGCCGAGGAACTCTTCGTGGTCGCTGCCGACCTCGACGGCAAGGCGGATCGGGCGCGGATCCGCCTCGCTGCGGCCGTCGACGGCGACGACGTCATCCGCTCGGGAGGCGAGGACGTCAAGGACCAGCGGACCCTCGTGTGGGACGCCGACCGGGACGAACTGGTCGAGATCGTGGAACGGCGCCTCGGCGCGATCCGACTCGGGAGGCGCGAGGAACGTCCCTCGGCGTCGGAGGAGACCACGGCCGCCCTGATGAAGCGCGTCCGCGACACGCGCCTCGCCGTTCTCGGCTGGTCCGGAGCCGCGACCCGACTCCGCCAACGCGTCGAGTTCCTCCACCGCACGGTCGGCGACCCGTGGCCCGACTGGTCGATCGACTCACTGGTGGACCACGTCGACCACTGGCTCGCGCCGTACCTCCCCGGTGCCGTCGGCCGCCGTGACCTCGACGGACTCGACGTCGAGATGGTGCTGCGGTCGCAACTGCCGTGGCCCCAGGGCGCCGACCTCGAGTCCGTCGTGCCGGGTCGCCTCGAGTTGCCGACCGGACGCTCCGTCGAGGTCGACTACTCGGGCGACGTCCCCTCGGCCGCGGTTCGCGTCCAGGACCTCTTCGGCGTGACCGAGCACCCCACCGCGGGCGGTGCTCCGATCCGACTCGAACTGCTCTCCCCCGCCGACCGCCCGATCCAGGTCACCGCCGACCTCCCCGGCTTCTGGCAGGGCACGTGGGCCGACGTCAAGAAGGAGATGGCGGGCCGATACCCGAAGCACCGGTGGCCCGACGACCCAGCCACCGCCGTGCCCAAGCGCATGAAGGATCGCTGACCGTCGTCAGCGAGGCCGGTCCGACCGGTGCGGCGGGCACGGATGTGGTGGAGTCGGGCCGTTCTGCGATGATCTCGTGATGCGTCGTCTGACCGTCCTGTTCGTGGGTTCCCTCCTGGTCGTCGCCTGCGGAGGCAGCAGCGACGGGGACGCCACCACCGCACCCGAGTCCAGCCCGGCCACCGAGCCGGCCGTCACCACGGGCGCGACGGACCCGGAGCCGACCGACCCGCCGGCCACCGAACCCGCCGACACCGAACCAGCGTCCACGCAAGCCCCGGCGACCGACCCACCCGCGACCGATCCACCCGCCAGCGACCCGCCCGCGACCGATCCGCCGGCGACCGACCTGGCCGCCTTCGCACCGATCGGAACCGGCGAGTACGACGTCGGCGTCGCCACGATCACCATCACCGACCCGGCCCGTGAACGGCCGCTCACCACCGACGTGTGGTTCCCGCTCGCCGCCGATTCACAGGGCGACCCGCACCGCTACACGTTCGTCACGGGTGACTACTACGAATCTCCCCGAGCGATCTCGGCCACGCCCGACCTGATCTCCCCCGACGGTCCCTTCCCACTCGTGGTCTACTCGCACGGTTCGGGCGGTCAGCGCTACATCGCCTCGGACTACACCGAGACCATCGCCAGCCACGGGTACATCGTCGTGGCCCCCGACCACACCGGCAACACCGCCATCGAGCGCGTGTCGGGAGTCGAGATCGACCGCTCGCGTGTCGCGCTCGACCGTCCCCTCGACGTGATCGCCGTGATCGACGCGATGCTGAACCCGGAGAGCACCGAGACCGTGGGCTTCGTCGGATCGGTCGACCCCGAACAGGTCGCCGTCACCGGCCACAGCTTCGGCGGATTCACCACCTACGCCGTGGTGTCCGGCTACGAGAACGAACTCGGATCCTCGCCCGCCGACGACCGCATCGACGCGATCATCCCGCTCGCCCCGGCGGTGGGCGACGGCACGTCGGAACAGTCGTTGCTCTCCGACGAGGCCCTCTCGACCGTCGACGTTCCCCAACTCGTCATGGTCGGCACCGACGACGTGACCACGCCCGTCGTCCCGAACGTCACCCGCGCCTTCGACCTCACGACCAGCGATCCGCTGTACCGGGTGGAGTTGGTCGCCGGTGAGCACCAGAGCTTCACCGACGTGTGCGACTACCTCGACTTCTTCCCGACACTCGACCCGCCACCGTCCGAAGCGGTCATCGCGGCGATCGACGCCGTGGCCGGCGAGGGCTGCTCACCCGACGACATGCCCATCGAGCGTGTCAAGGAACTCACGAACACGTTCGCCGTGTCGTTCCTCGACTCGATCTTCGCCGGCGGGGAGATGGTCACCCCGGACGACACCGAGATCCCCGAGGACGTGATCTTCGACTCCAAGGTGAGCTGAACGGAGGTCAGCGGCGGGACGGACCGAAGGAGTCGACGTCCTTGCGGCGACCGGCGATCACGATCAGGTCCTGCGGGCTGAGCACCGTGTCGCGGTCGGTGTGGGTGAAACGGCCCGAATCCGGCTTGTGGCACACGATGGTGACGCGGTGATCGCGGCGCAGGTTGGACTCGCCGAGCGGCACCCCCACGAGGGACGCCGGGGCCGTCATCTCGGCGAGCACGAAGTCCTCGTCGAGCGCGACGTACTCGAGCACGCCGCCCGTGATCAGGTGGGCGACGCGCTGACCCATCTCGGCTTCGGGGAACACGACGTTGTGCGCGCCGACGCGACTCAGGATCCGCCCGTGGGGCTCGGTCATCGCCTTGGCCCAGATGTTCGGCACACCGAGGTCGGACAGGGCGACCGCGGTCAGCACGCTGGCCTCGATGTCGGCCCCGATGCACACCGCCACCGTGGTGGCCTCGGCGACACCGAGTTGGCGGAGTACCTGCTCGTTGGTGGTGTCGGCCTCCGCGACGTGGGTGAGGACGCCGGCGTGCGCCTGGACGTTGGCGGAGTCGAGGTCGACGCCCATCACCTCGTGGCCCATGTCGACGAGCGTGCGCGACAGCGAGGAGCCGAACCGCCCGAGGCCGATCACGACGATCTCCCCGCGGTGTTCGATCTCGGGGCCGAGCCCGCGGAACATGTTGTGAATGAATTTCTCAGCCAATGATCGGTCGCTCCTCGGGATGACGATAGAGGCGTGCCCGCTCCCTGAGCGCGAACGCCGTCGCGAAGGTCAGTGGGCCGACACGGCCACAGAGCATCACACCGACGAGCAGCACGTGGCCCACCGTGCTGATCGACCCGGTCACCCCGGTCGACAGCCCGACCGTGCCGAATGCCGAGGTCGACTCGAAGAGCGCGTCGATGAGCGAGAGACCGTCGCTGGTCATCAGGAACAGTGAGGTCGCCACGACGAAGCCGACCGACAGCAGTGCGATCGCCACCGCCTGGCGGATCATCGGGGTCGGCAGTCGACGCCGGAAGACGTTGACGTCGCTGTCGCCGCGCACCTCGGCCCAGATCACACAGGCGAGCACGGCGAACGTGGTCACCTTGATGCCGCCACTGGTCGATGCCGGCCCGGCGCCGATGAACATCAGCACGCTCGTGCCGAGCAGCGTGGTCTCCTTCAGGGCACCGTTGTCGACCAGGTTGAAGCCGGCGGTACGCGGCGACACGCCCTGGAACCAGGCGTTGACCAGCTTGTCGAACCACCCCATGGGCCCGAGGGTCCCGGGGTTGGCCCACTCGAAGGCGAGCACCATGACCGGCCCCACCACCAGCAGCACGACGGTCGCGCCGACGGTGATCCGGGCGTGCAGGCTCCACGGCCGCGCACGGTCGCGTCGTGCCGACGAGTCGTCGCCGCGTCGCGACTCGCGCTCGTGCCTCCAGCGTCGCAGGAACTCGACGTAGACGGGGAAGCCCAACCCGCCCACGATGAACCCGATGGTGATCGGGATCGACACGAGCGGATCACCGGCGAAACCCGCGAGGTTGTCCGAGTAGAGCGAGATGCCGGCGTTGTTGAACGCTGCGACCGAGTGGAAGATCGCCGAATAGGCCGCGTCGATCGGCCCGTCCTCGTACCCGCCCTGCCAGAGTCGGACGAACAGGACCGCCGCGAGCGTGCCCTCGACCGCGACGGTGATCCGGAAGATCACCCCGAGCAACCCGGAGAGTTCGCCGATGTCGACGTTGCCGATCTCGGCCTGGGCCAGCATCCGCTGACGCAGACCGATCCGCTGGAACGTCAGGAGTGCGACCACGGAACCGATCGTCATGATCCCGAACCCGCCCACCTGGATCAGCGCCAGGATCACCAGTTCGCCGAACAGGCTGAAGTCGGCGATGTCGACGGTCGACAGACCGGTCACGGTCGTCGCCGACGTGGAGAGGAACAGGGCGTTCTCGAGGCCGACGCCGTCCGGACCGTCGGCGGCGACCGGCAGGGTGAGCAACGCGGTGCCCAGACCGATCAACATCGCGAACGCCAGCAGCACCAACTGCGCCGGATTCTGGACGATGCTCGGTATCCCGATCCGGCGCATCGGGCGATCCTACGAACACGGAGAGCCACGCACGCCGATCCGCACGGCGCGAACCGGGTCGGGCTCGGCCGGCCCGGCGCCTCGTCAGGCCAGGACGCTCGCCACCGCGGCGAAGTGCAGCGCAGCCGCCACCACGACGAAGGTGTGCCACACCTCGTGGTAGCCGAAGACGCGTGGCCACGGGTCGGGGCGCTTGAAGACCAGGACGGGGATGCCCATCGTGTACACGAGTCCGCCGGCCACCACGAGTGCGAACTGGATGCCCGTCAGGCTCTCGAACAACACCGGGAGGGCGATGACCACCGCCCAGCCCATCGCCGGGTACAGGATGTATGCGGTCCTCTGCAGCCGTCGGAAACCGGTCAGTTTGACGACGATCCCGAGCAGTGCTGCACCGGCGATGACACTGAGGACCGGGATCCCCCAGACCAGCGGCATCGCCACGATCGTCATCGGGACGTAGGTGCCGGCGATCAGGACGTAGATCCCCGCATGGTCGAGCCGCTGCATCCACCTGCGAGCGGCAGGTGAACGGGCAAGGCGGTGGTAGGCGGCCGACATGCCGAGCATCACGAGGAGCGAGAGGGCATAGATGGAGGCTGCGGTGCGCGCGACGGTGCGCTCGGACACGAACACGAGGGCGATGCCTGCAGGGATCGCGACGAAGAACGCGGCGGCGTGCATCCGCCCCCGCCACGCCGGGCGTTCGGTCGAGTCCGCGCTGGATGTCATCGCTCTCGACCGTAGTGGCGCAACGGTCCCGCTCCCACGCGGTGCGCACCATGCCCGGGCCGTAGGCTCGATTTCATGGCCGACGATGCTGCACAGGTGCCCGATGACATCGACTACACCGAGATGTTCCCGCTCGGTCCCGACGACACGACCTACCGCCTCGTGTCGACCGAGGGTGTGTCCACGTTCGACACCCCCGAGGGTACGTTCCTGAAGGTCGAGCCCGAGGCGATCCGTCGGCTCACGGCCGAGGCGATGCACGACATCGCCCACTTCCTGCGGACCGGTCACCTCGAGCAGCTCCGCAAGATCCTCGACGACCCCGAGGCGTCGGACAACGACCGGTTCGTCGCGCTCGACCTGCTGAAGAACGCCGCGATCGCCGCCGGCGGAGTGCTGCCGATGTGTCAGGACACCGGGACGGCGATCGTCAAGGCGAAGAAGGGCCAGTACGTGTTCACGGGCGGGGGCGACGAGGAGCAGATCGCCCGCGGCATCGCCGACACCTACCTCACGACGAACCTGCGCTACAGCCAGATGGCGCCGCTCGACATGTACACCGAGAAGAACACCGGCACGAACCTGCCCGCCGAGATCAAGATCACCGCCATCGACGGCGACGCCTACAAGTTCCTGTTCATCGCCAAGGGCGGCGGTTCGGCGAACAAGAGCTTCCTGTTCCAGGAGACCAAGGCGCTGCTCAACGAAGCCACGCTGCTGCCCTGGATCTTCGAGAAGATCCAGGCCATCGGCACGTCCGCATGCCCCCCGTATCACCTCGCGATCGTGATCGGCGGCACATCGGCCGAGCTGTCCGTCGAGACGGCCAAGCTCGCGAGCACGCACTACCTCGACTCGCTGCCCACGTCGGGGTCGCCTTCCGGCCACGCATTCCGCGATCTCGATCTGGAAGCCAAGGTCCTCGAACTCGCGCAGCGCACCGGTGTGGGTGCGCAGTTCGGCGGCAAGTACTTCTGCCACGACGTGCGGATCATCCGCCTCCCGCGCCATGGAGCATCGTGCCCGGTCGGCATGGCCGTGTCGTGCTCGGCCGATCGCCAGGCCCTGGGCAAGATCACCGCCGAGGGTCTGTTCCTCGAACAACTCGAGACCGACCCGGCCCGGTTCCTTCCCGCCGTGGGGTCCGAGCAACTCTCCGACGCCGAACCGGTCCGCATCGACCTGAACCGCCCGATGGAGGAGATCCTCGCCACGCTGTCCGAGCTCCCCGTGACCACGCAGGTGATGCTCACGGGGCCGATGATCGTCGCTCGCGACATCGCGCACGCCAAGATCAAGGAACGTCTCGACGCCGGTGAGGAGATGCCGCAGTCCTGGAAGGACCACGCCGTGTACTACGCCGGGCCGGCCAAGACCCCCGACGGCTATGCGTCGGGTTCGTTCGGGCCGACCACGGCAGGCCGCATGGACTCCTACGTCACCGAGTTCCAGGCCGCCGGCGGATCGATGGTGATGCTCGCCAAGGGCAACCGGTCCCAGCAGGTCACCGACTCGTGCCAGGACAACGGTGGCTTCTACCTGGGATCGATCGGCGGGCCGGCCGCTCGGTTGGCGCTCGACAACATCCGCAAGGTCGACGTCCTCGAGTACCCCGAGTTGGGGATGGAGGCGATCTGGAAGATCGAGGTCGAGGACTTCCCGGCGTTCGTCGTGGTCGACGACAAGGGCAACGACTTCTACGCCCAGGTCCGCGCCCAGGCGGCGATGCCGGTCGGGATCACCCAGCCGGCGCGCTCGGCGGACGAGGAGACCGCCCACTTCGGCGACGAGAACGCCGCACCCGACGCCTGATCGACACGTCCGGGGGTCGGTCCGCCGGAGGTGACGGTCAGCAGGAGGAGCGGGCGGCGTCGAGAGCGCTGCCGGCGTCGTCGGAGGTGATGTCGAGCACGACGTGACTGATCACGCGGTCCGGTGACTGGTTGACGGCATCGGCAATGCACGCCGCATCGGGGTCGCCGTCGCGAACGGCGAGCGTGCGTTCGAGGAGATTCCTCGACTCGATGTCACCGTGTCCGAACAGGTCGTCGCCCAACGTCGTGTCGTCCTCCACCCCGTCGAGGAACGAGCAGCGTAGACCGTCCTCGGGAAGCGCTCGTGCCAGGAACTGGTCGGCGACCACGTCGTCGATGCACGGAGTCCACCCGGGGAACGCCGTGTGGCCGACGCCCTCCCAGATGATGTGGACGGCGTCGCCGAGGGCGTCGGCGAACTCCGGGGCGTGGTAGCCGGGCGTCAACGGATCGAACTCCGTGCCGATCACGAGGATGTCGCGCTCGACGTCGACGCTCTGCACGGGTTGCATCGGGCGGGCGGCGTCGAGGCGATCGTCGCAGAACGACCATTCCGTGATCCACGGACCCAGGTCGGCGCAGTAGATCATGTAGTTCGCCTCGGCGAAGTCGCTCTCGCCACCGGGACCGTCGTTCTGCGGCTCGTCGCCCGATCCTTCGCCCGCCTCTCGGGCGGCGTCGCCGTTGATCAGCGCGGCGAGCGACGATGCGTCACCCCGATCGGCGTCCTCGAGCGCAGTCGCGAGGAGTTCCCAGTCGCCTGCGTAGGTCATCGACGACTCGAGGAGCTGCCGGTACCCCTCGGCGTCGACCACGTCGGGCGCGCCGGCGAAGTCGCCGGTCGGGAGGAACGGCACCTGCGTCGCGAGGTCGCCGATCACCGTGTTTGCGTCGAGGCTGAACAGGCAGCGGTCGGTCGCGTCGCAGAGTTCGGCGAAGCGGTCGAGCGCGGCGGGAGTGCCGTCGTCGGCCAGCACGGCGAAGCCGTCCTCGAAGGGGCCTTCGGCGGATCCGGCCAACGGGTCGGTGACGCCGTCGAGCACGAATGCGCCGACCCGTTCCGGATGGGCCGCCGCGTAGGTGGCCCCGAGGATCGAGCCGTAGGAATAGCCGAGGTAGTTCAGCGTGTCCTCGCCGAGTGCGACCCGGATCGCCTCGATGTCGGCCGCCGAGTACGGCGCCGTGAGGAAGCCCGCGAGCGGACCGGTCGCGGCGACACAGGCCGCGATGAACTCGGCGTCTCCGGGCGGGACCTCGTCGTCGCAGTCGATCTTCGGAACGGACTGCCCGACGCCACGCGGGTCCCACGACACGATGTCGAAGGCTCGCAGGAGTTCGGCGGGCATCCCTCCGCGCACGCTCCACGCGGTCGGCAGCCCGGCGCCTCCGGGCCCGCCGGGATTGATCAGGATCGACCCGCGCCGCTCCCCCGTCGCCGGGTGTCGAGTCAGCGCCAGTTCCACCGTTGCGTCGCTTCCACTGTCGCCGAACGGGTCCATGTCGGCGGTGAGGGTTCCGCATTCCCATCCCGACGTTCCCAGCCGGTCGACCGACGGGATCCCGAACGGAGAACAGTCACCCCACTCGATCGTCGACGCCGGCGTGTCCACGACCGGGAGATCCGTGTCCTGTGCCGGAATCGTGGGCGGTCCACCGGGTGGCATGCCCGCCTGACCGTCGGGCACGACCGGTCCGACTCCCGACCGGTCGGACCGTTCGACGGCCACCGGTGGTGCATCACTGCACGCGGCCGTGACCGCCACGCAGGCGATCGCCAGAGCGGCCCATCGACGGTGACGCGTCACGACGGGTTCGACTCACCGTCGACGCCGACGTGTGGCGCGCCGCTCACCTGTCCGGCGAGTTCGCCGAGACGTCGCTCTCCGTCGGGCGTCTGCCCACCGAGTTCGAGGAAACGGCGCATGGCCGCCTGTGTCCCCGCGCCGCCGAGCGTGGCGTTGAACGCATCGCCTTCGGCGAGCAGGTCGTCGGTCAACGTTCCCTCCGCTGCCACGACCCTCGCCTTGGCAGCCGCAACAGCGTGGGCGGGGAACGACGCGATGCGCGCCGCGAGGCGATCGACGAAGGGCCGCAGTTCGTCGGCCGGCACGACCCGATTGATCCACCCCCACCGTTCGGCGGTGGTGGCGTCGATGTCGTCACACCCGAGGATCGCTTCGAGTGCGCGACTCCGGCCGACGAGGCGCGGGAGGCGCACCGTCCCGCTGCCGCCGGGAAGGATGCCGAGCGCCACCTCGGGTTGACTGAAGATCGCCGCAGGCGCCGCGAACCTCATGTCGCAGCTCAGGGCCAGTTCACTGCCACCTCCGCCGACGCGGCCGGCGATCTCGGCGATCGTCGGCTTCGGCATCGTCCTCAGCGTCTCGCACATCCGGTGGAAGCCGTTGAGCTCGGCGGCCGGTGGGTGATCGGTCGGAAACCCGAGGATCGCCTCGACGTCGAAGTGGGCGATGAACCACTCCGGGTTCGCCGAACGGATCACGACCACACGCACGGCGCGGTCTCCCGCGAGGCGCTCGAACTCGGTGGCGAGCTCGAGGAACATCGCCACCGTCATCAGGTTGACCGGTGGGCCGTCGATGGTGACGACGGCGACGCCACGAGCGTCGAGATCGGTGTGGAACGAGGTCATCGACCCCGAGTCTGGCCGACGAGCGCCCGTGCTGCGTGTCAGAGCAACTGTTTCAACGCGGCGCGTGTGGCGGCGGCTTCGTCCGGGGTCCCCGGGAACTCGACGGCGGCGAAGTCGGTGACACCGACGTCGGCCAGTGCACCGATCCGTGCGACGACCTCGTCGGCGGTGCCCGTGATCGCGATGTCCTCGGGTCCCGCTGCGCCCTCGCGGTCGAGCATCGCCCGGTAGCTGGGCAGGGACCCGTAGATCTCGAACACCTTCGCGGCGCGTGCCTTCGATGCCTCGAAGTCGTCGGTCACGCAGACGGGCAGCGCGGCGATCACACGGGGCGCGGGCCGGTCGGCCGCGTCGGCAGCGGCGTTGATCGTGGGCACGATGTGGTCGCCGAGCGTCTTCGGACCGGTGCACCAGGTGAGCGTCCCGTCGGCCAGTTCGGCCGCGACCTTCAGCATCTGCGGGCCGAGCGCCGCGATGACGGTGCCGAACGGCGACATCCCGGGGGCCTGGATGCCGCCGTGGGTCGTGTAGTCCTCGCCGGCGTAGGAGACCTGCTCGTTGCGCGACAGCGGACCGAGGATGTGCATGTAGTCGCGGATGTGGCGGATCGGCGTGGCGTAGCTCATCCCCATCATGTTCTCGATGACGACCTTGTGACTCAGCCCGATTCCGAGGGTGAGGCGGCCGCCGGACACGGCGTTCACGGTGTGGCACTGCTGTGCGATCGCCATCGGGTGGCGGGGGTACGTCGGCACGACCGAGGTGCCGAGTTCGATCCGCGGGACCTCGCGCCCGACGATCGCCAGCGCCGTCAGGGCATCGTGACCGAAGATGTTCGGCGCCCAGTAGGCGGCGAATCCGTCGGCCTCCACCTGCTTCGCCTCGGCGACGACGTCGTCGATCGTCCCGTCGTTGACCGTCCCGCCGAAGTATCCGATGCGCATGTGCCGAAGGTACCTCGCGCCCGGCCCGGCACCGGACTCGAACCTCACGCCCTCGGCGACGCGCCCGGGCACAGGGTTCAGGCCATCGACACGAGATCCAGCCAGTCCTCGTTGAAGTAGTCGACGTCGCCGTCGGGCATCAGCAGCACCTTCGTCGGGGCGAGCTCGCGCACGAAGTCCTCGTCGTGACTCACGAAGATGATCGCACCGGGCCAGTCGATCAGCGCACTCGCCACGGCGTCACGCGAGGGCGGGTCGAGGTTGTTGGTCGGCTCGTCGAGCAGCAGCAGGTTGTTCTTGCCCGTCATCAGCATCGCCAGCGCGAGCTTCGTCTTCTCGCCGCCCGACAGCGTCCCTGAGTCCTGGAAGACCTTGTCGCCGGAGATGCCGAACATGCCGAGCAGCCCACGCAGGTGCGTGTCGGTCATCTCCACGCCCGGCGGAATCGAGTTGCGCAGGTTGGTCAGCAACGTCTCGTGGACTTCGAGGTTGTCGTGTTCCTGGGCGTAGTAGCCGGCCTGGACCTGGTACCCGAACTCGAAGTCGCCGAGGTCGGCTTCGGTCTCCTCGGCGAGGATCCGCAGCAGGCTCGTCTTGCCCGCTCCGTTCAGACCGAGGACGAGCAGTCGCTCGCCACGACCGAGGTCGAAGTCGATGTCCTCGAACACCGTCACGCCGCCGTAGCCCTTGCACATCGACTCGGCGGTGATCACGGTCTGACCGCACGGTGGGGGCGGCGGGAACCGCACGTTGAACGTCTTGGTGTTCTTCGGCGCCTTGACCTTCGTGGATTCGAGGCGGGCGATCTTCTTCTCCATCGAGTGCGCCATCGCCGCTTTCGTGGCCTTGGCCCCGAAGCGGTCGACCACACCCTGCATCCGGTCGATCTCCTTGGCCTGCTGCGCGGCCTTCTTGGTGAGGCGTGCCTCGTCCTCGGCACGCGACCGCTTGTACTGCGAGTAGGTGCCGCGGTACTCGATCACGTCACCGACCTCGTCCTCACCGCTGCGGTCGAGGTGCAGGACGCGGGTGATCGCCTCGTCGAGCAGGTCGAGGTCGTGGCTGATCACGAGGAGAGCGCCCTTGTACTCGCGCATGTACTGCAGCAACCACGTCTTCGCGTCGATGTCGAGATGGTTCGTCGGTTCGTCGAGACACAGGATGTCCGTGCCGGCGTAGAGGATGCGTGCCAGTTCCACCCGACGACGCTCACCACCCGAGAGCACGCTCAGCGGGAGTTCGAGGCGGTCATCAGGGAGGCCGAGACCGACGGCCATGGCGCGTGCCTCGGAGTCGGCGGCGTATCCACCGTTGGTGCGGAACGACTCCTCGGCGTTGACGTAGCGGGTGACGTTGCGCTCGTCGGGGTTCTCCTCCATCGCGATCCGGAGCTTCTCCATCCGGATAATGTCCTCGTCGATGCCCTTGCCGGACAGGATGTGCGTGACGCTGGTTCGCCCGTCGAGATCGCCTTCGATCTTCGGGTCCTGAGGGAGGTAGCCGAAGCCACCCTTGCGCATCACGCGCCCGGCTGCCGGCTCGTTCGCTCCGCCCAGCACCTTGAAGAGGCTGGTCTTGCCCGCTCCGTTGCGACCGACGATGCCGACCTTGTCCTTGGCCATGACGGTGAAGCTGGCGCGCTCGACGAGGAGCTTGCCACCCACTTCCACCGAGATCGCCTGTGCCTGGAGCATCGCAACAGGCTACGAAGTCAGCGGTGCCGTCGGACGTGACCGTGGGCCCGTGACGAGACGGACGCGAGACGAGTCGGCCGGCGCCGAGGGGACCCGTGGATCCGACGCCTCCCGGCTGATCCGTCCGAACGTGTCGGCGTCAGCCGTCGGCTCCGGTGGACTCGTTGTCTCCACCGGTCGCTGCTCCGGTCGTGGCTGCACCACCCGACGTTCCACCCGTCGTCCCGGTCGTCGAACCACCCGTCGTCGAACCGCCCGTCGTCGAACCGTCCGTCGTCCCGGTCGTCGAGCCACCGGACGTCGAACCCGTGGTGGAACCACCCGTCGATCCGCTCGTGCCCCCGTCGGTCGTCCCGGTCGAACCGCCCGTCGTCGGATCGCCCGTCGTCGAGCCATCCGTCGATCCGGTCGTGCCGCCCGTGGTCTCACCCGTCGTGTCGGTTCCTCCCGTGGTCCCACCCGTCGTGTCGGTGATGCCGGTGGTCGAACCCGTCGTGCCGCCGGTCGTGCCGTCCGACGTCGAACCGGTCGTGGTGCCCGACGTGGAACCCGTCGTGCCGGACGAACCGGTCGTCCCACCCGTCGTGCCTCCCGTACTGCTCCCGCCCGAACCCCCGCCCGACGACGAACCACCCGACGACGACCCGCCCGTGCTCCCGCCCGACGACGAACCACCGGACGACGATCCACCGGACGAGGAACCACCGGTCGACGACCCGCCCGTGCTCGCACCACCCGATGCCGATCCGCCGTTTCCTCGAACGGCGGAGTCATCGGTGAACGACGAGCTCAGGCACTCCCCCTCGCCGGCGTTCAACTCGCCGAGTGCGACGGCGATCTGCTCCACCAGCACGGCTTCACCCTGACTGCCGGGATGCAGGCCGTCCCGGCTGAGCACCCCCGGCGCACGCGCGATCTTCTCCCAGTCCACGATGGTCACGTTGTCGTAGAGCGCTGCGAGCTCGCGGATCACCTCGTTCGCCTCGCGCCACTGCGGCCGGTACTCGGTGACCGTCATCAGCAACGTGGGTCGTGGCGCGGCCCGATACAGGAGCTCACTGAGCTCCTCGTAGTACGCATCTCGATCGCGGCCGTAGTTGCTGCCCAGATGGATCACCACGGCGTCGAAGTCCTCCTCCTCGCCACCGACATCGATCCGAGCGCGTGCGACCTCGTTGCCGAACGACACGAACCGGCCGGGTTCGGCGTCGACCTCGACGGTCCAGCCGATCGGGTTCAGCGCTTCGCAGAGCTCTCCGCCGTAGCGCGTCGCCGTCGACGCGAGGATCGAATCGCCGATCACGAGCAGTCGGTTGCCGTTGACCCGTTCGGCCACCGACTCCACGACCACTCCGTCCTCGTCGACGGGCCGGGTGACGACGACCGAGATCGGAGGCTCGTCGACCTCGTCGTCGTCGAACACCGGGATCGGGATGGTGTCGGGAAGGTTGCCGACGCCGGGAACCGTCGGAATGGCCGTGGGCGGCGTCGACTCCTCGGTGTCGACCGCCCCGGCGGTTCCGCAGGCGCCGAGCACGAACGCGAGAGCGACGGAGCAGCGGCGGAACATGTCGACATTCAACCGCGTCGCGGCACGCAAGTCACGTCACATCGCTCCGGCACCCGACACGGGTCCCGGCGGGCAGATCCGGGTATCGACACGAGTCCGGACGCGACGGAGGGCGCCGGACGCGCCGGCGCCCTCCGTCGAACCGGTTCAGCCGTTGTTGGCGCGCAGCTGGTCGCGGATCTCGATGAGGAGTTCGACCTCCGACGGCCCACCCGCCACTTCTTCCTTCGGCTTCTGCACCTTCGCCGCAGCCTTCAGGATGATGAAGAGAACGAAGGCCACGATGACGAAGCTGATGATCGCATCGATGACGTTCCCGATGCTCACGAACGGACGAACTCCGGTTTCGGGGTCCACGTCACCGATCGAGAAGCCGATGCTCGAGAAGCTCGGTTGACCGACGATTCCGGCGATCAGGGGGTACAGGACGGAGTCCAGGAAGGCGTCGACGACCTGTTGGAAGTACAACGCCATCACGAGACCGACGGCGATCTCGAGGATGTTGCCCTTCATCACGAAGTCTTTGAATTCCTGCAGCATGTCTGTCTCCCTGGTGTTGTCGAATGGCGTGGAAAACTGAATTCAAGCACAACTGCCTGCTCCGCCGACACATCACGCGACACGACGCCCGAACCGGCGGCCCGAGCCACCGACCGACTCGACCCGCCCTGCTGACCCCGGTCGTCGTCACCGCCGGTCGAGCGTCGTGGACGACCGTGTCGATCGCAGATGATCGAGGATCGAGCGCACCCCGTCGTCGGCGAGGTCGATCGCCTCGTCCCAGGAGAACCATCCGATCTCCTGGCTCTCGTCGGCGGACGGGGACGGGTCGGCGTCGCCACCGTCGAGCAGGTATCGGGTGTCGAGATGTGTATGACCGCGGCCGCCCTCGTGGACGTCGACGTGGATCAGTTCGGGAACGCCGTCGTCGTCGAGCGGTCCGGCGAAGGAGACCTCGAGACCGGTTTCCTCACGCGCTTCGCGCAATGCCGCATCCCACGGCGTCTCGTTCGCATCGACGTGACCGCCCGGTTGGAGCCAGATGCCGAGGCGCTTGTGCTTGAGCAGCAACACACCACGGGGCCCGACGACGATCGCGGAACCCGTCACATGTGTCGGATCGGCATGCTCGTCGAGAGGGTGCGCCAACCCGTCCAGCGCTGTCAGGAACCGCTCGATCGATCTGCGTTCTCGATCGTCGAGCGGCGTGCGTGCAGCGACGTCGGATCGCAGTCGTTCAACCGTCATGACGCCGTTGTAGCAGCCGGGCGCGGCGCGTGTGGCGAGGGCGTGCGCGAGGCCCACGTGTTGACAGCCGTGTCGCCATCTTGTCGATGTCCAGAGTTTCGTTTCAGTTCAGCCACACGAGGACCGATACATGATGCGCAAGGCCGCCCGGCCGACAGAGCAGACGAATCCGGTTCGGCGGAACCGGAGGAAGAACGCATGGACAACGACACGAGCATTTCCCACCGAATCCTGATCGCAGTTCGAGATCCCGATCTGCGGCGCATCAGCGTCGCCGGTCTGCGCGCCGCAGGATTCTGCGTGAGCGCTCCGACGGACGGCGAGGCGGCGGTCATGCTGGCCGAGTCGTTCTCACCGGATGTCCTGATCGTCGACTCCTACCTGCCGTCCCCCGACGGCCGCCCGCTCTACGAACGACTCCGCGAATCATCCGAGCAGTACCTGCTCTGCGTCACCGACGATGGTCACCAGGTACGGACCTCGGTCCTGCACAGCGGCGCCGACGATGCGATCTCGGCTCCGATCCACGCCGGCGAACTGGCTGCCCGCTGCCACGCACTGCTTCGCCGTCCGCGTCAGATCCACAATCGCCCGGACACCGTGATGTCGTCGACGCTCACACTCGGTCCGCTCGTCATCGATCTCGGTCGACGCGAGGTCCGCGTGGAAGAGGAGGAGGTCCAGACGACCAGGATCGAGTTCTCGCTGCTCGAGCAACTCTGTCGGCGACCGACGGAGGTGTGCACTCGCGAGGATCTGCTCGATGCGGTCTGGGGCCCGAAGTGGGTCGGCGACAGCCACGTCGTCGACGTCCATCTCTCCAACCTGCGCCGCAAGCTCGACAAGGCCGCACCGGACACGAAGGTGATCCACACCGTTCGCGGGGTCGGCTTCCGCCTGGCCAACGACGTGACCGATGCGTTGGAGATCCCCACCGCAGCGCTCGCCGTCCTCGGCTGAACCCGACCGCTGGAAGCGCCGCCCGACGCTCCGTCGCTGCCGGCCGGTCCCGGTGCCGTCGTGTGCGTTCGGACACCTCCCTGCTGCCGTCACCGGCTGTCGGTGAATCGTCACGGTCCGCCTCGTATCAGGCCGTTCCGAATCGTCACGCACCCTCACCGGATCCGCGTCACGAATCGTCACGCCGGGCGGTGAGACGATTCGTGACGCGGATCGAGAACGCCGGACGAGACGATTCGTGACGCACGGCCGTGGGCCCTCGGGAGGGGCCTCCCCTGTGGCACCCAGATCGTGCTCGCGGCACCTCCGACAACTCTGCGACACCCCCATGCGCATGATGACGTCATGCAACAATTCGGATTCGGCCTCTACGTGCCACCACCTCCACCACGCGAGGCCACCCTCGATGCGAACCGGCAACGGTCCTGCGTCCCCGTCATCGAATGGCAGCTGGGGCACGAAGCACGGCGTCGTCTCGCCGATTCCCCGTACCCGCACACTCGGACGACAGCGATCTGGAGCTGCCCGGTCTGCAGCACGCCGGTTCCGCGCCTTCCGCGGGCCGGCCGGCATCGCGTCTACTGCACGAACGCCTGCCGGCAACGTGCGTACCGACTGCGCTGTGTCAGTCGCCGTCAACATCCCATGACGGCGCATCGAGACCCTCGACCGATCCGGGCGACCACGCGCGATCGGGTGCACGCAATCCGCGAGTTCGTCGACGTGTCGAGCGGACGCCGCGATTCGATCGGTCGCGGCATCACCGCGTGCGGCGCCTTCGGCCGCATGTCGATCGACACCCCCTCGCGTTTCAGTCATCTCCGATTCGCTCCCCTGGACGGCATCCCCAGTCCTGACCGATGTCGTCGATGCGAGCAGCTCAGCGGCACGGTCCCGGCACTGGACGACGAGGAAGGCGCGAGGCGTTGGAACAAGAAGCGTCAGCGAACACCCACGCTCGCGGCCTGATCACCACGGATGCGAGCGGCATCCAGCGATCACTCGGGCTTGCGGCGTCGGCCGCCGATGGAGAGTGGTCGCACTGTCCGAGCACTCATCTCAGCGATAGGTCGCCAGGAGGAACCACCTCCGGTGTTCCGCGATGACGAGGTGGGCCTGCTGACCGGCCGTGTCGTCGTCGACCACGATCTGGAATCGTGCGAGTCGTCGATGTCGACCCGGCTCCCACCATCGTTGATCGATCGGCCACGGCCCCGCCCACGACCGGACCCGACGCACTGCGCCGCGCCGCCAGCCTTCGGCCTCGCTCCCGATCAACAACCGGATCGCAGCCGGCGCGCTCGACACCATCCCACGCCCGCTGACCTCGACCACGTCCCCGTCGACGTCGAGTACGTCGAGCGGCAACGGCTCGTCGAAGACCGTCGTCGGAGATGGCGCCGGGAGGCAACCGGGCCATGGGCCCGAACGTCCGTCGATCCCGGCGCCCGTCGACGTCCGTGACACCGCCCGCTCGCGCTGGTCGAGGTCGACCAGCGTGGCCGACATCCACTGGTACCGATCGCTCGGCAGCCTCCCGCCGTGCCACACCGCAACGGTCACCGCCTGTTCCGACGTGAGCGAGGTCAGTCGCGCAACGGCACGGATCGCTCGCCGATCGGCGTCGGACTGGCCACCCCACAGACCGAGCTGCACACCCTCGTCGGCGCGCACCTCCTCCGGTGAGAGGCGCACCGACGCAACACCTCCGGTGATCTCGTGCTCACTTCCCCGCGGCAGGTTGATCCAGGCATCGAGCTGCCAGCGCACCCGTTCGACCATCGCCGGAGCCGACAGACCGCCCGACCGGTACCACGATCGTTCGGACCGCTCGCCGTGCTCGGTCTCCAGCAGCACGACCAACCGGGTGCAGACCCGACCATCGGCGCCCAGTCGTCCGGCGAGTTCGTCGGCCAGTTGTTTCGCGACGAACACGACGGCGTCGGTCTGGGCCGCCGGGTCGTCGAGCACCTTCGCGAGACGGCGTTCGGGAGCCGGGTCGGTCGTGTTGGCCGGGCGGATGTCGATGCCCGATGCGAGACGGTGAGCGTGGAGGCCGACCGGACCGAACCTGCCCAGCACGTCGGACGGCGCGAGTGCAGCGAAGTCGCCGAGGCGACGGATGCCGAGGCGGGTGAAGAGGTCGACCAGGTCTCCATCGACCTCACCGAGCGTCTGCAACCACCCGATCGGAAGCGAGGCACAGAACGCGGGCGACCCCGATGCCTCGACCACGACCGAGTGCCGACGTCGGACAGCGAGGCGTGCCGCGATGCTCGCAGCGAACCGACCGTCGGCCACACCCACACCCACGCCCACACCCACACCCGCGTCTCCTCCTGCGTCGATGCCACGGTCGTCGACGTCACGATCGACTCCGGTGCGATTTGAAGCGATGCACTGCTGGACGATGCGGCGGAGATGCTCGGCCAGAGCGGCGTCACCGCCGAAGTACCGCGACGGCCCGCGGGCCGCCACGCTCAACCAGCCGGGTTCGACGAGATCGACCCTCGGTGCGATCTCGGCGACCGCCCGCACGATCGACTCGAACTCGCGGGCATCACGTGCGGGATCGTCGTCGAGCAACACGATGTGCGGGCATCGCTGCTGCGCCTGTCGACGGCGTTGGCCGATCACCACGCCGTCGTCAGCCGCCGCAGCCGTACGCGCCACGACCCGGTGATTGCGCATCACCGCAGCAGGCACGTCGTGACGACACCCCGCAGCGGTGACCGGCCAGTCAGGGCACCACACCGTCACCATCCGCACCGGATCCATGGACGGGCCATCCGGAGCCGGACCATCCGGAGCCGGATCATCACCGGACGGGTGTCGAGTGGCCATGGTCAGCCGGCGAGGCGACGGTCGGAAGCGTCGGAATCGAGACCGCGGAGACCGGCGTCCGGATCCGTCGTGGCAGCGAGGCTGTCGGCCATCTCGGCGAGCAGTTCGGCCTGTGGGTCACGCTCGCTCGACTCCTCCGCCATGTCGACGATGTCGACCGTGGCACGGGTGCCGGAAACGGAACCGATGGTCGGAGCGGGAGCGAGTGAGCAGACCGCACGACCCGACGTGGCGTCGACGAGCAACGAGACATTCCGCGAGACCGGGAGTCGGCGACCTCCCGCCACCACGTGGATGATCCGTGAACGCAGGTGACCGGCACCCTCGGTCACCCCGCTCCACTCGGTCCGTTCGGTCGAGAACACGAGATCGCTGGTCAGCGCCCCGGACTCGCCCAGAACCACGACGATCGCCCCCTTCTGTTGGACACGCGTGGCGAGTTTGCGGACCGCCGCCGGGCTCCTCGCGCTGCGCACCTCGGCCGGCACCGTGGTGACGACCACGTCGAAACCGTCGACTGCTGCACCCATCACGTCGATCCAGGAGGCCACGGCGCCGACGCCAGCGGTGGACTCGGCCTCGGCAGCCCCGGTCTCGACACGGACGATCCGTTCGAGCGGGATGCCGAACTCGCTCGCGGCGTCGGCTCCGAACGTGGACACGTCGACCAGTGCGCCCCACGCTCCCTGCGCCAGAGCATCCCGGATCAGTCCGAACGCCAGGGACGTGTCGGCGACACCCCGACAGGACAGCACCCGACCGCGGACCAGGCCCTCGTCGGGGAGCAACCGGTCGAAAGGAGCGGCGACGGGCAGCGTCCGCTCCCGGGCCAGGGTGATCGGTTTGACACGTTCCCCCAGCTCAGCGAGTACCTGCTGGAGTGCCTCCGACTGGCCGGAACGGGTGCGGCGGGCGACATCGGACCGCGATGGTGCAGCGGAGAGCAACGGCGTACGATGATCGACAGCGAGTTCCATCGTCCGAACGATATCGAACACCTGTTCGAGAACACAAGATCGAGGTCGATACTTCGACAGTGGGCTGCTCACGACCACCGCACGGCTCACGTCAGCGGAATTCGACGAGTCCACGCGACCGAAACGGACACGAGCGCGTACGACGACTCGTCGATGTCGGACGAGCTGACACCGATGTGAGGACGCCGCGGCGTCAGCGGGCCCGGAGCAATTCGTGCAACTGGTCGGCGCTCGTGGCCTGAGCGTCGGCTCCGAGATCGCTCACGCTGACGCCGCTCACACCGCTGCCGCCGACCACGACGAACACGTCGGGCTGCTCCTTCTTGATCGCGCGACAACACGCCTCGGCGTCGATCAGGTGCACCGGGTGCGTCACCGAGAGGCCCACCGCCTTCACCTCCGTTCCGTGACGGACCGCGTGCAGGAACGACGCCGTGGGTGTGTTGGGGCCGAGATCGGTCACCTCCCACCCGTGCAGTCGGAGCAGGTCGCCGAGCATCGCTGTCGGCAGCCCGTGCGACTCCCCCGCCGGCGCACCGAGCACGACGTTGCCGAGTGATCGACCGCGCCGGATGCAGCGGGGACCGAGCCGGCCGATGATCCGCATCACGATGCCGGTCGCCTGGTGCTCGACGGCGATGTCGAACTCGCCGCTCGCCCATCGGGCACCGATCTGGACCATCGCAGGCGACAACAGATCGAGATACACCGAGCGGACGTCGGCCCCCGATGCCATGGCGGCCTCGATGACGCTCCATGCACCTTGGGCGTCACCTTCGACGAGGCGGTCCTCGAGGCGGGCCGCCCACGGTGCGCGCTTCCCGCGCGCCACCGGGCCCGCAGCCGCACCGTTGCGGAAGTCGGCGATCGCCTGATCGGTCACCTGCCACACCCCCGACACCTTCGATGCATCCAACTGGCCCAGTCGCACGTACCGGTACGCGGTCATGTAGTGCACGCCGAGTTCATCGGCAGCTTCTTGGAGCGTGAACGTCGGCGGGATCATGTCGGGACCTCGTGAAGAGTCCCGGTCACAGTACGGCTCCGCCGCGACGCCGACCCGACTGTGCACGATCACGCGCCGACATTCCCTGCCGGCGGACCGATGGAGGCTCAGCCCTGCTTGGCGGTCCAACGCTCGCGGGCTTCGCGACCGCGCACCAGCAGGTGCATCGGCACCCGCTTGGCCGCTTCGGTCATCGCCGCATCGCCACCTGCGGCAGCGGCGTCGTCGCCACCGCTCTCGGCCTCCTCGGGGGCGAGGTCCTCGAACGTGGGCGGCTCCACGCCTTCGCGCCAGTACTGGTACATGTTGCGAACCAGGTCGGCGAGTCCATCGGAGTCGAATCCCTTCTCGAGATCGACCGTGACGATGTTCGCGTACACGTGCACGCCGGCGACCTTGCCGGTGCCGAAGAGCAGACGGGCGAGTTCGTCGGACGGGGTGACCCCAGCGGCGTCGGCGACGGTGGCGAATCGTTCGTGACCCTGCCCCGACAGCGTGCGGTTGAGTTCGAAGCGGACGACGCCCGGCGAGGTACTCGGCTTCTCGGTGACGGCGACCAACTGACCCATGCGGCAGCAAGACTACCGGGTCGAGCTCCGCAGGCCCCGAACGCTCGCCCCTGCCGCTGCGGCACGCGGAGCCGAGCGCGACCTGATGTCGACGTGGTCACGTGCGTTCGAGCGAGCGCGCCAGGATCTCGGGGAAGCCGTCGGGTGTGGTGGACATCACGGTCGCCCCGAGTGCTGCGAGCGCCGCCGCGTGTTCGTGGTCGTGTGCCGGCGTGCCTTCGTCACTCAGGGCGAGCAGCACGACGACGGTCACGCCCGAGTGGATCAGTTCGCCGACCCGCTGGCGCATCACGGTGCCGTTGCCGCCTTCGAAGAGGTCCGAGATCAGGAACAGGACCGACCGGCGGGGCCGCTCGATCACCCGGGAGCAGTGCGCGAGCACGCCGGCGATGTCGGTGCCCCCGCCGAGTTGCACACCGAACAGCACCTCCACCGGGTCGTGGAGGAACGGTGTGAGGTCGGTGATCGACGTGTCGAATGCGAGGAACGTGGTCCGCAGCGTCGGGAGCTGCGCCAACACCCCGGCGAACAGCGACGCATAGACGACCGAGTCGGCCATCGAACCCGACTGGTCGACGGCGATGACGACGTCGCGCGCCAGGCTCTGCTGGCGACGTCCGTGTCCGATCAACTGCTCGGGTACGAGCGTGGAGTGCTCGGGGAGCCAGTGGCGCAGGTTCGCCTGGATCGTGCGCGGCCAGTCGATGTCCCCGGGTCGCGGACGGCGTGTCCGTGTGGCCCGGGCGAGCGCTCCACGCACCGCCTGGCGGGTCTGATCGGAGAGGCGCGCCTCGACATCGGCGAGAACTCGTGCGATGACCTGGCGGGCCGATGCCCGCGTCTCGTCGGGCAGCACCCGGTTGAGTTCCACCAGCATCGTCACCAGGCCGATGTCGGGTTCGACCGCGTCGAGCAGTTCGGGTTCGAGCAACATCTGACGGAGGTCGAGCCGTTCGACCGCATCTCGTTGCAACACCTGGACGATCGGCTTCGGGAAGTAGGTGCGGATGTCGCCGAGCCACCGCACGACGCCGGGTCGGGAGCGGCCGAGACCGCCCGCACGCGACCCGCCCGAGCGTCGCCCGCCGTCGGTCTGTTCACGGTCGTAGAGAGCGCCGAGCGCTGCATCGATACGCGCGTCGTCACCCGTCAGTCGCCCACCACCGTCCCGATCTCCGGACGCTGCCGCGTCGCCACCCCGATCGCCGCCACCTGGATCGCCGCCACCTGGATCGTCACCACCTCGATCGTCACCACCGTCAGCGTCACCCGCCCCGTCCGACACGGAGTCGCCGTCACCGGCCGCCCCGGCGGTGTCGTCCCCGTCGGCGTCGTCGGCTGCGCCCCCGAGGACCAACCTCCACCGTCGACGCCGCTCCGCGTCGGACACCTGCAGGTCGCTCACGGACGAACGTCCGCGGTGATCGGGATGCCGAGCAGGTGGCGGACCGTCACCAGGACGTCGTGCGCCCGATCTGCGTCGACACCGGCACCGAAGCCCGCCGACCGTCGCGTGGCCCCACCCATCAGCAGGTTCATGATCTGGCGGCGTTCGGCCGGCTCGAACGCACCGAAGGTCCGGCGCAGGAGCGCGACCACGGCATCGAAGGAATCGATCGTGAGCGACGACAGCCACCGGTCGACCACGCCCAGCAGGTCCACGTCGTGGACCAGCACGGTGCCCGAGCCGGCGAGGAAACCTTCGACGAACGAGGCACCGACGGCCGGCGGGGTCCCCGCGCTGAGCGCCTGGGAGAATCGGCGCTCCACGTGGCCGGCATCCCACGTCCCGGCGTCGTGCAGCAGACGGGTCGCCCTCCCCGAGATCAGACCGTGGCGCATCGCGTGCCGGTCGGCGAGTTGCGCGAGCACCGCGGGGTATGCGGTCCGACGGGCGTCGTGGTCGAGCATCGCCAGCGACGTCTGCACCGCGGTGAGCCGCTCGACCATCCGGGCGGCAGCGTCGTCGTCGAGTGACGCACAGGCGGGCACGAGGCCGGCGAGCACGCGTACGACGATGCCGTCGAACACGCCGCCGAGCGCTGCTGCGTCGGTGCCGCGCACGTCGCCGTAGCGCAGCGCGGTGGCGAGCGGGACGACGACGTCCATCAGGTGGCCCACATCGGGGTCGGTCGCCGCTCGGTCGGCCAGACGCCGGACGCTCGGTGCGACGGCGGCAGGGAGGTCGGCGAACAGTCCGGCCTCGAGGACGCCGATCAGTTCCGCGAGCCCCGTCGCCTCGTTCGCACGTTCCACGAGTCGGGCGGAGGCTGCCGTCTCGACGGTGCTCCCGTAGCCCGATCGCTCGACGAGCCGGACCGACAGTTCCGGTTCCCACGCCACCCTCCACGTCTCACGGAACGTGCCGGACGATCCGCGACCCTCCTCGGGGACGCCCCACGGCACGCCGAGAGCGAGGAGGCGATGCAACAGGTGGGACTTGCGTCGGCCGGTCGGCGTGCGCAGGTCGATCTCGACGGTCTTCGTCGCGGCGACGGGCTGGAGGCGCGCCGACTTCTGCAGGCGGGCGAGGTCGCGGGCGAGCGGCACCTGGGGCGCACCGTCGGGAACGGTCCCCAGCGCATCGCCGACGACGAGTTCGGATCGGACGACGTCGACACCGCCCATCACGGCGTCGGCGGCATCCAACACCTCACGCAGACCGGGCCGAGGGCGCCCGCGCATCGTGGCGAGCGCATCGGCCAGCCGGGTCCCTGCGATCAGGTGGTCGGGCGACGCCGAGAGCCCACGGTCGCGCAGCAGTCGGGCACCGTCGACCAGGAAACGGGCGACGCCGTCGGACCCCGGGTGCTCGAACACGTGGCGGTACCAGCCCGGGCTGTCGACGCCGGCGCCGTACCCCGATGCGCTGGTGAGGCGTCGATGCGTCCACGGCACCCACGCCGCTGCGACCTTGATCCGAGCCAGGCCGCGCAGCGTCGCGGCATCGGCCGATGCGGTCGGTGCGCCCGGCACGTCGAGGTCGAGCGCCGGGACGTGCCACGCTCCGCACACGACGGCGATGTCGTCGTGCCCGTCCTTGATCGCCTGGCGGATGGCGCGACGCATGTGCGCTTCGCGCCGTTCCTCTCCCGCCGAGGAGAAGGTGCCCGCACGGGCTGCGCCCATCGCTTCGGCGACCGCGTCGAACGCCGGAGTCCCGTCCCCGCGGTGTTCGATCACGTCCTCCCACCACCGCTCGGGATCGGGATCCCCGGCTGCTGCGGCGAGCGCTCGGAGTGGGTCGGGCGGTGCCCCACCTCCGGGAGTCGCGTGGGTGAGCAACTCGTCGTCGGGCCGGGCGGCGAACGTGACCGCCATCGGGAGGTCGATCGCCCGGACGGGGATGCCGCGGGCGTTCGCCCACCGGATCGCCTGCCACTCCGGGCTGAACGATGCGAACGGGGCGAAGATCGCGCGCCCGGGTTCGTTGGCCACGTAGCCGAGCAGCGCGACGGGGGGCACCAGACCGGGGTCGCCGACCCAGCGCAACGCCGACTCCACGTCGGCGGGTGCCTCGACCAACACCACGTCGGGCCGCAACTCGTCGAGTGCCGTGAGGACGGACCGCGCCGAGCCGGGCCCGTGGTGACGGACGCCCAGGAGACGAACGGTCAACGTGGACCCGCGTTCTGCGACGCGGACGGCGCAGGCGGCGGTGCCTGCGCCGCCACGTGATCAGGCGTCGAGGTCACGGCAGGCTTCGTAGAACTCGCCCCAGTCCGGCCGTTCGCGCACGACACCTTCGAGATACTCGCGCCACGCGACGGCGTCGTGGATCGGGTCGCTGATCACCGCACCGACGATGCCAGCCGCCACGTCGACCGGCCCGAGCGTCCCGTCGCCGAAGTGCGCCGCGAGTGCCGTGCCGTTCGTGATGACCGAGATCGCCTCGGCAGTGGACAGCGTGCCGCTGGGAACCTTCAGCGCGGTGCGCTCGTCGACCGTGACACCCGAACGCAGTTCGCGGAAGATCGTGACGACCCGACGGATCTCGTCGGCGGCCGCAGGCACCTCGGGCAGTGCCAGTGCACGCCCGAGTTCGGCGACGCGCTGCGACACGATCGAGATCTCCTCCTCGACCGTGGCCGGCAGCGGCAGGACGACGGTGTTGAAGCGGCGTCGCAGTGCCGACGACATGTCGTTCACCCCGCGGTCGCGGTCGTTCGCGGTGGCGATCAGGTTGAAGCCCTGCACCGCGGAGAGTTCGGTGTCGAGTTCGGGGATCGGCAGGACCTTCTCGGAGAGCACCGTGACGAGTGCGTCCTGGACTTCGGGCGGCATCCGGGTGAGTTCCTCGACGCGCACGATCGCCCCGCGCGCCATGCCGCGGTGGATCGGGCTGGGCACGAGTGCGTCGGGGGTGGGTCCTTCGGCGAGGAGGCGGGCGTAGTTCCAGCCGTACCGCAACGTCTCCTCGGTCGTGCCGGCCGTTCCCTGGATGAGCAGTGTGGAGTCGCCACTGATCGCCGCAGCGAGGTGTTCTCCGACCCAGGTCTTGGCGGTTCCCGGTACGCCGAGCAGGAGCACGGCCCGATCGGTGGCGAGCGTGGCGGTGGCGATCTCGATGAGACGACGTGAGCCGACGTACTTGGGGACGACGACCGTGCCGTCGGCGAGCGTCCCACCCATCAGATAGCGCACGACGGCCCAGGGCGACAGCTTCCACCCGGGTGGGCGGGGTCGGTCGTCGGCAGCGGCGATGGCGGCCAACTCGTGCGCGTACTCGTCCTCGGCGTGGGGCCGCAGCACGGCAGTGGCGGGCGACTCGCTCATCGGCGTCGACGCTACCGAAGCTCACCCCCGATGATCCGCGTCACCGGGTTCGGGGCGGGTCAGCCTGCACAGTCGTCAGCGAGAGTCAGCTCGACCTCGGTCCCGGGTTCGACGACGCTGCCGGACTCGACGCTCTGTTCGACGACGAGGTCGTCGCAGTGCGACGGCCAGGAGATCAGCAGGCCGACGACGAACTCCTCCTCGACGATGCGTTCGGCCTCGGGCAGCCGGAGTCCGACGAAGTCGGGAACGACGCACGGCGCGTACTGCAGCGCAACCGTCGTCGATGCGTCGGCGACGGCACCGGACTCGGGGGTCTGGGACTCGACGGTGTCGAAGCAGTGCGACGGGATCGCCACGCCGAACCCCGACGCGTCGAGCACGGCACGAGCGTCGGCGGTTCGCAGGCCGACCACGTCGGGGAGCGAGCCGTCGTCGGTCGCGAGAGCGGCCACGTCGATCGACGTGCTCGACTCGTTCCCGGTCGATTCGCTCCGGGTCGAGGCAGCCCCGGAGTCGGCCGAATCGCCCCCGTCGCCGCGACGGATCACCACGAAGGCGAGCACGACCGCGAGGATCACGGCGAGGGCGGCCAGTACTGCGACGGCCCGCTGGTGGTTGCGGTGGCTGATCGACTGCTCCGACGCAGTGGCCGGGAAGACTCCACCCTGGGGCAGGTCACCCGACGAGGTCACCGAACCCGGCACGAAGCCGGACGAGGCAGGCGGGCCGCCGACCGACGGACCCGCCGGGGCCCACGCCCGTGACGGGACGGGAGGAGCGGGCCTCGCCGGTGTCGAGACGGACGAGCCACCCGGCGAAGGCGGCGGTGGGCCCGCCGGCGGACGCGCCACCTGGGGCTGGGGGGCCGACGTTCGCGGACCGAGCGGCTGGGGACCGGACGTCTGCGGACCGAGGGGCTGGGACGACGCGACCGACGGCTGGTGTGGCGGCGTCGGATCGACGATCGGCACCGGGTTCGACTGGTCGACGGCGCCGGGCAGACGCGGCCGCTCGCCCTCCCCCGGCCAGTCGTCGACCGCTCCGCTGTCCTCGTCGACCCGGGGAGTCGCGCCCGCCGGGCTCTGCTGGTCCGGGCTCTGCCGGTCCGGCGCAGGTGGGGTCACCGACGACCGGTCGACACGACGCCGCTTCGCGCGGCTCCTCGTGACCGGTTCGGCATCGACCTCGTGGAGCAGGTGGGCGAACTCGCCCATCGACTCCGGTCGATCGGCGGCGTCCTTGGCCATCGCGCGGTGCAGGAGGTCGGCCAGTTCCGGCGAGACGTCGCTGCGCTCGATCCTCGGAACCGGGTCGAGCGCCACCCGCTGCATCACCCGGTACAGCCCGCTCGGCTCCCCGGAGTAGGGCGGCGACCCGTCGAGCAGCGTGAACAGCGTGGCCGCCAGGCCGTACACGTCGGACTGCTCCGTGCCCGGCTTGCCGTCGAGGACCTGAGGGTCGGCGTACGACGGTGTCGCCCGGATCGTTGACGTGACCGACTCGTCGTCGACGAGCGCCGCGATGCCGAAATCGACGATCTTGGGTTGCCCGAACCGTGAGATCAGGATGTTCTCGGGCTTCAGGTCGAGGTGGAGCACTCCGCCCTCGTGGGCGTGGTGGAGCGCCTCGGCCAGGGTGGCGCCCAGTCCGACCACGTCGGCGGCCGGAAGCGGACCCTCGCGTGCGAGCCGGTCGGCGAGCGAGCCGCCACGGATCATCTCCATCACGATGTACGGCTCCTGGTTCGCCGTGAAGCCCGACGTGTAGACGATGCCGATCGTCGGGTGGCCCGACAGGATGCCCATCGCACGCCGCTCGCGATCGAAGCGGCGGCGGGCCGAGTCGTCGTGGATCCGGGCGAGGATCTTGACGGCGACCTCGCGTCCGTGCGCGTCGTCCGCGGCCCGGTGCACCGTGCCGAACCCGCCTGGCCGATCACGCCCAGCGGCGTGAACCCCTCGATCTCGAACGTCATCGTCGCGACGACGACTGGTCGACGATCGTCAGGGCCCTCACGACCTCGATCATGTCAGATCCGCACGCCACCGGCGGCGGACTTGTCGGGACCTGACGGCGGGCGAGCGCCGACCTGTGGAGTGGTTCGTCGTGTCGCGTCGTCGGTCATCTCGCCGTCAGTTCGTCGAGCATGCGATGGCGGGTGGTCGCGAGATCGGCGAGCACCGACGCCAGCCCTCGCCCGGGTGACGACGGGTCGACGGAGTCGAGGACGTCGGCCACGTCGACGAGCGCATCGGTCCGACACCGGGCGATCACGTTGATCAACACGGCCCGATGGGCCTCGCCGAGCGTCCGTTCCTCGAGCCCGATCGCGATGGTTCCGCCGATCTCGGCGCCGCCGGCGGTGAGCAGCGCAACGAGATCGGGCGGGACCGGGAGGTCGGGCAGGACGGCCATCCGTTCCATCTCCACGCCCGTCGGCCGGCGTGTGGACGCCGAGTCGAGTTCGGGCAGATGTTCGCCGAGCCACGCAGCGAGTGGGCCTGCCGCCACCAGGACGCGGATGCGACGCACGGGGTCACGACGTTGGCGCCGCAGCACCTGCGGCACGAGTTCCGGCGCGAGCCGCCATCCCTGCTCGATCAGCGTGAGCATCCACTCGTCCTCGAGGACCGGCCACGACGTGGTGATGTGTCGCCACCGGTCGACGGCCGCTCGGGGACATGGCGGCCGATCGTCGGCGACCGGGGGTGCGAGCGGCATGAGCGGTGGCCCGGGGAGCACGCCGGCGCGCCGGACCGCGGTGCACGCCGCGACCTGGGCCAGCATGCGCGACGACGGGTCGGCGCGCACCGAGTCGGCGACGAGGTCGCCGAGTTCGCCCTGCGCCGACGGCGGATCGCGACGATCGGTGCCGAGCAGCGCCGTGGTCACGAGTCCTCGCCACAGTTCGTCGATCGTCACCGCTCACCTCCCGACCCGACGAACGACTCCTCCGCACGCGGGCCGATGTCGATCGAGCGGTCGTCGACGTGGATCGCGAGTGGGACCACGCCGTGCGGCGTCCACTCGATCGTCAGATCGACCTCCGCACCGGCCGACGCGGCGAGCAGGGCGGCCAGCCCGTGCTCGCCAGAACGTCCGCTCCTCTCGGACGACCCGAGCAACGGGAGCGAGCCGGTGTGATCGTTCAGGCTCCATCCGTTGCCGGATCGCGCCACCGCAGCGGTGACCGACGCAGGGAGACGATCGAGCCACGGCTCACCGACGAGCATCCGCCCGATCTCGTCGCAGGCCGCGGCGATCGTCTGGCCCGGCGGACGCCCGGCAGGCGGGCCGGCGCCCGGTTCGTTCGGGAAGATCAGGTCGACCGGATCGGGGTGACGGGTGCCCAGCAGGGCGCGCAGCGCGGGCCCGGGGTACCGGTGGAGGTCGGCGTGCACGGCGGTGCCGACCTCGAGGGTGTCGTCGAGGCTCTGCTGGTAGGCGGCGAACGACAGCAGCAGCGCCCAACGGCCGCTGGACTCGCCTCGCAGCCAGTGCCGACGCACTTCGATCCGGTCCTCGCGCTGGTCGCTGCGCCCGGCGACCACCCAGTGGTCGGTGTCGGGAACCCCACCCAACACGTCGGCCTTGCGCACCTGCCAGCCCACCGTGGTGGCCACGGCGTCGGCGAGCGGATCGGGCAGCGAGCCGAGGCGACGACCGGCCTGGGAGAGCAGGTGCAGCACGCCCAGTTCGCCGAGGACGTCGTCGTGCCACGTGACCGATGCTCCCACCAGCCCGGCGAGACGCCGGACCCGGTTGGCGAGGCTGCCGGCCTGCGCGTCGACGAGGCGCGCCGCGAGGTCGTCCCACGTCGCGTAGCGGGCGAGCGCGGGGTCGGCCAGACCGGTGCGGATGCGGTCGTCGAGCCACCGGTCGAGTTCGGTCAGCCCGGCGAACATCCGCTCGACACGTTCGTCACGGGCGTCGTTGCGCTCGTGTTCGGGCGGCGGTTCGGTGGCCGTGCCGTCGTCGGAGTCGCCTCCGCCTGCTCCACCCGACCGCCGACCGGGTCCATCGGACCCAGCGGATCCGTCGCCCGATGTCGACTCCGCCGTTCCGCCCGACGTCGAGTCGGCGGATTCGGGCGTCGACGCCGCGGATGCCGCTCTCGTCGTGATGCGTCGGGCGATCCAGACCTCGGTGGACGGAGCGGGCACGCCGGCGGGCACCTGATCGCGCGCCCAGAGCAGGAGCAGTGCGAGGGCATGCTTGCACGGCGTCCTGCGGCTCGGGCACGAGCAACGGAAGCCGACGCCGACGTGGTCGACCGCCGTGTCGTACGGCTCGGCGCCACTCCCCTGGCACGATCCCCAGATGCCCCGGTCGTCGGCACCGAGTCCGCTCCACCGCTGCGGCGTGGCCAACGGTTGCGCAGCGGTGACGGCGGAGGGTGACGGCGCCACCGACTCGACCTGTTCGACCGACCACCTCACCGTGATGACCGTACCCACGTGCGGCCACGCGGAGGTGCACGCGCCGGAGCGATCGGCCGATGGTCCGGCGACCCGCCGCATCTTCTCCGACCTGCGGCGGGCGAGACATGATGGAGCGATGTCGATGCGGGTGATGACGTGGAACCTGTGGTGGCACTTCGGACCGTGGGAGCAACGCCAGGCGCTGATCGTCGATGCTCTGCTCGCTGCCGCGCCGGACGTCGTGTGCCTGCAGGAGGTGTGGTCCGACGAGGACGACGACCAACTCGATCACCTCGCCGACGCTCTCGAGATGTACGCGGTGCGCACCGATCCGGTGTTCTACGACGGCCAGTCGTTCGGCAACGCCGTGATGTCACGCTGGCCGGTGGATCGCCTGGCCGACGAACGGCTGCCACGCGCCGACGGCAAGGCGAGTCACCGGCGTGTCGTGGCCGCGATGGTCGACACGCCGTTCGGTCGGTGGCCGATCGCGTCGACACATCTCGACCACCGTTTCGACCGGTCGGCGGACCGCTCTGCCCAGATCCGCCATCTGATGGAGTCCGCGATCCGCTGGCGGGGTGATCCGACGGTCGATCTGCCGGTGATCATCGGTGCCGACCTCAACGCAGTGGCCGACACCGAGGAGGTACGGATGGCGACGGGTCGCACCGCAGGGGTCGAGGGAATCGTGTTCTCCGACGTGTGGGAACAGGTCGGTGACGGGCCGGGTGCGACGTGGCTCCGCGAGAACCCCCACTCGCGCGTCTCGGCCTGGCCGAACCGACGCCTCGACTACCTGCTCGTCTCCTGGCCACGACCCAAACCCGTCGGCAATCCGATCCGAGCTCGGCTCGTCGGCCACGGCGGTGACGCCGACGTGTGGCCGAGCGATCATCTGGCGCTGGTGGCCGACGTCACGACGCCGACGCTCGCGAGCGATCCCGCCGGCGTCTGACCGCCGCGGTCACCTGGTCAGGTCGAGGCGGGCCACGATCTCGTCGTCCTCGATCTCGCCGGTCGGGACGAAGCCGCGCGCGAGGTAGAACGCCTCGGGCGATCCTCGGCCCTCCGACCAACTCAGGTCGAGCGCGGTGGCGCCCATCGCCCGCGCCCGATCGATCACGAGGTCGAGCGCCATCGAGCCGATCCCCCGGCGCTGGTGCATCCGGTCGATCAGGAACCGCCAGAGGTACGGAACGGGTTCGCCGGCTGTCGGCTCGGCCGTCATCACGAAGCCGACGATCTCACCATCGGCCTCGATCGCCCGGTACCACGGCACGACGTCCTCACCGTCGTGTGTCCCGGGTACCAGTGCCGCCGCCAACGAGGCGGCCACGGGTGCCACGAAGCGCTCCTGGCTGCGATGTGTCGCCAGTCGGAACACGCGGCGCAGGTTCGCCTCGGTGATCTCGACCAGGGCGACCTCCTCGGGTCGATGGTCCGGGCGGGCGATCCAGGCTCGCCAGTCGTCGACCGTCATCGCGAGGATCCAGTCGTCGGAGTTCACGTCGCCGACCCAGAAGGAGTTCCGCGTGTGCCCTTCGACGACCATGCCGAGCTGCTCGGCGACGCGGACCGATGCCAGGTTCTCGGGGTGCATCGTCGCCTGCACCCGCGCCACCCCGACCGTGTCGAACAGCCAGCGCGTCAGTGCCGTCGCGGCTTCCTGGGCGATGCCGCGCCCGCGGTGCGCAGCGTCGACCGTCCAGCCGATCTCGGCACATCGCCCGTCGAACGTCAGGCCGAGCGCGAGGTCCCCGACCGGCGAGCCGGTCGCGACGTCGTCGATCGCCAGTTGCATCCATCCGTTCGCCGGAGGGGCGGAGCCGCACGACACGCTCATCTCGATCACCTCCCGGGCCATGTCACGCGGATATGGAAGGGACCAGTTCTGGAACTCTGCGGTCGACGGGTCGTTGCGACGCTCCCACAGGGGATCGACGTCGTCGGGTCGCACGATCCGCACGACGAGGCGCTCGGTCCTCAACGAGTCGAACGGCGGAACGGTCATCGACGAAGTGTGTCGCATCCACCGCGTGATCGATGCCCCGGTTTCCGCCCGTCCCGTCGGGTCACGCACGGGGTGGACGTCAGCGCGACGAGAGGGCGACGGCGACTCGGTGACCGCTCACGGCGTCGGAGGCCTGTTTGGCGTGGTAGCTGGACCTGGTGAGCGGGCTGGCCTCGACGTGGCCGATGCCGAACGACTCGCCGATCCGCTTCCACCGGTCGAACTCGGCGGGCTCGGCATAACGGACGACCGGGAGGTGGTGCGACGTGGGCCGCAGGTACTGACCGATGGTCACGATGTCGACGCCGAGGTCGGCGAGGTCGCCGAGCAGGCCGACGATCTCCTCGTCGGTCTCCCCGAGACCCGCCATGAACCCGGTCTTGGTGACCAACCCAGCGGCCTTCGCACGAGCGAGCACGCCGAGCGAGCGGGCGTATCCGGCCGAGGGGCGAACGGCCCGTTGGAGTCGGGCGACCGTCTCGACGTTGTGGTTCATCACGTCGGGACGCGATGCGAACAGCAGGTCGAGCGATGCGTCGTCGCCCTTCGCGTCGGAGATCAACGTCTCGATCCGTGCGCGCGGTCGACGGAATCGGATCGCGTCGACGCACGCCGCCACGTGGGCCATGCCACCGTCGGCGAGGTCGTCGCGGGCGACCATCGTGAGCACGGCGTGGTCGAGTTCCATCCGGTCGATGGCCTCGGCGACCCGCTCGGGTTCGTCGGCGGCCGGACCGAGTGGCTTGCGGGTGTCGACGAGGCAGAAGCCGCACGCGCGCGTGCACCGCTCACCGAGCACCATGAACGTGGCCGTGCCGTCGGACCAGCAGTCGGACAGGTTCGGGCAACCGGCGTCCTCGCACACCGTGACCAGATCGAGGGAGCGGATCGTCTTCTTCAGCTCCATCACCTCGGGGCCCAGATCGACCTTGGGGCGCAGCCAGTCGGGCTTGCGGGTCTCGATCGACAGGCCGTCGGTGACGCCGGCGGCCTCCAGACGGGCAGCGGCGCGGGACGACACGAGCTTCACCTGTTCGCCCGGGCCCTCGCCTCGGCTGAATGCGGTGAGATCGCGGCCGTCGGCCGCATGGGTCCACGCGACGTCCTGACGCTCGATCGCTCCGTCGGCCCACCGTTCGGCAGCGAGTCGGGCGACGATCTCGGCGACGTGACGCATCGACACGTCGACGCCCTCCTCGGCGAGCGACGTGACCGGCTTGTCACCGATCCCGCACGGCACGATGTGCTCGCGCATGTACGTGAGGTCGGTCGTGACGTTGAGGGCGAACCCGTGCATCGTGCGACCGCGACGCAGCCGCACACCGATGGCACAGATCTTGCGTTCCCGAGGCGTGCCCGGATCGAGCCACACTCCGGCGAACCCGTCGAGTCGACCCGCGGTGGCCAGGCCGAGTTCGTGGAGGACGTCGATGACCAGGCCTTCGACTCCGCACACGTGATCCGACGCTCCGAGGCTGTTCTCGACGTTCAGGATCGGGTAGCCGACGAGTTGACCGGGGCCGTGGTAGGTGATGTCGCCGCCGCGCTTCACGGCGACGAGTTCGGCTCCGACCGCGGCGGGCTCGCACCGCAGGTTGTTCGCCAGGTCGGCGGTGCGGCCGTGGGTGAACACGTGCGGATGTTCGAGCAGCAGCAGGTGCTGCCCCGAACCGTGATCGAACAGCGACTGCTGCACGGCCAGCGCCTCGCGGTACGGCACCGTGCCGAGCCAGCGGACGGCGAGCGCGTCCCGGCCGGTGGCCGTTACCGGCGTCGACGCGGAAGGCGAGGTCACAACTCCCCGGCCCAGTCCTTCGTCTCGAGCAGCTCCTTCACCTTCTTGAGGAAGCCCGCGGCGTAGGCACCGTCGAATGCGCGATGGTCCCACGCCATGGAGAGGTTGCCGACCGGATGGATCGCGATGGCTTCCGATCCGCCCTCGCCGATGACGACGGGCTTGCGGACGATCGCGTCGGTCGAGATGATCCCGACCTGGGGCTGGTTGATGATCGGCATGGTGAGCACCGAGCCGGCCGAGCCGTTGTTCGAGATGGTGAACGTGCCGCCCGAGATCTCGTCGGGTGCGAGCCGCCGGTTGCGGGCGCGGTCGGCGAGGTCGGAGATCTCCGACGCGATCGCTCCGAGGCGCTTGGTCTCGGCGTCACGGATCACGGGGGCGAGCAGGCCCTCGTAGTCGAGGTCGACGGCGATGCCGAGGTCGATGTAGTCGTGCACGATCAGTTGGTCGTCGGACAGGCTCGCGTTGAGGTGCGGGAACTCGCCGAGTGCGTCGATGATCGCCCGGGAGATGAACGGCAGGTAGGTGAGGCTGAAGCCGTGCTGTGCCTTCCACTCCGCCTTCCTGGCGGACCGCACGACGTCGACGTTGGCGAAGTCGACCTCCACGACGCTGAACGCATGCGGGCTGACCGCCTTGCTCATCACCATGTGGTCGCCTGTGAGCTGACGGATCTTCGACAGCCGGATCGCCGAATCGCGTTCACCGACCTTGACGGACGGAGCCGACGCGGCGGGCTTCGGAGCGGCCGGTGCCGGTGCCGTGGATTGCTCGGACGCGGGCGACGACGCATCGGCCGGTGACGACGAGCCGGGATCCGGCTTGACCGCTCCTGCGGCGGCATCGGTCGGTTGCTGCGCCGACGCCTGGGGCCCACCCTCGGGCACGGCCGCGTCGGCTTGCTTGGTGGCCCCGCTGGCATCGATGTGGTCGAGGACGTCGTCACGCGTGATGCGACCGCCCGGGCCCGTGCCGGTGATCTGATCGGGGTCGAGCGAGTGCTCGTTGACGAGGCGGCGCACGACCGGTGACAGGAGCCGGTTGTCGCCGGCCGGAGCGGTCGGCTCCGGTGCCGGCTGCTCGGCAGCGGGAGCCGGCGACGGCTCGGGCGCCGGTTGCGCAGCGGGAGCGGCCTCGGCGGCCGGCTCGGGCGCAGGAGCGGCGTCGGGCTCCGGAGCGGCCGCAGGCGCCTCCTCGGCCTGCGGTGCCGGCGCCTCCTCGGCGGCGGGTGCCGGTGCATCGGCGGGCGCGCCGTCGGCGTCGCCGACCACGGCGATCACGGTGCCGACCTCGACGGTGTCGCCTTCCTGGACGCGGATCTCGGTGAGCGTGCCCGACACGGGCGACGGCACCTCGGTGTCGACCTTGTCCGTGGACACCTCGAACAGGGGCTCGTCCTCGGCGACCGTGTCACCGACGGCCTTGAACCACTGCGTGATCGTGCCTTCGGTGACGGTTTCGCCGAGCTGCGGGAGGGTGACGTCTGCCATGTCGATGGTGTCCTTGGTGCGGTGATTCGGGGTTGCGGTGATTCGGTTGCGGGTGGCCGGCCGGGTCAGCCGTTGAAGTTGCGGCCGGTGAGCGAGAGCACGGTCTCGCCGAACAGCTCGCTGAGACTCGGGTGCGGCTGGATGAACTCGGCGATCTCGTCGACCGTCGCCTCCCAGTTGACGGCGAGGTAGCCGCCCGAGAGTTGCTCGGTGACCCAGGGGCCCACCATGTGGACGCCCAGCACCTGTCCGGCGGTGCCGTCGGCGCGCTTCTTGGCGATGACCTTCACGAGACCCTCGGTCTCGCCGAGGATCATCGCTCGGCTGTTGAACTTGAACGGGTGCTTGGCGACCACGACATCGTGACCGGCGTCCTTGGCCTGCTGTTCGTCGGGCCCCGCCCACGCGACTTCGGGGTGGCAGTAGATCGCCCACGGCACCCGGTCGTACATGACCGGCATCGGGTTCTCACCGAGCAGGTGCTTGACGACGAGGATCGCCTCGGCGTAGGCGACGTGAGCGAGTTGCGGGGTGTTGATGAGGTCGCCGACTGCGTAGACGCCGCTCTCGCCGGTCTGGCAGAACTCGTCGACGACGACGAAGCCGCGCTCGTCGACCTGCACCCCGGTGCCGTCCAGGCCGAGTTCGTCGGCGAAGGGTCGGCGGCCCACGGACACGACCACGGCGTCGACCACGACCGATTCGCCGTCGCCGAAGGCGACCGTGGTCGCACCGTTGCCGTCGGGCGTGTGGCCGTTGACCATGACGCCGGTCTTGATCGCGATGTTCTTCTTCCTGAACGACTTGACGACGACGTTCGCGACGTCGTTGTCGAGGCCGGGGAGGATCTTGGGGAGGCCCTCGAGGATCGTGACCTCGGAGCCGAGGTCGGCGAACGTGGAAGCGAACTCACAGCCGATCGCTCCGCCGCCGATCACCGCCACCCGGGCGGGCAGCGTGTCGAGGTCGAGCACCTCGTCGCTGGTCATGATCGGCCCGCCACGCTCGAACCCGGGGATGAGGCGTGGCACCGACCCCGATGCGAGCATGACGAAGTCGCCCGTGATCGTTGCCGAGCCTCCGTCGCCCATGGCCACCTGGACCGTGCGACCCGCCGACAACGAGCCGGTGCCGTTGAACACCTCGACGTTGCGGTTCTTGCACATCGCGCCGATGCCCCCGACGAGCTGTCGGACGATGCCCTGCTTGCGCTCCTGCGTCCGGGCGAACGCGACGCTCGCGGCGCTCCCTTCGGGTGCTCCGGTCTCGATGCCGAAGTCCGCTGCGTGGTCGACGTGTCGCTTCACCGCAGCCGTCTCGAGGAACGCCTTGGCCGGGATGCACCCGCGGTTGAGGCACGTGCCGCCGAGCGCATCCTTCTCCACCAGGGCCACGTTCAGGCCGGCCGATGCCCCGTAGAGGGCGGCGCAGTATCCGCCGGGTCCGCCGCCGATGACGACGAGATCGAAGTGGTCAGATCGTTCGCTCACGGGGCTCACCGTAGCGCTCCGCGGCCTGGTCGTGGCCGGTCGGGTCGAAGTGACCGGCCGGTAACCGGTGGCCCCGACACCATGACCGGCGTCACCGCGATCGGGGGCCCGATCGGTGACGCCGTCGGCGGCGTCGGCAGCCGGTCGGCGACGTGCTGCCCGCGCCGTCGCCCGCCGGTCACGTCAGCCGCCAGGTGGCCTGCTCCTCACCGCGGCGGACCACGAGAACACGGCTCGTCCCCTCCGACGCGCTCACGTCGAAGTCGATCGAACACGTCTGCGCCTCGATCGTGATCGTGGTGCAGCGTCCCGGCGACCGAGTGGAGAGTGGGTCGAGTCGTTGGTCGCCGGTGACCAGGGCGAAGGTCTCGATCCCCTGCTCGTCGGCGACCCCTCCGACTTCCACGTCGACGCGCAGGACGGCACCGTCGAGCGAACTCCCCGAGACCACGATCTCGGCATCGCCGACCTGCACCCGTGTGCCGAGCGGCGTGGTGCGCGTCGTCGCCTCCTGGCTCGAGAGTTGGAACAGCAGCACGCCACCGGCGACCAGGATCATCAGTGCCGTGCCGACGGACAGGAGCAGGAGCGTCCGTGTCTTCATGCGGTGACCACGTTCTCCATACGTCGCCAGGCTACGACGCCCGACTCGGCGCTCACCCGGCCCCGTTCCGGGAAACCCTGAACGGGGCCGAAACGTTCACCCGATGGGGCGATCTCCGAACCCGTCACGAGTACGTTGACGCCCATGGTCCCGTCGCGGTCGTTCCGCATTTCCGCCTTCGCATGTGCAGCGGCCCTGGCAGGTGTCGCCTGTGGCGGCTCGAGCGACGGACAGGGCGGATCGCAACCGGCCGCCGAGTCCGCTCCGGGTGCCACCGCACAGGTCGCCGAGGTCGGCGAGTCCGGCGTCCGGACCGATGGGGCGGTCCCGTCACTCCTCCAGTTCACCGCACCACTGGTCGGGGGTGGCGACATCTCCGGCGAACGGTTGGCCGACAAGCCCACCGCCTTCTGGTTCTGGGCTCCCACTTGAGTGACGTGCAATCGAGAAGCCCCCTCGGTCGAGGCGGCAGCACGGAAATTCGCTGACACGGTCAACTTCGTCGGTGTCGCGTGGACCGGCAGCGACGAGAGCTATCAGGGCTTCGTCGACGAGCACGGCCTGACCTTCCCGCAGATCCAGGACGACTCGGGCGACGTCTTCGCTCGCTTCGATGTCGCGTTCCAGCCCGCCTTCGTGATCGTCAAGGCCGACGGCTCCACCGAGACGGTCGCCGGAGCCCTCGACGAGACCCTGCTCGACCAGATCCTCTCCGAGGCCTGATCCGCTGCGCAGGACGTGACGGCGCCGGTGGAGCGCACGGCCTGTCGGCGCCTCCGTGCTCCGTGGTTCGGGCCGGCGGGATCGGGCCTACCCTGACATCATGCGCATCGCGATCACTGGGGCCTCCGGCCTCGTCGGCTCCGCCCTCTCCTCCCGTCTGCAGACAGACGGTCACGAAACCGTCGCCGTGGTACGACGTGCACCGGGCGACGACGAGATCGGCTGGTCGATCGACGACAAGCGGATCGACGCAGGAGCATTCGACGGCATCGACGCCGTCGTCCACCTCGCCGGTGCGGGCATCGGCGACAAGCGGTGGACCGACGACTACAAGCGCGAGATCCTCGAGAGCCGGACCGTCGGCACGGCCTTGGTGGCCCAGGCCGTCAACGAGGCGACGAACGGCCCGAAGGTCCTGCTGTCGGGATCGGCCGTCGGCTACTACGGCTCGAGCCCCACCCAGACCTTCGACGAGACCTCACCGGCAGGCACCGGGTTCCTCGCCGACGTGTGCGAGGCGTGGGAAGCCGCCGCAGCACCGGCACAGGTCGACGGGACGCGCGTCGTGTTGCTGCGCACCGGCATCGTCCTCTCGGCGAAGGGCGGGGCGCTGAAGAAGCAGCTCCCGCTCTTCAAGCTGGGCCTCGGCGGGAAGATGGGCACCGGCGATCAGTGGCAGAGTTGGATCCACATCGACGACGAGGTGGGCGCGATCGTCCACCTGCTCACGAGCGAGGTCGCAGGACCCGTCAACCTCACCGCGCCGAACCCCGTCCCGCAGGCGGGCTTCGCCGACGCGCTGGGTGACGTGCTCGGGCGCCCCACGTTCCTGCCGATCCCGAAGTTCGGTCCGAAGCTGCTGCTCGGAGGGGAGTTGGCCGACAACCTGCTCTTCACGGGTCAGAACGTCGTGCCCGCTGCACTCGAGAACGACGGCTTCACGTTCCAACACCCGACGCTCGACGGCGCTCTCCGCGACCTGCTGAAGAAGTGATCGACCGCAGCGTGAGGGCGAAGCGAGCGGAGGCGTCGGTGCCGATCCGGAGCGCGACGTGAGTGGCGAGCCGGTCGTCGTGGTCGGCGCAGGCCTGGCCGGTCTGGCATGTGCCACGACCCTGGACGCGGCCGGTGTCCCGGTGCGGGTGTTCGAGGCATCCGACGGCGTGGGCGGACGCGTCCGGAGCGACGTGGTCGACGGGTTCACGCTCGACCGCGGCTTCCAGGTCGCGCTGACCGCCTACCCCGAGATGCACCGGCAACTCGACATGGACGCGCTCGACCTGCAGGCGTTCGACCCGGGAGCCCTGGTGTGGCGCAACGGCAAGGGCTCCGAGGTGTCCGACCCGTTCCGCAAGCCGACCACGGTCCTGTCGACCGCACTCGCACCGATCGGCAACGTCCTCGACAAGGCGCGCATCGCTTGGCTCCGGACCTCGCTGCGGCGCGGTCACGCCTCGAATCTGCTGCGCGGTGACGACATCACCACCCACGAGGCGCTGCGGGCCGCGGGCTTCTCCGACACGATCATCCGGCGGTTCTTCCGGCCGCTCGTCGGCGGGATCCAACTCGATCCGGATCTGCAGGACAGTCGCCGGATGTTCGACATCATCTTCCGCATGCTGTCCGACGGCGATTCGGCTGTCCCCGCCGCCGGGATGCAGGCGATTCCCGACCAGCTCGCCGCTCGACTCCCCGCCGACGTCGTCCATCTCGATTCACGGGTCGAGTCGGCCACCGCCACGTCGGTCCGCGTCGACGGCACCGAGGTCTCGGCCGCTGCCGTCGTCGTCGCGACGGAGGGCCCGGCGGCAGCGGCGATGCTCGGCCTGGAGCCCGTCGGTTCGAAGGCTGCCGGTTGCGTGTACTTCGCGGCGGATGCGGCGCCGACGGAATCGAAGTGCGTGGTCCTCGACGGCACGGGTGACGGCCCGGTGCTCAACGTCGCCGTGATGAGCAACATCGCACCGTCGTACGCCCCGGCCGGACGCCACCTCGTGGCGGCGGCGCTCCCCGCGGTCGCCGACGGCGACCTCGAAACGGTCGCGCGCACGCAACTCCGCTCGTGGTGGGGCCGCCAGGTCGACAGCTGGGATCACCTCGCGACGTACCGCATCTCACACGGACAGCCCACCCAGACACCTCCGTTCTCACCCAAGCAGTCGGTGGCCCTCACCGACGGCCGATTCGTGTGCGGCGATCATCGCGACACCGCCTCGATCCAGGGCGCGCTGTACTCCGGACGGCGTTGCGCCGACGCTGTCGTCGCCTCGCTCGCCCGACGGACATGATGTGATGAAGCCACCCGACGACGACGCCGTGCCCGACACGGATCGTCGCGGACCGACCGAAGTGGAGAAACCATGAGTGACGTGATCGTCGAAGAAGCCCCGGATCGCGTGGAACGCCGCAGCGTGGTCGTGAATGCCACGCCGAGCGAGGTGTTCGACCTCCTCGCCGACCCGCGCCGACATCACGAGATCGACGGCTCGGGCACGGTTCGAGAGGCCGGCCTGTCGGCTCCGGAACGGTTGTCGCCCGGCGCGAAGTTCGGGATGAAGATGAAGTACGGCGTGCCGTACACGATCACCAACACCGTCGTCGACTTCGTGGAGGACGAGTTGATCGCCTGGCGCCACCTCGGCAAGCACGTGTGGCGCTACCGCCTCGAGGCCCTCGACGGCGGAGGAACGAAGGTCACCGAGGAGTTCGACTGGCGCACGGCGATCTTTCCACCGGCCCTGAAGTTGATCGGCGCTCCCGCCGACAACGCTGCTGCGATCGAGAAGACCCTCACCCGACTCGCGGACCAATTCGGCACCCCGAACGGGTGAACACATCACCCAGTAGTGACTCGAAGACCGTCACCACATAGAGTGGCCGAAGATGGACACGATCTGGTTGACCGACGCACAGATGGGTGCGTGGCGCGCGTACATCGAGACCTCCGGTGACCTGGCGACGGCCTTGGAGCGAGACCTTACCCCGCACGGGGTCACCCTTGGTGACTACCAGGTCCTGGTGTATCTGTCCGAAGCCGACGACCACTCGATGCGGATGCGTGACCTCGCCGAGATCCTGCAGCTGTCACCCAGCGGGTTGACCCGTCGCCTCGACGGCCTCGTCAAGAGTGGCCACGTCGTGCGCGAACCGTCGACCGAGGACCGTCGCGTCATGATGGCCGTGCTCACCCCGGCCGGCCAGGCACTGCTGACCGACATCGCACCACACCACGTGGCCAGCGTTCGGCGGCACATCTTCGACCGACTCGACGCCGAACAGGTCAGTGCCATGGCGTCGATCTTCACCGCGATCGGCGCCGGGTTGGCAGCCGAATCGGCCGCCGGCGACACCGACTGCTGAACCGGCGTCACTCGTGATCGACCTGCCACGCGGCTTCACGCACCACGTCGCCAACATCGGGATCAAGGACGACACCGAGGATTTCGTCGTGATCACCGCCGATCGACCCGTTCCCTGTGCGGCGATGTTCACGAAGAGCAGGTTCGCCGGGGCGAGCGTGATCGTCAGCCGCGAGCACGTGGCCGACGGGCTGGCTCAGGCCGTCGTGGTCATCTCCAAGAACTCCAACGTCGCCACCGGTGCAGCGGGCATGCGCGACGCTCGCGAGGTCGCTGCCTCGGTCGCATCACGTCTGGGTGCCGCCGCCACCGACGTCCTCGTGACATCGACCGGCGTGATCGGGCGTCGCTACCCGATGGACCGGGTCCGCGCCGGCATCGACACACTTCCGGCGTCGCCCACCGGACGCGACGCGCTGTCACCGGCGACCGGGATGATGACCACCGACACCGTGGCCAAGGTCGCCGAGGCGACCGTCGCCGGCAGCGGGGCACGCGTCGTCGGGATGGCCAAGGGCGTCGGGATGATCGAGCCCGACATGGCCACCCACATCTCGCTCGTGTTCACCGATGCCGACATCTCGTCGGACGACCTCGATGCTGCGTTCCGTCGCGTCGTCGACCGCACGTTCAACTGTGTGTCGGTCGACACCGACACCTCGACCAGCGACACGTCGGTGATCCTGGCGTCGGGCGCGGCAGGCGGCGTCGACGCCGATGCGTTCGAGGCTGCACTCCACGCCGTGTGTCTCGACCTGACCAAGCAGATCGCCCGCGACGGCGAAGGTGCGAACTCGCTGATCGAGGTGATCGTCGACGACGCTCGCGACGACGCGCAGGCCAAGCGTGTGGCCAAGGCGATCGTCAACTCACCGCTCGTGAAGACTGCGGTCCACGGAGGCGATCCGAACTGGGGACGCGTGGCCATGGCCATCGGGAAGTGCTCCGACGACACCGACATCGATCAGGACGTCGTGGTGATCCGCTTCGGCGAGACCGAGGTGTACCCGCGGCTGTTGGACGACGACGATCTGGCCGCGCTGTCGGGCTACATGAAGGGCGAGCACGTCGTGATCCACGTGTCGCTCTCGACGGGCTCGGACCGAGCGACGGTCTACGGCTGCGACCTGTCGGACACCTACGTCCGCTTCAACGCCGACTACACGACGTAGCCGTCGTCGTCTCGCCTGCGCCGTGTCGCCGCCGTCTCGAATCCTGCGCGTCACATCGACGGGATGAATGATCGAACATGTGTTGTGTTCGTCTGTCTCGTGCGGTACTGTTCGACCTACCGACTCCCCCTGATGTTCGACTCGTCTCGACCGAAGATCGGAGGATCAATCCATGCGTTTCACTCCCACTGCGACCGTCGCGTGGCGTTCGGTCGTGGATGCGGATCCGTCGAGGATGGACCGCAGCGAACTCGGTGCGGTGTTGAGGGCGTTGCAGGTGGTTCGTTCGTTGTGTGACGCTGTCGAGCTCGATGTGACCGCCCGCACGCGGAAGCTTGCCGATACCGGTCGCAGCGAACCCGTCGAAGCACTTCTGGTCAACGAGACCGGTCGGTCCGCACGTGACGCACGCCGTGCAGCCGCCCGCAACACTGCGTGCGATGCCGCACCCGGTCTCCAGGCGGCGCTCGCAGATGGGACGTTGACCGGCGGGCACCTCGACGCCGTGGCAACCGCGATCGGCCGACTCGAAGGAGACGACGTGGTCGCCGAGTTCGCCAGCCACGCCACCGACCTCATCGAACGGGCTGCCCGGCTCGACGTCGATCAGTTCGAACGCGAGTGCCGCGATCTCGCCCGGTTCGTCACCGCGCAGCACGACCAGACCGCCGAGACCAGCGAACTCGACCGCCAACGCGTTGCGTCGACCGTGAAACGCTGGGCCCGATCGACACACGGGCATGCGCCACACACTGCTCTCGCTCGATCCCGTCCGCGACAGCCAACTCTGGAAGGCCGTCAACGCCCGCACGGCGTCACTGCGCCAGCGCCAACACGGCGAGGCTCCCGGCGACCGGTCGAGCTTCGATCAGCTCCAAGCCCAAGCCTTCGTCGACGCGATCGCCACCACGCCCGACACCCGACCCGGCACCGACACAACCGTCACGTTGCCTGGCAGCACGCCCGCTCCACGGGTCGGTGCTTGCGCGTCGGCGGCGCGTGTCCCCGAGATCGCAGTTCTGGTCGACTGGGCACTCCTCAGCGGGCTCGCCACCAGTGTCGGCCTGATCTGTGAAACGGACGCCGGTGTGCCGATTCCGGTGTCGACCGTACGACGGATGTGCTGCGACGCAGACGTGTTCCCGGTCGTGCTCGGCGCCGACGGTGTCGTCCTCGACCAAGGGCGCAGCATTCGCACGGCCGACCGCGAACAACGCCGAGCACTCTCGGCGATGCACTCCACCTGCGCATTCCCGTCGTGCGACGTGCCGTTCGACGCGTGCCGCATCCATCACGTCCGGTTCTGGTGGCAACACCACGGCACCACCGACATCGAGAATCTCCTGCCGGTCTGCGAGCCACACCACCACTTGGTGCACGAAGGTCGCTGGTCCCTCACCATGGCCCCCGACCGTGTCGCCACCTGGACCCGACCCGACGGCACCATCCACTACGACGGCCAAACAATGGACCGCCGACCGAACACCATCCCGTTGCTGACGTGAGCCGTATCCGCGACCGAGCCGGACCGACAGCAGACACGCCCACCGCCGCTGCGCTGGTGTCGCCGGTCGCGCGTCTCAGCTGACGCGCTCGTCAGCTGACGTCGACGACGCCGTAGAAGGCGATGTGGTCCTTGATCTCGGCCGCCTTCTCCTTCGGCTCGGGGTAGAACCACGCCGCGTTCGAAGCCGTCTCGCCGTCGACGGTGATGTCGCGGTACGAGGCGTCGCCCTTCCACGGGCAATGGGTGGACCGACCCGTGGGATCGGAGAAGTAGTCCATGTTCACCGATGCGGGCGGGAAGTAGTGATTTCCCTCCACGACGACCGTCTCGTCGGACTCTGCGATGACCTGACCGTTGAACGTTGCTCTCATGCGGTTCCACAACCGGATCCCGCCCCGAGATGTTCCCCGGGCCCGATCCGCCGGTTCGGCGGATCGGGCGAGAGGCGACTACTTCGGGGGCATGCGGATGCCGCCGTCGACCCGGATCGATTCGGCATTCATGTAGCTGTTGGTGATGCATTCCACGACCATCGACGCGAGCTGCTCGGGGTCGCCGAGGCGCTTCGGGAACAGGACGCCCTTCTGGAGGTTCTCCTTGAACGCCTCGCTCGCTTCGCCCTCGCCGTAGATCGGCGTGTCGATCAGGCCGGGGGCGACCGTGTTGATGCGGATGCCTGCCGCCGACAGGTCACGGGCGATCGGGAGCGTCATGCCGACGACGCCGCCCTTGGAGGCCGAATAGCTGGCCTGACCGATCTGGCCGTCGAACGCTGCGACGGAGGCGATGTTGACGATCGCACCGCGCTCGCCGTGCTCGAGCGGCTCGGTCGTGCTCATCGCGGTCGCGGCGACGCGGATCGCGTCGAACGAGCCGATCAGGTTGATCGCGACGACCTTCTTGAAGGCGTCGAGGTTGGCTGCCGATTCGAGCGTGCCGTCACGACCGATCGTGCGCTGCGCCCAGCCGATCCCGGCGGAGTTGACCAGTACGCGGACCGGTCCCATCGACTTCGCCATCTCGACGGCCTCGATCAGGTCGTCGGTGTTGGTGACGTCGACCTTGACGAACGCGCCGCCGATCTCGTCGGCCAGCGCGTTGCCGGCCTCCTCGTTGAGGTCGGCGATGACGACCTTGGCTCCACGCTCGGCGAGCATTCGGGCCGATGCCGCTCCGATACCGGAGGCACCACCCGTGACGATTGCACTTGCACCATTGATGTCCATGTCCCAGAACCTAGAACGCACACCGTCGCGCCACGCAATCGGGTACGCGCTGGTCCGGTGCGCGGCACGGATGGCCGAGGTGCGCCGCGACGACCGATGCCGGCGACGCAGCCGTCGCCCCGACCCGGCCCGTGGTCAGGCCGGCACGGGGCCGAGGGCGATGCGTGTGTCGACGAGGCGTTCGGGAACGGCACCGACGAAGCTGGCGGCGCTGCCGCCTCGGAACCATCCGGCGACGTCGACGATCACGTTGGCCGACGCCGAGACACTGATGCACACGTCGCCGTCGGCGCCGATCGGGGCGATGACCGAGTTGGCACGGTTCTGACCTGCGACGTAGTTGAGGTTCGATGCGGTGGGTTGCGGCGAACCGCACGGCCAGACCGCGGCGAATCCCCTGCCCGACGGAGCGGCGACCGTGACGTTCATCGCCACGGCGGCGGCATCGGCGGGCACGGTCAGCGTGGAGGAACCGCCCGTCGACTCGTCGACGTCGAGCGACGCCCCGCGCACGCCGACACGCAGTGTCGTGCCGGGCTCGACGCGTCCGTCCGCCGCGCCGGTCCCGTCGCGTGTGTCGACCAGTCGGGTCGGTGTGGCCGGCGTGAACGCCGTGGCACCGGCGAGTGCGGTGGCGTCGGCTCCGTCGGGAGCCGAGCCGTCGAAGTACCCGGCGAGGTCGACGATCACGTCGGCGGTCGCACTGGTGTGGACGCAGATGGTTCCGTCGGCGCCGACGGGGGCGACGACGCCGTTGCCGGTCGGGTTGCCCGCCTCGAAGTTGACGTTCGAGGCCAGCGGTCGGGTCGTGCCGCACGGCCACACGGTCGCAAATCCCCCGGCCGTTGCCCGGGCGATCGTGACGTTGACGGCCACGGCCGCGGCATCGGACGGCACGGTGACGGCGGTGCCGTCGGGAAGCTGAGCGGCGAGCCCGGTCACCGGAACCACCAGCGGAGACGACGGCGTGACCTGCGTGGTGCGCCCGATGCCCGATCGGGTGTCGACCCGGCGTTGGGGCAGGAGGCCGACGAACGGCGCGGTCGAGTCGGAGCTCGACGCACCCGCGAACCATCCGGCGATGTCGACGAGGAAGTTCGTGCCGACCGAGGAGTAGAAGCACACGGTGCCGGTTGCGCTGATCGGAGCGATCACGTTGTTGGCCACGATCTCGCCGGACCGTGCGTTCAGGCTCGACACCTCGGGTCGTTCCTGCTGACAGGGCCAGACCGTGGCGAACCCGCCGGACGCAGGGCGCACCATCGTGACGTTCAGCGAGACTCCGGCGGCATCGGCGGGGATGGTGACGGTCCGACCGTCGGGTGCCGTCATCGTGGAACCGACCACCGGCAACTCGATCCGACGTGGCGGTGAGAGATAGCTGCTCGGCGCCAGACCGACGAGTTGGTCACGCAGGAAGAGGGAGAACTCCGCCGAACCGGTGGCGGTCAGGTGGACGCCGTCGCTGTTGAACCAGCGCGAGCGTTCGGGTGTGTTGCTCGACGCATTCCAGTCGAGCACTGCGAGGTTTCCCCACCGCGAGGTCGCGGCCGAGAGAGCGGCGTTGGCCGGTGTGTAGACGAGGTTGCCGTTGGACCGGCGGATGTCGGCCATGTTGACCCACGCCACCCGCTTCACGCCCTTGGCGGTGAGGGCGGTCATCATCGCATCGACGTCGGAACCGAACGTGGCCGGGTTGTCGTTGTAGCCGAGTTCGACCACGACGAGGTCGAGCCCGCTCGGGAGTGCGTTCGCCGCTTGGACGCCGCTGGTGCCGGGGCACGAGTCCTTCGTCGTGCACCGACTGTCCACGGCGTCGATGGTCTGGGAGGTGAACGTGCCGTCCGTGAGTTTGCGGAAGGCACCGTTGTCGGCGGTGATGCCGTTGCCGACGGAATCGCCGATGAAGGCCATCGACGACGATGTCGTGCTCTCCCGGATGACCCTCACGGTCATCCCAGGTGAGCTGTATCCCATCGCATTGCGGAAGTCCCACGCCTGCTTGCGGTACGTGCCGGACGTGCCGGTGATGACGATGTCGTCGAACCAGACGCCGTCGAAGCCCTGGTAGTTCGATGCGGTGGTCGGCTCCATCGACGCACCGGTGATCGATCCGAGGCCGTTCTGGGCTGCAAATGTGTCGGCATCGATGATCCGAGTCCAGCGATGAAGCGGGTTCGACGGGGTGTCGTCGCCGATGTCGTCGACGGGCGGGAACGCTCCGCCGGCGGTGCGCGGACCGTTCGACGCGGAGAACTCGGTCGACACGATCTGGCCGGCGCTCGGGTGACCTGCGGGCCACCTGCGCACGACGTTCGCGGTGGCCAGGACGGCTGCATCGGTGGCCACGTGTTCGACGTTCGTCACCGAGCCGTTCGCCGAGCTGCGCGTGGCCGAACCACCGTAGACCTGACAGGACGTGGTGTCGCAGGTCGACGCATACCGCGTCGACGAGCCCGGGTAGGTGTACGAGCGATTCTGCGAGAGGCCGTACGAACGTGCGGCGACCGCCTGGGCCCGAACGGCGTTCGCGCCCGCTCCGTCGTTCGCGTAGGCCCAGGAGGCGGCGATCTCCTTCGGGATCACACCCCGGACGTAGCCCTCGACGCCGACGTCGCTCACGACGCGGTTGCCGTCGGACGAACTCAGGACCTCGACGGCCCCGCGATAGTGGGTGACGGCACCGCCCGAGGAGCACACGCCCAGCACGTCACCCCGGTCGGTCGAGCCGCTCTCGCCGTCGATCGACGTGAAGCGCACGGGGTTACCCGCCGACTGGACGTGGGTGCCGACCTTGTTCCACGACACCGATCCCGTGGCCGATCCGATGATCTGGCGCGCCCGGGTCGCGTCGTCCTGGTCCCAGCGCGCACCGTTCACGGGCAGGCCCTGGGCCTGCTGCCAGGAGGCGAGGAATCCGACGGTCTGGTTTCCGAAGTAGCCGTCGACCGCGATGGCCGAGTCGTGGTACCGGTCGAGGAACTGCTGGACCTGCTGGGCCCCCGCGCTGAAGCTGCCGGACTGGACGACGGGTCCGTTTGGCACCGTGATCGACGTGCCGCCGGGGCAGGCGATCTGCGACGAGGCGTAGATGTCGAACGTTCCCTGCGTGGTCTCGACGGCACGCATCGACCGGCCCGACGCCGAACCCCAGCGAACCGGCGACCCGTGCGAGATCACACCGACTTCGCTCATCCCGTCGTACTTGGTGAGACGCACGCTGATTCGTTGACCCGCCGACGTGGTGGCCGAGACCGTGCCGCCGTAGTAGTGGGCGAGGATCTGATTCCAGTCCCAACCGTGATCGACCGAGTAGCCGTACGCGCCCCACTGACTCATGCCACGTCCGTGGCCGTTGCCGACACCGTCGATCACGATGGCGACGATGTCGTCGGGAGCAGCCTCGGCGACGGGGTCCGGCCCCGCACCCGGTGCCACGACGAATGCCGTGCATGCGGTCGCGCCGGCGAGGAGGATGCGCGCACTGCGCCGACGGGGTCCCATGTCACCGAACCGTAACCTCGGGGCGCGCAGTCTCGAGTTCAGCATGAGGCTTTCATCGGCACGTCGTGCTGCGGTCTTGAGGAATTCCTGCCACGACCTGGAGACCACCGTGACGAACGGCCCCGGAGTGGCGCCCCGGTAGGTTCGCCCCGATGGAACGAGTGGTCGTGTACACCGACGGAGCGTGCAGCGGGAATCCGGGCCCCGGCGGATGGGGTTGGGCGGTGTCCCCGAACGGCGAACCGCATGGTTCGGGCGGCGAGGCCGCCACCACCAACCAGCGCATGGAAGTGTACGCCGTGCTCGACGCGATCCGCACGCTCGGCGCCGACGGCACGCCGATCGAGATCGTCTCGGACTCCACCTACGTCGTCAACTGCTTCAAGGACCGGTGGTGGGTCAAGTGGGAGAAGAACGGCTGGAAGAACGCGAAGAAGCAGCCCGTCGCCAACACCGACCTGTGGAAGCCGCTGATCGACGCGGTGCGCAACAGCGACGTGGAGTTCACGTGGGTGAAGGGTCACAGCGGCCACCCGATGAACGACCTGGCCGATCGACTCGCCGTCGCGGCGACACCGCGCTGACCCTCGACGAGCGGACCGCCCGGCCGCGCTCACCCGACACCGCGATGGCGGTCAGAAGAGGTCGAGGGCGGCGCGGAGCATCTGTTCACCGAGGTAGTCGTCGGCGATCGACCGGGCTGCCTCGGGAGTGACGTGGACGCCGTCGGGGCGGGTGTCGACGTCGGTCGTGATCCCCACCTCGTCGAAGTAGCCGAGGAGGTCGGTGGTGTACACGTCACCGGGACGCTCGGCTGCGAGTTCCTCCATCACCTCGTGGAGCACGTCGTGGCGTGCCGGCTGCTCCTGCGGTGTGCCCCGGGAGAACCACAGTGGGTCGGGGATCGGTGCCTCCACCCAGACCACGGCGCCGGCGCCCGCCTCGAGGAGTCGGTCGGTGATCGAGCCGAAGTCGGTGCGCAGCCGCGCTCTCACCTCGTCGGAGTCCGTGGCGAGTCCGTCGCCGTCGTCCCAGCGACGATCGAGCACGTCCCACGACGTGGTGACCATCAGCACGACGTCGGGCGTGGCCTCGGCGACGCGGTCGACGAGGTCGGCGTCGAGCCACTCGTCGCAGTCCTCGCGGATGTCGAGCCACTCGACTTCCAGGCGGTACTGCCCGCCACGCAGGAACCCACAGCCACGACGCACGTTCAGTTCCGCCTGCGCCACGTCCGGCGAGGCCGCCGCCCACGCCACGACGCCGTTGCCGTAGGCCTCGGCGGTCGAGTCGCCGGCCACGATCATCCGCACCGGTCGCGCCAACGCCGGGATCGCGGGCACCGTGCTCGTGGTCGTCGTGCTGCTGGTCGAGGTGCTCGTCGTCGGGTCGGGTGCCGAATCGAGTGTCGGGTCGGGTGCCGAATCAGGTGTCGGGTCGGGCGTTGCGGGGGCGCCGCTGGTCGGCGACTCCGTCGCGGTCGCCGTCGCGGTCGTCGACGATCCCTGGTCCCCGGGCGACGGGTCGGACGGCTCGGACGCGGCCGGGCCGGTGGAAGCGGGGTCGGACGCAGGATCGGCGAGCAGCGGGGTGTCGTCGATCTCGAGAGCTGCGGCCTCGGTGACCTCGTCGCTGGTGGACCAGTAGTCGCTGTCGGCGCCGGGAACCACGACGACCGCGGCGACGATCACGGCCACGGTCGCGGCAGCTGCATAGCCCATCGTCGGGCGGATGCCGACGCTCGACGCACGCCGGATCGGCTGTTCGAAGAACGTGAACGACACCTGTGCCACGCCGAGGGTCACGGCGATCCGCAGGACGAACAGCAGCGGGCCGTCGACGCCGACCCGATCGGAGTTGAGCACGACGAAGATCGGCCAGTGGAAGAGGTAGACGCCGTAGCTGACCTTGCCGAGCCACACCAGCGGCGACACCGACAGGGCGGTCCGCACGGGCGAGGCGGCCTGGAGACCGAGCAGCAACGCCGACGACGCGACACCGATCGCAGGCAACCATCCGGCGTAGGCCGGTCCGCCCGACGTGGGGAACACGACGATGCACACGAGGAGCACGGTGAGTGCGATGGGTGCGAGCACCCACCACCCGGACGGGACCGTCCGGCCGGCGATCGCCAACGCGAGGAACGCTCCGAGCAGGATCTCCGCGGCTCGGGCCGGTGACGCCCAGTAGGCGGCGTCACTCCCCCACACGGCAGCGGTCACCGGCGCGGCCACGACGAAGACGGCGGTCACCGCACCCAGCAGCCAGAGTCGGCCGCGCATCGTCCGACCGAGCTTCCAGATCCCGACGAACGCGACCGGCCACAGCCAGTAGAACTGTTCCTCGATCGCGAGCGACCAGTAGTGCTCGAGTGGTGATGCCGCTCCCGCCGCCTGCTGCAGCAGTTCCTGATACGAACCGCCACCGAGGAGGAACACCCAGTTCGCGACCTGCAGCAGGCTGCCCACGATGTGCGCCCGCAGGTCGGTCACGCCCTCGAACCAGTCGGTCGTGACCGACGCGACCATCACCAGCACCACGAGCAGGACGCTGGCCGGGAGGAGACGTCGGGCGCGTCGGGCGTAGAACGCTCCGAGGCGGACGGATCCCTTCGTGTCGACCTCCGCGGCGAGCAGGCTGGTGATGAGGAATCCGGACAGCGTGAAGAACACCGACACGCCCAGATATCCGCCTCCGAAACCTGCGACCTCGGCGTGGAAGAGCAACACGGCGGCGACGGCCAGGGCCCGCACCCCGTCGAGCGCTGGTTGGTACGCGATCACCGACGTCGAGCGTTGCGCTCCGTCGTGTCGTCGGGACACTGAGTCGCCGTCCTGCGTCACGCCGTCCACTCGGACCGAGTGTAGGTCTGGCGCCCCGTTCGATCCCTGCCACCTCGGGTCGCCACGGCCGATCATCGCCGCGACGACCACTCCGAAGTGTCCACATGGGCACCCGCCCGACCTCACGACCCCCACTACGATCGGCGCGATGGGGACCGAGAGGATCATGGAACGACGGCGCGACCTCGGGCGTCGTCTCGCGCACGGATTCCTCGCTGTGACGCTGCTGGTTCCCGCAGCGGCCGTGGCGATCGGAGCGGCATCGAGCGACGGCGTGGCCGAGGCCGCGCCGGTGGCGATCGACATCCCCGCTCCGGGCCCCCTCGGAGCGGTCACCGTCTTCGGTGACTCGGTCCTGCTCGGCTCGGCGCTGTACGGGCCGACCCTGCCCGACCGTCTCGCCGAGCGCGGCTGGGGGCCGATCAGGTTCCGCGCCGGCGAGGGCTACAACACGCGCAGCACTGGCGACTTCAGCGCCGGGAACTGGTTCCGTCGCTGGCGCGCGGAGGGCTGGGACGCACCGAACGTCCTGGTCAACCTGGGTGCGAACGACTCGGGAATCTGCGTCACGGACTTCGCGTGCGCGCGCACGAGCATCCAGCGGGTGATCGACGAGATCGGGCCCGGCCACCGCATCTGGTGGCCACAGATCACCCGCTTCTACACGAAGTTCCCGGAGCAGGAGAACTGGAACCGAGCCCTGCGCCAGTTCGCCGACGAGCGCAGCGACTTCACCACGTGGGACTGGCCGGCGGAGCTCTCGCAGTACCCGTCGCCCGACGGGACGCACCTGAGCCCCGACGGGTACCGGGCCCGGTCGGTCCGCATGGCCGAGGTGTTCACGAGGGACATGGCCCGGGGCACCCGGGTGGGGGGCGACGCCGTACTGCCGTCTGCGGGACGGTCTCCCAGCACGTTCGTGTCGCTGCCGTCGACGCGCATCGTCGACACGAGGTCCGACGGCTCGGGTCCGCTGGCGCCGGGAACCACGCGTCGCGTGGACTTCGCCGACGCGGTGCCCGACGGCACGACCGCCGTCGCGCTCTACCTCGGCTCGGCGCGAGCCACCACGAACGGGTTCTTCACGGCCACACCGTGCGGGGAGACGTCCGACGCATCCACGGTGAACTACCGCACGTCGACACCGATCGGGGCGCCGACGATCGTCGCCCTCGGCACGGGCGACGACGTGTGCGTGTCCAGCTCCGGAGCGTCGGATCTCGTGGTCGACCTGCAGGGTGCGTTCACCGGCAGCCCCGACGGCCTCACGCTCACGCCACTCGGCACACCGCGACGCCTGGTCGACACCCGCGGTGCCGCTCGACCCGCCGAACTCGTCGTGGCGGTCCCCGCAGGGGCGTCGGCGGTCGCCGTGAACCTCACGGCGGTTCGGGCGTCCGAGAACGGTTTCCTCAGCGCCTACCCGTGCGGCACGCCCACGGAGGCCGCCAACCTCAACTTCCGCACCGGCGGAGCGTGGGCGGCCTCGGCCATCGTGCAGGTGTCCGACGACGACACGATCTGCGTCCGGGCGAACGTGTCGACGGACATCGCCGTCGACATCACCGGAACCTTCGGGACGGGACCGGGACTCCGGTTCGTGCCCGTGGCGCCGACGCGTGCCATCGACACCCGCGACGCGACGGGCGGGTGGGGTCCGATCCACGGCGCCGGTCAGACGTTCGACATCCGGGTCGCCCCACCGGATGCCTCTGCGGTGACGGGGACCCTCACGATCGTCAACCCGTTCGACAGCAGTTTCGTCAGCGCCGAGCCGTGCGCCGGGTCGACCGCGACGTCGTCGGCCAACGCAGGCCAGGGGGCGGTGATCGCCAACTCGGTGACGGTCGGCGTCACGGGCGCGGGACGCCTGTGCCTCACGGCATCGACCGCAGGCCACACGCTCTTCGACACGACCGGTTGGTGGGTGCCGTGACCCCGAGTTCCTGCGCACATGCCTCCTGCAGCCCGGTGTCACGTCCCCTCGCGACACGCTCTCTCGTCACACGTTCCCGCATCGCGCGTTCCCTGGTCGCCATGGCGACCGTCGCCGCTGCCGTCACGGCGACCGCGTCGACGGGCGGGGCGCCTGTGGGGGCAACGGCGCCGCGCGACCAGCGGGTGATGCTCGTCACCGACTCCGTCGGGCTCGGCACCCGAGGCGTGTTCGAGACCGCGTTCCCGCCGGGCTGGGAGGCCGTGGTGGTCGGGGAACCGGCCCGATTCGTCGAGCAACTCGAGTCGAACTTCGTCCGGCCGAACCTGTTCCGCACAGGCGACCACGTCGTCATCGCCGGCGGCTACAACTATCCATTCTGGGACCCGGCTCGCTTCGAACGCAGTGTCGACTCGATCATCGACACGCTCACCGGTGCCGGTGTCAAGCATGTGTACTGGGTGACCCTGCGCGACGTGAAGCAGCAGTACGTCACGCCCGCCGCCTGGCGACAGGTGCAGCCCTATTCCTGGTACTTCCCGACCGTGAACGAACACCTGGTGCGCGCCCTCGACCGGCACCCCGAACTGACGCTGGTCGACTGGGCGGCGGCCGCCGACCGCAGCGACGTGACCTACGACGCGATCCACCTGAACCGGACGGGTGCCGAGTTGTACACGTCGCTGATCACCCGGGCGGTGGCCGATGCGCGCACCCGACCCGACAACGGCGGGATCACCCGGGTGAACGTGGCGACGCCGGCGCAGGTGGCGTCGGGCGACGTGGTGGCGGCCGCGGTGAACCTCACGAGTGTGCGCGGCCGACTCGGCGGATACCTGTCGGCGTTCCCGTGCGAACAGGGCTCGAGTCCGTCGAGCAACCTGAACCACGTGCGCGATCAGGTGATCGCCGCTGCTGCGGTGGTTCCGCTCGGCGCCTCCGGCGACGTCTGCGTGTTCAACGAGCGGGCGGGACACGTCATCGTGGACGGGTTCGGCACGTTCGGACACGACGCCGACATCACGAGCGACGAGCCCACCCGCGTGCTCGACACGCGAGACGGAACCCGCCAACCGGCGGGGGTGGCGCGCGAGGTGGTCGCGGTCCCCGGTTCATCGGCCGCAGGTGTCGTGGCGCTCAACGTCACCGTCACGCGCGCCGACGGCCCCGGGTTCCTGACCGTCCACCGGTGCGGCGTCGAGGCGCCGAACACGTCGAACGTCAACTTCGGTGCGTGGCTTCCGTCGCCGAACCTGGTGTTCGCCCCCACCGATGCCGCCGGACGGGTGTGTCTCACCGCCGACCGCGACGCCCACGTGGTGGTCGACGTCCTCGCGACGTTCGGTCAGGACACCACGATCACCGCCGGCACCGCCGATCGACTCCTCGACACGAGGACCGGAGCCGGTCGTGTCGTCGACGCGACGGTCGTGATCCGGATTCCCGAGTCGGACGACCACACCCCCGCCGATGCGGTTGGCGTCATCGGAAACCTGACGATCGTCGCTCCGGCGACCGACGGCTTCGCCACGGCGTACCCGTGCGCGTCGGGGCGACCCAGCACGTCGAACATCAACTACCGGGCGGGCCAGACCATCGCCAACGCCGTCGTGCTCCAGCCCGACGCCGATGGGAAGTTGTGCATCTCCAACACCGGGAACGCCCACATCGTGTTCGACCTCCTCGCCACGACGGGCGCCGGCTTCGCGCCTCGACCGCCGCAGCGACTCGTCGACAGCCGCACCCGATGACCCGTCCCGGGCGTCGGATGCTCCGATCGATGTCGAAGCTCACGGCGACGACGCTGCTGTGCGTCGGCCTCGTCGTCGGCGGTTCCCACGAGGGCGTCGAGGCCGCGACGGAGATCACCGTCGACCGGGCCGGCCCCCTCGGACCCGTCACGGTGATCGGTGACTCGGTCCTGCTCGGCGCCGGCCTGTACGGGCCGACGCTGCCCGATCAACTGTCCGCGAGAGGGTGGGGACCGATCCGGTTCCGCGCCGCCGGGAGCGCGACCTCGGGCAAGTTCCCGGTGGCCGACGAGTACCGCTCGTCGTTCTGGATCGACCGGTGGCAATCGCAAGGGTGGGACCCACGCCACGTGATCGTGAACCTCGGCGTGAACGACTCCGGCTTCTGCGGCACCGACCTCGCCTGTGCCGTCGACAGCATCATGCACGTCGTCGAGTCGATCGGTCCGGGCCACGAGATCTGGTGGCCGACCATCACCAAGTCGTCGACGTCGGCCCGCGACACGTTCAACCGAGCGTTACGCGTCGTCGATGCCGAGCGAGACGACGTGCACGTCTGGGACTGGCTCGCCGAGTTCGACGCAGGCGGATACCGATCGGGCGACCAGGTGCACCTCGACCCCGACGGCTACCGGCGGCGGTCGGACCGGATGGCGACCGAGTTCACCGAACGGTTCTCCGTCGCCCGACGAACCGGTGGCGACGTGGCACTCCCGACCCCGACGACCGATGCGAGCACCTTCGTGGTGCGAACACCGCAGCGACTCGTCGACACGCGTGTGGCGACCACCGGCCCGGTCCGCGCCGGATCCCGACTCCGCATCGATCTCGACGACGTCGCCGATGATGTTCCCGACGGTGTTCCCGACGACGCGACCGCCGTGGCGCTCCACGTCACCTCGGCGCGCGCCACCGGCGACGGGCACCTGTCGACCGGTCCGTGTGACGCTCCGCCGAGCGGCGCCACGTTGAACTTCCGCTCCGGACGACCGATCGGCGCTCCCACCGTCACCCCGATCGGTGACGATCGGACGGTGTGCGTGTTCGCGAGCGAGGACACCGACGTCGTCGTCGACCTGCAGGGGGTGTTCGTGGCCGGCTCCGCAGGCGAGCGGATGTCTCCGCTGGAGACACCGTCGCGCCTGCACGACACCCGACGAACGGGGAGGTTGCAGCGCGTCGTCGTCGACGCCGCAGCGGCGCTGGCCGGACCGGTCGACGCCGTCGCCGTGAATCTCACCTCCGTCGGTCCCGACGGCATCGGGTTCCTGACCGCCTCGCGCTGCGACGACCCTCCCGGAACCGCTGCCCTGAACTTCGCGCCCGGGGCGCCGGTGTCGTCGTCGGCGTTCGTACCGGTCGGGGCGGACGGCACGTTCTGCGTCGACGCGAGCATCGGGACCGACATCGTCGTCGACCTGACCGCCGGGTTCGGCCGCGACGGCGACCTGGCCTACGTCCCGATCGTCGCCACGCGCACGTTGGACACCCGCGACGGCACCGGCGGCTGGGCACCGGTGCACGGTGCCGATCAGACGCTCGACGTCGGCGTCGCCCCGTCGACGGCCGCCGCCGTGACCGGGACGCTCACGCTGGTCCGTCCCGTCTCGACGGGTTTCGCGACCGCGTTCGGCTGCGTCGGCGCGCCGCCCACGTCGTCGGCGAACGCGGGCGCAGGCGTGATCGGTGCGAACTCGGTCACCACGTCGGTCACGAACGGCCGGATGTGTCTCACGTCCTCGGCGCGTGCCCAGACCGTGTTCGACACCAACGGCTGGTGGATCGACGCCTGACGGGTTCGGCGCGCCACGACACGGCCCGACCCGACGGGCGACACGCGGTGTGGCAGGGGTCTGACCCACTCCACACCACCTGGGTGTGGCAGGGGTCTGACCCACTCCACACCTCGTGCGAGGCGATGGGGTGGTCGGAGAAGTTACCGACCGGTCACTGTGGAGAACGCTGCAAGAATGACCGACATGATCTTCGACGGATACGCGCACCAGCTGCCCGACATCGACCCGACCGAGACCGATGAGTGGTTGGACAGCCTCGATGCCGTCGTCGAAACGCACGGAAAGACCCGTGCGCGCTATCTGCTGACGCGGCTGATGAATCGGGCCAACGAGTCCCAGGTGTCGTTCCCGGCCACGGTGTCCACGCCGTACGTCAACACGATTCCCCTCGAGCAGGAGCCCTGGTTCCCGGGCGACGAGCACATCGAGCGCCGGATCCGGGCCTTCGTGCGCTGGAACGCCGCGATGATGGTGGTCAAGGCGAACAAGATGGCCGACGGCATCGGTGGGCACCTGTCCACGTTCGCCTCGTCGGCGGCGCTGTACGAGATCGGGTTCAACCACTTCTTCCGCGGCAACGAGGACGGCACGCCCGGCGACCACGTGTACTTCCAGGGTCACGCCGCGCCCGGCGTCTATGCCCGGGCGTTCATGGAGGGTCGACTCACGGCCGACGACCTCGACCACTTCCGGCGAGAGATCGGTCGTGGCGGTCGCGGCCTGTCGTCGTATCCGCACCCGCGGCTGATGCCCGAGTTCTGGGAGTTCCCGACGGTGTCGATGGGCCTCGGCCCGATCACCTCGCTCTACCACGCCCGCTACAACCGCTACCTCCACAACCGCCAGATCGACGACACGTCGAACAGCCGGGTGTGGGCGTTCCTCGGTGACGGCGAGTGCGACGAGCCCGAGACCCTCGGTGCGATCTCCCTCGCGTCGCGCGAGAACCTCGACAACCTGGTGTTCGTCGTCAACTGCAACCTGCAGCGCCTCGACGGCCCGGTGCGCGGCAACGGCAAGGTCATCCAGGAGTTGGAGGCCACGTTCCGCGGCGCCGGCTGGAACGTCATCAAAGTCGTGTGGGGTTCGAAGTGGGATCCCCTGCTCGCCCAGGACAAGGACGGCGTACTGCTGAACAAGATGAACAGCACGGTCGACGGTGAGTACCAGCGCTACGCGATCGAGGACGGCGGCTACGTCCGCGACCACTTCTTCGGGCCCGACGACCGGCTGCGTCAGATGGTGTCGCACCTGTCCGACGACGACCTGCGCAACCTGCCGCGTGGTGGCCACGACTACCGCAAGCTGTACGCCGCGTACAAGGCGGCCGTCGACAACCTCGGATCGGGTCGCCCGACGGTGATCCTCGCGAAGACGGTCAAGGGCTGGACGCTCGGCGAGGGCTTCGAGGGTCGCAACTCGACGCACCAGATCAAGAAGATGACCAAGAAGCAGATCGTCGCCCTGCGCGACCGCCTGCATCTCCACGACGAGATCCCCGCCGATTCGATCGAGGCGGACGATCCGCCGTACTTCAAGCCTGCCGAGGACTCCGTCGAGTACCAGTACATGATGGAGCGTCGCCGTGCGCTCGACGGATCGATCCCGCGCCGCAGCACGCGGGTCCGCAAGGCGATGTCGATGCCCGATGCGAAGGCCTACGCCGAGATGTGGGGTGGTTCGGGTGGCCAGGAGGTGTCGACGACGATGGGCTTCACCCGGCTGCTGCGGAACCTGACACGTGACGCCAACGTCGGCGAGCGGATCGTGCCGATCATCCCCGACGAGGCCCGAACCTTCGGCATGGACGGCTTGTTCAAGGAGATCGAGATCTATGCGTCGCAGGGCCAGAAGTACGAGTCGGTCGATCACGACCTGCTGCTCTCCTACTCGGAGTCCAAGCAGGGCCAGATCCTCGAGGAGGGCATCACCGAGGCCGGTGCGATGTCGAGCTTCATCGCCGCCGGATCGTCGTACTCCACGCGCGGCGTGCCGATGGTGCCGTTCTACACCTTCTACTCGATGTTCGGTTTCCAGCGGGTCGGCGACCTGATCTGGCAGGCGGCCGACATCCGCGCCCGCGGTTTCCTCATGGCGGCCACGGCGGGACGCACGACGCTGATGGGCGAGGGGTTGCAACACCAGGACGGCCACAGCCTGGTGCTCGCCTCCACCATGCCGACGGTGCAGGCCTACGACCCGGCGTACGCCTACGAGGTCGGCGCGATCGTCGAGGCGGGCATCGAGCGGATGTACGGCGGGAGCCTCGACGCCAACTGGACCGACGTGATCTACTACATCACGCTCTACAACGAGAACTACGAGATGCCGACGTTGCCGGGCGACGTCGAGGGTCAGCCGGGCCTGAAGCAGCAGATCGTCGAGGGCATCTACCGGTTCGCGGAGGCTCCCGTGATCGAGGGCGCCGACCAGGACGCGAAGCGGGCCACGATCCTGTTCTCCGGGTCGGCGCAGGGCGCTGCCCGTGCGGCGGCGAACGAACTGGCCGAGCACTACGGCGTGCGCGCCGAACTGTGGTCGGTCACCTCGTACAAGGCGCTGCGCGAGAACGGGCTGGCCGCCGAGCGGCACAACCGTCTCCACCCGAGCGGCGAGGCACACGTCCCGCTCGTCGCTCGGCGACTCGCCGAGTCGTCGGGCCCGATCACGGCGGTCACCGACTTCATGTCCATCGTGCCCGACCAGATCCGTCAGTTCCTGCCCTCGGGTGGTGACGGTCACCGCACCTTCACCACGTTGGGCACCGACGGGATGGGTCGCTCCGACACCCGCGAGGCACTGCGTCGTTTCTTCGAGATCGACACCGGCCACGTCGTCGTCGCCACCCTCTCGGGTCTCCTCGCCGACGGCAGGGTCGACGCCGGGACCGTCGAGGACGCGATGCGTCGCTACGACATCGACCCCGACGCCATCGATCCCTGGAACTCCTTCACCGCGTAAGAGCCATTCGGTTCGGTGAGTCTGCGTCGCTCCCAGCCCGACGCAGACTCACCGCCCAGCCAGGTTCGTACGGATCGCATCGGTCCGGTGAGTCTCGGTCGCTCCAGGCCCGACGCAGACTCACCGACCAACCGGGTTCGTGCAGGTCCCGTCGGTCCGGTGAGTCTCGGTCGCCCCCGGCCCGGCGCAGGCTCACCGTGACGGGGTGGCCGGAGTACGTTCTGAGTGTGACGGGATCGCTGTACATCACCGGTGACGAGGCGGCGGACGGGCTGCTGAACACCGACGCGAACGCACTGCTGATCGGGATGTTGCTCGACCAGCAGGTGCCGATGGAGTGGGCGTTCATGGGTCCCTCGACGTTGCGGACCCGACTCGGGCACCTCGACCCGGTTCGCATCGCCGCGATGGACGTCGACGACTTCGTCGCCGTGTGCTGCGACAAGCCGGCGATCCATCGCTTCCCGGGGTCGATGGGCAAGCGGATCCACCAGGTGTGCATCGCACTCGTCGAGGACTACGAGGGCGATGCGGGCAACATCTGGCGCGACGCCGAGTCGGGACGCGAGATCCATCGGCGGCTGAGAGCGCTCCCCGGGTACGGCGACGAGAAGTCGAAGATCTTCGTGGCCATCCTCGCGAAGACGCAGGGTGTGCAGCCCGACGACTGGCGAGACGCAGCGGGCAAGTTCGGCGACGACGTTCCCCGCTCGGTGGCCGACATCCACGACGAGGCGTCGCTCGCAGCGGTGCGGGAGTGGAAGAAGGCCCAGAAGGCCGCGAAGAAGGACAAGCAGGACAACCCGATCGTCGACGGTCCCTCGGCATCCTGACACCCGCTCGGTCGCAGGCGGGTGATGGGATCGGGCCGCCGGAGTACCCGACGATCGGGTCTCGGGGCGTCAGTGCTGCGGTGGCGGGGCGAACGCCGGCGCCGGGGCGTCCAGCCCCGAGGCGGTCGCGATCATCGCCGGCTCGACGAGTGCGAACGGAGCCGGCGCGGGCGGCACCAGAGCGGGCGGAGGCGGCGTCGTCTGGTTCGGTTCGGGCGCACGCATCGGTGACGGCGACGACGGTGACGGCGCCCGCATCGGTGACGGCGCCGACTGGTTCGGTGCGGGTGGCGCAGGCGGCGGCTGCACGGTGACCGGAGGCGGTGGTGGTGGCGGCGGGGGTGACGCATGGGTCGAGGAGGCAGCGCCGAGCGATGCCGTCCCGGCGACGAAACGTTCTCCGAAGGGTCGCAGCGCTGCGTCGGCGTTGACGACGGACACGATCGACGGACGATCCGGCGACCGGCGCACCCGTGTCATCGCCACGTACGCGAGGCGTTTGGCGCGATCGTCGGCACCGATGCCCAACACCACGGCGGTGGAGTCCCATCCCTTGATGCTGTGGGCGGTACACCCCTTCACGGCGTCGGCGTCGGTCCAGAACCGGTGCTTGCGGCGACGACGGGGATCGTCGGGGTCGCGACTGAAGATGTGGTGCACGGCGATGCCCGCGCGCTCGATCACGGCGGCGGCGCGCACGCCGTCGTGGTGGTAGTCGCACACGAACGCGATGTCCCTCGGGCGCAACGTCGGGTCCGATGCGAGGAGTTCGACGACCTCCTGCCCGATCGCCGTTCCGATGTCGTTGACGCGGGCGACGTCGCCCCATCGCCGCACCGATCCGTGATCGGCGGACGTGTCCATCGACGGGGTCGGCAACTGCAACGACCCGTCGAGCTTCGAGGTCGCGAACTCGTTGGTGAGCGCGAGCAGGTCGTCGGGGAGTCGCATCGTCGTCGACAGACCCACGGTCTCGACGCCGAGCGCGTCGGATCGTCGCGGGTCGTCCAGCCACTCGGTTCGCCCGTAGATGTCCTGCGTCCGATCGACGGCGAGCAACGTCTCGCCGCCGGCGACGAGGACGTGGTCGTGGAGCAGGTCCCACCACGCGTCGGTGAAGTCCTGACCCTCGTCGATCATCACGGCGTCGAACAGGGGACCCCGACCCTGGACGTACGCCTGTGCGGCCTTCTCGACGATCGCGACGGTCCACGGCGCGCCGCGTGTTGCTTCGAGGTGGCCACCGGTCAACTCCGCGTCGGACACGACGCGGGTGCAGAACGAGTGGAAGTTGGCGCACGTGACGAGCGTCGGATCGGCACCGATCTGGCGGCAGTAGCCGTCGACCATCGAGCGCAGCCCGTTGGCGAACGTGACGTTGAACGACAGCGCGAGGACCCGCTTGCCGTCCGATGCGAGGCGGGCCGCACGCGCCGCGAGGGCCGACGACTTCCCCGCGCCGGCCGCACCGTCGATCCGGCGGTGCTGATGCTGTGAAGGATTCTCCGCGATGTCGATGATCGACTGCGGGGTGGTCGGGTCCCACGACGAGCGTCGAACGGAGTCGGGAACTGCGGCGACGTGGCGGCGCAGCTTCTCGATCGAGGGTGCAGGCGGAGGTTGGCAGCCGAACCCGCGGACCACCTCGCCGATGTCGAACGCAACGGCGTCGCCACCCGAGATGCCTACGAGGGCGAGGCGATCGTTGTCCGATCGGGGGAACACGCCGCCGGCCGCAGCGGTGGTGAAGGCCGGGAGGATCAGCACGCTGCGGATCGCCGCCGTGGGTGAGCCGCCGTGTTCGGGCATCGCGTAGAACTGGTCGAAGATCGACGAGCGGCTGCGTGCGGCGGGGATGCGCGGGTCGAGCGGGATCGGGGCCCACTGGTTGTCGACACCCAGTCGACCGATGCGCCCGTCGGGGAGGACGCACGTGGTGTCCGGAGTCCAGTCGAGGACGTGGATGATGCACACGCCGAAGCGGTCGTGGACCGCGAGGAAGTCGGGCCGATCGAGGCCGATCCGTGGCGTGGTGTACACGGTCCAGCTCGGGTCGAGGGTGGACAGCGCGACGCCGACGTCGACGATCTCGATCGCCGCAGGAGGCGAGAACACCGGGGCGACCATCGGCTCCGGGTCGACTGGGACGAAGGGGGCGGGAGGCGCGAAAGGCGACGGTGGTTCGAATGACGTCACGCTCGTTGATCGGCACGAACCGACGCGATCTTGAACCTCGGCGCTCAGTCCGACCGATCGAGGAGTGCCGGAGCTGTCGACTGGGCGTCGAGGGTGGTGCCCATCCTGCGGTACCAGGCGGTCTCCGCGAGCAGGTCGGGGTCGTCGATCCCACGACGGCGTGCCACAGCGGTCCAGATCGCCCGGTCCCCCGACGTGCTGTGGTGCAGCGCGGTGACGGCACGATCCGACAACATGGCCGAGACATTCGTGGGCAGATCCGCACGACGTTCGGTCGTGTTCACCTGCGGCCGGTCGAGCGGCCGGTCGATCCGCTCAGCCAGACCGTCCCACATCGCGGGTCCCCTCTCGACGACGTCGACCCACCCGATCGACGCCGCGGTGCGCACGGCCTGTGCGGTCAACGACGCGAGGTCGCGCCGGTCGATGAAATCGTCGTCCGGGATCGCCGCATGACCGTCGAGGAGGGTCCGTACGACGACGTTGTCGGTCTGGTACGCCGTACGCGGGTCGACGAGCCACTCGTCGAAATCGAGTTCCCGGGCGTACGCGGTGACCGACCACGTGCTGTCCTCGCTGCGCAGGTTCGCCGGGAGGCCCCGCCAGTATTCGTAGTGCGACAGCAACCGGCTGCGCGGTTCACGCAGCAGCATGACGAGGTCGGCGGCATCGAAGCCGGCGAGCATCGTGGACAGAGCGAAGTGCCCGGACGCGGCGTCGAACTCTCGCAGTCTCGCCGGGTCCGGGATGACGCGGGGGATCTCGGTCGGGGGGACGGGCTCGTCTCGCAGTGGGCCGAACATCGCCGGGTCGAAGTCCCACGGCGACCACGTCCGGTCGGCGAGAGCCTCCTCCAGCGCAGCCGACACCGAGCTGCCGGCCGACTTGGGGATGTGGACGACGCCGATCCTGCGGTGGGCCCCGAATGCTGCGTTCCGACGGGCGTGATCGACCTCGGGCGGATCGATCAGCGACGTCCGCTCGGCGATCCGACGTCGGGCCGACCGTGTCGCGTCGCGCACCAGTGCACGACCGCGTTCGATCACTGAGGTCGACTCGGATTCCACGCCGAGGACGTTACTCAGGGAGTACCAGGACCGGAACCGGACAGTGAACCGCCGGTCACGCAGGGCAGCGGCCGCAGGGTCGGACGCTGGGCATCGTGGTCGCAGGAGGGTGCTCCACATGGCATCGCGCCCGACTCGAGGTCGTCTCGCCGCTACGGTCCGCTCGGTGTCGGCCGTGTCGAGATGCAAGGACCTCCTCCGTCCCGTCGTCCGTCGTGTGCGCGCGAGGCGATCCGCTCGGCCGCACGACACGGCCCCCCGCCCCGATCCCCCGCGGCAGGAACCGGACGAGAACCCGTCCGACGTCGTCGATGACCGGATCACGTCGGCTACGTCGCCCGTGCCGGCCTGGCCGGTGGAGGCCACGCTCGGCGACGGCGTGAACGTCGTCGGCTACCTGGGCAAACAGCTGGCACTCGGCGACATCGGTCGCCTGATGGCGCGTGCGATCCCCGAACACGGCGTGGACTCGTCGTCGCTGGCCTTCTCGGGCGCCCCGAGCCCGGCGGTCGATCCGCCGTTCCCCACCGACGAGGTCATCGCTCACCGGACGACGCTGGCCGTCGTCGCCGCCGACCAGCTCCCGGTGCTGCAGGAGTGGCACCCCGAACTGTTCGAGGCGACGGACCGGATGATCGCGTACTGCTTCTGGGAGATGTCGCAGCTGTCCGACGCCGGTGTCCGTGGGCTCGATCTGGTCGACGAGGTGTGGGTCGCGACCGACTTCGTCCGCGACGCATTCGAGCGGGTCGGCACCGTGCCGGTCCGGCGGGTCCCGCTCCCGATCGCCGAGCCGGTTCCCTCGTCGCGGGCCCGGTCGTCGTTCGAACCGCTCGCCGACACCGGCGATCGCACCGTGGTCGGCGTCACGTTCGACCACTTCAGCGTCCTCGAACGCAAGAACCCGCTCGCCACGATCGACGCGTTCGTACAGGCGTTCACCGAGGACGAGGGTCCGATCCTCGTGATCAAGACGCTCAACGCCGAGATGCACCCCGAGCCACACGGGCATCTGCTCGAGCGGGCTGCCGGGCGCCGCGACATCCGCGTCTGGGACGCACACCTGTCCCGCTCCGACCAGTTCGCGTTCCTCTCCCACCTCGACGTGCTCGTGTCGTTGCATCGCGGCGAAGGCTTCGGCGCCCATCTTGCCGAGGCGATGTGGATGGGAGTGCCGTGCATCGCCACCGGCTACTCCGGCAACCTCGACTTCATGAACGACACCTGTGCGCGCCTCGTCGGGTTCTCGATGATCGATGCCGCCGACGGCGGAACCATCTATCCGACGGGAACGCAGTGGGCCGACCCCGACCTCGACGACGCGGTCACCGCGTTGCGCGAACTGGTCGGCGACGACGATCGACGGCGGGCGCTCGGCGCCGCCGCCCGATCACGGATGGCCGCACGTCCCGACGAAGCAGACATGGTCGCCACCATCGGCACCCTGCTCCACCACCCGTTTGCGTGACACTTTCGGGCGTCCGGGCGACCGGAAGTGTCACGCAGACCGGGGATGTGCCCGATGCCGTCGGGTTCAGTCGGGGGAGGCGTTGCGTCGCAGGACCCGGCGGACGACGCGGACGGGGACGGGCGCCAACTCGGAGTTGAGCCATTCGTTGTCGCGGACGAGCCGGTCCCGGTGTTCCGTCAGTCGCATGTTCGCAGCACGGAGGTGGTCGATCTCGGCGTGCAACGCCTCGACGACGCCGGGGAGTTCGGCGGCCGATCGCAGCATCGCGGCGACCGGCGACGAGTCGAGAGCTCTGGCGGTGTCGGCCGGACCGTCGTCTCCCTCCGGAGTTGCGTCCGACGCCGTGACCGCCGCGACGTCCGTGGCCGTCTCTCCGCAGTACGGAACCAGTTCGCCGCGCAGGCGGAGCGCCGGATGCGCGAGGCCGTCGAATCCACCGCCGAGCGAGCGAACAGCGGACGTCGGGAACGCGAACGCGGCCGACGCAGGCGACACGGCGACGGGAGCGTCGGGATCCTCCGACCCGGAGTCGGACGCCTCGAGGGCACAGCGCAGGACGCGGCCGCTCACGTCGGCGTCGAGCGCGCCGCCCGCCACCGTGACGGTCATCGCTGCGACGAACTGCTCGACCCACCGCGGGTCGACCCGTTCACCGCGTTCCACGAACGCCACGTACGCACCCGACACCTCGGCGAGGAGCGAGTCGAGCGCCAGGATTCGTTCGGCGCCGCCCGTGACCGGACGCTCGACGGCCAGGAGTTCCCAGTCCGCAGCGGTCTGTGCGTCGAGTTGGACCCGCAACGCGGCGAGGCCGTCGGCGTCGAGGCCCGGATCGGCGATCACGGTGAGCGCGACGCCCGCCGGACTCGGATCGGCCACCATCAGCGTGGGAGCCGACGGGCCTGCGTCGACCCGGTAGCCGCGGATCAGTTGATAGGTGTCCCCGTGAGCGTCGGCGAGGTCGCGGATCGCAGCGACGGTCGATGCCAGCGGCGTGTGCGGGCTGGTGAAGGGAGACCCGGCGGGCCACCGCTGGTCGGAACGGAACGCGGTGCGATCGTTGCGCATCGCCTCGGCGAAGCCGGCCGACGCCATCACCTCCGTGATCGAGGAATCGGTGAAGAAACGCAGATGGGTGTGGTCGAGCAGCCCGGTCTGGGTGACGTCCCAGCGTCCCGCCAGGAGCTTGGCGGCGATGTCGCGGTGGGCCACGTTCGGCACGCTCGTCACCAACACCGCCGTGTCGAACTGTCGCATCCAGTCCGACAGCATCGCCAGCAGGAGTTCGGGCTCGACCAGGTGTTCGAGCACGTCGAGCGCCATCACGGCGACCACGTCCGAGCGACTCCCGAGGTCGGCGAGTCCGGCCGCGATGATCTCCTCGAGCTGATCCGGTCGACCGAGGTCGGCACGGCGCGCGACGAAGCCACGATCGGCGAGGCCCTGCAACGACGTCTCGTCGACGTCGAGGCCGACGAATTCGAATCCGGCATCGCGCAGGACCTCGGCGTGTGGGGCGTAGCCGCATCCGAGGTCGACGACGACGCCGGGCTCGCAGTGATCGAGCAGCAGTCGCACGGCGTGGCCGTGTGCGTCGGTCCATTCGAACTCGACGTCGTAGTTCCTCCGCTCGTCCTCATCACCGACCGTGTTGTCGCGGGTGTCGGTGGTGCGGGTGTCTGACCCCCGCACCACTTTCGACCCATGCACCACCTTCGGGGCGGTGCGGGTGATGCCGGGTGTGGTGGAGTCGGTGGTGGAGGCCGGCGCGGCCCGATGGCCGGTGCGGGCCGCGACCCACGCGGCGAAATCGGATGTGGGGTCGAAGGCGTCCGGAACGGTCCGGACCTCGCCGAGGCGGTCGATCTCGTCGAGCGCTGCGTCGCGCACGACACGCCGCAGGTCGGTGGTCAACTCCACCCCGTCGTGCGAACGGTTCCACGGGTACTCGCGCCGCCGGCTCACCACGTGCCCGAGTTCGATCAGACGCGCGCCGTAGGCGTCGGCGAGTGTGCGGATCCCGGTACCGATCGCGTGGTCGGTGCGCGGCCGCGGCATCTGGTGCTTGGACAGCAGGCCTGGCTGCTGCGGGTCGTAGCCGCTGAAGTGGACGAAGCGCAGCGGGACGCCCTGGACGATCGGACCCGACTCGGCGAGATCGATGGGACGGTCGTGGATGTTCCACCACGCGACGTTCATCCCGGGGTCGCGCTCGATGGTGAAGTCGAACAGCGACGGCACCCAGTCGACCCACCGTTGGTCCGTGAATCGCGCACGCCCGAAGTCGACCAGGGCGTCGAAACGCAGCCGTTCGTCCCACCAGTCGAGGAACGGACCGGCCGACGGACCGACTGCGAGGAACCCGCAGTTGTACATGCCCGACTGCATGATCGTCTCCTCGTCCACGCGCATGCCGTCTCGCGGGACGGGCGCGAGCACGTGTGGCGTGAGCACGATGCCGTGTTCGAGGGCGGCGTCGACCTGCGCATCGAACGACGCGAACACCTGGATGTCGGGATCGAGGTAACAGGCCGCTTCGGTCTGCGGCCCGGCCGCGAGCAGGTGGCGCAGGAACGCCGGCTTGACCGCCGTGGAGAACTCCATCACGTCGTAGACCGTGCGCATCATGCGTTCGTCGGCGGGTGCGAGGTCGAGGTCACCCAGGCGTACGACACCGATGCTCTCGGGCAGGTCGGCGGGGCCGTCGTCCACCACGAGCACGCAGAACGTCGAGTCGGGGTGGTGTTCGAGAAATGACTCGCCGAGCACCCGGGCCATGGCCAGGTAGTTCGATGCGACGATCGTTCCGGCCCTCATCGGGGTGACCCTAACGGCGTGCGGTGTCGGGCCAGGCGAGGCCGCGGAGGCGTTGGCGGATCCGGGTCGCGTACGCGGACCGGGCGGCGTCGAGTCCGGTGAAGAAGGCGTCGGGCGCATCGGCGGACGTGCGTCCGGGCGAGCGCAGCAGGGCGGCGTAGCCCTCGCCGAACTGGGACGGTGTCGGCTGGTCGGCGATGCGTCGATGGCCGGCGCGACCGAGCCTCCGGCGCAGGTCGGCGTCATCGGCGAGTCGACGCATCTGGCGCGCCGCATCGGCGAGGTCGGGCTCGGCCCACACCGCCGACTCGGGGTAGATGCCCTGGCCGTTGGTCACGGCCACCAACTCGTGGTCGACCATCGCGGCGACGTCGTCGTCCATGAAGTCGACCACGCCGGAGTAGCGCGTGGCCACGGCCGGGGTGCCCAACCACATGGCGATGGCGGGATGCAGGCCGTACCCCTCGCTGCGGTGCAACGACACCAGAACGTCGGCGGCGGCGAGCAGGCCGTGGTGGCGGTCGTCGTCGAGATGCTCGTCGACGAGTTCGATCCGGGGGTCGCCTGCGCACTCCGCGGCGACCCGATCGACGTCGTCGGGTCGATGGTGGCCGTTGATGGACTTCACGACGAGTCGCACCGCCACATCGGTCTCGTCGAACGCGGTTCGGAACGCCCGGATCGCTCCGATCGGGTTCTTGCGCTCGACGATGCTCAGGTAGTCGAAGCTGACCACGAACACGGTGTCGTCGCCCCACTGCCTGCGCCAGGCCGTGACCCCGCCGGTCGAGGGCGTCGGGGTCTCGAGCGGGAACGGTGCCAGTCGGACCTGGACCTCGTCGCCGATCACGGCGTCGTAGGCGTCGCGGACGAACGTCGTGGTGGCCCACACCTCGTGGGTGTGGCGTGCTGCATCGACGTGCTGCTGTGGGATCTCCTCGAGCTCCCACAGCCAACAGGCGATCATCCGCTTGCCGGGTCCCACGAGTTGCGGGAAACGTTCGACGAAGTGGTCGAACTCGAAGGCCGTGACGATCGCGATCGTGGTGTCGTGGAGGTCGACGGGGACCGGACGAGCCGGTCGGCGTCGCGGGCTCGAGGAGAGGTCGTTGTCGATCTCGACGACCGGGACGCCCGCCGCCTGCAGCGAAGCGTACATCAGCCGGGCGCAGCTCCCGAGACCACTGCTGATGTGGTGGTAGCCGACGATGTTGACGCCGGGGGTGCCGACGACGCGCCGCGCCCGTCGGCCGTCGGATCGAGTGCGCCGGCTCGCGACGACCCGGCGCGGCAACCCAGTGATCGGAGTGCGACCGACCGTCGATCCCGTGTCCGTCCGACCGCCGTCGGGCTCCGGCTCGACGTCCGACGCCGGTCGGCCGACCGCACGTTCGGTCGCCCGGGCGACGGCACGCTCGCCGAGTCGCCGCCCCCCGCCGACGACTCCGTGGAGGAGCGCGCGAGCATGGACCCGCTGCGGGGCGTGCCGGAGGCGGCGGACCGACAGCCACGACGCACGAGCGATCTGGGAGGCCGGGCCGTGCATCGCCACCGACCAGAGGCGGTTGCGCTCGCGCAGGAACACGACCCGGTCGCCGAGATCGGCCGTGGTCGCGCTCCCCCGGTGCTCCACGAGCGATGTCGGCGCGAGCCGGTACCGCCACCCGGAACGACGGCCCCGGAGCGCCAGGTCGACGTCCTCGTAGTAGAGGAAGAACCGCTCGTCGAACCGGCCGACGTCGTCGACGAACGCACGCGACAGGGCGAGCGCCCCTCCGGTGAACACGTCGATGTCGACGGCGTCGAGACCCGCTGCGGCGACCGCGTCGCCCCGCAGACGATCACGACCGGCACCGAAACGGTCGAGGACGACGCCTGCGCTGTTGATCTCGGTGCCGCCCGGGGTGACCAGCAGTGGCTGCACTGCTCCGACATCGTCCGCGGAGAACTCGGCGAGGATCGCAGTGAGCCATCCGTCGGTCACGATCACGTCATCGTTGAGCAGCACGATCACGTCGGCGTCGTCGTCGACCGCTGCGTCGATCCCGACGTTCATCCCACCCGCATAGCCACCGTTGTGATCGGTGACCGTCACGTCGACCATCTCGTCGAGCGGACGTCCGTCCCACGTGGCAGCCGCGAGCAGGTCGGCTCCGCGTCGCCCGTTGTCGACGACGTGGATGCGTACCGCCGTGTCGCCACCCGACGGCGTGTGATCGAGCAGCGATCGGATCGCGTCCTCGAGCATCCCCGGCGAAGGGTCGAACGTCAGCACGACGACGTCGACACGGGTGATGGACATCCGGGCGAGTGTAGAGACGCATTCCTGCGTCGTCGGGACCGCCCGTCCTCCCGTGGTGACACTCCGACCCTCGGTCCGGCTCGCCGATGTCACCGCCGTGCCGTCGCTTCCGTGCCGAAACTCGTGCGCCCGAGGCCGCTGGCCGAGTCCGGTCGCACACGTTTCCGTCAGGCGCGGAACGCACCGGTCCCGACGGGCGCCCGATGCGGGTCCGGAAGCGGTCCGGGCGACCTCGGTAGCATCTCGGCGTGCCACGACGACCTCTCGAACGCTCCGGCACGTCCCGGATCCGGGCGGTCGCGCCGACCGCCGATGCGACGGTGTCGATCGTGCTGGCCGTGTACGACCCACCACCTGCAGTCCTCGTCGCACAGCTCGATGCGATCGCCGGACAGACGTCGTCGGACTGGGAGTGCATCGCGGTGGACGACGCCTCGACGGATCCCGTGGTGGTCGCGCTGCTCGAGGAGTGGGTCGGTCTCGCATCGAACCGCCGGCTGATCCGTCGCCCGGTGAACGGTGGGATCTCCGTCGCGACCAACGACGGCATCGATGCCGCGAGCGGGTCGATCGTCACGATCTGCGACCACGACGACGTCGTCCACGCCGATGCCGTCGACGCGCTGGTCCGGCACTTCCGGGATCACCCCGATCACGACGTCGTCTACACCGACGAACAACTGATCGACGCCGACGGTGTGGTGCTCGCCGACTATCCCAAGCCCGACTACAGCCCGCGTCGTCACCTGGGTCATCACTACCTGGCCCACCTCGTGGCCGGTCGGCGCGACGCCATCGGCGACATTCGGGTGCAGCGCGAGTTCGAGCCGTCCCAGGACTACGACTTCTGGCTGCGGGTGATCGAGCGCTCGGAGGCCGCGGGCCGACGCGTGGGGCACATTCCACGAGTCCTCTACTCGTGGCGGGCGATCAGCGGCTCGAGCGCCCTCGACGCGAACGAGAAGCCCGAGATGTGCGACGCAGTGCGCCGGTGCGCGCAGGCCGCACTCGACCGGAGGGGGATCGCCCGCACGGCCACGACGGTGATCCATGACGGCACACCCACCACATCGGTCCTCCTCGGGCCGCTCGACACCGTCGACGAGCCGTCGATCGACGTCGTCAGGATCGTTGCCGAGTCGTCGGTCGACGACGTCAACGCTGCGGTCATCGCGTCCGAAGCCGACGTGATCTGTCTCCTCGCTCCCGACACGCACCCCGACGCACGCGACGACGCCGAGTGGGCCATGGCGCTCGCGGTCGAAGTGCTCGACGACGGCGTGGGCGCCGCCGGGCCGAAGATCGTCGACTCGAACGATCGTCTGGTGAGCATCGGTCGGGTCGTCCAGCCGACCTTGGATGATCGTCTCGTCGGCGAACCCGGCGACGCGCCCGGCCCGTGGGGAGCGTTCTTCGTCGCCCGCGAGGTGTCGGCGCTCGCCCCTGCCGGGTTCACGATCCGGCGGTCCACGTTCGAAGCGGCCGGTGGGCTCCTCACCGGCGTGTCGATCGACGTCGCCGTCGCCGACCTGTGCGCACGCCTCGCAGCCGACGGTCGCCCTGCGATCGTCCGTCCGGACGTCGTGCTGCGTGTGCCGGCGGACGCTCCGCCCGAACTCGGTTCCGGCGACCAACCAGGTGTCGAACACGAGCCTGCCGACGGCCGTGAGCACCAGCACGACATCGCGCGGGCGCGGGGCACCCACCCCGACGCATGGGTCGAACGCTTCGACGTGCTGGGCACGTCGCACTCCGCGTGGAGCGAGCCGACCGTCCTCGAGCGCCTCGCCGACCTCCTCGCGGGTGGCCGCGTCGATCTCGTCACCTCCGACGTGTTCGACACGCTCGTCACGCGCCCGGCCGCCACGCCCGGCGACGTCTTCGTCTGCCTTGCACACCGGATCCAGCTCCCGGACCACGTCACCCCGGCGGTGTTCGCCTCGGCGCGTCGGGCGGCCGAGCGCAGGGCGCGTCAGGACTGGTCCGAGCGGCGTCGCCGGCAGCTGGTCGAGGGGTCGTCCGACATCACCGAAGCTCAGTTGATCGTGGATCCACAGGTGGCCGCGCCCGAGGTGACGCTCGACGAGATCTGGGACCGGATGCCTGCGACGTGGGGTGACCGCACGGTCATGCGGGAGGCGGAACTGGCGCTCGAATCCGAGCTGCTCCAGCCGATCCCCGAAGCCGTCGACGCCCTGCGGCGGGCGAAGGATGCGGGTGTGCCCGTCGTGCTCGTGAGCGACATCTACTTCACGTCACCCCAGCTCGAGACGGTCCTGGCCGCAGCGGGTGTCGACATGAGCCTCGTCGACGAGGTGGTCACGTCCGCCGACCACCGTCTCGGCAAGGCCCACGGTCTGCTCGCCCGGATCATCGATGGACGTGGTGTCGATCGCGATCGAGTCGCGCACGTCGGCGACAACGAGATCGCCGATGCCGAGACCGCGACGAAGCTCGGAGCCCACCCGGTGCACGTCGAGATCCCGTGGTCACACCACCACGTCGACCTGCCGCCACTCCCGATCCGTACGTGGTCCGCCGCGTCGGGGACCGACCTCGGGATCTCGGCGGCCACCCGTGCGGTACTCGTCGGCGCGGGTCGCTTCGGGCGGGATCCGTCGTTCCAGTTCGGCGCGGCCGTGGTCGGCCCCGTGCTGACCGGGTTCACCCGTTGGGTCGCCGCCACCACCCACGATCTCGGCGCGACGCACGTGCACTGCATGTTGCGCGAGGGAGCCACGATCGTCGACCTGCTCGACGCAACGGCGACGGGGCGCGTCACCGAACCGACGCCCGTGCCGATCCACGTGTCGCGATGGGTGACGATGCGCGCCGCCGTGATCGAGGCGACGCCCGAGGAGTTGTCCACGGCGCTGGCTCGACGATCCGGGCTGACGGTCGACCACGTCGTGCGGGCGTTCGACTGCGACCCCGAACGCGTCCGGGCGGCCTTCGGTGGTGATGCGGCCGACCCCGACCACATCGCCGAGGCCTACGAAGCGCTGGCCGCGGACAGCGTGCTGCGCGCGCAGATCGTCGAACACGCAGCCGAGTTGCGCTCCCGTGTGCTCACGTACCTCCGGGAGCGACTCGTGCTCGGCGACGGCCCTCTGGTCGTTGCCGACGTGGGCTGGGGCGGCACGATCCAGGAGGGGCTGACCCGCATCCTGCGCGCCGGTGGGATCGACCACGAGGTGATCGGCCTGTACCTCGCTCTGTCCGCGCCGGGCGAGGAACGTCTCGCACGCGGCGCACGGATGCTGTCGTACCTGCCCAACGTCACCGACGACGCTCCGGCATCGGTGTACAGCCGAGCCGTGGCTCACCACGCCGACACGATCGAGCGGATCATGACCCCGGCCATCGGCACCCTCATCGACGTCGACGAGGCCGGCGAACCCGTGAGCCGACCGGTCGATCACGACCCGATCCCTCCGACGTTGCAGTCCGCTCAGCGAGCGATGCGTCTCGTCGTCGACCGTCTCGCCGACCGCACCACCGGGCTCAGCGACCTCACCGACGACCACTGGTTCGACTCCGATCTCCGGGCCGCGTTCGCGCACCTCCTGTCGGATTCGGTCACGGCCCCGAGCCCGCATCTCGCCGAAGCGCTCGGTGCGTGGCCGCACGACGACGTCGCCGGCACCTCCTTCCAGTCGATCGCCGGGGGCGATCTCGCCGCTGCGACGAAGTACGCCACGGCACGTGACGTCGACCTGCTCGACCCCCACGGCCGCAGTTGGATCGCCGGACTGGCGGGAGCGGTGAACCCGTCGCTGACCGCCCAACTGGCCGCCCAGCAGGCCGGCGTGCCACTCGACCGGTTGGCACCGGAGAGCGAGTCGGGCGTGGCACGCCTGGCGGCGTTCGAGGTCGGATCCGACCTGGCCGAGGTGCAGATCGCACGCGCCGTCCACGTCGCTCCGGCGGGCTGGTCGGTGATCCGCCTCGTCGGTGACGTCGGATCGCTGCGCAGCCTGCGCTTCGACGCAGGGGAACATGCGGCACTCGTCCAGGTCGCCCACTTCGCGGTCAGGTTGACGACGACGCGGACCTTCGACGAGGGAACCCGCCTCGTCGAACTCGATGACGACGACCTGACGTGGGTCGATGCGCACCCGATCGACCGGAGCCGGTTCGCACACCGGCCCGGCGGTCACCTCCTGCTCGACATCGACCCCGCTCTGGCCCCGACCGTGCGCTCGGTGGAGGTCACCGTCGGCTTCCGGTGCTGGAACCTCGACGACGACCAGCGACTCGCCGACACTCCTCTCGCTCGACGAGTGAGCGACCAGACCCGCCGCATCTCCGGAGCGATCAGGCGCCGCCTCTGAACGAATCCCCAGTGGGTCGGACCCGATCCGGCCGCGTGGGCGCGACTCTGCTCGGTGTCAGCCCCAGGAGCGGCGACCGTCGGGGAGGTCTTCGTAGGGCGGCGCGCCGGATCGACCGGGTAGCTCGAGCCAGTCGTTGCGTCCCGGAGTGAGGTTCGGGTTGGAGTACGGATCGACGTACAGCTCGCGCCCCCACCGCTGTTCGATCAGCGCCGTCTCGGCCGGGTCGATCGGGTGGGAGAAGCTGCGGCTCTCGAAGTGGTACCAGCTCGCCTCGGGCGTCCACAGGATGCGGTAGCCCGCGTGGCGCACGGTCATCGACAGGTCGACGTCGTTGTAGTTGGCGGGGAAGTCGGTGTTCATCCCGCCGACGCGCAGGAACACGTCGCGTCGCATCAGCGACCCGGCTGCGGTCGCCCCGACGCACTCGCGCACCACGTTGGCCATGTTGTACGGACCCGGGTGCGTCGACGCCCACCCGAGCAGCGAGTGCGTGATGGTGCCGTGGTACAGGTGCCCGCCGTGCTGGAGGGTGCCGTCGTCGAAGAGCAACTTCGAGCCGACCATGCCGACGTCGGGCTGCTGTGCGAGGCCGACCATCTCGGCGATGCTGCCCGGCTCGATCATCTCGGTGTCGTCGTTCAGCAGCAGTACGTACTCCCCCGCTGCCGCCGAGACGCCTTCGTTGATCTTGTCGGAGAAGTTGAACGGTCGGTCGTAGTGGACGATGCGCAGCGCGTCGCCCGCGATCCGCCGCAGCCCTCGTTCGACCACGGGTTCGCTCCCGGCGTCGAGGACGACGACGAACTCGAGATCGACGTCGGGCTCACGACCCACGATCGACGAGACCGCGTCGTGGACGAAGATCCGCTCCGCACCCCACACCCTTCCCCGACTGCCACGGGTGGGGATCACGACCGACACGAGCGGTCGCCCGACGATGCGACGACGGGTCCGCACCACACCGGGCCGGCCGGTCTCGGTGACCTCGGCGTCGATGCCGCACCGTTCGAGATGCGCCGCCACGGCACGGACCTCCGCGCTGATCGCGGCCGGCTTGTTGCGACTGTCGAGCGCCGAACTGTTCGGCGCCTGGCGCCAATGGAGGAGGATCTCGGGAACGTGATGGAACGGTGCCGCCACCTCCGCGAGGCGCAGCAGCAGGTCGTGGTCCTGGGCGCCGTCGGTACCGGGGGTGAACCCTCCGACCTCGTCGACCAGAGAGCGTCGGGCCACGACGAGGTGGGTGATGTAGTTGTGGTGTCGCAGACGTTCGAGCGAGAAGTCGGGCTTGTACATCGGCCAGGCACACCGGCCGTCGGGACGCATCAGGTCGTGGTCGCTGTACACCACGTCGATCGAGTCGTCGGCGTCCAGGACGGCGGCGACCGAGGCGAGCGCACCGTCGGCGAGCACGTCGTCGTGGTCGAGCAACACCACGAAGTCGCCGGTCGCGGCGGCGAGTGCGTCGTTGGATGCAGCGACGATGCCGCCGTTGTGATCACGACGGATCACGGCGCGGGTCACCGGGTGCGACGTCGAGGCGGCCCCTCGGAGAACGGCGGCCACCTCCGGCCGCGTGGACCGGTCGTCGACGAGCACGTGCTCGATCCCGGAGGCGGCCACGGCGGGATCGGCCGCCTGCGCATCGACCGACGCGATGCACGCCAGGAGGTGCTCGGGCTCCGGATCGAACACCGTCGTGACGACGCTGAAGCGCGGCGTGTGCACGGTCACCGCGCCCCATCCCGGCCGCTCGATCGGCGCGGTCACGTCGTCGTCATCCGGCTCCCCGACCACCGCCTCGGGACCCGGCTGCCCGGTCCGATCCGTCACCGGTTCAACGCCTGCTCGACGCGACGGTACGCGGCGGCGAGGCGCGGCGTGGCCGACGTGGCCCAGCGTCGGCGGGCCCGGTAGACCACGCGCTCCGCCGGGGTCATCGCAGCGCTGACCTCCTGGTACTCCTGCTCCTGGCGGGCTCGCGACAGTTGCACGCTCAGGTCGACGATGTGACCGCGCAACTCGCCGGCGTCGGCCATCGCCTCCTTGGCGACCCGCACGGCCTCGTCCCGGTCCTCGCGCAGCGACGCGTACGACGTCTCCGACGGGCCCACCAGCTCACGCAGTCGTTCGAGTTCGCCAGCCACCTCATCCATCGGCCGCATCGTAAGAGCTGCCCTGCGCAACTCCCAGCACCTCCTCCCGGTCCCGCTCTTCCTGTCAGCGCATCTCGCCCATCGGCCGACTTGCGCTGACGGAAGATCCGACCTCCGAGTTCCTGCCAGCCCAACGGGGATGTTCGCCCACATGTGCTGACAGGAACGGTTCGGCCGAGCTGGTGTACCGGGTCCGGGCGCGACGGGGGTGGGCGTCAGGGCCGGTCGGTGGGGGGCCACGGCAGGTCCGGGTAGCGGGCGACCAGGTCCGCTCGGAGGTCGGCGGCGGCGAGGTTGGTGAGTGACACCATCGATCCGGACTGCGTGCGGTAGCGACCCAGCATCTGGGGCACGTGGACGCCGTGCTCGCCGGCCGCCGCGATGCGCAGCCAGAGGTCCCAGTCCTCCCAGCCGTACATCGTGTCGTCGACCCGATACCCGTCGAAGCGGTCGAGTGTGGATCTGCGGATCATCGCCTGCGCGTCGATGTAGTTGGCGTCGCACAGCCACGGGACGTACCACCCCTGCGCGCTGCGCAGGCCCGGGTCGGCACCGAACGCTTCGAGCGTGGAGTAGGCGAACGCGGCATCGGGGTCGTCGGACAGCGCGTCGGCGAGACGACGAAGACAGGTGGGGTACACGAGGTTGTCGGCGTCCATGATCATCACGAGGTCGGCCCGGGCATGGCCGATGGCCAGGTTGCGTGCCCGTGTCAGACCCTGGTTGGCCGCACGCGTGAGCAGCAGCACCGGCGTGTCGGGGTGACGGCCCATCCAGTCCCGCACGACCGCCACCGAATCGTCGCGCGACGCGTCGTCGACGATCACGATCTCCACGTCCACGTCGTGCGATGCGACGATCGAGTCCAGCGTGTCCACGACCACGTCGGCGTAGTCGAACACGGTGACCACGACGCTCACCTCCGCAGTCGATGCACGGTCCGCAACGGTGTCGGCTGCGTCCGTCACCCCGCCCGGGCCGGCGGTGACCGCATCGGTGGCGGTCCGGGTCGCGTGGGGATCCGTGGTGCGTCCCCACGCCGGGGTCGGCGTACGGCCCACGTGGTCGGGGTCGCCGTGATCGAGCAGCGAACGGAATCGACCGAGTTCGCGACGGTGGGCGATCTCGGCGAGCAACTGGTCGTACACGTCTCGCCGCAGACCTCGGTACGGCGCGAAGACCGGGAGCAGCGGGGGCGGCGCCGTCCGCACCACCGGCCGGACGGATCCACCGCCGCGGCGACCCGACCGACCGACGCGATCACGGAGGCGACGGCTCCACCCGAGACCCGGACGATCGGTCGCCACTCCCTCGGCATCGACGCCGACCCGCTCGTCCGCATCGCGTCCCGACAACCGCTGTGCGACCGGGTCGGCGAGAGCCAGCAGGTCGGACACCGCTCGGTCGAGCGCCAGCGACCCGGTCACCGCTGTTCGGGCGGCCTCGACGATGCGATCTCGCCGCTCGGTGTCGGCCAACAGGGCGACCACCGTGTCGGCGAGGTCATCCGCGGCGCACTCGACGAAGTGCTCGCCGGCCACGAGCGGCTCGTGACCCGTCGACGGTTCGGTCACGACGAGGCAGCCGTTGGCCATCGCCTCGACCATCCGTGCCCACTCGAAGTACTCGACCTCGTCGTCGGTGCCGTCCTCGCCGCCGCGATGGACGTTGACGAGGATCGTCGACCGTCCCAGCAGCGCGTACTTGTCGTCGCCGAACACGAGGCCGGGCTCGTCGCCGGTGACGGGTCGGCTGAAGCTGAACGTGCGGATCTCGCTCGAGCGGTCCCACAGCACCGGCGCCAGCGAGGCGAGCACCCGGTCACGTCGCGGCGTCGAACCCCCGAGGAAGAGCAGGTCGACGTCACGGCGGCCGGCACCCGACGGATGGAGCATCGTGGGGGTCGCACCCAACCGGAGCCGGTGCACGTGGAAGCCCTGGTCGCGCAGTGCGTCGGCACCGACCTCGTTGATGTCGACGACCATCGGGCTGCCCTCGCACAGTCCTGCGGTCAGTCGGAACCACGGCGTACCGGGCTGCTCGGTGCAGATCGGGATGCTGCACCGGGCCGCAGCGCGGACCTCGGCATCGGTGTCGGACCGCAGGACGTAGAACTCGTGGGGAGCCACGACGAGGTTGACCGATCCGTCGGGCTCGGGCAGTCGGTCCGTGACGAGTCGGGCGGTGCGACCGCACGTCGTCGCCGCGTCGACCAGCCAGGCGGCGATGTCGGCCATGAACGCGTTGCCGTCGGGCGAGACGAAGACGTTCACGGCAGGCGCGGCCGGAGTGGAGGTCATCGGTCGGTGGACGGGCGTCGCACCACACCGGCCCGGACGGTCCGCGCGACCTTGTTCGCTCCCCGACGCACCACGTCGACCTTTCCCGGTGCGCGCCGGAGGTCGACCGCCGCAGCCCGCACGAGAGCACGGCGACTCAGCGCAGCGGGCAGATCGTCGAGCACGGCGCGCAGCTCCGCGCGGCGGGCGTCGGACGCAGCTTCGAGAGCGGTCAACCGACGCTCGATGTCGCTCTCGGACGCCCGATCGTTCATCGCGTCAACGGTATCCATCCCCGAACGCCACGACTCTCGGTCGGTGCTCAGGGCGTGAGCAGCAGCCACAGCAGGTTCGCACTCGAGAGCGTCACGACCACCGACGCGATCCCCATCGCCCATCTCGTCGTGAGCGCCGATGCGAGGCCGACCACGAGGAGTGTCACCAGCGGGAGGGCGAAGCGTGCCTGCGACGGGAAGTCGGCGTCGCTGAAGTACGCGAACGAGAAGGTGTAGAACGGGCCCGCGGCGATGAGCGCCACCATCCCGAAGCGGGTCAGCCACCGGCTCTGCTCGTCGGCGATCCCGTCAGCGACGTCGTCGTCCGCGGAGGAACCACCGACCGGCACGGTCACGTCCCCGGCAGGATCTCCGGAGCGGTCGTCGGCGAGGTCCGCGTTGCGGTCGTCGGCGACCGGACCGCCCTGTACGTCGTGTCGGCCGGGAGCCCACGCCGACCGAACGCTCGTCACCCCGATCGCCACGGCGAACATCGCACCGATCAGCAGCCAGTTCACGACCTCCTGGAGGGCGTAGGTGCGTTGGCTCTGCAGGAACGACGGGACGTAGGCGTAGTTCACGGGGGTGAAGAGCGTGTCGAGTTGGGCGAGCACGCGGTCCCACACCACGCCGTCGGGTGCAGCATTGTCGGTGAACATCGTGGCGCTCAGCGTGCGCGGCGATGCCGGGAACAGGAACCGCTGGACGGCGGCGGCCACGCGCAGCCGGAAGACCAGCACCATCGCGATCGCGACGGCGGGAAGGATCCGGCGAAGTGCAGGAGCGTCGGCCGAGCGCGACACGCGAACGGCCAGGTAGGCGGCGCACGTGGCGATCGCGAGGATGTTGGTCGCCTCCAAGAAGTAGAGCGCTGCGAAGAACACCAGGAGCAGCCAGCCGTTGAGGCGCCGCGCCTCGAACTTCAGCGTGGCGACCAGAGAGAGGCTCCCGGTGAACATCAGCAGTCCGTCGGCGTTGACGGTCGCCGCGTGGAACAGGGTGAACGGCGTGGCGATGAGGGCGGCCAGTGCGACGACCCGGCGCGCCCGGCCGATGCGCAGCAGCGCCAGCACGTACCACATCATCGACCACGCTGCACCCGCCCACAGCCCACCGACCAGGCGCGCCGCGGTGACCTGGCTGCCGATCGCGCCCGTTGCGACGACGAACCGGCTGATGACACCGGTGATGGTGTAGTAGACGGGGAACTGACGAGCTGCGGTGTTCACACCGTTCTCCTGGAAGTCCTCCGGGTCGTACCGGTCGAGCCCACAGGGCGGGCCGATGTAGCCGGGAGCGTCGACGCTGCGGCACGCGGCCTCCGCCATCGCCTCGAACCCGACCGGGTCGTTGACGTGCGGCGGCTCGAAGTCACCTGCCTTGATCACGTAGTCGATGTGTTGGAGCTCGTCGATCGGCGACAACTGGGTGTACGCCCGGACGTGGAGACCGACGAGGATCAGCGAGACGAGGAACAGGGCGCCGACGGCCCACCAATCCGTGCGATCCCAGACGGAAGGAGCCCCTTCCTCGAATGGACCGGCGAGTGTCGGGCGCGAGTCGCCGTCGACGCGACGAACGGCTTCTGTCGCCGGTTCATCGGTCACGTGGGAGAGGCTAGCCAGCGCGTTAGCGTCGTGGATCGCATGTCGCTCCGGACTGCGGTCGCGCACCGCAACCTCCTCTACCTCCTGTCGCTGAAGGAGTTGCGCACCCGGTACCGCAAGTCGGTGCTCGGGTGGGCGTGGAGCCTGCTCAACCCGTTGAGCCAGATGGTGATCTTCTCGGTCATCTTCCTCTACGTGTTCAATCGCCCCGCCCCCGTCGGCGATCCGAGCGGCCTCCAGACCTTCCCCCTGTACTTCCTCGCCGGGCTCCTGCCGTTCCAGTTCTTCACCATCTCGGTCTCGGCGTCGATCGGGTCGGTCCAGGGCGGTGCGAGCCTGATCAAGAAGGTCGCGTTCCCCCACGAGCAACTCGTGTTGTCGATCATCATCGCCCAACTCGTCACGTTCGCGATCGAACTGGCCGTGCTCTCGGTGGCGTTCCTGATCTTCGGGCACATGGTCCTGCCGTGGCTGTTCCCGATGATCCTCCTGATGGTGTTCGTCACGCTGTTCACCACCGGCGTGGCCCTCCTGTTGTCGGCCGCCAACGTGTTCTTCCACGACGTCAACTACCTGTGGGGGATCGTGTCGCAACTCCTCTTCTACACGTCGCCGATCATCTTCGTGCTCGAGGAGATCCAGTACGAGTGGCTCCGGCTGATCGTCAACTTCGGACCGACGGGCGCCTTCGTGCGTGCATCCCAGGAGATCCTCTACGACGGGCAGTGGCCGGGTCTTGCCCGCTGGGCGCAAGTCGCGATGTACTCGCTCGTGATGTTCGGCGTCGGCGCATGGGCCTTCAACCGCTTGTCGCCGCGGTTCGCGGAGGAACTGTGAGCATCGATGCGATGAGTGACGACGAGTTGAACGACTCGGAGATGGGCACGAGGTCGCAGAGCCGCGACCGGTCGACGGAGATCGCCCTGTCGGTCGACTCGGTCACCAAGACGTTCAAGATCCATTCCGAGCGGGCGTCGTCGCTCAAGCAGTTCATCGCCAGCGGCGGCCGCAACCGGTACGAGGAGTTCACGGCGCTGAACGGCGTCTCGCTCGACGTGAAGGTCGGCGAAGCCGTCGGCATCATCGGCCACAACGGGTCGGGCAAGTCGACGCTGCTCAAGTGCATGGCCAAGATCCTCACCCCGAAGTCGGGCACGATCACGGTCAACAAGCGCATGGCCGCACTGCTCGAACTCGGCGCCGGCTTCCACCCCGAGCTCTCGGGCCGCGACAACGTGTTCCTCAACGCGGCGATCCTCGGAATGGCCCGTCAGGAGATCGCGCTGCGCTTCGACGAGATCGTCCGCTTCTCCGGTCTCGAGCAGTTCATCGACGCGCCGGTCAAGACGTATTCGTCGGGCATGTACGTCCGCCTGGCGTTCGCCGTGGCGATCAACGTCGACCCCGAACTGTTGCTGATCGACGAGATCCTCGCGGTGGGCGACGTCACGTTCCAGCAGCGGTGCATGGAGAAGTTCGTCGAGTTCCGCGAGCAGGGCCGCACCCTCGTCCTGGTCACCCACGACACGAGCAGCGTGCGTCACTTCTGCGATCGGGCGATCTGGCTCGACAAGGGAGTCATCCGCACCGAAGGCCGACCCGCCGACGTGATCGACGAGTACACCGAGTACATGCTCGGCTCCGAGGAGGGTGCCGACGGCTCGTCACGCCGAGGTGACGGCAAGATCCACGTCGACAAGGTGGACATCCTCGTGGACGGCAACCGGGTCGACCGGATCCGCACCGGCGACGACGTCACCTTCCGCCTCCACTTCGAGGCCGACGAACCCGTCCCGAACCCGGTGTTCACGATCACGCTCGCCCGACTCGACGGCATCGGGGTGACCGCACCGTCGAGTCGTGATGCCGACGCCGTCCCGAAGCAGATCAGCGGGAAGGGCCACGTCGACATCTCGATGGCCGACATTCCCCTGATGCCCGGACCGTACGTCGTGCACACCGCCGTGACCGGCTGGGGTCTGAAGCACATCTACGACCACCTGCACCACGCCCGCACGTTCGACGTGATGGCCGGGGACTCGGCCGAGACCAACGGACTCGTCACGCTCCGCCCGACGTGGTCGTGGACGGGCGACGGCGTCAGCCCCGACATCGAACTCGGCTGAGAGCAACCCCGAACCGGGCGTGGACCGGTCCGGGGTGCGTCGGACGGCGTGCAGCGGGGGGTCGCGCCTCGACAGCCGCTCAGGCCCCGGTGAGCACCTCGAGCACGCGGTGGAGTCGGCGGATCCGCAGGACTCCTCCCAGTGGGGAGTACGCCAGGATGCAGTACCCCGCACGGACGCCATCGCGCCATCCGACCTTCTTGCCCTCCTCGTAGGTCCGACCGTGGTAGCTGATCCCCACCTCGAAGATCCTGACGCGCCGGGCGGCCAACTTCGCCGTGACCTCCGGTTCGAACCCGAACCGGTCCTCTTCGAGCTCGATCGCCTGGATCACCTCCCGACGGAAGGCCTTGTAACACGTCTCCATGTCGGTGAGGTTCAGGTTGGTCGCGACGTTCGACGCCAGGGTGAGGAGCCGATTCCCGAGTGAGTGCCAGAAGTACAGGACGCGCTGTTCGTTGCTTCCCTTGAATCGCGACCCGTAGACGACGTCGGCGTCTCCGGCCAACAGGGGTCGAAGGATGCGGCCGTATTCATCGGGGTTGTACTCGAGATCGGCGTCCTGGACGATGACGAACTCCATCGTCGCGTGCCGGAAGCCTTCACGCAGAGCAGCACCCTTCCCTCGGTTCTGCTCCACCGCCACGATCCGCACGCGTTCGTCGACCACTCGGCGAGCGATGTCGAGAGTTCCGTCCGTCGACGCATCGTCCACGACGATCACCTCGCCGACATGAGGCGATGCCAGCACACGGTTCAGGATCTCGCCGATCGTGTCGGCCTCGTTGAAACAGGGAACGACGACCGACAGGCATCGTTGCTCGCTCTGCGGCTCCTCGATCATCGACAGGACTCTACGCGGCCACAGCCGACTGACACCTGGTCACCCCGGGTCGGCATGAAGCCCCACAGCCGTGCACCGAACGAGACCGATGCCCGGTCCGCCAGCCCGCCGATGCAATAGCCTGTGGCGTGTCATGGCCCTCACGTCACATGCATCGGAGCCCGAGGCCGTGACCACGTCGCGCCCGTTTCCGGCGTGGGCGGAGTGGGTCGTGCGGATCTTCGCCCGTCCCTTGTCGTGGCTGTGGGACCGGGGGTTCCGCATGCTCGGCGTGCTCGACGCGGTTGCGCTTCTCTCCTTGATGACGGCCATCAGCCTCGTGCGCTCGATCTTCGATCCGGGGTGGGCGACCTACCCCACCGGCCACTACGTCATCGGGTTCACGATGGCCACGGCGATCCACGTGAGCGTCAACTACTTCACCGGCCTCTACGAGCGTGAACCCCGCCTCGGGCGCAAGCCGTTGCTCCCCCGGGCGATCATCGCCACGGGGGTCGGGGTCGGCGTACAGGGTGTCGCCTTCGTCGTGCTCGACCGCTACCTGATGCCGCGATGGAATCTCGCGATCTTCCTGATGCTGGCGTCGTTCGTTCTGGTGCTCAACCGGGGGTTGTCACGTCGTCTCGCGCTGCGTCGACAGGGGCCAGCTCGCGTGGTCCTGTCCGGCGACGACGCATCGATCGACCTCGCGCTGCAACACCTCGCGGTCAGCGACCGCGATGCGGTCGTCGCCGGCCGGGTCCATCACCCCCACCGACTGGTCGATGCGGTCGTCGAATCCGATGCGACCGACGTGTTGCTGCTCGACGTCACGGCGTTCGGGTCGGTGTACCCGGAGCCACTGAATTCGCTCGAACTCGCCGGCGTGGGCTTCCTCCAACGGGTCAGCGCTCGCGAGACCCTGCTGGGGTTGCGGTCGGTGCGCGAGATCGGCGGGATGCCGTTCGTCGCCCTGCGTTCACACACCGTGCCGGCGCACAAGGTCCGGCTGAAGCGCGTCTTCGACCTGTCGCTGATCGTCGTGTTCGCTGCGCTCTGGTTGCCGCTCGTCGCTCTGATCGCGCTCTACGTCCGCGTCGCTGCGGGAGGTCCCGTGCTGTACCGCCAGACCAGGGTCGGACGCAACGGGGTCCCGTTCGAGTGCCTGAAGTTCCGCACGATGGTCGAGAACGCCGAGGAGGACGGGCGTGCCCGTCTCGCCACGCTCGACGACGACCGCATCGTTCCGGCACTGAAGTGGATGCGGTCGATGCGCGCCGACGAACTGCCGCAACTCTGGAACGTGATCCGCGGCGAGATGTCCCTGGTCGGACCGCGACCGGAACGCCCCGAACTCGTCGCGGAGATCTCACGTCGTGTTCCCGGGTACGTCCGCCGCAACGAGTTGCCTCCCGGCCTGACCGGGCTCGCCCAGGTCGAGGGCCGCTACGGCACCGATGCCGAGTTCAAGTTGGGCTACGACATCCAGTACCTCGTCAACTGGTCGCTGGTGGTCGACGTGCAGATCCTGCTGCGCACGGTCTGGGTCGTGTTGTCGCGACGTGTCTGACACCGCCTGGCGTGCGGACCCGGCGTGGCCCGCCGTGGACGTCGTGATGCCGATCCGCAACGAGGCCGCGCACCTGGAGGCGGCGATCGCATCGGTGCGCGCACAGGCGTATCCCGGCGAGATGCGGATCATCCTCGGTGTGGGACCCAGCGACGACGGCACTGAGGCACTCGCCGCCACGATCGCGGACCATTCCGACGACGTCGTGGTCGTGACGAACCCGTCGGGGCGCACACCGTCGGCGCTGAACCGGGCCATCCGTGCCGGGTCGGCGCCGGTGGTCGTGCGTGTGGACGGGCACTCCGTTCTCTCCGACGGGTACGTGCAGCGTGCCGTCGAGACCCTGCGCGAGACCGGCGCCGCCAACGTCGGTGGCACACAGCGTCCCGAGCCGACCACGCCGTTCGAGCGAGCGGTCGCCGACGCGACGTCGTCGTGGCTCGGCACGGGCGGGGCGTCGTACAAGGTCGGCACCGAGGCGCACTCGACCGACACGGTGTACCTCGGTGTGTTCGACCGGGCGTCGATCGAGTCGCTCGGGCTGTTCGACGAGTCGTTGATCCGCAACCAGGACTACGAACTGAACATCCGACTCCGCGCTGCGGGCGGGGTGGTGTGGTTCGATCCCGCACTGTCGGTCGGGTACCGACCGCGGCCGACGTGGGCGAAGCTCGCGCGCCAGTACTACGAGTACGGATGGTGGAAGTCCGTCGTGCTGCGCAGGCACCCCTCGTCGCTGAGACTGCGCCAACTGATTCCGCCGGTGGGTATCGCCGGGGTGTTGCTCGGGTCGATCATCGGTTCGCGGTGGCGGCCGGCTCTCCTCGTTCCCCTCGCATACGTCGCCGCCGTCGGAGCGGCAGCGCGCTCGACACGAAGCCCGTGGCGGACCGCCGTCGTGCTGTCGACGACGCACGTCTCGTGGACCGCAGGGATCACCGCAGGATGGCTGCGGCAGCGTCGGGGTCAGTGACGCGGGAGACGCTGCGCCTCACGGTCGGCGTCGGCGGCGGTGATCGTGATGCGGCCCCTGGACGCATCGACGGCGACCATGCGCAACAGGGCGACCCCGGCGTACACGCAGGCCATCATCTCGAGGATCTCCTCGACCATCGTGCCGACGAAGTATCCCGGTCGGTTCGGGCGGTCACGGAGCCATCCGTTCACGCCCTCCATCCCGATCGCGCCGGCGAAGAAGATCCCTGCGGCGATGGTCAGCCGGCGCCCGAGGACTCGTGGAAGGTGTCGGCCGACCCGCCACGAGACGACCCCGCCCACGCACACGACGGCGATCCCGGGCACCAGCCAGGCGTAGGTCGGCCAGTCGATGCCGACGCGCTCCAACCAGCGTCCGGCGGGCCCGCCGAAGCGTTCGTGCAGCCCCGTCGCCTCGTCCACGGCGAGCAACGTGACGATGGCTGCGACCCACCACACCGAGCGGCGGAGCTTGCGGTCGTCGCGTCGCAGCAGGGCGAGACCCGCAGCCAACGCCGCAACGGTGACCAACAGCACCGTGTTCACGAGCGTCGGCACATTGGATTCGCGACCGATGTCGAACATCTGCTTCAACTCGGCGGTCTCCACCACACGGTTCGATGCGGTGGTCGCCACGAAGAGCACCATCACCGCGGCGACCGCACCGGTGGACCCCAGCACCCACCGACGGACGTGGGTCGGCAGCGACCGATGCCGCGAGCCGAGTTGGTCTCCACCGATCGACGTCATACTGACCGCCGTGCACGCGCCGAGGTGTCGGTCCGCCGGCGGCGGCGCCCTTCGAGCCGACGGCTGATCTCTCGGCGCATCGTCGCCACGATCTCCCCCGTCCCTCCGCGGTTCCAGGCGCGTCGCACCGCAGGACCGAGCGGGGCTCTGGAGTTGCGATCCGCGGTGCATTCGGCGAGGCGTCGGGACCACGTCTCCCAACGGATCGCGAAGTCGTCCCCGATCGGTGTGGGTGTCAACAGCCAGTCCCGTGTGCCGCCGACCGACGCTCGCAATGCGGTCTCGGCACGGAACGTCGGCTGTTCGAGGAGTTCGTACATCGAGTAGCCGAGCCCATCGAGTGCGCTGCTGATCTCAGATGCGAAGTCCCGTCCCCGTCGTGAACTCAGTACTTCGACGACCAGCGCCGGCCGGTACGTCCCGATCGTCTGGCGGGCTCCTCGGAGCACAGCCGCTTCGTGGGTCTCCACGTCGATCTTGATGACCTGAGGGCCCGACGACGTCGCAGTGAAGTCGTCGAGTCGTACCAGCGGGACGCGTACCGTCTCGGATCCGTTGCGGAACGACGCGTCGAGTGAATTCGACGTGTCTGCCAACGGCGAGACGTGGAGATCGGCGAAACCCACGGTGTCGGATGCCGCGCTGCGCTCGACTCGGACGTGCAGGCCGTTCGCGACGGCGATCGCCGACGCGATGTCCGCGATGGCGGGCATCGGCTCGAACGCAACCACGGACGCAGGCTCGAAGAGTGCCGCGGCCATCGATGCGTAGAAGCCGATGTTCGCACCGACGTCGAAGAACACGAAACCGTCGCCGGCAACCTCGAACAGAGCGAGGAGGGCCGCGGCGGTGGAGGGCTCGTACGACGCCAGACCCGATCGTCGCAACTGGCGCTGGACCCCGCTCGTGGACGGGTCCACGATGTCGAGCGTGGCGAGTCGTCCGCCGACGGGAAGTGGGATGCGGTACGTCACCGTCAGGCGCTCATCGGTCGATCTCGTCGAGGATCCGGTCGGCGGCGACCGGGACGGATTTGCGGACGAACTCCTCGTTCGACTGCCCCCATGCGCTCCCGATGGACCGGCGGTACAGGAAGTTGAAGCGGTCCGCGGCGAACGTGGCGATGCCGCGCCGGTTGCAGTCGGTGATGATCGCCCGATCCTCGCCGAGCGAGAGGTCGCGGAACCGCAGATCGCCGACTCGTGCGCGGTCGATCACGAGCGTGGGTCCTGCGAGCGTCGACGTGTAGACGAACTCCCGCCCGGGGAACCGCAGGATGGTGTCGTCGGTCTCTGCGAGTCGGGCATAGGTGGTGTGCTTGCCGACGATGCCGGCACCGGCGTAGCCGTGCGCACGCAGGGCGTCCGCCAGGTAGTGCGCCCCGTACCGGTCGTCGTCGTCGAACTTGGCCACGAACCGGGCGTCGGTGGCTGCCATGGCTCCGTTCAGACAGGAGCCGAGCGACGTCACCGCGGATCTCGCCGACAGCGTCACGTCGATCCCGGCGCGGCGGACGTCCTCGAGGCGTGCGTCGACCGCTGCGAGGTCTGCGTCGGCTTCGTCGAGGTTGACGACCACGCCGACGTGCTCGGGGTGGCGGGACTGACGCATCACGTTGTCGACGACGTCGGCGATGTACCCGGGTCGGTTCGTGACGCAGATCACCGCCACCGCCCCCTCGGGCATCGACTGCGCCGCCCGGTACTCCTCGTGGCGCTCGGCGGTGACCCGGTTCCATGCGTCGATGTCGCTGCGGTCGACGTCGTCGAAGTGACGCAGCGCTGCGTCGGCCGAGCCACTCCGGGTGATCCGGCGGCGCAACTCGGCGTACTCCTTCCATCCCCGTCGCACGACGTCGTCGACCTTCATGCGCCGGAAGCTTCCCACGGTGCGGCGATCGGGAACATCGAGGTGAAGAAGTCGGCGATGAGCGTTTCGCGTTCCTCGTGGGATCCGCCGGTGTCGCTCGTCTCGTTGATGCAGAATGTGTCGAGGTCGCGTCCGAGTCGGATCCGGTCGAGGTGTCGTCGGAGCCGGCCCGACTCGACGTGGACGTACTCGGTCGACACGTCGCCGAGCACCCCGCGTCGCGTGGCGAGTGCGTAGTGCTGAGCGAACGACGCGGCAGTGCTCAGGTCGGTCGGGGAACGGAACCGGCTGCGCTGGGTTCTCGTGACGATGTCGGCGAACTCGGACTCCATCTCCTCCATGACGGATCGCAACAGCGGATACGGCGAGTGGTACGGCTTGGCGGTGACCACCCGGCCGAACCGCTGCGCCAGGAGTTCGCGACCGCGCAGCGCGCCCGTGTCGACCGCCAGCGTGTCGTCGTCCTCGACACCGGGCGGGCGTGCGTCGCTCTGGAACACGCGGGCGAGGCCATTGGGCGTGAAGAACAGTTCGGGTCGGATCGGTCGAGCGATGAACATGTCGTCGTTGAAGTAGACGAACTGATCGGCGAGACCGTCGATGTGGTGCAGCGACGCCTCGATGGCGTGGGAGTTGAAGGTCGGCAACGCGTCCGGCGGGAGGATGTCGGCGTGGTCGACGATGCGGACCCGCGGGTCGTCGACGAGCCAGTCGGGCCGTTGACCTGCGGTGACGATCCAGATCGTGCGTGCCCAACCACAGTGGGCCCACGCCGATCTCAGCGAGTACCGGAGCTCGTCCCGACTCCGGTACCGGGCGGGGTCGAGCGCCGTCTCGTCGAGAGTCCTGCCCGCGCTCTGCGCGGTCGTGCGGAACGCTGCGGCCCAGTCGGGGTCCGCTCCGTCCACCCACGTGTACACCAGATCGATCGGGTCGTCGACGAACTCGAAGTTCGATCCGACCGGGAACGCGGTGCGGCCGGGGTACGTGCGGCCACCGATGGTCTCGGTGGTGGACGGGCTCGACGGGTCGAATCGGTCCTGGCCGCGTGAGCCGATCTTCTCCAGCAGTCCGGACGCACCAGGGTCCCAGAAGGTCACGTCCGCTCCCTGTTCCGGTCCCACGACGCGGTCACCCCACCGGTACGCCCGGAACACGTTCCACGATCGCGCTCGACGCACGCGACGGCTGGCCGCAGCGTCGGAGAGCGCTTCGATCCCGGTTCCCGACCCGTCGGACCATTCGAGGTACCACGCCGATTCGTCGATCGCGGTGAGCGCTTCCAGTGCCGCACTCCGATCGGACAACTCGACGCCGAACACGAGACCGTCGCCGCGCCGGTCGGCCACGAAGTGGGCGATCCCCGCGTCGTCGAGCGTCGAGCTCACGACGGCCGACGTACGACCTCCCAGTTCGTGCGTCGACATCGACAGGTCCCCCGCCGTGTGCATCCGGCGGGATCCGAGACGGGCGACGTCGACTCCCCCGGTGGTCGGATGCCCGATCACCCCGCGGGATTCGGCGGCGGTGCGGGCCACGGCGTCGGCCGAGCGCAGACTCGACGACGTCCGGTACAGGTCGAGGACGGGCGGTGGGAGGCGGCGGTCGATGCGGTATCGCCGCACGAGCTTTCGCCCTCTCTCCAGCCGCGACATGGCGACGAGACTAACGGTGCGGTCCGACGGCTGGTTCAGACGATCGGAGGACGGCGCAGGCGAGTGAGGCGCCACACACCCCGCCAGGAGATCGGCACACGGTCGACGTCCGGTCTCCAGCCGTTCCGCCACCCCGCCAGGTAGCGACGTCGGAGTTCGGCCGACGGAGCCCGGCGAAGGCCGAGTACCAGCCACACGGTCACGTGGACGATCGCCACGGGCCACGGCAGCGTCCGGCGGGCGATGAGGACGCGGTTGCGCCCGGTCGACTCCCAGCCGTCCGCGTGACGCTCGATGGTCGATCGCGGATGGAACACCTGCACGTCGGCGAGGTACCGGACGGACCAGCCGGCGTCGACCAGCCGCCAGCACAGTTCGACCTCCTCGTGGCCGTAGAACAGCTCGGTGAAGTACCCCCCGACCTGGTCGTATGCCGTGCGCCGCACCGCACATGCCCCGCCGAGGAACAGAGCGACGTCGCCCGACACGTCCGGATCGCGTCCGCCCAGACGTGGAACATGGCGGCGTGCCGTGCCGCCGTCCTCGTCCACCAGCCGCAGCGCCACGGCGCCGAGCTGCGGATCGGCGCGGAAGGCCGCGGCGATCGCGTCGGGATCGCCCAGCAGGACGGCATCGTCGTCCAGGAATCCGACGATCGGGGCGCTGCCGTGGCGGAGTCCCGCGTGGCGGCCGGCCGGGATGCCGACGTTCTCCGCGAGCTCGAGTGTCGCCGTCGCCGAACCCGTCGTGACCGGCCCGGCGCCGTTGGAGACCACGAGACACGAGCCCGACGGGAGCGACGCGGTCGCGGCGTCGAGGGCGGCAGGCCGGTCCCCCATGGTCAGGACGACCCATCCGATGCGCACGTCGTCACCGGTCTCTGCGTCGGTCACGAGTCGAACCTACTGTGCGCCACCCCTCATCCGGAGGCGCTGCATGACCGACTCCGGCACCGCCCCGGTCGATAGGCTCGTCTCGATGTCGGCACACGTGGTGGCTCGCGCGGGCGCGGATCTGAGAGACGCCCACGAGTCGGCCAAGCTCGTTCCCTACCTGCGGGAACTGTGGGAGCGTCGGAGCTACATCCGCCACGTGGCGTTCAACGAGTTGCGGAGTCGCCAGATCACGAGTGTGCTCGGCAGTTTCTGGCACCTGTTGAACCCGGCGCTCACGATCGGCGTGTACTTCATCATCTTCGGGGTCGTGATCAAGACCGATCGCGGCGTCGACGACTTCCTGCTCTTCTTGACCATCGGCCTCTTCGTGTTCCAGTTCGGGCAGAAGTCGACCATCGACGGGTCACGCTCGATCATCAACAACAAGGGGCTGATCAAGGCGGTCCGCTTCCCGCGGGCTCTGCTGCCGATCAGTTCCACCGTGACCGAGGCGCTGGCGTCCATCCCGACCTTCGTCGTCGCCTACATCGTCGCGCTCGTGTCGGGGACGGACATCACGTGGCGTTGGCTGATGCTGCCACCGCTGTTGCTGCTGATGACGCTGTTCAACGTCGGGACGGCGATGGTCGCCGCCCGCCTCACGACCCACTTCGCGGACACCACGCAGATCCTGCCGTTCATCTTCCGCCTGGCGCTCTACATGTCCGGCGTCATCTTCAGCGTGGATGCGTACGTGGAGGACAATCCGCTCGCCAACACGCTGTTCACGCTCAATCCGTACTACTGCTTCATCACGCTGGCGCGCTGGTCGATCTCGGCGGGCAACCTGCAGACCGACCTCCTGGTCTCGGCGTTCGCGTGGAGCGTCGTGTCGCTCGTGGGCGGGTTCCTCTGGTTCCGTGCCGCCGAGGAACGGTATGCCCGTGACTGATCAGCGACCGGTCGAACAGCCGATCGGCGCGCTCCTGGGCACGCCGCTCAACGCGGTCGAGATCGACCACGCCGACATCCGGTATCGCGTCTACGCCGAGCGCCACCTGAGCGCGAGGGAGCTGGTCGGTCGCGGGTTCCGAGGTCGCGAGTCGACCGAGGTCCACGCCGTGAAGGACGTCAGCTTCGACGTCGCAGTGGGCGAGGCGCTCGGGATTGTCGGATCGAACGGGTCGGGCAAGTCGACGTTGCTGCGAGCGATCGCAGGCCTGCAGTCGCTCGAGTCCGGCAAGATCCGGGTACGCGGAGACGTCGGCCTGCTCGGCGTGGGCGCTGCGCTGAAGCCGACGCTCTCCGGCTTCCGGAACGTCGTGCTCGGTGGATTGGCGATGGGGCTGAGTCGCGCCGAGGTCGACGAGAAGATGGACGACATCGTCGAGTTCTCCGGGCTCGGCGACGCGATGGCGCGACCGATGCAGACGTACTCGTCGGGCATGCGGGCCCGCCTGACCTTCTCGATCGCCACGCTGCGGATCCCCGACATCTTGCTGATCGACGAGGCTCTCGCCGTCGGCGACAAGGAGTTCCGCGAGAGGAGCCTGCAGAAGGTCCGAGAGATCCAAGCAACAGCCGGCACCGTGATCATGGTGACCCACAACCTCAACGAGATCCGCGAAACCTGTTCCCGCGCCGTGTGGCTCGATCAGGGGGTGAAGATGGCCGATGGGCCTACAAACGATGTCATCGACCAATACGAAGACCAGTAATCCGCAGGGCTGGATCCGGTTCCGGCGGCGCTCGCCCCGATTTGTGATCCATGCTCGGTTCGTCGCAAGACCGCTGAGCCGCCTCGCCTACCGATTTCGAGACTGGCTGGAACCCACGGATGACTACAAATATCGCCGACCACCTTTCTTGACGCGTGGACATCGAGACCTTGCCCCACGGTCATCGGACACTCCCGCCCGGATACTGGGACCGTTGTCATTGTTTCTCGCTCAGCAGCGGCAGTGGCCGTCAGGTCTGCTGCTGACCGACATTTCGCTGCGAATGAGCCCTCGCTCGGTCGAGGGGTGGATCAACGCGAGTCGGGTTTTGCGTTTCGCCGGCGTCACTGGGCTCTCCGAGGATCCCGTGCTGGGCCTCACTACCGGACGAACCGGTGACGCTCACGCTGCCGCCTCCGCAGCGAACTATGCCGTTCAAATCGGCGGCGAGAATTCTCGAGCCCTTCACGAACTCGGCTTGAGCATGGCCGCTCTCCACGACATTCCTGCGGCTCAGCAGGCGTTTGAGCGTGCCGTCTTTGCTGACCCGGCCTCGGCGTCATCCTGGTTTCAGCTCGCCCGAACACATGCCGCGACAGCATCTCGACGCGGCGGGTTTCGTCAAACAGAGTTCGATCATCATCGGCGATGTCTTCAACGCGTTCTCGAACTCCAGCCGGGCCACGGAGACGCCACGTATCACCTCATCCGTGTTGCGCTCCGGGCAGCCGATTGGTCGACGGCGATCAAGGTTGCGTCTCGGCCTGAGGGAGCGACGAGCCACCTCGAAGAAATGATGTCGGCTCGAATCACCCCGTCTTCGGCCGCATCGATACGCGACTTGGCAGCGCAGGCAACGAGTCGTCCGAATCCTCCTGACATGGATCTTTGGCTCGTGGCGTACTGGCAACTGATGGCGAACGGTTTCGCCACCGAGGCCTTCGCAGCGAAGGACGCACACGCAAGCGCACTGCTCGCCGGAAGCGCACCCTCCCAGACGCTCAACGCCCACGTTGGCCGTGCCCGTGCATTGAGATGCTTGAACCGTCCAGAAGAAGCCAGAAAGATGCTCTCTCATCAGATCAGCCTTTCGGTGGACCGGCGACACGAAGCGGTCTTGTCGAAACTCCACAATGATCTGGGTCCTCTGTGCCCTCCGGAGACGACGACCTCCGGTCCTCCGCTGCACAACCCGACCGAACATCCGGATCTCGGTGAAGCCGAACGGCGATTTCGTCAACTCGTCGAAGGCCGACACATCGCAGTCGTCGGACCGCGCAACACAACTGGAAATAATCGCGAGATCGCACGGGCCGATGTCATCGTGACAACGCTGTCGACGGGCATCGCCGACGGCCACATGCCTGATCACCTCGACCGCACTGACCAGACGAAGATTGCGTACGTCGCCAACACCAGCGTCGTTCGGTTCGCAGCAGAACTCTGTGGACTTCTCGATGAAGGGGTCATCGACCTTCTCGTCGCCCGCCCGACTGCGCGTCGCCATGTTCCAACCGACCTTCGGCACCGCTCGGACGTTCGATTCTGCCCGAGTGAAGACGCCTCGCTTCTCGAAGCCACCCCGTACGCCGTGCCACGTGCGATCTACGATGTGTTGCGGTACGGCCCGCAACGGGTCCAAGTCTTCAACACCGATCTGTTCACGAGCGGAAGGTCGTATGACGCTGGATACCGGAGCTCACCGGACTCATCCGACGTTCTCGAAGAACAACTCATCGGTTACGGCCACGACGTCCGGGAAGATCATCGCTGGCTGAAGGCACTGGCCCGGAGAGGGACCATCGAGGTGGACGACAGGCTCGAGTCGATACTCTCCAGCGACGAGGACAATTACCTCGCTGCGGTGGGTCGACACCATCCGTGAAACGGGAGCTCGAAGCAACCCGTCGCCGGTTCAGCTAACACGAAGCCGACGGCGCGGCTCCTCTTCTCCGGGGAACACTCGCTTGACTCCGTCACCGAGCGCTTCTTCGAGGATCCGAATGTCGCGAACGAGATGGGTCAACCCGCCCGGCTCGACGCTGGCGGCATGATCCGAACCCCACATCGTCCGATCGAGCGTGATGTGCCGTTCCACGGCTACGGCGCCGAGCGCGACCGCTCCAAGACTGACTTGCAATCCCTTTTCGTGCCCGGAGTAGCCGACCGGGACGTCGTAGCGCTCGCGAAGCGTGGCGATGGTTCGCAAGTTGGATTCCTCGGGGGGACACGGATACGTCGATGTCGAGTGGAGCAAGACGATCGGTGAGCTATCGAGAATCTCGACGGCTCGGTCGATTTCCTCGATCGTCGACATGCCCGTCGAGACGATCAATGGCTTTCCGGTCGCTCTCAACGCTTCGAGCAACGGCTCGTCGGTGATGCTTGCGGACGCCACCTTGTGGGTGGGCACGTCGAACTTCTCAAGAAAGTCGACTGACGGAACGTCCCACGGCGATGCAAACCACTGCAGGCCACGGCTAGAGGCGTGGTCAGCGATTGCCTGGTATTCGTCTTCCCAGAACTCGGTGCGTTCCTTGTACTCCATGTAGGTCATCTCCCCCCAGGGGGTCTGACGAATCTTGGAGCGTTGATCCATCGGAACACAGATCTCTGGCGTGCGCTTCTGGAACTTGACGGAGTCGCAACCGGCGTCTGCAGCGACGTCGATCAACTGCTTGGCGATGTCGACATCGCCGTTGTGGTTGATTCCGATCTCGGCGATGACGTAGACGGGTTGGCCTTCTCCGACGGGACGTCCACCGATACTGAGCTCATTCATTGTCGATCTCTTCCTGCCGTCGCGACGGCCTCTGGGTTCGTAGGCATGAGCATGTCGATGATTTCTCTGACAGCTCCGGAGCCGCCTCTAGCAGACGTGACGATGGCGCCCGTGTCGAGAAGCGACTCGTGTGCGTCCGACACGATAATCGGAACTCCGACCCATTCCAGACACTCCCGGTCATTGACGTCGTTGCCCACGAAGGCGATTCGATCGGCACCGAGGCCGTTTCTCTCGGCCCACTCCTTGAGAGCTGGAAGCTTGTCATCACATCCGGCGATGCACTCGACGCCCAGCTTCGCCGCTCGATGTCGAACGATCGGATTGACTTCGGTGGAAAGGATCAGCATCGGGAGACCCGCGCGCCGAGCAATCGAGACACCCATCCCGTCGGATCGGTTGACCCGAGCTGCCTCGTCCCCGTCCTGGGTGACGATCGCCGTGTTGTCGGTGTGGACTCCGTCGAAGTCCATCACGAGCCCGTCGACCGCCACCGAATCCAGACCGGCGACGCCGAGAGGGTCGACCAGGCTCGCCAGCCGTTGGGAGATCGAGAGGTCGGACGGGTCGTCGATCTCGATCGCGTGGAGAGGATCGATGACCTGAGGATCGATCCTGCCGAAGAAGCGGTGACCGACCTCGACGAACGCCTGTGAGCGCATGACGTAGAAGGCGCCGGTCTCGAGGTACTCGGGTGGGCGATCCTGTCGGCGGAGCCGCTCTCGATGATCGTGATTGATTCCGCGGGCGCCGTCTGGAGAATCCTTCCAGAGGAAACCGTGGGATCGGATGCACGAAAACGATACGTCGCACAAGCCATCACGGACTCGCCGGATCGATTCGCCCAATAGTTCGGGGTCGATGAACGGGCTGGTGCACTGGATGAAGACCAGGACGTCGTCCGGCGCAGCGAGCATCTTCGGACGGGCTTCGATCGCATGACGAAGGGCTGCTTCTGAAGACGCCGTGTCCGTCGCCAGCGCCGGGGGTCGTCGGACGACCTTCGCACCGGACCGGACCGCTTCATCGGCGATGGCTGAGTCGTCGGTGGAGACCAGAACATGGTCGACCTCCCCCGAGCGTTTCGACGCCAGGATCGCACGGTCCACGAGGGTTCGCCCACCCACACGGCGGAGGTTCTTTCCAGGCACACCTTTGGACCCGCCGCGAGCGGGAATCACCGCTGTCACCGTCATCGCCGCAACCAGCCGTCGAAGCGGACATAGGAGCGGCGCAATGGGCCATTGAGTAATCGCCGGAGGCGGTGCCGCATCGACGACCGGCAAGTCGCCTCGGCTCCCACCCAGCCCATCGCCTGCCCGACCAGAAAGGGTGTGTTCGCCTCGTCCATGAACCTGGGCGGTGGGGCGGGGAGATCGGTCATCTCCAAGAGTTCCTCAAGCCGTTCGACGACCGCGACCGGGTTATCGGACACGGAAAACCCGTTCTGCTCCAGCCATTCAGCGTTGGGCACCGGTAGATCACCGTCCGTCAACTGCGCCATCGAGCGAAGCAGACCCGAACGCAGGAAGAACGGGGTGCCATAGTTGGCCCTGACTCCGAAGTCGGTGAGGATTGCAGCCGGCACCCCGTAGGACAGCGCCTCGAGGGCCGCCGTCGAACTGACCGTGATCAGGAGGTCGGTCTCCTCGAGAACAGCGGACATCAACCCGTAGCTGAACCGCAGGTTCGCAGGGATCACATCGAGGTGGGTGTCGGCGAGATCTTGATAGTGATGCGCCTCCGGGTGAGTTGTCGTCTCGCCTGGTCGAGACCGAAGCTTGATGGTGACCACTCGCTCAGGCCAACGCTCCGCATAGGCGACGAGTGCATCCAGGACGACAACCCGTTCGGCGCGGCTGCGCGGGACATCTGGCTGAACAGCGAAGACCACGTTGGTCGGCTCGTCGAGGGTCCGGCATCGATCGATGATCGAGTCGATCGTCATGCGATCTTGCGCCATCACCCCGACACCTGACCGAACCAGCACGCCTGGATCGAGGCCTAACTCGTCGTAAAGATCTTCGAAGAGCCGAAAGTCGCGTTCGGAATTGCAGCACACGACGTCGGCACCGGCCCGCCACAGCGCTCCCATCTCGTGTCCTTCGTACACCACGCCGGCGTACCCGGTGATGACGATCGGGCGTCGCTGCCCACTCGCCTGAACCGACCTGACGTGTTCGAGGACGGCATGCAGTCGATACATCCGCATGCACACGACGATCACCTCGCAGTCTCCGAGCGACGCTGCAAACTCCCGGTCGGCGACCCGAACAACCGGTCCGTGCAAACCAACCGACGCAAGTTGCATCGGCGTCGGCGCGGCGTTACCAGCTGCGATGTACCGAACGGACGAACCAGGTAGCGATCCGATCAGAGACTGGGCGATCGTCGACGTCCACTTCAGGCGCGTGTCGGTGTCCCCGACGCACAAGACGGAAACCGATTCCGGCTTCGTCATCTGCTCTCCACAACGGGATACCACTGCGGGTTCACAAGCCTTGGACACTCCGCCGATCCTATGTGACGCGCACGCTTTGGGGCTGCTGCACGGTTCGGTGACATCTGATCTGGCTTGCCCTCGGGGTGGGCCTGGAAGGATGTTGCTGTGCCGAAGCCATACCCGAAGGAGTTCCGCGACGATGTCGTGAGAGTCGCCCAGAACCGCGAGGAGGGGGTG
>NZ_JBDVNU010000021.1:0-176635 GCF_039969435.1 Ilumatobacter sp.
CGGGTTCAGGGGTGTCGGGTCGGGTGGCGGGTGTCGATGCGGTCCGCCGCCCAGGCGGCGTGCTCGGCGAGAATCGGGTCCGGGTCGGCACGGTACCGGTCGAGCGTCGCCCGGACACGTCGACCGACGGCGTCGGTGCCCGGGCCGGCCACGTTGCCGATCACGATCAGCGCATTGCGGCGCAGCCACCGCATCTCGCGTCCGGCGATCCACCACCGTCCGTACCGCGCCTCGATGGTCGCGTCGTCGGCGTCGAGCAGATCGAGCACGTCGACATGGCTCTGCACGTCCGCACCGGCGCCCACCTCGACGGTGTTGCGGTCGGGGTCGCGCCGGCCGAGTCGTACGGTGATCGGGCAGACGTCCTGGCAGTCGTCGCACCCGTAGATCCGGTCGCCCACCGCTTCACGGTGGGCCGGGTCGATCGACCCGGGCTTCTGGAGGATCCAGCTCAGGCAGCGGGCTCCGTCGATCACACCGGGCGCGATGATCGCCTGGGTCGGGCAGTCGTCGAGGCAACGCACGCACGAGCCGCACCCGTCGGGCGCCGGGCGTTGCGCCGGCTCGTACACGGCGTTCGTGACGATGCACCCGAGTACGAAGAAGCTGCCTGCACCGGGAAGCAGGAGGTTCGCGTTCTTGCCGAACCAGCCCAGGCCGGCGCGATGAGCCACGGCCCGGTCCACGATCGAGTTGTCGTCGGCGAACACCTGCGCTCGGTGACCGTGTCGCTTCAGTTCCTCCGCGATCGCTCGCAGCGCGACCCGCAGCGGCCCGTAGTGATCGACCCAGGCGTAGCGACCCACTCGGGCCGGGAGCCCCCCGATCGGCGGCGCCGGGTCGTCACGGAGCAGATACGGGCGGGCGGCGACGATCACCGACTGCGCATCGGGCACCGCACGTCGCGGATCCGTCGACCGATCCGGGTTGCGGTAGGTGAACTGCATCCCGTCGTTCAGCCCCGCATCCTTGCGTTCGTGCAGGATCTGCCGCGTCGTCTCGAGCACGTCGGCGTCGGTGACCCCGACGTGGTGGATGCCGTGGTCGGCGAGCATCGCTCGGATCTGCTCGATCGACGGCACGGTTCAGAGCCGGTCGGACGGCACGCAGGTGCGGGCATCGGCTTCGGTGACGTCGTTGCCGATGTCGATGGTGATGTCGAGGTCGTTCGCTCCCTCGCTCACCACACCGGAGGCCGAGGTGTTGTCGCCGTTGCGGATGATGAACGCCGGAGCGGCCGAGCGCATGGTCGATTCGTCGCGGTCCACGAACACGATCTCGCCCAGTTCACCGCCTGGCTGGAGGATCTCGAAGCGGGCGCCCTCCGATGTGAGCCCGACGATGGGTGTGCTGGTTCCGCTGGTCCGGTCGATGCAGACGTCGAGGATGATCCGGGTGTGCGTCTCGGTGAACTGGCCCGGTTCGTTCGTGACGAGGCGGTCGCCGCACTGCTCTGCGCTGTCGGTCGCCGGGTTGACGACCACCTCGAATCGATTGCCGTCGACGTCGTCGAAGGTGGCGGCGAACGCTCCGGCGTCCCCGATGTCGTCGAGTTCGACGAATGCCGAATCGTCGAGCAGCTGCGCCTGCTCCGACTCGCCGTCGAAGATCCGGTCGATCAGCATCCGTTCCCGGCCGGGGCCGAAGAAGAAGTAGCTGGACACCTGGTAGTCGGTGTCGGACGGGTCGAACGGCAACTGCACCTCGCACCGCGCCACGATGGGTGAGGCCACACCGTCGAACAGCAGCGTGCCCGCCGCGGGGAGGTCCTCGAGGCGAGGATCCAGCGTGACCGGAACGTCGACGTCGGTGGCGGACGCTGCCTGCGTCGTGTCGGCTGCCCCCGGCTCACGGCCGGCACCGTCAGTACCGTCGGCGTCGGCAGCGACGACCGACGCCGACGACGCGGATGCCGCGTCCTGCTCGGCCGCCAGGCGGTCCGACGTACGGTCCTGGTTGATGGTTGCCAGCAATCCGATGAAGAACACGGCCACGGCGCACAGACCCGGAACGAACCACCACGGCGTCTGATCACCGGGTCGTTCGATCTGGCCCGTCGACCCCGTCGACTCCGTCGGGTAGGCGAGCAACGGATCCACTCCGGCTCGCCCCGTCGGTACGGTCGGATCGTCCGCATCGGAGTGGGGCATGATCGCTCATCGTACGACGCAGGGTCAGGCGAGCTGCGGAATCACCCCCGATTCGAACTCGGACCAGGCGACGAACTGCGGGACCTCGTCGAGCAGGCCGGCCTTGTCGAACAGTTCGACCGCTCGGGCCGTTTCACTCACGATCGGCACCCGCTGCGGGTTCGGCAGGAATCGGATCGGCCCGGCGTCGTTGGCGAGCAGGTGGTGGACCACGCAATCACCACACGCCGTGGTGTTGGCCGCCACACAGGTGCTGCAGTCCAGGGCGAAATCGATGTCGTTCCTCATGTGGACCATTCAAGCGAAGGGGTACTCCAGGGTTTCCCGGATCCCTCGCTACTCGGCTTCGAGGAACTCGCGAAGACGCTGGCTGCGCTGGGGGTGACGCAGCTTGGCGAGGGTCTTGGCCTCGATCTGGCGGATCCGTTCGCGGGTCACACCGAACTCCTTGCCGACCTCCTCGAGCGTGCGGGCCTGGCCGCCGTCGAGACCGAAGCGGAGCCGCACGATGTCCTGCTCGCGTTCGGACAGTTCGCCGAGCACCTCGCCCACCGCATTCGACAGCATCGCCTTGGTGGCCGCATCCGCCGGACTGTCGGCCGATTCGTCCTGGATGAAGTCACCGAGGTTCGACTCGTCCTCCTCGCCCACCGGCGAGTCGAGCGACAACGGATCCTGTGAGTACCGGAGCAACTCACGGACCTTGTCGGGCTCCAGCTGCACACGCTGCGCGAGTTCGTCGATGGTGGGCTCGCGTTCGAGTTCCTGATGCATCGTGCGTTTCGCACGGGTGACCCGGTTCATGTGCTCGACCATGTGCACGGGGATGCGGATGGTGCGCGCCTGGTCCGCGATCGATCGGGTGATCGCCTGACGGATCCACCACGTCGCGTACGTCGAGAACTTGAAGCCCTTGGTGTAGTCGAACTTGTCGACCGCGCGCATCAACCCGAGGTTGCCCTCCTGCACGAGGTCGAGCAACTGCATGCCACGACCGGAGTACCGCTTCGCGATGCTCACCACGAGGCGCAGGTTGGCCTGCGTGAGCTCCGACTTCGCCCGTTCGCCGCGCTTGACCGCACGCAGCAGCATGCGTTCCTCGATGCTCTCGAGCGGCGACCCGGACTCGTCGGCCGTGTCGATCTTCGCCGCCGCGATCTTGCCCTCCTCGATCAACTGCGCGAGTCGCCGTTCGTCGTCGATCGTGAGCAGGTCGACCTGGCCGATCTCGCGCAGATACATCCGCACCGCGTCCGCCGAGCCGCCTTCGGCCTTCGGACCACCCTTCTTGGTGCGGCGCTGACGCCGACGGCTCAGCAGGGCCTCGTCGGCGTCGTCCTCTCCCGACGGCCCCGACTCGATGTTCTCCAGCAGCACTTCCCGGCGCGTCCCCACCGGAGTGTCGTCGTCGTCGCTGTCGTGGGAGTCCTCGTCGAGCTTGTCGTCGATCGCGATGCCCGCACCGGCCATGACCTCGTGGACGTCGGTGAGCACGGTCTCGCTCAGTTCCACGTGGCGCAACACGTGACTCACCTGATCGGCGTGGACCTCACCGGTGGTGCGACCACGCTCCACCAGCTTGTCCCACTCGGCTTCGTCGACACCTGGCACCGGCGACGCGATGGGTTGGTCGGTGCTCATGTTCCGTCAGCCGACCCGAGGTTGGTCGTGGGGCTGCGGCTCTCGGGAGCGTTCTTCGGTGCGTCGATGGAGCCAACCTAGCAACGACGCCGCGGCGCCGAGGGCACGCGTCTGGTCGGACTCCGACAGGGCCATCAGGTCCAGCCGGGCGGCACGGTCCTCCTCGAGCGACGCGGCGTCGACGAGGCCACCCGCGCGTCGCTGCGCATCTCGTTGGCGGATCTCCCGATTCGTCGCCGCAGCGATCAACGATCTGGCCTCGACCGCTGCGTCCAATTCGAGATCGGCCACGGCGGCGCGTTCGAGCACGTCGCGTGCGTCGGGCGCAGCGACCTCGAGTGCTCCGGTGAGTCCGCCGCCTTCCGCGAGCGCGAGGAACGCCATGCGGTTGGCGTCGTCCTCGAACAAGGCCTCGATCAACCACTCAGCGATCGAGTCCCACGCCTGGACGAGCAGCACCAGAGCACAGAACTCCGCGTTCTCCATGGGTGCCCGGCGACGCGCCTGCGTGGGGATCTCGATCGGGCGTTGCCTGCGTTCCCGGGCGCGCCGGGTGAACTCCTCGACCGACAGCCCGACGTGCGCTGCGATCTCGCCTGCGTAGATGGCGCGGACGTCGGGGTTCGGGTGCTCGTTCACCACTTCGAGCGCACGGTTCGCGTACCGCACCTTGTGCTCGGCGGAATCTCGCGGCAGGCGGCTGGTCTCCCGGTTCAGGCGGAAGCGCAGGAACGGCACGGGGTCGTCGACCGCGGCAGCCAGCGCCGCAGGGTTGGTGCGCGCCAGGTCGCCCGGATCCTTGCCCGGCGGGAGTCGTGCGACCGACACCTCGACCTGGTGCTTCTCCTCCCACTCGTAGAACCGCTCGGCGGCGCCCTGACCGGCGGCATCGGCATCGAAGGACAGCACGACCCGACTGGCGTAGCGCTTGAGCAGGCGCACGTGCTCCTCGGTGAGCGCCGTTCCACACGTGGCGACGGCTCGGGGAACTCCGGCCTGATGGAATCCGATCACGTCGGTGTATCCCTCGCACACGACGATCTGGTCGACCTTGGAGGCGTCGGCCTTCGCCCAGTTCAGCCCGTAGAGCGTGCGGGACTTCGTGTAGATCGGCGTCTCGGAGCTGTTCTTGTACTTCGCCGGATCGTCGGACCCGGGCAGGATCCGACCGCCGAACGCGAGGGCCTCACCCGCCTCGGACATGATCGGGAACATCACCCGGGCGCGAAACGCGTCCTGCATCCGGTTGCGCTTGTTGCGGAACGCCAGCCCGACGGCGTGCAGGACCTCGGCCGGCTGGCCGAGTTCACGCGAGAGACGGTCCCAGTCGTCGGGAGCCCACCCGAGCTTGAACTGGCGTGCGATGTCGCCGCCGAGGCCTCGCTCGCGCAGGTAGTCACGCGCCGCACGTGCGCCGGGGTCGGTGAGGAGCCGCTGGTGGTACCACTCGACGGCATCGCCCATGGCAGCGGTGAGGCGCTTGCGCTGCGCCCGCTCCTTGGACTGACCCGTCGACGTGTAGTTCAGCGAGATCCCGGCCTTGGCGGCCAAGAGCTCGACCGCCCCGGGGAAGTCGGTGTGTTCGATCTCCTGGATGAAGGTGAAGACGTCGCCGCCCTTGTCGCAGCCGAAGCACTTGAAGAACGCCATCTCCTCGCTCACGTTGAACGAGCCCGACTTCTCGGCGTGGAACGGGCACAGTCCGACCCAGTTCCGGCCCCGTTTCCTCAACGCCACGTACCCCTGCACGACGTCGACGATCGACACCGTCGAGCGGATCTTGTCGATGTCGTCGTCCGCGATCCCCATGGCCTGCTCACACTACGCCCTGGCCGCAGCGTCGCTCCCTGTGTCCGACACCAGCGAGGTGATCGGTGTCAGACGTCGTTCACCCGGCCCCGTCCTCGACGCATCGAGGCGGTGAACGACGTCTGACACCGATCACCTCCGTGATGCGGTGAACGACGTCTGACACCGATCACTGTGAGCCGTTCCGGATGATGGCCTGGGCGGCTGCCAGGCGTGCGATGGGCACCCGGTACGGGCTGCACGAGACGTAGTCGAGTCCGGCGCGGTGGAAGAAGTCGATCGACTCGGGGTCGCCACCCTGTTCACCGCACACGCCCAGCTTCAGACCCGGTCGGGTTTCGCGCCCGAGCCAGGCGCCCTGTTCGACGAGGCGACCGACGCCTTCGGTGTCGATCGTCTCGAACGGGTTACGTGCCAGGAGTCCCTGCGCGAGATAGGCGGGCATCATCTTCGCTTCGACGTCGTCGCGACTGAACCCGAACGTGAGCTGGGTGAGGTCGTTCGTGCCGAAGCTGAAGAAGTCGGCTTCCTCGGCGAGTTGACCGGCGCACAGTGCAGCCCGCGGCGTCTCGATCATCGTGCCGATCGTGATGGTCCCCGCCGGCACCGCCGACTCGTCGAGTTCGGCCTGTACCCACGACCGGGCGAGCGCGAGTTCCTCGCGGGTGACGGTGAGCGGCACCATGATCTCGACGATCGGACTCCCACCGTCGGCACGTCGGGCAGCGGCGGCATCGAGCAGAGCCCGCACCTGCATCGCGTACAGTCCCGGTTTGATCACACCGAGCCGCACGCCACGGGTGCCGATCATCGGGTTGTGTTCCGCCCACGTCTCGGCCGCTGCGAGTTCACGGGCACGCTCGTCGCTCAGACCCGTCGTCGCCGCTTCGATCCGGAGTTCGGTCACCGACGGGAGGAACTCGTGCAGCGGCGGGTCGAGCAGCCGCACCGTGACGGGCAACCCGTCCATCGCTGCGAGGACCGCCTCGAAATCGGACTGCTGAGCGACGCGCAGCTTCTCGAGGGCCACGCCTTCGGCATCGGCGGAGTCGGCGAGGATCATCTCCCGCACGATCGGGAGTCGGTCGGGCGCCAGGAACATGTGCTCGGTCCGACAGAGGCCGATCCCCTCGGCGCCCAACCGACGTGCGACCTCGGCGTCCTCGGCGGTGTCGGCGTTGGCGCGCACGCCGAGCACGCCGACGCGGACGTCGTCGGCCCACGCGAGCAGGGTGTCGAATGCTTCCGGCCGATGCGACGACGACGTCGTCAACTCACCGATCACCACGGTGCCGGTCGCACCGTCCATCGAGATGACGTCACCCTCGGCCACGATCACGTCGCCGACACGGAACGAACGGTCGCCGATCACGATCGCCTCGGCACCGACGATGGCGGGTGTTCCCCACCCCCGCGCCACGAGCGCGGCATGACTGGCCAGTCCTCCTCGCGTCGTGACGATCCCCTGGGACACCTGCATCCCCATCACGTCGGCGGGGGTGGTCTCGTTGCGCACGAGGATCACGTCCTCGCCCCGGTCGTCGGCATCGAGGGCGTCGTCCGACGTGAAGTACACGCGCCCGACCGCAGCGCCGGGCGACGCCGGGATGCCGGTCGTGAGGACCTCGCCACCCGCATCGAACTGGGCGTGCAGGACGGCGTCGAGATCCTGGGCCTCGGCCAGCATCAGCGCCTCCGCGCGGGTCAGCGACCCCGACTCGACGCGCGAGATCAGGGCGGTCAGCGCGTCCCGCGGCTTGGATGCCACGAGGTCGGATGTCGCTGGATCGCGTGTCACGCATGTCACACTATGGCCGGCGGGGCCGGCGCTTCGACCCAGGCGAACGGGCGGCCGACGGCATGGCCCCTAACCTGGAGAGATGTTCCGGTTGCTGGGTTTCGACGTCAGGGTCCAGTCCGGGTTCGTCGTCTTCATGGCCTTGATCGTGTTCCTCTACCGCGACGAGTTCGGACTGTGGCTCGCCGGTGCGATCGCCGTGCTCACGCTCGTCCACGAACTCGGCCACGCCCTTGCCGCACGCCGCACCGGTGCGCACGCCGAGATCTCGCTCGGCTTCCTCGCCGGGTACGCCTCGTACCGTCCCAGTCGCCCGTTGAAGCGGCGGGAGCAGGCATGGATCTCCTTCGCCGGACCGTTCGTCCACATCAGCACGGCGGTGGTCGTGCTGCTCGCGATCGGCGTGAACCCGCTCGACCTGGACCAGGTGCGGGACTCGCCCGCCTCCGCCGCCATCTTCTGGGCCGGACCGGTGATCGGAGCGATGAACCTGATCCCGGTGCTGCCACTCGACGGCGGGAACATCGTCACCTACGGCCTCGATGCGATCGTGCCGGGACGGGCCCGGCGGATCATGCTGTACGCATCGATCGGCATCACGGTCGCCTCGGCGCTCCTCCTGATCCTCACCGGCAACCGTGGTTTCGTGCTGTTCATCGGGTTCCTGTTGATCACCCAGATGCAGATGCTGAGTGCCGACAAGCCGGCGAGGCCGCGTTCGTCCGTGTGGGACGATGCGGCGGCGTCACTCGACGCCGGCAAGCACGGCAAGGCCCAACGCACGCTGCTCGCCGCCCTGAGTCACCCTCAGCCCACTCCCCCGGCGTCGGAGATCCGCATCACCGCGGCGCAGGCCGGAGCCCTGATCGACCTGCTCCCGAATCCCCTGCCCCACGGCGATCCTGGCAACGAGTTCGTACTCGCCAACCTGTTGCTGTCGACGCATCGCTACGACGAGGCCGCGCACTACGCCGCCGGTTCGTATCAGCGCCATCCGAACACCCTCAGTGCGCTGATCGTGGCGCGAGCCGCCGGGGCACTCCACGACCAGGCGACCGCGGTGGGCTGGCTACGGTCCGCGGCCGAGGCGAACACCTCACCGAACGCACTCGCCTCGGCGATCGACACCGCACCCGAACTGGGCGCCGTGCGCCATCACCCCGACGTCACTGCTGTGCGAGCGGGGATCGGCCCAGATCGACCCCGCGCTTGACGTAGGCGAGTCCGATCCCGCCGTCGCCGCTCACGCTGGTGATCGTGCCGACCTCGTTGCCGTCGTCGTCGTGGACCGCCGAACCGACCGAGGCGCCCTCGTCGAGATCGATGATCCGCAAGCTGCGGGGAGCGTCGGCGCCGCGTGAGTCCATCCGCTCCACCAGTTCCTGGCCCGGATAGCAGCCCTTCTGGAAGTTCACGGCGAGCGTCACCACACCCGTGGTCGCCGGGATCGTGGATCCGGGCTCGATCTCGGCACCCATCCGCGGCCAGCCCGCAGCGATGCGTGCGAGTTCGTGGTCGAGGTCGGGCGATGCGTTCGTCGCGAGGTCGAGGCGGGTCTGGGCGTCGACGCGGATCTTGAACCGGTCGATGCGGGCCAGCAGCGTCTCGCCGAACCCGGCATCGGTGTCGAGGACGAACACGTCGTCACCCGTGCGCTGGATGCGCGCGAGCACGTCGACCTTGCCACTCGGATCGAGGACGAACGTCCAGCGGGCGGCGCCGACCGCGAGGTCGCGGATCTCCTGTGCGATCTGACCCTGGAGATAGGTGGACGCGTCGGCGCCGGACACCGTCACGCGGTCGCGTGCAGCCTGGTCGATGAATGGTTCGGTGATGGCCACGGCGTCGTCGGTGTTCACCCGACCAGTCTGGCGTGGCACACTCGGACTCCCATGGCACGTGACGAGACCAACGCCGACGAGTCCGAGCCGACATCCGGGTCGCGCTCCGACTTCGACGAGGCGATCCTGCCCGACGACGTGATCCGGCCCGACGGTGCCACGGCCGGTGGGACGAGCGGTCGACACGCCCGGAGCACGGGCCGCGGCGCCGCCGCCCCCGGTCCGGACGACATCGCCGAGCGTGCGGTCGACGTGTTGCTCGGACTGCTCGGCCGGGCCAGTGCGCTCGCCAGGGGCGTCCTGGTCTTCGCGGTCCTGGCCTGCGTCACCGGGTACGTGCTCGGCATCGCTGCGCTGGGTGGCGGGCTCCGGACGCTGTGGATCGTGGTCGGCGGCGCGGCAGCGATCTGGGCGATCGGCTCGGTCGTCCTGGCGATGTGGCGTCTCCGTGTGGTTCGCACGGGAAGCGCGATGTTGGTCGACGAGGTCCGGTCACTGATCGGTGACCGCGACTCCGAACGGACGGTGATCGAGACCGTCGAGGCCACCGAGGGTTCCGACGGCGACGGGATCGTCGCACTGTCGCGTCAGTTCTTCTCGCTGCGCGGCGTCGTCGACGACCACCGCTCGAACTTCGCTCAACTGTCGAAGGCACTCGCCTCGATCACGACGTTGCCCGCGGCGATGGCCCTCGCCACGGTCATCGGCTTCGGCTTCGCGGGTCTCTCCGTGATCTTCGCCCTCGCCCTGTTGCTCTGAGGTGTGGCAGGGGTCTGACCCACTCCACACCCGTGAGGTGTGGCAGGGGTCTGACCCACTCCACACCCGTGACCGCCGGCTCAGGCGGTGGTGCCGGCGTCGCGGCGGGCTCTCGTCATGCGGCGAGCGGCGGGGATCGCGGCGAGGAGCGCGGCGGCCTTGTTCCGACACTCGAGGTCCTCGTCGTCGGGGACCGAGTCGGCCACGATGCCCGCCCCGGCCTGGAGGCTGGCGGTCTTCCCGTCGCCGGTGACGAACATCGTGCGGATCGCGATGGCGGTGTCGAGGTTGCCCGAGAAGTCGACGTATCCGACCACGCCGCCGTACGGGCCGCGTTTGACCGGTTCGAGATCGTCGATGATCTCCATCGCTCGAACCTTCGGGGCACCCGACAGCGTTCCGGCCGGGAGTGTCGCCCGGAGCACGTCGATCGGGCCGAGGTCGTCGTTCAGTTCGCCGGCGACCTGGGACGTGAGGTGCATCACGTGGCTGTACAACTCGAGGGTCATCAGTTCCTCGACCTCGACCGTGCCGAACTTCGACACGCGGCCCACGTCGTTGCGGGCGAGGTCGACGAGCATCACGTGCTCGGCGCGTTCCTTCGGATGTTCCGACAGTTCGGCGGCCATCCGACGGTCGTCCTCGGCCGTGCGACCGCGGCGGCGTGTGCCTGCGATCGGGCGTGAGACGATCCGGCGGCCCTGCAACTGCACCATCGGTTCGGGCGACGACCCGACGATCGTCAACTCCGGATGCTTCACGAAGTACATGTACGGCGACGGGTTCACCTGTCGCAACACGCGATAGACGTCGAACGGGTCGGCGTCGAGCTCGAGGTCGTAGCGCTGCGCGAGGACGACCTGGAAGACGTCGCCGGCCACGACGTGCTCCTTCGCGACCTCGACGGCGCGCTGGTACGAGCCACCGCCCATCGTCGACGCGAGGTGTGGCAGTTCGTCGTCGGACGACGGTGGGGTGACGGGTGTGTACCGGAGGGGCTGGGCGAGGTCGTCGACCGCCTGCTCGACCCGGACGACCGCTGCGTCGTACGCGGCATCGATCTCGTCGGCGCTGAGTCCGAGAGTGGCGACGCTCTCGATCAGGTACACCCGCTGGCGCCAGTGGTCGAACGCCGCGAGCGAGCCGATCACCGACATGACTGCGTCGGGGTACAGGCGATCGTCGGGTGGCGTGTTCGGCAGCTTCTCGACTTCGCGGACGACGTCGTAGCCGAGGTAGCCCATGATCCCGCCGTGCAACGGAGGCAGGTCCTCGAACGTCGGACTGGTGTACCGAGCGAGCAGGGCGTCCATCGCAGCGAGGATTCCGTCGCCGGTCGGGATGCCGTCGGGAAGGGCACCGTGCAACTCGACCTCGCCGTCGCGGAGGACGAGGGTGGCCGACGGGTTGCGTCCGACGAAGGAGAACCGCGCCCAGCGCTCGGCGCCCTCCACCGACTCGAGCAGGAACCCCGGGCCGTCACCGACCAGTTTGACGTACGCGGCGACCGGCGTCTCGAGGTCGGCGAGCAGTTCCGTCCAGACCGGGACGACCGTGTGTTCGGAGGCGTGCGCGTGGAACTCCTCGCGCGTGGGTTGGAACCTCATCGTCGGATCAGGTGCTCAACTGCCGAATGCGGAGAAGAAGCACGATCGGTTGCCGGTGTGGCATGCCCCGCCACCCTCCTGCTCGACCTTGAACAGCAGCGCGTCCCGGTCGCAGTCGAAGTACGCCTCACGGACGAACTGTCGGTCGCCCGAGGTGTCGCCCTTCCGCCACAGTTCCTGGCGGCTGCGCGACCAGTAGACCATCCGGCCTTCGTCGAACGTCATCTTCAACGACTCGGCGTTCATCCAGGCGAGCATCAGTACCTCGCCGTTCTCGACGTCCTGCGCGATGGCCGTGACGAGCCCGTCGCTGTTGTACTTGACGCCCGCCAACTGCTCGTCGGTGGCCTCGATGATCGTCGTGTCCGGCATGGTTCCTCCTTCAGAACAGGAGCATCCTACGGAACGTCAGGCAGCCCCGTCGGAGAGGTATCCGAAGCGCTCGCGCTCGCCGGGCAGGCCAGGTGGCGTCCCGTCGCCGAACGGTCGACCGCCGAGAGAATCCCGACCGTGTGGCGTCGCCAGGCCACGGAGATCGGGGCCGGCCGGGATCACCTGCGTCGGGTTGATCGACGTGTGAACCACGTAGTAGTGCTCCTTGGCCTGCTCGAAGTTGACCGTGTCGCCGAATCCCGGGGTCTGGAACAGGTCACGCAGGTACCCCCACAGCGCCGGCATCTCGCTGATCTTGTTGCGGTTGCACTTGAAGTGGTTGTGGTAGACCGCGTCGAAGCGGACGAGCGTGGTGAACAGGCGGACGTCGGCCTCGGTGATCGTCTCGCCGACCAGGAACCGCTGCGTCGAGAGTCGTTCCTCGAGCCAGTCGAGGCGGTCGAACAGAGCCGAGTAGGCCTCCTCGTACGCCCCCCGGTCGCCGGAGAACCCGGTGCGGTACACGCCGTTGTTCACGTCCTGGTAGACCAGTTCGGCGACCTCGTCGATCTCGTCGCGCAGACGATCCGGATACAGGTCCGGCGCGCCGTCGCGATGGTGGGCCACCCACTGCGTCGAGAAGTCGAGCGTGATCTGCGGGAAGTCGTTGGTCACGACCTCACCGGTCGGGATGTCGACGATCGCCGGAACGGTGATGCCCTTCGAGTAGTCCGGGAAACGCTTCAGGTAGGCCTCCTGGATGCGTTCGATCCCGAGCACCGGGTCGACGCCGCCCTCGTCCAGGTCGAACTGCCAACTCCGTTCATCGTGGGTGGGTCCGGCGAAGGCGAGTGAGATCGCGTCCTCGAGTCCGAGCAGTCGCCGGACGATCGTCGTCCGGTTCGCCCAGGGACACGCCGCGGCGGCTGCGAGCCGGTACCGCCCGGCTTCGACCGGCCACGCGGCGGACGGATCGTCCAGGATCCGGTCGGTGATGTAGTCGGTGTCGCGCTCGAATGCTCCGTCTGAAGTGGCCATGGTGCGGGCGTGCCCAGACCGGAGTGATTGTGAACGCAACTTCTCGAACGACTCGGGAGAGCGCGGTGCGAGAGTTCGGGATCCGGACGATCAGCGGCGGGCGACGAGACCTCGCGACGTCAGAGGTAGAGGCCGGTGGATCCCTCGACCCGGGCGGCGGCGACCGCGTGAAGTTCGCGTTCACGCAGCATGATGTAGTCGTTGCCCTGGACCTCGACCTCGTAGCGGTCGTCGGGGCTGAACAGGACCTTGTCGCCGACTTCGCACGATCGGACGTTCTGGCCCTGGGCGACGACGGTCGCCCACACGAGGCGCTTGGCCAACTCGGCGGTCGCCGGGATCAGGATCCCGCCCGACGACTTGCGTTCACCCTCGTCGGCCTCGACCAGCACGCGGTCGTTGAGCATCTTGATCGGCAACTTGTCGTCGAGCCCGGACATGCGCGGCAGGGTATCAACGGCGCGATCCTCCGTCGCCACGGCCGATGCGTACGGTGTGTGTCGTGGTCCTCCACCCTCCGCATCCGTCCGCACGAGCGTCGAGTACCGCCGGGGGCCGTCGATCGTGACGGGGCGCATCGGCAGATACCTGCGGTGGAAGGACCTGATGCCGTCCACCCGCTACTCGCGCTCGACCGATCGCACCGAGTCGGGCACCGTCGTACCACCGTGGCCGGCGACGATCGCACGTCCCGCCGCCGAGATCACGTGCGGGGCGCCGGCCGCCGACGTCGTGGCAGCGGTCGGTGCGGGCCTCCATCGTGCCGGCTTCAAGGTGCGTCACACCGCGGACGGCTTCCGGGCCACGTTCGTCCCCTGGCTGGACGTGGTGACACTCCAGACGTGGGGACGAACCATCGTGACGGCAGATGTCCGCCGAGCGGACACACCACCCGCGACCACCGTTGCGCTGACGGTCGTGCTGGGAGTCGAACACAGCGCGGCGAAGCACCGTTGCGTCGACGGTCTGAATCAGGCCGTCGGCGAACTCCGACGGAACGGCGTCGCGGTGTCGGTCACGGACTGGTCGCCGACGGCACGTCCCTGACCGCGCCGACGTCCGTCCGGCGAACCGGTGCGGGAGCGCTGCGGCCGGTCACTTGGCGATCGCAGCGTCGATCTCGTCCATCACTTCGTCGGTGAGGAGCGGGATCACGTCGAGCGCCTCGAAGTTCTGCACGACCTGCTCGACCTTGGACGCTCCCGTGATGACCGAGGAGACCATCTCGTGCTTGGTCGCCCACGCGAGGGAGAGTTGCGCCATCGAGCAGTCGAGACGTTCCGAGATCGGACGGAGCTTCTCGACCCGGGCGATCACCTCGTCGTCGGACAGTCGACCCTGGAGCCACTCGTAGCCGGACAGTGCGCCACGCGAGTCCTCGGGGATGCCGTCCTTGTACTTGCCGGTGAGCAGACCGGAGGCGAGCGGGCTCCAGATCGTGTTGCCGTACCCGAAGTCGGCGGTGATCCGTGCGAACTCCTTCTCGACCTTGCGGCGTTCGAGCAGGTTGTACTGGCTCTGCTCGGTGACGGGCTTGTGCAGGCCGTACCTGTCGGCGATGTCGATCGCCGAACGCACCTCGTCCGCCGTCCACTCGCTGGTGCCCCAGTAGTGCGCCTTCTTGTGCGAGATGATCTCGCTCATCGCGTGGACGATCTCCTCCATCGGGGTCTCCGGGTCGCAGCGGTGGCAGTACAGCACGTCGACGAAGTCGTCCTGGAACCGCTCGAGCGAACCGTCGATGGCCTGCATCAGGTACTTACGGTTGAGCGTGTTGCTCATGTTGGGCGTGTTGCCGTGGATGCCCCAGAAGATCTTGGTGGTGAGCACGTACGACCAGCGCGGCCAGGCCAACTCGCGAAAGGCGTTGCCCATGATCTCCTCCGACTTGCCGGCGGCGTACGCCTCGGCGTTGTCGAAGAAGTTGCAACCCGCGTCGCCGGCGGCGGCGATGCACTCGATCGCCATGTCGTTGTCGACCTGCGTGTCGAAGGTGACCCAACTCCCGAGGCTCAACACACTCACCTTGAGGCCCGAGTTGCCGAGGCGCCGGTATTCCATCTTGTCGTTGACTGCAGGTTGTGCCATGGCGGCGAACCTACCCGTTGGTTGCGTCGGCAAACGGTCCGAGCGAACGGCGGCGGGCGTCCCGAGGGGTCACGCCGTCGGGATCGCGCCGGAGGCTCGATCGGCGGCGACCTGTGCGTGCATCGCATCGAGTGTGTCGCCGCGCAGTGCGCGGACCGTTCCGCGGTACGCCTTCGGATCGAGCGCCGCCAGTTCAGCAGCCCGCGCCACGGCGACGTCGAGAACGTCGGCGACCGGGACCACTTCGTCGAGGTACCCGATGTCGGTTGCCTCGGACGCTCCCGTGACCCGTGCGTTCGCGACGGAGCGTTGGAGGTGGCGGTTGCTCAGGCGGGCGCGGGCGATCGTGAACGCCCAGTCGGGCAGCACCATGCCGATCGCCACCTCGTTGAGCCCGATCTTGCAGTCGACGTCGGCACCGATGCGCACGTCGCAACCGAGCAGGAGGAGCGCTCCGGCGGCGAGCGCATGACCGGTCGACGCCGCGACGACGGGGATGTCCGCGCCGTAGAGACGAGCGACGAGTTCGCCTCCGCTCGCGACGAGTTCGGACATCGCCGCGAGGTCGCCCGATCGCATGACCGTGAGGTCGAAACCGGCGGAGAACTTGCCCTCGCGGCCGTGCAGGACCATCGAGGTCACCTCGGCGTCCTGCTCGGCCTCGTCGACGGCCGCGCTCACCGCCGCGATGATGTCCATCGACAAGGCGTTGGCCTTGCCGTCGTCGATGTGGCAGACGAGCACCCCGCCGTCGCGTCGTTCGGTCGAGACTTGATCGGTGGTCATTCCCCGACCGTATTGCGACGGGGACCCCGCCTCGCAATGGGCGCGAGCGGACGTCGGCGAATCGTCTCACCCGATCACCTCGGCCACGTCGATGAATCGTCTCACCGGGTCATTCCGATCACGTCGGCGAATCGTCTCACCAGCACGCAGTCCGTGCGTTCCGAACCGTCACGCCGCGTCCGAACACGAGCGATCCGTTCCGTCCCGCCGGACCGGATCGCGCACGAAGCACGAGCTCACGGGCACTGTCACGCACGGTGCGACGATTCGGAACGCACGCCATCCCGAGACCCGAGACGATTCGGAACGGGCGCCATCTCGAGACCCGAGACGATTCGGAACGCACGCCCAGCCTTGGTGCGAGACGATTCGGCGACCCGTCAGGCCGGGCGGACGATGATGCCCGCCTCGGACATCACCTGCTTCGCCTCGGCGACCGTGTGCTCGCGGAAGTGGAAGATCGAAGCGGCCAGCACGGCGTCGGCACCCCCCTCGAGGATTCCGTCGACCAGGTGGCCGAGCGTGCCCACCCCGCCGCTCGCGATGACGGGAACCGACACGGCGTCGGCGACGGCGCGAGTCAACTCGTGGTCGAAGCCTTCGCGCGTCCCGTCTCGATCCATCGACGTGAGCAGGATCTCGCCGGCTCCGAGTTCGACCGCTCGTCCGGCCCACTCGACCGCATCGATCCCGGTCGGCGTGCGCCCACCGTGCAGGTAGACCTCCCACCCCTCGGCCGGGAACTCCGGCGCCGGGCCGCCGACCTCGCCGTCCGGACGCCGTCGACGAGCGTCGATCGCGCACACGACGCACTGGCTCCCGAAGACCGCGGCGATCTCGGCGATCAGCTCGGGGCGCTGGACGGCGGCGGTGTTGACGCTGACCTTGTCCGCACCGGCCTGCAACATCGTGCGGGCGTCCTCCAGCGTGCGGATGCCACCGCCGACCGTGAACGGGATGTACACCTGCTCGGCGACCGAGCGGACCATGTCGATCGTGGTCTCCCGGTTGTCGCTCGATGCGGTGATGTCGAGGAACACCAACTCGTCGGCACCTTCGAGGTCGTATCGGGCAGCGAGTTCGACGGGGTCGCCGGCATCGCGCAGATCGACGAAGTTGGTGCCCTTGACGACTCGACCCTCGGTCACGTCGAGACACGGGATGACACGGGCGACCCTCACGGCCGGCACCCCGGCACGAGTGACGTCGAGGGAGAAACCGCGCGACCGGAGCCGACGACGCTCATCGCAGCACCTCGAGTGCCTCTGCGACGGTGAAACGACCTTCGTAGAGCGCCTTGCCGGTGATCACCCCGCCGAGTCCGGGGATCTCGGCGAGCCGTGCGATGTCGGCCAGCGACGACACGCCGCCGCTGGCGATCACGGGATGTCCGGCGACCTCGGCCGAACGGGTCAGACCGTCGACGTCGGGCCCTTCGAGCATGCCGTCGCGTCCGATGTCGGTGATCACGAAGACGTCGGCGGTCGGGAAGAGCCCGTACGCGTCGTCGAGACGCAGGCCGCTGCCTCGGGTCCACCCGTGCACGGCGATCTCGCCGTCACGGTGGTCGAGGCCCACCGCCACCCTCACCACGTCGGAGGCGGCGGCGACCGAGGACGGGTCGGCGACGGCGGCCGACCCCATCACGACCCTGGCCACTCCGGCCTCGGCGAGTTGTCGTGCGTCGTCGACGGTCCGGACCCCTCCCCCGGTCTGCACGTGGGCGCGACCGGCAACGGACGCAGCGACGGCCTGGATGATCGGCCGGTTGACGGGGTCACCGGACTTCGCAGCGTCGAGGTCGACGATGTGAATCCAGGTGCTCCCGGCCGCGGCGAATCCCACCGCGACGGCGACCGGGTCGTCGCCGTACACCGTCTCGTCGGCGTAGTCACCCTGGCGGAGGCGCACCACCCGGCCTCCACGCAGGTCGATCGCCGGGTACAGCTCGGGTGTCATGCCGCACACTCCCGGACGAAGTTCGTGAGCAGTGCGAGACCCGGCTTGCTCGACTTCTCGGGGTGGAACTGGGCAGCGAACACGTTGCCACGCCGGAAGGCGGCGTTGACCGTGATCCCGTAGTCGACCGTGGCCGCGACCATCGAGGCGTCGTCGGGCACGCCGTGCAACGAGTGCACGAAGTACAGCCACGGCTCGTCACCCAGACCCACCAGCATCGGGTCGATCGCGCCGTCGTCGTCGGCGACGAGATCGAGCCGGTTCCACTGCATCTGGGGGATCTTGATGCCGGCGGTTCGTGGGATCCACCGGACGACGCCGGGGATCACGTCGAGTCCGCGTGACTCGGCGTTCTCCTCCGACGACGTGAACAACATCTGCATCCCGACGCAGATGCCGAGGAACGGGCGCCCGGACCCGACGGCATCGAGCGTCGGCTGTTCGACGCCCGTCGACCGCAGTGCGTCCATGCACGCTCCGAACGCTCCCACGCCGGGAAGGACCACACCGTCGGCGGAGGCGATCACGTCGGGGTCGGCGGTCAGTCGCGCATCGGCACCGCACACCTCGAGGGACTTCTGTGCCGAGTGGAGGTTGCCGATTCCGTAGTCGATGACCGCGATGACCGGTCGAGTCATCGCCGGCCCCTCGCGCGTCGGTCCCTCACAACACGCCCTTGGTCGACGGCACACCCGCCGAATCCTCGACCCGCACGGCGTCGCGCAGTGCCCGGGCCAGACCCTTGAAGGTCGCCTCGATCACGTGGTGGGTGTTGCGACCACGAACCATCTCGACGTGCAGCGTGATCCCCGCAGCCGTGGCGAACGAGGTCACGACGTGTTCGGCCAGCTGCGGGTCGAATGCCGGCGACCCCAGTGCGAGCGACTCGGGCATCTCCACGTGCCACTCGACGTGAGGTCGGCCCGACAGGTCGAGTGCGACGTCGATCAGGGCCTCGTCGAGCGGGTACCGACCGCTCGCGAAGCGGCGCACGCCGGCCTTGTCGCCCAGAGCCTCGGCGAACACCTCGCCGAGGGTGATGGCGACGTCCTCGACGGTGTGGTGGGTGTCGATGTGGAGGTCGCCCTCGGCCTTGACGGTGAGGTCGAAGCCACCGTGGCGTCCGATCTGATCGAGCATGTGGTCGTAGAACGGGATCCCGGTCGAGATGTCGGTCGTACCGCTCCCGTCGAGGTCGATCGAGATCTCGATCGAGGTCTCCTTGGTCGTGCGCGATCGGGATGCGGTGCGGGTCCGGGTCATGGGAACGTCAGGCTTTCAGGATGTCGGCGATGGCGGTGAGGAATCGGTCGTTCTCGTCGGGCGTCCCGATGGTGACTCGAAGGCAGTTCTCGAGTCGCGGCCAGCCGGAGCAGTCGCGCACGAGGATGCTGCGATCGACGAGCTGTTGCCAGACCGTGCCTCCTGCGACATCGGTCGGACGGAACAGCACGAAGTTGGCCCCGGAGTCGAACACGTCGATCGGCAGCGCACGGAGACCGGCGCTGATGCGATCGCGCTCGGAGACGAGCAACGCGACCCGTTCGTTCATGTCGTCGGCGAAGCGCAGGGCGATCCGGCCGGACAACTGCTTGACCGCGTCGAGGTGGTACGGCAGCACCACCTTGTCCAGTTCCGCGACGAGCCAGGTCGGCCCGACCAGGTATCCGAGGCGGGCTCCGGCCATCGACCACGTCTTGGAGAAGGTGCGCGTGACGACGAGGGGACGCGACTCGTCGACCATGTCGAGCGCCGACCAGTCGGAGAACTGCGCGTAGGCCTCGTCGACGACGACCAGACCCGGCGCCGATGCGAGGAGTTGCTCGACGCGCTCGCGTGGCTCGACCAGACCGGTGGGGTTGTTCGGCGAGGTGAGGAACACGACGTGCGGCCGGTGAACGGTGAGGACTCGGTCGACCTCGGCGGGGTCGAGTGTGAAGTCGAGTCCACGTTCGCCTTCGACCACGGTGGCACCGGTGACGCGGGCGATCTGAGCGTGCATCTGGTAGGTCGGCTCGAACGTCGCGACGGTCCGACCCGGGCCGGCGTAGGCGAGCAGGACGGTCTGGAGCACTTCGTTGGATCCGTTGGCGACGAAGACCTGTGCCGGGTCGACGCCGTGCATGTCGGCGATGTCGGTCCGCAGGGCCAGTGCGGCACGATCGGGGTACCGGTTCCAGTCGATCCGGCTGATCTCGGACGCGACGGCGTCGGCGAACCCGGCGGGAGGCGGGAACGGCGATTCGTTGGTGTTCAACCGCACCTCGACGTCGACCTGGGCGGAGTGGTACCCGTCGAGCGCTCGGAGGTCGTCGCGGACGGGGATCACGACGGACGATGCTAGCGATGGGGTGTGCCGGACCCGCGGGGCGTTACCGTCGCCCCATGGCCGCCTCGACGGAGTCCACCGCAGCCGAACTCGCCACGATCGCCGACAACATCGGCGAGTACCGCGCCCGGATCACCGCTCTCGCCGAGGCCCACATGGGGACGGACCGAGACGATCTGGTCGGGGCGATCCACGAAGCCGAGCGCCAGATCCGTGTGGCCGAGCGGGGCATCCTGCGGGCCGTGAAGCTGGCCTGACGCGGCAACGACCCTCCCGGAGGAGGGCCGTTGCACGGCGCGATGTCGGGCGGCGGATCCCAACAGTCGCGCATCACCAGGTTGGCGGGAACCTGGTGCGGGGAGGTTAGTGGCTCGAGCTCGACCACGCAATGTCGTACTTCGTCACGCAGTGCGACATATTTCGTGCTCGATCGGCGACCGTCGACAAGCTGCGGGAGTCGCAGCGCAGCGCACGTCGAAGGGCGCCCGCGATCGGTCGTGGGCGATACCGTGACGATGTGCGCAGCCTCGAGATCAAGCGCGACATGGGCGACGACGACATCGCCCAGGTGACCCATCTCCTCGACGCGGCGGCACGGGCGGACGGGCGCAGACCCCTGTCCGACCACCTCTACCTCGACCTGGTGAGCGGCGGGCTCGACGGGTTCGCCGGTCTGCTCGCCTTCGAACCCGGCCACGACCATCCCGTCGCCTACGCACAGGTCTCCAAGGGCAACGCGAGCCATGCCTTCGAACTCGTCGTGCACCCGCACCACCGCTACGAGATGGCCACGATCGGTCCCGAACTGATGGATGCCGCACTCGACGTGGTCCGCGGCGAGGGCGGTGGACTGGTGAACTGGTGGGTGTTCGAACCCACCTCAGCGCACAGCGAACTGGCTCGATCGGCGGCGATGGAACAGACCAGGACGCTCTACCAGATGCGCCGGACTCTGCCCTCGGAACGTCACGCCACGATCACGACCAGGGCCTTCGTGGCGGGTGCCGACGACGAGGCGTGGCTGCACGTGAACAATCGGGCGTTCGCCGACCACGACGAACAGGGCGGTTGGACCGCCGAGACGTTCGGGCAACGCCAGCACGAGGACTGGTTCGACCCCGCCGGCTTTCACATGTACGAGCGCGACGGTCGCCTCGCCGGCTTCTGTTGGACCAAGGTGCACCGTGCCGGACACAGCGCCTCCGATCCGTCCCGCGAGGGCGACGACGGCGAGATCTACGTGATCGCCGTGGATCCCGACTTCCATGGTCTCGGACTCGGCTCGGAACTCACGCTCGCCGGACTCGACCACCTCGCTGCGAGCGGCATCACGTCGGCGTTGCTCTACGTCGACGCCGCCAACGAGGGGGCCGTGGCGATGTACCGCAAGCTCGGCTTCGAGGTCGCCGCCACCAACGCCGCCTTCACCGCCGACGTCGCGCCACGCCCCGGCCTGACGGCAGCAGCGTCGACAACCGCAGCAGCAACCGCAACCGAACGAGGAGACACCTGATGACCGACATCGACCTGCCCCGCTGGAGCGTCTCGGACGTCCACGAAAGCCTCGACGCCCGATCGTTCCTCGACGCCCAGGAGCAGGCGGGTGCCGAGGTCGACCGGCTGATCGCACTGTTCGACGAACACGCGATCCGCGGGGCGAGTCGCCACGGCGACGACCGGACCGAGCAGCGCTCCGCCACCTCAGCCGACGGTGCCGCCGCCGATGCGGTGATCGCCGGGTTCAACCGGGTGTCGGCCGAACTCGACCTGCTCGGCGCCTACGTCTACTCCTCGGTGTCGACCGATTCGCGCAACGCCGCCGCCCAGGCCGCGATGAGTGAACTGGAGCCGGTGGAGTCGAAGCTCAGTCCGCTGCTGTCCCGGCTCGCCGACTGGGTCGCCTCGTTCGACCTGGACGAACTGGCCGCGGTCAGCTCCGAGGCGGCGGAGCACCTCGGTCCACTGCAACGGCTCCACGAGCGTGCCACGCATCAGATGTCGGAGAGCGAAGAGCATCTCTTCGCCGAGTTGTCGAACACCGGCTCGGGTGCCTGGGGGCGCCTGCAGCGCGAGATCACCTCGCAGCTGTCCGCCGACGTCGACCTTCCCGACGGCTCACAGCGCCTTCCGATCAATGCCGTGCGTGGCATGGCGACGGACCCCGACGCAGCCGTGCGGCGGGGCGCGTACGACGCCGAACTGGTGGCCTGGCCGACGATCGAGGTGCCCGTTGCGGCCGCGATGAACGCGATCAAGGGCGAGGCGAACGTCGTCAACCGACGCCGCAACTGGACATCGCCGCTCGATGCGTCACTGTTCGCCAACAGCGTCAGTCGAGCCACGTTCGATGCGATGCAGTCCGCGGTGTCGGCGTCGCTGCCCGACTTCCGTCGCTGGATGCAGGCCAAGGCCCGGCTCCACGGACACGACGTCGACGGCGGAGGAGTGCTCCCCTGGTGGGACCTCGTCGCCCCGGCACCCGTGTCGTCGGGAGGTGTCACGTGGGACGAGGGACTCGACGTCGTGCGCGGCGCCTTCGGGGCGTTCAGCGCGAACCTCGGTGGGCTCGTCGACCGAGCGGTGAACGAGCAGTGGATCGACGCCGAGCCGCGTGACGGCAAGACCGGTGGGGCGTTCTGCATGTCGTTCAAGGACGACCGCTCGCTCGTGCTGCTCAACTGGTCGGGCTCCGCGGAGTCGACGCAGACCACGGCCCACGAGCTGGGTCACGCCTACCACAACACCACGCTCGCTCAGCGCACGGCGCTGCAGAAGCGGTTGCCGATGGCGCTCGCCGAGACGGCGTCGATCTTCTGCGAGACGCTGGTCGTCGAGGCGGGCCTCGAGCGCCTGAGCGGGCCGGAGCACGATACCGAGCGCCTGGCGCTGCTCGACGTCGACCTGCAGGGCTCGAACCAGGTCGTGGTCGACATCCGGTCGCGCTTCACGTTCGAGACCGAGGTCTTCGCCCGCCGTCAGCGGCGCACGCTCTCGGCGTCGGAACTGTGCGAGATGATGACCGAGGCCCAGGCCGACGCCTACGGCACCGGGCTCGACCAGTCCACGGCACATCCCTACATGTGGCTGCTCAAGCCGCACTACTACGGCTCGCACTTCTACAACTGGCCCTACACGTACGGCCTACTGTTCGGCCTGGGCTTGTTCGCCCGCTACCGCGAGGATCCCGAGCACTTCCGCAGCGGCTACGACACGCTGCTGTCACGGGCGGGCATGGACTCCGCCGAGCAACTCGGAGCCGCATTCGACCTGGACGTGACCGACGAGGCGTTCTGGACCGCATCGCTCGACGTGATCCGCGACCGCATCGACCAGTACGAGACGCTCGCCGATCGGTTCCGATGACGGACACCGTCGATGTGACACCAGTGGAGAGCGCGTCGGGGCCGACGCGTTACGACCTGACGCGTGCGGAGTTCGGAGCGCTGCTCGACGGCGAACCGCGCTATCGCCTCGACCAGGTGTGGTCGGGGCTCTACGAGCAACTCGCCGACCCCGCCGACATCACCAATCTTCCCAAGAAGCTGCGCCAGCGTCTGGACGACGAGTTGCCCCTGGCACTCGAACTCGTGACCGAATCGGTGTCCGATGCGGGCGACACGGTCAAGTTCCTGTGGGAGATCGGTGGCCGCAGCGGCGGCGAGAGGAGCCGGATCGAGACGGTGCTGATGCTCTACCCGGACCGGGCGACGGTGTGTGTGAGCAGCCAGGCGGGCTGTGCGATGGGCTGCGGATTCTGCGCCACCGGGCAGGCCGGGTTCACCCGTCACCTCACGACCGGCGAGATCGTCGAACAGGTCGTGCGAGCGTCTCAGACTGCCAAGGCGTCGGGTCGACGGGTCAGCAACATCGTGTTCATGGGGATGGGCGAACCGATGGCGAACCTGGACAGGGTCTGGGGTGCGACGGAGCGGATCCACGGCGACATCGGCCTGTCGGCGCGTCACATCACGATCTCCACGGTCGGCGTCGTCCCGGGAATCCGTGCGCTCAAAGACCTGCCGTTGCCGGTGAACCTGGCGGTGTCGCTGCACGCCGCGAACGATGCGTTGCGCAACGAGATGGTGCCCATCAACAAGCGCTATCCGATCGACGATCTGCTCGACGCCTGCGCCGACTACCTCGAGGTGAAGAACCGGCGGGTCAGCTTCGAGTGGGCCATGATCGACGGAGTGAACGATCGCGACAGCGACGCTCGGGAACTCGCCGAGCTGTGCTGGAAGTTGCGCCCCAGCGCGCACGTCAACCTGATCCCGCTCAACCCGACGCCGGGGTATCCGACGAAGGGCACCGCGCTGAAGAAGGTGTACGCCTTCCGGGACCGCCTCGAGGAGTTGGGGGCCAACGCCACGGTTCGACGCAACCGAGGCACCGACATCGACGCAGCCTGCGGTCAACTCGCCGCCGGCCAGCCGGTGACCCTCTCCAAGAAGCGCTGAGTTGGTCCTTCTGGTTCTGAACCAGAAGGACCAACTGGGTTTCGATGTGGAACGGAGTTGGTCCGATCCGTTCAGAACCAGAAGGACCAACTGGGTCAGGTGAGGTACTTGGGGTTGGCGACGGCGAGCTTGGCGTCGATGTCGGCACGGAGCACGGCTCGGACGTCGTCGAGGCGGTCGTCGAGATCGCCGTTGCGGACGGCACGAGCGAACTCGGCGTCGTCGGCGAGTCCCAGCGAGGCCAGTCGGTCGGCGTGGTCGGCCTCCTGCCGCTCCCCCATCTCCAACTCACGCTCGACCATGGCGAGCACGTTGATCGCCACCCGGGAGTGGAACTTGAGCCGCCCTTCGGTGGACGTGAGCACGTCGCGTTCGATCCATTCGCGAACGGCCTCGATCAGTTCGGCCGACGTGGGGGCACCGTGCAGGCTCACCAGCGACCCTCCAGCGCGAGGAACAGGTCGTGTTCGTTCTCACAGACCCGGCGGCCGATCGCTGCGAGTTCGTGGCTCCGTGCCCGTCCGGAGAGATGGACGTCGGCCTGCAGGATGCACATGATCGCCCACTTCCAGGTGCCGAGCACCTCCCACCATCGCACGGCGTCCGGGTCGATCGACCGGCCACCGGCAGCTTCGTAGGCGGCGAACAGGTCGTCGTACTCTCCGAGTCCCGCCACGGGCGGCGCCTGGCCGAAGCGCCACGCCTTGACACACAGCCAGCCGAGGTCCTCCATCGGGTCGGCGAGGTGGGCGAGTTCCCAGTCGATCACGGAGCGCAGACCGTCGGGTCCGATGATCATGTTCCCGAGGCGGAAGTCGCCGTGCACCACGCACGGCTCACCGCTCGGTGGTGTGTGGTCGATCAGCCAGCGCCGGACGAGTTCGAGCATCGGGTAGGGCTTGTCGAGCGTGTCGAGCACGTCGGTGTAGTACGCGATCGGGTCGGGCTGCTCGAGCGCGGGGACGGCGTTCACATCGATCCGGTGGATCGCAGCAAGGGCTGCTCCGAACTGGCCGGCGAGCAGCGGTCGCGCCGCTGCGTACTCGTCGTCGCGTTGGATCTTGCGGGCGATCGTCTCACCCTCGATCGCCTCGACGATCATCGAGGCGATGCCATCGGTACCGGCGTCGCCGGGGTCGGCGCACAGGAGTGCGGGAACGGGCACCCCGGAAGCTGCGGCGGCGGCGAGGACGGCGGCCTCGACCATCATGTCCCGCTCGTCGCCCGCACGTTGGCACTGCACGATCCGATCGACCCCATCGGCTCGGAAGCGCCAGGTCTCGCGGGACGCTCCACCCGACAATCGGGTGAGGTCGGCGATGTCGGCTCCGTCGAGCAGGGAGCTCAGGCGTGCTTGCAGGTCGCTCGGCATCGATGCCGAGCCTGACAGATCAGCAGCCGGCAGCGCGAACCGTGGGGTACGGGTTGACGGCTTGTCCTCCGCCCGGGTGCACCTGGAAGTGCAGGTGCGGGGTGGAGAACTTCGCGTTCCCGGTGTCGCCGTTGTACCCGATGAGTTCGCCCTGGAAGACACGGCGGCTCCCGCCGACGTAGCTGTCGAGGTGTGCGTAGTAGTAGCGGTTGCCGTTGTCGCCGACGAGCGAGACGGCGTTGCCACCGAGCCGGTTCGACTTGAAGGTCACGACGCCACCGATCACCGCGTAGATCGGCAGACCGCGCGGGGCGATCATGTCGACCCCCTCGTGTCGACGGCCACCGGAGCGGGCCGCGCCCCACGTGTCTCCGTACGCGGAACCCGGCATCGGGCAGACGATCTGATCGACGTAGGTACCGCCGGTGTCGATCGCGCCGGGGCCGTTGCCACCTCCACCGCCGCCCGTGCGACCGCCGCTGGTGCCACCCGAGCCACCGGTGTTCTCGGGGATGGTGGTCTCGGGCGGAACGGTGACGGGCAGATCGGTCGACGGCGGCGGTGCGGGCTCGGTGACCGGAACCGCGTCACCGTTGGCGTCGGTGGGAACGGGAGCGTTCGGGTCGATCGTGGTGGTCGTGGTCTCCGCCGGTGCCTCGGTCGACGGCGGCACGACGAGGCCGGGGTTCGGTTGGGCGCGGGCGGCGGCTTCCGCATCGAGGCGCGCCCGTTCTTCGACCTCGGCGCGTTCCGCGGCGAGACGCGCCTCCAGCGCCCGTTGCACCGCTTCGTCCTGCAGGCGCTCCTGCTCGATCTCGCGCAGTCGCTCGACCTCGCCGAGCGCTGCCTCCTCGAGATCGGCGAACTCCTCGCGCTGGGCTTCCACCTCGTCCTGGCGATCGGCCACCTCGTCCTGCTTCTCGAGCAGGGCCTTCTCGGCCGCGTCGTACTCGTCGAGCGCGTCGGCACCGGTGTTGGTGAGGACGTCGGTGAACACGTCGGCCTGGATCTGGTCCTGAGGCTCCGACACGTCGGTCAGGAGCGGGATCCCCTCGGTGCCACTGGCGATGTAGCGACCGAGCGCAACGACTTCGACCTGAGCGCGCAGTTCGTCGACCGTCTCCTGCAACCGACCTTCCTCCACGATCAACGAGGCCAGATCGTCCTCGAGTTGATCGAGCGTGGATTCCGCCTGGAAATAGGCGTCGGCAGCGGCGTTGGCCTGGTCGCGCGCCTCCTGGATCTCACGGGCGGCCCTGTCGGCGGGACTCTCGTCCTGAGCGGCGACGGAACCTGGGAGAACGGTGCTCGCCGTGGCGATCACGAGCAGCATCGCCGTCACCAACCGCATGCGGGGGCCCTGGTTCCCAACGATGCGCATCGGGGAGAACCTAGCTCTCGTTGCAGTTTGGTGACGGTCAACCATCGACTGTTTCTCGGCACGTTCGCGCCACGCTTGAGGGTCCCATGACACACCCGATCCCGGCGCAGGAAATCAGCGACATCGTCCTGCGCCGTGACGCGCCGAGAATCTGCGTGGGGTGTCGTTGCGCATCGAGGCCACCGGACGAACCCCGAGACGACGGACGGTTCTCCGCCTGGGGACGCTGACCACCGAGACGGTGGTCAGGTGACGAGTTCGAGGAGTCGGTCGCTGCCGCGACGGACCTGGTCGTCGAGTACACGCTCCAGGATCGGTCCGGCCCACAGCGACCCGTCGTAGGACATGGTCATCGTCAACACGGTCCTGCCGGATTCTTCGACGGCGAGGTCGGCACGCAGGATCCACTCCGAGTGCTGGCGGCCGTCGGCCTCGCGTCGCTCGAACACCGCGACCCGGTCCTGCACCAGTTCGGTTCGCTCCATGCGGAGCCGTTTGGACCGGGCGAACGGACCGACCTGTGCACGCAGTTCCACCAGCCACGCCGGTGAGTCGCTCGTCGGATCGTCCGGGAGGCGCTCGACGTCGTGGACCAGCGGCATCCATGCCCGGTAGTCGGCGATGTCTTCGACGTGGACGAACAGGTCGTGCGGTTCCACGTCAGCCGTGAGGCTGCGGACGATCTCCACCGCTCAACCCCGCCCGCCGCGGAAGGCGCGGGACAACAGCGGGCTGCTGGCGGCGAGCAGCCCGTCGAGGTCGTCGCCGTCGTCGAACGCCGGCTTCCAGTTCAATTCCACGGGCAGTTCGCGCTCCTCGCCGCCGGCGGCATCGGGCGGTACCTCCGCCACATCGATCCCCTCCGCGGGTTCGCTCACCGGGTCGAGCTCGGTCGGGACGGCGACCTCGGTCGGGACGGCGGACTCGGTCGGAACAGCGGGCTCGGTCGGGACGGCGGACTCGGTCGGGGGCGAGACCGCCGCCGACGGCTCGACGGGGTCGCTCGACTCAACGGACACCGATCCCGCATCACCGACGGGTTCGGGCACACCGACGGTGTCGGCACCTTCGGTGGACTCGGGTTCGTCGATCTCCTCGACGAGGCCTCCGAGTGCCAACTGGCCGGTGTCGTCGTTGGTGCGGCGGCGCGGCCGGTTGCGTCGAGTGGCCGGACCGTCGGGTCGAGGTGGCGGGCGGAAGAGGTGCAGATCGGGATCGCGGAGATCGTCGAGGGTCCATCCACGAGGCACGGTCATCGTGTCGCCGTGACGCAGGCAGAGGACCCCGACCTCGGCCGCCACGCCCTCGCGGAGCAGGTCGATCCAGAAGACGAGATCTTCGGGACGCATGCCGTAGGTGAGGGCGGCGTTCTCGGAACAACCCGGTCGCTCGCACAGCCTGCCCATCGGCACCGATGGTAGTTCGCGTTCCCCCGTCACGCAGGGACGATGGCGGTGTTCGGGCCGCGAGCAAACGGGGCGTGCCCGTGAATCACGCCTGGCTCACGCGCCATCCGTACGTTGACATCGTGCTCACCGAACCTCACACAACGAGCTGCACCGACCACGTCCACCACCAGACCCCGGCGTTCACCCCGCTGATCGGTCGGGCCCGATGTTCCGACGGTCGGGGCACCCTCGCCCACCTCTTCTTCTCCGACGAGGACCTCGACATCGCCCGGGCCAAGGCGATCTGCCGGACGTGTTCTCTCCAGGTCACCTGCCTCGAACGCGCCATCACATTCCACGAGGCCTATGGCGTGTGGGGTGGGACGCTGTTGATCGACGGCGAGCCGGCACGATTCCCCCAGCGACGGGGCCGCCCACCATCGGAGCGCATCGAGACCGTGGCCGACGAGGTCCCGATTCCCGATCATCTCGTCGCCTGATTCCCACGTGGAAGCCCGCTCGACCCGTTATCCTCGGGCGTCCCGACCGGCAAGCGCCGTCACGGGCGCATAGCTCAGTTGGTTAGAGCGCTGCCTTCACACGGCAGAGGTCAGGGGTTCGAATCCCTTTGCGCCCACTGGTGACCGAGAGGAAACCAACGGGCGGGTGCACTTCGTCGAGGGCCGACGCGCCTCTCCACACTCGATGAGACAGACACCTGTTGATTCTCGGAGATCGGCGGCGCTGCAACCGATCAACTCTCGCAGCCGACGCCGTCCCGGTCGGAGTCGAATCGATGTGGGTCGGGCTGGAGCACGGTGAACCTGCGGAATGGAATGTCGTCGCAGTCGAGGTCCGGTGGAGGCGGAGGAAGGCACACCGTCGGATAGGACCGATCGCAGTTCGCGGGCGGCGGCTGGGTCGTCGGTGGTTGAGTCGTGGGCGGCTGAGTCGATGGTGGTTGCGGTGCGGTGGGCGGTGGCGGTGGCTGCTGCGTCGCGGTCTGGTTGCCGATGCGGGTGGCTGTTTGGCCGGCCCTGCCTGGCTCACCGAGTGTGTCGACGACTGCCCCGACCGAGGCGTCGACGACGAAGGTCGAACTGATGACGACGCATGTGAACGCCAGGGTCTTGATCAAACGCATGAAACGTGAACAGTAGTGTCGCAGCTCGGCCAGCAGTGCGAATCGAGAAACTCGCGGAATGCCTCGAACGAATCGGGTCAGGAGTATTCGATCATGTCGGTCAGGCCTTGGCGCTCGAGCTCCGCGACGAGTTCGTCCCATTCCAGGTCTTCGAGACATCGTCGACCTGCCTCGAGCGGCGGGTCGTCGTCGAACACCGGTTGTCGGGCGCCGATCGGCAGCATGACCGTGCCGTCCTCGCGGATCGTGTAGGTCTTGCCGTTGGTGGCTCGTTTGGTTCGCCATTTGTGTCGCGTCTTGGCACGGTTGTCCGGGTTGCACCGGATGCCACTGTTGGCCTGGTCGGTCGGACCATCGTCACGATCCCACTCCTCGGCGTGATCGACATCGCAGAACTTCGTGGGCAGCAGGCACCCCGGATGCTCGCACCGTTTGACCAACAACTTCGCCGCATCACGCGCCGAACCGGTGTACAGCCGGCTCTTTCGACCCTTGTCGATCACCACGCCCTTCGAGTCGACCACGACCCGACGAACGTGACCCGAGAGGGCCGCCTGGAGTACATCGTGAGCGTGGACCGGAACCCCGGCGTCGGTCTCGCAACGCCGATCGAGCAGCGACGCCGGGTCGCTCAGCAGTTCGTCGATCAGGTCGGCGGGGCGGGTGAGTCCGGTGAACGGGTCGACCGGCTCACCAGCGAGATTCGTATCGGTCGCCAGCCCGGCGGCGTGGGAGACCTTGGCGAATGTCTTGGCGTCGACGACGATGTTCAGCACCAACCGAGCCGCCCTGGCCGATCCGTCCGACGCCGCTGCGGCCCGGAACATCGCCATCAGCGCATCGAAACGGCGTTGCCGGGCGGTGCGGGCCAGATCGTGGAACTCGGCGTTGACCCCATGACGCTCGGCGCGAGCGGCGACGTCCCTGCGGAACTCCGCTTCGACGAAGCCGTCGAAGATCTCGATCATCTCGGCAGCTTCGAGGGGCGAACCACCCGACGCGTTGATCACCACGCCGTCACCCACGGCCGACACGTGCGCGTTCCGGTGCTCGATGGAATCGTCACGACCATCGTGCGCGCCGTCCTCGTCGAGGCACCGGATGGTCTCGTCGATCAGCTCTGCGAAGGAGGGTGAGTCACACACCTCGGCCTGTTCGACCAGCATCGGCACGAGCGGCCCGAGCCGATCGCTGATCCGACGGTTGGCACGGGCACGATCCAGTTGCTTCACCTGGGACCGCCCGATCCGACCCGACATCCACGCCTCGCCGACCCCTGCCAACTGGTCGACCGTTCGCCCCAGCGCCCGCACCTCTGCCGCCTCGTTCTTCGAGCAGTTCAGCTCGGCACGCAGGAAACCGTTGATCGTGCGGTGGCCCTCGCACTGGGCGATCGACCGCGCATCGATCGCCGCCACCAGGATCGCCTGCTCGGCGTCGATGTGACGACGACGCAGTTCGAGGTCACGGAACCGCTCGAGGATCTGGTCGGCGGTCATCTCGACCAGTCCGTCGATCACCTCGGAGAACATGTGACCATCGTATCGAACACGCGCGCGGTTGCAAGCCGCTGACCAGGCACTCCGCAACGAACGCACCGCGGACGTGACCACTCGAGCAGGGGCAGCACACACCGCATCACCGCACGTTCTGGGGCCCGATTTCCTCAACGACTCGATCGATCCAGCGGCCTCCGCGACCACTGCGCACGCGAGCACCCAGCGGGGTCTCAGGGCAACGAGAAATCCCGAAAATTCTTTCCGAGGCGATCAGGAACCGAGTGTCGGGTCGACGGGTTCCTGCTCCAGGCAGACACCGACCATGCCCTGGCGATCCCGGTAGAACTCGAACCCGTTCGGGCAGGAATCCTGGTCGCGTGCGGTCACCTGGCGAACCACCAGGTCGCCGCTCCCCGTACACACGACCTCGCCGGCCATGCCATTGGGCAGGATCTCGACGCACTCCCCGGTGCGCAGGATGTTGTCCGGCGCCGGGGGGCCGGACGGCTCGCCGAACTGGGCGAGCGCAACGATCACGACGATGGCGATCAGCGAGCAGAAGAGCAGACCCCGCCATGGGATGCGAGCCGGGCCCGGCGGATGCTGGAACGTGTAGACGGGAGCGTCGACCTCGGCCCCGCCGCCGCTCGACGTCGCCTCGGGCGACCTCGGTGTTCCTCGACGTTCGGCGTCGTACACGGCACGCCGACCCGGGTCGGACAGCACCCGGTAGGCCTCGTTGATCTGGGGCATCTTGTCGCCACCCGCAGCAGAGCCCATCGTCCGATCGGGGTGGTACTCACGGGCGAGTCGTCGGTAGGACTCCCGGATCGTCGTGGCCGATGCCGTCGTGGGCACCGCCAGGACGTCGTAGTGGGACCGACCGTTCACTCCCAGCAAGTTAACGGGGCGAGCTCACGGTGAACCCGGTTCAGCCGATGACGGACCGCAACATCAACTTCGTCTCGGTTCGTGCCACGGCTTCGTCGGCCCGGACCCACCGGACGAACGCATCGAGCCCCTCGGCACCCGCACACTCGGCGACGATCGTGTAGTCCGCCGAGCCGGTCACGTACGAGGCCATGATGATCTCGTCGCGCTCGACGAGACGGGCCTCGAACGCATCGGCCTCGTCGCCGGGCACCAGGCTCACGTCGACGACCGCTCGCACGGTGCGCCCCACCGCCGCCGGGTCGATGCGTGCCGAGTACCCGGTGATCACGCCGCGCTCCTCCAACCTCCGGACACGATCGGCGACAGAACTGGGTGCCAGATGCACTCGATCCGCCAGCTCTTTCCAACTGATTCGACCGTTGAAGCGCAGGATGCCGACGATTCGAGCGTCGACGGGGTCGCCAGCCGGAGAATCCACGGAGTGATCGTAGTGGTGCCACGGACTTCCGTTCCACCCGCGGACGAGCGCACGCGAACATGGTCACATGACCAACGCCAACTCCCCCGCCATCTCCACCGTCGGTGTCCCCAGGGAAGTCAAGACCGCGGAGCACCGGGTGGCGATGACGCCCGACGGCGTGCGCGAACTCGCCCGTGGCGGCGTGTCGGTGTTCGTCGAGGACGGCGCGGGCGTGGGTGCCTCGATCATGAACGAGGACTACGAGGCGGCTGGCGCGACCATCGTCCCCACGGCCGCCGACGCGTGGTCGCAGCAGATGGTCGTGAAGGTCAAGGAGCCCAAGGCCGAGGAGTTCCAGTACCTGCGCGAGGACCTGACGCTGTTCACCTACCTCCACCTGGCCGCGTACCCTGCGGTGGCCGAGGCGCTGCTCGCGGCGAAGACCACGGGTGTCGCCTACGAGACGGTGCAGACCGCCGACGGCGGACTGCCGCTGCTCGCACCGATGAGCGAGGTCGCTGGCCGACTCGCCCCCCAGATGGGCGCCCATTTCCTCGAACGCCACAAGGGCGGCCGCGGCGTGCTGATGGGTGGCGTCCCCGGCGTCAGCCCCGCCAAGGTCGTGGTGCTCGGAGCCGGCAACGTCGGTTGGAGCAGTGCGGTGATCGCTGCCGGGATGGAGGCCGAGGTGACCGTGCTCGACAAGAACCTCGACAGGCTGCGCTACGTCGACCAGATCCACAAGGGCCGCATCTCCACTCTCGCCTCGAACCAGGGTTCGATCGAGCGGACGGTCATGGAAGCGGACCTCGTGATCGGTGCGGTGCTCGTCGCCGGCGGCCGCGCACCCGTCGTGGTGACCGAGGACCTCGTGAAACAGATGAAGCCCCGAGCCGTGATCGTCGATGTCGCAGTGGACCAGGGTGGATGCATCGAGACCACCCGCGAGACCACCCACGACGAGCCCGTCTACGAGATGCACGGGGTGGTCCACTACGCCGTGGGCAACATGCCCGGCGCCGTGCCCCACACGAGCACCTATGCGCTCACCAACGCCACACTCCCCTACCAGTTCGAGGTGGCCGTGTACGGAGCGATCGGTGCCGCCCGACGCAACCCGGCCATCGCCCACGGTCTGAACACCGTGAACGGCTCGCACGCCAACGCCATCGTGGCCGCCTCCCTCGGCGCCACGGCCGTCGACGCGCTCGGTTGAGACGCTTCGGGCGCACACGCAGCGCCATCGACCCGTCTGGGCCGCCCACCGCGGGCAGTCCTAGTGTCGACTCCATGAGCGACATCGGCACCAGGACACCCGCCACACCGTCCGCACCGGTCAGCGTCCACGACCTCGACCTCCCCGTGGTGCCTCTCGACGCCCGCGACGGCACGCGGGACGAGACCGCCGAGATCTACCACTCGCTGTCCGCCGAGAGCTGGATCGCCCGCAGCCAGATCGGCTTCTCGATCCTGCACTACGACGACGTCACGGCGATCCTGCGCGACAAGCGGTGGCACAACGCCGTCGCGAAGCTTCCCGAGCTCCGGGGCATCACCGACCCGGCGTTCATCGACCGACCACCGTCGATCCTCGCCGCCGAAGGCGACCTCCACGTGCGCCTGCGCCGACTCGTCGCCAAGGCGTTCTCACCGCGTGAGGCCGATCGTCTCCGTCCGTTCATGCGCGACGTGGTGCACGATCTCGTCGACGACGTCGCCGCAGCAGGTCGCGCCGATGTCGCCGTCGACATCTGCGAGCCGTATCCCATCCCGATCATCTGCGAACTGCTGGGTGCGCCGCGCGAGGACTGGCAGCTGTTCTCACGCTGGGCCGAGGACGTGCTGCGCATCTTCAACGGCACGGCGCTCGACGAACTCGACGTCATCAAGCAGGCGCAGCTCGAGCTGAACGACTACGTCCGGGAGATGATCGCACGCCGGCGGAGCGATCCGCGCGAGGACCTGATCACCCAGTTGATCGCGGCGGAGGAGGAGGGAGACCGGCTGTCCACCGAGGAACTCGTCTCGATGGTGAACGCGGTCATCGTCGGCGGGACCGACACGACCCGCAACCAACTCGGGTGTGCCGTCGGCGTCTTCTGCGATCACCCCGAACAGTGGGCCCTGCTCGCCGAGCGTCCCGAACTGGCACCGCAGGCCGTCGAGGAGGTGATGCGCTACTTCGGCGCCGTCCGAGGGACCGGGCGATTCGCGAGCGAGGACATCGTCTACCGCGACATCCTGTTCCCCGCCGGCACGTTCGTGTTCCCGTCCCTCGCATCGGCCAACTTCGATGCCGACGTCGTCGCCGACGAAGGCGGAGTGAACACCTTCGACATCACCCGTGAGCCGGTCAAGGGCCGCACCCAGATGACCTTCGGCTCCGGCATCCACTACTGCCTCGGCGCCTCGCTCGCGCGCGCCGAACTCCAGGAGGCGCTGCCGATCCTGGCCCGACGGATGCCGGATCTGGCGGTCGACGGCGAGATCGAGTGGAAGCCACAGACCGTTGCGATCTTCGGCGCCGAGCAGCTTCCCGTCACCTTCACGCCCTCCGTCCCCAGGTCCTGACGACCGGACGCCGACCCACCCGTCAGGAGCAGGGGTCGGTCAGGACTCGTCGGCGCGAGGGCGTCGGCGCTGCTGCTTCACTTCGCTGCGCTGCGCCTTCGACGCCAACCGTCGCCGTTGCGAACCGCGCGTCGGCGTGGTCGCTCGGCGCCGCTTCGGAACGGACAACGCCGCACGCAACCTCTCCACCAGTCGCTGCTCGGCGATGACCCGGTTCCGCAACTGCGAACGCTCGTCGTCGACGACCACCCGGATCGGCGAGCCCAGCTTGTCGATCACGCGCTCGCGTTGCGCCTCGGAGCGGAATGCCGACGACGTCTCCACGTCGAACGTCAACTCGACGCGCGTGGCCGCCTTGTTCGCGTGTTGCCCGCCGGGCCCGCCCGACGCCGAGAACGTCTCCGTCAACTCGAATCGCGCGATGCGCACGGCATCGGTCACCACGAGTCGGTCATCGGCCATGCCTCCATGATGCCTGATCGGGAGCGTGCGAATACGGTGCGTTCATGGCAGACATCAAGCTCGGATACAACACCGGTTACTGGTCGGCGGGTCCGCCGTCGGGGGCGCTCGAAGGGATCCTCGAAGCCGAGAAGCTCGGGTTCAACTCGATCTGGACCGCCGAGGCCTACGGCTCCGACGCACTCACCCCTCTCTCCTGGTGGGGTGCGCAGACCGAGAAGGTCCAGCTGGGGACGGGCATCATGCAGATGTCGGCACGCACGCCTGCTGCCACCGCCATGGCTGCGCTCACCCTCGACCACCTCTCCAACGGCCGCTTCATCTGCGGCATCGGTGCATCCGGCCCCCAGGTCGTCGAAGGCTGGTACGGACAGCCGTACCCACGCCCGCTCGAACGCACTCGCGAGTACGTCGACATCATGCGCCAGGTGTGGGCACGTGAAGCCCCGGTCGAGTTCCACGGCGCTCACTACGACATGCCCTACGACGGCGGGATGAACCTCGGCAAGGCCCTCAAGCCGACCGTGCACCCGCTGCGCGCGGACATCCCGATCTACCTCGCCGCCGAGGGCCCGAAGAACGTCTCGCTCTCCGCCGAGATCGCCGACGGTTGGCTCCCCCTCTTCTTCTCGCCGAAGGAGGACGCCTGGTATCGCGAGCAACTCGCCTCGGGTTTCGCCGCATCGGGCGACGACGGCAAGGTCGACCGCTTCGAAGTGTCCTCCGGCGTGATGATCATCCCCGGCGACGACGTCCAGAAGTGCGCCGACATGGTCCGTCCCTTCCTCGCCCTCTACGCAGGCGGGATGGGAGCGAAGGGTGCGAACTTCCACTACGAGGTGTTCGAGCGGATGGGCTACGGCGACGTGGCCGACAAGGTCCAGAACCTGTACCTCGACGGGAAGAAGGACGAGGCCGCGGCGTCGATCCCCCTCGAGATGGTCGAGGACGTGGCGCTCGTCGGACCCGCCGACAAGATCAAGGGTGAACTCGACAAGTGGCGCGAGACCTGCATCACCGAGTTCCTCCTGTCCGGTCCGGCGATGATGCTGCCGATCTACGCCGAACTCATCAACGGCTGACCCAGCCGCCACGCACACCCAGCGGTGAGTCTCGGTCGCCCCCACACCGACGCAGACTCACCGACCAGCCGCCACCACACCGAGCGGTGCGTCTCGGTCGACGCCACACCGACGCAGACTCACCGGCAGGTTTGGGTCGTCAGGTCCGGGGGCCGTCGGGGCGGGTGACGTGGGCTTCGACGATGTATTCGTCGATCCACCTCCGCATGTTCTCGAACGCATAGATGCCCGTGGAGTGACCGTCGTTCCAGTCGAGGTTGAGACCCCAGTTGCCCGCCATCGTCGCCGTGGTGATGGCCACTTCGTCGGGCTTCGTCTCGGCCATGATGGACACCGACGTGCCCTTCTGACGACGCGAGTTGCACTCGGCGCACGGACAGGCCAGACGCAGCGGCGCCAGATCGAAGGTGGCGGTGACCCCGTCGGCGAACTCGAGGTACACGTGCTTGGTGCGATCGACTTCGATCGATTCGATGTCGTGGTCGGCCATGCACGTGCGAGGGTACCGTCACCCTCTCGATGACTGTTCCGATCGACGCCGACCCGATCGCCATCTCGGCGACCCGACCTTCACCGATGGGTCGATGGTGGCTCCGCAACCGATGGGACAACCTCACGTTCGTCCACTGGCGGTACGACCCCGACGTCATCCAGGCGCTGCTGCCCGACGGCGTCCGCGTCGACACGTTCGACGGCCACGCCTACGTGTCACTCGTCCCGTTCGAGATGATGCATGCGACACCGCGGTTCGTGCGACCGCTGCCGTGGATCTCGCACTTCGCCGAGACCAACGTGCGCACCTACATCGTCGACTCGGCCGGCAACCGTGCGGTCTGGTTCTTCTCACTCGAAGCCAACCGGCTGGCGATCGTCGCATTCGCACGGCTGCTGCTCGGGTTTCCATACATCTGGTGTGATCTCACCGTCGAGGTCGAGGACACCTGGCGTCGGTACGAGACGTGGAAGCGGCGATGGCCACACCGGCCCCGCTCCACGACGGCGGTCGCCGTCGAGATCGGCGACGAGATCGACGACCCCGACGAGCTCGACCAGTTCCTCACCGCCCGCTGGGGAACCGTCGCGCGCTGGCCGATGCTTCGCGGTCGACTTCGCCACCATCCCGTCGACCACCCGCGCTGGCGCGTCCACGACGCGACACTCCTCGAGTACCACGACGAGTCGTTCGAGGCCGCGGGCCTCCCGGCGCCGACGGGCGATCCGATCGTGCGATGGGTCGAGGGAATCGACGCCTGGTTCGGTCGCCCCACCCGCGTCTGACGAGCGAGCGGTCAGAGCAGGTCGGACGGGACGTCGACGATGCGTGCCCGCAACCACTCCCCCAGTGCCTTGGCCTGCGCGTCCTGACGTGTGGACGCGGCCACACCCTCCTGGAGCAGGTCGTGCACGACGAAGTTCAGCGCCCGGATCCTCGGGAAGCGGTGACGGTCGATCCGCAACGACTCGGTCTCGGGCAACAGGGCACGCAGTCGGTCGACCGTGAGCCAGGCATCGACCCAGGCCCAGGAGTCGTCAGATCGCGTGAACACACCGAGGTTGGCGTTGCCGCCCTTGTCCCCCGAGCGCGTCCCGATGATGCGCCCCAACGGGACCCGCTCCACGTCGCCGATCGCTCCCTGCTCGCCCGGCTCCCACTGATCCGATTCGGACGGGGCGATGTCCGCGGTGTCGCCACGCGACGAACGGTCTTGCGGAGGAACATCGACATCGGCGAGTGTGCTCTCGATCGCTCTCGAGGCGCCACCGAGCAGGTGGACGTACTGAGGGACCTCGGACCGGTCGACCGTCGCCGGGCGGTACACGCCGAACGGGCTCGCGGCGCCGGGACCCCCACCGAGGCCGTACATGCCGGGGATGCCGGCGAGGGCGGTGTGCACGTTGGCGTCGGCGAACGCCCTGCCGACCTTGCGTTCGTCCGCATCCTTCACCGTGACCCGCCAGATCGCCGTGGCTTCCTCCTGAGTCATCGGATCGACCTTGTCGGTGCGGATCACCCTGCTGTCGATCTGGTCGAAGTCGTCGGGTCCGGAGGGGCACGCATCCCAGAAGGCCGCCTGTGCGAACGCGGCCTTGGCCTCGATGTCGAGCCCGGTCAACGCCACCGTGAACGAGTTGCGGAAGCCTCCCAACTCGTTCATCGCGACCTTCAGCGTCGCGGGAGGCGGCTCCCCGACGGTGCCCGACACGCGCACCCGATCGGGCGCGATCTGTTCGAGTTCCACGGTGTCGAACCGAGCGGTCACGTCGGGGCCGAGGTACTCGGGGCCACCGATCTCGTAGAGCAGCTGGCTGGTGACCGTGCCCACCGTGACCGCACCGCCGGTACCGTCGTGCTTGCCGATCACGCACGATCCGTCGGCTGCGACCTCGGCCCACGGGAACCCGAAACGAGCGCGACCGCCCACCTCGGTCCGGCCGTCGATCTCGTCGAAGAACGAGTAGTTCCCGCCGGTCACCTGGCCGCTGCACTCGATGAGGTGCCCCGCCACGACCGCTCCCGCCAAGCGGTCCAGATCGGTCGGTGACCAACCGTGATGCCACGCGGCCGGCCCGCACACCACTGCGGCATCGGTGACCCGCCCGGTGATGACGATGTCGGCTCCCTGGGTGAGCGCATCGACGATGCCGAAGCACCCGAGATACGCGTTCGCGCTCACGAACCGGGACACGTCGCCCCAGCCGTCCTCCATGGAGTCGTCGGTGAACGACCGGACCGATCCGGCGCCGACGAGGTCCGCCAGGCGCGGCAGGAGGTCGTCGCCGTCCACGTAGGCGATCGTCGGGTTCAGTCCGAGCTTCTGGGCCACGTCGTGGACCGCCTCGGCACACCCGTCGGGATCGAGGCCACCGGCGTTCGACACGACCTTGATGCCGCGATCGAGGCACGTGCCCATGACCTGCTCCATCTGGGTCACGAAGGTGCGGGCGTACCCCTGCCCCGGTCGCTTGGCCCGGATCCGGCTGAGGATCAGCATCGTCAGTTCGGCCAGCCAGTCTCCGGTCAGGACGTCGATCGGTCCGCCCTCGACCATCTCGACGGCGCCGGACGGCCGGTCCCCGAAGAACCCGGAACAGTTGGCGATGCGGATCGGATCAGCCATCGGCGGCGCCGCCGGACTCGACGTCGGCCGCCGCATCGAGGCTGACGAGCAGGTCTCCCTGGTCGACGCGGGAGCCGACCTCGAAGTGCACCTCGGTCACCGTCGATGCCACCGCGGCGGTGATCTTGTGTTCCATCTTCATCGCCTCCACGACCATCAGCACGGCGCCCTCGGCGACGTCGTCCCCGACGGCGACGTGGACGGCGATCACGGTGCCAGGGAGCGGGCAGATCGGCCCGCCACCTGCGGCCTCGGCGTCGTGGTCGACGAATCGTGGACGCTGCATCCACGTCAGGGCGCCGGCGGCACTGCGCGTCCGCACGGCGTCGCCCTCGACGGTCACGTCGATCACCCGCCGCACTCCGTCCACCTCCACCGCCATGACCAGCGCCGCCGGGCGGCCGGAGTGGGTCTGACCCGATCCGGCCGTGTCGTCGAGCGAGAGGAGGCGGACCGCGCACCGGGGACGTTCGTCACGGGGCAGCGCACCGTCGTCGTCGGCCACGGGCCAGGCGCCGAGCCGGACGTCGGCGGCGTCGACGCACATGGTGAACTCCACCGGTTCGCCGACGTCGGAACCCGCAACCGACCAGATCTGGCGCTGCCCCTGCGTGCGCAGGTTGCGCCAACCCGACGGGGCGAACCCGGTGACCCTGTCGTTGCGACGATCGGCTCGCTCGGTGGCGAACACCGCTGCGATCAGCAACGCCGTACGGTCCGCACCCGTCGGCCCCGTTGCCGACACGACGTCGGGATGTTCGTCGAGGTACGCCGTGGGCGTCTTCGCGTTCAGGTAGTCGGGCTCGCCGAGGATCGACACGAGCGTCGCCAGGTTGGTCCGGACGCCGTCGATCTCCGACGCGCGGAGCGCCCGGCGCAGCTTCGCTGCCGCCTCGGCGCGGGTGGCACCGTGGGAGATCACCTTCGCGAGCATCGAGTCGTAGTCCGAGCTGACCACCGAGCCGGCGCGGAACCCCGTGTCGATCCGCACGAGGTCGTGTTCCCCGACCAGGTCGAAGGACGCGATCGGCCCCGTGGACGGCAGCCACCCCGCGGCGGGGTCCTCGGCCACGACACGCACTTCGATCGCGTGACCGTCTGTCGTGACCGACTCCTGGCGCAGCGGGAGTTCCTCGCCGGCGGCGACTCGCAACTGCAACTCGACGAGGTCGACGCCGGTGACCGCTTCGGTGACCGGATGCTCCACCTGGAGGCGCGTGTTGACCTCGAGGAAGTTGATCGAACCGACGCTCCCGGCCTCGTCGACGAGGAACTCGACGGTGCCGGCGCCGTGGTATCCGACCGACTTCGCCAGTGCGACCGCACCGTCGCAGATCGCGGCGCGTGTCTCGGGCGTGATCCCTGCGGACGGCGACTCCTCGACGATCTTCTGGTTGCGTCGCTGGATCGAGCACTCGCGCTCGCCCAGGTGGACGACGTTGCCGTGCATGTCGCCGATGATCTGCACCTCGACGTGTCGGGCACGCTCGATGTAGGGCTCGACGAAGACGGTGCCGTCACCGAACGACGACATCGCCTCCCGCGAACCAGCGGCGACCGCCTCGGCGAGTTCCTCCGCGGACCGCACGATGCGCATGCCCCTCCCGCCGCCTCCTGCGGCCGCCTTGACGAGCGCGGGCATCGGGATGCCGTCGGGGATCGCTCCGATCGTGCCGTCGTCCATCGGGATCTCGAACAGTGGGGCGGTGGGCACCCCCGACTCGATGGCGAGCTTCTTCGCCGCGACCTTGTCGCCGAGCATGCGGATCTGGTCGGGGGTCGGCCCGACCCAGATCAACCCGGCCGCGGCGACCCGTTCGGCGACGTCGGCGTTCTCGGCGAGGAACCCGTAGCCGGGGTGGATCGCATCGCAGTCGTGGGCACGTGCGATCTCGATGATCGCGTCCGCCCGCAGGTACGACTCCGCCGGAGTCGACCCGCCGAGCGCCACGGCGACGTCGACTGCGTCGACGTGCATCGCATCGGCGTCCGGTTCGGAGTACACGCCGACCGTGGAGATCCCGAGCCGATGAGCGGTCCGGGCGATCCGGCACGCGATCTCGCCCCGGTTCGCGATCAGGAGCCTCGTGATGCGTCGCGACATCGACCCTGCAGGTGTTGCCATGAAACTCATCAGTGCCTCCACACGCCGTACTCGGATGTTCCCTGGACGACATTGCTGTGGGCCGCGGAGAGTGCGAGGCCCATCACCGTCCTGGAGTCGCCGGGGTGGATGATCCCGTCGTCCCACAGGCGACCCGTCGAGTACAGCGCGGTCGACTCGGTCTCGATCTGCTGCTCCAGCGCACTCGTCTGTGCGACCAGCGCTTCCTCGTCGACCTCGATCCCGCGACCCGCGGCCGAGTTGCGGGCGATGATGTCCATCACGCCGGCGAGCTGCTTCGGACCCATCACCGCGATGCGATGGTTCGGCCACGTGAAGATGAAGCGGGGGTCGTAGGACTTGCCGGCCATGCCGTAGTTTCCCGCTCCGTAGCTGGCCCCGACCATCAGGTTGAAGTGCGGCACCTCGGAGTTGGAGACGGCGTTGATCATCTTCGCGCCGTTGCGGATGATGCCCCCCTGCTCGGCTTTCGAGCCGACCATGAAGCCGGTGATGTTGTGCATGAACACGATCGGCACCGACATCTTGTTGCACAACTGGATGAACTGGGCGCCCTTCTTGGCCTCCTCGGAGAACAGGATCCCGTTGTTGCCGATCACGCCGACGGGGAACCCGTGGATCGACGCCCACCCGCACACGAGCGTCGCACCGATCAACGACTTGAACTCCTCGAAGCGGCTGCCGTCGAACATCCGAGCGTAGATCTCGCGGATGTCGAAGGGGATCCGCACGTCGGCCGACGCACAGCCCAGCAGTTCCATCGGGTCGTAGAGCGGGTCGTCGGCCGGCATGGTCGGGCCGGGGCCCAGCTTCTTCCACTGCAGATGCCGAACGATCTGGCGGATGATCCGCAGCGCGTCCATCTCGTCCTGGGCCAGATAGTCGCTCAGTCCGCTGGTGCGGGAGTGCATGTCGGCACCGCCGAGCGATTCCTCGTCGACGATCTCGTCGATCGCCATCTTTACCAAGGGCGGCCCGCCGAGATACGCCGTGCCTGCGTCCTTGACGAAGATCGTGTAGTCGCTCATGCCCGGCGTGTAGGCACCGCCCGCCGTGTTCGGGCCGAACGCCGCGGTGATGGTGGGGATGCCGAGCTTCGACAGGCGGGTGAGCGCCTTGAAGCTCGCACCACCCTGGATGAACAGGTCGGCCTGGCGCGGCAGGTCGGCACCCGCCGACTCGTTCAGGTTGATCAGCGGCAACCGGTTCTCGCGAGCGATCTCGTGGAACCGCTGACTCTTCTTCCACGTGGTCGGGTTCGCCGCACCACCCTTGACGCTCATGTCGGTCCCGGTGATCGCACACTCGACGCCTTCGATCACGCCGATGCCCTGCACGACGCCCACGCCGATCGGATCCTGTGTGCCCCAGGCCGCCAGGGCGGACAGTTCGAGGAACGGCGTGTTCGGGTCGATGAGCGCCTCGATGCGCTCGCGCACGAGCATCTTGCCGCGCGCTCGGTGGCGGTCGACGTAGCGCTGCCCCCCGATGGTGGGCACCGTCTCCATCAGCGCTGCGACCTCGTCCCACATCGCCTGCATCTCGGCGAGGTTGGCCAGGTAGTCGTCGGACTTCGTGTCCAGCTTCGAGCGAAGCGGTGTTCCGATGCTCATGGCGCCGACCGTAGCCGCCGTCCCGTCGCCGATCCTGAACGGGACCCGGCCCCGACGTATCGTCGCCTGCATGACGACTGCATCCGGTGTGCGAGACGACCTGTTGGCCGAACAGGAGGCACTGGACGTGCTCGTCGCCGGCCTGGACGACGAGCAGTGGGAGTTGCCGACACCGAGCGAACGGTGGTCCGTCCGTGACCAGATCGGCCACCTCGCGTTCTTCGACGGCACGGCGGCGCTCGCGATCGTCGACGAGGACGGCTTCCGTGCGTCACTCGCCTCCCTGTCGCCCGTGTTCGCACCGGACGCCACCCCCGACACGATGGACGACTTGACGCTCGCCACGTTCCGAGCGATGACCCCCGCTGAACTCCTCGCGGCGTGGCGTGCCAACCGCGCCGTGCTCGCCGACGCGTCGGCCGGCCTCGACGACGACACCCGGGTCATCTGGTACGGCCCCTCGATGGGAGCGAAGTCGTTCCTCACGGCGCGGTTGATGGAGTGCTGGGCGCACGGACAACACGTCGCCGACGCCATCGGCGCGGTGCGCGAACCGACCGAGCGCCTCGCGCACATCGCGCAGCTCGGTGTGATCACCCGCAAGTGGACCTACGTCAACCGCGGACTCGACGTGCCCGACGCCGACATCCGCGTCGAGTTGACCGCGCCCTCGGGCGACGTGTGGCGATACGGATCCGACGACGCCGAGCAGTCGGTCACCGGCACCGCCGAGGACTTCTGCCTCGTGGTCACCCAGTGTCGACACGTGGACGCCACCGGCCTCGACGTCGTGGGTGACGATGCCGTCGACTGGATGAACAAGGCGCAGGCGTTCGCCGGCCAGGCGACCGACGGGCCGGCCGTGGCCTGACCGCCTCGACCTGCCGTTCCGACGATCCACCTCGATCCCGCGATCCGGTGGTCCGTCCGATCCCGTCCTTCAGTCCGCAGCCAGCGCTGCCGATGCGGCCACATGGCACTCCTCGATTCCGCACGCACCCAGCGTCGCCTCGTGGAGTGGCAGGCGCGCCGTGGCACGGTCCATGTCGTCGTCGGAGTGAGCGTGGTGTCGGTCGTGATCTCGGTGATCATCGCCTACCCGCTCCTGATCCTCGGCTACGGCACGTTTGCCGCGGTCGGCACCGTCGGGATGCTCCTGCCGGTGGTGGTTCCCGCCGCGGTCGCACGATCGCCACCCACCAAGTGGTCGCGGTCCTGCGCGGCGCGAACGACCTCGTCGCCGAACTCACCGAGACACGAGAACGACTGAGTGCCGAGATCGATCGCCGAGCCGTCGTGCAGGCCGAACTCGAGGCGCTCAGCAGGCACGATCCTCTGACCGGTCGCTCGGTCACGCCGTCGGTGACCTCGTCCTCGTCGAGATGGCGAACCGACTGTCCGACATCCCCGGGCAGCTGGTGGTCGCTCGTCTCGGAGTCGACGAGTTCGTGGCGGTCCACCGATCGACGCTTCCCGTCGAGGCACAGTTCCCGGACCATGATCGACGGATCGGGATCGACACGGACGGAACCGTGGTCACGGCACGGTTCTCGGTCGGCACCGCTCGTCACCACCGCGACCGTCCGGTCGACGCGACCCTGCTCGATGCGGACCGTCGGCTCTACGACGACAAGCAGCGACGGCGCGCCGTTCACGATTCACCGTCGATCGAGATGCTCCGCTCCGACTCGCCGCCGGTCGAGCCCGTACCGTCTCCTCGATGAGCGACGACGTCCGATCATTCTCCATCGACGTGCCCGACGGCGTGATCGATGACCTCCGCTCGCGGCTGCGAGCGACGCGCTGGCCCGAGAAGGAGACGGTGAGTGACTGGTCGCAGGGCACCCCGCTGAGCTACGTGCGGGAGTTCTGCGCGTACTGGGCCGACACCTACGACTGGCGCACACGGGAGGCGTCGCTGAACCGGTTCGACCAGTTCGTCACCCGACTGGGCCACGATCCCGACGGCGCACCCGGAGCCGACGGTGTCGACGTCCACTTCGTCCACCAGCGTTCGCCCCACGACGACGCGATGCCACTGATCCTGAGCCACGGATGGCCCGGATCGATCGTCGAGTTCCACAAGGTGATCGAGCCGCTCACGAACCCGACGGCGTTCGGGGGCGACGCGTCCGACGCATTCCACGTCGTGGCGCCGTCGCTGCCCGGATACGGGTTCTCGGGCAAGCCGACCGGAACGGGTTGGGGTGTCGAGAAGATCGGCGAGGCCTTCACACAGTTGATGGCTCGCCTCGGGTACGACCGGTACGTCGCCCAGGGGGGCGACTGGGGAGCCGCCATCACCCACTCGATCGGAGCCCTCGACCCGGAGCACTGCTCTGCGATCCACATGACCCTCGCGATGGGCGCTCGCCCGAAGGACCTCGACGACCCCTCCCCCGCCGAACTGCGCGCGCTCGAGCGAGCCGGCTACTACGCCGAGTGGGACTCCGGATACTCCAAGCAGCAGTCGACCCGCCCACAGTCGGTCGGCTACGGGCTCGTCGACTCGCCGGCGGCCCAGGCGGCATGGATCCTCGAGAAGTTCTGGGCGTGGACCGACAACGCCGACGACACCGGGTCGGAGGAGTCACGCCACCCCGAGAACGTGCTGACGCGCGACGAACTGCTCGACAACATCATGCTCTACTGGGTCAACGGCAACGGCGCTTCCTCGGCCCGTCTCTACTGGGAGAGCTTCGGGAAGCGGCGGCCCCGCGAGGTCGGTGACGTCCCCGTCGGCTTCGCGTCGTTCCCACGCGAGGTCGTCCCACCCGTGCGCGAGTGGGTCGAGCCGTTGTATCCGGGACTGTGCCACTGGGCCGAGTACGACCGGGGCGGCCACTTCGCTGCGTTCGAGGTCCCGACCGTGTACGTCGACGAGGTCCGCACGTTCTTCCGTCGATTCCGCTGATCGACCGATCCGTCCGCTGGCACGGTGTTCCAATTCGCTTGGCATCGCTTGCGCTCGCACGGGTAGCGTCGCCCGGAGTCCCGACACCTCGACATGACCACCGCCGCCTCCCCCACTTCGCCGCCCGCGGAGCCTCCACGCCACGGCCTCACGCCGGGAACCGCTCGCGCCGCACTCGCCTACCCGAAGTTCCGTCTCGTGTTCGTCGGCCTGGCGCTCAGCCAGATCGGCACGTGGATGCAGAACGTCACGTTGCCCGCCTACGTGCAGGACCGCACGTCGAGTCCTGCCCTGGTCGGTGTCACGATCGCCGTGCAACTCGGCCCGCTCCTCCTGCTGTCGATTCCCGGCGGCGCACTGGCCGACAAGGTCTCCAAGCAGAAGCTGATGCTGGCGATGCAGATCGTCTCGGCGATCCTCACGCTCGGCACCGCGTTCCTCGTCGCCCGCGACTCCAGCCTGCTCTGGATCTTCCTCGTCCAGGCCGGCATCGGCTCGGCGAACGCGCTGAACGCACCGGCGTTCCAGGCATCGATGCCGCTCCTCGTGCACCGGTCCGACCTGGCCGGTGCGATCAGCCTCAACTCGGCCATGATCAACGGGACGCGCGTCATGGGCCCCGTCCTGGCGGCGATCCTCGCGGCGTTCGGTCTGTCGGTGTCGTTGATCTTCGTCATCAACGCGGTGACCTACCTGTTCTTCATCGCCGCGCTCGTCCTGGTGCAGATGCCCGATGTCAAGGCCGACACCGTCGTCCGTGGCTGGCGTCAACTCGGGGTCGGGCTGACGATCGCCCGGAACCGACTCGTGCTGCACCGCCTCCTGATCGGGATGTTCTCGTTCTCGCTGATCAGCCTGATCTACGTCGGCCTCTTCCCATCGGTCGCCGAGCTCAACTTCGACATCGCCGCCAAGTCGTCGACCTACCGCTGGCTGTATGCCACGTGGGGGTTCGGTGCGTTCTTCGGGGCGATCTCGGTGGGCACGTTCCTCTCACGTTTCCATCGACGCGTGCTCATCGTGCGCGGGTTCACCGGCTTCGGCATCGCCCTGGCGATCTTCTCCCAGTTGCGCGATCCCGTCACCCCGTTCGCCGTCGGCTTCGTGTTGGGCTTCTTCTACTTCATGACGGCCACGGCGATCACCACGTCGCTGCAGCTGAACATGAAGGACGGCGAGCGGGCCTCGGTGATGCCGCTCTGGTTCATGGTGTTCGGCGGAACCGTTCCGATCGGCAACCTCATCGGCGGGGTGCTGTTCGAGGTGGTCGGCGCCCGCGCGGTGCTGGGAGTGGGCGCCGTGTGGGCCCTGTTCCTCGCCTGGTGGCTCGATCTGCGTCGTCAACCGCCCGAGTCGTTCCTCACCGAGGCCGAAGGCGGCGAGGCACCCCTCGTCGTCGGCGATCCCGCCGAGTAGCGCCGCCCAGGCACTCACGATCGTCGGGTCGGGGCGGCCGAACGCTGGTGACCGTCACCTCTACCCTGTGGAGCGTGGACATCGATGGCGCACGGCGACGTCGGCCTCGGGGGTCGGTCACGATCGTGGGTGCCGGGCCGATCGGGCTGACGACGGCGCTGCTGCTGCGCCGCCACGGCGTCGACGTGTCGATCATCGATCGTTCGACGGAACCGGTCTCGCAGTCGCGTGCCACCGATCTGCACCCGGCGACGCTCGAACGGCTCGATGCGTACGGCGTGACCAGCCGACTGGTCGACATCGGTCAGACGATCGAGCGGATCAACGTCGTGTGCGGCGGCCGCTCCGTGGGGACCTACCGACTGGGACGCAGAGCGTCGCCGTATCCGTTCGCCCTCACGGTGCCGCAGTGCACCACCGAGGGTGTGCTCCAGATGTTGCTGGCCGACGAAGGCGTTGCGATCGAGCGCGGCGTCGAGTGCGTCGACGTGCAACCCGATGCGAACGGCGTCACGATCGGCACCGCCGACGCGAGCCTCCCGAACGGCGCACCCGGATCGGTGACCCGACGCCGTACCGACTGGCTGATCGCCTGCGACGGTGCCGCCAGTTCCGTTCGCTCCGGGCTCGGCATCGAGTTCGACGGCTCGACGTCGACCGAGAGTTTCGCGGTCACCGACATGCTCGCCGACCTTCCGTTCGACCGCAGCGAGATGCATCTCCACCTCCGAGGTCGAGGAGGCGTCCACGTCCTGCCGATGCCGGTCGACGGCTACGTCCGGCTGTTCCTCGATCGGTGGCCAGGGCCTCCCGGCACCTCGCCCGACCCTGCCGCTCTCGCCGACGTCGCTGCGGAGCGCCTGGGGATCGAACCCTTCGTTGCCGAGCACACGCGATGGTCCTCGTCCTTCGTCGTGCACCGGCGAGTGGCCCGCAGGTTCCGCATCGGTCATGTGCTCCTCGTCGGCGACGCTGCCCATGCGTGTACGCCGATCGGCGGCCAGGGCCTCAACCTCGGGGTGGCCGATGCGGTGGCGTGGGTGGGCGTACTCGCATCGGTGATGAGCGGTCACACCGGGTGCGCTGCGCTCGACGAGGTGGCCGAGGTCCGACGGCGAGCCGCGATCCGGACCACGTGGGCGTCGTGGGCGGCGATGCGGGTGAACTGTCTCGACGGCCGCGCCGCCACTGCACGAGACGTCCTGGCTCGACACACCTTCGGTGTCAGCCGCCGACCGGTCACGGCTTGGCTCGCCGGCGCACTCGACTGACACCGCGGTGCGCCCGCAGACGCAACTGCTCCTCTCGACCGTCAGTCCTCGATGAGACCGTGACGGCGTCGCACCCTGCGATCGAGTGAGCCGAAGAGTGCGGTGTCGACGACGATGCCGATGACGAGGATGACGATCATCATGGCGATCAGACCGGTGGCGTCGGCGAGGTTGCGGTACTGCTGGAGGAGGAACCCGACCGATACGCCGAGCACCACGATGAGTTCACCGGCCATGAGGCTTCGCCAGGCGAAGGCCCAGCCCTGTTTGAGTCCGCCGACGAAGGACGGCATCGAGGCGGGCAGGACGACGTGGCGGAACCTGGCGTAGCCGGTGGCGCCCATCATGCGTCCGGCGCGGAGCAGGACGGGGGGGACGTGGTCGACGCCGGTGATCAGCCCGTTGGCGATCGAGGGCGCTGCGCCGAGGACCACGACGAAGGTGATCGCCCGTTCGGAGAGCCCGAACAGCAGGATCGCGAGCGGGAACCATGCGATGGACGGCATGGTCTGCAGGCCGGTGATCAACGATCCCACCGCTGATCGGATGATCCGTGACGACGACACGAGACCGCCGGTGACGACGCCGATCGCGAGGGCCATCGTGAATCCGTAGCCGGCCCGTTCCGCGGTGGTCGTGAGCGCCGTCGCGACGGTGCCGTCGGCGATGAGTTCGCCCAGACGCTGGAACACCGTCGCTGGGGCGGGGAGGACGTATTCGGGTCGCCAACCGGACCACACGATCAGTTGCCAGGCACCGACGCCGATGGCGATGGCGGCCATCTTGGGCCAGACGGCGAACCACGCTCGGCGGGCGAGCGCTCCTCGGTTCGCCGGAGGGTGTCCGTCGGCCATCGCACGCTCGGGACCGACGTCGTCGGGCGTCGTGTCGATGGTGAGGGTGGGGGCGTCAGCGGTGTGCATGGGCGAGGGCCTCGTCGCGGAGTTGGTCGGTCACGGTGCGGGCGAGCGTCGACACGGCGGGGGTGTCGATGCGGCGGGGACGTTCGATGTCGACCATGAACTCGGCGGTGACGCGTCCGGGGCGCGGTGACATGACGACGATCCGATCGGCGAGCCGAGCTGCTTCTCGGACGTTGTGGGTGACGAACAGCACCGTGAGTCCTCGGGCTCGCACGAGTTCGTCGAGTTCTTCGTGGAGGATGTCACGGGTCATCGCGTCGAGGGCTCCGAACGGTTCGTCCATCAGCAGGACGTCGGAGTCCTGGGCGAAGGCGCGGGCGAGGGCGGCGCGTTGGCGCATCCCGCCGGACAGCTGATGCGGGCGCTTCGCCGCGAAGCCGTCGAGTTTCACCGTGGCGATCAACTCGCGTGAGCGTGCGGAGCGTTGCGCCTTGTCGATGCCCGCGAGCCGCATGGGGAGTTGGATGTTCTCCGCGACCGTCAGCCAGGGGAAGAGTGCCGACTCCTGGAACATCATCGCAACCCGTCCGTCGACCGACACCGTTCCGGCGCTCGGCGATTCGAGCCCGGCGACGAGGTTGAGGATCGTGGACTTGCCGCAACCGGAGGCGCCGATGAGGCAGACGAACTCGCCTCTCTCCACGTGGAGGTCGACCGAGGAGAGGGCGGTGATCGCCGCGACGCCGGTGCCGAAGGTCTTGTCGACCCCGGACAGTCGGACGATGCTCACAGGCCGTCCACAGCGGGCAGGTCACGTTCGGCGAGTACTTCGTCGAGCAGGGTGAGGTCGTAGATGCCCGGTGTGGTGAGGTCGACCGGTTCGAGCAAGCCGACCTCGACGGCGTCGTCGGCTGAGCCCTGCAGAGATCCCGAGACCGGATCGAGGGTGAACTCGAGGTTCTCCCAGGCGCCGGTGATCGTCTCCTCGCCGAGGGCGGTGGTCGTGATGCGTTCGATGCCGTCGTTCGTGGTCTGCTGCGCCGCCGTCGGGTCGGCGTTGGCGATGTCGATCGAGTCGGCGAGGCCGGCGATCAGGTCACGGACCACGTCGGGATGCTCCTCGAGGAACGATGTCGCGACGATCAGGTGAGTGGTGACGAACTGACCGTCTGGCCACACCTCGGCCTCGTTCAGCAACACCTGTCCGCCGCCTTCGAGCACGAGGCGGGTCGCCCACGGCTCGGGCACCCAGGCGCCGTCCAGCTCGCCGGCCTGGAATGCGGCCAGGGTGTCGGCATTGTCCTGCGGGGTGATGGAGACGTCGCCGCCTCCGCTCGTGTCGGTCTCGTACCCCTGCTCGAGCAGCCATGCCCGCAGCGCGACGTCCTGGGTGTTGCCCAACGACGGTGTCGCGATCCTCGTGCCGGCGAGGTCGGCCGGTGACTCGATGCCCTCGCGGACGACGAGCGACGCGCCACCCGAGGTGGTGCCCGCCACGATGCGCAGCGCATCGCCGTTGGAGCGTGCGTAGCCGTTGATGGCCGGGTTCGGTCCGATGAAGCTCGCGTCCAGGGCCCCGGAGAAGATCGCCTCGGTCACCTCGGTACCGGAGTTGAACGTCGCGAGTTCGAGATCCACGTCCTCGCCCAGCGCTTCGACGAACACGCCGTCCTCCACACCGATGATCGCCGGGGCGTGGGTCACGTTCGGGAAGTAGCCCAGGCGCAGCGTCACGTCACCGGCGTCGCTCCCCGCTTCCCGTGACGACGACGTCGCGGCGCCGTCGCCGGGCGTCGCCGCGCCCGCACCGTCGTCGCTGCCGCCGCACGCAGCGGCAGCGGCGACCAGGGCGACGAGCGCAAGGGGGCGGAGGACACGTTGAGGGAACGACATGGCCGCTGAAGATACAATGTGAAACATGAAACCACAATATGGAATTGATGATTGATCTGATCACCTTTACGCGTGGCGACGTCCACCTGCAAGACTCCGTGCATGTCAGCCAGCGACGGACGTCCTCTGCGCTCGGGAACGCAGTCGATCGAACGCGCCATCGCGATCCTCGAATGTCTTCGGCTCTCGGACCGGCCACTCGGGCTCTCCGACATCGCCAGCGAGGTCCAGCTCACGGCGAGCACCACCCACCGGGTCCTGCGAGCGTTCGTCAGGGCGGGCTACATCGAGCAGGACCAGGCCACCGAGCAGTACCGGCTCGGAATCGGCATCGCCGTGCTCGGCCAACGAGCCATCGAGAACTCGGGCTACCAACTGGCACGACCCGTCCTCGACGACCTCTCGCAGCGATCGGGAGAATCAGCGAGCCTCGCGGTCCGACGGGGCACCGAGGTCGTCGTCATCGACCGCGCAACGGGCCCGGCCCCCCTTCGATTCGACCACCCGACCGGATCGGAACTCGCCGCCTACGCCTCCGCCATGGGCAAGGCGCTGCTCGCCTTCTCGGCCTCGTCGATCGATGCGGAGGTCGCTCGGATCCCGACCCTGGAACGTTTCACCGATCGCACCATCACCGAACGTGACGCACTCGAAGCCGAGCTGTCCGTAACGGCGTCGCGCGGCTACGCCATCAACATCGAGGAGCGCTACGACGGCGTCTCCGCGGTCGCCGCTCCCGTGCTCTCCACGCGCGGCCGAGCCCATGCCGCCATCGGCCTCCAGGGCCCGAGCGTCCGACTTCCCGCCGCACGACTCGACGAACTCGCCCCGCTCGTGCGAGATGCCGCCACCGAGATCGCCGCCCTGGTCATCCGACACTGACCACCGACCGGGAACGACACGGCCGAACCGGGAGTGGACCTAGCCGCCATCGTCGGATCGGTCTACTGCGGTGCCGGTGTGCCGTACGGGGTGGTGATCAGTTCCATGGTGTTGCCGGTCGGGTCGAGGAAGTACACGCCGCGTCCGCCGTCGTTGTGGTTGATCTCGCCCGGCGGGTCCATCCACGGTGTCGGGAAGTAGGTCACGCCGAGGGCTTCGAGACGTTCCATCCCATGGTCGAACTCCTCGTCGGACACCAGGAACGCGTCGTGGGCGACCTCCTCGTGGTGGCCTTCACGGGTGAAGAAGTCGAGGGTGACGGCGTTCGACATCTCGATCGGCAGGAAGGGGCCCATCGCCGGCCCGACCTCGAGGCCGAGGATGTCGGCCATGAAGGTGGCGCCCTCACGGTTGTCACGCGTGACGATCACCAGGTGGTTCAGTTCGACGGCCACGATCCGAGACGGTACCCGACCCGTCTCGAGGGGTCTCCGCACGCACCACGCCACCTGCGGCAGCACGGCAGATCGTGCTGGCGTCGTGAGGCCCGGGCGTGGGATCCTCGTGCCGTGCCCGAGGCCACGTCTCGCATCATCTCGTTGTGTCTCGACGCCGACGATCCGACGCGCATGGCGACGTTCTGGGCCGAGGCACTCGGCTGGGAGATCGGAGGACCCGACGGCGAGTCCTCGCTGCGCCCGACCGACGACACCGGCTTCGACATCCTCTTCGAGCCGACCACGGAGACGAAGGTGGGTCGGAACAACATCCATCTCGACCTGACCACGACGTCGATCGAGGATCGACGCGACACGGTCGACCGCCTGATCGAAGCCGGCGCCCGCCACGTGGACGTCGGCCAACGTGGCGACGAGGGCCACGTGGTACTCGCCGATCCCGAGGGCAACGAGTTCTGCGTCATCGCGCCGGACAGCACGTTTCTCGCCGGGTGCCCGCGTCTCGGCGCGATCAACGCCGACGGCACACGCAGGGTCGGCCTCTTCTGGAGCGCGGTGCTCGGGTGGCCGTTGATCTGGGATCAGGACGACGAGACGGCGATCCGTGCTCCCGACGGCACCGGCCCGATCATCCAGTGGAGCGGACCGCCGTTGATGACCAAGACCGGCAAGAACCGTCTCCATCTCGACATCGCTCCGCCCGCCCACGTCCGCCAGCAGGACGAGGTGGACCGTCTGGTCGGACTCGGCGCGAGTCGCATCGACATCGGGCAGGGCGACACCGACTGGATCGTCATGGCCGACCCCGACGGCAACGAGTTCTGCGTGCTGACTCCCCGAGAGCCGAGCGGCCCTCCGACGTGGCGGCGATCGGTCGCGCCGTCCACTCGCACCGCGGTCCGGGTCGGCGACCGGCGGTCGAGACGTCAGCCGCGTGAGCTGCTCGCCGCCGTTCCGGGGTCGTCGGCGGGGTGCGGCTCCCGGCGCCAGAACAGGTGGTGGGTGATGCCGCTGGGGCTCGGGACGCGCTCGTGATGGAAACGGTCGAGCAGCTCGTCGGGTGACTCCCAGAGTCGGCCCCCACGTCCGATCTCGACCGGGGCCACGGCGACGTGCATGGTGTCGACGAGGTCGGCGTCGAGGAACTCGCGCACGGTGGAGACGCCACCGCCGAGGCGGACGTCCTTGCCGTCGGCGGCGATCCACGCCTGTCGGAGCGCTTCAGCCGGGTCGGCGTCGATGAAGTGGAAGGTCGTGTCGGACAGCGAGATCGTCGGTCGCTCGTGGTGGGTCAACACGAACACCGGCGTCCGGAACGGTGGGTCCTCGCCCCACCATCCCTCCCACTCCAGGTCCTCCCACGGTCCTTGCTGCGGACCGAACTTGCCGCGCCCCATGATCTCGGCGCCGATGTTGTGGGTGAAGTCGCGGGTGAAGTAGTCGTCGAGGCCGCGGGTGCCGCCGGGCTCGGTGCGGTTCGGCCAGCTCGCCGTGGCCCCCGCCCACGCGGCGAGCGCCGACGGGTCGGCGTGACCGAACGGCCGCTCGAAGCTCTGGCCCTCGCCGGTGCCGTAGCCATCGGTCGAGAGCATGAAGTTCTGCACCCGGAGGAGTTGTCCCGTCGCGCTGCTCACGACGGCTCCACCGGGGCGGCGAGACCGAGGTCGGCGTAGTGCTCCTGGCCGGCCGCGAAGGCGTCCCAGTCCCACGCTTCCGGCCTCGACGCGAGGCTGGGTTCGAGACGGTCGAGCGATGTCTGGAGTCCGACCACGTAGCAGTTGTCGATCGCATCCTGGACGTCGGTGACCGTGTGGGTGAGACGGAGGATGCTGCCGGTGTCGACCGCTCGGAGTTCCCAGCGCATCGTCGAGTCCGCAGCCGGGTGGGTGTGTTCGAACAGCACCGGACGCTCGATGCGCAGAATCGTGCAGGTGAGGGTGATCGCTTCGCCGTCGGATGACCCGGCGAACACCATCTCGCCGCCCTCGCGCAGGTCGACGGTGATGTCGGCCTCGAACGGCAGCCACCAGTCGGCGAGTCGTTCCGGGGTCGTGATGGCGTCCCAGACGTCGTGGATGTCGTAGCCGAGGTGTCGCTCGAAGCGGATCACCCCTCCGGCGGCGGTGCGTTCGACCACACCGTCGTAGCGGGTGGTGAGATCATCGGTCATGCGGTGTGCTCTTTCAGGTCGGTGGGTTTCGGGTCGGTGGGTTTCGGGTCGATGCGTTGCGACGTGCGCTCGAGGTGGCGTTCGAGTGAGTCGAGGCGGTCGACCATCTCGACCCGGTACGGCTCGAGCCACTCGTGGAGGTCGCGAAGCGCTTCGGCGCGCAAGCGGTACATCCGGCGCTGAGCGTCGCGACGGACGTCGACGAGTCCGGCGTCGCGCAACACCTTGAGATGGCGGGACACGCCGGGCTGGTCCACTCCGACGGCGTCGACGAGTTCGGTGACGGAGTGCTCGCCGCCCCGGACGACGTCGAGGATCCGGCGGCGCGTGGGATCGGCGATCACCCGCAGGACGGCCAGGTCGCTCGACACCGGACCGAACATACTCCTCGACGTATATATGCACAAGCAGATATGTTCCGCAGGTTCTCCGGGGCTCCGCGCACGTACTCCCGTCGGGCACGGTCAAGGTGCTACGTGCCGGCGAGGAGTCGTGCCACGACCCGTTCGAGGCCCGCCGCCCGGCTGGCCTTGACGAGCACGACGTCGCCCTCGCCCAGTTCGCCGAGCGCGGCGACCGGGTCGTCGGTCGGGCGCACGCCGTACAGGTCGGTCCCCGTCGAGATGAGGTCGACGCCGAGGGCTTCGGCGCGCCGGGCCACCTCGTGATGGCCTTCGCCGGGGTCGTCGAGTTCCCCCATCAGACCGAGTACTGCGAAGCGCCGGGTGGCGTGCATCGCCACGACGGCATCGAGCGCAGCCGCCATCGAGGTCGGGTTGGCGTTGTAGGCGTCGTTGATCACGATCGCACCGCTCGGGAGGCGTGTCACCTCCATGCGCATGCCCGACACGTCGGCCTCGCCGAGCGCTTCGACCGCCGCCCCCAGATCGACCCCCAACGACCCGGCCACGGCGACGGCAGCCGCGGCGTTCATCGCCATGTGTGCGCCGCTCACGGCGAGCCGCACCGACGAGCGGCCCCACGGTGTGGAGAGCGTGAAGCGCGGGCGGGCGAGTTCGTCGAGTTCGAGGTCGCCGATTCGGACGTCGCCGGTCGAACCGAAAGTGAGCACCGAGGCGCCGGTGTGGCGCTCCATCGCCGACACCCGGCCGTCGTCGGCATTCAGCACCGCCACGCCCGATCTCGGCAGGGCTTCGACGAGCTCCCGCTTCGCACGCGCCACGCCGTCGATTCCCCCGACCAGTTCGGTGTGGGAGTGGCCGACCGTGGTCACCACCCCGATCTCGGGTCGCGCGACCTCACAGAGTGCGCTGATCTGGCCGAATCCGCGCATCCCCATCTCCAGGACCAGCACCTCGGTGTCGTCCGGCGAATCGAGGATCGTGACCGGCAGACCCTGTTCGTTGTTGAAGCTGCGCTCGTTCGCCCGCGTGCGCAGCCCTGCCTGACACGCCGCCCTGATCAGGTCCTTCGTCGAGGTCTTGCCCACGCTGCCCGTGACCCCGACCACGCGAGCCTCGCTTCGCTGCCGGGCGACGGCGGCCAGGGCCATCAGCGCACGTGCGGTGTCGGCCACCTCGATCGCCGTGTGGTCCCTGCGGAAGTCGTCGGGTTCGCTGCTGAGGTGCAACGCCGCCCCGGCCGCGTAGGCCTGGCCGATGAACTCGTGACCGTTGCGTTCCGCGACGATCGGCACGAACAACTGGCCCGGCTCGATCGTGCGGGTGTCGAACGACGCGCCGTCGAACTCGACGTCGGGGCCGAGCAGGCGGCCACCGATTCCCTCGGCGGCGTCGGATGCCAGCATCTTCATGGGGCGCGACGGTACCGTCGGGAACATGAGCGAGTCCGGGATGCAACCCACCCGATCCGGTTCGGCGACCGAGCGGGATGTCGCGTCCGTAGACCGCGACGATCGGATCCACCTGATCGTGCTATTCGGTGGGGAGTCGGCCGAGCACGACGTCTCGTGTACGACCGCCGCACACGTTCTCGCTGCGGCCGACCCGTCCTCGTACCGGATCACGCCGGTGGGCATCTCGACCGACGGGACGTGGGCGATCGCCGACACCGCCGCCGATGCGCTGGCGTCCGGCCCCGGCAACCTCCCGGGGCGCCTCGACCCAGCCGGGTCCGCCGTGTCGCCCACCGCGCTGCTGTCGGCCGCGTCCGCCGAGCCCTCCACCACGGTCGTGATGCCGCTCCTCCACGGTCCGATGGGCGAGGACGGCACCGTGCAGGGGCTGATCGAACTCGCGAACCTCCCCTACGTCGGCGCCGGCGTGCTGGCCTCCGCCGTGGCGATGGACAAGGCGATGGCCAAGCAGGTGCTCACCGCCGCCCACATCCCCCAGGCCGCCTACCGGGCCTTCGGCGAACACGAGATCACACCCGGTCTCGCCGGCAGGCTCGCCGACGAACTCGGGCTCCCCGTGTTCGTCAAGCCCGCCAACATGGGATCGTCGGTCGGCGTGTCCAAGGCCCGGACCGTCGAGGAACTGGACGACGCGATCGACCTGGCGCTGGCCTACGACGAGATGATCGTCGTCGAGGAGGCGATCGTCGGCAAGGAGATCGAAGTGGCGGTGCTCGGCAACCGCGACCCCCAGGCCGCCACGCCCGGCGAGATCGTGCCCGGCGACGAGTTCTACAGCTACGACGACAAGTACGTGTCGGACCAGTCGTTCGCGGTGATCCCCGCCCCGATCGGCGACGAGGCGCTCGCCGAAGCGCAGCAACTCGCGATCCGCACCTACCGGGCGCTGCGCTGCGAAGGGCTCGCACGGGTCGACTTCTTCTGGGAGGACCCCTCCGACCCCGACGGCCGTGGGCGCGGGTTCCTGTGCAACGAGGTCAACACGATGCCCGGTTTCACACCGATTTCGATGTTCCCCAAGATGTGGATCGCGGACGGAGTGAGCTACCCCGAGATCATCGACCGACTCGTCGAACTCGCTCTCGAACGTCACGGTCGTCGCCGCCGCAACACGAAGCACTGAGGCAACCGGCGAGCAGGCGGGCGTGTTTCGGATCGAGCACGGACTCGTGCACACTGGAGTGGTCATGCCTGCAGAAATCCGAACGACCGCACCCGACGACGAACTCGGGCTCGCCGCCTTCTATGCCGACGGCGACGCCTCCGACGCCGATCTCGACGACGAGACCCACCAGTTGGGCGCCCGGATCGTCGAGGCCCGCACGGCGATGGGGATCGGTTCCGACGAACTCGCTCACCGCCTCGGGGTCACGCCGACCACCATGGCCGACTGGGAATCCGGTCGCCGGCAGCTCCGCTCGGACCGACTGGTGAAGGTCGCCGGGATCCTCGGTGTCAGCCTGTCGTGGCTGATGATGGGCCACGGCGTCGAGCCGTCGGCGCGCGACACCGAACTCGAGAGCATCCGCTCCGACCTGCGCGCCACCCAGGCACGACTCGCCGACGCCCTCGGCGAACTCGCCACGCTCGACGTCCGGCTCTCGGCACTCGGCACCTGACCTCCCGTGCCGGGCTGGTCTCGGATCGCCGACGGGGCCCGACACGATCCCTCGCCCGACTCAGGGCGCGAGGGCCGAGCGCAGGAACGATCGCAACTCGTCGCGGAGCCGACGGAGTCCCGCAGCGTCGGCGCTCCAGCCGACGGCGCGGAGCGCCTCGGGTTCCGTGGCGATCCCCGTCAGCGTCGCGTAGCCGAGTGCGGCCACGAGGCCGGGGTCGCCGACGCGCAGGCGACCCGACGACATCTCGCCGGCGAGGTAGTCCACGGCACGATCGACGAGAGGCTGGATGCGTCGACGGAGTCGGTCGGCCTGACCGACATCGAGTCGACTGACCTCGCGGAACAGGCCGAGCAGTGCCGGCCGCCGTACGGCGGGACGAAAGACCGCACGCACGATCGCGTCGATGCGTTCGAGCGGGTCGTCCGGAGCGGCGCGCACGGCGGCATCGATCACCACGAACAGCTCCGCAGCGACGGCGTCGAGCACCGCGTCGACGAGCACGTCCTTGGAGTCGAACCAGTACAGGACCGTCTGCTTGCGAACCCCGACGTCGCGTGCGATCTCGTCGAGCGACACGGCATCGACACCGCGGGCACCGAACAGATCGACCGACGCGTCGATGATCCGATCCCGGGTCGGCGCGACCGAGCTCACCGATTCTGTCCCTCACGTCGCCGAATCATCTCTCTACCAATTGGTAGAGGATCGTGGTAGACATGTCAACCGTGCCGACCGACGACACAGTGACGACGACCACGGGGTCCGCGTCCCCCGCCGCGACCCCCACGATCCCCGCATCGCTGTCGGGCAAGCGGATCGCGATCACCGGGTCGACGGGGTTCGTCGGGACCGCGCTCGTCGAGCGACTCCTGCGCGGCATCCCCGACTGCGAGCTCGTGCTGCTCGTCCGCGACGGACGTCGCACGCCCGCCGCCAAACGCACTCAGCGAGAGATCCTCAAGAACGATGCGTTCGATCGACTCCGCGACACCCACGGCGACGATTTCGAGTCGAAGGTCGCGGGTCGCATCACCACCGTGGCCGGCGACGTCACCCAGGACGGGCTCGGGCTGAATGCAGCGGATCGCGAACTCTGGGGAACCGCCGACACGATCATCCACTCGGCGGCCGCCGTGTCGTTCGATTCGCCCATGGACTCCGCGGTCGAGATCAACCTGCTCGGCCCGACCCGCATCGCGAACCTCGCCAACGAGATGGGCGTCACCCCGCACCTGGTGGCGGTGTCCACCTGCTACGTGGCGGGAAACCGGCGCGGCAACGCACCCGAGATCCTGGTCAGCGACGGCCCCTTCGACATCGGCATCGACTGGCGAGCCGAGGTCGCCGCCACCAAGCGGCTGCGGAGCGACACCGACGCCCTCAGCCGACTCCCCGAGCAACTGACGAGGTTCCGCAAGGAAGCACGATCCGAGATCGGCGCCGCTGGTGCACCTGCGCTCGCCACCAAGACCGAGGACCTGCGCAACAAGTGGGTCCGCGCCGAACTGGTCAAGGCCGGCCGCATGCGCGCTGCGAGCGTCGGCTGGCCGGACGCCTATGCGTTCACCAAGGCACTCGGTGAGCAGGCCCTGACCGACACGAAGGGCGCTGTGCCCGTCTCGATCGTGCGACCCTCGATCATCGAGTCCGCCCTCGCCGAACCGAAGCCGGGATGGATCCGTGGCTTCCGCATGGCCGAACCGGTGATCATCTCCTTCGCCCGCGGCCTGCTCAAGGAGTTCCCCGGTGTCCCCGAGGGAACGGTCGACGTGATCCCGGTCGACATCGTCGTCGCAGCGATCATCGCCGTGGCCGCCGCCGGACCCGAGCGGGCCCCCGACATCACCCAGGTCGCATCGGGCGGCATCAATCCGCTCAAGTACCGCCGGATGGTCGACAACGTCACCGGCTGGTTCACCCGCAATCCGCTGTACGACCCGAAGGGCCAGCCGATCGTCGTGCCGGAGTGGCGGTTCCCGGGCCGTGGCCGCGTGCAACGCCAGCTCACGCAGGCCAAGACGGTGCTGTCCACCGCCGACAAGGTGCTCCAGGCACTCCCCCTGCGGGGCCGCCAGGCCGAACTGTCCGCTCAACTGGAGGAGAAGCGGCTGGAGGTCGAGACCGCACTCGAGTACGTCGAGCTGTACGGCCTCTACACCGAGTGCGAGGCGATCTACCAGGTCGACAACCTGATGGGTCTGTGGGACGCGATGGGGCCCCAGGACCGCGCCGACTTCAACATCGATCCCCGGTCCGTCGACTGGGACCACTACGTGAACGAGATCCACCTCCCGTCGATCATCCAGCACGCTCGCGTCAAGACCACCCCGGGCGCGTCCAAGTCGGTCGACCGCATGGCCCGGATGCGCAAGCAGGCCCTCGACCCGAAGCGACAGGTCGCAGCATTCGACCTGGAGAACACGCTGATCTCGTCGAACGTCGTCGAGTCGTATTCGTGGCTCGCCACGCGTCGCCTCGACACACCCGAGCGCATCCGGTACGCCGTGCGGACGATCCTCGAAGCCCCGGGCCTCCTGCGCCTCGACCGTCAGGACCGCACCGACTTCCTGCGTCACTTCTACCGGCGGTACGAGAACGCCCCGACGGAGCAGATCGAGACCGACGCCCGCGAGATGCTGACCCAGTTGATCATGACGAAGTCGTTCCCCGAGGGCCTGCGTCGGGTGCGTGCGCACCGCGCGCTCGGGCACCGCACCGTGCTGATCACCGGAGCGCTCGACTTCAACGTGGCGGGCCTCAAGCCGCTGTTCGACGAGATCGTCGCCGCCGAGATGATGGTCCGCCCCGACGGCACGCTGTCGGGCGAGATGCACGCCGTGCCGCCCACCGGGGAGGCGCGAGCCCAGATCCTCGCCGACTACTGCAGCGCCGAGGGGCTCGACATCGGCGAAGCCGTCGCCTACGCCGACTCCTCCTCCGACCTGCCGCTGTTCGAAGCCGTCGGCTTCCCCGTGGCCGTCAACCCCGAGACGCGCCTGGCCACGATCGCCCGCAAGCGCGGGTGGTTGGTCGAGCACTGGGCGAAGGCCCCGGGAGCTCCCCAGCCGTTCCTCCCCATCGGCGAGTTGATGGTGGAGCGCGAGCGCCGCCGCAAGTTCGCCAAGGTGGGATCATGACCTCCACCCCCTCCCCCCCACCGTTTGCGTCACACTTCTGGTCGTCGGGACAACCGGAAGCGTCACGCAAACTCGTTGAAGTGGCTGATCGGGCGATGGAGGTGGCGTCGTGAAGGCGTTGCAGATCCGGCGCAGCGTCGCGAAGTTCGGTGCGGCGCGCATCCTGGGCGCCGTGTCGCCGTCGGGATCGACGAAGGTCGGACCGCTCGAACACCGCACGATCGACGACCCGGAGTGTCCGGGTGATGGCTGGCACCGGGTCCGCACACGGCTGGCCGGAATCTGTGGCTCCGACCTGTCGCTCGTCGGTGGGCACGCGTCGACCTACTTCGACGACTGGGTCAGTTTCCCGTTCGTACCCGGCCACGAGGTCGTCGGCGAGCTCGCCGAGGGCGAGTCGGCCGGGGCGCGTGTCGTCCTCGAACCCGTGCTCGGCCACGCTGCCCGCGGCATCGAGTTGCCGTTCGACGGCGCCTCGCCGGCCGACGGAGACGACTACGCACACCTCGCCGTCACCTCGCCCCAGGGCGTGGAGCCCGCCATCCAGACCGGATTCTGTTGCTCGACCGGCGGCGGATGGGCGCCGTGGTTCTGGGCCCACGAATCGCAACTGCACCGCATCGACGACGACATGTCCGACGAACGAGCGGTGCTCGTCGAACCGTTCGCCGGTGGGATCCACGCCGCGCTCCTCGCCGCTCCCGCACTCGTCGGCGTCGACGAGCCGGTGGTCGCCGTGCTCGGCGCCGGGACGATGGGCCTGGCAGCCGTCGCCGGACTGAAGCGGTACGTCCCCGGCGCACGCATCGTGGTCGGCGCCCGCTATCCCCACCAGCGTGCACTGGCCGAAGCGCTCGGTGCCGATGTCGCCGTCGCCGCATCCGACCTGGACCGGGCGGTGCGGCGTGAAGTGGGTTGCCACATGATCGGCAACGGCGAGTCGGGCGCACTGTCGAGCGGTGCACACGTCACCATCGACGCGGTCGGTTCGTCGGCCTCCATCGCCGACTGTCTCCGCTTCACCCGACCGCGCGGGCGGATCGTCCTGCTCGGCATGCCGAGCCGCGTCGACCTCGACATGACCGGGCTGTGGCACCGCGAGATCGAGTTGAAGGGCGCGTACACCTACGGCACCGAGACGCTGCACGACGGTTCGTCGACCACGACGTTCCAACTGGCGATCGACACCGTGAACGCCGTCGAGGCCGAGCGGTTGCTGTCCGCCACCTACCGACTCGCCGACCACGTCGATGCCATCGGCCACGCAGCCGGTGCCGGTCGCCGCGGCGCCGTGAAGATCGCCTTCGACCTGCGAGACGGCGCATGACCGACACGACGGTCCGGCCGGCCCTCGCACCGGCGACACCACCGTTCGACCTTCGCGTCCGCTCTGTCGGACGCGGGAAAGCGCACACCTTCTGATGCCACGCCCCGGATTCGTCCTCGACGTCGACCGCTCGACGCCACCCACCCTGTTCTGGCGCGGCGAGGGTTTCAGCCTGGAACGCCTGCCCGCCGACCGCAGCCGGATCATCTACCCGCCCGAGCCTCAGAAGGGACTCGACGACCTCGACGCGCACATCCGCGACGCCCTGCTGAACCCGCTCGACATGGAGCCGCTCCCCGAGCTGCTCACGCCCGGGATGAAGCTCACGATCTGCTTCGACGATGCGAGCCTGTCGCTGCCCAAGATGCAGCGCCCCGACAACCGCCAGCGGATCATCGAGGCCGTGCTCGACATGGCCGCCGAGAAGGGCGTCGACGACGTCCACATCATCGCCGCCCTCGGACTGCACCGGCGGATGCACGAGTACGAGTTGCGCCACGTGCTCGGCGACCGCATCGTCGACGCGTTCATGCCGAAGGGCTTCCTCTACCAGCACGACGCCGAGGACCCCGACAACCTGGCGGTGATCGGCCACACCGACGAAGGCGAGATCCTCGAGATCAACAAGCGCGCCGCGGAGTCCGACCTCGTGGTCTACGCCAACGTCAACCAGGTCGCGATGGACGGAGGGTGGAAGTCGCTCACCACCGGCCTCGCGAGCTACAAGTGCCTGAGCGAGCACCACAATCCCGCGAGCCTGCAGAACACCCGCAGCCTGATGGACCGCCACCACTCCGCCCTCCACCAATCCATCTGGCGGATGGGCAAGTTGCTGCGCGACTCCGGCCCGAAGGTGTTCCAGGTCGAGACGACGATCAACACCGAGGCGTTCCCGTCGAACTTCTCGTTCCTCGCGAAGCGCGAGTGGGAGTGGACCGCCAAGGATCGTGCACTGTTCCTCGCCTCGAGCAAGGGACTGAACAAGCTGTCCAACCGCACCCGACGCAAGATCTTCCACAGCATCGAGGCGCCGTACCGCACCACCAGCGTGCAGGCCGGGTTCACCGAGACCGTGCACGAGAGGACGCTCGAGAACGTCTACTCACAGCATCTCGTCGAGGTGGAAGGCCAGACGGACATCTTGACGATGGGCATCCCGTTCATCAGCCCGTACAACCCCGAGTCGATCATGAACCCGATCCTCGTGATGTGCATGGGCCTCGGGTACCTCTTCAACATGTACCGGGGCAAGCCGCTCGTGAAGGAGGGTGGTGTGGTGATCATGACCCATCCCACCTACGAGGAGTTCCATCCGGTCCACCACCCGAGCTACATCGACTTCTTCGACGAAGTACTCGCCGACACCACCGACCCGGCCGTGATGTCGACCAAGTGGGAGAAGAAGTACGCCGAGGACGAGTGGTACCGCCACCTCTACCGCACCAGCTACGCGTACCACGGCGTGCACCCCTTCTACGCCTGGTACTGGGGCGCCCACGGTCAACAGCACGCCGGCAAGGTGATCATCGTCGGCGGCGACGCGGCAACGGTCCGCAAGCTCGGATTCACGCCCGCGTCGACGATGAACGACGCCTTCGAGATCGCGTCCGACACCGTGGGCCGCTCACCCACCATCAGCCACCTCCACGTTCCCGGCGTGCTCGTCGCCGACGTGAAGTGACGGAGGCCCGATGTCGGCACGAACCACACGCCAGTACATCCGTCGAGCGCAACGCCCCGATGGATCGGGCCGGTCGATCCAGGTCGCGCAACGCGCCGCGGGCACGGTCGAGGACGCCCTCCGCGGCGTTGCCAGGCCTCTGGCGAAGTACGGCTTCCCGTACCGCAAGCCCTCGGCGCCCAAGAGCGTGGTCGTCCCGCGCGCTCCGAGCGAACTCGGCGATGCCTACGAGACCGAGTGGGCCCGCAGGCCGGTCGCGCGGGCCGTCCGGGGAGCGATCATCGAGGGACCGATGCGTCTCGCAGTACGTGTCGTCGCGAGCCCGACCGTGTCGGGCCTCGACCGGCTGACCGACCTGTTGCGCACGGACAAGGGCGTCGCCCCCGCTCCGGTGATCTTCGCGCCGAACCACCACAGTCACATCGACACCGGCGTGATGATCCGCTCGATCCCGGCGCCGTGGCGCACCGAGTTGGTCGTGGCCGCGGCCGCCGACTACTTCTTCGACGCCAAGTGGAAGGCGTCGCTCTCGGCGCTCGCACTGAACGCCATCCCGATCGACCGCGACGCCACCAGCCGCGCCACGTTCGACCGCCTTCGTGACGTGATCGCCGACGGCAGCAGCCTGATCATCTACCCCGAGGGCGGACGCTCCCCCGACGGGTGGGGCCAGGACTTCAAGGGTGGCGCCGCGTACCTGTCGATGCGAACGGGTGCGCCGATCGTCCCGGTCCATCTCGACGGAACCGGCGAGATCTTCGGCAAGGGATCGAAGAAGCTGTCGCCCGGTCGCACCACGGTGCTGTTCGGCACGCCGCTCACCGCCGGCGACGGCGAGAACACGCGCCGCTTCAACGAGCGGATCGAAGCCGCGGTCGGCCGACTCGGTGACGAGACCGTCACCGACTGGTGGACCGCCTCGCTCAACGCGGGAGCGGGCCGCAGCCCGAAGCTGTCCGGTCCCGACGCCAACGGTTGGCGTCGACAGTGGTCGCTCGGCGAGAAGCGTCGCCTGAGCACGGCCGGGATCCGACGCCGCCGCGCCCGCCGCTGGCCCGACCTCGGCTGATGTCCGAGTTCGGGTCGGACCCGGACACGGACCAGGCACAATGGAACGGTGATGATGCGTCGAGGTGTGGTCCTGCTCGCTGCGCTGGGGTTGGCGGCGTGCACACAGGAGGAGGCGGTCGTTCCGTCCACCGCTGCCGTCGACGCGTCCTCCCCCACGATCGAGCCGACCCCCGACACCACACCCGAGGTGACCACGACCGTCGCCCCGGACACGACGCCCGCACCCGACACCTCCGTCGCCGACACGACCCCGGCCGTCGACACGTCCGTCGCCGACACGACGACGACCACCGTGGCGATCGGCGACCCGACGACGGTGTCGACCGAGTACTTCCTCGGTGGCGACCCCGACGCCTGGCTCTACCTCGGTCGCTGGACCGGCAACGACTGGGAATCCGATCGCGACGACGAGCAGCAGTTGCGCGTGCCCGAGGCCGCCGACGGTGACACCGTGTTCGTCCACGAACTCGACGTGGCGCCCATCCCGGGCACGCTCGGCGGGTCGGGCGAGGCCTGCGCCCTCGACGGTCGCACCGGTCCCGTGATCTCACCCAACGCTCGTGCCCCGCAGGACCCCGGTTTCGGGTTCCGATCGATCGCCTTCCCGTCCGACTGGGCGACGGTGCCGCGTCCGGTCGCCGTCGTCACGACGTCCGTCGACAGCTACGTGGCGGCCGGCCGGGAGGCGTTCGCCGACACCGAGGTCGACGCGTCGTCGGGAACGATCCAGCAGTTGGTCGTGGCCGACCTCGACGGTGACGGCGACACGGAATCGCTGGTCGCCTTCGGGGGTGACGGCTTCTCCACCCTGCTCCTCATCGACGCGAACACGGGAGCGTCGACCCGCATCGCACGCAGCGTCGCGTCGACGACCACTCCCACCACCGCCGTCGAGGGCGACGACCCGGCCGAGGCCGTCACCACGCCGGCGCAGACCTTCCGCACGCTCGCGGTCGTCGACCTGAACGGCGACGGCCGCTCCGAGATCGTGGCCCACGCATTCGAGGGCGACGACGCCGAGGTGACCGTCAGCACCTACGACGGCACCGAGGTCACCCCCGTGCTCTCCGCCGGCTGCTGATCCCGGATCATCGGTTCGGCATCCCCGCTGCACACGGTGGCGAGTGCGATCGGCGGGACCCGATCAGCGGCTCTACCAGGTGTCGATGTTCCGTCGCGTTCCTCGGGGAGCCTCGGGCGCCGCAGCCAACAGGGTGGTGATCCAGCGGCGGGTGTCGGCAGGGTCGATCACGTCGTCGATCTCGAAGTGGCTCGCGATGCTGACCGCCTTGCCGTGCTCGTACATCCGGTCGACCATCTGCGCGAAGAGCGCCTCGCGTTCGGTGTCGTCCTGCACCGCCGCGAGTTCCTTGCGGTAGCCCAACCGAACGGCGCCTTCGAGGCCCATGCCGCCGAACTCTCCCGTCGGCCACGCCAGACACGCCAGCGGCGCCTTGGTCGAGCCGCCCATCATCGCCTGCGCCCCCAATCCGTAGGCCTTGCGCGTGACGACCGTGATCGTGGGCACCGACAGGTTGGCGCCCGTGACGAACAGACGTGAGCAGTGGCGGACGAGCGCGGTCTCCTCCACGTCGGGGCCGACCATCATCCCCGGCGTGTCGCAGAGGGTGACGATCGGCAGACCGTGTGCATCGCACAACTGCATGAAGCGGGCGGCCTTGTCCGAGCCGTCGCTGTCGATCGCGCCTCCGAGATGCCTCGGGTTGTTGGCCAGGACACCGACCGGACGTCCTTCGACACGGGCGAGCGCCGTCACCATCCCGACACCGAAACCGCTGCGCAACTCCAGCACGGAGTCCTCGTCGAACAGTCCGCTGATCGCGTCACGGATGTCGTAGGCACGCAGACGGTCGAGTGGCACCACGTCGCGCAGCGCCGTCTGGTCGGGGGCGACCCATCCGTCGACCGAGCCCTGGAAGTACGACAGGTACCGTTGGGCCACCGAGACGGCCTCGGCCTCGTCGGCGACCACGATGTCGACCACACCGTTCGAGCCCTGCACGTCGATCGGGCCGATGTCGCGCGGTGCGAACACCCCGAGTCCCCCGCCTTCGATCATCGCCGGGCCACCCATGCCGATGTTGGAGTCCTCGGTGGCGATCACGACGTCACAGCAGCCGAGGATTGCCGCGTTGCCGGCGAAGCAGTAGCCGGACGCGACGCCCACGATGGGGACCGTGCCCGACAGTGCTGCGAACCACCAGAAGGCCAGGCAGTCGAGGCCGCTCACGCCCGGCGCGTCGGTGTCGCCCGGTCGCCCACCGCCACCCTCGGTGAAGAACACGATCGGAGTGCGGAGTTGCTCGGCGACCTCGATCAGGCGGTCCTTCTTGCGGTGGTTCTGGTACCCCTGCGTGCCGGCGAGCACGGTGTAGTCGTAGGACATGACGGTGGTCTTGGCCCGCTCGGGGCCGAACAGCTCGCCGTTGACGTCGCCGATCCCGCCGACCAGACCGTCCCCCGGCGTGTTCGCGATCAGGTCGTCGAGCTCGCGTCGCCGACGCTGAGCGGCCACGACCGTGGGCCCGTATTCGACGAAGGTTCCCGGATCGACCAGGTCGGCGACGTTCTCGCGCGCCGTCCGCTTGCCCGTCGCGTGACGCCGTTCGACGGCCTCACGACGCTGAGCATCGAGCCCGGCCGCATGCCGCACGACCACCTCGGCGAGGTCGGGACGATCCAGTCCGGTGGGTCGAGGTGTCCCTCCCGTCGGGTCGGGTGACCCGCTGGGCGGCGGCAGTGACCCTGCGTCCGTTTCCACGGCTGGACCGAGCGTCACCACCGCGTCACCGATCGCGAGCGTGGACCCGACGGGAGCGTCGATGCCCACCACCACACCCGACACCGCAGCGACCACCTCGTGGTGCATCTTCATCGACTCGACGAGGGCGACGACAGCGCCCGCTGCGACGGACTGACCCGCCACGACCAGCACGTCGACGATCGTCCCCTGGAGCTCCGTGGTCACCGACACCCGATCCGACATGGGAGCAGTCTCGCGCTTGGGCCGCGACGGTTCCTCGTCCGAGACCGGGCGTGGGCGCCCGAGAGGCGTCAGCCCGAGTCGGCGGCGGGCGAACGCTGGAATGTCGTGATGGACACCTCCCCCATCACGAGGTCGGCGGCCACGGCGGCGAACAACGCCGGGACGATGAAGCCGGGCTGTCCGGTGGTCTCGGCGACGAACATCACGGCCGCCAACGGCACGCGGTACCCGGCACCCAGGAACGCCGCGATGCCGAGCAGGACGTACAGCGCCGGATCGACGGTGTTGAACACCTCGCCGACCATGCGGCCGACGAGCGCTCCTCCGACCACGAGCGGGATGAACACACCGCCCACACCGCCACCGGCGAGCGTCGAGGCGGTGGCGAACATGCGCAGGAAGAACACCGCGACGAGCACCCACAGCGCATGTGGATCGAACAACCACGCGAACACCTCGTACCCCGAACCCAGCGTCAGGCTCTCACCGCCGGACGGGTCCCACCCTTCGGACGTGACGATCCGGGTGACGAAGTGGATCGACGACAGTGCCAGGCCGGCCACGACCAGCCGCGACGTGAGCGGACGCAGCGTGAAGGCCTTCGCAGAGCGCATCACACGCGAGAAGATCCGGGCGCCCAGCGCACAGAAGATCCCGATCAGCACCGCACCGAACAAGTCGACGTACTCGAACAGCGACACCGTGCGTTCGGCATCGGGGAACGTGAAGATCGGGGCGGTGCTGCTGAGCGCGGCGAAGGTGAGGTACCCCGAAGCGCTCGCGACGAGCGCCGGGAGCAGCATTCGACGAGCCATCTGGTCGCGGTACGGGACCTCGAGCGCGAAGATCGCGCCGGTCGCAGGCGCCTTGAAGATCGCCGCGACACCCGCCGCAGCCCCGGCCACGAGCAGCGTCCGGTAGTCGGCACCGCGGAACGGGGCGGGCAGACGACGCTGGATCATCGTGCCGAGTGCACTCCCGCCGTACATCGACGGACCTTCCAAGCCCATCGCTCCGCCGCTCCCGAGCGTGGCGAATGCGGCCATGACGCGTCCGACGAGCGCACGCCACCGCAACGGGTACTCGGAGTCGTGGAAGGCGCGGAGGTACTCGTCGGAGGTCGCCGGCGACGCACCCGCCCCGACGGTCCTGAGGATCAACGCCGACACGGCGAGCCCGAGCGTCGGCACGATCAGCCCCCACTTCCAGTCGCCGTCGAGGACTCGATGGAACATCACCTCGGCGACGAAGTACTCGAAGTACCGCACGAGGACACCCGTCAGTGCCCCGGTGATCGCCGCGAGCAACACGACCTCGCGAGAGCGTGAGACGATGTCACGGAGGCCGTCGGTCCGGATCTCGATGGCGCCTGGGCGGAATCCCTTCGTCACGCGATCGGCCCACACGTCGGTCAACTCTACGCAGGGTCCGCCATCTCCGACTTCAGTTCCCGCCGGAACGTACGATGAATCAACATGACCATCGCGCTCGTCACCGGTTCAGCCGGACTCATCGGCTCCCAGGCCGCCGAACACTTCGCCGGACTCGGGCTGCACGTCGTGGGCGTCGACAACGACATGCGCAAGGTGTTCTTCGGCGACGAGTCGTCCACCGCGTGGATGGCCACGGCCCTCGAACAGAAGCTGGGGGACTCGTACACCCACGAATCGCTCGACATCCGCGACCGGCCGGCGGTGGAGCGGCTCTTCGAGCAGTACGGCACCGACATCGGCATCGTGATCCACACCGCTGCACAGCCGAGCCACGACTGGGCGGCACGCGACCCGTTCACCGACTTCGACGTCAATGCCGTCGGCACGCTCAACATGATCGAGAACACGCGACAGCACTGCCCCGACGCCGTGTTCATCTTCACCTCGACCAACAAGGTCTACGGCGACACGCCGAACCGGCTCCCGTTGAACGAACTCGAGACGCGCTGGGAGATCGATCCGAGCCATCCCTACAACGATGGCATCGAGGAGGACATGTCGATCGACATGACCAAGCACAGTCTCTTCGGCGCCTCGAAGGTCGCTGCCGATGTGGTGGTCCAGGAGTACGGCCGGTACTTCGGGATGAAGACCTCGTGTTTCCGCGGCGGCACGCTCACCGGCCCCAACCACTCCGCGGCCGAACTGCACGGATTCCTCGCGTACGTCATGCAGTGCACGATGACGGGCACGCCGTACCGGGTGTTCGGGTACAAGGGCAAGCAGGTCCGTGACGCCATCCACTCCTCCGACCTCATCAACTGCTTCGAGCAGGTGTACCACGCTCCGAGAAGTGCCGAGGTGTACAACATCGGCGGTGGACGCTTCTCGAACTGCTCGGTGCAGGAGGCGATCGCGATGTGCGAGGACATCACCGGCAAGCGGCTCGACCACACCTACGTGGAGGACAACCGCATCGGTGACCACATCTGGTGGATCGGCAGCAACGCCCGCTTCCGGGAGCACTATCCCGAGTGGTCGTTGAAGTACGACGTACGGGCGATCCTCGAGGAGATGTTCGAGGCGAACAAGGAGCGCTGGGCGTGAGCGGCTGCCCCGCGACCGACATCACCTCGGCGTTCGACGACCGACGCCACATGATCGGCGCCCGTCTGACCGAGCGCGCATGATCGACCGCGCATGATCGACAGGGGCAAGGTGTCGGTCCTCGGCGTCGACGTCGACGCCGTCGACTACGAGGCGGCGACGGCACGGATCATCGACGCAGCACGAGAAGGCAGGCCCTACTCGGTGTCGGCACTCGCGGTGCACGGCGTCATGGAAGGCGTCGACGATGCGCAACACATCAGTCGACTCAACGACTTCGACCTGATCACCCCCGACGGCCAACCGGTGCGATGGGCGATGAACTGGCTGCACGGCACTGCGCTCACCGATCGGGTCTACGGTCCGAACCTGACCCTTCACGTCTGTCGGGCTGCGGCCGCGGCGGACCTTCCCGTCTACTTCTACGGTTCGACCCAGGAGGTGCTCGATCATCTCGCAGCGCGCCTCCCGACCCTCACCCCCGGGATCCGCATCGCCGGGATGCAGCCGTCGAGGTTCACCACGTCGACTCCCGACGAACTCGACGCGATCGCACAGGACATCAAGGCGTCGGGAGCGATGATCACCATGGTCGGCCTCGGATGCCCCCGTCAGGAGGTGTTCGCACACGAGAACGCCCACCGACTCTCGATGCCGCTGTTGGCGGTCGGTGCGGCATTCGACTTCCACGCAGGTCTTGCGACCGAACCACCCGAGTGGGTCCAGCGCGCCGGGCTGCAATGGCTGCAACGACTCGTCGCGAACCCCCGACGTCTCTGGCGCCGCTACCTGATCCTCAACCCGAGGTACGTGGTTCGTGTCGTGGGACAGAAGATCGGCCGGTACACGCCCACCACGGGTGTGTCACCCGAGCACATCGGCCACAGCTGAACGGAGACATCCATGGTTCGAGCACGTCGACTCTCGGTGAGTCGCAACAATGTGATCTGGCTCGCCGTGGTCCTCGTGGCCGCCGGCGTGGGCTGGTTCGTCGGTGGCTGGAAGATCGCACTCGTCGCCGCCGCGATCGGCCTCGTGGTCAGCGAGGTGTTCGAGCGGCGGGCACGAGCGGCCCGCAGCGTCGACTGAACGCCGTCAGCTGCCGGCGTTGTCGCCGAACATCGCCCGTGGGGTCCTGGCGATGATCCGCAGGTCGGTCCAGAGCGACACCGTCTCGACGTAGTCGACGTCCCACTGGCCGTTCTCGTGCATCGGTCCGTCACCGCGTGCGGAGATCTGCCAGAGGCCGGTCAGTCCGGGCTTCACGAAGTGCCGTTGCTCGAGTCCGGGGCGATACATCGCCGTCACCGATTCGAGTTCCGGACGGGGACCGACGATGCTCATCTCGCCTCGCAGCACGTTGAAGAGTTGCGGCAGCTCGTCGAGGCTGTGACGGCGCAGGAACCGACCCACCTCGGTGTGGCGCGGGTCCCGAGTCGACTTGTGCGTCCTGCGTCGGTCGTGGATGACGTCGAGACGCTGGCCGCGCCGATCGGGGCGCATCGTGCGGAACTTGAGGACCTCGAACACCCTGCCGTCGAGTCCGACCCGACGTTGACGGAACAGCACCGGGCGGCCCATCGTGGCGAAGATCAGGATGCCGATGGTCGCCATCGGCACCGCGAGCACGACCAAGCCGAGTGCGGCGGCAGTCCGGTCGATCGCCGGCTTGACGAAGGTCGTGTAGATCGTGCGGCGCCGTCGAACGGTGCGCATGGGCGTCATGTCCGCCGACCGCATGTCGACGACGTCACCGGCACCCTGCGACCGTAGGCCATCGGCACCCGCGGTCGCACTTCCTCGACGACCACCTCGACCCGAATCGGCCGAAATCGACGCAGGATCGGATTCCGACGACGAGACGAGTGATCGACTGTTCGTCCGCCTCGCCTCCATGCTCATCTTCGGCTTCACCCTCAAGATGTCGGCTGGAATTCCTCGGACATGAGGATCTTTTCGACCAACGTGTGCACGAGCCGTCCCACCGCCACCGGGCGTGCCCCCGTCACCACTGGGGTTGCGTCGATCTGGGCGCCGACCTCGGTACGTCGTGGGCGGCCACGGACCGTGGTGTCGTCGCGGGTCGGCGTCGTCCGGCGGTCCTCGCTCGGGTCTGCGGCGGCCAGTACCATCGCACCGGTGACGAGTCCGATCAGTTCCGACGGTCTGCGCACCGTCGTGAAACAGGGGGTGCGACTCGGTGCGACCGCCACCTCACGCTGGCGGCGCGGTCCGGACCTCGTCATCGTCGGCGTGAAGCGCGGCGGCACCACGTCGCTGTTCCGAGACATCGAACGCCATCCGGCGATGTGCCCGCTCGTTCCGTCGGCACGACGCCTTCCGTTGCGTGAGAACCAGAAGGGCGTCCACTTCTTCGACACCGGCTTCCACCACGGCGAACGCTGGTACCGCGGCCACTTCCCGACGGAGACGACACGACGGCGTCGTGCCCGACGGGTCGGCAAGGCATTCACGGCCGAGGCGAGCCCGTACTACTTCTTCCAACCGCTCGCTGCTCGGCGGGTCGCCGCTGCGCTTCCCGAGGCGCAGTTCGTCGTTCTGCTCCGCGACCCCGTCGAGCGCACCGTGTCGCACTGGTCCGAGCAGACCCGGAACGGGGTCGAGACCCTGACGCTCGCCGAAGCGGTCGACGCCGAGGAATCGCGAGTCGGCGACGCCGGGGCCCGACTGGCCGACGGGTCGATCTCGACGAGCCACGCGCACGAACAGAAGAGTTACGTGGCGCAGAGCATGTACGCCGCATCGATCCAGCGCTGGTTCGACGCAGTCGGACGTGATCGCCTCGTCGTCGCCTTCTCCGAGGACTACTACCGCGACCCCTCGATCGTGATCGACGAGATCACCGACCGACTGGGTGTCGCCGCCATGACGGACGACGAGATCGGCCGACACCGGAATGCCGCGCCGCGTGCCTCCGCCATCACCCCTGATCTGGAAGCGTCGTTGGTCGAGCGGTTCCGTCCCGACGTCGCCGCGCTCGGCGAACTCCTCGGACGTCGCCCTCCGTGGCCGAGGTTCGACTCGCCCGCATCGACGTGAGGCATCCGTCGTGAAGGTGCTGCAGTTGCACGCCGGATATCGCACCCCCGCCGGCGAGGACACCGTGGTCGAGGCCGAAGCCCGTGCGCTGCGTCGTGGCGGGCACGAGGTCGAGCAGGCGATCGAGCACAATCCGGCGACGACCGTCGCCGCGCTCCGGGCGCTCGCGAGGAGCCGGTACAACAGGGTCACCGCCGCGCACGTCAGCGAACTCTGCGACACGATCCGCCCCGACATCGCTCACGTCCACAACACCTGGTTCGCCCAGTCGTCCTCGGTGATCGACGCCGTCGTCGATGCGGGCCTCCCGACGGTGATGACGATCCACAACTACCGCCTCAGTTGCCTGGGCGTCGACCTCTTCCGCGACAACGCGATCTGCACGAGTTGCGTCGGCCGCTCCCCTGTCGCCGGCATCGTCCACCGCTGCTACCGGGACTCGTTCGCGCTGTCCGCAGTGATGGCCGTGGAGGTCATGTCGACTCGTCGACGCCGCACCCTGGAGCGGATCGACCGCTTCGTGGCTCCGTCGGCGTTCATGGCCGACCGCTTGGTCGACATCGGGGTCCCGGCCGATCGGCTCACCGTGAAACCCCACTTCACGCCCGACCCCGGCCCTCGGGCCTCGTCACCGTCGACGTCGAACGACGTGCTGTTCATCGGTCGACTCGCGTCGGCGAAGGGCATCCGCACGCTGTTGCGAGCCTGGGAGCGGCACGCATCGGGTGCGTCCCGCGAGGCCAGCGCTCGCCGGCTCACGATCGTCGGTGACGGACCGCTCGCGGCGGAGGCCCACGAGTCCGCACCGCGAGGCGTCGAGTTCGCCGGATGGCTGTCGCACGCCGAGGTGCAGCGACGGATGCGCGGCGCCCGGGCCTTCGTCTTCCCGTCGGAGTGGTACGAGCCGTTCGGGATGGTCCTGATCGAGGCGATGGCTGCAGGCACCCCGGTCGTCGCGACCACCGCCTCCGACGCTGCGCAGATCACGGGCACTCCTGCGCGGCTGGTGGCACCCGCAGGCGACGAACGCGCGTTGGCAGCCTGTCTCGACGAGTTGGACGATGCCACCGTGGACGAAGCGGGTCGCATCGCTCGACGTCGGTTCGAGGAGATGTACAGCGAGGACATCGGACTCGAGGCGCTCGTCGATCTCTACGGATCGGTGATCGAGGGGCGGCGTCGACCATGACACGTCGTCCCACCTGGCGCAGCGTTCCGTTGGCTCCGCGCCTCGCGCTCCACCCTCGCGGAGGTCGCTCCGGTTCGAGTGTGCGGGCCCTGGCGGGGTCGTCGGACTGGCGGCGCCGACTCCTCGATCGTTTCGGCTCGTGCATCGTGTCCGTGGCCGGCACGTCGGCGCTCGCGCCGGCACCGTCGCCGGGGTGGCCCGACGCGAGCTGGGAGGAACTCGACGACGAACTGCGCGGCACCCTTCCCGGCCTGCGGCTGATCGGTGCCGTGTCACCTCGCCAACCGGGTCGCGAACGGCTGTCGCTCCTCGGGCACATGACCGGCAACCCCGTCGTCGTCAAACTCGGACGCGACGAGCCGGGGGGCGACTCGGGCCTCGACCGCGAGCTGCGGGCACTGGAACTCCTGGCCGGCGACCCGCTGCCCGGAATCGCGACCCCCGAACCGCTCGACGCCGGCGCGCTCCGACTCGCCGACTCCGCGGTCGACTACCTGGTCACCACGTCGATCGCGCTGCACCGCCAACGGCCCGCCGTCGACGAACCGCTGCGCAGCTTCGAGTCCGATCTCGGGAGCCGCCTGAATGCGCTCTCCCGAACCGGAACGGATGCCGACCACGACAGCGACCTGGTGCCCGTCCACGGCGACCTGACGCCATGGAATCTGCGCCGGACGCCACGGGGTCTCGCCCTGTTCGACTGGGAGGCAGCCGGGTGGGGGGCGCCCGGCTCCGACATCGCCCTGTACCGCACCGCGAGTGACAGCATTCGACGACCGTGGGCGAAGCGTGCGAGGGGGCGAGCGTCGTGACCGCCATGCGCGTCCTCGTGGTCCACAACTTCTACCGGTCGGAGAACGCCTCCGGTGAGAGCCTGTCGGTCCTCGACGAGATCGACGGTCTCCGCGACCTCGGCTGGGACGTCGAGGTGCTCAGTTCCGACAGCGACGTCATCGGACGAGGCGACGTCGCGATCGGTGACCTCGCGCTTCGCCCGATCTACAGCCGCAGCAGCGTCGCACGGGCCCGCGACGCGGCACGCCGGTTCCGTCCACACGTCGCGCTGGTCGAGAACCTGTTCCCACTCCACTCCCCGTGGGTGATCCGAACGCTGCGATCGCGAGGCGTGCCCGTTGCCGCCGGCGTCCGCAGCTACCGGATGTTCTGTGCCGCGTCGAACCTGTTCCGCGACGGATCGTCGTGTCGCGACTGCATCGGATCGGTCGCGAACCTGGCCGCGATCCGCCACGGCTGCTACCAGAACTCGCCGTTGCGCACCGTGCCCATGTCGACGTCGCTCGCGCTGCACCGTTCCACGTTCCGTTCGATCGACACCCTCCTCGCCGTGTCCGGGTTCGTGCGCGACGAGTTGATCGGGGCGGGCTTCGACGCCGACAAGATCGTGGTGCGCCCGAACTTCGTCGACGACCCCGGTGAGGCCGACCACACGCCCGGCGACGGCTTCCTCTTCGCCGGGCGACTCACGCAGGACAAGGGCGTGGGGGCGATGTTGGAGGGCTGGAAACGGTCGGGGGTCTGGCGTGAGCATCGCCTGCGCGTCGCCGGGAGCGGCCCGATGGAGACGGCCCTCGCCGACCTCGACCCCGTCCACCGGGTCGAGCCGCTCGGACTGCTCCCCCACGACGAGATGATGGCGGTCGCACGGTCGGCGGCCGTGACGGTCGTGCCGTCACTGTGGCCCGAACCGTTCGGACGCGGCGTCGTCGAGGCTGCGGCACACGGGCGGGCCTCGATCGTCTGTCGGAGCGGCGGCGTGGCGAGCCTCGTGATCGACGGTGAGACGGGGTGGATCGCGCAACCGGACGCCGACGGCATCGCCGCCGCGTTCCGTCGGGCCGCGGATCGATCGGAACAGGAGCGGTGCGGGTCGGCGGCGCGCCGCCACTACGAGCGGCACTACACACGCGAGTCATCGCTCACCGTGCTCGACGAGCAACTCCGTCGCCTCGCTCACCGCGGCGACATGCGCTGACGAACGGGTACGCCGCACACCCCTCCCCGTGAACCGCCGGGTCGGACGGGTGCATGGCCGATGTGGCGAACGTCCGGGTCCGACCGGAGGTCGATCGACGCACACATCGCACGCGACGTGGTCGAGCCTCACCCTCTGCAGTCACTGAGTGCGCGCATGGTGCGCCGGGTGGCGTGGAGCGCCGCTCCAACGTCAACACTGTCTCAAGTTCCGGACTCAAGCCGGGGCCCCGATCCGCCGAAGAACGAGCACGATGAGCAACTCGACATCGACCTCTCCCGCTGGAGCGTTCCGGCCTGCGCCGCCCGCGGACACCGGGCAGTCTGCCATCGGCCCGGTGGAGGCGTTCTGGCGATTCCGCTCGTGGACCGTTCCGATCACCGTCGTGATCGGCATCCTCGCGGCGCTGGCGGCGCTGGCGACCTCCGGCACGTCGACGGCCACCACCACCCTCTACCTGACCGACCCTCGCGGCGCGCCCGTGTTCCGTGACGGCTCGAGCAACCCGGCCGACCTCGGCCGGTACGCCCGCCAACGCGCCGAGTTCGCCCAGTCGGCGAACGTCCTCAACCAGGTGGTCACCGAACTCGACGCGCTGCGCGCGACCGACCCCTCGATCGAAGCCGCCGACGTCGACGCCCTCGACGACATCGTCGAGGCGGCGGCCACACCCTCGGCGGACGTGCAGATCGACTGCACCGCGACCGACCCCGAGCACGCGCTGCTCGTGTGTCGCAGCGTCGTGCAGACCTACGTGGAACTCGCGAACGACGACATCCAGGAACGCGCGAGCGTGCAGATCGAGGTCCTGCTGAGCGAGCGCACACGACTGATCGCCGACGCCGACTCCCAGCCCAGTTCGATCGCCGACATCGACGGTTCGATCGCCGACATCCGCAAACAGGCCGCTCTCTTCGGGAGCGGCGTCGAGTTCGTCGAACCCGCCCAGGTCCAGGAGGACACGCGCATCGTCCCCGCCGTCCAGTTCGGCGTGGCGGGCCTCCTCTTCGCCGCCTTCGCGATGGCCGCCCTCGCCTGGGTCCGAGCCGGCCGACGCCCCATCGTCAACTCGGGATCCGACGCCACCGCAGCACTGCGCGCGCCGTTGCTCGGCGAGATCGTCGCCAGCCCCCACGAACCCTTCGCCTCCGCCAGCCCGCCCGGTTCGGCGTATCAGTTGCTTGCGACCAGCTTGGGTGCCGTGCACCCCGACGGTGGCATCGTGCTCGCCGGCAGCCCCACGCCGAGCCAGAACGCACCCGAGACGATCGCGCGCATGGCGACCGCGTCGGCGCGCGAAGGGCGACGGGTCCTCGTCGTGGACGGCGACACCGAGGGTCGACGTCTCAGCCGCCTCTTCGGCCAGGAGCAGACCAACGGTGGCCTCACCGAGCTGCTCGCCGGCCTCACCTCCTTCGACGAGGTTCGCCGATCGATCGGCGTCGGCGGTGCGGCGACGCTCGACCTGATCACCGGCGGTCGACCGATCGACGACCCGTCGAGCCTGTTCCGCTCCCAACAGGGTCGCGAGACCTTCACGTCGTTCCGCAGCCGGTACGACCTGGTCCTCGTCGCGATCCCGCCACTGCTCACCGCCGCCGACGGCTCCGCTCTGGCGAGTGGCGCCGACGGTGTGGTGCTCGTCGTCGACCGCGGTTCGGAGTCGCACGACCTCGACACGGTGCGCCAACGCCTCGACGTGTTGCGCACGCCGGTGATCGGCGTCGTGTTCGACCATCGCCTCGGGGCCCACTGACCGATGGCCGGTCGGTCCGGCAAGCCGCTCGCAGCCGTCGCCTCCCAGGGAATCGTCGCCGGCTCGAGTCTGCTGCTCCAGCTGGTCGCCCTGTGGAAGATCGGCGAACGCGGGCTCGGACAGTTCGCACTGCTCTTCGGCATCCTGGTCACGATCAACTCCATCCAGTCCGGATGGTTGGGTGACTCGCTCACCGTCCTCGATCGCTTCGAGCCGGGCATCCGCCGCGCTCTGGTGAGGTCACAACTGGCGGTCGTGATCCTCGTGTTCGGCGCCGCCACCCTGCTGGCGCTGCCCGTCGGCGACGTGGGTCTCACGACGGCCGTGCTGTTCGGTGTCACGTCGACGGCGTGGGCGATCGAGGAGACGTTCCGTCGGCTGCTGATCGCCCGGCGGGAGTTCACGAAACTCGTCGTCAACGACGCCGCGTTCGCCGCCGGTTCGTTCGGCCTCGTCGGGTTCGTCGTCGTCACCGGCGCCACCTTCGAGTTGGAGACGCTCGTCCTCGCGCTGCTGGCCGGCGCCGCGGTGGCGATCGCCGTCGGGGTGATCCAGCTCCCGGCCATCGAGCTCTCCCGCGGCATCCTCGGCCCCTCGCAGATGCGCACGGTCGCATCGTTCGCCGTGTGGCGTGCAGCTCAGGTCGGCTTGCGTCCCGGCAGTCAGACGATCGTGCGGTTCCTGGTCGTGTGGGTGGCCTCCGAGGCGGCACTCGGTCAGCTCGAGGCCGCACGCCTGGTCCTCGCTCCGGTCCTGACCGTGGTCAACGGTGCGGGGGTCTACCTGTTGCCGACCTACTCCGCCCAGGCACGCGATCGGCGCCCGCTGCGCCCGTCGGTGCCGTTCGCGATGCTGGTGGTTGCGGCGCTGGCCGGCGGATACGGCGCACTCGCCGTCGCATTCCGCGGGCCGCTCACCGACCTGCTCACCGACGGCACGACGGCCGTCACGCTGACGGCCCTCGTGGCCTGGACGGCGTACTCGATCGGTTTCGGTGCAGGCGTGCCTGCGGGCAACGCACTCGTCGCGCGTGGCCGGTCTCGTGACGCCTTCACGGTACGGATCGTCGATGCCGTGGTCGGCGTGGCCGCATCGGCGGTCATCGCGGTCGCGATCGGCAGCGATGCCGTCCCGTTCGGCCTCGCGCTGGGCACGTTCGTCGGTGCGATCCTCCTGCTCCGGGGATTGCGCGACGCCGACTCCCCGGGCGCCTCGCTGCCGGCGCCGGACGCGTCGCAGCGCGTCACCGACCTCCCGGCACCGACCTCGGGAGCGACACCGTCCGCCATGCGCCGCGCAGGCGTCGACACCGGACCGGTCGACGAACCCCTCCGGATCGGTCTCGGCGTCGACGTCGATCGGGTCGACCGGCCCGCCGACACCGATCCGGTCGTCTTCGGAGACATCTCCAGCATGCGCGGATCCGATGACGACACACTCCAGTGGACCCCGCCGCTCGCACGCCTCCCGCGACCCCGCGTCGCCCGTGCCACCACCCGTGCCACCATCGGCGACCACTCCCCGTTCGGCTCCGGCGGCGCGGCCCGGCGCGCCCTGAAACCCGTCGAGCGCGACCGGTGGCTCTGGTTGCTCCCGCTCGTCGCCATCGTCGCCACCGAGTACAAGTTCCGGCGACGCCCGATCGACGAGGCGCTCGGTGGTGCGGTCGACCTGATGATCATCGCCGAACTCGGCGTGTACGCCCTGATCGGGCTGTGGGCGGTGTGGCGTCTCGCTCCGACGAGGCCGCGCCTGACCGCTCTCACCGTGGCCATGTGGGGATACATCCTCACCACTGCGGCGAGTTCGCTGTACTCCACGTTCCCGCTCCTCGCGCTCGCCCGTGGCGTGCAGTTGGTCATCATCGGTGCCGTCGTGCACGTGATCGCGACCGACGGGCGGATCCGTCACCTCACCAAGCTGATCCACGGGTGGATCGTCCTGCTGACCGTGTCGATCGCCGTCGGGCTCGCCTACGTGGCACCGACCACGGGCCCCCAGGAGGGACGCTTCACATGGCTCCACGTCCACAGCGTGAGCGCCGGATCGATGCTCGCACTCTCGACACCGATCCTGCTCGGTCTGTGGCTCTCGGCCCGCCAACGGGACAATCCGATCGCCCTGCCCTGGCCTCGGTGGGTCTACGGATCGCTCCTGGTCGCGCACGGCGTCTTCCTGCTCGCGACCCGCACCCGTGGATCGATCGGCGGATGCTTCGTCGCGCTTGCGGTGATGGCGTGGATCTGGTCGGGTCAGAAGGCCAAGCCGCAGTTGGTCCTCGCGAGCCTCGTCGGAGGAGGCGCTTCGCTGCTCGCCTTCGGCGCAACGGTCCTGTCGTTCCTCACCCGGGGCGAGTCCGCCGACCAGATCGGTACGTTCAATCGCCGGACCGAGATCTGGAGCCTGGCGTGGGAGTCGTTCCTCGACCGCCCGCTGCACGGACTCGGCTTCACCTCGGCGAAGGGCGTCTTCTTCGACGAGACCGGTCTCGGCGGAGCCCACAACGCCGTGGTCAACGTGATGATCGACGCCGGGCTCGCCGGGCTCGTGTGGTGGTTTGCTCTGTTGATCGCCGCCGGCGTCGGGATCTTCCGACTGGGCCGCGGGGCGCGTCGGCGGGAACTGGTCCAGGGTGCAACCGGGTCGGCCCGATCCGATCACGTCGTGCTGGTCGGGATGTTCGTGGCGAGCCTGATCAACTCGATCACGACCGAAGGGCTCGGCGCCGGAGTGAACGTCTCGGCGATCTGGCTCTACCTGATGGTCGCCTGGGTCTGCGTGCTCCGTCGTGACGCCCGACCTGCGCAGCCCGAGCCGGTCGTTCGACCGTCGGCCGCCGCCGACGCCGGTCTGCCCAGGGCGTGATGCCCGGACCGTGATCCGCGGGCGATGCCCGGGTCGTGACGTTCAGAGACCGAGTTCGGCGGCGAAGTGGGGAATCGTGCGTTCCAGGCCGGTCCGCAGGTCGATTCCGGGTTCCCAGCCGAGCTTCTCGCGGGCCTGGGTGATGTCGGGGCACCGCTGCTTCGGGTCGTCGGACGGAAGCGGTTCGAACACGATGCCCGCCGTGCTGCCGGTCAGTTCGGTGACCAGGTCGGCAAGTTCCAGCATCGTGAACTCGCCGGGGTTGCCGATGTTGATCGGGCCGATCTCGTTGCTGTCCAGCAATGCGATGAAGCCCCGGACCTCGTCGTCGACGAAACAGAAGCTGCGCGTCTGCGAGCCGTCGCCGTAGATCGTGAGCGGGTCGCCGCGCAAAGCCTGGGTGATGAAGTTCGACACGACGCGGCCGTCGTCCGACTGCATCCGGGGGCCGTAGGTGTTGAAGATGCGCACGACCCGGATCGCCACGCCGTGCGTGCGGTGGTACGCGAACGTCAACGCCTCGGAGAAGCGCTTCGCCTCGTCGTACATGCTGCGCTCGCCGATCGGGTTGACGTTGCCCCAGTAGTCCTCGGTCTGCGGGTGGACGAACGGATCGCCGTAGACCTCGCTCGTGGACGCCATGAAGAACGTCGCGTTCTTCGCCCGGGCGAGTTCGAGCAGGTTGCGTGTCCCGATGCTTCCGACGTCGAGTGTCTCGATCGGGAACGCCGAGTAGTCCTTCGGTGATGCCGGGCTCGCCAGGTTCATCACGGCATCGACGTCGCCATCGACGTGGACGGCGTCACAGATGTCGCCCTCGATCAGTTCGAACGAGTCCTGGTCGAGCAGATGAGCCACGTTCGACCGGCGACCCGTGACGAAGTTGTCGATGCAGACGACCTGATCGCCGCGTGCGACGAGGGCGTCGGACAGGTGCGAGCCGAGGAAGCCGGACCCTCCGGCGATGACGATGCGCACGTGTCAGCGCCGGCCGACGCCGTCGTAGCGGAGGCCTGCATTCTTGACCGCATCGGGGTCGAAGAGGTTGCGGGTGTCGACGATCGTGGTGCCCTTGCCCACGCGGCTGGCCAGCTCGTCCAGATCGACCTTGGCGAACTCGGGCCACTCGGTGAACACACAGATCACGTCGACGCCGTCGGCGATGTCCATCAGGTCTCCGACCAGTTCGACGCCTGCGAGCGTTACCTCCTGGTGCGGCGAGAGATCACCGCACGTGGTCGGGTCGAACGCCTTGACCTCGGCGCCGACCTTGCGGAGTTCTCGGATGATCGCCATGGCAGGCGACTCGCGCAGGTCGTCGGTGCCGGCCTTGAACGTCAGGCCCATCCCACCGACGCGGACCCCGGACAGATCGGACTGGTGTCGGCCGACGGCCTTGGCGATCTTGTCGACCATCCGCCGACGCTGTTCGTCGTTGACGTCGATGACGCCCTTCATCATCGAGAAGTTGTACCCGTGGTCCTCGGCGATCTTCACGAGCGCCCGGCTGTCCTTCGGGAAACACGAACCACCCCATCCCGGCCCGGGGTTGAGGAAGCGTGTGCCGATGCGGGTGTCCGAACCGATCCCCTCGACCACCGCCGACACGTCGGCTCCCACGTGCTCGCACATCGCTGCGACGGCGTTGACGAAGCTGATCTTCATCGCGAGGAACCCGTTGGCCGCATACTTGATCGTCTCGGCAGAGGCCGGGTCGGTGATGATCACCGGTGTGTCGATCCCTGCGTACAACTCGGCGACCTTCTCGGCTGCCGCACGGTTCGCCGCGCCGACCACCACGCGGTCCGGCATCAGGAAGTCGTTCACCGCCGTTCCTTCTCTCAGGAACTCCGGATTCGACACCACCGACACGTCGTCACGCTGGAGCACCTTCTCCACGGCGATCGTGGAGCCGACGGGCACCGTCGACTTGTTGACCACGACCGCACCGGGCTTGAGGATCGGAGCGATCTCGCGCGCCGCCTGCTCGATGTAGGAGAGGTCCGCACTGCCGTCGTCGCCCTGGGGCGTGGGCACGCACAGGAACACGATGTCGGCATCAGCCGCAGCCGCCTGGGAACCGAGCACGAACTCGAGGCGACCCGCACCGCGGGCATCGTTGACGATCTGTTCGAGGCCGTCCTCCACGATCGGGATCTTCCCGCCGTTGAGGAGGTCGACCTTGCGCTGATCGATGTCGCCGCACACGACGTGATGACCGAGATGGGCGAAACACGCACCAGTGGTCAGGCCCACGTACCCCGTGCCCACCACGCCGAGTCGGATGTCGGTAGCTGGCATGGGGGTACTTCCTCGCGTGATCAGGGTGCTCATGGGATCGACTTCCGGGTCTCGATGTGACGAAGGACGGCGATCCGGTACGTCCGGCCGCCGACAGGATATCGGGCGGTTCGGTCGCTGTCTTGAGCAGCATCCGCGATCGGTCGCAGCGATCAGGGCCCGGTCCCGGGCTCGCCAGGTCGAAAGCAGCGGCCGCGGCGTCGACGCGACCCGTCCGTTCGATACGGTCCTCGTCGTGTTGCGACAGCTCAGCGATGACCCCCTCGTCGACGCGTGCGGGTTGGAACCCACGTTCGTGTGCGAGAAGGTCTTCGAGGCCACGAACGGAAACGAGATCGCCGCCAACGTCGCTGGCTGGCTGATCGACCGACCGCTCAGCATTCTGCTGATCCTCGTCGTCGCCTGGGTGATGACGAGGATCGCGCGGCGGGTCCTCGATCGACTCGTGCGACGCCTCGTGGCTCCCGATCGTGACACGGTCCAGCGGCGATTGAAGGCCGTCGGGATCGACCGACCTGGCATCCTGGCCAGTGGCGACCCCGACGACGTCGACGAGCAGGTCCGAGCCGCCGCTCGACGGGCCTCGCGAGCGGAGTCCATCAGCAGTGTGCTGTCGAACACGGCGATCATCGCGATCTGGACGATCGCGTTCATCACGATCCTCGGAGAACTCGGGATCAACCTCGGTCCGATGATCGCCGGTGCAGGGATCGCCGGCGTCGCACTCGGCTTCGGCGCCCAGAGCCTCGTCAAGGACTTCATCAGCGGGGTGTTCATGCTGATGGAGGACCAGTACGGCATCGGTGACGTCGTCGACGTCGGTGAAGCCGTCGGCACCGTCGAGGAGGTCGCGCTCCGCACGACAGTGCTGCGCGGGCTCGACGGCACGGTCTGGCACGTGCCGAACGGCGAGATCCGTCGGGTCGGCAACAAGTCGCAGCACTGGTCCACCGCCGTGGTCGACGTCGACGTCGCCTACGACGCCGACCTCGACGCCGTGCGTTCGCTCGTCGAATCGACGGCGATCGCGGTGTGCACGTCGGAGCAGTGGTCGAGCGACGTGCTCGACGCGCCGAACGTCCTCGGCGTGGAGATGCTCGGCGCCGACGGGATCACGATGCGAATGGTCGTCAAGACCGCACCCGGCGCCCAATGGGCGCTGCAGCGGGCGTTGCGCGAGGCGCTCAAGTCGGCCTTCGACGACGCCGGCATCGAGATTCCCTTCCCTCAGCGCACGCTGTGGCTCCGAAACCAGGAGTCCTGATGCCATGATGACGGTCGTGATCCACCCGCCGAGCCGCGATTCGAATCAGGTCCGATGACCGATTTCCTCGCGGCCACCCCCGGCGGAGCCATGCTCGGCTTCGCCGTCCTGCTCGCCATCGCCGGACACGTCGGCCTCTCGTTCGCGGAACGACGGGCGACACCCTCTCGCATCGCATCAGTCGGTGAATCAGGCGCACTGCGCAAGGAGTCCCCCGCGGTGGTGAACCTCCTCACCAACGACGCGACCGTCACGGCGGCGGGCATGCGCGCCACGGTCGTCGACCTCGCGTCACGCGGCTGGCTGCGCATCCTGCCGCCCGTGACCGACGACGAGACCAGCCGGGTCCGCCCTGCGTCGGAGGCCTACGACGGGGACGCGCTGCTCCCGCACGAACGCCTGGTGCTCCAACACATCCTCGCTCGCTTCACCACCGACCAGGCGATCCCCGCACGTCACCTGGCGGTCGACATCCGAGGTCCGTGGTGGCGACGGTTCCGGAGCCTGGTGCACGCCGAGGCCAAGCGGGCCGGGCTCGTGACGCGACGTTGGAACCCGATCCTGCTCGGTGGTCCCGTCGCCGCCGCCCTGTTGGGGCTCCTCGCCTGGAACGTCTCGCGAGACGACGGCACGCCCGTCGCGGTCGTCGACTCCATCGAGAGGCGGATCATCGCGATCGTCACCCTGGCCGGGCTGATCCTCCTGATCGTGCGCATCGTGCGTCACGTGATCAGCAACGACGTCACGCACACCGAGGCGGGTGTCCACGCGACCGGACGCTGGCTCGCCGTGCGCCAACGGCTCGTCGCGTCCGGGTTCGCTCCGATGGCAGCGAGCGCGCTCGAGGTCGGAGACCGCCGCCTGGCCTACGCGGCGGCGATGTCGCTCGCCGACGGGGCCCGGGTCGAACTCCCCCTCGCACGCGAGGACCACTATCGGGCGTGGAGCGCCGTCGGTGGAGCCGGTCGGCTCGTGCGCGTGCGATACCCGTGGCGGCCGATCTACGGGATCAACCCGGTGTACGCCCTCCTCGGCGGCCTCCTGGCGATGTTCGTCGGGCTGAGAGCACGGAGCTTCTTCGCCGACGTGGCCCGGGCCGAGGCATGGGACTCCCTCTACGAGCGGTTCTCCGAACAGGACTGGTTGATCAGTCACATCGCCACCGGGATCACCTTCGTCACCGTCATTCTCGTGCTCGTGGGCGCCTGGGCGGCCTTCGCCGGCGCCGCCGACATGTTCAACACGATCGAGCGAACCGGCGTGGTCATCCGTGCCCGTCGCCCCGCTGAGGTCACCCCACTTCCCCGCTCGTGGGTGAAGCGTCTCGAAGGCGATCGCTACAGCCTGTACGTGGCGCTCGACGACGGCACGTCGGACACCATCACGGCCTGGCGGGCGAGCGAGCGCACCGCGATGCCCCAGGGCGTCGACGCCGTGGTGCGCGCCACGCCGATCCTCGGCTACGTGCGTCGCGCGTCACCGATCGGTCACGTCTTCCACGACTGAGTCACGGCACCGCGTCACGGGCGTCGACGCGTCTCGCGAGGCCCGGACCGTGAGGTGCCGTCCCGTCCGGGTCAGGTCGCTGCGTCGGCCGTCCGGCGGATCGCACCGACGATGTCGTCCCATCGCGGTTCGGGCAGGTCGTGGCCCATGTCGGGGAACATCACCAGGGTCGAACCGGGCACTGCAGCCGCGGTCGCCATGCCGCCGCTCGGCTTCACGAGTCGGTCGACCAGGCCGTGGACGACGAGCGTCGGAACCGTGATCCGCCGCAGGCCCGGCGTCCGGTCCGGGCTGGCCGCGATCGCATTGGTCTGGCGAGCGGTGCCGACCGGTCGGAAGCTGCGTTCGACGCTCGCCTGGGACCGGACCCGATGGAGGGTGGGGTCGAAGTGGGGGCCGCTCCACAGCGAGAAGCTCTCGACCGAGCGGTCCGCTGCGTTCTCGGGCGTCGGGTCGGGCATCCGGGCCATCTTCGCCATCACCTTGCCGGTGATCCGCCCGGACCTGCCGTCGCCCGGGTTCGACATGATCGACGTGAGGGAACGGACGCGACCGGGGAAGTCGATCGTGAGTTGCTGGGCGATCATCCCACCCATCGACATGCCCACGATGTGCGCCGACTCGATCCCGAGCGCATCGAGGAGTCCGTCGGCATCAGCTGCCATGTCGACGATCGTGTACCCGGCTCTCACCGGCCGTTTGGTCAGGACCTTGGCGACCGCACGCGCAGGTGTCAACGGCACCCAGTCGAACTCGGTGCTCAGCCCGATGTCACGGTTGTCGAAGACCGTGACCCGGAACCCGGCATCGACGAGTTGCCCGACGAACCCGTCGGGCCAGTCGGTGAGTTGGCCGCCGAGCCCCATCACGAGCAGCAGCGGATCGCCGCCCTCGCCGTGCTGCTCGTACTCGATGGTGATGCCGTTCGCCTGAACCTGTGCCATCGCGGAAGCGTACGTGCAAGGTGCTCGCCCGACGCCGACCACGAGACGACCGGCCGAGGTCGCCTCAGGTCGCGTCGGCGGACAGACGAACGCGGAGCGAATCGATGGCGTAGGCGTCCATCGAGAGCACTTCGAACTGCCCGATCTCGGTGTCCACCCGGTCGCCGACCGCAGGGATCTCGTCGAGCGCGGCGATCACGAATCCGGCCACCGTCTGCCAGTCACCCGCCGGGAGTGGAACCCCCGTGTACTCCTCGAACTCGTCACTCCGCAGGGTGCCGTTGAGCCGGTACGACCCGTCACCGAGCCGCTCGCACTCCCGCATCCGCTGGTCCGACTCGTCGTCGAAGTCACCGATCAGTTCCTCGATCACGTCCTCGAGCGTGACCAGACCGACGACCGTGCCGTGCTCGTCGATCACGAGCGCGACGTGCTGTCGCTCGGTCTGCATCTCCAACAGCAGATCCTCCAGGCGGTGGTGCTCCGGAGTGACCATCACCCGCCGGGTGATGGCGCCGACCATCGTCGAGTTCCACGTGCCGTTCGGCAGGCGCAGCAGGTCCTTGGCGTGGACGAAACCCTTCACGTGGTCGAGGTCGCCGTCGAACACGATGATCCGGCTGCGACCCGTCCGGTGCGCCTCGCCGGCCGCCACGTCGGCTGTCGAGTCTGCCGACACCGCGATGATGTCGCGACGCACCGTCATTGCGTCGGAGGCCGTGAGGCCCGACAGTTCGAGTGACCGGGTCAGCAGCTGGTGCTCCGTGGCGGCCAGGCCACCATGCCCCGCCGACTCGTCGAGCAGCAACCGCAGGTCGCCGGGCGAGTGCGCCATGGCCCGCTCGTCCTGCGGCTCGACGCCACACGCCCGCACCACCATGTTGGCGATGCCGTTCATGAACCAGATCACCGGACGGAACACGGTGACGAAGGCCCGGAACGGGCGGGCGAGCGTGAGCGCCGAGTCCTCGGGATGCGAGATCGCCCACGACTTGGGTGCCATCTCGCCCACCACCATGTGGAGGAACACCACGATCGACAGAGCGATGGCGAAGCCGATCACGTGCGACCACTCGGTGCCGAAGATGACGTTGTCGTGCAGGAAGTCGACGTTGCCCAACAGCCCTTCGAAGATCGCAGCCACGGCGGGTTCGGCCACCAGACCGAGGCCGAGCGAGCACATCGTGATCCCGAGTTGGGCTCCGGCGAGCATCAGCGTCAGCTCACGGATCCCGGCGAGCGCCGACTTCGCCTTCTTGTTGCCGTCGGCGGCGAGCTGTTCGATGCGCGACCGCCGCGACGCGAGGAGCGCGAACTCGGCCGCAACGAAGAATCCGTTCAGAACGAGCAGGACCAGGGCGAGGATCAACGCGGGTCCGTCGAACTGCACGCCTTCGCGCATGCCTGCCTCGACGGCCAGGACCGCGTTCACGACTCCTCCCCGTCGCCGGCGTCACGTCGCGTCGCGTCGCGGTCGTCGTCGACCGCGTCGCCGTTGTTCCGGCCGCGACCGCTGCGCTCCCTGCTCTCCGTTGCGGGATCGACGTGGTCGGGATCGACCTGAATCCGGACCTCCTCGATCGCGTATCCGTCGATCTCGGTGACCTCGATCAGGATCCCGTCGACGGTCACCTCGTCACCGACCTCGGCGATGCGCTCCAGCTGGTCGAGCACCAGACCCGCCACCGTGTCGTACTCGCCGTCGGGGAGCAGCAGGCCGGTCGCCCGTTCGATCTCGTCGGGACGCGAGGTCGCCGTGACCGTCCACACGCCGGGCGAGTCCTCGGTCTGCTCGCTGGTCTCGGTCGGGTCGTACTCGTCTTCGATCTCGCCGACGAGTTCCTCGACGATGTCCTCGAGGGTGATGATCCCGGCTGGACCGCCGTACTCGTCGATCACCAGCGCCATCTCCGTCGAATGGGTACGCAACTGACCGAGCACCGCGGTGAGGCTCGCGGCCTCGGGCACTGCGATCACGTCGTGCATCAGGGTCTGGACCAGCGTCGTGTCGTACTTCGTGCGGTCCACGCCGAGCAGATCCTTCGCGTGGACGATTCCGGCCACCTTGCCGTCGGAGTCGACCACCGGGAATCGTGAGCGACGCGATGCCATGGCATCACGCAGGTCCGTCGCCGTGGCGACTCCGTCGATCGAGACGACCTTGTTCCATGCGACCATCGCGTCGGAGGCTTCGAGCTCGCCGAAGTCGAGCGCCCGTTCCAGCAAACCGGCCTGTGACTCGGTGAGGTGGCCCGATTCCGCCGAGGAGTCCACGATCAGGTCGAGTTCCTCTGCCGAGACGCCGGCGTGGAGTTCGTCGACCGGTTCGATGCCGACGAGGCGCAGGAGCCGGTTGGCCGCACCGTCGAACAGGCGGATCAGAGGTCCGGCGACCTTCATGAAGATCAACGTCGAGCCAGCGACGGCTCGCGCCACCGGCTCCGGCTTGGCGATGGCGAGATTCTTCGGGGCGAGTTCGCCGAACACCATCTGAGCGATCGTCGCCAGGACGAAGGCCAGTGTGAGCGACACGCCGAAGCTGGCACCTTCGCCCACGCCGACCGCTTCGAGCAGCGGCTCGATGACGCTGGCGATGGCGGGACGGGCGATGAAGCCCAGCACCAGCGACGTGACCGTGATGCCGAGTTGAGCGCCCGAGAGCATGAAGCTCAACCGCTTGTGAACCGCCACGGCGCGGACCGACTTCTTGTCACCACCATCAGCGGCTTCTGCCAGCTTCGATCTGCGAGCTGCCACGTAGGCGAACTCGGCAGCAACGAAGTAGCCGTTGGCGGCGATGAGGAGGGCGACGGCGATCAGACCCACTGCGGTCGTCATGGCGTCAACAACTCGGAGGATGACGCACCGCGAGCAGGTCGCGGGACGTCGAGGTTCGGTCGTCGGACATTCGGACGCCGATGGTATCCGGTGCCACGCCTCACCCGTGCGTACGTGCAACTGACACGATGGCGAGATGAGCGACGGACCACGCCTCGAACCGCCGTCGGAGCGGCCCCTCAACGCCGTGGTCGTGCTGCTCGACAGCCTCAACCGCCACATGCTCGGCTCCTACGGTGGGCGCGAGTTCGACACCCCGAACCTCGATCGCATCGCCGCTCGATCCCTGCGGTTCACCAATCACCAGACCGGCGCGCTCCCGTGCATGCCGGCGCGCCACGACCTGCTGTGCGGCACGCTCGACTTCCTCTGGCGACCGTGGGGGTCGGTGGAGTTGTGGGACACGCCGATCACCCGTCTCGTCCGCGACGAGGGTGTGACCACGATGCTCGTGTCCGACCACCCGCACCTCTTCGAAACCGGGGGCGAGAACTACCACACCGACTTCGCCGCATGGGACTACACCCGCGGGCACGAAGGCGATCCGTGGAAGACCGCCGTCGACCCCTCGTGGCTCGGCACGCCGGCACTACCGGCCCGTCCGGCGCCGCGGCACCACCCGTACGAGACGAACCGGACGTGGTTCGGATCCGAAGCCGAGTTCCCCGGCCCCCGCACGATGCAGGCAGCAGCGGACTGGCTCGCGACCCAGGCGCCGCAGTCGGAGCGGTTCCTGCTGGTCGTCGACGAGTTCGATCCTCACGAGCCGTTCGACGTGCCCGAGCCGTGGGCGAACCGATACGACCCCGATTGGGACGGGCCGAACATCATCTGGCCGCCCTATGCAATCGACGCGATCGCATCGGGTGCCATCGACGAACGGTCGGCTCGCCACGTGCGAGCGAACTACGGCGCCAAGCTGACGTTCATCGACCACTGGCTGGGGCGGATCCTCGACCGGTTCGACGAGCAGGACCTGTGGAGCGACACGGCCCTGATCCTGTGCACCGACCACGGCCACTACCTCGGCGAGCGGGACATGTTCGGGAAGCCCGGTGCCCCGGTCCACGGCACGCTCGGACACATTCCCCTCCTGGTGGCCTGGCCCGGGGCGCGACCGACGACCGTCGACTCGCTGACCACCACGGTCGACCTGTTCGCGACGCTCTGCGACGTGTTCGGCGTCAATCCACCGAACGGCACCCACGGCCACTCGATCGTCCCGTTGATCGACGGGTCGGCCGACCGCATCCGCGACTGGGCGCTGACCGGCTACTGGGGACGCGAGATCACGATCGTCGACGACACGCACCGATACACACGTGCGCCGCTCGCGACGAACCGGCCGCTGTCGATGTGGTCGAACCGCTGGTCGACGATGCCGATCCACTCGTTGCCGAACCTCCGCCTGCCACATCCCGACCATCGGGCGACGCTCGACACGATGCCCCACAGCGACGTCGCCGTGATCCGTCAGCCGTTCGACGTCGGTGACGCCGTCCCGTTCTGGGCGCTGCGACCCGAGGTGGAGCCCGTCCACGAGCTGTACGACGTGTCCGTCGACCCCGACGAGACCGAGAACCGGTCGGGCACCACCGACGAGACGGCACTGGTCGAGTTGCTCCGCACCGCACTCGACGATCTGCAGGCACCGACCGACCAGCTCGTGCGGCTCGGGCTGCCGTGACGCCTGCGCAGCGCTACCGTCCCATGTCATGAACTTCCACGACATCACGATGACGTCCATCACGGGCGACCAGGTCGACTTCTCCGACTACGAGGGCACGCTCGTCCTCGTCGTCAACGTCGCGAGCGCTTGAGGCCTCACGCCTCAGTACGCAGGTCTGCGTGCGCTCCACAACGACAACGACGACCTGGTCGTGCTCGGCATCCCGTGCAACCAGTTCGCCAACCAGGAGCCCGGCACCGATGCCGAGATCCTCGAGTTCGTCACCGCGGAGTTCGACGTGAACTTCCCGATGTTCTCCAAGGTCGACGTCAACGGCGACGACGAGGTGCCGCTCTACACGTTGCTCAAGGCCAGTCAGCCCGGTGACGGCGAGTCCTCCGACATCGCGTGGAACTTCACGAAGTTCCTCGTGGACGCGTCCGGAGCCGTGGTCAAGCGCTACGAACCCCAGACCACCCCCGAGGAGATCGCACCCGATCTCGACCGCTTCCGCTGACGGAGCCGTGCGTCGGGGGCCGGCCCGAGTTCGAGGTCGGTCGCCCGTCCCCTGGTCGCCCGCTGCCCCCGGACGGCCGCGATGGGTCAGACCTGGTCCGGCCGATCGGTCGGGTCCGTGGGGTCAGTCCTCGTCGACGTCGACGATCGGCACGTCCGGTTCCGGTGTCGTGTCGTGGAACCGGCGGCGCTCCCCCTCGCCCGCCACGGCGAACGCATCGTCGACGAGGTCCCAGTAGGTGCGTCGAATGCCTGCGGTGCCCGCATCTCGGGCCCGCTCGTACCGCTCGACGGCATCGACGGCGGGAACGAACGTGAACACTGCGAGCCCGCCCAGGTCGACCCCTTCCGCGACGGCCACGAGATCGGAGACGTCGACGCGGTCGTAGGAGCGCTCTCGGTGATCGAGGTCGGCCAGCTCGGCCTCGGTGACCGATGCGATCGCCCCGTTGACGGCTTCGTCGTCCGCACGGACGAGACCGAGCGCCACGATGGTGCCGTCGTCGACGCGCGTCCCGTCGTCGCTCGTCCACGAGCCCGAGACGTGGCCGACCCCGTAGTTCCACCGACGTCCGAATCCTCCGAGCACCGCTGCATGGAAGTCGCGACCCGGCCGGGCGAGGCGTCCGATGGTCCGAGCCAGCGACGCCGGGCTCACCAGCGATCCGTACCCGAACACCCATGCCACACGCGTGGTGTCGGCGGGCTCACCGAGATCACTCGACTCGGTGGCCGGCAGCGTACGGATCTGTGCCCAGACGCGTTCCACGCGCGACACGAGTGCGTCGAGATCCCCCGAGTTGTCGATGACGTGGGTGGCAATGGCGCGACGGTCCTCGCGACGCATCTGCGACTCGATCCGCTGGCGCACGTCGGACTCCTCCATGCCCCTCTCGACGGCTCGCTCCACTGCGATCTCCGGCGGGACGTCGACGACGATCGTTGCGGCGAGGCCCTTGCGGGGGTTCTCGCCGAGGAGTGGGAAGTCGAGGACGACGACGCGGTCGGTGTCGCGATGTTCGTCGATCTGGCGCTGGATCTCGGACTGCATCGCCGGATGGACGATTCCGTTGAGGTCCTTCAGTGCGGCCTTGTCGGAGAACACGATCTTGGCGACCTCGGGTCGGATCAGCGCCCCGTCCGCGTCGAGGATCTGGTCGCCGAATCGCTCGGCCATCGCCGCCACCACGGGCGTTCCCGGCGCTTGCAGATCACGAGCGATCTGGTCCGCATCGACGATCGCCGCTCCCCGCTCGGCCAACAGCTTCGACACCGTCGACTTGCCCGCTCCGATTCCACCTGTCAGTCCCACGAGGATCATCACCGCGATACTGCCCGATCGGCGCAGCGGTCGGAAAACGAGCGATGCCCGACTCCGAGGAGTCGGGCATCGCCAGGATTCGATCGGCCTCGACGGCCGAGCACGGTCACTCCGAGACGGGGGTCTCCTCGGACGCCTCGTCGGTGGACGCCTCGGCAGCAGCCGGAGCCTCCTCGGTCGCCGCGTCGTCGCCGGCGGCGTCGTCCGCCTGCTCGGCATCGCTCGACGCCTCGGCCTCGCCCGCAGGCTTCTCGGAACCGTCGCCGTAGTACTCGCTCCACGCCGCTTCGGCTTCGGCCGACGCCTCACCCTGCACGTAGTTGCCGGCGGCGTCGATCTCGAAGTGCTCGCGGTACTCGGCAGCGAGCTCGCCACCCTCGGCGGCCTGCTTGATCGAGAGGCTGATGCGGCGACGAGCGAGGTCGAGGTCGATGATCTTGACCCACAGCTCCTCACCCGGCGTGACGACCTGCTCGGGGCTGTCGACGTGGTGCGCCGACATCTCCGAGATGTGGACGAGGCCTTCGATGCCGTCGCCGACCTGCACGAATGCACCGAACTGCACCAGCTTGGTGACCCGTCCGTAGACGAGCTGACCGACCTGGTGACCTTCGGCGAACTCCTGCCACGGATCCTGCTGCGTGGCCTTCAGCGAGAGGCTGATGCGCTCGCGGCTGAAGTCGACGTCGAGGACCTGCACCTTGACCGGGTCGCCGACGGCGACCACGGAACCGGGGTGGTCGACGTGCTTCCACGACAGTTCGGACACGTGGATGAGTCCGTCCATGCCACCGAGATCGACGAACGCACCGAACGACACGACGCTCGACACGGTTCCCTCGCGGACCTCGCCGACCTTGAGGTTGTTGAGGAACTGGTCGCGGGTCTCCTTCTGGTTCTCCTCCAGGTAGGCGCGACGGGACAGCACCACGTTGTTGCGGTTCTTGTCGAGTTCGATGATCTTGGCGTGGACCTGCGTACCGATGTACGGAGCGAGGTCGCGCACACGACGCAGTTCGACGAGCGATGCGGGCAGGAAGCCGCGCAGACCGATGTCGACGATGAGACCGCCCTTGACCACTTCGATGACCGGACCGGAGACGACTTCGTCGTTCTCCTTCTTCTGCTCGATGTCGCCCCAGGCACGCTCGTACTGCGCACGCTTCTTGGAGAGGACGAGGCGACCTTCCTTGTCCTCCTTGGTGAGGACCAGTGCTTCGATCACTTCGCCGATGCCGACGACCTCGGACGGGTCGACGTCGTTGCGGATGCTCAGCTCACGGGCGGGGATCACGCCTTCGCTCTTGTAGCCGATGTCGACGAGGACCTCGTCCTTGTCGATCTTCACGACGGTGCCGTTGACCATCTGGCCGTCTTCGACCTCGACCATGGTGCCGGCGATGGCGTCTTCGAAGGACATTCCGAGGTCGTCGGAGATGATCTCGCGTGGGGTGTAGTTGCCCTCCGAGTCGAAGGTGCCGAACCCGGTGTCGGCGGCCGCGGCCGGCGTGGCCTCGGGGTTCTCTTCGATGGTGTCGGGGGCGATGGTGGTGTCGGTCAAGGGAATCGGCTTTCGGAAACGGATCGATGAACGCAGGTTCATGGGAACAGGCGCGCGCCTCGGGACGAGAACGCAACCGACGATGGTACCACCCCCGCTTCCGATCCCAGCCCGAACGCCCTCACACCGCAGCGGTGAGCCTCCGTCGCCCCCAACCCGACCCGAACTCACCGCAACGATCCACACCGACCCGAGCGGTGAGTCTCCGTCGCCCCCAACCCGACCCGAACTCACCACGACCACCAGACCGACCCGAGCGGTGAGCCTCCGTCGCCCCCAACCCGACCCGAACTCACCGCAACGATCGGGACTCGGCGCAGGAGTCAGCCGCGGTAGACGCCGGCGACCCGACCACCGCTGCGCCAGTAGACGTTGTGGTCCCGATCGAGGAGGCCCTCGTCGACGAGGTGACGCCGCAACGTCGACCAGTCGGGGTTGAACCCGCCGAGGATCGAGTTGACCTCACGCTCGGCGTAGTGCTTGCCGATGTCGAATTCGAGCGCGAGACGCTCCAACACGATCAACCGCTTCGCACGCGAGGTCGGCACCGACGTCAGCGTGCGACCCTCGAAGTACCGCGACAGCACCTCGCGCTCCTCGTCGGTCATGCCGAAGCCGATGGCGGGATCCATCGGGAGATCCGGATCGACGAGATCGGCGGCGATCGAGCGCAACGTCTCCACGTCGAGGCGGTGCCCACTCTCGGACACCTCGACCAGTCCCGACGCGCCGAGCGCGGCGAGGGCCTCGAGGACCCGGCGTCGCTCGATCCCGGTGGCGTCGACCAACGACTCGGTCGTGGCCACACCTGCGACCAGCGCACCGGCGACAGCGAGCCGGTCCGTGTCGAGCAGCGTCTTCAGTCGTTCGACAGGACTCACCGTCTCCAGTGAACCAGACCGATCCGACGATGGACCCGACAACGGATCGGTATCCGTGCGGGCACTGACGCGTTCCCGCCGATCCCGCGTCCGGTCGTCGCCGAATCACCTCGGCGCCATCGGCCGAGTCCGCGCTCTCGAGCACGTCGCTCGACCGTGCGAAGCTGGCGACCTGGAGTCGAGCGAAGGTGAGGACACGGTCATGACCACGGAGACGAGGAAGCCGGCGATGGCGATCGGGCCCACCGACACACCGTTGCTCGACACGACCATCGGCGAGGCTCTCGGTCGGACCGTGCGCGAACACGGCCACCGCGAGGCGCTGGTGTCGTGTCATCAGGGGATCCGGTGGACCTACGACGAGTTCGCCGATCGCGTCCGCCGACTCGCCACAGGCTTCGTGTCCGCCGGACTGGAGCCGGGTGACCGGGTCGGGTTGTGGAGCCCGAACCACGCCGAGTGGACGCTGGTCCAATTCGCCACCGCCCACGTCGGCATCATCCTGGTCAACATCAATCCTGCGTACCGGACGCACGAGTTGGCGTATGCGCTCCATCAGTCCGAGTGCCGCTGGCTGATCGCTGCGCCGACCTTCAAGTCCTCCGACTATCGGGCCATGACCGAGCAGGTTCGTGCAGACGTGCCCACGCTCGAGCGGGCGGTCTTCTTCTGGGACGACGACTGGGACGAACTGTTCGTCGACGACGCCGGCGCGATGCGACGAGCCGACGATCGATCTCGAGGACTCTCCGCCGACGATGCGATCAACATCCAGTACACGTCGGGCACGACCGGCTTCCCCAAGGGGGCGACGCTCACGCACCGGAACATCCTGAACAACGGCTACTTCGTCGCCTCGCTGCAACAACTGGGGGCCGGCGATCGGCTGTGCATCCCCGTTCCCTTCTACCACTGCTTCGGCATGGTGATGGGCAACCTCGGCTGCGTGTCGACCGGCGCCACGATGGTGATCCCCGGCGACGCGTTCGATCCGTCGGTGGTGCTGCGCGCGGTCCAGGACGAACGCTGCACGTCGCTGTACGGCGTGCCGACGATGTTCATCGCCGAGATGGCGCTCCCCGACTTCGACGGCTACGACCTGTCCTCGCTGCGGACGGGTGTGATGGCGGGGTCGCTGTGCCCGATCGAGGTGATGCGCGGGTGCATCGACAGGATGAACATGGCCGACGTCGGGATCTGTTACGGCATGACCGAGACCTCACCGGTGTCCACCCAGACCCTGCCCGGCGACACGATCGAACACCGCACAGAGTCGGTCGGTGTCGTTCATCCGCACGTCGAGATCCGCGTGTGCGACCCCGCCACCGGCGACACGATCGCCCGTGGTGAGACCGGCGAGTTCTGCACACGCGGATATTCGGTGATGCAGGGGTACTGGAACGACCCGGACAGGACCGCCGCGGCGATCGACGCCGACGGGTGGATGCACACGGGCGACCTCGCGGTGATGGACGACGACGGCTACGTGAACATCGTCGGCCGCATCAAGGACATGGTGATCCGCGGCGGCGAGAACGTCTACCCGCGTGAGGTCGAGGAGTTCCTGTACACGCACCCGGCGGTCGAGGACGTGCAGGTGATCGGCGTGCCCGATGCGAGGTACGGCGAGGAACTGATGGCGTGGATCAAGCCGAAGACCGGCGCCACCATCGACCTGGAGACGATGCGGGCGTTCTGCCAGGGCCGCATCGCGCACTACAAGGTTCCCCGCTACCTGCGGTTGGTCGACGAGTTCCCGATGACCGTCACCGGCAAGATCCGCAAGGTCGAGATGCGGGAGACGTCGATCGCCGAACTCGGCCTCGGCGACATCGCCGACGCCGGGGGCTCGTAGCCGAGCAGCGGGTCGGACCCGATCGTCGGAGCGATCAGCGCCCGCGAGCGGACGTGGTCCTCGTTGCGACGACCAGGAATTCGGCGGTGTCCAGAGTGGGTCGGTCGAACCCGTAGGCGCCGGGCTCGACGCTGCTGATGCTGTCGACGGTCAGCCCGTTCCCGTCGAGGAGCATCCGCAGTTCGCGAGGCGTGTAGCAACCGGTCCACAGGTCGACGGTCTTGGTCTCCCCGGTCTCCGACTTGATCTCGGTCTCCTCGTGGTTGACACCGGTGTCGGCGTCGAAGTCGGCACCCTGCCAGTGCTTCGCGACGAAGTACGCACTGAACGCACTCAACGCCACGCGACCACCCAGGCGCACGGCGCGGGCCATCCCGTCGATCACGTCCGTGTCCTCGCCGCTCGCCGTCATCAGCCCGAATGCGCCCTGACACAGGCAGATCACCGCGTCGAACTCGGCGTCGAAGGTGAGAGAACGTGCATCCGACCGTTCGAACGTCGCACCGTCGGGGGCGCCGGCGGCGGCGATCTCCACGAAGCGTTCGCTGATGTCGATGCCGTGAACGGTGATGCCACGACGCGCCAGTTCGTGTGCATGGCGACCCGGGCCACAACCGACGTCGAGCACCCGGTCGCCCCTCGACAGCCCGAGTGCGTGGACGATGTGGTCGACCTCCTGCACCGTGCCCTTGGTGAACGAGTACCGGAGGTACGCCTCCCCCATGTGGTCGGCCAGGTCCTCGAACCAGTGGTCGCGGCTCTCGCCACCGCCCGTCATCGAACCGGCCTCGACGACCGCGTGAGGTTGTTGCGGCGCCCGGGCGCAACGACCTCACGCGAATGCGGACAGACCGGACCGGTGGGCGACGTCACCGTGTCACCCCTTGGCGGAGGCCCAGGTCGAGCCCCAACTGACGTTGACCTCGAGGGGCACGTCGAGGTCGGCGGCGCCGTGCATCAACTCGATCACGAGGTCACCGATCTCCTGCTTCTCGGCCGGCGGCACCTCGACGAGGACTTCGTCGTGCACCTGCAGGATCAGTTCGCTCTCCACGCCCGGTCGGCTCAACGCTTCGTCGATCCGCACCAGTGCCACCTTGAAGATGTCGGCCGCGAGGCCCTGGATGCCGGCGTTCATCGCCTGACGCTCCCCGGCCTGACGCACCCGGAAGTTCGAGTTCATCAGCTCGGGGATGGGGCGTCGCCGTCCGAACAGCGTCTCGGTGTACCCACGTTCACGCGCCGCAGCGACGGTGTCGTCCATGTACTGCTTGACATTCGGGAACGCGACGAAGTAGGCGTCGAGGATCGGTGCGGCCTCGTCGACCGGGATGTTCAACCGTTGCGCCAGGCCGTAGGCCTCCATGCCGTAGGCGAGTCCGTAGGAGACCATCTTCGCCTTCGACCGTTGATCCACCGTGACCTCGCCGGGCTCGACCGAGAAGACGCGCGAGGCGGTCGCGTTGTGGATGTCCTGGCCGGTGTTGAACGCTTCGAGCAGTCCGGAGTCCTGTGCGAGGTGGGCGATGCAGCGCAGCTCGATCTGGTTGTAGTCGGCGACCAGCAACTCGGTCCCGGGCGACGCCACGAACGCCCGCCGGAACAACCGGCCCTCGTCGGAACGCACGGGGATGTTGTGCAGGTTCGGCTTGTCCGACGACAGACGCCCGGTGCGCGCCACCGTCTGGTTGAAGGTGGCGTGGATGCGCCCGTCGGCGGCGACCTCCTGCAGCAGGCCCTTTCCGTACGTGCCGCGCAGCTTCTCCACCTCGCGATGCCGACGCAGCGGCGCCAGGAACTCGGGCCACTCGTGTTCGAGCTTCTCCAGCGTGGCGGCGTCGGTCGACGGCCCGGTCTTGGTCTTCTTGATCGGCGTCAGCCCTCTGGTGTCGTACAACAACTCACGGAGTTGCTTGGGCGAGTTCAGGTTGAGGTCGGGCATGTCCGCGACCTCGCGGAGTTCGGCCACGAGCGACTCGACCTCGGCGGTGAGCTTGTCGTTCAGCCCCTGCAGTTCGTCGATGTCGACGGCGATGCCGATGTGTTCCATCTTCGCGAGCACCATCACGAGCGGGTTCTCGATCGTCTCGTAGAGCGTGGTCATGCCCTGTGCTTCCAGGCTCGAACGGATCGGGCCGACGAGGTGGTGCACCGCGAGAGCGTCGCGTCCGGCCAGGTCGGCGTCGGTCAGCGACGTGCCGTCGAGGTCGAGCTGGCCGGATCCGGCGGCGTCCGACGGCCGGGCCCACTGCGTGTACTTCTCGATCAGATCGGGCAGGTCGTAACGCGCCTCGGCCGGATCGATCAGGTACGCGGCGATCGCGGTGTCGAGTGCGATTCCGTCGAGCGAGCATCCCACGCCGAGCAGCGAACGCATCAACGGCTTGATGTTGTGGCCACGGACGTCGGAGTGCGCTGCAATCGCATCCTGCACCGCCTTCTCGGCGAGCAGACCCGCCGGGATCCACGCGACGTCGGCCGACTCCGCGTCCGTCACGACGGCGAGTCCGACCAGGTCGGTTCGACCCGGATCGCCCGTCCACGTGGCTGCCACGTCGAGCGCGGCCACGCCCTCGATCGCTGCGACGGCGTCGCCGACGGTCTCGATCACGGTCACTTCGGCGACCAGTTCCTGCTGTTCGTCCTGGGGACCGAGGTCGACGGCAGCGCCCATGCCGTTGATCGCCGCGGTGATCCGACCCGACAGTGCACGGAACTCGAGGAAGTCGAACAGGCGCTTCATCTCCGCGCCGTTCGGCTTCGGGACGAGGTCGTCGAAGTCGACGGAACCGACGGGCGCATCGTGACGCAGGACCATCAGGTCGAGGTTCTTGCGAGCGCGTGCCTCGTTCTCGACGAGGTTCTGCCTCAACTTCGGGGTCTGCTCGTCGACGTTGGCGAAGATGCCGTCGAGGCCGCCGTACTTGTTGATCAGCTTCGCCGCCGTCTTCTCCCCCACTCCCGGCACGCCGGGAAGGTTGTCGGAATTGTCGCCGCGCAGGGCGGCGTACTGCACGTACATCTCGGGGCGCACCCCGGTCTTGCCTTCGATGCCGTCCTCGTCGTACAGCGCGTAGTCGCTCACGCCGCGCTTGTTGTACATCACCTTGACGTTCGTCTCGTCGTCGACCAGCTGGTAGCTGTCACGGTCGCCGGTGACGATGATGACGTCCTTGCCGCGTGCGGTCAGCTCGTCGACCGCCGTGGCGATGAGGTCGTCGGCTTCCCATCCCGCCACGTCGATCGTCTGGATGCCCAACGCGACGAGCACCTCGCGCACGAGGCCCATCTGCTGGCGCAGGATGTCGGGAGCCGCATCGCGCTGCGCCTTGTAGGTCGGTTCGGCGTCGTGGCGGAACGTCGGCTCGGGCCGATCGAAGGCCACGAGGATGCCCTCGGGCTTCTGCTCGTCGAGCACGTAGGCGAGCATCGACGTGAAGCCGAACACGGCGTTGGTGACCTGGCCGCTGGCGGTGGCCATGTCGGTCGGGAGGGCGAAGAACGCTCGGTACGTGAGCGAGTTCCCGTCGACGAGAAGGTGGGTCCCCACGGTCAACTCCGTTCGTGTTGGTCGATGACGATGCGTGGGTCCGGCCCACACTCGACATCAGTCGGTTGCTGGGCGCAGTGAGCCGTCGAGGATGCGGTCGGCGACGTCACGCATGCGGGTGCGCTCGGCCATCGCCGTCTTCTGGATGAAGGCGAAGGCGTCCGCTTCGGACAGCGACAGTTCGTCCATCAGCAGGCCCTTCGCTCGATCGGTGACCTTGCGCGATTCGAGTTGCTCGCCGAGCGTGTCGACCTCACCGGTCAGTGCCTGCAACTCGCGGAAGCGGCCCATGGCGACCTCGATCGCAGGGATCAGGTCGCTCTTCTGGAACGGCTTGACGAGGAAAGCGAGTGCCCCCGCATCACGGGCCTCCTCGACCACTTCGCGCTGGCTGAACGCGGTCAGCATCAGGACGCCGCACAGACGCTCGGCGTTGATCGTGCGTGCCGCTTCCAACCCGTCGGCGCCCGGCATCTTGATGTCGAGAATGGCCAGGTCAGGCATGGTGTCGCGGATGAGGTCGACGACGGTGTCGCCACGGCCGGTCTCACCGACCACCACGTAGCCCTCCTCCTCGAGCGTCTCGCGCAGGTCCATGCGGATGATGGCTTCGTCTTCGGCGATCACGACGCGCAAGGGCATGGGAGTGTTATAGCGCCATTCGCGCGAACGACCCCGGACGCGGCGTCACCGCGCCGAGCCCAGACCGTCGAGCAGCTCGTCCTGACGACGTTCCAGTTCGGCGATCTCGGCGACGACCCGGTCCCGGTTCCTGCGGTGCGCCTCGGCATGTTCCCGAGCTCGGCGGGCGTCTCGCGAGACGCCCGTGTCGTCGGCGACGATCGCCCGCACGGCCATGTCGTCGGCCTCGTCGCGCAGCATGCGGGCCTGTTCGTCGATCGTTCCCAGTTCTGCACGCAGCGAGGCCAGGCGCTTGGAGTCCTTGGCCAGCTTGCGGGTGATCGATCGCTTCGACACGCCGGACATCGTAGAGCCCGGCGACCGGTCGGGCCCGAACCCCGTCGTTCCAGCTCTGAACCGGGACGACGAGCTTGCGGGACGGTGGCGGGGCGGTATCGTTCGCCCCGCACGCCCCGGTAGCCCAATTGGCAGAGGCAACGGTCTCAAACACCGTCCAGTGTCGGTTCAAGTCCGACCCGGGGTACGACAGAGCACGGCGACGCGACCCTCGCGTCACCCTCGGCGCCATCTGGAGGGTTACCGCGCGGTAAGGGTTCGACGCCCCGATCGCTCGTCTAGATTCGGCGAACATGCTCGCTTTCACCTTTCCCGGTCAGGGATCGCAACGCCCGGGAATGGGCCGCCCCTGGCAGGACCACGAGAGCTGGGAACTCGTCGACGAGGCGTCCGAGGTCGCGGGCCGGGACATCGCCTCGCTGCTGTGTGATGCCGATGCCGAGGAGTTGAAGGACACCCGCAACGCGCAGCTGACCACGTTCGTGTCGAGCCTGATGGTGCTCGACGCCGTGCAACGCATCGGGATCGATGCGAGCTTCTGCGCCGGCCACAGCCTCGGCGAGTACACGGCGCTCACCGCCACCGGCGCGCTCGGCTTCGACGAGGGCATCCAGCTGGTGTCCGAACGTGCCGCTGCGATGCACGACGCCGGGCTCGCCCGTCCGGGAACCATGGCCGCGGTGCTGGGTCTCGACGACGACCAGGTGGTCGTGGCGTGCAACCTCGCCGACTCCGACGTGTGGGTCGCCAACTACAACGCACCCGGCCAGGTCGTCATCGCCGGATCACCCGCAGGCGTCGACAAGGCATCGGCCCAGGCGAAGGAACTCGGCGCCAAGCGGGTCATGTCCCTCCCGGTGTCGGGAGCGTTCCACACGCCGTTCATGGCCGCCGCCCGTGATCGGCTGCGCGAAGCCATCGCCGCCGCCGACCCCCGTGACACCGACGTCCCGGTCGTGTCCAACGTCGACGCGAAGGCTCACGACGTCGGCGCCGAGTGGGCCAACCTGCTGTCGGCGCAGCTCTCCAGTCCGGTGCGATGGCGCCAGAGTCTGCTCACGCTGCAGAGCGCTGGTGTGACCGACTTCGCCGAGCTCGGGCCCGGCGGCGTGCTGAGCGGGATGGCCAAACGCACGACCGACGGACGCACGATCTCGATCGCCACACCCGACGACCTGGACAAGTTGCTGGAGTGGGTCGACGCGGGAACCACCACCCTGGCGTCCCAGCTCGAGGGTGAGCACCTGTTCGCCGTCGAACGGCTCGTCGTCAGCCCCGGCACCGGCATCTTCACACCGCTCGACGACATCGCCGAAGGCACCGCGATCGACGTCGGAACGGTGATCGGCCACGTCGGTGACGCCGAGGTGCGTTCATCGTTCTCCGGGCAGTTCCAGAGTTTCATCGCGGTCGACACCGAACGCGTCACACTGCGCCAACCCATCGCCTGGCTGCGGTCGAGCTGAACAGGAACGCGCACCATGCCAGCAGTACCGAACGGAGTCCGCGGAGCGGTGATCACCGGCTGGGGGACCGCTCTCCCCGAGCGGATCCTCACCAACGTCGACCTCGAGTCGATGATGGACACGAGTGACGAATGGATCCGTGACCGAACCGGCATCGTCCAACGCCACGTCGGCGGCACGACCGCCGGGCTGTCCACCGAGGCGGGCCGCAAGGCGATCGAGATGTCGGGTTGCGACCCGGCCGACATCGACGCCCTGATCCTCGCCACCACCACACCCGACCGCTGCGTTCCCGCCACCGCATCCACCGTGCAGGAACTCCTCGGGCTGTCGTGCGGTGCGAACGACCTGAACGCGGCGTGCTCCGGTTGGGTCTACGCACTCGTCAACGCCCACGGGCTGATCGCCATGGGTGCCGACAAGGTGCTCGTCATCGGAACCGACACGCTCGACCGGATCACCGACTACACGGACCGCAACACCGGGATCCTGTTCGGCAACGGGTCGGGAGCGGCGTTGATCGAGGCGGTCGAAGGCCCCGGCCAACTGCTGAGCTGGGACCTCGACTCGGTCGGAGCGGCCGAGAGCGCACTGTTCGCCGAGATCGGCGGGGTGCTCGAGATGGAAGGCAAGGAGGTCTTCCGGCGCGCTGTGCGATTGATGGCCGACTCGGCCACCAAGGCGCTGAGCGCGGCAGGCGTGAGCGCCGACGACATCACGCTCGTGGTGCCCCACCAGGCCAACATCCGGATCATCTCGGCCTCGCTCGACCGACTCGGAATCCCGATCGAGAAGGCATCGGTCGTCCTTGACCGCACCGGGAACACCTCCGCGGCGTCCGTCCCGCTCGCACTCGCCGAAGCACTCGACCACGCACGGGTCTCCGACGGCGACCTGATCCTGTTCGTCGGCTTCGGGGCCGGCATGTCCGCCGCGAGCGCCGTCGTGCGATGGAGCCCCGATGCCGTCGAGTCGAACTCCTGACCTCGGCACGCCCGCCCACCACGAAAGCACCCACCGATGACCGATCCCGACACCAGCACACCACCCGGCCGCGTGATCCTGATCACCGGCGGATCCCGCGGCATCGGCCTGGCGTGCGCGCGCCGCTTCGCTCACGACGGCGAGCGGGTCGCCGTCACCTACCACTCGTCGCCACCGCCCGACGGTCTGTTCGGCGTGCCATGCGACGTCACCGACTCCGCCCAGGTCGACGCAGCGTTCTCCGCGGTGGAAGACCACTTCGGAGCGCCCGTCGAGGTGCTGGTGTCCAACGCCGGCGTCACCAAGGACGGGCTCCTGCTGCGCATGAGCGAGGACGACTTCGCGTCGGTGATCGATGCCAACCTGACCGCGTCGTACCGGGTCGCGAAGCGAGCCGCGAAGGCGATGCTCAAGGCCCGGTCCGGACGCATCATCCTGATGTCGTCGGTGGTCGGGATGCTCGGCCAGGCGGGCCAGTCGAACTACGCCGCGTCGAAGGCCGGTCTGGTCGGTTTCGCCCGATCGCTCGCACGTGAACTCGGTTCGCGCAGCATCACCGTCAACGTGGTGTCGCCCGGCCCGGTGGTCACCGACATGACCGCGGCGCTGTCGGAGGACCAACTCGCCGCGATCACGAACGCCGTGCCGTTGGGCCGGATGGCCGACGCCGACGAGATCGCGGGCGTGGTGTCGTTCCTCGCCGGACCCGACGCGGCCTACATCACCGGAGCCGTCGTCCCGGTCGACGGTGGCCTCGGAATGGGCCACTGAGCCCCGGCGCTCACCTACAATCCATCGCCTACACCCAACACCTGGAGAATTCAATGAACGAAGAACTGTTCGCCCGTTTCCGCAAGTGCGCCGTCGAAGTGCTCTCCGTCGAGGAGAGCGCCGTCACGCCCGACGCCAAGTTCGGTGACGACCTCGATGCCGACAGCCTCGACCTCGTCGAACTCGTCATGGCACTCGAAGAGGAGTTCGACATCGAAGTTCCCGAAGAGGAACTCGAAGGCGTCGAGACCGTGCAGAACGCGTACGACCTCGTCGCCAACAAGGTCGGATGACGGCGGACATCGCTCCGATGCCCTTGGGTCCCGCAGGCCTTCGTCGCGTCGCGATCACCGGCTTGGGAGTGGTCGCGCCCGCCGGCATCGGGAAGCAGGGATTCTGGGCCGGACTGCTCGGCCCCGGCGCGTCCGGTGGCCGATCGATCGAGATCGACGACTGGGACCCGTCCCCGTACTTCGAGAATGCCAAGGCGTCGCGTCGTTCCGACCGGGTCGAGCAGTTCTCGCTGGCAGCAGCGAGCGAGGCGTTCGAGCAGGCGGGCGGCGTGGACGCCATCGGCGTCGATGCGAGCCGGTTCGGCACCATCTTCGCCACTGGTGTCGGCGGACTGCACACGCTCGAGGAACAGATCCAGATCCGCATCGAGAAGGGTGAGCGGCGCGTCTCGCCGTTCCTCGTTCCGATGATGATGACCAACGCTGCGGGCGCGGCGATCTCGATGCGCTACGGGCTGCAGGGTCCGAACGAGACCATCACCACCGCCTGCGCCGCCGGAAGCCACGCGATCAACTACGCCGCCCGGCTCATCAAGTGGGGCATCGTCGACGCCGTCGCCACGGGAGGCTCGGAATCCGCCGCCACCCTCACCGCCCTGGCCGGCTTCGGGAACATGACGGCACTGTCCACGTCCGGCGTCAGCCAACCGTTCGCTTCGGGACGTGACGGCTTCGTCATGGGTGAGGGGTCCGCCGTGCTGATCCTCGAGGAGTGGTCCCGCGCCGAGGCGCGAGGCGCACACATCCTCGGCGAGCTCCTCGGCGGCGCCAGCAACGCCGACGCACATCACATCACCGCACCGTCACCGGGTGGCGTCGGTGCGATCGCCTGCATGCGAGCCGCACTGGCCGAGTCGGGCCTCGAGGCCTCCGACATCAAGCAGGTCAACGCGCACGGAACCTCGACTCCGCTGAACGACGCCGCCGAGGCCGATGCGATCGCAGCGGTGTTCGGACCGTCCGCAGTGCCGGTCGTCTCGACCAAGGGTGTCACCGGGCACGCACTCGGTGCCGCGGGAGCGCTCGAGGCGGCCGCGCTCGTGCTGTCGATCGAGCACGAACTGATCCCGCCCACGGCGAACACGGTCGAGGCCGACGAGGGGATGGACATCGACCTCGTCGTGGGAGAGGCCCGGGCCTGGTCGCCGGGGCCGGCGATCAGCAACAACTTCGGTTTCGGCGGCCACAACGGCTCGGTCGTCATCGCTCCGGCGTCGTAGCCCGGCGCCCCGCCGGGCGATCAGGCGTCGGCGAAGACGAACATCAGGTCGCAACTCGTGGCGACCTCTCCGCCGACGAGGACGCGGCCCGATCCCTTGCCGGCGCGCGCAGACATCCGGCCGAGCTCGACCTCGATCGTCAGTTCGTCGCCGGGTACCACCTGACGGCGGAATCGTGCGCCGTCGAGGCCGCCGAACAACGGCAGCTTGCCGGCGAACCTCGGGTCGGCGAGCACCGCGCACGCACCGACCTGGGCGATCGATTCGCACATCAGCACCCCGGGCAGCGTGGGCCGCCCCGGGAAGTGACCGGCGAAGAAGTACTCCTCGCCCGTCAGGCGCCAGATGCCGGTCGCCGACGTGCCGGGCTCGATCGCCACGAGTTCGTCGACCAACAGGAACGGATCGCGATGTGGCAACAGATCGATGGGTGTCGGAAGCGAACTCATGCCTGCATCATGGCGCACCGCCGGGTCGAGGTTCCGAATCTCGACCGGTCCCGCCCGTCAGCTGACGACGAGGCAGACCTCGCTGTCGCCGACCCGTCCGACGTGGGACGCTCCGCGGCGCGCGGGCACCATCCCCGTGCAGGTCCCGGTGATCACGAGGGCGCCCGATGTCAGCGGTGCGCCTCGCTCCGCTGCGTGCCCCGCGAGCCACGAGAGGACCTCCAGCGGATGACCGAGCGCATCGGCGCCCGTTCCCGCTGCTGTCCGCTCGCCGTCGATCCACAGCTCGACCGGCAGAGTGTCGAGAGCACGGATGGCGTCGGCATCGAGGTCGAGGGTCGGGCCCACCACCATCCGCGCTGCGAAGACATTGTCCGCGACGAGCTCCGGTCCCCCGACCAGCGGGAAGGAGGCGAGCCGTCCGGCAACCACTTCGATCGCGGCGAACACCTCGACGGCATCGGCCAACTGCATGGCATCGAGCGGAACGCCATCGATGTCGGCGAGGAGCCGGAACCCGACTTCGACCTCGATGTGCGGTGGAGTCGCGAACTCGGTCGCCGTGACCTCGGCGGGCGCGGCGATGACGTGTCGACTGCCGTACCGCCCGGCGACGGGCGCCTCCAGACCGAGGAAGCGCTGAGCCGCGACGTTCGTACACCCCGTCTTCCACCCGATCAGTCGGTCGTCGAGCAGGTCGTGGCCGGCCTCCTGGATCCGATAGCCCGTGGCGAGGTCGGTCGCTTCGGCTCCCATCGCACCGACCGCGACGCCGCTCTCCGCGGCCTCGGCGAGCTGCCGGGCGATCGCGACGATCTGCGCGTCGGTGGGTTCGGTGTTCATCGTCGTTGCTCCTCGCGGGCGGCCATCGCTCGACATCCTCGCGTGTCACCGCAACGTCGAAGTCATCGCACCCGCATCGTCACCGCACCCAAACATCCTCTGCGACCGTCGGGCGTCGCCGACCGGAAAATGGGAAAGGCCCGGATCGGGGGATCCGGGCCTCTCAACCGGAAGAAGTCCGCCGATTGGGGGATCGGACTGTGGACTCTTCAACGAGTGCAACATGGGGGGTGTTGTCACTTCGACTTGCCAACTCGTGATTTCGATCACAAGCTGTGATGAGAGTATGCACACCGTGCGAGCGATCTGACAAGGAGATATCGGAGATACTCGCTATCGTTTTTGGAGATGGATGTCCGCCAGCTCGCCGCGATCGTCGCAATCGCCGACCACGGCACCTTCTCCGCCGCCGCGCGATCGCTGTACACCGTCCAGTCGAACGTGTCCGGCCACGTCTCCCGACTCGAGAAGGAACTGGGGGTCACCCTGGTCGACCGGGCTCAGGGCGAGCTGACCGAGGAGGGCGCTCGGGTCGTGGAACGAGCCCGTCGCGTCCTCAACGAGATGGAGGACATCACGTCCGACGTGAGCAGCCGACACGACAACGTGTCCGGCCAGACCCGCATCGGGGTGATCGGCACCACGGCGCGATGGCTCACGCCGTCACTGCTCCGCCAACTCGCGACCGATCACCCCAACGTTCGTGCGATCGTCCGTGAGGGCGCCTCGTCGTCGTTGGTCCCCAACGTGATGTCCGGTGAACTGAACGCGGCGATCATCCACCTCCCGATCGACGAGCCCGAGTTGGTCGTGGAGCCGTTGTTCGCCGAGGACCTGTTCCTCCTCGTCAGCGAAGGTCACCGGCTCGCCGGGGCCGACACCGTGCCGATCGCCGAACTCGACGACGAGCCGTTGCTCCTCCCACCCACCGGCTCGGCTCTGCGCAAACTGCTCGAGCGGGCGGCGTCGACGAACGACGTGTCGTTGCGCCCCCAGGCCGAGATCGACGGCGTCCGACTGCTGGCATCGCTCGCGTTCGACGGCTTCGGGCCGGCGATCGTCCCTGCGACCGCGATCCCCACCTGGCTCACGGGGTCCTTCCGGAGGATCACGGTCCCCGAACTCCCCCGCCGCGTGGTCGCCACGATCCGGCGGAGACGTCCCAGCGCCAACGCTCCCACGCACGTCACGCTCGAGACTCTGCGAACGGTGATCGAGGAACAGGGCGAGCAGCAACCCGGCGTGCACCCGGGTGCCTCACCGCTCGCGCCGCAGCGTCCGGCCTGAGCCTCGACACGGCTCGCATCCGTACCGAGTCGGGTACGGTGACGAGCGCATGACCGATCTCGATGATGCCGTCGACGTGCTGGGTGTGGCCCGATTCGTCGCCGGGTTCGCACAGGCCACGATCCGAACGCTCGACGACTCGCTCAGCGGTGTCGGCGGGCGAACGGTGATGTGGATCGAGTGCGATCACGACGACGAACCCGCACGACTCGACGCGGCGACCTCACAGCAGCTCGAAGCCGGAATCAAGGTGGCCCTGGACCAGCGGTTGCCCGTCGTGATCTCGATCTCGACGAGCGGTACCGACATCGAGGAGGGCATGATCGCGCTCGACGGTTGGGGACGCGTCGCGCGTCGACTCACGGCCTGTTCGGGCATCGTGCCGACACTGATGATCGTCGACGGCCCGGCCGTGTCCGGCCCCGCTCTGCTGCTCGGGATCGTCGACTTCGCGATCCTGACGGAGCGGTCGTCCGCCTTCGTGAACGGACCCGTCATGGTGGAGCAGTTCACGGGGATCGGCATCGACGTCGAAGAACTCGGCGGTGCGGCCGCCCACGCTCGCTACACCGGTGTCGCCACCATGGTCGTCGCCGATCGAGCGGCTGCCGAAGCCGCGGCACACGACCTCCTCGCGTATCTCCCGGACAACGTCGACCAGGAACCGCCCCGCTGGCCGTCGACGGACCCGGCCGACCGCTCCTGCCCCGGGGCCGGCGCCCAGATCCCCGAGTCGTCCACCGGCAGTTACGACGTGCGCAAGGTGGCAGCCGAGATCGTCGACGAGGACTCGATTCTCGAGTTGCGCGACCGCTGGGCGGCCAACGTGGTCACGGCGTTCGCCACCGTCGACGGACGACCCGTCGGCATCGTGGCCAACCAGCCGATGGTGCTGGCCGGCACGCTCGACATCCCGGCATCGCAGAAGGCGGCACGATTCGTGGCCTTCTGCGACGCATTCAACCTGTCGATCATCACCCTGGTCGACACCCCCGGCTTCTACCCGGGCAAGGACCTCGAGTGGCGCGGCATGATCCGCCACGGGGCACAACTCGTGTTCGCCTATGCCCGGGCGAGCGTGCCTCGGATCTGCGTCATCCTGCGCAAGAGCTACGGCGGTGCGTACATCGTCATGGACTCCAAGACCATGGGCAACGACCTGTGCCTGGCCTGGCCGTTCTCGGAGATCGCCGTCATGGGCGCCGGCCAGGCGGCGGCGATCCTGGCCCGTCGATCCTCACCGGAGGAGAAGGCGGTGTTCGAAGCCGACTACGCCGAGCGCCTCCTCAACCCGTACGTGGCGGCCGAGCGTGGTTTCATCGACGCGGTCATCGACCCGGCCGACACACGCGCCCACATCGCACATGCGCTCGACGTGCTCGCCGACAAGCGTGAGGACCTCGTCCAACGCAAGCACGGCAACTCGCCGTTCTGATCGACGCGGCTCCGGACGTTCGTCTCGGCCGCGCATCGACGCCTCGCGGATCGACGAACGACCGTGGGCGACGATTCAGATCGAGCAGCCGCCCGACGCGACGCCGGTGAGGCGCCCGGCGTCGAGTGCGAAGATCTGTACTCCACCCGACTCCCAGAAGCGACCACGGACCATCACCTCCATCACGGAGTCCCCGTTCAGATCTGCGACCGCAGCGATCGTGTAACGGCCCGGCGTCGGGAAGTCGACCGGTTCGGTGGACACGTGTGCCACCAGCAGTTCGTCGATCACGGTTGCGTCGGACGACGGGTAGCGGACGTAGATGCTCGTGAAGTCGCCGTCGCCACCGAAGTCGCCGGCCTGTTGGCGTTCGTAGGTCACGAGCACCTCGTCGACGCCGTTGCCGTCGAGGTCGACGCGCACCGCCTGGACGACCGATCCGTCGTTCGCCGTCCCGACCTGATCCGCCAGGAGACGGGCTCCGATCGCGGCGTACTCCGGTACCTGCAGTCCGACCTGGCGGACGGGGCGTGGCTGCAACGGCCAGTCGGCCGTGACCGCCACGGCGTCGTACCCGAGCGAGACCGCCGTGTCGGGAAGCTGCGTCGGTAGATCGATCAACGGCCCCGCCTCCTCGCCGGAGCAGTACGGCTGCCCATCGCCGAGCGTGAGCCCGGTGACGACCGCGTCGGCGCCGTCGGGAAGGTCGAGACTCGTCGCCGCGACCGACGCGATCGGTGAGGTGGGCAGCGGGTCGAGGATGCCGACATCGGCGTACTGGAGCCCCTGCCAGTCCGTGCCGTCCCAGTGACCGAGCGGCACCCAGGGAACGCCCGGCGCGCCACCACCGGCGAAGAAGCGGACGACCCGATCGGTCGGCACACCAGTCGGCATCGGCGTCTCGGTCGCCGATGGTTCGGTCGGTGGATCGCTCGGCTGCGGGTCGGTCGGCTGAGGGTCGGTCGGCTCGACGGCGGTCGTCGGTGATTCCGACGGGGTGGAGTCGGGGACCGCGGACGTGGAGGTCGCTCCGGTCGCGCTCGGATCGTCGGCACCGGTGGACACCGTCTCGACGTCCGACGACGCAGGATCGGTGGGCGCCGACACCGGTTCGCTGTCGGAGCCGGCCCCACCGCCGGGAGCCTCGCCGTCGGGCGCGACCGGGTCACCGCATGCGGCGAGGAGGACGCCGATGACGAGCGGGAGGAGACGCTTCATGCGGACCACTCTCGCGCACCGACGAGGTCGGTTCGGGAGATTTTCGGTCGGTGTCGGACGACCCGACCTCGTCACCCCGACAGCAACCGGGGCGACGTGAGGTCAGCGGTCGGTGAGATCCACGTAGTCACGCTCGTCGGCGCCGGTGTACCACTGGCGGGGACGGCTGATCTTCTGGCCCTCCACGAGCAGTTCGTCCCAGTGCGCCAACCAGCCCGACATGCGGGGGATGGCGAACAGCACCGTGAACATCTCGGTCGGGAACCGCAGCGCCTGGTAGATCAGGCCCGAGTAGAAGTCGACGTTCGGGTAGAGCTTGCGCTCGATGAAGTAGGGGTCGGACAGAGCGACCTCTTCGAGCTTGAGTGCGATGTCGAGCAACGGGCTCTTGCCCGTCACGTCGAACACGTCGTACGCGGCCTTCTTGATGATCGTGGCACGCGGGTCGAAGTTCTTGTAGACGCGGTGGCCGAATCCCATGAGTCGGCCTTCACCCTTCTTCACCGACTCGACGAACGCCGGAACGTCGTCGATCGAGCCGATCTCGGTGAGCATGCGGATGACGGCCTCGTTGGCGCCTCCGTGACGGGGCCCGTAGAGGGCAGAGGCAGCGCCGGCGGCCGACGAGTACGGGTCGGCATGGCTGGAACCGATCACCCGCATCGCGGTGGTTCCGCAGTTCTGCTCGTGGTCGGCGTGCAGGATGAACAGGATGTCCATCGCCCGCTCGAGGCGCGGGTCGACCTCGTAGTTCTCGCCGATCTTCCACATCATGTTCAAGAAGTTGGCCGAGTACGACAGGTCGTTGTCGGGCATGTTGAACGGCAGGCCGACGGAGAACCGGTAGCACATGGCGGCGATGGTCGGGGCCTTCGCGATGAGGCGAAGAACCTGGTGGTTGCGCGAGACCGGATCCTCGATGTTCTTCGCTCCGTCGTAGAACGTGCCGAGCGCTGCGACGGCCGACACGAACATTCCCATCGGGTGGGCGTTGTAGTGGAAACCGTCGACGAAACGCTTGCGCATGTTCTCGTGGATGAACGTGTGATGGGTGACGTCGTGGGTCCACTGGTCGAGCTGCGTCGTGTCGGGCAGGTCGCCGTTCATCAGGAGATAGGCGACCTCGAGATACGTCGACTTCTCGGCCAGCTGTTCGATCGGATAGCCGCGGTAGCGCAGAACGCCGTTGGTGCCGTCGAGGTACGTGATCGCCGACTGCGTGGCCGCCGTCGACATGTACGCCGGGTCGTACATGAAGAGGCTCGGATCGAGTTCACGCAACGCCGAAGAAGAGAACACACCGCCCTCGATGGGGACCGTGACGGTCTTTCCGGTGCGGTCGTCGGTGATGGTGATCGTGTCGGGCACGTGGCTTCCTCCGTGGCTCCAGGGTTGTGGGTCGTGCTCGGAGGATCCTCTCCGAACACGTGGTCACGATAACTGCTGTTCGCTCGTCGGACCGCAACGCAGTGGCCGACATCGACGCATCGATGTCGGCCACCGATCAGAGCGTGGCCAGGATCGCGTTGAAGGTGTCACTCGGACGCATGACGGCGCCGGCCTTCGCGTCGTCGGGCTGGTAGTAGGCCCCGATGTCGGCGGGATGGCCCTGCACGGCGAGCAGCTCCTCGTTGATCGTCTCCTCGTTCTCGGTCAACGCGGCCGCCAGGGGGGCGAACCGGGCGGCCACCGCCGGATTCTCGGTCTGTGCTGCGAGCGCCTGCGCCCAGTACAGCGCGATGTAGAAGTGGCTCCCCCGGTTGTCGATCTGCCCGAGGCGGCGCGCGGGCGACTTGCCGTTCTCGAGCAGCTGCCCGGTCGCGGTGTCGAGAGCGTCGCCGAGCATCCGCGCGGCGTCGTTGTCGGTCACCTCGGCGAGGTGCTCGAACGACACGGCGAGGGCCAGGAACTCACCCAGGCTGTCCCAGCGCAGGTAGTTCTCCTTCATCAGCTGCTGGACGTGCTTGGGCGCGGACCCGCCCGCACCGGTCTCGAACAGCCCGCCGCCGTTCAGCAGCGGCACGATCGACAGCATCTTGGCCGAGGTCCCCAGTTCCAGGATCGGGAAGAGATCGGTGTTGTAGTCGCGCAGAACGTTGCCGGTGACCGAGATCGTGTCCTGTCCGTCACGGATGCGGGCGAGCGAGTACTTCGTGGCGTCGGTGGGGTTCATCACCGAGATGTCGAGGTCGGTGGTGTCGTGCTCACGCAGGTAGGTCTTGACCTTGGCGATCAGTTGGGCGTCGTGGGCCCGTTCCTGGTCGAGCCAGAAGACCGCCGGCGCTCCGGTCGCGCGGGCACGGGACACGGCGAGGCGCACCCAGTCCCGGATCGGCTCGTCCTTCACCTGGCACGCGCGGAAGATGTCGCCCGCCTCGACCTCGTGCGACATGAGCACACCACCGTCGGCGGTGACCACACGGATCACACCGTCCGACGGCGCCTCGAAGGTCTTGTCGTGGCTGCCGTACTCCTCGGCCTTCTGGGCCATCAGGCCCACGTTCGGGACGGTCCCCATCGTGGTCGGGTCGAAGGCGCCGTTCGCGATGCAGTCGTCGATCGTGGCCTGGTAGATGCCGGCGTACGACGAGTCGGGGATGACCGCCTTGGCGTCCTGACGTTCCCCCGCCTTGTTCCACATCTTCCCCGAGTCCCGGATCATCGCCGGCATGGAGGCGTCGATGATCACGTCGGACGGAACGTGCAGGTTCGTGATGCCCTTGTCGGAGTCGACCATGGCGAGGTCGGGACCGGCGGCGTAGGCGGCGTCGAAGTCCGCGGCGATCGCAGCCTGCTGATCGGCGGGCAGCGATTCGATCGCCTTGAGCACTCCCCCGAGGCCGTTGTTCGAGTTGGCACCGACGGAGCGCAACGCGTCGCCGTGCTTGGCCCACACGTCGGCGAAGAACACCTCGACGGCGTGACCGAAGATGATCGGGTCGGACACCTTCATCATCGTGGCCTTCATGTGCAGGGAGAACAGCACGTCGCGATCCTTGGCGTCGGCGACCTGCTCGGCGAGGAACGTCCGCAGAGCCGACACGCTCATGACGGTCGAGTCGACGACTTCGCCCACCAGGACCGGGAAGTCGGCCTTCAGCACGGTCACGGCGCCGTCGGCGTCGACGTGTTCGATCCGGATGTCGCCGGCGGTCTCCATCGTGACGGACTGCTCGTTCGATGCGAAGTCACCGGCCTCCATCGTGGAGACGTGCGTCTGGGAATCACCCGACCAGGCACCCATCGAATGAGGGTTCTTGCGAGCGTATTCCTTGACCGCCTTGGGAGCGCGGCGATCCGAGTTCCCCTGGCGCAGCACGGGGTTCACCGCGGAACCGAGGGCGACGCTGTACCTCGCACGGGTGTCGCGCTCCTCGTCGGTCTGCGGGTCGTTCGGGAAGTCGGGCAGGTCGTAGCCGAGGGCCTGCAGTTCGGCGACCGCTGCCGTGAGCTGTGGGATCGAGGCCGAGATGTTCGGCAGCTTGATGATGTTGGCGCCCGGGGTCAGGGCGATCTCACCCAACTCGGTGAGCGCGTCGGGCACCTGTTGTTCGGCCGTCAGACGATCGGGGAACTGAGCGAGGATGCGCGCTGCGAGGGAGATGTCACGGGTCTCCACGTCCACGCCGGCTGCACCGGCGAAGGCCCGCACGATCGGCAGGAACGAGTAGGTGGCGAGCGCCGGTGCCTCGTCGGTGATGGTGTAGATGATCGTGGATTCGGTCATGGGTGCTCCGGTTTCGTGGAAGGCGCTGCGGACCGGACATCCCGGCCACTTGTCTTGTACTTGTCTACCACCTTAGCGCGCCCCCGCCGACCGCCGCTCCCGCAGCTCCTGCCGCCCGTTGCGAAGGTGGTGCGGTGTCCGGCACGCCATGGGGAACGATCGGGGGAGGTGGATGACGAACGCATATCCTGCGTGGCGATGGACTTCGCGTGGACCCCCGACCAGATCGAACTGCGGGCCAGGGCCCGTGAGGTCGCCGCCGATGCCGTCGGTCGGTACGGGCGCCACAACGATTCGTGGATCAACGGGTACTCGAAGGAATTCGCCCGAGAACTCGGTGCGCTGGGCTGGGTCGGCATGTGCTGGCCCGAGGCGTTCGGCGGCGGGGGGCGCCCGCAGATCGATCGGCTGATCGTCGGGGAGGAACTGATTGCGGCCGGTGCTCCGATCGCCGCCATGTGGTTCGCCGACCGCCAGATGGGCCCGACGTTGATCGCCTACGGCACCCCCGACCAGCAGGCCGAGTTCCTCCCACCGATGCTCGCAGGCGACACGACGTGGTGCATCGGGATGTCGGAGCCCGACTCCGGGTCCGATCTCGCTTCGCTCTCCACGTCAGCGGTTCGCGACGGTGACGACTTCGTGATCAACGGCCAGAAGATCTGGACCAGCTTCGGGAGCGATGCGGACTACTGCTACCTGATCTGTCGGACCGATTCGTCGGGTCCGCCCCATCGCGGGATCAGCGAGGTCATCGTCCCGATGGACACGCCCGGGATCGAGGTGCGACCGATCACCGACATGACCACCAATCGTCACTTCTGCGAGGTGTACTTCACCGACGTGCGAGTTCCGGCCGTCAACCTCGTCGGCGTCGAGGGCAACGCCTTCAAGCAGACGATGGTGCAACTCGAACACGAACGCGGCGGCATCGACCGGCTCGTCTCGAACCGTGCGCTCTACGAACTGGCCCTGGAGCGCGCCGACCGCAGCGACCCGATCGTGCGCCAGGAGATCGCCCGACTGGAGACCGCCTACCGCCTCGGCCGGATCCTCGTGACCCGCGAGGTGCTGCGCCAGGCGCCCGCCGGATTCTCGGCGGCGACGAAGTGCTTCTGCACCGAGCACGAACTCGACGTCGCCGAGTTCGTGGCCCGATCGTTCGGGGCCGAGGCCACGCTGTGGACCGATGTGACCCGGGGATTCTCGTACGGACCGGGGTACACGATCATGGGTGGCACGTCGAACATCATGCGCAACATCCTCGGCGAACGGGTTCTCGGCCTGCCGCGCGAACCGCGCTGAACCGGGAGGATGACACGATGACGAGGCGGCCGGACTTCCTTTCGTTCGACGTGACCGGTGGAACCCTCGGCGCGCTCCGGTGGAGCGGCATCGACGGCGCTCCGACGGTGCTCGCCGTCCACGGGATCACCGCGAACGGGTGGCACTTCGATCCGCTCGCACACCAACTCTCGGGAGGCGCCCACGTGGTGGCGGTCGACCTGCGTGGTCGGTGCAGGAGCCACGCCCACGCCGGACCGTTCGGCCTGCGGGCGCACGCGTCCGACGTGGCGACCATCGCTGGACACCTCGGCGAACCGGTCATCCTCCTCGGGCACGCGATGGGCGCATTCGTCGCGCTGTTGGCGGCCGAACTCCATCCCGAACTCTTCCGGGGGATCGTGCTCGTCGACGGTGGAACCCCCCTCACGCTCCCCGACGGCGACATCGAGGATGCGCTGGTCGCCTCCCTCGGGCCGGCCGTCGCACGACTGAGGGTCACCTGGCCCGACCGGGTGTCGTATCAGACGATGTGGTCCCAACACCCCGCGTTCACCGACGGCATCGGGCTCGACCTGCAGCGGACACTGCTCGCCGACCTCGTCGAGGCACCGGGTGGATTCCGCAGCGCGGTGAGTGAGGCGGCCGTGTTGATCGACGGTCGGGAACTCCTGCTCGACGAGCACGTCCGGACGGTCCTGACCAGACGGAACGAGCCGACGACGATCGTGCGCGCACCCGAGGGGATGCTCGGTGCTCTCCCGCCGCTGATCTCCGACGAGACCGTCGAAGCGTTCCCCGATCACCGCTGGACCACGGTGCCGGGCACGAATCACTACACCCTGCTCCTCGGCGTCGACGGCGCCTCGGCCATCGCCGCTGCGATCCGCAACGAACTCGCAGCCTGACGGTCCGAGCCGGTCGGTCGCGGTCAGGCGCGCGGCACGGCGAGCTTGAGAACGACGTCGGCCGAGTCACTTCCGATCGATCGCGTCACCACGTTGAACGCTTCGACACGATCGAGGTCGACCCCGGCGGTCAGCGTCACCGAATCGCCCTCGTTGAAGCTCCCCGCCGACAACTCGGTGCCGTCCTGCAACACGAGCACGCCCTCGTAGAACTGGTCGCCGGCACGCCGCGGAAGCGTCGGGGCGTCGAGTTCGATCTCGAGTCCAGCGTCGCGCTCGGTGACGGTCACCTCGCCGCCGTCGACGTCGAGGATCGCTCCGGTCGGCGTGAGGTCGGCGGTGAAGGCGACCGGGTCGACCGATCCGCTCGCCGCGCTCAGAGCGATGATCGCGACGAGCAGCACCGCTGCTGCGCCCGACAGACCGAGCAGAACGGGTCGCAGGGACCGGGCGACGCGGCCCGGGCCGTCGATCGCCTCGTCGTCGACGCCGGTGCCGGGGACTCCGGCACCCGCGTCACGGCCCGGCGGCTCGTGATCGTGCGTGACGGCCGCACGCACGTTCGCGACCAGATCGACGGGTGGGTCGGACCAGGGCGCCGGGTCGCGCAGCGCAGCCGCCACGAGTGCGTCGTCGCCGAGATGGGCGAGTCGGCGGCGGAGTCGCAGTTCGTGTCGATCGAGATCGTCGGCCAGATCCCGACCCCCGACGTGGAACTCCCGCAGCCCGGCTCGGGCGTCGTCGGCCACTGCGTCGACGGCCATCGCCGTTGCCCAGGTCGGGGCGACCTCGTCGGAGGTCCGCCCGACGGCGTGGGCCGCCAATCCCCCGACCAGCGGCGCGAAGTCCGTGCCCGGCTCGATGTCGTGACGCACGGTCCACAGCCGGGCGAACACCTCGACCACGCGTTGGGTTCCGTCGTCGTCGTCGACGACCGCCACGACGGCGCGTCCGTAGCGCTGGACGAGTTCGTCGAGTGCAGCGAGATCGCCCTCCGCCAGCGATTCGGCGAGGCGGGTGTCCTGCTCGATCACATCCGCTGGTCGGAACTCCTGCACGCGGTCAGGATACGTGCCCGAAAAACGAAGAACCCCGCCCGATCACGTGGATCGAAGCGGGGTTTCCGGTGGGCACAGAGGGATTCGAACCCCCGACCCCCTGCGTGTCATGCAGGTACTCTAACCAACTGAGCTATGCGCCCTCAGCGGGCACCGACACTACCACTCCGGTCGCCGCTGCCCACCTGGTCAGACGAATCTCGTGCTGATCTCGTTGGCCATCAGTCGACCCCGTCGCGTGAGCACCACGTGGTCGGGCCGATCGGGGTGGGGAACGACCATTCCGTCGAGGAGTTGGAGCGTCGCCGTGGAGAACGAGTCGGCCGGGATCCCGTCACGCGTCCGCAGCAGCAGTTGGCGCCGCTCGAACAGGCGGGACTCGGCGTCGAGGGTCTCGGAGGAGGCTTCGACCGACTCGCCACGACCGACTGCGTCGACGTAGCGGTCGGGCGTGCGCAGGTTCCACCATCGGCGCCCGTCGGCGTGGGAATGCGCCGCACAGCCGAATCCCCGGTAGTCCTGCTGACGCCAGTACAAGAAGTTGTGGGCTGATTCGTGGCCGGGTCGCGCCCAGTTCGAGACCTCGTAGTTCGCCAGCCCGTGATCGGTCAGGCGGTCGTCGACGATCTCGTACTTGTCGGCCTGGTCATCGTCGTCCGGGAACCGCTCGGGTCGAGCGGCCAGCGCCGTCCCGGCCTCGACGGTGAGGCCGTACGCCGAGATGTGAGGTGGGTCGAGGGCGATCGCCTCCTCCACCGTGGAGGTCCAGTCGTCGACCGACTCGGCCGCCGCGCCGTAGATCAGGTCGAGATTGAAGCTCGGGAGACCGGCCTGACGCACCGCGTCCACCGCCCGCGCCACATTGGCCCGATCGTGGGTCCGCCCGAGTGAGACCAGCACGTGGTCCGACATCGACTGCACGCCGATGCTGACGCGGTTGACGCCGCCGTCGCGAAACGTTCGCAGCATGTCGACGCTGACGTCGTCGGGGTTGCACTCCACGGTCACCTCGGCTCCCGCCGTGACGGGGATCGAGTCGATGGCGGCTGCCAGTCTCTCGGGAGGCACGAGCGTCGGTGTGCCTCCACCGACGAAGACCGTGGTCGCGCGTGGGAGCCCGGAGTCGACCGCCCGGGAGATCTCGACCATCAGCGCGTCGAGGTACGCGTCGACCAGATGACCTCGATCGGTCCACGTGGCGAATGCGCAGTAGTCGCACTTCGACGCACAGAACGGAATGTGGAGATACACCCCGAACGGCTCGACAGCGATCACGACCGCAACCTACAACCGACGGCGAGCGCCGACGCCGGGGTCGTGGGATCGGGACCGGTTCAGCGGAAGAGGAGGTCGAGGGCGAGGAGCCGATCGCCGACCTGATCGACGGGCACGTCGAGCATCGCGGCGATGGCACGGGTGTCGTCGCCGCGCACCGTGATGACCCGTCCGTTGAAGTCCTGGCGCTGCACCTGGATGAGACGCAGGTAGCGGGCGAGCATCTCGAACGGCGATCCGCTGAGTTGCATCAACTTCGACACGTCGATGGCGAGCTTCTTGTTGATCGGGGAATCGATCGCAGCCGCCTCGCTCCCGGTGATCTCACGCGGGAGGAGCTGCTCGATCGGCACCGTGTAGAACTGCGCAAGGCGATCGAGGCGTGGCACGGACAACGCTCGCTCCCCACGTTCGTAGGCACCCAGGACCGAGGCCTTGAACTCCTGATTCGACTGCGCCTCGACCTCCTGCAGTGACAGCCGCTTCTGCTTGCGGATGACCCGCAAACGCTCGCCGACCTGCTGGCTGTACGCAGATGGAGCATCGTCGTCGAAAGTAACCATGTGGTGAGTTCCGCCTCTCAACTGGGGTGGAGTGATGCCATCAGGGTCGACGACACGGTGAATGGTGCGCTGCCAATCTACACGTCTGCGCGCCTCGGAAAACATCTCTCAGTGGTGACCGACCATTCTCAGTGTGGTTGCGGCGACCGCCGCAGTCTCCGTACGCAGGATGTTCGCGCCGATTGAGACACGTCGACCCGCAGTTTCGGCCTCGACGTCCGACCACCCGCCCTCGGGTCCGATGGCGACCATCGCCTCGTCGCCACGGATCGCCTCGCCGCCGGGTTCGGCGATCGTCGCGTCCGCGAGCACGTCCATCGCGGCCACCGGTCCGACGATCGTGCATCGCCAGACGCGACGACTCTGCCGCAACGCCTCGTCGGCGATGCGCTGCAACCGGAGGAGTTGCTTCGCCGAGCGGTCGGGCTTCCACCTCACGCTCGATCGTTCCGCGTGCAACAACATGACGCGATCGGCACCGAGTTCGGTGGCCTTCTGCACCATCCAGTCGACGCGGTCGCCCTTCGGGATCGCCGACGCGAGCGTGAAGCCCGCTGGCGCACCCGCCGCGACGACCGAGCTCGTGGCCTCGAGCGAGCCGCTCGATGCATCGCGCAGGACGCACATCCGCCAGCGGCCGGCCCCGTCGGTGACCGACACCGACTCCCCGTCACGGAGGCGCAATACCCGGCGGAGGTGGTGTTCGACGTCGTCGCCGACGACGATGACGTCGTGGAGCAGCGTGTCGGCATCCTCGAGCAGGACGTGCGTCGCGGATCTGCGCAGATCGTCGCTCTCCGGCACACCATCCATCACACGACCCCGGCGATCACGCATTCGTTCGGGGACGGCACCACGGCGACCAGCGCACCTCCGACATCACCTGTCACTCAGGTGAACGCCGACTTGATGCGTGAGAAGATCCCGTCCTTGCCGTTGCCGACCCGCTCGCCGCGTGCATCGGCGAACTTGGTGAGCAATGCGACTTCGGAGTCGTCGAGTTTCGTGGGAACCTCGACCCGTACCCGGGCGATGAGGTCACCCCGACCCCGCCCCTGCAGGTGCGGGACCCCACGCTGACGGAGGATGAACTCGCGGCCGGGCTGCGTGCCGTGCGGGATCACGAGGTCCTCGTCACCGTCGAGCGTCTCGAGCGTGAGAGAGGTTCCGAGCGCAGCCTGCGCGATCGAGATCGGCACGTCGGTCACCAGATCGTCGCCGTCGCGATCGAACCGTTCGTCGGGTTGCACCCGCAGGTGGACGTACAGGTCACCGTTGGCCCCCTTGCGCGGTCCTGCGGCTCCTCGTCGCGTCAGACGCAGTGTCGACCCGGTGTCGACACCTGCGGGCACGTCGACCTTGTAGGTCGTGTCCTCGGTGACACGACCCTCGCCACGACACGTGTCGCACGGCGAGGCGATGACCTCGCCCAGCCCGCCACAGCGGGTGCACGGCGAGGCCGTCACCATCTGGCCGAGCAGCGACTGGCGGACGCGTTGTACCTGGCCGCTCCCACCGCATTCGCTGCACGTGACGGGTTGTGTGTCCTGCGCCGCCCCGGAGCCGTCGCACGTTCCGCACCGGACGGGCAGCTTCAACTGCACGTCGATCTGGTCACCGAACACCGCCTGCACGAAGTCGATGTCGGCGATGACTTCGACGTCCTGCCCGCGTGGCGGACCCGCCGGACCCCGCTGGCGACCTCCACCGAAGGGGCTCCCGCCACCGCCACCGAAGAAGGTCTCGAAGATGTCGCCGAGCCCGCCGCCGAAGAGGTCGTCGGCGGATCCCGCGCCGCCCGACCTGCCTCCGACGCCCGCCTCGCCGAACTGGTCGTAGCGCGAACGCTGCTGGTCGTCGGACAGGACCTGGTAGGCGCGTGCGAGGTCCTTGAACTGGGCCTCCGCCTCGGGGTTGTCCGGGTTCGCATCGGGGTGCAGCTCTCGGGCGCGCTTGCGGTACGCCTTCTTGATCTCGTCGCCCGATGCCGAGCGGGACACACCCAGGAGGTCGTAGAAGTCAGCCATGGCGGCTCACAGGATGCCGTGAACTGCACCGAATTCGGCCGTCGCCGCTCCGCGGTTCGCCCGGGAGCAGTGCACCGTCCCGGGTCAGCCTTCTTCGATCCGCTGGCCGAGCTGCTCGCTCACGACGTCGACCGTCGCCAGTGCCTGCGGATAGTTCATCCGCGTCGGACCCAACACACCGACCGAGCCCAGATGCTCGCCGTCGACCACGACCGGGGCCACCACGACCGAGCACGCCGACAACGGCTCGACGCCGTGTTCCACCCCGATCGCCACCGACATCCCCCGATCGACGATGTCGGACACGAGTGACACGACGACGAACTGCTGCTCCAACGTGTGGAGGACGGATCGGACCACCTCGACGGCGTCGAATGCCCGCGCCACCTCCGACGCACCGCCCGTGTAGACGTGGTCGGCGGCCGCGATGGTGCGCATCCGCTCGAGTGCCGTGACCGACAGTCGGTCGAGCGCTGCGTCGCCGGAGGGGTCGAGTGAACGAACCACCTCCAGGACGCGTCCGTCGAGTTGTGCGGAGAGGTGGGCACTGGCGGCACTCAGCCGATCGTCGTCGTCCCCGTCGAGCAGATCGAGCGTGACGTGTTCGACCGAGCCGTTGACGAACACCACCACGACGGTCGCTGCGGTGTCGGACAGCCCGACCAACTGCACACGCCTCACTGCGACGGCCTCGGCCCGTGGACCGACGACGACCGCAGCACTGTGGGTCAGCTCCGCCAGCAGGTTCGACGTCTGGTGCAACATCTCCTCGAGTCGCCCGTGCGCCGCGGAGAAGAAGTCGCCCACCTGACGTTGCGTTGCACGGTCGAGTCGGCCCGGAGTGGTCAGATGGTCGACGAAGTAGCGGTATCCCCGATCGGTCGGGATCCGCCCGGCCGACGTGTGCGGCTGGACGAGGTATCCGTCACCCTCCAGGGCGGACAGCTCGCTGCGCACGGTCGCCGACGACACGTTGACCGACGGCATGCGGGCGACACTGGCGGAGCCGACCGGCTGCGCCGTGGTGATGTACTCCTGCACGACGGCGGCGAGGATCGCCGTCTTTCGGTCGTCCAACATCGTCGGCTCAGCTTACTCATCCGCCGATGGCGGCACGGCCGAGAGCGCCTGGAGGCGCCGGAGGGCCTCGTCGCGTTCGACCTTGTGGTCGACCATCGGCTCGATCCCGTCGGGCACCCAACGGGCGACGTAGGCGCCGTCGGGGTCGTAGCGCTCCTCCTGCAGCGTCGGGTTGAACACGCGGAAGTACGGCGCCGCATCGGTCCCCGTGCCCGCTGCCCACTGCCATCCGTGGTTGTTCGACGCCAGATCGCCGTCGACGAGGTGCGTCATGAACCAGCGCGCACCCCACTGCCACGGGAGATGGAGATCCTTCACGAGGAAGCTCGCGACGATCATCCGGACCCGATTGTGCATCCAACCCGTCGCCCGCAGTTGACGCATCCCGGCGTCGACGATGCCGAAACCGGTTTCGCCTCGCGACCAGAGATCGAACTTCCCCTCGGCTGCGGCATCGGTGTCGATCTCGATGTGGTCGTACTTCGGGTTCAGGTTCTCCCACGCGGTGTTCGGCTTCTGGAACAACACGTCGGCGTAGAAGTCACGCCAGGCCAGCTCGCTGGAGAACACGGTGTGACCGCGTTCGCCGTCGCCGGATGCGTCGAGGTCGGCGAGCAGGGTCCGAGGGTGAATGGTGCCCCATTTGAGATCGGGCGACAGACGACTCGTGCCGCCGACGGCCGGCAGGTCGCGCAGATCGTCGTAGGCCTGAACGCCCGAACGCATGGTTCCGTCACCTGCGCCGGTGACGTCGAGGAACGCTCGCCACCTCTCGAGCGCTGCGTCCTCTCCCGCCTCGGGCAGGTCACAGTCGGGCGACGGTCGTTCGTCGAGGTCGTCGCTGGGGATCCCGGCAGCCCAGCGCACGTCGTCACCGATCGTGGGGTGCGGAGCGTCCCACCCGGCACGCCGCCACACCTTGGAGAACGGGGTGAACACCGAGTACGGGGTGCCGTCGCCCTTGCGCACCCTGCCCGGATCGACGGCGTACGGCGAACCCACACCGCGCAGCTTGCGGCCGCCGACCGTGAGCGCGGCGCCGACGGCTGCGTCCCGCGAACGTCCGTACGGCGAGTAGTCGCGACTGACGACGACCGAGTCGGCGCCGACCTCCTCGGCGAGCTCGGGGACCACGTGGGTGGGGTCGCCGTGGCGGATCAACAACCCGGGCGACCCGTGATCCCGGAGCCCACGATCGAGCGATCTCAGGCAGTCGTGGAGGTGTGCGAGGCGTGGTCCGCCCGCCTCGGCGAACGTCGGGTCGACGACGAACAGCGGGACGACCTCGGCTCCATCGGCCGTCGCAGCCAGCAGCGCCGGATGATCCCCCAGACGCAGATCCCGCCGGAACCACATGATCGTGCGAGTCACCATCACCACGTTGTACCCCGACGGATCGGCACCCACCCCAGCGTGCCCGATGTGTCATCCCGTGTCAGGCCCGGTTCGGCAACGACCTCTGTCGATCCGTCCGGGACGGATCGACAGAGGTCGTCAATCGTCGAGTTTGAGGGCGCTGATGAAAACGTCGCCGGGAACTTCGACGCGGCCGATCGACTTCATCTTCTTCTTGCCCTCCTTCTGCTTCTCGAGCAGCTTGCGCTTGCGGGTGATGTCACCGCCGTAGCACTTCGCCGTGACGTCCTTGCGCTTCGCCTTCACGGTCTCACGCGCGATGATCTTGCCGCCGATCGCGGCCTGGATCGGAACGTCGAACATCTGGCGCGGGATCAGTTCCTTGAGCTTCTCGCACATCCGGTTGCCGTAGGCGTAGGCCTTGTCGCGGTGCACGATCGTGGAGAAGGCGTCGGCCGGGATGGCGTTGAGCAACAGGTCGACCTTGACGAGGTTGCTCCGGCGGTAGCCGGCCAGTTCGTAGTCGAGGCTGGCGTAGCCCTTCGTGCGTGACTTCATCTGGTCGAAGAAGTCGACGACCACCTCGGCGAGCGGCACCTCGTAGACGAGTTCCATCCGCTCGGGGCTGAGGTACTCCATCTTCTTCATCTCGCCGCGTCGAGTCTGGCAGAGGTCCATCAGCGGGCCCGTGTACTCCGTCGGCGTGATGATCGACACCGTGAAGTACGGCTCCTCGACCATGTCGATCTTCTGCGCCTCGGGGAGATCGGCGGGGTTGTCGACCTTGATCGTCTCTCCCGCCGTCGTGGTCACCAGGTACTCGACGCTCGGCGCCGTGGCGATCAGCGCGAGGTCGAACTCGCGCTCGAGGCGCTCCTTGACGATCTCCATGTGGAGCAGGCCGAGGAATCCGCATCGGAAGCCGAAGCCGAGCGCGCCCGACGATTCCGGCGTGTAGGTGATCGACGCGTCGTTCAGCTTGAGCTTCCCGAGCGCCTCGCGCAGGTTCTCGAAATCGTCGCCGTCGATCGGGAACAGGCCGGAGAACACCATCGGCAGCGGCTCGCGATACCCCGCAAGTGCATCGGGGGATCCCTTGGAGGCCGTGGTGACCGTTTCGCCCGACTTGGCGTCACCCACGTCCTTGATCCCCGCGATCAGGTAGCCCACCTCACCCGGACCCATCTCCTTCAGCGGAGTCATCACCGGTTGGCGGGCACCGATCTCCAACGCTTCGTGCTGCGCTGCGGCGTTGAGGAACTCCAGCTTCTCGTTGGCGTGCAGTCGACCGTTCATGACGCGGATGCTGGACACGACCCCGCGGTACTGGTCGAACTGCGAGTCGAAGATGAGTGCTTGGAGCGGCGCGTCCGGATCGCCCGTCGGTGCCGGGATCCGTTCGATGATCGCGTCGAGCAGTTCGGGCACGCCCAACCCGGTCTTGGCCGACATCGGCAGGATCTCCTCCCGCGGGATCCCCAGCACGGTCTCGATCTCCGCGGCGTACCGGTCGACGTCGGCCGCCGGGAGGTCGATCTTGTTCAGGACCGCGACGATCTCGAGGTCGCTCTCGAGCGCGAGGTAGCAGTTGGCCAGCGTCTGGGCCTCGATTCCCTGCGCTGCGTCGACGACGAGCACCACGCCTTCGCACGCGGCGAGCGAGCGACTGACCTCGTATCCGAAGTCGACGTGGCCCGGGGTGTCGATCAGGTGGAACGTGTGACCCTTCCAGGGTACGCGCACGTTCTGCGCCTTGATCGTGATGCCACGTTCGCGCTCGAGATCCATCGAGTCGAGGTACTGGGCCTTCATGTCCCGCGTCTGCACCGCTCCGGTGATCTCGAGGATGCGGTCGGACAGCGTCGACTTGCCGTGGTCGATGTGCGCGATGATCGAGAAGTTGCGGATCTTGTCGAGCTCCATGACGCCGCTGACGCTACCGCCGCCTCCCCGGCCCCAGCCCGTTCCACGAATCGACGCCGTCGCCAGGTCTGCGTGACGCTTTCGGCGGTCCTGGCGGCGGGAAGTGTGACGCACACGTGGTGCGACCCGGCTCGATGCGCCAGGTTGAGTCCCGGACCGCGCCCGGTAGAGTCTCACGGCTGTTCGAGGCGGCAACCGATCCGCCAGGCGACCACGACGTACGAGAACCATCAAGGACTGAACCATGGCAAACATCAAGAGCCAGAAGAAGCGCATCCTCACCAATGCGAAGGCTGCGGCCCGCAACAAGGCCGTGCGCGCCGAGGTGCGGACTCGCGTCAAGACCGCCATCGCCGAGGGCGACCCGACGAGCGACGCCACGCGTGCGGCGATCTCCAAGATCGACCGGGCCGCTGCCAAGGGCATCCTGCACAAGAACACGGCAGCTCGCAAGAAGAGCCGCCTGATGAAGCAGCTCCAGACCACCGAGAGCTGACCGATTCCCCTCGACGGGGTCGATGACGAGCGCTGCGGCCCGCCCGTGGCGCTTTCGTCGTTTTCGGGAGCCGTGTCGCTCCCGCAGGCAGTCGGTTTCGGGTGCCGGGTCGATTTCGGGCCGCGGAGCAACCCGCACGGCCGATGAGGCCATAGGTTCTGGCCGTGCCCGGCCCGACAGCGAGAACGCCATCAGGGGCGTTCGCCGCAGTGGCCGGATCGGCGGCGCTGTTCGGATTGACCGGCACGGTTGCGGCGCTCGGTCCCGACGACCTCTCGCCGGTCACCGCCGGCGTGTGGCGGTCGGTGATCGGTGGCGTGTGCCTGCTCGGGCTGTCCGCCTGGCGACGGATGCCGATCAGCCGCTACCCGCTGCGCAACCCGTGGATCCTCATCGGCGCCATCGGCGTGGCTGCGTACCAACTGGCGTTCTTCGAGGCCGTCGACCGCACCGGCGTCGCGCTCGGCACGCTCGTGACCATCGGTGCGGGCCCGCCCGTCGCCGGGTTGCTCGACTGGTTCGTGAGCGGCCGTCGACCGAGTCGATCCTGGATGTTCGGCTCGACGGTCGCGATCGCCGGCGTCGCACTCCTGTCGGGAGGCTCCGACGGCGCCGACGCAACCGGGATCGCCTTCGCACTCGTCGCCGCCACGTCGTTCCCGCTGTACGGCAACGCATGTCAGCGGTTGATGCACGACCGGCCGTTCCTGCCGGCCATGGCGACGGTCTTCGGTGCCGGCTTCGTCCTGCTGATCCCGTTGGCGGTCGTCAGCGCCGACGACGTCCTGACCGACGGATCTGCCGTGGTGACCGTCGTGGTGCTGGGGGTCGTGACGCTCGCGATGGCGTACGTCCTGTGGGGGGTCGGGCTGCAGGCCCTCAGCCTCAGCGTGGTCGTCACGACGACGCTGCTCGAACCCGCCGTCGCCGCAGCGCTCGCGGTGACCGTCCTCGACGAGCCTGCATCGGTGGGCCTCGCCGCAGGCCTCGTGCTCGTCGCGACGGGGGTGCTGATCAGCTCGCGGCCGAGCCGGGCGACGCCACCTACCTGACGTACCTGAGCGACCCGACCCAGCGAGACCCGACGAGACTCGGTCGGCCCCGTGCCGGCCGCCCCGACCAGCGGGCCCGAGGCCGAGGTGCGTGCGTCGGTCGGTCAGCGCAGCTTGGAGAGTCGGGCGACGAGAACTTCCATGACGAGTTCGCTGTCGAGATCCTTGGCGCCGCGCAGGTCGAGGTCGGCCTGGGCGAGCAAGCCGATCGCACGCTTCGTGGACGCACCACCCAGGCGGTTGTAGTTCTGCAGGGACTTCTTTGCCGGGAACCCTTTGAGACCCGTGGCGGCGGATGCGTCCTGTTCGGTGCGGGCGTTCGCCCCGTCGAGTCGGGCGAGGCCCGCGTAGTGGTTGTGCAGGGTCGACATGATCTGCAGGGGGTGACGCTTGCCGCCGTGGATCATCCGGCCCATCATCGTGAGCGCCTTGGTCGTGTCGCCGGCCATCACCGCATCGGTGAAGTCCCACGGCGGCACGCCGCCCGCTTCGCCGAGGAACGGTTCGATGTCGGAGTCCGTCAGCGTGGCATCGGTGCCGAAGGCACCGCGCAGCGTTCCGAGCACCCCGTCGAGGCGGGCCGGCTCCTCGCCCAGCCACTCGGTGAGCCGCTGGATCGCACGTGGCTCGATCGTCAGGCCTGCAGCCTTGATCTGGTCGCGGATCCACGCACCGCGCTCGCCGGCCTTCTTCGGGGGTGCCGTGGCGACGACCGTGCCGACCTTCTTGACGCCGTCGACGATCTTCTTCGACAACTGCCCGTCCCCACCCTGCGCGAGGACGAGATCGGACGAGTCGAGCGGGTCGTCGAGGTAGGCCAGCAGAGCGGGCAGATCCGCCGCGTTGAACCGGCTGACGTTGCGAGCGATGACGACCCGCTTGTCGGTGAGGAACGGCGGGGTCTGCGCAGCGTCGATCACGGAGCGCAGTTCGTAGTCCTCGGTGTCGAACTCGTCGACCATCAGCGAGCGCTCGCCGTTGCCGACGAGGTCGTCGACGAGGTCGGCGACCGCAGTGCGAACGAGTGATTCGTCGTCACCGGTGAGGAGGAAGATCGCCATGGGTGGGGGCAGTATTGCGCGTCATCACGACCAGCACCACCACGGCGACGGCGATCAGTGCCCAACCGGCGAACTGCACGGGAGGGTCCGGTTCCAGGCGTGCACCGAGGGATGCGACGGTGTCGACCCAGCGGGTGCCGAGCCGAGCGGGGAACATCAACACGGGGGCGGTGAACGGCACCCATCCCGCAACGAGACCCGCCGGCATCCCGTAGAGCATCACCGCTCCCGCCACCGGCACGGCGAGCAGGTTGGCCGGGATGCTGACCAGCGGCAGCCGCCCGAACACCAGCACGGCGGGGACCACTACCCCGATCTGCGCTCCGAGTGTGACGCCGAGCGGCAGGGCGAAGATCCCCGTGGGGTCGATCCGGCGGATGCGGGTCGCGAGCCACGGCCCCAGTGCACTCACCCCGAGCGTTGCACCGACCGACAACCAGAACCCGATCGACCACACGAGCAGCGGATCGACGAGCACCAACCCCGTGACCGCGACGGCGAGGATCCGGACCGGAGAACGGTCCCGACCCAGGAGGAACGCGGTCGTGGAGAGTCCTGCCATCACCCCGGCCCGGAGGATCGACGGTTCGTACCTCGTGAGCGCCACGAACCAGGCGATCAACCCGATCGTGAACGCCCAGCGCGCCCAGGGACGGAGCCTGCGCAGGAGCGGCCCGGCCGCTGCGAGCAGGAACGACACGTTCTGACCGGAGACCGCCGTGAGGTGCGACAGCCCGCTCGCACGGAAGCGATCGATCATGTCACGTGGCTGGTCGCGATCGTCACCGACCACGAGGCCTCGGAAGAGTGCCGCGTCGTCGCCGGGGAGGTGCGACGAACCGCGTTCGATCGATGCACGTACACGATTCGACGCACGGGCCACGGAGTCGCCGGGATCGACGTCACTCGCCCACTCCATCTCGAACTCGCCCACGACGTGCTGCCATGCGACGCGCCCGGCTCGCTCGTCGTCGAGTCGGACCCGACGACCCTCCATGGCGACCCACTCCCCTCCGCGCCACGTCGCGACCCGTTGGCGCTGAGCGCGACCTCGCGACCAGATCTCGAAGCGCTCACCTTCGATCTCGACGATCACCCGCGTGCTCGACGGATACGGCTGAGGATCGTCGACGAGGCGGACCCACCCCCGATGGTCCCCGAGGCGGTCGGGTTCGAGCGACGCCCAACTCTGCTCACTGCGCACCAGCCCACCGACCGCGACCGCCACGAGCAGGAGTGCGAGCAGCCACGACCGACAGACCACCGCCACAGCACACACCACCACCGCGACCACGCCGATGTCGCCCGCCCACGCCGCGAACACGGTGACCGCTGCCAGCACGAACATGCGCGACGTGGTGGTGGACTCCCCCATCGGCGCGGCGGCGCCGGCGGTCGCCGGATCGAGAGGGTGGCTCGGATCATCACCGTCGGTGGCGTATCGTCCGTCTCGCGTGTCCTGGTCCCCCGAATCACCGTCGACGTTGCCGTCCAACGCGACCACCACCGAGTACGGCCTCACCGGAGGCCCCCGCTGGTACCAGCGGCGTATCCGCATGTTCGGCCCCCTGCTCGGGCTCCTCGTCCCCGGCCTGGTCGCCGTCGCCTCCTACGCCGCGCTGCAGATGTCGGATGCGGCGTGGAGCGGGACGTCGGGCACGGCGGCGAGCTATTTCGCCGCTCCGGCGCTCGTGGCGATCGGCGGCCCGTTGGCCGACCCCGCACTGCGTCCGTTGGCGCTCGGCGCCTCGATCGTGATGTGGCTGCTCGCCGGCGTGCTCGCGTCGCGTCGGGCGACCCGCAACCCGTTCGCCACCTGGGGTGACTTCTGGCGTCACTACTCGTGGTTGCTGTTCGGCATCTGGGTCGGCGTGCTGATGGCGCTGGCCATCGCGAGCGCGTGGATCGGGCCCGAACTGATCGACCTGATCTGACGCCTCCCGCGGCGTCCACCGCGGCACCGACTCCCCTGCCCGATCCGAGCGGGTTCCCGGGTACCGGGTGTTCCGCACGCTCGCCGGCATCGAACCGCCTCGCCTGTGTGCGGGTCGTCACGTCGTCACCAGGCCGTCGAGCGCCGACAACTTCGCCGGCCCGATCCCGGGTACCCGTTCGAGATCGTCGAACGAGACGAAGGGTCCGTTGCGATCGCGTTCGGTGATGATCGCCGCGGCGGTTGCCGGACCCACGCCGGGCAGCGACTCCAACTCGGAGGCGCTCGCCCGATTGACGTCGATCGGGCCGGCGGGGGCGCTGCCGACCTCGTCGACGGGTGACACGGACGGGAGATCCTCGACCGGGACCTCCTCCCCCACCATCGGCACGTACACCCGGGTTCCGTCGACGAGTGGCGCCGCGAGGTTCAACGCACCCGGGTCGGCATCGGGTGACGGTCCACCCGCCTGCGCGATCGCGTCGGCGACTCGACTGCCCGAGTCCAGTTCGAACACACCCGACACCATGACGGCTCCGGCGACGTGGACCACGACGACGCCGTCGACGTCGTCCGTCGGGTCGGGAGCGGAGTCCGGCACCCGCTCGATCGTGGACGGTGGTGGGAGCGTGACGCTCCCGGCCGCCACGTCGCCGGCCGCGACCGGCAGCGAGGACTCCGGTGGAGCCTGCGGAGTCCGGACGAGCCACCAGCCCCCGACGCACACCACGAGCACGGCGACCGCCGAGGTGACGAGGCGGGTCAGGCCGAACCAGTCGACCCAGTCACGGAGTCGGTCGGGTGCCGACCTGGTCGCGACCGGGCGGGCAGCGACCGGCGTCGACGGGGAATCCTCGATGGGCTGCCGCACGGCGGCCCCTTTCTCCTGGTGGTGACATCAGGAGGGAGTCGGTCCGACAGAAGCTACAACGCGATCGAGGACTCCGGCAACCGACCGCCGGCGAGTACGGCGCCCGTCAGAAAAGTCGACGTGTGAGTTGCTTGCGGTACTCCGCCGTGCGCGGATCCTCCGAGCCCATCAACTCGAGCAGATCGACGTACTGCTGGCGGGCTTCGTCATCGTCCTTCACGCGTTCCAGCAACGCGCTCAGCGTTGCGTCGTGGTCGTCGGTCGGTGCGGTGCCGACCCGTGCTGCGGCAGCGACCTTGCGGGTGCGGTCGGACTCCGGGATGCGCGCCAACAGTTCGAGCGCCTCGTCACCCCGACCATCGGCGACCAACAGGTCCCCGAGCGCCACGATCACGTCTTCGTTCGCCGGTTCCATCCCCAGTGCGGTCCTCAGGCCGGCTTCGTCGCCGGCTGCGAGCAGGTCGGCCACGGCGTCCTCCTGTTCGCTCGGCAGAAGTTTGTCGACGAACTCCTGCACCGTTGCCTCCGGGTACGCACCCATGAACCCGTCGACGACCTTGCCGTCCTTCATCGCGTACACCGCTGGAATCGACTGCACCTTGAAGGCCTGGCTCAGGCCGGGGTTCGCGTCGACGTCGACCTTGGCCAACACGACCTTGCCGTCCGTGGCGTCGATGATCTTCTCGAGGATCGGCCCGAGGGTCTTGCACGGCCCACACCACTCCGCCCACAGGTCGACCACGACGGCCACGTCGTTCGACTTGTCGATGACCTCGGTCTGGAACGTTGCTTCGGTGACGTCGATGGCTGCCATCGGATGAACGCTACCCTGCGGTCCTCGCTACTCTCGGAGACGACATGACCGACTCGTCAACGCCCCGCTCCACGACAGCCGCCTCCGAGACGACCGACTCCCCGCCCGACGTCGACGGTGTCGACGTCGCTCGCATCTCGACGTGGTTCAGCGAGCACGTGGCCGGCGCCGTCACTCCGCTCCGGTTCAGCGCGATCACCGGTGGGCACTCGAACCTCACGATCACGGTCACCGGCGCCGACGGCCGACGATTCGTCCTGCGACGACCGCCACTCGGTCACGTCCTCGCGAGCGCTCACGACATGGAACGCGAGCATCGCATCATCTCGGGGCTGCAGTCCTCCTCGGTCCCCGTCCCACAGGTCGCCGGGATGTGCACCGACGTGTCGGTCAACGGCACACCGTTCTACGTGATGGACTTCGTCGACGGACACGTCCTGCGAGACGCCGAGGCTGCTCGAAGCGCCCTCGACGCCGACGCTCGCGCCAATGCGTCACGATCGCTCGTCGACACGATGGCCGAGATCCACGCGGTCGACCTCGACGCAGCCGGCCTGGACCAGCTCGGTCGCCACGAGGGGTACATCGCTCGCCAGCTCAAGCGCTGGTACGGCCAGTGGAATCAGGGCAAGACCCGTGAACTGGCCGCCGTCGACGCCGTCCACGACCGGCTGCTCGAGCGGATCCCCGAGCAGGGACCCGCCACGATCGTCCACGGCGACTACCGCCTCGACAACTGCATGGTCGACGACCGTGGCGAGGTGATCGCCGTCCTCGACTGGGAGATCTGCACGCTGGGCGATCCGCTCGCGGACCTCGGGCTGCTCCAGGTGTACTGGACGGGGCCAGAGGACGACGCGTCCGCCTGGACCGGGAGTGCGACCTCCGTCCCCGGGTTCTGGAACCGGGCGCAACTCGCCGAGCGCTACGCCGAGGTGTCGGGGCGCGACATCGGCCAACTCGACTTCTACGTCGCCTTCGCCTACTGGAAACTGGCGTGCATCCTCGAGGGCGTGTACTCGCGCTACCTCGGTGGTGCGCTCGGCGAGCAGGAACCCGCCGCCCTCGAGGCCTTCAAGACCCAGGTCGACAGTGCCGCAGCCCAGGCCTCCCGATGTTTGGAGGAGTTGGGGTGAGTGACGCCGACGAGCGCTGGACGCTCCCCGCCGGTGGGGATGGGCAGCCCGCCGATCGAGCGGCTCGGGACCGCGAGCACGGCATCGAGCGCGATGTGGAGGATCCGACTCTGCACGAGCCCGTGTTGGTCGTGATGCTCGACGGCTGGATCGACGCAGGGGGCTCGGCGTCCGCGGCGATGCAGGCGCTCAGTCAGGCGTCGGAGTCGACGCCGATCCTGAGTTTCGACGACGACACCTACATCGACTACCGCGCCCGGCGACCGACGATGCAACTGCGTGACGGCCTCAACACGGATCTGCGATGGTCGACGATCGAGATGCGTGCCGGACGCACCGCCGGAGGGCGCGACGTCCTGCTCCTCCTCGGTCCCGAGCCCGACATGGCCTGGCGTCGGTTCGGCCGAGCGGTCGCGCTGCTCGCCGTCGAGTTCGGCGTGACGCAGATGGTCGCGCTCGGCGCCTACCCGTTCGCCGCACCGCACACCAGGCCGGCCCGACTCTCGGTGTCGTCGCCGTCGATCGACGTACTGGCGACGGTCGATTTCGCCCGCAGCTCCGTCGACGTCCCAGCCGGCATGGCGGGGGTCCTCGAGCACGCGATGCACGCCCAGAAGATCCCGTCGCTCGGCATCTGGGCCCAGGTTCCGCACTACGTCGCGGCCATGGAGTACCCCGCCGCCAGCGTGGCGCTGCTCGACGGACTCGACGAGGCGTCCGGCATCTCCATCGAGGCGCTCGGGTTGCGCGAGGAGGCTCGCGAGCACCGCATCCGCCTCGACCGCATGGTCGCCGAGAAGCCCGAGCACGAATCGATGGTGCGTCAACTCGAGGAACTGCACGACCTGGCGATCGAGCAGGAATCCGACCCCGAGACCGGATCCGTCGACCTCGAACTGCGATCGGGTGACGAACTCGCCGCGGAGATCCAGGAGTTCTTCCGCGACCAGTCCTGATCCCCGTCGGCCGCAGCGACGATGTCGGGCTGCAGACGCGGGCGCTGCGGTGACGCGGTCGGGCTCGTCGTTCTCGCTCTGAGCCGGAGCGACGAGGTCGGGCTGGAGTTGCGAGCAATGCGCTGGCTAGCTTCGGGCCATGAAAGTCGACGGAAACATCGGAATCGACCTGGCCACCGTGGCCGAGAACGCGAAGGAGGTCGAAGCCGCCGGATACTCCGGGGCGTGGACCGCCGAAACGGCGCACGACCCGTTCCTCCCGCTGCTCCTCGCAGCCGAGCACACCAGCGAGATGGAGATCGGCACGTCGATCGCCGTGGCGTTCGCCCGCTCGCCGATGACCACGGCGAACACCGCTTGGGACCTCCAGGCGTATTCGAAGGGTCGTTTCGTGCTCGGGCTCGGCAGCCAGATCAAGCCACACATCGAGAAGCGCTTCTCGATGGAGTGGTCGCATCCGGCCGCCCGGATGCGCGAGTTCGTGCTGGCGATGCGGGCGATCTGGCACACCTGGCAGACGGGTGACACGCTCGATTTCCGCGGCGAGTTCTACAAGCACACGCTGATGACCCCCTTCTTCACACCGGACAAGGACGAGTTGGGCGACTTCGGAACGCCGAAGGTCTTCCTCGCCGGTGTCGGCCCTCTGATGACCGAGGTCGCCGGCGAAGTGTGCGACGGCTTCATCTGCCACGGCTTCACCACCGAGAAGTTCCTCCGCGAGGTCACCATCCCTGCGCTGCAGCGCGGACGCGAGAAGGCCGGCAAGACCATGGAGGGCTTCGAGATCGTCGGTCCGTCGTTCGTCGTGACGGGCAACACCGACGAGGAGATGGAGAAGGCTGCCGTCGGCACACGCCAGCAGATCGCCTTCTACGGGTCGACTCCGGCGTACAAGGGCGTGCTGGACATGCATGGTTGGGGCGGATTGCAGGAGGAGCTGAACGCTCTCTCCAAGCAGGGCGAATGGGCCAAGATGGGCACGCTCATCGACGACGAGATCCTGAACACGTTCGCGGTCGTCGGTGAACCCGAAGGCATCGCCCCCGAGCTGTCGAAGCGGTACGGCGACGTGATCCAGCGGATCAGCTTCTACGCCCCGTACGCCAGCGACCCCGACCGCTGGGCGTCGGTGATGGCCGCCCTCAAGGCCGCCTGAGACCGGCCAACCTCTGTTGTTCCGTCCGGGAGCAAACAACAGAGGTTGAGATGCGGCCGGGACGTCAGACGGTGATCGTGCCGGTGATGCTCACGGTGGTGTCGCCACCGATCCACAGCTCACCGTCCGCTTCGTCGACGTGGATCCGGCCGCGTCGACCGAGCATGGTCCCCTGTGCCGCCACGTACGGGGTCGACAGCCGTCCGATGCCGGTGAGCCACTGTGCGGCCGACGCGTTCAGGCTGCCGGTCACCGGGTCCTCGCGGATCGATCCTGTGGAATCGGCGAACAGACCACGTACCTCGATGGCACAGACCCCATCAGGCGGATGCGGTCCGATGAGTCCGACGTCGAACCCGGGGATGGCCACGCCCGGTAGTGCCACGTCGAGCACGGCATCAGCGGAGTCGAGGAGCAGACCCATCCACCCGGGCCCGTTGTCGATCCATGCCGACTCCACCACGTCGTCGGCAGCCAGCCCCAGTTGCCCGAGTCGCTCGGCGAGCAACTCCGCCTCGATCGGCCCGGTGCGTGTCATCGGTGGAGCAGCGAAGGCGAGGCGTGGTCCAGTGCGGCGGATCGGGATCAGGCCGGCGGTGCACTCCTGCACGATCACGTCCCGGTCCCGGGACTCGCCACCCGCCGCAACCCATGCCGCACACGTGCCGAGCGTCGGGTGGCCGGCGAACGGCAACTCGCGTCCGGGACAGAAGATGCGCACGAGGTAGTCGGCCTCGTCGCTCGTCGGCGGAAGGAGGAACGTCGCCTCGGAGAGATTCGTCCAGGCGGTGATCGCCAGCATCTCCTCCGTCGTGATCCCCGCTGCATCGTGCACCACCGCGACGGGATTCCCGGAGAATCCGCCGGCGGCGAACACGTCGACCTGACTGAACCGCACGGTGGTCCTCACCTGAGCAGTTCCGGTCCGGCCTCGAGGAGTGCGGTGAGCGCACGCTCCACCTCAGTCGCCAGGATGACGGACACGCTGTCACGAGCCGCGGGCCGCAACACGTCGATCGCCGCTGCGATGTCGCGTGCGGAGCCCGAGGCGGCGAAGCCTTCACCGACACTCTCGGCGAGCAGTTTCACGGCGTCGTCGACGGCACGCGCGATCCTGCGTCGGAACAGTTCGTGGACCCGTGCCGCCACGGCGATGTCGGTGCCGCTGAACCGGAGCCGGAGCGCCACGTCGAGCAGCGTCGGGCTGGGAATGGTCCAGGACTTCTCGGGGGCCTGGGTGATGTAGCCGTGCCGAGCGAGTTCGCCGATCAGTCCGGTCGGCGGGTCACCGTGCTGGGCGAAGATGGCGACGAGTTCATCGTGCGTGACGACCTCGGGCCGGTCCGTCGACCACGGAACGGAGAGGGTCGCGTCCACGCCGAGCCACTCCCCGATCGTCTCGGTGGCGTCGTCGCTGTTGACGAGCGCCCGGATCATGTCGAGCTTCAACCCCCGATCACCGAGCTCTCCGATCTGGGTGAGACGCTGGGCGTGGGTGTCGTCGTAGATCGCCGTTCTCCCACGTCTCGCAGGCTTCGCGAGGAGCTTCTCGGCCTGGTAGAAGCGGATCGTTCGGCCACTGACGCCGCTGATCTCGGAGAGTTCGTCGAGCGTGTACTCGCGGTCCATCCGACGATTCAACCACAGCCGTCGGCTCTGTGACAGCGTTCACTGTCGCAATACGTTGACAGTCGTCGCTGTCATCGTCAGACTGCAACCATGACATCAATCACTGTCAACGATTCGCTTCCCTCCACCGACGTCGAGGACGAGGTCGTCACCTCGCACGGCGACTTCCCCTTCCCGAACACGGCCAGGAAGGCATCGCAACTGGTTGCGGCATCGTCACGCACCACACTCGATCCGTTCGACAGCGTCGACTGGAACCGTCCGATCGACGACTCCGCGTTCCACACGTCCCCGGAACTGCTCTCGCTGTACGGCACCTCGGTGTGGGACGCCATGACCGAAGTCGAGCGCATCGAGTACAGCCGTCACGAGACCGCGGCGATCTACGGCGCCGGCATCTGGTTCGAGAACGCTCTCATGCAGGTGATCCTGCGCCACCTGACGACCGTCGACGTGACGGACCCGATGCACCGCTACCTGCTCATCGAGGTCGCCGACGAATGCCGCCACTCGACGATGTTCGGTGAGTACATCCGACGCGCCGGTACCCCCTCGTACCCGGCGTCGTTGCCACTCGAACCCGACGACTCGGCTGCCGCCCGAACACTCTCGTACCTCTTGGTCCTCGCCGTGGAGGAACTCCTCGACTTCGTGAACCGCGCCGCGATGCGCGACGAACGGGTCCACTCGACGGTCCGCGAGATCTCGAGACTCCACGTCCTCGAGGAGGCCCGACACGTCGCATTCGCCAAGTCGTTCCTGGCCGAGACCTGGCCTGCTCTGAGCGAAGAGGACAAGGTCGTGGTTCGTGCGACGGCGCCCGCACTGGTTGCAGAAGTGGTGAAACTCAACGTCAACGAAACCGTCTTCGACACGCTCTCCATCGAGGACGGATACGACATCGCCCGCTCCAACCCGTTCCACGCCGCCACCGTCGTGACCGGCCTCTCGAAGCTGACCGGGTTCCTCGCCGATGTCGGGATCATCGACGACGACAGCGCCTGGATCGAGCTCGGTCTGCTCGATGCCGCGCTTCCTCTCGACTGACCTGGGCAGGTCGGCGCACGGCGTCGACGCATCGACGAGCGGCACGGCCACCGACCCGGGCGATGATCAGTCGGCGCAGTCGGCGCACACGCCTTCGAGCGCGAAGTGACCCGGTCGGAGGTCGAAACCCGACACCGTGCGCATCTCCTGGACGAGCTCGTCGATCGGCCCGGTCGGAACCGACTCGATCTTCCCGCAGCGATCGCACACCGCAACGAGACGTCGTTCACCCCCGAGCCGCACGAGCGAGGGTCCATGACCTGCGTGCACGTGGTTGGCGATGCCGACCTCGGTGAGCGTGTTGACCGTGCGGTACACCGTCGCCTCGTGGATCCCGGGGACCAGCCGCTGAGCGCGCTGCGTCAATGTCGGGGTGTCGACGGTGCCTCCCAGTTCGAGGAGAGCCCGCAGCACGGCGATGCGCGGCTGGGTGACCCTGCATCCGTAGGCACGCAGTGCCTTCTCGGCCTCCTCGGGGGGCCACGACCGTCGATCGAACGCTCTCGTCGCCTCGGGCTCCATGGTTCGACGGTAGCGGAGCGTGCATGGTGGACCCGCGTCCCGACCCGAACGGACGGCGTCGTTCCGCGCCCCGAAAAACTCGGTGTCGATCGATGCCGGACCCCGGCGCAACTGCGGTGGCCTCCGCACTTTCCCGGCGTATTTTCCGGGTGATTCTCCGCCGAGTCGAGCGCAGCGGTCGGCATCCGTGGAATCATTGGATCCGCCAGATGATGCAACGACGAACGACGCCGCAATCGCACGGGTTCCCATACGCCCCCGTTCGACCACTCGCCGAATCTGATTGCGAGCTGGACGCAATGTCGCACACGACACGAGGTCCGCACGTCGGCCATCCGCTGGTGCCCCGTCCACGGGGGCGTGATCATGGCCTGCATCGTCCTCCCCCCGTCCCGCCGAAGGAGCAGAACCGCCGATGACCATCACCACGTCCGCCACGGACACGACACTCGGCACTTCGTCCTCGACGTCGACAGGTTCGGAGGTGCGGACATCGACGGGTCGACTGGACACCGGAACCGCCACCGCACTGGAGGCGCACGCACGGTCCGGTGGCTCCGTCCTGCTCGTGGCCGAAGCCGGCGACGACGTCGCCGCAGCTCTCGCCGGCGCGTCCATCGCCCTGTCGCTTCCCCACACCGAGTGGTTCGTGACGCTCGCAGCGCGCGCCGAGGCCGTCCGTCTCGACGGCGAGGTCCCGATCACCACACCGCTGGTCACCTTCGACCCGTTCGATCCGGACGTGGAGATCGCCGCCACGACGAGCGTGCGGTTCCGACACGAGCCGACGATCATCGTCCGCCGAGTCGGGCCGGGCCGCGTGGTCACCGTGGGGATGACGGCGCTCGGGACCGTCGACGTGCATCCCACGCTCGGCCCCTACGTCCGACGCCTCCTCCGCACCGACTTCCCGAACGCTGACTCAGGCGCCCCGGTGGCAGACCTCGGCGTCGCCGTCGTCGGGTATGGGCCCTTCGGAGGGATGGGATACCTGCACGGCCTCGCCGCGACCGAGACCGACGGCCTCTCCCTCGTCGCCGCCGCCGACAACTCGCCCGATCGCCTCGACGCTGCCACGGTCGACTTCCCCGACCTTCGGGCGCATGACTCTGCCACCTCCCTGGCCGCCGACGACGCCGTCGACATCGCGATCGTCGCCACGCCGCCGGTGTTTCACGCCGAGTTGGCACTGGAGTTGCTCCGAGCCGGCAAGCACGTCGTGGTCGAGAAGCCGATGTGCCTCACGACCGCCGACGCCGACGAACTGATCCGCACCGCGCAGAGCGTCGGCCGGGTCGTCTCCGTGCACCAGAGCCGACGCTGGGACACGGACTGGCTGGCGATCCGCCGCCTCGTCGACCGCGGTGACCTGGGCAGCGTGTTCAACATCGAGACCTTCGTCGGCGGATTCGAGCACCCCTGTCGGGCGTGGCACTCCGAGGACTCGATCTCGGGTGGAGCGGTCTACGACTGGGGTTCGCACCACATCGACTGGATCATCCAGCACTACGGCACGGCTCCGAAGAAGGTGCTCTGTTCGGCTCACACGAGGGTGTGGCACGACACGACCAACGTCGACCAGCTGTCGGTGTGGATGCAGTGGGCCGACGGACGCGAAGCAACGTTCCGCCAGAGCGACGTGTGCGCGATCCGGCGGCCGAAGTTCCACATCGAAGGAACGTCGGGCACCCTCGAGGGCCACTACGAACCGGTTCGAGCAGACGCCGTCCTGGCCGGACGTGGATTCCGAGCCCACGAGTCGCACCACGCCGAACGACCCGTCGACCTGACCCTCGTCCGGTACGACGGCGACCACGGCCTGATCGAGTCACAGGTGAGGCCTGCGCCGCATCCGGGCTGGGGCTTCCACCGCAACCTGGCCGACCACCTCCTGCTGGGCGAGCCCCTCGCGGTGCGTCCCGAGCAGTCGCGTGACGTGGTGTCGGTGCTCGAGGCGGCGCATCGCTCCGGTGCCAACGGCGGCGAACTGGTCGAACTGTCCTGAGCGTGGACCCGACCGACTCGGGAGCGGAGGCGCCCACGCCGAACACGGTGCCACCGGTCGGGTTCGGGGTGATCGGCGCCAACTCGTTCGTCGCGAACGCCGCGGTGTTGCCGGCGATCGACGCTGCAGTCAACTCCCGCCTGGTCGCAACGGCGTCGCGCAGCAGCCACGTCCCGGAACGATGGCGTTCGACCGACGTGGGTTCGTACGAGGCGGTGATCGCGCACCCCGAGGTGGAGGCCGTGTACATCCCCCTTCCCAACGGCATGCACCGGGAGTGGACCGAACGGGCGGCCGCGGCGGGCAAGCACGTCCTGTGCGAGAAACCGCTCGCATCCGATGTCGCCTCGGCGACCGCGATGGCCACGGCATGCACCGCCGCCGGTGTCCTCCTGGCCGAAGCGTGGATGACACCCTTCCACCGGCGCTACCGCGAGGTCGTCCGGCGCGCGATCGCAGGCGACATCGGCGACGTCGTCGCCGTCGACGGGTCGTTCCGATTCACCATCGGGCCCGAGGCCGACGGCAACTACCGTTGGGATCCGCACCAGGGTGGTGGCGCCCTCCTCGACGTGGGGATCTACTGCCTCGGTGCGATCGTCGAGATCTTCGGCGACCACCCCGAGACGATCCGGGGGACCCGCGTCATCCGTGGCGGGGTCGACGCCTCGACGGCAGCGATGCTGGAGTACGCGGGCGGCCGCGTCGGGTTCATCGGCTGCTCGTTCGTCGACGAACCGTTCCAGCAACTCGTCATCGACGGGACGCTCGGAACTCTCGCGATCGCCACGGAGGCGTTCACCGGAGGCATCGACGACACCGGGTACGTCCACGACACCGATCCCAACGTCGAGCTGTCCGCTGACACCCCACCCCCCACCCGGAATCCCGACTCGGAGCACACGCTGCACGTCGACGCGAACGACCCCTACCAGTCGATGATCGAGGCGTTCGCCGACGCGGTCCGCGGCGGATCGGAATGGCCGAGGCCCGTCGAGCGTTCGATCGAGATGCTCGCCCTCGTCGAACGCATCAAGGAAGCCACACGTGACTGACACCGACGACATCGCCGAGCGCATCGAACCGAGCGACGAGTTCCACTCGATCCCCTCGGGTGTCGAACTCCACGTCCTGCGATGGGAGCCCCCTCCGGGCGTCGAGTCGACGGGGTCGTCGTGGATGCTCACCCACGGGCTCGCGTCGAACGCTCGCCTCTGGGACGGTGTGGCACGTCGCCTCGCGGCGCGGGGCCACCTCGTCGTCACCGTCGATCAACGAGGTCACGGCCTGTCGTCGAAGCCCGACGACCGCTACGGCGTCGCCGACTGCGCCGACGACCTCGCCCTGCTGATCGCCGCACTCGAACTCGACCGGCCCGCCGTGGCCGGACAGTCCTGGGGTGGCAACGTCGTGCTCGAACTCGGGCACCGCCATCCGGACTCGGTGACGTCGATCGCGTGCGTCGACGGCGGCTTCATCGACCTGTCGGCGACGTTCCCGAACTGGGAGGACTGCGTCGAGGCCCTGGCTCCCCCGCGCCTCGCCGGCACGCCGCTCGCCGCGATGCGCGGCTGGCTCGACGATTCCGCGTCGGACTGGCCCGAGGAAGGCCGTGCGGGCACGATGGCGAACTTCGAGGTGCGCGCCGACGGCACGATCGCCCCGTGGCTGACCTTCGAACGCCACCTGACGGTGCTGCGTGGACTGTGGCAGCACCGCCCGTCCGCGGTCTACCCGGACGTCCGGGTCCCCACGCTGCTGATCCCCGCCGACAGCGGCGACGCGAGTTGGACCTCGTCCAAACGTCGCGCCGTCGACGACGCCATCGCCGCACTCCCTCGCAGCCGGGCACACTGGTTCAGCCCGGCGCACCACGACGTCCACGCACAGCAGCCCGCCGCGGTCGCTGCGCTGCTGCACGAGGCGCTCACCTCCCCCGACTTCTTCCCTCGACCTCACCCATCGGAGCCCACGTCATGACCCTCCCCCGCCTCCTCGTCATCATGGGTTCCGGCGAAACGGCGCCCACCATGAAGGTTCCGCACCGTCGGGTGTTCGAACGTCTCGAAGCCGACGGCGACCGAGTGGTGCCCGTGATGCTCGACACCCCGTTCGGATTCCAGGAGAATGCGCCGATCCTGGCCGCTGCGACCACGAAGTACTTCAGCGACGCGGTCGGCAAGGACGTCGCCGTGGCCGGGCTCGCCCGCACCGACACGGGTGACTCGGCCGCCATCGAAGCGGCGATGACGCGTGTGCGTGATGCCAGCTGGATCTTCGCCGGTCCGGGCAGCCCAACGTTCGCACTGCGCCAGTGGCACCGCACCGGTCTGCGCGACGTGATCGCCGAGAAGCTCCGACCGACTGCGCAAGGAGGAGGCGGCGCGATCGTGTTCTCCTCGGCGGCCGCGCTGACACTCGGGTGCGTCACGGTTCCCGTCTACGAGATCTACAAGGTCGGCGCCGACCCGTGGTGGGAACCCGGACTCGACGTGCTGTCCGAGATCGGGATCAGCGCCGCCGTCGTCCCCCACTACGACAACCAGGAGGGCGGCAACCACGACACGCGGTTCTGCTACCTCGGTGAACGTCGCCTCGCATTGCTCGAGCCCGAGCTGCCCGACGGTGCCTTCGTGCTCGGTCTCGACGAGCACACGGGCGTGATCATGGACCTCGACGCCGACACCGCCGAGATCGTCGGCAAGGGTGGCCTCACGCTGCGCCGCAACGGAGAGTCGGTGCGCTTCGAGTCGGGCCGGACGATCCCACTCGACGTGATCCGCGCCGGTGGCGACGCTCACGCCGGCACCGGCGGAGCGGACGCAGCGCCGCGGAACGCCTCGCCTCACGCGGCCGTCACGTCGGGTCCGTCGGAGGACCCGACGGTCGGCGGCGCCACGTCCCTGGGGGCCACCGCCTCGCGACTCGAAGCCGAATTCGCTCGCGCGCTCGACGAACGCGACTCGGGAGCTGCCGTGTCGTGCGTCCTCGATCTCGATTCGGCCATCGCCGAATGGTCCGCCGACACTCTGCAGTCCGACGAGATGGACCAGGCACGCCGCGCCTTGAGGTCGATGATCGTCAAGCTCGGCGATGCGGCGACGAACGGTCTACGCGACCAACGCGATGTGCTCGGCCCCGTCGTGGCCGCGGCCCTCGACGCACGGCGCGTCGCCCGTGAGGAGAAGGCGTACGCCGTGTCGGACGCCGTCCGAGACGGTCTCGACGCCGCCGGGATCGAGGTACGCGACACCGCCGACGGCGCCGAGTGGTTGATCCGCTCGAGCGTCTGAGTCACCCGGACGGCGCGCACGACCGTGGTCCGAATCCCGTGGCCCGGCGAGTGAGCCCGTTCAGGCGAGTTCGGCGAGTTGGTCTCGTTCTCGGATCACCACGGGCTGGGAGAGTTCCTCGACGCTCAGCACGCACTTGATCGAGTGGCCCAGGCTGATCTCCCTCATCGGCGGCTCCTCCACGTCGCACACGCCGTCGATCGCTCGGTGGCAGCGCGTGTGGAAGACGCATCCCGACGGAGGATTCGCCGGAGACGGGATCTCGCCGTTCAGCGGGATCCGGTTCTCGGCCTCGCCGTCGACGGAGGGAACCGCCGACAACAACGCCTCCGTGTACGGATGGTTGGTTCCGTGGAAGATGTCGTCGGTGGATCCGAGTTCCATGATCCGACCGAGGTACATCACGGCGATCCGGTCGGCCAGGTAGCGGACCACGCCGATGTCGTGGGTGATGAACAGGTAGCTCGTGCGCTCCGCGTTCTGCAGCGTGGCGAGCAGGTTGAGGATCGCCGCCTGCACCGACACGTCGAGCGCGGAGGTCGGCTCGTCACACACCACCACGTCGGGATTCCCTGCGAAGGCGCGCGCGATCGCCACCCGTTGTTTGAGACCACCGGACAGCTGCCGCGGGCGCATGTCGAGATGCCGCGGGGACAACCGCATCGCCTCGGCGAGTTCCTCCACCCGACGATCGGCGTCCTTGCCTCTGACACCGGTCAGTTTGGTGACCGTGCGCGTCAGGATCCGTCGGACCGTCCACACCCGGTTCAGGGCGGAGTCGGGATTCTGGAAGATCATCGAGATCGCCCGGGTCGATTCCTCGATCCGATCCGAGGCCTTGGCCTTCATCACGCGGCCGCGCAGGGAGATCTTCCCTCCGTCGTCGGATGCGTGGATCCCGAGCATCGTCTTGGCGAGCGTGCTCTTGCCCGACCCGGACTCGCCCACCAGACCCAACGTCTCGCCTTCGTGGAAACCGAGGTCGACGCTGACGAGAGCGGGCACGTCCTCGCCGCGCTGGCGGAAGGTCTTCGACACGGCGTCGAGCTGGATGACGGTCTCGTCGCCGACGTGGAAATCGGTGACGTTCGACTCGGGTTCGACGACCTCGTTCAGCCGGTCGACGTGATGGCACAGCGTCCAGTGCCCACTCTCGACCTGCACCTGCGGAGGGACCTCGGTGCGACACAGCTCGTCGGCCAGCGGGCACCGGTCGACGTAGACACACGTGGGGAGATCGGTGCCGATCAGCGGCAGGTTGCCCGGGATCGTGAACAGCGCGCGATCGGTCTTGCGGACGCCCTGGCGCGGGATCGCGTTGAGGAGGCCCTTCGTGTACGGGTGCTGCGGATCCTCGAAGACACTCTGCGCCTCGCCCTCCTCGACGATCTTGCCCGCGTACATCACGCCGACCCGATCACACATGCTGCGGATCACGCCGAGGTTGTGGGCGATCAGCAGGATCGCAGCGTTGGTCTCCGCACGCAGGGTCCGCACGAGATCGAGCACCTCGGCTTCGACCGTTGCGTCGAGGCCGGTCGTGGGCTCGTCGAGCACGAGCAGCTTGGGATCGGACGCGAGGGCCATGGCAACGACCACGCGCTGCAGCATCCCACCCGACAACTGGTGTGGATAGCGGTCCATCACGCTCGCCGGGCTGGCGATCTTCACCCGCTCGAGGGCGTGCAACGCGTCCTTGCGCGCGTCGGACTTCGATCGGCCGATGATCTGGAAGCACTCCTCGACCTGGCGGCCGATCCGGAGGGCCGGGTTCATCGCCTGCACGGGATCCTGGTAGACCATCGACGCTTCGTTCGCTCGGAACCGCCGGAGCTCGGTCGGCGACATCGCCATGACGTCGTTCCCGTCGACGAAGATCTCGCCGCCCTGGACGACGGCGTTCTCCGGCATGTACCTCAGGGCGGCGAACGCGGTGGTCGACTTGCCGCACCCGGACTCGCCGACCAGACCGAATGCCTCCCCCGGTGCCACGTCGAACGACACACCTCGCAGCACTGCGCGCGGCACCCCGCGTACCTCGTAGGCGAGACGCAGGTCGCGGACGGACAACGCTGCGGGTGCGTTCGCCGGGGCGACGGGGGGATCGAGGGACGCGGTCGGGCTCATAGTTTGCTCACTCTGTCGATGGAGTCGGCCACGAGGTTGACGGCGATCACCAGGCTTGCGATCGCGAGCGCCGGGAACAGCGACGGCCACCACTGCCCGGCCTTGATCAACTGGAAGGTCTCGGCGATGTCGAGCCCCCAGTCGGCCGTGGGCGGCTGGACCCCGCCCGATGCGAGGAAGGACAGCGTTGCGATGGTGAACACTGCGTACCCGACGCGCACGGTGAACTCCACGACGATCGTCGACGTGATGTTCGGCAGGATCTCGCGGGTCATCGTGAACAGCGCCGATTCACCGCGGAGGCGTGCGGACGTGACGTAGTCGAGCTGGGCTTCGGCGAGCACCGACGAGCGCACGGTGCGGGTGACCACCGGCGTGAAGAGCGCCGCCACCGTGAACACGACGACGACTCGCGACTGACCGAGGACGGACAGCGCCAGCAGCGCGATCAGGATCACCGGGATGGACAGCAGTGCCTCGATGATCCGACTGAGGATCTCGTCGATCCACCCACGGAAGTAGCCCATCACGAGTCCGAGGAGGGTTCCTGCGATCACCGAGATGATCGCCGCGGTCGGCGCCATGACCAGGATGCTGCGGGCACCGTAGATGACCCGCGAGAACACGTCGCGACCGGCGGTGTCGGTTCCGAACAGGTAGTCCAGACTCGGGGCCTGACGCGCCGGGCCGCGCAGATCACTCGACGGATTCGCCGCGTACGGCGCGATCAGATCTCCGAACAGCGCACAGACGACCCAGAACGCGAGCACGACCAGACCGAAGACGAATGCCGGACTCCGCAGGAGCAGCCGCCGTCGCTCGCGACGGACCTGCCTGCGTTCGCCACCGGCGTCGACCTGCCCGGGTGAGACCGGTTCGAGATCCACGACCTCGGAGGTTCCGTGGAGGTCGTCGGGCTCGTCGGCGATCGGATCGCCTTTCGTCACGTCTGTCATGTCACGACCTCACGTTCAGTCGGGCACGCGGGTTCATCCAGGCGATGACGAGGTCGGCGATCAGGGTGCAGATCATGAAGATGATGGCGACGAGGATCACGCCGGCCTGCAGCATCGGGTAGTCCTGCTCGCGTGCGGCGTTGTAGATCAGATTGCCGAGTCCCTGGTAGTTGAAGATCACCTCGAGGCCGACCAGTCCTCCGAAGAGGTACCCGATCTGGGTCCCGACCACGGCGACGGTGGGCTGCAAGCTGTTGCGCAGCACGTGTTTGCGGATCACGTCGCGACTCGACAGACCCTTCATGTACGCGGTGCGCGTGTAGTCGGCATCGAGCGCCTGGATGGTTCCGGCACGGGCGATCCGGGCGATGTATCCGAAGTACACGATGACGATCGCGAACGCCGGCAGCATCAGGAACTTGAGCTCGCCGAAGAATCCACGGTTCGGTGCCGCGACCGCCTCGAACCATCCGAGTTTGACGGCGAGCACGTACTGCAACGCCACGCCCGAGACGAACTCGGGAATCGACGAGCTCGCGAGGCCCAGGGTGACGATCCCGCGATCGAGCAGCGTGTCCTTGCGCCGTGCGGCGATGATCCCTCCCATCAGAGCGAGCGGCAGGGTCATGATCAGACCGAGGGCCACCAGCTTGGACGAGCGCCCGAGTGCCGGGAACAACGTGTCGCTGACGGGCTGGTTGAACTGGAAGGAGTCGCCGAAGTCGAACGTGATCGTGTTCTTGACGAGACGGAAGTACTGCTCCGCCTTGGGATCGTTCGCGCCGATCCGTTCGTTGATGCTGTCGACCACCTCCTGCGAGGCGAACGGCCCGGCCAACGATCGCCCGGGGTCGTCGGGGAACACCGACGTGATGAGGAACACGATCGTGATCAGGATCACGAGCGTGACGATCGACAGTGCCAGTCGGCGGATCACGAAACCGAGCACGGGGCGGTCTCCTCTCCCTGGATGTGTTCGTGGACCCGGGCGCGTCGCCGACCGTTGGCGACGACGTCGTCGCCGTCACCAACGGTCGGCTGGGCGTCCGAACTCAGCTCTTGCTCGCCTTCTGGACGAAGGTGTGGCCGAGAGCCGTGACCTGCATGCCCGTGACGGAGCTGGAGTGACCCGACAGGTAGTCGTAGAAGTACGCCATCCCGATCGGCACCTCCTCGTTGAGGATCGTGGCAAGGCTCGTCGCCGCTGCGGTCTGGTCCTCGATGGTCACTGCCCGCTGGTAGTCCTCGAACGTCGAGTCGTACTCGGGGTTCATGTACTGCGACGAGTTCCACACGCCGCCGGTCTTGAGCGCAGCGTTGAGGAACGTGTCGGGCACGGGCCGGTGGCCGTAGTCGACGATGCCGAGCTCGGCGGCTCCCGAGCACGGTGGATCGGCGGGCTCCGCCGGGCACCACTGGTTGCCGTAGAACGTGTCCTGGCTCTCGACGTTGACGGTCAGCGTGAAGCCGGCTTCGGCGGCGTCGGCGACGATGATGTTCGCGAGGTCCGGGATCTCCTGCAGGTCGCCGCAGTTCAGCTGGGCGGAGATGCCGCCCTCGAAGCCCGCATCGCTGAGGAGTTGCTTGGCCATCTCGATGTCGCGCTCACGCTGCGGAACCGCCGAGGCATCGAAGAACGGGAGGAAGTCGGCGAAGACGTGGTCGTTCCCGATGTTCGCCCGACCCGTGAAGAGCTGATCGACCATGGCCTGACGGTTGAAGGTCAGTGCCAGCGCTTGACGCACTCTCGGGTCCGAGAACTGCCCGGTGTCGCACTTCATCCAGATCTCGCGGTGAGCGGCGGACGGCGGAGTGAGGACGGTGAAGTCCCCCGAGTCGAGCAGGCCCTCGCCACCGACGACGGAGAACTGCTGGATCGCATCGACCGAACCGCCCTGCATCGCTGTGACGCCGGTGCCGCCGATGTCGGCGAACACCTGGTAGTTGACGCTGTCGAGCAGCGGTGCTTCGCCCCAGTAGGTCTCGCTCCGGGAGAAGATCGCGCCAGTGGACGGGTCGTAGGAGTCGAGCTTCCACGGGCCGGTCCCGTTCGGCATGCCGTCGAGCGTGGAACCCGCCTCGTACGAGGCCGGCGTGATCACCGACTGAGCGTTGAAGACCGAGACGAGGTACGGCAGGTTTCCGTTCGACGCGGTCAAGGTGAACACCGCCGTGAGCGGGTCGGACGCATCGACCGCCCCCTCCTCGAAGACACCGGCGATCGCTGCGTTGTTCGACGCCACGAGGCGGTCCATCGTGGCGGCCACGTCAGCGGACGTGAAGTCGCTGCCGTCCTGCCACTTGACGCCTTCGCGCAGCGTGAACGTCCACACCGAACCGTCGTCGTTGGGGGTCCAGTCGGTGGCCAGCATGGTCGGCCCGATGTCGCCCTCGTCGTTGAGGCCGACGAGGAACTCGAAGCTCTGCGCCAGGAGGTTGTACGAGCCGAGGTCCTGCATCGCGATCGGGTCGAGCGGACCGCTCGGCTTCTGGTTCGCGATGGTCAGCGTGCCGCCGGCGGTTCCCCCTCCGGCAGCCGGGGTAGAGCCTCCGGACGCCGAGGTGGTTCCCGGCTCGCCGGCGCCGGTGTCGCCGCCGCCGTCACTGCTTCCGCCACATGCGGCGATGATCCCGCCCATGAACGGAACGGAGAGTCCGATGACGGTTCCGCGCTTCACGAAATTGCGGCGGTTGATCTTTCCCTGTGCGTAGGCCTCGATGAGGTCGACTTCGATTGCGCCCGCATCGCGGCGTGCGCTGTCCAGGTGTTTCCAGTCCATTCTGCTCCCCCTTAGGAGTGTGTACTTCGCCTCTGCTGTCTCGCATCAGGCTCTTCGACCATAGGAGCCGATCCATGGCGTTCCAAGAATCCACACGCACGACCACCCGCCGTTCTCGCGGGTGAAGGCGAAGGTAGCACCATTCCACGATACGGAATGACGTCGGTCACACCGGCGGTTCCGGACGCATCGCGAGGCGGAGCGGAGCGCGACTCGGCCAGGTTCGAACGACCGGTTCGACGACTCCCCGAGCGGTCAATCCGAATTGATCGCGCCCGATCGGCGCAGTGCGTCGTCGCGGTGCGGTCCGCCGAGGACCGCGGCGAGGATCAACTCGAGCCCGAGTGTCGACGAGGCCCGGTACGCCGTCCAGTCGATGTCGTCGGTGGCCCACTTCTCGAGCCGGTTCATCCTGGTGATGAACGCATGTCTCGCCAGCGCCACGACGTCGACGTCGGCGACGAAGCGGCCATCGGCTGCTGCCTTCTCGAAGTCGGCTTCGATCGTGGCGACCACGCGGTCTCCCACCTCGCCCATCCCGTGACCACCGCTTCCGGACTTGAGGGATGCGAAGATCGGTCGCCACACCTCGGGTTCGGCCGCGAACTTCTCGTCGAGCGCCTCGAACAGTTGACGCGTCGTGTCGATCGGCCCGGCGTCGGGTTGAGCGTCGAGCTCGAGTTCGAGTTGATCGAGGCCGCTGCTGACGAACGCGACGAGAACGCCGTCGCGGTCGCCGAACTGGTTGTACAGCGTTGCCACCGCGACACCCGCCCGTTCGGCGAGTTTGCGCATCGTGAGTCCGTCGACACCCGATTCCGAGATCAGCGCACCGGTTGCGTCGAGTACGTCACGTCGGGTCCGTTCCTGTCGCCGTTCCCACCCGTCACTCATCGTCCTCCGATCATAGGATCTCCTGGGCATCCCGAGCGGCCCCGGTCCAGCTTGACATCTCTTTGGGACAGTGTTCTAATCCACTGATGACCAGACTCGGACTCCAGATCCCCAACTTCACCTACCCCGGCGTCGAGACCCCGGAGCTGTTCGATGTCGTGGCTCGTCAGGCTCGTGAAGCCGACGCGTCGGGGTTCGACACCGTGCTGGTGATGGACCACTTCTATCAGCTCCCGATGATCGGCGACGCGAGCGACAACATGCTCGAGTGCTACACGCTGCTCTCGGCGCTGGCCCGCGAGACGAAGCACGTCAAGCTGTCGTCGCTGGTCACCGGAAACACGTACCGCAACCCCGCAGTCCTCGCCAAGACGGTCACGACGCTGGACGTCGTGTCGGGTGGGCGGGCGATGCTCGGAATCGGCGCAGGCTGGTTCGAGTTGGAGCACGATGCGTTCGGCATCGAGTTCGGCAGCTTCACCGACCGTTTCGAGAAGCTCGAGGAGTCGCTGCAGATCGTCGGGCCGCTGCTGCGCGGCGAGCGCGCATCCCTCGACGGCACGTGGTACACGGCGAAGGACGCGATGAACAATCCGGCGCCGATCGGTGACGTCCCGATCATGATCGGCGGGAGCGGCGAGAAGAAGACGCTGCGGATGGTGGCCCAGTACGCCGACGAGTCGAACCTGATCTGCGACGACGGAGACCTCGCCCACAAGCTCGACGTGCTCGCCGAGCACTGCGAGGCGCTCGGCCGCGACCGGTCGGAGATCACGGTGTCGAAGCAGAAGAACTGCTGCATCGCGCCGACGCACGACGAGGCCCGCAGCGACATGCTCGCGTTCCTCGACCGTCGCGGTTTCGACACGTCGTCCATGTCCGAGGACGACCTCGCTCCCTGGCTCGGGCTCGTCACCTGGGGGAGCCCCGACGAGGTCGGCGAGCACTTCTCCGACCTCCTCTCGGCCCACGACGGCCTCGACGGCTTCACGGTCAACATGATCCCGAACGGTTTCATGGAGGGGCGCGTCGAACTGCTCGGCCAGACCCTGGCTCCCCTCTTCGCCTGACAATCCCTCTCTCAATCCGGTTCGCGTGACACTTTCGGCCGTCCGGACGGCCGAAAGAGTCACGCAAACGGTGCTGGGGGTTCGCGGAGGGAACGGCGCAGGGCGGAGCCCACGCCGTCACTCCACCACTGATTCGGGCGTGCAGGACGGCGGCGCCGTGACGGGATTGCATCGGGCGGTCACTCCGCCGGGCAACTCCACGAAGTACGTGCTGTCGAACAGCGTCGACGGCTCGTAGTAGTCGGTGCTGAGGTAGGTCGCCCCGCCGGCGAGTGCGACGTCCCGGTCGGTCGTGTCGTTCTCCCGTGCGTCGACGGTCGGCGAATCGGTGCGCGTCCGCATCAGGTATCCCGCCTCCGCTGCGGCGTCGAGACCCGGAGCGTTCGGGTCGTCGAAGCGCAGGAACGCGGCGTCGGGCGCACCGGGAGTGGAACTCGTGAACATCGCCCTCCCCTCCAGTGCCGGGGTGTCGGCGATGAAGAGGTCCCGCTCGGCTCCGCTGTTGTTCAGCGCCACCACGATCTGGCCTCGTGAGTCGGCCAACGCCGGCCAGCCGATGCCCTCCACCGCCTCGACGAGGGTGGCCGCGTCGCCGCGCACCTCGTCGGGTTCCAACAGCTGCCCGGGAGCCAGCGTGGATCGGACTTCGGCGTCGAGGGCCTCGAGCACGTCGATCGTCGTGTCGACAGGAATCGCCCACGGCAGGTCGAGGGTGAGCTCCAGACCCTCCTCGGCAGCGGCCTCGGGGACCGACAGTGACTTCAGCTCCAGCAGGATCACGATCGGCAGGTGGTTCGGGTGTTCGGCGGACCAGGAGCCGATCTCGCCGAGGCAGCCGACGAGCGTGAGGCAGGTCGTGGCGTAGTCGAAGTCCTGGGTGTGCATCACCTTGAAGCCGGGTTCGTCGAGCGCCGGTTCGCCCGATTCGGGGGCCAGACCGACCACGGCGTTCGCCGCCCGGCTCGCATACAACCCGCCGTCGGGGTCGGCGAAGACGTCGAGCTCGAACTGGCGGATGCCGAAGTCGTCGAGTTGCTCGGTGAGCGTCCGGTGCGTGTATTCGATGTCGCGTCCGAGTTCGGGCGACAGTGCCACGATCCCGTCGAACAACGCCGGCGGCGGCAGCAGGTGGAAGCTGTTGTGCGACCCGACGGCCTGGATGTGGTTCATCCTGACCACTTCGTCGACGACCTCCGGCTCGGTCGTCTCCGGCTCGGTCGTCGCAGGCTCGGTCGTCGCCGGATCGGTGCTCGCAGTGGTCGTTGTCGACGTGGCGTTGACGTCCGGACCGGCCGCACCATCGTCGGTGTCGCCACCGCTCGAACACGCCGCCACCACGACGACCGCCACGCACAACCACCGTCGTCCGACCATCCGGACGACGGTAGTGACTCGGCCGGTGTCGGACCGGATCAGTCGACGAGCACGAGGTCGTCGTTCAGGTACTCGTCGCGGCACCTGGAACGTTGCAGCTTGCCGCTGCTGGTCTTCGGAAGTGTTCCCGGCTGTACCAGCATCACGTCACGAGGTGGGAGCCCGCACACGTCGAGGGTCCGTTCGTGGATGACCTTGCGGATCGCGTCGAGGTCACCCGAGGTGTCCGTGGGTCGCACCTCTGCCACCACCACGACCGACTCCTTGCCCTTGTACCCGTCCATCCCGAATGCGATCACGTTGCCGGCACGCACGCCGTCGAGTGGTCCGACCGATCGTTCGATGTCCTCGGGGAACACGTTGCGACCACCGACGATGATCACGTCCTTGATCCGCCCACACATCACCAGCTCGCCGTCGAGCAGATAGGCCAGGTCGCCGGTGCACAACCAGTCGTCCCGGAAGAGCGCCGCCGTGGCGTCGGGCCGCTTGTAGTACCCGGGCGTCACCGACGTCCCGCGAAGCAGCAACTCGCCGACATGGCGTTCGGGCAGTTCCTCGAAGGTGTCGGGGTCGACCACCTTCATCTCCAGCCCCGGCACCGCCCGGCCGAGCAGCGGAAGCCGACGGGCACGTAGCGCGAAGTCGGTCGGATCGTCGATGTCGATCGGCTTGGCCACGCGCTGCGTCTCGAGCACCTGGCGGTCGACGACGTCGGTCCGCAACCCGCGCCCCCGTTCGGGGAATGCGCCGGCGATCGCCACCTCGGCCATGCCGAACGCCGGGAACACTCCGCCCGCGGTGAACCCGAACCGGCTCGCTTCGGCGACGAACGCCTCGACGGCGACCGGGTCGACGGGTTCGGCTCCCGAGAGTGCGAGCGTCAGCGACGACAGATCGAGGTCGGTCTTGCGCTTGAGCGCCCGAGTGGCGAGTACCCACGAGAAGTTCGGTCCAGCCGTGGCGGTTCCGCCGTGATCGGAGATCCAGTCCATCCAGTTGCCGGGACGGGCCAGGAAGTCCTGCGGCGCCGCCTGCACCAGGTCGACCCCCTTCGTCATCGGCAGGGCGAGGAACCCGACCAGGCCCATGTCGTGGTAGAGCGGCAGCCAGGACACCATGGTCTCCCCCGGCCCGAGGACCGCCGCTTCGCACGTGGCGTCGAGGTTCGCCGAGAGGACCCGGTCGGGGATCATGACGCCCTTCGGCTCGCCGGTCGACCCGCTCGAGTATTGCAGGATGACCAGCCGCTCGGGATCGTGTCCGGGGATCTGCAGGGCATCACCGGACGGCACGTTCGGCGCTCCGGGCAGGACGGATCGCATCGGTTCGATCGGCGGGTCACCGGCCACGGCGGTGTAGAAGTCGGCGAGCTGGTCGTCGATCAGCACGAGCTTGGCGTCGCCGTGGCGGATGCGCGCTCGGGTCGACTCGATGAACGCCTCGAGCGATCCCATCCGCATCGGCAGCGGCAGGACCATCGATGCGATGCCCGCCATCCAGCACCCGCGCACGATCGTGATGAGGTCGCGACTCGTGGGGCCGAGGACCGCGACGTGATCGCCCGGCACGAGGCCCTTGGCATGGAGCGCTGCGCCCACGGCCCGAGCCTCGTCGTGGATCTGGTCCCACCCGACGTAGACCGGTTCCCCGTCGGGCATCACCGATGTGCCGACGAACCGGATGCCGGTGCCCGAATCGGCGGCGGCTTCGAGGCGGGCGATCGTGGAGTCGGCCATGGTCGCTGACGTTAGTCGCAGCGCCCACCCCGCTCTGGGAGCAACGAGCGTCCCGACCTGACCCATCGGTGAGGCTCCGTCGCCGCCAGACCGACCCAGACTCACCGACAACCACCTTGACCGAACCGGTGAGACTCCGTCGCCGCCAGACCGACCCAGACTCACCGCTGCAGGACGAACGCACCGACAGCCGGGGGTGTTTGCGTGCGACGGCGTGTCTGCGTGGGGAGAATCCTGACGAAAACACCCCGTCGTCATGGAAACACCCATCGGAACGGACGCGCTTCGGTGATGCGATCCCCGCCTGGCCTGATGGACCACGTCCGGAACGGGGGGCGGGCCCGGTCGCGGCTCGGCCGTAGGATCACGGGTCGGTATGAGTGACGTGAACAGCAACCCCAGCCCGACCACGCCGGCCCATCGCTACGACGCTGCGCTCGCGCAGGTGATCGAGACCGGCTGGCAGGATCGGTGGGACGCGGCGGGCACGTTCCACACCCCGAATCCGGTCGGCCCGTTGGGCGACGCCGAACTCGTGGCAGAACGCGGCGAGAAGCTGTTCGTCCAGGACATGTTCCCCTATCCGTCGGGCGTGGGGCTCCACGTCGGGCACCCGCTCGGCTTCATCGGGACCGACGTGTTCTCGCGCTACAAGCGGATGACCGGCCACAACGTGCTCTACACGATGGGCTTCGACGCATTCGGTCTGCCCGCCGAGCAGTTCGCCGTCCAGACCGGCACGCACCCGGCGATCACCACCGACGCGAACATCGCCAACATGCGTCGCCAACTGCGTCGCCTCGGGTTGAGCCACGACACCCGCCGGTCGATCTCCACCACCGACCCGTCGTACTACCGCTGGACGCAGTGGATCTTCGGTCAGATCTTCAACGCCTGGTACGACGTCGATCAGCACCGGGCGCGGCCCGTCGAGGAGTTGATCGCGGAGTTCGAGTCCGGCGCACGGAGCGTCTCCGACGGGCGCGTCTGGTCGGAGTTGACCGAGGCCGAGCGCAACGACGTCGTCGACGACCATCGCCTCGCCTACATCAGCGATGCCCCCGTGAACTGGTGCCCTGGTCTCGGCACCGTGGTGGCCAACGAGGAGGTCACCGCCGACGGTCGATCCGATCGAGGCAACTTCCCCGTCTTCAAGCGGAACATGCGCCAGTGGATGATGCGCATCACGGCGTACGCCGACCGACTCATCGATGACCTCGACACCCTCGACTGGACCGACGCGATCAAGGCGATGCAGCGCAACTGGATCGGTCGCAGCCAGGGGGCGAAGGTCGACTTCGCTTCGCCGACCGGGCCGATCACTGTGTTCACCACTCGCCCGGACACGTTGTTCGGTGCGTCGTTCATGGTTCTCTCCCCCGAGCATCCGTTGGTCGACCGACTGGCCGATCCGTCCAAGACCGCCGAGATCGAGGCGTATCGCGCGCAGGCGGAGGGAAAAAAGGACTTCGAACTGCAGGACGACACCAGGGAGAAGACCGGCGTCGACATCGGGGCGACCGCCACGAACCCGGTCAACGGCGAGCAACTCCCGATCTGGATCGCCGACTACGTCCTGATGGGCTACGGCACCGGAGCGATCATGGCGGTGCCGTGCGGTGACGAGCGCGACTTCGAGTTCGCTCGCAAGTTCGGGCTCCCGATTCCCGCCATCCAGCAGCCGACGGACTCCTTCTTCGAGAGCCACGACATCGAGCCCTCGCTCGACACGTCGACCTGGCCGACCGCGTTCGTCGGCGACGGCGCCTACGTCAACTCCTCGAGTGACTCGCTCACCCTCGACGGCATCGGCGACAAGGCCGGCGGCATCGCCAGGATGAACGCGTGGCTCGAGGCGAACGGCCACGGCGAAGCCACCGTCAACTACAAGTTGCGTGACTGGCTGTTCAGCCGCCAGCGGTACTGGGGCGAGCCGTTCCCGATCGTGTACGACGCGGACGGCCGGCCCCACACGGTGCCCGACGCGCTCCTCCCGATCGAGCTGCCCGAAACCGAGGAGTTCTCGCCGCGGACCTTCGACGCGGACGACGCGATGTCCAACCCGGAGAGCCCACTCGACCGACTGCAGGACTGGGTGGACGTCGAGCTGGATCTCGGCAACGGCGACGGCGTGCAGACCTACCGGCGCGACACGAACGTCATGCCGCAGTGGGCCGGCTCGTGCTGGTACCAGATGCGCTACATCGACCCCACGCTCGACGACCGTTTCGTGGCGCCCGAGAACGAGGCGTACTGGATGGGGCCCCGCACCGACGTGCGTCCGGACCATCCCGGTGGCATCGATCTCTACGTGGGTGGTGTGGAGCATGCGGTGCTGCACCTGCTCTACGCACGTTTCTGGCACAAGATCCTGTTCGACCTCGGTCACGTCAGCTCGATCGAGCCCTACGCCAAGCTGTACAACCAGGGCTACATCCAGGCCGCGGCGTTCAAGGACTCGCGTGAGATCTACGTCGAGGCCACCGAGGTCGACGGCGACGAGAAGTCCGGCTTCACGTTCCACGGCGAGCCGGTCACCCGGGAGTGGGGGAAGATGGGCAAGTCGCTGAAGAACGCGGTGTCCCCCGACGAGATGTACGAACAGTACGGCGCCGACACGCTGCGTCTCTACGAGATGGCGATGGGTCCGCTCGACGCGTCACGCCCCTGGTCGACGCGCGACGTGGTCGGCCAGTACCGATTCCTGCAGCGGCTGTGGCGCAACATCGTCGACGAGGACACCGGCGACTGCGTCGTCGTGGACGAGCCGGCCGACGACGACACGCGCAAGCTGCTCCACCGGACGATCGACACCGTTCGCACCGAGATGGACGCACTGCGCTTCAACACTGCGATCGCCAAGCTGATCGAGCTGAACAACGCCGTCACCAAGCTCGACGCGATGCCGCGCGAGATCGCCGAACCGATGGTGGCGATGCTCGCACCGCTCGTGCCGCACATGGCCGAGGAACTGTGGACCAGGCTCGGCCGTTCCACCGACACCGGCGGCACGATCGCCTACGTCGCGTTCCCGGTGGCCGATCCGGCCCTGCTCGTCGACGAGACCGTCGAGGTGCCGATCCAGATCAACGGCAAGGTCCGCTCGAAGATCGTGGTCGCCAGTGATGCGAGCAGGGACGCCCTCGAGGCGGCTGCGATGGCCGATGCCCGGGTGGTCGAGGCGCTCGACGGCGGCGAGCCGAGGAAGGTCATCGTCGTTCCCGGTCGGATGGTCAACGTCGTTCTCTGAGGATCAGTCGTCGAGGCTCCAGCGCCAGGATTCGTCGTCGTCGACCTCACTCGGCGCGTCGTCGGGAGCCGATCGCACAGCGGCACCGGCCGCCAGCACCACGGCTACGGCCAGTGCGACCAGTCCGACGGCACCCGTGCGCAAGGTGAGGTCGGAGTCGAGCGCGATCTCCGATCGCTCGAGCTTCACGACCATGACCGCCACGATCTGTGTGGCGGCCGCCGATCCGACGAGCACCGCGGACGCCACGGTACGAAACAGGGTGCCACCCACGACGATCGCAGGAACGGTGAGCATCGCTGCGGTCTGGCCGAGCCACGCCACGTCCACCCCGTCGCCGATGCCCGTCAGCATCACCACCGCAACGAGGACGAGGCCGACACCGGTGGCACCATGCGACATCGGACGCATCGGCCGCCGCTCGTCGATCACGAGCGACAGTGGGTGGTAGACGAACCACCGCACGATCATCACGGTGCCGAGCAGCGCGGCGGTCAACGACACGGCCACGCCGACGTCGGCGAACGCCGAGTCGTCGTCGAGGAAGAGCGACACCGAGAGCGAACCGGCCAACGCGATGCCGGGGGCGAGCACTCCCGTCGCCGCAGCGGCGAGCAGTTCGGATCTGCGTCGCGCGGCCACACCTGCGAGCACACAGGCGACGAGGGGGAGACCGATGACGAAGATTCGCAGCGGGGCGTCGCCGGTGCGGAGGCGTTGCGCCGGAAGATCGATCAGGTCGAACATCGACGACGTCACCAACGCCACGCCGGTGACGATGATCCACACCACGTCGAGCGGGGCGCCCGATGCGATCCGCCTCGCTCTCGTGGGGGCCGCTGCGCCGGCGATGAGTGCATCATCCGTCATCAGCCGACATTGAAGCATCTCGCCGACCGGCTCCGGCGTCGGGCGTCGTGTGTCAGTCGGGGAGCACCACCGTCGACGTGTCGGTGAACTCCACGTCGACGGTCGCACCGACCGGCGGTGCCGAGGCGGTCGGGAGCGACGCGATGACATCGAAGGGATCGTCGGCGTCGTCGCCACCGCCGTGCGTGTGCTGCACCAGGATCTCGGTCGTCGGTCCGAGGTAGCGACGACGTCGGACCGTCCACTCACCCGTCGGCGATCCGGTGACACGAACCGTTGCGGGTCGGATGGCCACCGGCGTTCGTGCTGATCAGACGGGTTGTGGCTTGCGTCGTGTCGGCATCGGCAGGAGCGAGACCAGTTCGCGGTTCTCGTTCGGATCGAGGATGCTGTGCTGCACGCACGCAGGAATCAGTTCGTTGCTCTCGGGATGCCCCATCGTGTACGCACACGCGGCGAGCCGTTCCTGCGCGGCGCGGATCTCGACGTCGTCGCTGACCTCGCCGACCTTGTTCAACTCCCAGGCAGGCGCGACCACGCGAGCGTCCATGAAGTTGTGCATCACGTAGGTCATGGGGTGCACGGGTCCGGACCGCAGGGCCCGCAGGCCACCGGCCCGCTTCGCGAATCGACGGAACCAGCCGAATGCGACCGGGAGGATTCCAGGGTTCCGCAGCACCAGACGCGCCACGCGCCATCGGATGACCGATCGATCCTGGCTGATGTAGTTCCCCTTGAACACGCGGAAGAACTCGTCGCGAGCGTGCAGGTCGTCGGCATCGTCCTCGTCGAGCACCGGAACGTAGGAGTCGTCGACCCAGGCACCCCACGAGACGCGATTGCAGCGGAAGTCGCCGAACTGCAGCGCCTTGTACGGCAGACGGGTGCCGACTCCGTCCTCGATCTCGGCCCACACCGAGTCGTCGGTGACCTCGCGGAAGTCGCTCGTCCAGCGCTGCTCGTTGCCGACGTAGGCAGCCGGTTGGAACGACATCATCCGGAAGCCGAGGTCCTTGCTGTCACGGACCACTTCTGCGACCTCGGCGACGTTGTCGGGGGTGACGGTCATGTTGTGCGCGACGTAGTGGCGCAGGCCGGTCTCCTCGCGCAGCTTCTCGACCATGTCCATGAACTTCTTCCGGAAGGGCTGGAGTTCACGTTCGCTCTGCGGCTTCTTCGCACCCTCACGTCCGAACATCGTCCGGTCGAAGTGCACGGCCCACGACCAGTCGGCCCAGCGCTTCTTCCCGTCGGAGTCGAGCGCGACGTCGCGCAGGTACTGATCGGAGACGTCGCCGTGGCTGAAGCTCATCGGCACACGACCCCTCGCACGCATGAGGTCGATCGTGGCGGCGTGGTCCTCGGCCTCGAGCAGGCTCACCTCGCCACCGATCAGCTGCACGTGGGACTGCGGCCCGCGCTGCTCGTGGAGGAAGTCCATCTGCTTGGCGACCTCGGTCTTGGTGTGTTCGCCGTCGACGCGCACCTTGTTCGCGTCGGCCGAGTGATAGCACGGCTTGCACGCGAAGTCGCACGCCGGGAACACGCCATGGGTCCCCTCACAGCCCGTCGTGCGTCGACCGAGGAGTTGCGCCGGCGTCTTGACGTGTTCGGGCAGTCCCTCCCAACGTCGGTCCATCGCCGCTGCGATGGCGGGGTCGGTGGGACGGGTCCGGCGTTCCCAGTCGCGCACGCGTGTGATGAGGCTCATGATGTTGGTGTCACTCCGGTTCGCACAATAGCCGGGTTCTGCTCGCGGGAGCAGCAGGACGACGCCTCCGAACCGCATCGTCGGGACGGGACCGGCGAGGGATCAATCGGCGCCGGATCGCACGGCGTCGTGGGCCACTCGCCCTCGCCGGCCGGGCGGCAGCCGCAACGCGGCCACCTCGGTGCCGGAGTTGCTGCGTTCCGGACGTCGGGCCGGAACCGTGGGGCGGTTGCTCGGGGGTCGGATCGGCATCGGCTCACCCGTGGTGGGCACGGTCTCGTGCACCGTCGGCCGAGCCGAGGGCGCCGTCCCCACGACACTCGGCCTGCTCGGCGTGACCCGGCCCTGGTCGTCGCTCCCCGCGGGCACCGCGGCGCTCGCATCGTCGCTGGAGCCGGCATAGGTGTCGACGTAGGTCTGCCCCGAGAGCTGTGCGATCTCGAACATCACGGCGTCGGTGAATCGACGCAACGTGCGCGGGTCGTCGACGTCGCCGAACTCGCGCGCCCACATCGGACGTCCGAAGCGAACCACGACGTCACGCCCCAGCTTCATCTTGACGGAGTCCGGCGGCTGGACCTCGAGTGTTCCCTCGTGCCCGACGGGAACGATCGGCGCACCGCAACGCAGCGACAGCCGGGCCGCGCCGGTGCGACCCTTGTGGAGATTGCCGCTCCGCGACCGCGTGCCCTCCGGGTAGATCATGAACAACCGGCCGGCGTCGAGCACCCTCGCTGCGGCATCCAGTGCCGCCATGGCTGCGTCGCCACCCGACCGGTCGACGGGAATCATGCCCATGGCCGGGAACAGGTGCTTGGTCTTCCAGCTGTCCATGTATTCGCCCTTGCCGATCGCCCACACGCGGCGAGGCAGCGCAGCCGGCACGAAGATCGAATCGCAGAAGGACAGATGGTTCGGAGTGAGGATCGCCGGACCGTCGGACGGGACGTTCTCGCGACCCTCCACCTCGAAGTTCCACCCCCGCGAGGCGAGATGTCGGATGCCCCCGAAGAGGTACTTGCTCAACCGATCCGATCCGGGCAGTTCGGGTGCCGGCTCGAAACGGAACGGGCCGGGGCGCCTCCCGAGCCGGCCCATCAGCGCAGTGCCCGTCGGATGGCCTTGCCGTTCGAGGCGATCGGCAGTTCGTCGAGGAAGTGGTAGACGCTGGGCTGCTTGTACCGACTGAGGTGGCGGGCGACGTGCTCCTGGAGTTCGGCCTCCGTCGCGGTGCCCGTGACGTGTGCGACGACCGCCTCACCGGTGAGTGCGTCGACGGTCCCGGTGACGATCGCACCCTGCACGCCGGGATGCGCCATGAGCACGTTCTCGACCTCGGCCGGGTACACGTTGAAACCGGACACGATCACGATGTCCTTGATCCGGTCGACCAGGTACAGGTAGCCGTCCTCGTCGAAGATCCCGACATCACCCGTCCAGAGCCATCCGTCCTCGGAGAGCACCGACTCGGTGGCAGCGGCGTCCTCGAGGTATCCGGCGAACACACCGGGGCTGCGCACGACGATCTCGCCCTCGTCGCCCATGTCGACCGGTGACCCGGACTCGTCGACCAGAGCGACCTCCACACCGGGCAGCACACGGCCGACCGAGGTCGGGCGAACCGGGAATCCCCGGCCGAGCGTGACGATCGGCGAGGTCTCGGTCAGCCCATAGCCCTGTGCGATCTCGACGCCGAAGCGGTCTCGCACCGCTTCGAACACCGCGACCGGGAGGGCCGCTGCGCCCGAGGCCGCGAACCGGACGCTGGCCAACACGTCGTCGGGGAGGTCCGAGGCCAGCCACCGCTGCCACATCGGAGGTGCCCCGGTGAGCATCGTGACGCCGTGCTCCTGGACGAGACGAAGGCTCTCGGTGGCGTCGAACCGCTCCTGCAGCACCAGCTTGCCACCGACGCGGAGCATCCCCAGCAACACGACGTTGAGCCCGAAGATGTGGGTGAAGGGCAGCACCCCGAGCGACACGTCGGCCGAGGTCGCCGGAGACTCCATCTCGGCGAGTGCGTCGTGGATCCACCCCAGGTTCCGGTGCGTGAGCACGGCGACCTTGGCGTCACCCGAGACTCCGCTCGTCGCGAGGTAGAAGGCCGCATCGCCGTCGTTGCGCTCGACGACGATCCGATCGGCGACGTCGCCGGCGGTTGCCGACCGGTTGGAGAGTTCGATCAGGTCGAGGCGTTCGGTCGTGATCGTCTCGGCGTCGAGATGAGTGCGACCGGCGTGGCCGATCAGCAACAGGTCGGGGCGGGCGACGTCGAGCTTGCGGACGAGTTCGAGCGTCGGGCTGCTCGGGTTGAGCGGCATCACCACACCGCCGAGGCCGAGGACCGCGAGTGTGGCGAGCACGAACGCGACGTCGTTCCCGGTGGCCAACGCGACGACCGAATCCTCTCGGACTCCGTGCTCTGCGAGGTCACCCTGCATGGCACCCACGCGGCGACGCAGGTCGCCGTAGGTCAGGACCTCGTCACCGTCGACCAGCGCCGTGGCGTCGGCGTCGTGGTCGTTGATCAAGCCTGCGAGATTCATCGTTCCCCACTCCGCCGTCGTACGGGCGAGACGCCCCTCGTCTCACACCCCGTCAGTATGACACGATCAGGGAATTCGCAAGATTCGAGGCACGATGCCGGAACGCCTCGATCGCAGGGAGCTTCAGTGACTACAGCAGCCATCTTCGACCTCGACAGAACCTTGATCGACGAGTCGTCCACGCCCATCTTCATGCGGCACCTCGCCGAGGCGGGGATCGGCTCCGACTCGTCGATCCCGTTCGCCGAACCGCTCGTCCACGCCACCTCGTCGCTTCTCAAGACGATCTTCAACGTCATGGGCGAGTCCCGCATCCTGATGCAACCGGCGAAGCTCGCCGTGCGTGCGTCGGTGGGCTGGTCGGTCGGCGACGTGGACACGGCAGCACGCAAGGCTGCCGCCGAGATCGTCGATCATCTCCTCCCCTTCGCGAAGCTGGTCATCGAGGAGCACCGAGCGGCAGGCGACCTGCTGGTGCTCGCCTCCACGTCGCCGCTCGCCTTCACCCGCCCGCTCGCCGAAGCACTCGGCTTCGACGGCGTGATCGGCACGGCGTGGGGTCGCACCGACGACGAGCACTCGAGGTACACCGGGACGATCGACGGTGTCTTCGTGTGGGGGCCGGCGAAGGCAGACGCCGTGCGCGAGTGGGCCGCCGAGCACGGCGTGCGACTGTCGGACAGCAGTGCCTACAGCGACAGCTACTACGACGCTCCCCTCCTCGACCTCGTGGGCCATCCCGTCGCCGTCAACCCCGACGCCCGCCTCCAGGCGCTCGCCGCGGTGAAGGGCTGGCCGGTCCGACACCTCGACAAGAGCACGGGCGTGATCAAGGTCGCCGGTCGGGAGATCCAGGAGTGGGCTCGCCCGATCATGCGACCCGAGTTGATCGCGCCGTACGCCGACATCGTGTTCCAGCACGACGACAAGATCCCCGCCGACGGGCCGGCCATCGTGGTGTTCAACCACCGCTCGTACTTCGACCCGACCGTGATGGGTCTCCTGCTCGCACGAGCGGGCCGCAACGTGCGTGGTCTGGGCAAGAAGGAGGTGTTCGACGTCCCTCTCGTCGGCCGACTGCTCGAAGGGATCGGTGGCGTACGCGTCGAACGGGCGTCGGGCTCCGACGAACCACTCGAGGCCGCAGCACGAGCGCTTCGGGGCGGCGAACTCGTGATGATGGCCCCCGAGGGCACCATCCCCCGTGGCCCTGCGTTCTTCGACCCGGAGCTGAAGGGCCGCTGGGGAGCCGCCAAGCTCGCGGCCGACACGCGTGTCCCGGTCATCCCCGTCGGCCTGTGGGGCACCGAGAACGTGTGGCCCCGCAACCAGCGCCTCCCCAACCTGAGCCCGCGGACACGGCCGGTCGTCACGGCGGTGGTGGGCGACCCCGTCGACCTGAAGTACCGCAGCCCCGACGCCGACACCAAGCGGATCATGGCGGCGCTCGGCGATCTGCTCCCTCCGGAGTCGCGCATCCGCCGTCAACCGACGACGGAGGAACTGCTGCGCACCTTCCCGCCCGGATACTCGGGAGACCCGAACGCCGAGGTGCTGCGCCGACCCGGCACGGACACCTGAGCCCACGACCTGCGCACCGACACTTCGAAGACCATCACACGATCGAGAGACACCATGGCACGACGCGAACGAGAGACCGACGGGGCCGCCCGCATGAGCGAGCACGAGGCTCTGATGTGGAACATCGAGAAGGACCCGTGGCTCAATCCGAGCGGTGGGTCGGTGATCCTGCTCGACCGCGAGTTGGACATGGACCGGTTCCGTCAGACACTGCGCGCCGGCATCGCCAAGACCCCGCGGCTCTACCAGCGAGTCGTGCCCGGCTTCGCCCGGTTGTCCACCCCGGCGTGGGTGCCCGACGCCGAGTTCGATCTCGACGCGCACCTCCGCGAGGTCGTCCTCCCGTCCCCCGGCACCGAGCGACAGTTGTTCGACCTCTGCGCACAGCTGTACTCCGAGCCGCTCGACCGGACGCGACCGCTGTGGAAGTTCGTCGTGATCCACGGGCTCGCGAAGCAGCGCTCGGCGATGTTCGCGATCATCCACCACTCGGTGAGCGACGGCATCGGACAGCTGCGGATGGCCGAGTTGTACCAGCAGATCAGCCCCGACGAGCCGCCCCCACCCGACGTCGACCTCGACGCCCTCGTCGCCGCTGCGGTCGAGCGGGGGAATGCGAAGGAACTCGGCGGCAACTACGGCACCAGCACCCGAGCAAACATCCAGGCGTCGGCGACGCACGTGGCACGACGTCAGTTCGGCATCGGACGACGGATGGTCGGAGAGGTGGCGATGTGGCCCGCCGACCCCTCGCGGATGACCGGAACGGTGAGCACACTGATCGACACGGTGAAGGGGGCACTCGCCCAACTCTCCCCCAGCGAGGAGGAGGCCCATTCCGGGTCGCCACTGTGGTCGGGTCGATCCCGTCACCGCCGTCTCGAGTGGGTCCAGTTGCGCGTCGACGATCTCAAGACGATCGGCAAGTCAGCAGGTGGCACGATCAACGATGCGTTCATGGCCGGTCTCGCCGAGGCGGCGCACCGCTACCACGTCGCTCACGGCGTCGAGATCGACACGGTCAACTCGAGCTTCGTGCTGAGCACTCGCACCGACAAGAAGGCCGGCGGAAACGCCTTCACGCCGGTCCCCGTCAAACTGCCCGCCGGCGAGATGGACCCGGCCGATCGCGTCGCCGCGGTCATGGCAGCAGCCGAAGCCGCCCGACTCGACGCACAGAAGACCGGTGGCATGACCGGCCTCTCCGGCGTCGCGAATCTGCTCCCCACCTCGGTCGTCACGTCGGCAGCTCGTTCAGCCGCCGGGCGGATCGACTTCGCCACGTCGAACCTCCGCGGCGCGCCGTTCCCGATCTTCGTCTCGGGCGCCGAGGTCATGGCGACGATCCCGATGGGACCGGTGGCCGGCACCGGCGCCAACATCACCGCACTGTCGATGAACGGCATGTTCGACATCGGCATGTTCATCGATCCAGAGGCGATCACCGAGCCCGAGGAGTTCCGCCGCCACGTCGAGGAGTCGTTCGCCGACATGCTCGCCGCCTGCAGCTGACCGCGACCGACCCGGTTGAGACACGCCTCGCGCGGGTAGGACCCGCGCATGAGCAAAGCCACCAATCTGCGCCCGGGAGCGGGAGGAAACCCCGCCTGGTCGAACAGCACCGGGTCCAAGAACGACCCGAAGGCGCGCCAGCGCCGGAACGACTTCCCCGATTCCCCCGACTCCGACGTGGACGCCACGCCTCAGGACAAGCCCGACCTCGATGCGTTCGCGAAGCGCATCGGCACCGACACCGTCGAGACAGGTGACGGGCTCGACGCCGTTCCCAGCGATCGCTCCCCCGAGTCCGACGAGCCGAACCGGCGTCTGATCGGTGCCGGGGTCGGAGCGGCCGTGGCTGCCTTCGTGGCGATCGCAGTCCTGCGTCGCAGGAACCGCTGATCCGTCGGGCCGCGCCGCCGTCGCGATCGGCGGCGCACCGCTGATCGACGACTCCGGGAACGATCCGGACCACCTCTGGGTGAGCGGGGCACCGAGGCCCGTACTGCGCGAGCAGCGTCCGTCCTGCGTTCACACTGGCGACTCGCCCCATCCGACAGACTGACCGGATGATCGTCGACTGCGGTGTGTACGTGGACGGCCGCAGGGTGGATGTCGAGGCGCCGCTCGCCGATGTCCTCGCGCGTGCCGTCTCGATGGGAGGATTCGTGTGGGTCGGCCTGCACGATCCGAACGACGAGGAGTTCGAGGACATCGCTTCGGCGTTCGGCCTCCACTCTCTCGCGGTGGAGGACTCGATGCGCCCGCACCAGCGCCCCAAACTCGAGCGGTACGACGACTCGGTGTTCGTCGTCCTCAAGCCGGCCCGGTACGTGGACACCGAGGAGGTGGTCGAGGTCGATCACCTCATGGTGTTCGTCGGCGAGCACTTCGTCGTGACGGTCCGACACGGCCCGACCGCGTCGCTCGCCGGTGTACGGGATCACCTCGAGGGAGACCCACACCGCCTCCGCTGGGGTCCGACGTCCGTGCTCCACGCGCTCGCCGACAGGGTGGTCGACGACTACGCCGTCGTGATGCGCGGCCTCGACGTCGACATCGACCAGATCGAGTTGGAGGTCTTCAGTGCCCCCAAGGCCGCTCACGCAGAGCGAATCTTCAAGCTCAAGCGCGAAGTGCTCGACTTCAGGCGGGCCATCGCTCCGCTCGAGGAGGCACTCGTGGAACTCGGTGTCGGGGAACCACCGATCCACGCCGACTCGAGCAACTACTTCCGCGACGTGCTCGACCACCTGAAACGGGTGTCGGACAGTCTGGAAGGCCTCGACGCGCTGCTCGACAGCGCCTTGCACGCCAACGTCGCCCAGGTCGGGATGCGTCAGAACGAGGACATGCGGAAGATCTCGGCGTGGGTCGCGATCATCGCGATGCCGACGATGATCGCAGGGATCTACGGGATGAACTTCGAGCACATGCCCGAACTCGGCTGGACGGGCGGCTACCCGCTGGCCCTGAGTGCGATGGTCGTGTCGTGTCTGGCGCTGTACCGCAACTTCAAACGTCGCGGCTGGCTCTGATCGACAGGCGGACCCGGCGCGTCCGGTGGTGACGCCCCCTTTCGAATCGGCGACCGGACACGGTCCGCTCCCGCCCGTCTCCTCGCCGGTGAAGCGTCAACGAATGGTTGACATCTCGACGGCGTCAACGTATCATTGACGCATGAGATCGAAACCGACTCTTCGCACGACTGGATGGGGCATCTTCCTGGCCGGCCTGGTCACGTTCCTGCTGAGCACGGTCTTCACCTCCGGCTTCGTCCACGGTCTCTTCCAGGGCATGACCGTGGCGCTCATGCTCGGTGCCGCCTACCTCTTCGGGGCGCACTGGAGACATGGACGACCCGGAGGCGGCGACGTGGAGAGCTCCGAGGCGTTGTGGCTCCCGAGCCGCGACGAACGGCGCGAATGAACCCGCCCGCCAGCGACACGATCTCCGATGTCCTCGGCCGTGCGGTGCTCGACGGAGACCCGGACCAGGCGACGCTCGACCCCGACGTACCGGACGACCACCTCGCCATCGTCGCTCGTGCTGCGGTGGCCGAGCAGAGCGGGCGCGACCTGCTCCGTCAGTCGGTGTCGGCGGCACGCAGCAGCGGGCACAGTTGGGCGGCCATCGGCGCGGTACTGGGTCTCAGCCGCCAAGCCACGCAACAGCGCTTCGGTGTCGCCCGAGTCGACGACGAGGGCCCGGAGCATCGATGGCTCGGCCCGGTGACCGCCCTCGACGAGATGCGCGAACTCGAACTGGCCGGCCGGCGCGGGTGGCGCACGGTGGGAGCCGGGATGCTCAAGCACCGGATGGAACGCACCGACACGCAGTGGGAGCATCGTCGCGTCGTGTGGCGCCGACCGGCCGACTCGTACGAAACCGACGGATGGGAAGTCGCCGTCCGAGCGTTCCCATGGCTCTACCTCGTCCGCGACCTCCAGAGCCCGCCGGAGAACTGAACCCTCACACTCTGCGACGCGAAGCGGTCGGCCGGGCGCCGCCGATGAAATGGGGCCGAGTCACTCGGACTGCTGCCGGAGCCGATCGAATCCTCGTTGCGTGAGACCGTCGAGTTGGTCGAACAACTCGCTGTCGACCTTCGTGAAGTTGACTTTCCCTGCATCCGCGCACGGAGTTCTGGCGAGATGTCGTCGAGGAGATCGGGGTGCTCCTACACGGGCATCAGGTGGTAGCTGACGTAGTTCTTCTTCGTCTGCACCGCTCCGTACCATCGCAGCCGACCGTTCGCACCGGGAACGACACCCTCGACCACGATCTCCGCAGGCGTCTTGGCCGTCACGACCAGGTCATCGGCATGGCGGACCATGACCGCTCGAGCAGCTTCGAACACCTCGCCGAACGAATCCTGACTCACGCGACGAGGTCCCCGTGATCTCGCGGGCGGACGACCGAGTTGAACCCCGCCCACGTGATCCTCGCTCCACGTCTCACGGGCTCACAGTGAGGACGCGACGACGGAGCGTCAGCCCGGACTCTGCGCAGTGGTTCACGGGTCTCGCCTCGGATCGCACACCGGGGAGAGCGCACGGCAGTTCGCACCCCGACCTCGACGTGCTCATCTCGATGACGAGGTCGACGGAGGGTGAACCCCTCACTCCTTTGAGTGAGACTGATTCTCCTGACATCGGGAAATGATGGACGAATGAACCAGACCGAACTCCGGACCGGAGGCGAGTCCGCGACCCCGCCGTGGCTCGCCGTTGCCGAATCGAGTGTCCGGCTGCCGGACGAGTTGTCCACCGACGGTCGCGTGGCCCGTCGACAGCGCAACCGCGAGCGCGTGCTCGACGCGTACGTCGCGCTCATGAGGGAGGGGGTGGTGGACCCGACGGCGGTCGAACTGGCCGATCGCGCCGAGGTGACGTCGCGCACCGTGTACCGCTACCTCCGCGAGGACGCCGACTTCATGAGCGACCTCGCCGAACGACTGGTCGCGTCGATGCGTCCGACTGCGACGTTCGTGGATCGCGGGGACACGTCGCTCGACGGCCGGATCACGGCGTACATCTCGTTCCGCCTCGGCCTCCACGACCAGACCGCCCGCATGGTGCGGGAGGTTCGCACCCTCCAAGCACATGCGCCGACCGTGGTCGCGGTCACCGCCGAGATGCGGGCGATCGTGCGCACGCAACTCACGGCACTGTTCGCCCCCGAACTGTCGCAGGGCACCGACGAACGGGCTCGACTCGATGTCGCAGCACTCCAGACCCTGCTGCTCTTCGACTCACTCGAGTACCTGATCGAACGTGCGCGAGGAGATCGGCGAGCGGTGCACGACGTGTTGTGTCGTCAGTTCAGCGCCGTCCTCACGACGATGTCGAGCGTGGGCTCCGCCTCGACCGCGTGACGCGTCGGGCCCGATCGCGTTCGCGGCCCCAAGTTTCGTCACGCAGCGACAACAACAATCTTCACTTCAGCGACAACACTCCGTGTCGAAACCTCGGGCATGCAACGCTCCCCGTTTGCAACGAACGGCCCGACCCCGGGAGTCGCCCGTCGACTCCCACCCCGCTCGGTCGCCGACCGACAGCACCGTCGGGCCCTCATCCGGCGGTTCGTGTTGACGTTCGCGCTCGTCTGGCTGGCCGACCGGTACGCCCCGACGACGTGGGCACAACGTCCGATGGCGGGAGTGCTGAGTTCGGCTCAGGCCGTTGCACCTGCGATCCGCCACTCGACGAACGAACCGCCCAAGGTCTCGGCGATGGCCGACGCGGTCCCGGCGTCGATCCGGACCGAGACCCACAAGAGCGCGATCAGGTTCAACAACTGCACGGGCAACATCATCAGGGACGATCACGGTGCAGTTCTCGGCTTCGTCGGAGCTGCCCACTGCGTGAGGACGGCCTCGAACTCCATTCGCAACGGCGTGGCGTTCGCGGGCGCAACCAGCTCGCCGATCGACAGATCGGCGATCCTGTTGGACACGACGACCGACGTGTTCTACTCCGGCCTGGAAGGACACCACGCCATCGACGTCTGGCGGCAGGTCTGGACGAACTACACACGTGCCGACATCGACGCCCTGCCGTCGACGACCATGCTGGCGATGTCCGGATACCCGTCTCATCACAATCCGCGTGGAGAGCTCGTGACGCTGTCGTTGACTCTGGGTGGCATCGTGCACTGGCCCAACGATCCCACCGACACGATCGCGACCTTCGGTGACTGGAACGCTCTCGAACAGACGTGTTCACCCGGCGCGAGCGGCTCGGGCCTCTACCACTACGTCGAGGGAGCCGGCTGGGTCGTCATCGCCGTGCTCGCCAGTCGCGCCGAGTTCGAAGGCGTCCAGACCATGCCGTACAGCCCCGAATACGGGCTCGAGCTGCGGTCGTTCTTCGAGAAACAACTCGACCTCACGATCGACGCCGAGTACATGTGCGGCTTCGCTCCGCCCTCGCTGCCCCCTCGCACGAGAGCGTCGACGACATTCCCTGCGACCACGACGGCGATCGTCGGCCAACGAACATCGCTGCGCACCGACCTGTCGGTCTGAAACCCCGCTGCTCGAGATCCACACCGAGAGGAATCGTCACCGTCATGCAACCCGCAACCATCTTCTTCCATTCGGTTCCGATCGAACTCTCCATCGACCCGCTCACCCCGGGTTCGGCAAGGCAGAACCAGTTCGGACCAACGGGCCCCCACGGCCACCACGACCGGGCCGAGACGACCACCGACGGTCGACACGTCCGGCGGAGTCGCAACCGCGATCGTGTCGTCGAACAGTTCATCCACCTCGCTCGCACGACGGGAGAGGCGCCCGAGACGACGTACCTCGCTGAAGCGAGCCGCGTCTCCGTTCGATCGATCTACCGCTACTTCACGTCGCACGAGGAACTCCTCGCAGCGGTCGCCGAACGCCTGGCCGAACATGCCTCCGCGCAGTTCGGGCCGTTCGGGGCAGTCGACCACGACACCGATTTTCGCATCAGCACCATCGTCGACAGCGCCCTGCGCTTCCATCAACGGTACGGACCCGCCCTGAGACTCGCAGCGAAGCAGGATCGACCCGGCGGTGCCATCGACGCCGCGCTGCGCCGGATCGACGAGTCCAGGTGCAACCAGGTCCACGCCCTGCTCGACCAGGAACTCGTCCACGACGAACACCGAGACGACACGATCGCCATCATCTGCATCAGCCTCTCGGCCGTCGGACTCACGCAACTCACCCAGCGCTTCCCCGGACAGACGTCCAGGATTCGTGAACTGCTCCACCGACACATCGCGACGCAGCTCCAACGGCGGTCCACCAGCGTCGCCCGATGCTGGGGACTGTCAGATCGTTGGTGTAACTGACCTGGCTCATGGTTGTTGTTGGGGATCGTAGGGCCTCAGAAGAGGCGGCCTTCGAAGGTGATGGCGAAGGCGTTGAGGGCGGGCTTCCAGCGGTTCATCCAGCGTTCCTGGCCGGTGCCTTTCGGGTCGAGCGACCGGACCACGAGATACAAGCACTTGAGGGCGGCTTGCTCGTTGGGGAAGTGCCCACGCGCCCGGGTTGCTCGCCGGAATCTGGCGTTCAACGACTCGATCGCGTTGGTCGAGTAGATGACTCGACGGATCTCGGGTGAGTAGTCGAGGAACGGCACGAACTCGGACCAGGCGTTCTTCCACAACGATCGGATGGCCGGATACTTGTCGCCCCACACCTGATGGAACTCGTCCAACCGGAGAGCGGCGTCGGCCTCGTTCACGGCGGTGTAGACGGGTCGCAGATCGCGAGCCATCTTGTCCCAGTCAGCCCGTGACGCGAGGCGGAACGTGTTGCGGATCAGGTGCAGCACGCAGGTCTGCACGATCGCCAACGGCCAGGTCGCTCCGATCGATTCGGGAAGGCCTTTGAGGCCGTCGCACACGACGATGCAGGCGTCTTCGACGCCACGGTTCTTGATCTCGGTGAGCACCTGCAACCAGTACTTGGCGCCCTCACCACCGGTGCCGACCCACAGGCCGAGGATGTCGCGTTGACCGTCAACGGTGACACCGATCGCCGCGTAGACGGGCCGGTTGGCGACTTGACCGTCGCGAATCTTCACGACGATCGCGTCGATGAAGATCACCGGATACACGCGATCGAGCGGACGGTTCTGCCACTCGGCCAACTCGCCGAGGACCCGGTCGGTGATCTTGGAGATCGTCTCGCGGGAAATGTTCGTCGAGTACACCTCGGCCAGATGGGCCTCGACCTCACCGGTCGTCAACCCTTTCGCGGTGAGTGAGATGACCATCGAGTCGACTCCGTCGAGCCGGCGCTGGTTCTTGCGCACTGTTGCCGGTTCGAAGCTGCCGTCACGATCGCGTGGCACCTCCAGCTCGATCGGGCCGATCTCGGTGATCACCGTCTTCGAACGAGAACCGTTGCGACTGTTGCCACCGTTTCGTCCCTCCGCAGCGTGTTTCGGATAGCCGAGATGTTCTTCCATCTCGACCTCCAAACCCGTCTCGAGGACCTGCTTCGTCAAGTCCGACAGCAGCCCGCCGGGGCCGACAAGGTTCCTGCCGTCCGCTCGTGCCTGGTCGACGAGCTGCTCGGCGAGTGACCGATCGGGCCGCTCCTCGCTCGTCTCATCCGACGGTGTCGCCACCGCCACATCATGGTCTGTCATGGTTGTCTGTCCTTCCAGCCGAGCGAGTCGCTCAGCGTTTCAGGCCAGACCAGTTACACCGCGGATCTGACAGTCCC
>NZ_JBDVNU010000022.1:0-84716 GCF_039969435.1 Ilumatobacter sp.
CAACACCGACCGCCTCCACAGCCACTGCGGCGATGTCCCGCCCGACGAGTTCGAAGCAGCGTTCTACGCTGCACAACAGACCGCCCCGACCGGGGTTGGAAACCAATAGAACGAGCCTCCATCAAACCCAGGGCGATTCACTCGAGGGTCTGGTCATGCGTGAGCGCCGCCCCGGCAAAAAGATCGCCAACTGGCTGGCATCCAGACACGAAGCGCGGGCATTGTCCTGACGTACAACCCAGACACGCCCTCCTGGACGGACGCCGAATACGCCGCCGACGTGCAGACCACGTCTACTGGTCACATCGTGCCGGGCCGCTGGAGTACAGGAACCCGCTCATCAGGAATTCGAAACGGTGATCGGGCCTATCTCTTGCGTCAGGTCCGTGATCGCGGGCTCATCGCATCCGGCATGTTCACCTCGGCGATCTACCCTGCAGAGCACTGGGCTGATTCGTCCAGAGAAGCCCGATATGCCGACGTGGAGTGGGACTGCCTGCTCGATCCAGCCGACCGCCTCCCCGTTGAACAACTCATCACCGTCGCGCCGGGAGTGCCTTGGAATCGACTCCAGGGATCGGGCGTCTCGGTTCCCACAGGTGACCTCACTGCGCTCGAGGAGCGGTGGAGTGGGCACGTCGGACACCTTCCGTATGTCTCGCCCGAGGAGGGCAGCGGCGAACTGTTCAGTGAGGGTCGCCGAACTCGGGTCGTCGTCAACCGCTACGAGCGCGATCGCAACGCTCGTGCCGCTTGCCTCGACCACTATGGCTTCCGCTGCCAGGCATGCGACCTGGACTTCTCGGAGATGTACGGCGAGATCGGGGAGGGCTTCATCCACGTTCATCACGTGAACGACATCGCACTTGCCGAAACCGAGTACATGGTCGACCCGATCGCCGACCTCCGACCCGTCTGCCCGAACTGTCATGCGATGCTTCACAAGGCCAGCCCAGCCATGACAGTCCAACAGTTGAAGAAGCACTTGGCCAAGGAGGCTCGTCGTGTGTAGACAACCCGAAGCGACGTCCGCACATGAGTGACCGTCTCGGCGTTTCCATCACGCTCTTCCTCGCCGACGGAACTCCGGATGGGCTACGAATCGTCGAAAAGACCGGATGGTCCGGAATCGGAATGGTGTTCGCGAGGTCTGACCTCGCCGAGGTGAAGACCCGCCCCGAACTCCGCTCCACGGGTGTCTACGTGCTGCTCGGGGACACTGAGGACAGCGGTTTCTCGAAGCGCATCTACATCGGCGAAGGCGACGAGGTTCTGGCGCGGCTCGTCGCCCATCAAGGCAGCGGCAGCAAGGACTTCTGGACGACCACGATCGTGTTCACGTCGAAGGACGCCAACCTGAACAAGGCCCACGCTCGCTACCTCGAGTCGAGGCTCGTCAGCCTGGCGACCGACGCCAAGCGCTCCGAAGTCGCCAACGCGACCATGCCGCAGAGCCCTCCCCTGTCTGAACGGGACCGGGCGGAAGCGGAAGGGTTCCTGCGCGAGATGTTAGTGATCTTCCCTGTTCTCGGCCTCGACGCGTTTGAGCGGGCCGATGAAGTCGTATCCGCTCGTCCTGACGCCAATTTGCGCTACACGTTCTCCGAGCGTGGAGCCGCAGGGGAGGGGGCCGACCGCCCAGACGGTTTCGCTGTTTTCGCCGGTTCCGTCGCCGCAGCAGACGAAACACCATCTTGCCCTCCGTTCCTTCGGCGACTCCGCCAAACGTTGCGGCAAGAAGGCGTGTTCGCATCGCTGAACGGACAGGTCGTTCTCCAACAGGACTATGTGTTCGCATCGCCATCGACCGCTGGGGGAGTGTTGAGTGGAAGCTCGGTCAACGGCCGGACCACGTGGGTCCGACCAGACGGTGTCTCCTTGAAGCAGCATCAGCAGCGCATGGCTCAGGACGAGCCGGTCAACGAACTTGATGAATGACGATCTCAAATGCGTGTCGGTCGGCGATCTTCTGGCCAGGTACTCGACGATCCTCGATGAACTCGAGCGACGCAACGTCATTCGCGCGAGGAACGCGCCTGCTGGCGACCACGCAGAAAGGCTGTGCGCCCGCGCGCTCGGCGGTTCTCTGCTGGCCAACTCGCAGAAGTCGGCTGATGTCGTGTTTGACGATGGCACCACGGTGCAGGTCAAGTGCCGAGTCGTCTCCGACCCGATTCGGACGGGGGAGCGGCAGATGTCGGTCTTCCGCTCGTGGAACTTCGAACTTGCGGCGTTCGTCCTGCTCGACAGATCGAGCTACCGCGTGCGTCACGGGGTGCTTCTGCCAGCACACATCGTCGAATCGAGTGCTCGCAGCGTTGGCCACGTCAACGGTCACCGCTTCATCCTCAACGGGCCGATGCTGAATCACCCGGACGCTCAAGACATCACCGAAGCACTCCGCTCAGCGGCCGACGCTCACGCCTGAGCACTTCAACGGTGTTCGGCGCCATGCGAGCTCGGTCGCCGGATCTGGGCGATTTCTACCAGTGGGGGACTGGTATTTCTACCAATCCCCCTAGGTGGAGCTGGGGGGAATGGAATCCTCGTCGACAGCGGATTACATAGTGCCTGGTAGGAGGCGCTTTACTACCCGTCGCGGATTCGTGGGGGAGTTACCGGGGGAGTAACGGAGCTAGCGGCGAAAGTAGCGCACGCTGATGGCGTCACCACCACAGGGGAGGAGCCGCTCAGGTCTCGCGGCGGTGGGACTCCTGGGTTCCGGCGGCCCATTGGTAGCACCTCGAGTTCACTCGCCATCAAACGCGAGACACGGCAGCGACTGGTGGATGGTCGCCCCGACCTTTCCGCGCAGCCCCTCTATCTACCTCAGTCGTCGATGCGTTCGGTGACGAAGGCCTCGAGTTGAGCGATCGAGAACCGGACGCTACGGCCGATGCGGATCGGGACGAGCTCGTCGCGCCAGACGAGTTGGTAGACCGACGTGCGACTGATCGCCAGGATCTCTGCGGCGCCTTCGATGTTCACGAGAAGAGGCTGGCCAGGCTGCCCGGCGGTGGCCGCGGATGCGCCGTCGGGCAAGTTGACGTGGTTTGTCGAGCGACTCACGACTGCACCTCCGCCATGTACGCAAAGGCGGCCCGGAGGACTTCGATTCGTCCATCATGACGGTGAGCGGGAATCGCACCTTCTCGGATGAGCCGAAAGGTCGACTCCTTCGTGATGTCGAGTAGAGCCGCTGTCTGAGCGACGGTGAGCGTGCGAGAGCGGCGCCCACGGCGAGATGGGGATCGGAGAGCGGCGAGTTTTGACGTCTTCGGTTGCATGGTTGCCTCCTGGCGGACTGATTGGCTAGTGATCCCAACAGGCCCCGTCGGAGGTGGACCGTTACAAAGAAGTTGCCAAGGCGATCCGGCTCTTCCCCTCTGACGAGCGGCGGACTACGGTCGAGGACGAGATGAATTCAGTGAGTGGGGCTGATCCCGAGGCCCTTGCGACCACGATCAATTTCGTGCGGGCGCGAGACCAGATCGAGGCGCTTGAGCTTCCGCCGACAGTGAAGGCTCGCGCCCTGTGGGTGTACATCGGGCTTTCGGAGATGGCCGAGCCCGACGGGTCAGTTGGCCCGCTTGCTACGGACTTCATCCCGCGCCTCGAATTGAATCGGGCGTCGTGGACGACCTACCGCGATGTCTTGACCAATGCAGGGCTCATCACGAGTGAACGCGACGGACGGACTCGACCGGTTCACATTGTGCTCCCGGTGAAAGTGGGTTGATCTGTCGGCGCTGGGCGCTCGCACTCGAAGAAATTCTGTAACGATTGGGTCACTTCGGGGCCTGTTGGGGTTGTGTTCGAGCATTCAGGATCGCGATGGGGAGTGGTCCCCCTTGCACGAGGTGTTAATCAGTTATACGTTTTCGCTATGTCGACTCTCGGTAGTCGCAGGCGCTCGTTGGGTGCGCCGGACCTCGGGTCCGAGCGTGTGGGTGCCGTACGGCCCGATCCAAGGTCACACCACTGTCGAGTCGTCGGACGGTACGCCGATCCGGCCGTCGCCTTCCGTGTAGACCGAATTCGGAACGTGCGATCTGCGTTGTCGATCCACTCGCGTGCGTTCGGGATGCCAGCTCGTCGGTCTGCTGGATCGCTCGTCTTTGCCGACCACCTCCTCGTCGACGAAGGCGCAGCGATGACGCTGTCATGCGTTCCGAGTAGGTTCGCCCGCAATCTGGCATTGGTCGGGTGCGGCGTACTCCTTGGAGTGCCGGGACTGATGGCAGTTGAGATGAGTCGTGCCGCAGTCGGCCCCGCACGAGTGGCGGTTGCTGCGGGCATTGCGTTGGCGAGCCTGCTCGGACTGGTGGAGTGTCTTCGGTGTGTTCTGCTCGGCTTCCGGTGGAAGTGCCAATCCGAGCCGACGTTCGAGATCGCCAACCTGTGTGCGTGGCCGTCGGGACGCGGGAGCGGGCGGCAACTGCTGATTGATGTGTGCGATGCGGCTGACAGTGCTTCGGTCGAGTTGGTTCTGCGGGTCCGGCCAGACAACGACTGCGCGATCGAGCTGTACCGCCGGAGCGGCTTCGTGCCGACATGCCAGGCTGATGCGCAAAGCCTCGAACGAATGGTCCGGGTTCCACACCCAGGTGTGGCCTGTGTCGCGAGTCCATACCGGCCCGAAGTTCCGTTCGGAGTCGTGTGCGTCGTCCTCATCGCCGTGGTCGCCTGGTCTTTCGGGTCGACGAACTCCGATCTGCTTGCCCACCTCTGTCTCGTCGCTGGTCTCGGCGCGCTCGCTCGTGCATCACTCGTCGACATCCGGGAGCTGCGCCTCCCGAACTTCTGGACAGCGTTCGCACTCATCAGCGGAGTTGCCGGGAGCGTCGTGGGCTCGTCGGGGCCGAGCGCTCTCCTCGGCATCATCGTGTCCGCCGTTCCGTTCCTTCTCCTCCACCTCCTCGATCCCAGCGCATTGGGGTTCGGTGATGTGAAGTTCGCTGCAGCGGCCGGAGCCGTCATTGCCATCGTCTGGTGGCCGGCTGCGTCTGTGATCGCCGTCGTCGCCTTGGCCTCGGCGTTGGTCGTGCGCCTCGTCCGGCCGAGTGGTCCGAGAGCGTTCGGCCCGAACCTGATGGCTGGAACGCTCTTTGCGTCCCTCGTCGCCACGTCCCTCGTCAGCAAAGGAATTGTCACGTGAGAACCTCCGCCCACCTGCTTTGCGTCTCGCTCCTCGCCGTCCTTGCTGCGTGCAGTAGCAGCGATGCCGCCACACCGGAGGAGACAGCTCCACCGCCGAGTCGGGCGTCCACGACGGTTGATTCGGACCCTGCCGAAACGTCAACGCCACCAGCACCGACCGAACCGCCGACGACGACCGAGACGAGTGAGCAATCCGCGACGATCGAGACTCCTGCTCCGACCGATGTCGAGACGTCCACGACCGTGGCGAACGGAGGCGGCTTCTTGCCGGAGGAACTCGGCCCACGGGTCGACTCCGTGCCGGGCGTCAACTCTGCTGGCGAGATCACGCAGTTGCTGGACGGCGTGTGGATCTTCGTGGCGACCGAGCCGGACCCAGCCGACGCCAACGTCGTCCCCCCGCTGCCGGAGGACGCCGAGATCCTCGCCGCCTACGCCGAAGCCCAAGGCGCGTACCACGAGCAGGCCTCCCAATCCCCGCTCGACCCGCAGCCTGGCGAAGCGATGCAGGCCAGCTTTGCGGACGCTGGACAACGGTTGGCGGACAACGTGCTCATTCCTGAGCGCGAGGCCGGCCGGCACCTTGACCTCAGCGACGGGATCGTCTTGCGTCCGGTCGTGGTCGCTGATCCCCGCTCGGAAACGGAGGCATTCATCTTCGACTGCCAACTCGACGGGACCGTCTTCGTCAACGAGGACGGCTCGCTGCCGGAGGGCACGACGCGAGGCGTTCGTGAGTTCCCGCAGATCGCTTCGGTCATCCTGCAAGACGGGGAGTGGATCGTTGATCGACTGACTCGAGATGAGCGAGCGTGCGTGTAGCAACTGCCTCTCTCGTCGCATGTGTCGCCCTCGCGGTGAGCTCGACGGTCGCGTTCGCCGGCCCCGATGACGGCGGAGGCGGTCCGCCTCTCATTCCGGGTTCGCGTCAGGTTCACATTCGGAACTCATCAGGAGGGATGGGCGTATTCACGTCGATTCCGAGTGGTTCGGCGTTCCGATCGCACGGAGGTGGCGCAGCGGCGGAGTGTGAGGGCGTCGCCGAGGGTGATGATCCCGAGACGATCGACGTGGTCGAGGATCAGCGGCCGATTCGGTCGACCAGGTGGATCTTCATCGAGGGCATCGTGGTTGAGGTTCCGCTTCCAATCGACTTCGATGCGTACGAGCCAGAGGGGCCGTCGTTGGCCGAGATCACGCGCACGTTCTCGGTGTACTGCGCGGACACGTTCTACAGCGCGAACTTCAAGGGCTTCATCGAGGTCGCCGCAACTGACCCGATGCTCGATCCGCGGACGCAGTTGGCGAGCTTGTACAACGGCCTGCAGCTCGAGGAGTTGGCGGTCTACGAGAACAAGGTGGTCGGCGAGTGGGGTGGTCTCGTGGTGCGGTCGCCGGCGTGGTTGGCGATCAACGGGTCGGCGTGGAGGACGCAGCGTTCGAACCCGGAGTACTACCGAGGTTGGACGTTGTACCTGATCACGGTGCCGACGGCGTTGGACTTCGAGGTCGTGTTCGTGCCTGACCCCGATCGTCCATCGACACCGTTCTCCGGCGTGATCCCATGCGTCGCCGGTGAGGACGACTTCCCGAGAGTGGAGAACTCCGAGTTCCCGTCTCGGCCGAACGCTCTGGCGGACTTCGCCGAGCCGGGCAGCAATCAGGATTGCGAGTGGACGCCGCCGGGACCTGGCGAGGTGACAATCACTGCGCGTCAGACGTTCGCCGTGTCGTTCTGGGCGTCGGGCGCGGTGGAGCCGCAGCCGGTCTACGTGTGGGAATCGCCGCCGGTGTCGTTCCGGGTCGGCGAGTTGGTGGCGGTGAATGTCAATGACTGACCAGGAGAGGGTGCGATGACCGACACGCTGTTACCACCGAAGCAGAGGTTGACGCCGAAGCCGTCGTCGCCTCGGCCGAAGGTCCGAATGTCGTGGCTGCTCGTCGCGACCGGGCTGTTCCTGTTCGTGATCCTGCTCGTGTTGTGGGCGGTGTCGAACGCGTCCGAGCGGACCGAGGTGCTCGTCGTGATCGAGCCGGTTGCCGCTGGTGACTTGATTCCGAACTCTGCGATCGGGACGACTGCGATCTCGACGGAGGAGGGTTTCGGTCGGATCTACGTCGCCTCTCAGCGTGACGTGCTGGTCGATGCGGTGGCGCTGACCGATCTGGTGCCGGGCGATCTGCTGGGTCCGTCATCGGTGACTGGTGAACCGGAAACGCTGTTGGGTGAGCAGTTGGTCGGTGTGGTGTTGCGGTCGGGCAGGTATCCGACCGAGATGCAGCGGGACGATGTCGGCGTCGCGGTGTCGACGCTCGACCGCGAATCGGCGGAGCCAGCATCGGTGCCGGTTCGGATCGTGTCGGTGTCGATCTCCGAAACGCTCGAAGCGTCGGTGACCATGGCCGTAGCGATCGAGGACGCCCCACTGGTCGGTACGTGGGCTGGGCAGGACGAGATGGTGCTGGTCATCACACCGTTCGGAGCCGAGCAATGACCGTCATCGCGGTGACCTCATGGCGGGGCGTCGGAACGTCCACGACGGGATTGCTCCTGGCTGCGGCCGTTGCTGCGTCGGGGAGCGAGGCGTGGTTCGTCGAGGCTGACTCTGCCGGGGGAGTGCTAGCGAGTCGCGCCGAGGGGCTGGATACGTCGGGCGGGTTGGAGAGGGTTGCATTCGCCGGGTCGGAAGAGCCGGCGCATCGTTCGCTGGCCGGATGTGCTCGTCGGCTCGGGCAGGTGAACGTTGTGACTGGTTCGTGGGATCCGTTCCAGGCGTGGTCGACGATCGCGTCACCGCGTCGACCGTGGGTCGCTGCGCTCGGGCGGCTGGACGGCACGGTCGTGGTCGATGTTGGTTCGATGCGGGGTGGCAACGTGCCGGCCTGGCGCATACTCGACGTCGCCGACGTCGTGGTGGTGGTGGCGACACCCGAGCCGGCCTCGTTGACCTCGACTGTCTCGTGGATCGACTCGAAGGGACAGACGTCGCCGGGACTCGCTGGACTGTCGACACACCCGCGTCTGGTCGTCGTCGACGCTCCGCTGACGACGGGGGAGCGGTTCGGACCTGACGTAGCGGGTGAACTCGGTGATCGTCTCGTTGGCTGGTGGCCGTGGGAGCCGAAGGTGATCGATCACATCCATCGCGGCGGGGGCCTCGACCATCGTTCGATCCGTCGCTTCGCACTCCCACGTGCCGCGCACGCAACGCTTGAGTCGCTGCTCGGCCAGACCCGAGTGCAAGAGGCGGTGTCGGTATGAGCGCCGTGACCGACGCAATGCTCGAGACACTGGCCCAGGAGGTCCGTCGCGACCACGGGCACCGTCTGCCGATGAAGGGGCGTGACGAGACGGCCGAGGAAACCCAGTTGCGTGAGGAACGCACGCGGCTCGTATTGGAGCGCGACGTGCTTGCCGAGGTCGCAGAGGCTCGCCGCGATGGCCGGCTCGAACCGTTGTCGGAGGCTGACGAGACGGAGGTGATCGATCGGATCATCGCTGGCCTGTTCACGATCCCGAAGCTCATGGGTGCGCTGCGGAATCCGAACGTGACCGACATTTTGGTGTTCGGCTCGGCACCGGTCCGGGTCGAGTCGCTCGACGGCACGATCGTGGAGTCAGCTCCGATGGTGTCTCGCGACCGTGATCTGGAGCGGATCATCTACGACATCTCGGTCCAGCACGGCCGGCCGTTCAACATCGAGAATCACGAGGTCGATTTCGAACTCGAACCTGGCGTCCGATTCCATGCAGGAGGCTTCGATCCGGTGCAGCGCCCGTACATCGCGATCCGGCGCGCAGCGATTTTCGGCGCTTCGTTCGATGCGCTGTACGACCGCGGTGCAGCCGATGTGGGGATCATCGAGTTCCTCCGTGCCGGTGTGCGCGCTGGGTTGGGGATCCTGTTCGTCGGGCCGATGGGGTCGGGGAAAACGACGTGGCTGCGGGCGACGGCGTGGGAGATCGACCCGACCGAAGTAATCACGACGATCGAGTCGGACTTCGAGCTGAACATCTTGCAGATGGGCAAACACCCCTACGTCATCGCCTACCAGGAACGGCTCCCGACGACGATCGACTCGAAGGGCTACACGCCGGCCGAAGCAATGCGCCCGGCAATGCGAACCCGTGCGCATTGGATCATCGTCGGAGAGGTCCGTGGCGGCGAGGGAGCGCCCCTTGTCCGGGCAATGCAGACGGGTCAAGGCGCGATGGGAACCGTGCATGGCGGCGACTCCGAGGATGCGCTCGACAACCTGGTCAACCTGATCGCTTCAGATTCGGGCCAGCACGCCCGCGACGTGAAGACACAGGTATACCGAGCAGTGGACATCGTCGTGTCGCTCGACGGCTCGAACTCCGAGGGCCGCTACGTGTCCGAGATCGTCGCGCCGTCCGTGGAGAACGCCGGCGAGCGCTACGTGCTTCACCGGATCTTCGGTGAGGTCGACGGAGCGCCGGATGCTCGTGCTCGGGCGCTCAACGAACCTCAGGTATCCATGATGCGCAAGCTGGTGCGCCGGTCGCCCGGATTCTCGAATCAGTGGTGGACGTTGCCCGAAGACACCTACAAGCCGCTCGACTTCAGCGGAGGACACTGATGTCCGCGCTGCCCATCGCCCTTGTCGCCGGGCTCCTGGCAGCGCTCGCCGTGGGAGCGGTGTATTTCGCGTTCAACCCGCCTACGCCGTCGTCCGGTCCAAAGCGTTCGATGTCGGCGAACAGTCAGCGCGATCTGCTCGCCGCCGTCGTGGTTGGTGGTGTAGTGCTGTTCCTGACGCGTTGGCCGACCGCAGCGGTCGCTGTGACTGCGTTCGTTGTGTCGTGGCGATGGTTGTTCGCGACGTCGGAAACAAAGGTGGAACGGGCGAAGGTCGAAGCGATCGCACAGTGGCTCGAGGACCTCCGTGACGTGGTTCGCCGTTCGAGCGTGGCGATCGAGAAGGCAGTCGAACTCGTCGCCGAAGACTTCACCGGCGTCCTTGCCGAGCCGATGAACCGATTCGCTCTGCGGCGCCGGCAAGGGGTCCGTCTTCCCGAGGCGCTCGCGGGGCTCGCCGAAGACATTGCCCATCCGACCGCCGATGCTGCTGTCGCTGCGATTGTTCTCGTCGTTGGCGGAGCAGCGGGTGGCGGGCGGATCTACGACACGCTCGATGAACTCTCTGCTGCTGCGCGTGACGAGATGCGTGCTCGCGACGAGATCGACCGAACCCGTCGCATCTTCCAACGCGCAATGCGCCGGCTCGTCAGCCTCACGATCCTGTTCGTTGGTGGCCTCGCCATCTTCGCGTCAGACCTGTTGTCGCCCTATCGGACGGTGCCGGGTCAGATCTGGCTGCTGATCCCGTGCGGTATGTGGGCGACGTGCCTCGTCTGGTTGCGCCGGCTCACCCGCTACGACCTCGGCGCCCGCTACCGGCTCCGCCTCCCCGAGGACGTGACGTCATGAGCATGTGGAACACCGCTGTCCTCTCGGGCATCGTCGCGCTGCTCGGCGTGTACTCGATGATCCGAGCGTTTCGTCGTCCGAGACTCACGCTGCGTGCGGTGCGAGCGCGTGTAGAACGGCCTCACGGCGAGAGAACATCGCGACGGGTGAACAGCAGAACGATGTCGTCGAGGATCGGGGACGCGCTGGCGTCGGGTCCGCTGGGTCGCGTCGTGGACGAAAGGCTGGGCAAGTCCCTTCGCCTCGCGGGGCTCACCGTGCCTCAAGTGCTCGGCCAAGTCGTGGCTGCCGTGTTCGTTTCGACGCTGACGATGGCGATGCTCGTCTCGTTCCTCGTCACCACCGGGTCAGTGTCGCCATCGCCGTTGCTCGGTCTGCTTTGCGTTGGGGTCGTGGCGCTGTTTGGTTGGCGTGTCGTCGCCGACGCACGGGCCAGGGCGATTCGTCGGCAGCGGGCGTTGCGGCGGGTGGTAAACGATTTCGTCCAACTGCTCGCGATCGCGTTGACGACGAATCGTTCGGTCGAGGACTCGATCTCGTTCGCCGCCGACGCCGGGGACGGCGACGGTTTCGACCTGCTCCGTCAGACGATCTCGACAGCACAGCCGATGGGCATCAGCGTGTGGGACGCCCTCACTGCAATGGCCGAAACCTACGACCTACCCGAACTCCGAGGGCTCACGACGTCACTGCAACGCCAGGCCGGGGTCGGTGTCTCGGTCGCAGCGACCATCCGGTCCGAGGCGAAGTCGATGCGCGACAAGCAACTCTCCGACCTCAAGGACCGCGCCGACAAGGCCAACTCGAACCTCTCACTTCCGACGATGGGGATGGTCTTCGGAATGGTCATGTTCCTCGCCTACCCGATCATGCGCCAGATCTCTGACGCCTTCGCCTGAACACCCACACCAACAAGGAGAACACCGCAATGCCCACCAACACCACCCGTCACGCATCGACTGCCATTGCGGTCTGGCTGACCCTCGCCTATCAGCACGGCCGAGAACGAGCCGGCCACGTCTGGGCTCGCCTCAGCGACGAGTCCGGAGTCGAAGACGCTCCATCGAAGCTGATCTACCTCGCCGTCGCGGTCGCCGTGGCGATCGCTGCGGGCATCTTCATCATCGGCGTCTTCAATGATGCCCAGTCGGGCGTGCCCGACCCGGTCGCACCCTCCCCGTGAGCGGTGCCAGATGACGCCGGCGACCATGAATCGAAACGGTCAATCGGGTCGACCGGTTCCGTCGCGTCTCCGGGGAGATCGGGGAGCGATCGACGGCGGGTTCGAGATCATGTTCGGTTCGGTCGCGATGATCTGCTTCGTTCTGATCATCGTCGAGTCGGTCAGTTTCTGGCATGCGCGCAACGTGTTCGACGAAGCAGCAGCAGAGGGCGTCCGCGTCGCCGCAGCGTTCGACGGCACCTGTACGGCAGGCACCTCCACGGCCCAGTCCCTTCTTGATCGACGAGCTGGAGGATGGTCGTCGGGTGTGCAGGTGTTGTGCTCGGAGACGAACGGGATCGTGACGGTCACCATCACCGGGACAACCCCCGGCGTGCTGTTCGACAGCGCCGGGTTCCGAGCATCCGTCACCGAGTCAGCACCGAGGGAGCAATGAGACGCCCGGCGAGCAGAACCGTGCCTCGAGATGCTGGCTTCGTCAACGCCGTCGAGGTCGTCTATCTCGGCATTGCCGCGCTCGTCGCGATCACCTTCCTCGGGTTCATCGGCAGACTCTCGGCAGCCGGCGTACAGGTCACCAACGCATCACAAGATGCAGCACGCGCCGCCGCCATCGCACGTGACCCAAACGAGGCCCGCACCGCTGCCGACGCCGCAGTGCAACGATCCGGACTGCCCGGCCGCTGCCTCGGCGATCCATCGGCCTCGATGAGTTGGAACCCGTCCGACCTCGGCACGTGGCAAGGCGGAACAGTCACCGTCACCGTTTCGTGCAACGTCTCCAACCAGGCACTCACCGGTGTCTGGACCCCCGGCGAACGCACCGTCACGGTCAGCGACACCCAAGTCGTCGAGAGGTTCCGCAGATGAGTTGTCGCCGCATCCGGAACGATCAGGGTTCGGCGTCCGTCGGACTCGTGCTGCTCGTGGTGATCGTCATTGCAGGGGCTGGACTGATCTTCGACGGCGCCCGCTACCTCTCGGCCGAACGACATGCCTCGAACACCGCCGAGGGCGCTGCACGCGCCGCCGTTGCCACCGGATCACCCAGCGACGGCCTGCAAGCCGCGGACGCACGCCAAGCCGCAGTTGATCACGCCACCGCCCTCGGCGTGCCGGCCAGCGACGTCAGCGTGTCGTTCCCGACACGGGACACCGTTGTCGTCGCAATCACCGAACGGCGATCGACCACGTTCGCGAAGTTCGCCGGCGCATCACAGATCGTCGCCACGGCGCAGGGCCGCGCCCGACTGGAGTACTCATGAACCACCCCCGACAACTCGCTGTGCGCGTCGGTGCGTCGCTCACCTTGCTCGTCTTGATCATCGTGCCGCCCGTGTTGGTCGTTCGTCTGATCGGCCGGCCATGGCCCGAATGGGCGGTATTGCGCAGCGAGGTCAACAGCGGTCGACTGACCAACGACACCACGATGCGGATCGCTGCTGCCATGTTCGTGGTGATCTGGATCTGGGCGATGATCCAAGTCGCCTCCGAAGTCTTCGCCATCATCCGAGCACGCTCTGCGCCGATCGACCGACCCAAACGTGCGCCGCTATCGATGCCGACGGGTGGAAACGGAATCCTGCACAGGCTGGTTCGTATCGCGCTTCTCGGCTCGGTCACGACCGCTGCAACGGTGTCGAGCTGGTCGAGTGCTGGCACTGCCGCTGCGCCGCCATCGGCGCACCTCGTAAACCCACTCGATCCAACCGCGACAGCACCGGCCGACCCGACCGAGAGCGCCCCGACCGAGCCCACCACGACGACAGTCCTCACGACCGGGCGCGAGACTCCTCTCTCGCTTGCGGTCGATCTCGGCGACGAAACACTTCGCGATGACATCATCGCGATGAACCGGTCGAGCGAGTGGTCAGGTGGGGTCTTTCCGGCCGGAACCCTGGTCACGGTCCCCGTCGTTGCCGGGGCTGCAGCCACGGCCTCGTCCACCGCGCCTGGTCTTGTCACCGAATACGAGGTGCAGGCCAACGACGGGATGTGGGATGTCGCCGAAGCCATCCTTGGCGACGGTTCACTTCACCACGAACTTCGCGAACAACTCATCGGCCAAGAGGTCGCACCCGGCGTCATCTTCGACAACGACACCTGGGTCATCCATCCCGGTTGGGTGTTCACCGCACCAAGCGTCCAGCCGAGCAACGCTGCCCAGATCAGTACGTACACGGTCGTCGAAGGTGACACGCTCGCGGGTATCGCCGAGCGCCATCTCGGCCACCCGGACCGGTGGACCGAACTGTGGGAACTGAACGCCAACCAACCGATGAACGACGGCCAGACTTTCACCGACCCCAACCTCATCATGCCCGGCTGGAACCTCACCCTTGAAGCCGTCGAGGCGCAGGTTAATGATGAGCCGACCATCGTAGAGCAGCCGGTACCGACCTTGCCCGCGCCGATCCCAGACGACGCGGAACTCGACGAACCGTCGTTGCCGACCAATGTCGAGATCGTCCCCGAACTCGCATTGCCAGCGCCCTCAACCGTCCCGCCTCGGGCAACGGCGCCCGTGCCTTCGTCGGCACCCGCTGAGGTGGTGCCTGTGCCGGGCAGCAGCGCGCCCGCCGCCGACGAGGATTCGAGTAACGAGTTCGAGTCCGTCTTCGCCGACGAGCAGCGATCGGTCTGGCCGACACTCGCTGCCGGACTGCTCCTCCTCACCGGCCTCGCCGAGACCGCCCGCCGACTGCGCCGCCGACGCATGGCAAACGTGCCGGTCGGTGAACGACCCGTCGAACCGCCGTCCGTCGCAGCAGGCACGGAACTCGCCATCACCCAGCGAGAAGACGCCGACCGTCTCTCCACGCTGCGGACTCTGCTCCGACAATTCACGCCATACGCACGCGAGTACGCCGAACCGCCACCGGTTCGGGCTGTTCAACTCGGCACCGACCGCCTCGAACTCCTCTTCACCCAACCCGCCCCGTCACCGCCGAGCGGATGGTCGAGTGTCGACGGCGGCCGGTCGTGGACGCATCGGTTCGAAGGCGACGCCACGGATACATCGCGCCAACTCCTCACGCCGGCACTCGTGACCATCGGTACTCGCAACGACAGCGACGGCCACGAAGTGCTGCTCGACCTCGAAACAGCGGCGCGTGTAGCGATCGTCGGTGACCGAGAAGCGGCGCTCGGACTGGCCCGATCGATGGTGCTCGAACTTGCCACCCGACCACTCGGTGTCCCCATCGATGTCTGCCTCGTCGGGCTACACGTTGACTCCACTGACCTGTGCGACCGGGTCTGGACGAACACGACCGTTGAACGCTCGATCTCTGCCGCTCGCCAGATGCTCGCACTCCACGGAACTGGCGACGCCGACACGATCACTGCCGCACGCGCTCGACTCGACGAAGACGACGGCGACCACGACCCCCAGATCTTCATCATCGATTGCGCAGCACTCAGCACCACCGAGCAGACGTTGCTCGAAGAACTCATGAAACTCTGCCAACCATCGTCCGGAAACGCTGTGGTGCTGATCGGAGAACACGGCGACGCCATCGAGCGGATCACGGTCGAAGGAGAGACTGGATGCTGGGAACAGGTCGAACTTCGAGTCCCCAACGTCACCCTCGAAGCTGCTGCCCAAGCGGCGGTAATGCTCGACTCGGCCGCCCACGGACCCACCGAACCACTACCTCGAACGCAGACGACCGACGCGAGTCCGACCGGTCATCCTTCAAACTCCGGGTTGGAGTCGCCCACTCATGTCGATGCCACCGCCGCGATTCCCGGACCGGAACTCGAGCAAGAGGAACCAATCGACGACGAGCAATACGAACCGCCGCCGTACGAGGTACTCATCAAGGTCATGGGCACCGTCGAGGTCGACGGTGGCGATCGCAAGTTCAGCTCCCAAGAAGTCGAGATGCTCGCGCTGTTCACTTGCCTACGGCACCGGTCGATGCTCACCAAAGACCTAGTCCAAACGAACGTCGGCGAAGAGATCAGCGACCGCACCGCCGGCAACCGAGTCTCCGGACTCCGACGCACGCTCGGCGCCGGACCCGATGGCTTGGACCTGCTCTCGAAGGCCCAGGCCGGCCGCTACTCCAACGGCGCCATGCAACTCAGCCATCTCGTACTCACCGACTACGACCTCCTCCGCCACCGCTACGACGCATCACTCGACATGACCTCATTCGATGCGATCAACGTCCTCCGAGACGGTCTGCCACTCCTTCGTGGCCCGCTGTTCCGGGTTCGATCCGGGTACCGATGGGTCAGCCCGGAAGGGATCACCAGCCAGTTGCAGAGTGGCGTGATCGACTACGCCGCACGACTGATGGAACTCGCCATGGAAGTGGACGACATCGCTCTCGTCCTCAAAGCCACGAGCATCGCCGGCTGCGTGCTCGACGACCCGATGGTCGAACTCCCGATCCGCAACGTCGAGAAGCACTACGCCGACGCCACCGGTAGCCCCGAACTCGCCCAATCCGTCCTCGCTGCCAAGCACCGGTTCATGGAATACGTCAACACCGAAGACGCACTGGCGGAGGGATAGCCAACGCACATTTGCCGGACGCCGCCGGATCGTCGGTTGGACCGAGACGACTGGAGCATTATCGGCGCTTCGGATCTGGGCGTGAGTTCGGTCTGATCGGGTAGGTGATCCCGGGCGCGACACAGGGGCTCTGCGAGTCTGACGGTGTCTAACGTCGTCGAACCCGGGAGCCCCTGTTGGAGACCAATCCTACGCGCATGTGCGAAGCCCTTGTCGGGTTGCCCGACGTCAACGTCGACGGCGTGGGTGACTGGCCGAGATGGCTGCGAATCGCGATCACCACGCGCGCTCAACGACCGTCGTGTCCGACGTGTGCGGGCGCGGTGTGGCGTCACGACGACCTCGACGTCGAGCTGGTCGATCTGCCGTGCTTCGAACGGCGAACCCGCCTGGTCTGGTCGAAGTCGAGGTGGCGATGCCCGAACCCGAACTGCGAAGTCGTCACGTTCGTCGAGTCCGACCATCGCATCGCTGCCGACCGTGCTGGGATGACGGATCGTGCGGGTCGGTGGGCGACGTTCCAGGTCGGCCATCACGGCCGAGCAGTATCGGAGGTCGCGGCCGATCTCGGCTGCGACTGGCACACGGTGATGGACGCCGTGAACCACCACGGCCGACCGTTGATCGACGACCCGAACCGCATCGGCAAGACCGTCGCGGTCGGGCTCGACGAGGTGCTGTTCTGTCGCGAAGGCAAGTTCAAACACCGGCTGTGGTCGACCCAAGTCGTCGATGTCGCACGCGGCCAACTCCTCGACGTCGTGCCTGGTCGTGACGCTGCGAGCTGTTGTCGATGGTTCGCTGATCAGCCCGTCGAGTGGTCAGCGCGGATCGTGTGGGCGACGTTGGACCTGTCGGGTTCGTATCGGTCGGTGTTCGACACGATGCTCCCGCACGCCGTCCAGATCGCGGACCCGTTCCATGTCGTGAAGCTCGCCAACTTCGTGCTCGACGAAGTCCGCCGACGCGTGCAGAACGAGACGTGTGGCCATCGCGGTCGCAAGACCGATCCGCTCTACCGGTCTCGCAAGTTGATGACCATCGCGCACGAGCGTCTCGATGACGAGTCGAACCTGAAACTGGTCGGGCTACTCGAGGCCGGCGACCCGAAAGGCGAGGTCCGCAACGCATGGCACGCCAAGGAAGTCGTCAGATCCCTATACGCGATCGACGATGCCGAGGTGGCTGTCGAGTTCGTCGCCCAGCTCGGCATCGATCTCCAAGACCAGTCCTGCCCACCAGAGATCCGCCGCCTCGGACGAACCATCACCACGTGGCGCCACCAGATCGCCGCGTGGCACCAAGCGAGATTCACGAACGGGCCCACCGAGGCCGTCAATAACTTGATCAAGAGGGTGAAGCGTGTCGCGTTCGGGATCACGAACTGGACCAACTACCGCACCCGATCACTGCTCTACGCCGGCAAACCCGACTGGTCGCTCCTCGACCTCAACTCACGCTGAAATCCGAAGCACCGCATTATCGAGCTTGACGTTCGCGTAACGCCGGATCCCGGACGGGTCTTCAGCCGTCGCTGCGCCGCGAATATCGAGCGCTGCAGTTGGGCGTGGTGCAGCGCGGTTCGGGCCCGACGGACGGTGAATATGCGCTGGCGATATCGAGTGGATCAGCGACGACGGCGCGGCGAGACTCCCTCACGTGCTTGTGATGATCGATCTCGACAACACGCTGGCGGAGCGGGAGACAGCCTTACGTCGATGGGCTCAGGAGTTCTCCCACCAACGCGAGCTGCCCTCGGGCGCCGCCAACTGGATCGCAACGATCGACGAGGACGGGTACGCCGACCGCCGAGCCGTGTTCGAGGCAATCAGATCGGGACACGAACTGTAGACTCGATCGACCAACTCCTCGTCGCGTACCCATCGCGAATCGTCGAACTCACGACGCTTTGCGAGGGTGCACGTTCCTGCCTCACCGCCCTTCGCAACGACGGTCACCTCCTCGTCATCGTGGCAAACGGATCAAGCCAGCAGCAGCATGCGAAGACCGACGCACTCGAGTCGTTCCATTGTCCTCACGTCACCCGGCCCCGACGAGGTCATGGTCGCCTCGCCTCTGTGAGCGATCAGGCTGGGGGATCGATGGTCAAAGACCTGTATTCGAGCGTTTCGAGGCGTGAGCTGCATTGAGGAAGCCGGCGACTGCGTTGGTGAACGCGTCGTTGTCGTCGCCGGCAACCATGTGGCCAGCACCGCGAATGTCGACGTATGCGGCGTTGGGGAGACGGGCACGGAACTCTTCGGCGACCTCTTCGGAGACCAGGTCTGACTGCTGGCCGCGCACGAGCAGGATCGGGCCCTCGACCGCGTCAGCCCCTTCGTACATTTCAAGTGCCATGCGGTCCATGCGGTCTTGAAACCCCGTTGGTGACGCGCTGTTCTGTTCCTGTCGCCACGTGACGAACTTGGGATCCCAACGCCAGGCCCAGCGGCCGTTGTCGCTCTGTCGGAGCACGCGCTCAAGTCCGGCTGACGAGCGTGGCTTGTCGCGGTGAGGGTTGTAGCCGGCTATTGCGGTAGCTGCTTCGTCGAGATCAGCAAATCCGTCGGGATGGGCCGACATGAACTTCATGATGCGCGCAACGCCGTCGAGATTCATGCGCGGTGTGACGTCGACGAGTACCACGCTTGCAAAGAGCTGGTGGTGAGCGAACCGTTGTGCGAGGAGCGAACTCATGCCGCCCATGGAGGCGCCGACGACGGCTGGGGGTTCGGGCATGGTGGCCACGATTTCGACGATGTCACGACCGAAGTCCTGCATGTCGTATCGGCCGGTTGGCGACCAATCGCTGTCGCCATGCCCGCGTGAGTCGACGGCTGTGACGCGGAACCCCTTGGCTGCGAGCACTTCACCAGTGTTCTTCCAGGCGTGACGGCTCTGCCCGCCGCCGTGTAGCAACAACACGTCGGGGCCGTCGTCGGGTCCCCAGCGGTCGGCGACGAGAGACAGGTCGTCGTGTGAACGGAATTGAATGGGTGTTGTGTGCATCGGGTCTCTCAGGTGGAGGTTTTGAAGTTGGCACGGTCGGGGAGTGGGAGCACCCACGAGGCGGGTCGTCGTTCAAGGAATGCCGTCATTCCCTCCCTGGCCTCGCTGGTTTCGAAGAGTTGAGCGGACAGTTGTGATGTCCACGCGAAGGCGTCGGCGGTCGACATCGTCGGCACATCGTTCAATACCTGCTTGGCCGTCGCCAACGCGTCCGGACTGGCGGCGAGCAGGTCGGCAATGATCGCGTCGATCCCGGCGTCGAGTTGATCGCGCGGGACTGCGGCATTGACAAGCCCAATCCGGGCGGCCTCGGTGCCATCAAAGCGATTGCCACGCAGGAACGTGGACCGGGCGTCGGCGGTGCGGAGCTTGGGGAGACAGACGACGGAGATCATGGCTGGCGCCACGCCGATACGGACTTCGGTGAAGCCGAATTTGACGTCGTCGATTGTGACCGAGATGTCCATCGCAGCGGCGAGGCCCATTCCTCCTGCGACGCAATGGCCGGCGATCCGGCCCACATATGGCTTGGGGGAGTTGGCGAATCGTCCGAAGAGTTGCATCGGGTCGATGAGAGCCCCAGGAACGTCTGTGCTACTTGATCGCTCGGACAGGTTGGCTCCAGCGCAGAACGCTCGCCCTTCGTTGGTGAGGATGATGACGCGGACGTCGTCGTCGGCTTCAGCGGCGTCGAAAGCCGCCACCATCTCCGCGACGAGTTGGCGGCCGAGGGCGTTGCGGTGCTCGTCGTCGCACAGCGTGACGGTGCAGACCCCTCCGCGGGTTTCACTTCGCACGACCGACATCAGGCCGCTCCCGGCGGTGCTTGGAGTGTCGGTCTCACTGGGGACCGCCGAGTGGCGAGGGTTGACGATCTTCGACGATGTCGTTCATCCGGGTTCGCACACGCTCATGCGTGGACTCGGGGTGGGTGAGGATGTAGAAACGCTCGTCGATGATGGCATCGAAGACATCGTTCGCGACGGCGTCGGGCGTGATCATCCCGTTGAACGATGAACTCGCGTCACGGCGGGCTTGCTTGTCAACCCGGCTCATCATCCCCTCGAGGCTCGCCGATACTTGATCGTCGGCTGTGGCGGTCAGGTCGGGCGGACGGTTGCGCTGTGACTCGAAGATGTTGGTCGACACCAACCCGGGACACAGTACGGACACTCCGATGTCGTGCCCGGCGATCGCCAGGTCGCGTGCGAGGGTCTCACTCATCGTCACCACGCTGTGCTTGGAGACGTTGTACGCGGCCAGGTTCGGTATCGAGATGAGACCTGCCATCGAAGCCGTGTTCACGACGTGCGCCGGTAGACCCTGCTCGATCATCAGTGGCACGAATACCCGGATCCCGTGAATCACACCCCACAGGTTGACTCCGAGCACCCATTCCCAGTCGGCGGTCGAGTGGGTCCAGATCGGACCGCCGATTCCCACGCCGGCGTTGTTGTGCAGAATGTGTACAGCCCCAAACTTGGCGATGGTCAGATCGGCGAGTGCCTGGACTGAGTCGCCGTCGGATACATCGCAGCGAACGCCGAGTACTGCATGGCCGGCTCGGCCGAAGTCGTCAACGGTTTGGTCGAGGGCGCCCTGTTCGATGTCGGCAATCACCACGTTGGCACCAGCCGCGGCGAAGCGAGCCGCGACAGCGCGTCCGATTCCGCTTGCGCCGCCAGTCACCACGGCGACCTTGCCTGCGACATTCTTCATGTTGAGCCTCTCGTGGTTGATCGGGTCCTCGTTGCTGTGGATCTCACCGACGCCTTGCCGCCTCATAACCCGCCGGACGAAAATCGCAGCGTCATCGCGTCATCCTGCTTCGGTGGAACGGGTGGGTCCCTTGGCGAGTTCGAATCCGCTGTAGCCGTTTGCGGCACTGGTTCGGCACTGGTCGGCGTAGAGCGGAATCCCGCCGGGATAGTTGAGAAGCTCACGTTTCTTGCCAGGAATGTTGGCGCCCATGTACCAGGAGTCGGCTTTGGTGAACAGACTCATCTCACTGATCATCGCGACCTGCTCACTCCATGCCTGTTCGGCCTCCTGGGTGGCCTCGATGCGGGTGACGCCGCGGTCGCGGAGATGGGTGAGTAAGTCGATGACCCAACCGCCCTGGACCTCGGCGCATGTCGGTCCGTTGCAGAAGCCTGACGGGCTTTGTGGGCCGTACAGGTAGATGAGGTTCGGGAAACCGACGCTCGCGAGTCCGAGGTGGGTGTGGACGCCATCGGCCCACGAGGCTTTCAATCGGCGTCCGTTGGTCCCTTCGAAGTCGATGCTGGTGAGACCGCCCGTCACCGCGTCGAATCCGGTCGCGAGAACGATGAGATCGAACTCGTGCTCGGTGGCAGCGGTCCGTACACCGGCGGCCGTGATCCGTTTGATCGGGTTCGCCTGTAGATCAACCAGTGTGACATTGGCCTGGTTGAACAGGTCGTAGTAGGTCTGCTCGAGCGATGGCCGTTTCACGCCGAACGGGTGGGGCGGTTCCGTGGGGGCGAGAATTTCGGCGACCGCGGGATCGTTCACCCGTTCGTGGACTTTGCCGCGCCAGAAGTCGTAGGCGGTTCGATTGGCTGCCTCGTCGATCATGACGTCGCCATAGTTCCCGGCCCAGAACGTGAAGCCCCCGGCTTGCCACATCCGTTCGAAGCCGGCGCGCCGTTCGTCGTCATCGACGTCGAATGCGCCGTGGTCGCTTCGGATGATGTCGAATCCGGCGAACGTTTCGGTTCGTGTCTGGAAGATGGCGGGATAGCCGGCCTTGGCATGGTCTTGCTCGTCGCGGGTGAGGGCGCGCTGTTGCATGGCGAGCGCCATGATCGGGGTCCGCTGGAACACGGTCACGCTCGCGGCGACCTTCGCGGCTTCCTGGGTGACCTGCACACCGCTGGCTCCGGTGCCGATGATGCCGACGCGAAGGCCGGTCATGTCGATGCCTTCTTGTGGCCAGCGGGCGGTGTGCGTCGAGATGCCGCTGAAGTCGTCGAGCCCATCGAAGTCGGGGAGATGAGGTTTCGATGCGAAGCCGGTGCAGACCACCATGAACCGGCATCGCACTGCGTCGCCTTTGTCCGTGGCAACGTGCCACGTTGCGCCGTCCTCGTTCCAGGTCGCTCCTGTGACTCGGGTATCGAACTTGATGTCGCGGCTCAAGTCCCACTTGTCGTCGAGATAGGCGAAGTAGCTGCGAAGCGCTTTCCAGTCAGGAAACCGTTCGTCCCAGTACCAGTCGCGCCACAGCTCCTCGTCTGAGAACTCGTACACCGGGACGTGTGAGTCGACTCGCGCTCCCGGGTAACAGTTCCAATGCCAGATGCCGCCGAGCCCCGAACCGGCTTCGAGCAGCACAACGGAGAACCCCAATGCGCGGAGCTTGTGTAGCTGAAAGACACCGGCGAAACCGGCGCCCACGATGACGATGTCGAAGTCGAGTTGATCCTCGTTCATGGATGCGTGACCCCACGGGCGACCTCGGCCCACTTCGCCATCGATGCAGGATTGCTCGACCAATCGAGGCCGCCGAAGTAGTTGACAACTCGAGTTGCCAGTCCGTCGTAGCGGCTGAGGATCTTGTCAGCGAGTTCGTCGAATGCGCCTGTCACGATGAAGTTGGACAGCAGGTCGTCGGAGACCTCGACGGACATGCCGGCCATATCTCGGGCCTTTTGTCGCTCGCGAATACGGTCTGTTGTTCCCTCGAATCCAAGTTGCTCGAAGATGAACGCGTAGTTCGGTGTGGACCCGTAGAAAGCGACCTGCATGCGAGCGAATTCACGCCACTTCGCTTCGTCGCCGTCAGTGGGCACGATGAAGGTGGGCACGATGACTTCCAGCGTCGCGGCATCTCGTCCAGCCACTGCGGCGCCAGCCGCGAGATTGGGCAACACCGTCTCTGTGATGTACGTCGGGTGGTTCAGCGGATGGACGTGCACACCGTCGGCTACTTCACCCGCCATCCGCAGCATCCACGGGTTGACCGCCGCGACGTCGATCGGCGGATCTGCGGCTTCGATCCTGCCCGGGGACCACTGGTCGGGCAGGAGGTCGAGATGAAAGAATTCGCCGTCGACGGCGAGTTGCTCATCGCCGCGAAACGCCCGGAAGATGGCTTGCATGGCCTGCACATACTCTTTCAGTCGCGGGCCGGGATGATCGAATTCGGAGCCGTAGCGGCGAGTGATGTGGGCCTTCACCTGGGTGCCGAGCCCGAGACGAAAGCGTCCGGCGGTTGCCTCAGCAAGCTCCCACGCGATCTCAGCGGTGACCATCGGGCTGCGCGGGAACGCCACGGCGACCCCGGTCAGGATGTCGATCTCCGCTGCGAGTGCCGCCGCTCCACATCCCATGTATGCGGTACGCGCCCCTTCGGTGACCACGATTCCGGAGTAGCCGGTACGGGCTGCGTCGTCGGCGAACGAGGCCATTGAGCGAAGCGGTAGGCCGCCGGTCATCACGTCGAACTTCATGAGATGTCTCGTTTCTTCGAATCCCAGTGCGGTGCGCGCAACTTGTGCTTGTAGAGCTTGCCGGTCGGGAGGCGGGGGAGTTCGTCGTGGAACTCGAACCCCCTTGGGCACTTGAAGTGGGCGATGTGCTCACGAAGGAAGGCGCGTAGTTCGCGCTCCAAGGCGTCGTCGCCGCGCACCCCTTCTGCGGGCTGTACGGCGGCGTGCACCGCTTCGCCCATCTCGTCGTCGGGGATGCCGAACACGGCGATGTCTGCGACTTTGGGGTGCAGCACCAGACAGTCCTCGATCTCTTGCGGATAGATGTTGACGCCCCCAGAAATGATCATGAACGCCTTGCGGTCGGTTAAGAACAACCATCCGTCGTCGTCGACGTAACCAACGTCGCCGAGCGTTGTCCAACCTCGGCCTCGCGGGTCTTTGGCGCTTTCGGTCTTGTCGGGAGCGTTGTGGTACTCGTAGGCCGGACCATCTCCGAAGTAGACCGTGCCCGCCTCGTTCGCGGCAAGCTCTTCCCCGTCGTCGTCCAGGATGTGGATCGAACCAATCAAGGCTCGGCCGACGGTGCCCGGTCGCGAAAGCCACTCGTCGGGCTTGACGAGACAGAAGCCGTTCAGTTCGGTGCCGGCGTAGTACTCCCAGAGCACCGGACCCCACCAGTCCATCATCTGCTGCTTGACCTCGACGGCGCATGGTGCGGCGGCATGGACTGCCATACTCATCGACGACAAGTCGTACGCGCTTCGCTCCTCGGCGTTGAGCTTGAGCATGCGCACGAACATCGTAGGAACCCACTGCGATGTGGTCACCTGGTGGAGTTCGATGAGGCGGAGTGCCTCGGTCGGATCGAATTTCTCCATGGCGACGACTGTGCCGCCCAACGACTGCACACCCAAACTGAACCCGATCGGGGCCGAATGGTAGAGCGGCGCAGGTGAGAGGTAAACGGTGTCGCTGTTCATACCGAAGATTCCACCGACCAGATTCCCGGTCGACACTCCCTCCTCGATGGTGGCTTCTCGGAGTGCTCGCTTGATTCCCTTCGGGCGCCCGGTGGTTCCCGACGAGTACAGCATGGTCTCGCCCAAGGGTTGCTCTGCGAGTGGTGTGATCGGCATCGCTTCGATCGCTGGAACGTACTCAACGAACCGCGGGTCGTGGTCGCCAATCAGTAGGGCCAGTTCGACACCAGGTGCAGCGCCGAGCGCATCGGCGGCGACGTCAGCTTTCGCTGTGGTCGTGACGAGCGATCGTGTTCCGGAGTCGGTGAGGATGTACGCAACTTCTTCGGCGGAGAGGTAGCTGTTGATGGTCGTGACATACAGTCCGGACCTCAACGCCGCCCACATCACTTCGAAGAACCGTGGCTGGTTTTCGCTGAAGATCGCAACGTGATCACCTCGGGTGAGTCCAGCGTCGGCCCACACTCGAGCGAGCTGGTTGGATCGTTCGTCGAGCTGGCGATAGGTGACGATCTCGCCTGATTGGCCCATGATGACCGCTGGGTGGTCAGGCCTCGTCGTTGCATGTACGCCTGGATACATCTGTGCTCCCCTCGCTGTGGATACTCATTCTGGCACGTGCGACAGATCTTGTCAGGTGCGTCGTGTATGTCTCGTGTCTGTTCAATCCGAACACCGACGTGGGGCCTCTCATCGGGCCAGGAACTTCGGTGGGCGCCGGGCCGCGTACGCGACAATGCCTTCGCGAGCATCGCTCGTGGCAAGGAGACGGACCTGCTCGGCAAGTTCGTGCTCGACAGCGCGTCCGAGCAAATCGGCTCGACCGCGATTCAACGTTGACTTGATTGCCTGGAGAGCCAGCGGCGCGCCAGATGCGATCTCGCTGGCGAACTCGATCGACCGCGTCCGAACCGCATCTGCAGCAACACATTCGTCGGCGAGCCCGATCTCGACGGCTTCGTCACCGTTGATGCGAGCGCCCGTATAGAGCAGCCGTCGGGCGTGGGGTGTTCCGACGAGTTCGGGCAACGTGATCGACAACGCAAACCCAGGGTGGAAGCCGAGTCGGCTGAAGTTGGCCGACCATCTGGCTGTCGGGCACGTGACCCGGAAGTCTGCCGTCAATGCCAGACCAAGCCCTCCACCGATCGCCGAGCCGTGGACAGCCGCGACCACCGGCGTGGTGATCGCGAACAGACGAAGCGCCGTTTCATACAGCGAGCCAGCGTCGACGATGCCATGGGTATCTGCATCGATTGCGCTGCTGGACGACCCCGAAAACGACTCGGCATCGGGAGCCTGGCCAGCGAAGTCGCCGCCCGCACAAAACGACGTCCCCGCGGCGGCAAGCACGAGGGCTCGGCAGTCGGGGTCAGCGTCGAGCTGTTCGAATGCGATCGCCAGGTCGCTCACGAGTGCGCTGTCGAGAAAGTTGTGGGGCGGTCACCGGATCTCGACGACGGTGACGAATCCAACCTGTTCAAATTCAAGTTCGGTCATCGGCCTCTCGTTCTCGACGGTGTTGCAGTGATCCTGAAAGCTAGTGCGGTGCCAGCCTGATACAAAAGTCGGAGCTTGTCGTATTCAAGGCAACGCCGCCCTTGATTGGATCCGGGTAGTTCCAGGTGGTCAGAACGCATCGACGGCGCGTCCCGAACCGGGACGTACACGGAGACGTCTCCGCAGCGGCCGTTTGAAACCGTGGTGAGATCGCGTGCTAGCACTTCTCGCCATGACTGACGCGACGAAGTCCGAGATCCCAGCGGCGGCAACCGAGAGCCGGATCGCGTGCGCGACCGCACTTCGCGAACTCGGCCACTCAATCGTCGGGCATGCGGCCGACGATCGGCTACTCGATCGCATCACAGCATTTGTCTCTGAGGCCACCGCCGAACTGGACTCGGCGCCGTGCCGATCGAGACCAGTCAGTGACATGAAGCGCCGACTCTTCGACGACGTTCCGGCCGACGGGGCAACGATGGAACACTATCCGGACTGCATTGTGTCTGGTTTGGCGAACCCGATGGGTATCGCCATCACGTGTCACCGCGAGGGCGATGACGCCGTTGCGACCGTGTCGTTCGGTGCTGCCTTCGAAGGGGCACCTGGCCGGGCCCACGGCGGCATCGTCGCTGCTGTCTTCGACGACGTCATGGGTTTCGTATTGTCGATGGTCCGAACCCCGGCCTTCACCGGTCGCCTCGCGGTGTCCTATTTGGCCCCGACGCCCCTTGGCACTGAGTTGGAGTTCCGCGCCCGGCTCCGCGACCGCGACGGTCGAAAGCTGTGGATCGATGGGGAGGCAACATGTGACGGGCAACGGTTCGCCGAGAGCGAAGGTTTGTTCATCTCGGTTCCTCTCGACCGTTTGTCCACCTGACGAAGTTGGTCGTCGACAGCGACTCGGATTGCCCTCACTGAGAGACATCTGACATGATATGTCGCATGAACAATGATCTGCGAGTGGATTCGTCCTCCGACGCCGGGGCCGATGTGGCCGCCGCTGCACGCGCTTGGTTCGAGGCGAACTGGGACCCGAATCTCGAACTCGGGGCTTGGTGGTCACTGTTGGCTGAATCGGGCTGGGGATTTCCGACCTGGCCAGAAGACCGCTACGGGCGTGAAGTCAGCGCGCACGACGCACCACTCGTGAATCTGGCGCGTCGCGAGGTCGGGGCATTGGGACCGCCCGCCGGGATTGCTGCGAACCTCGCTGGGCCGACAATCTTGTCGCACGGTACCGCGGAGCAGAAAGATCGTTTCCTTCCAGGCATCGTCCGCGGCGAGATCTGGTGCCAGCTGTTCAGCGAACCGGGTTCGGGTTCGGACCTGGCGTCACTGCAGGCCAAGGCGGTGCGCGACGGCGATCAGTGGGTCATCAACGGTCAGAAAGTCTGGACTTCGGGAGCGCACATCGCGAAGTACGGCATCCTCGTCGCTCGCACGAATCCAGACCTGCCGAAACATCAAGGCCTCACGTACATGGTCATCGAAATGGATCAGCCCGGCATCGAGATTCGTCCGATTCGGGAGATGACCGGTCGCTCGATCTTCAACGAGGTGTTCCTCACCGATGCGATCGTTCCGGTCGAGAACACCCTTGACGCTGTCGGGTCTGGCTGGGCGGTGGCACTCACGACCCTCGCAAACGAGCGAACGATGCTCAGCGCGGGGTCGTTCGGCAGTTCCGGCGGCGGCATGTCGATCACCAAGTTCGATCTCACTGCGCGAGCGGGCGACCTCGTGCGCGAGGTCAAGCCAAGTGACGGAGCGTCATCGGGCGGTGTTGGTGCACTGTTGCTGAGTCTCATCAGACAATACGGGCGTGCCGATGACCCCATCTTCCGGCAGGAATGGGCGACCATTCACTCACTGCTCGAAATCGCACGGTTTACCGATCTTCGCGTCAAGGGAGCAATCGAGCGGGGTGGCCGTCCTGGACCCGAGGTCTCTGTTGGCAAGCTTGCCGCAAGTCATCTCCTGAGGACGCTGCGCGAGACGATGTTCCGAGTGTGCGGCGCAGACACAACGCTGTGGGGCGACGACGCTCCGTTGGGTGGTCGCATGCACGACATTGGGTTCTCGTCATACCTCATTTCGATCGGCGGCGGAACCGACCAGATTCAACGGAACATCATCGGCGAACGAGTCCTCGGGCTCCCCCGCGAACCCAGCGTCGACAAGGGTGTTGCGTTCAGCTCGCTACTCGTCGGTACACAACTCGGTTCTGATGGCTGACCGGCCCGTACGCGCTGCTGTGATCGGGGCCGGCGTCGCCGGAATCCTCGCCGTGATCGAGTTACGCAAGGCAGGCATCTCGAACGTCGTGTGCTACGAGAAGGGCGACCGAATCGGCGGAACGTGGCGCGACAACTCATATCCGGGCATTGCATGCGATGTGCCGTCGCACGTGTACTCGTACTCCTTCGCCCCAAATCCGGAGTTCAGCCGGATGTTCTCACCTGGGCAAGAGATTCAGGAATATCTCGAGCGGGTCACCGACGACTACGGCGTGAGGCCTCATCTGCGTTTGGGGGACGAAGTCAAAAGGGCAACGTTCGCCAATGGGGTGTGGTCATTGGAAACAGCTGCCGGTGACGTCGACGACTACGAGATCGTGATTGCGGCCACCGGAGTCTTGCATCACCCGAAGCAACCGGCCTTCGACGGCCTTGATGACTTCAGAGGCGATGTCTTCCACAGTGCACGCTGGAACCACGATGTCGAACTCGAGGGACGGCGTGTCGGGGTCATCGGTACGGGCTCGACCGCGATCCAGATCACCGGCGCGCTCGTCGATCGAGTCTCTCATTACGAACTCTTTCAGCGCACCCCGCAGTGGGTGATGCCGATGGACAACCGACCGTTCTCAGACGACCAGAAGGCAACGTTCCGCGACCGGCCTGAACAGTTGGAGGAACTTCGAGATTTTCTTGAAACGACGTTCGCCGAGAACTTCGCTGACGCCGTCGTCGATGCCGAGTCCGAACAGCTCGCCCAGATCGAAGAGACGTGTCGGGCTCACCTGTACGGCCAGGTCCTTGACCCAGCACTTCGGGCGCAACTCGAACCCGATTACCGCGCAGCGTGTAAACGGCTGGTCGTGTCTGGGGACTTCTATCAAGCGATCCAGCAGCCCAACGCAGAATTGGTGACGTCGTCGATCGAGCACATCGAACCCGGTGGAATCCGGACCGATGACGGTCGCCTGCACGAACTCGATGTGATCGTCCTCGCAACCGGATTCGAAGTCGATCGATTCATGCGTCCGATGGAGATTTTCGGCCTTGGCGGGCGATCACTCGCCGACGTATGGGCTGACGGACCAGTGGCCTATTTGTCTGTGTCGATGCCCGAGTTCCCGAACTTGTTCATGCTCAACGGGCCAAACGGTCCAGTGGGCAACTTCTCACTCATCCAGGTGGCCGAGATCCAGATGGCGTACATCATGAAGCTGGTCTCACGGTTGCAGTCCGGAGCGTCGCAAGAAATCCACGCAACCGAACGGGCGATGCGCGAACACGAGGAGCTCCGGATCGAGGCTGCGAAGTCAACTGTCTGGGTGACTGGCTGCAACAGTTGGTATCTCGACGATCGAGGAATTCCAGCGGCCTGGCCATGGAAGTTCTCGCGGTTCCGTGAAGTGATGGCCGAACCGGATCTGGCGGCCTATCAATCGTGAACCGCTCGGGGCCGGACGCGGCGGATTGGCCGCGTGGGAAACGATCAGCACGACGTTCTGTGTCTCATCTCGGTGGGATGCTCCCAAGGAGGAGAAACGACTATGACGAACCCGACGAAATCTGCGGACCCAACTGAGCCAGCGTTGCTGGTCGACATCGACGATGGCATTGCCACGCTGACGTTGAATCGGCCGAGCAAGCTGAATTCGTTGAATCCGGAACTTGTGTGCCGGCTCGCCGATGCCTGGGACCAACTCGCGGCCGACCCGACGATCCGAGTTGCGATCGTCACGGGCGCCGGCGAACGAGCTTTCTGCACAGGTGCCGACCTGGGGCAGCTCATCCCGCTGTTCACCGGCGCCCGATCGCCCGAGGACGAATGGGACGAACGCCTTCACGGCGACCTCAGATTGCTGGACAAGGCGCTCTTGCGACGCACGGATTTCTCGGTGCCGGTGATCGCCGCCGTTCGCGGGTTTGCGCTCGCTGGAGGCACCGAGTTGGTGCTCGGAACTGATTTGCGCATAGCGGCCGATGACAGCGAGTTCGGCCTCACCGAGGTCTCTCGCGGGATCATTCCAGCCGGCGGCGGGCTGGCCAAGCTCGCGCGTCAGGTGCCGTGGGCCAAGGCCGCCGAAATCGTGCTGGTCGGCGACAGGATCAGTGCCCAATCGGCTGCCGAGATGGGTCTGGTCAACCGGCTCGTTCCATCCAACCAGGTGATGCACGAGGCACAGAAGCTCGCGCGGCGAATGGCTGAGAACGGGCCGCTCGCAATGCGCAAGGCAAAGGAAGTCATGATCACCTCCAACGGCCTTCCGTTCGATGACGCCTACAAAGTCGAATCGAGAGCGGCCGGTGTGGTGATGGCGTCCGCCGACGCGATCGAGGGTCCGCGCGCATTCATCGAAAAGCGACCCCCGAACTTCAGTGGCCGTTGAAAGAGCGCCGACTTGTGTGGCGTTGTTCCCAAGGTCGGCATAAAACACAACCTGCGTCTTGTCTCATCGACGGCAAACCATCTAAGGTCAGCGAGATCCACACGAAGGGACCCTCATGTCTTTCAATTTTCCGGTGATCAGCGCCGACTCGCACATCACCGAGCCGCCCGACTGCTACATCGCCAACATCGACCCGGCGTATCGAGATCAGGCGCCGAACCTGATCAACGATCCAGTTCGCGGCGATGTGTACGTGGTGCCGGGTATGAAGTCGACTGTCCCGATGGGTCTCGTAGCGGCTGCGGGAAAGCCAGCCGAAGAACTCGTCCAGGAGGGGGTCAAGTTCGACGAACTCCATCAGTCGGGCTACGACGCGACCAAACGGCTCGCCGACCAGGACCGCGATGGGGTTGCGGCCGAGGTGATCTATCCGACGGTTGGCATGGTGTTGTGTGGGCACCCGGACGTGGACTACAAGCGGGCGTGCTTCAACGCGTACAACAAGTGGATCACCGAGTATTGCTCGGAGTCGCCTGATCGGTTGCTCGGTTGTGGCCAGACGGCGCTGCGATCGGTCGAGGAGGGTATTGCCGACATCGAAGCGATCAAGGCGGCGGGGCTGCGCGGTGTGATGATGCCGGGGAACCCGGGCACCGAGGAGGACTACGACGATCCGATCTGGGATCCGTTCTGGGAGGCAGCAGTGGCACTGGGTCTGCCGCTCAGTTTTCACATCCTGACTGCCAAGGGCGGCGGTTGGCGCGGCCCTCGTCTCAACAGCTTCATGTCGATCATCCGGAGTATTCAGGACATCATGGGCACGCTGGTGTTCGGCGGGGTCTTCGACCGTCATCCGAACTTGAAGGTGGTGTGTGTCGAGGCCGATGCCGGCTGGGTGCCCCATTACATGTATCGGATGGATCATGCGTACAACCGTCACCGCAACTGGCTGCAACCAGGCGTGTCACTGAGCCGGCTGCCGTCTGAGTATTTTGCGGAGCACATCTACGTCACGTTCCAAGACGACTGGACGGCGTTCTCTCAGGCCGACCAGATGAACTGGCGACGCCTGATGTGGGCGAACGACTTCCCCCACTCGGACTCGACATGGCCGTGGTCGCAAGAAATGCTCGACGAGCAGACCAAGAAGCTGACCGCCGAACAAACCGAAGCAATTCTGTGCGGCAATGTCGCTGCCCTCTATGGCATCGACCTCAGCGCCCTGCTGTCGTCCAGCGTCGCTTGATCGATTCGATCATCATGGCAACGACCGCACCACGTCCTGACCTCGGCGGCCGACATGTCTGAAACCGGTATCGCAGCCTCGCTCGCCGAGGCTGACCTCAGGGTGCTGGTCATGTGTCTCTTTCACATGACCGGCGACCGAAAGTGGCTCGAGCCGCCGTATCGGCCCATGCGCGATGTTCGTCTGATCGCGGACCCCGACGCGGGCTTCGACGAGGCGGTGTCTGCCGAGATTCGTCAGGCTGCCGAGGACTGGTTGAGCCTCGAACGACGCACGCCGGCAGTCGATGACCCGGGCGCTGACGGATTCGGCGAATTGATCTCCATCTTCCTCGGCGAGCAGGTACCCGCCGAATACATCGCCCTCATTCGCCAGGACATGGGGTTCGAACCCAACGACGTCGACTGGCCCGACGGTGACGCGTCGGAGAATCAGCACGACGTGATCATCGTCGGCGCCGGAGTGTCGGGAGTGTGCCTCGCCGCGAAGCTTCGTCGACTTGGGATCGGGTACCGCGTGTTCGAAAAGAACGCCGAGGTCGGCGGTACCTGGTTCGAGAATCGGTATCCCGGCTGTGGTGTCGACACACCGAATCACTTCTACTCGTACTCGTTCGCCCCGAACTCGGAGTGGAAACACTTCTTTTCACCGCGAGATGAGCTGCAAACGTACGTCGAGGATTGTGCGACGGCGTTCGGGATTCGGGATCGCATCGAGTTCGACACAGCGGTCACGTCCGCATCGTGGGACCCAGACTCGAGCCGATGGAATGTCACCGTTCGTGGACCCGACGGAATCGAACGGGTTGAAACGGCGGCCGTTTTCGTGTCGGCGTCAGGTCACTTCAACCAACCAACCGTTGCCGAGTTCCCTGGCCAGAGTGAGTTCGCAGGCGAGATCTTCCACACCGCTCGATGGCCAGATAACGCGAACCTCGCCGGCAAACGAGTCGGCATCATCGGTACCGGCGCGTCCTCGATGCAAGTCGTGCCCACCATCGCCAGCGAGGTCGACTCGCTCACGATCTTTCAACGGACGCCCCAATGGGCCCGCCCGATACCGGAGTACAACCTCCCGGTTGTCACCGAGTCGCAATGGCTGTTCGACAACGTGCCGTACTACGACCGCTGGTATCGGTTCGCCCAGTTCTGGCGATACGGCGACGGCCTCTTGCGGTTCTTGAAGAAGGATCCGAGCTGGGAGCATCCTGATCGATCACTGAACCGGATCAACGAACGCCACCGTGTGGAGATGGCCGACTACATCGCCGAAAAGCTCAGCGACCGCCCCGACCTGATCGACAAATGCACCCCGACGTACCCGCCGTTCGGCAAGCGGATCCTGATCGACAACGGTTGGTTCGACACGCTGTGCGAACCGCACGTCGAACTGGTCACCGATGGCATCGATCACTTCACGCCAACTGGTTGTGTCACTGCCGACGGGGTTGCACACGAACTCGACGTGATGATCATGGCCACCGGCTTCACGGTGACGAATCTGGCCGCACGGCTCAACGTCACAGGGCGCAACGGGCGCCGACTGGCCGATGACTGGGCCCACGAAAACCCGACCGCACACCTGGGCATCACCGTGCCGGAGTTTCCGAACTTCTTCGTCATGTACGGCCCCAACACCAACATGGGTCATGGCGGGAGCGGCATCTGGTTGGCCGAAACACAAACGCACTACATCACCAAATGCATCGTCAACATGGCAGACGAGGGCGTTGAAACTGTCGAAGTGCGACCTGAAGTACGCCGCGCCTACACAGAACGAATCGACGAGATGCACGAGCAACTGATCTGGACCCACGAGGGCACGCGCACCTACTACCGCAACCAGTTCGGCAAAGTCCGCTCGCCGATGCCATTCCGTCTCGTCGACTACTGGCTGATGACCCGTGAGCCCGACTTCGACGACTTCATCGTCACCGCAATCGAGTCCAAGGCTGCAGCCGAACCCGACGTCGTAGCAAGCTGAACCGATGCGCCCCGAACGACAACGCGAACTTCTCGCACGGGTCAACGCCCACCGCCGTGCCGGCAGGGCGACTGACGAGGCCGAGGCGACAATGGCGCTGCCAACAGCGACCTATACCGACCCGGACCGGCTTGCTGTGGAACGCCGACTACTCAGCAGCGCACCGACCGTTGTCGGTCTGTCCGGGCTGTTGCCGACCAATCGGTCGTACGCGACAGTGGACGTCGGCGGCTCCTCTGTGATTGTCACGCGCAACAGCGACGGGCACGTCTCGGCAATGTTCAATGTCTGTCGCCACCGAGGTTCGGAGATCACCTCTGGTTGCGGCGAAGCTGCTCGTCTGGCCTGCCCGTATCACGGCTGGACATATCACCTCGACGGAACGTTGGCGGCTCGGCGCCGCGACGAATACTTCGACGGAGCACCGAGCGAGTCGTTGACCTCACTCCCCGTCTTCGAGCAACACGGGATCATCTGGGTCGCTGGAGATCCCGATGTCGAGATCCCACCGGATCCGCTGCAAGGTGCCGAGGCAGAACTCGCCCCATTCGACCTTGCCGGGTATCGACTGTTCGATTCGACCACGTTCACTCGACCGATCAATTGGAAACTCGCCGTCGACACCTTCTGTGAGGCCTACCACCTGTCGACGCTGCACAGAAACACCTTGGCGCCGATGATTCACGACGACTTCTCGGTGTTCGACGCGACCGGGCTACACGGGCGGATGATCTCGACACGCAAGTCGATCGATCAACTCGACCCGGCCGATGGCACCGCCGATGAGTTGCTGCCACACGCGACGATCCTCTGGTTCCTCGTGCCGAACACCGTGCTGATCCATCAGCAGGACCACGTGCAGCTCTACCAGAGTCGGCCAGGGGCCACCGCCGACGAGGCCCACCTCAGCGTGTCGCTCTATACCCCGCCGAAGTCGGAACGAACCGAGAGGTACTGGGCTAAGAATTTCGAGCTACTCGTCAGCGTCACCGACACCGAAGACTTCGCGACAGCGGCAGGTATCCAGCGCGGCTACCACACGAGAGCCCAAGATCACGTCGTGTTCGGACGCAACGAGCCGGCGCTACAACACTTTCACCGATCGCTCAACTCTCTTCTCGAGTAGCGCGGCGCCGGACAAATCTCGAACACGAAGGGGACTCAAATGACAGGACCACAGCCGGATCTCGTGATCCGAGGAGGCATCGTCGTCGACGGCAACGGCGGCCCCGAACGCGAGGCCGACGTGGCGATCGTCGGCGACACGATTGTCACTGTCGGACACGTCGAGCAGACCGGTCGGCGAGAAATCGATGCCGACGGTTCCCTGGTCACGCCGGGTTGGGTCGACGTTCACACCCACTACGACGGTCAAGCCACATGGGACCAACAACTCGCACCATCATCGGTCCACGGCGTCACCACGGTCGTGATGGGCAACTGTGGCGTTGGTTTCGCTCCCGTGCACAATCGAGATCATCAACGGCTCATCGAGTTGATGGAAGGTGTCGAAGACATCCCCGGCGCAGCGTTGCACGAAGGTCTCGCTTGGAACTGGTCCACGTTCGGGGAATACCTCGACGCTGTCGATTCGATTCCCCACGACATCGACGTTGCGGCGCAGGTGCCCCACGGAGCGCTGCGGCTCTTCGTGATGGGCGCCCGCGGAGCCGACGGCGACAAGGCGACACCGCAAGAAATCGAGGAGATGGCCGAACTCGCCAAAGAGGCCATCGAAGCAGGTGCGCTCGGCTTCACGACGTCGCGCACGTTGAACCATCGCACGAGCCGTGGCGATCCGACCCCAACGCTGAAAGCGGCGCGAGAGGAACTGGTGGGGATCGCGCGCGGTGTTGGCCGGGCCGGTACCGGAGTGCTCCAACTCGTCTCCGACTTCATCGACGTCAGCGACGAGTTCGGCAATCTCCGCGCGATGGTCGAGGCGTCGAGTCGTCCGGCTTCGTTCACCTTGGTCCAATCGCCGCGTGACCCCGATGGCTATCGCGGCATGTTGAATCTGCTCGATGAAGCACATGCCGATGGTCTCGAAATCCGGGGCCAGGTCGCCACACGCGGCATCGGCTTGCTGCTCGGGCTACAGGGAACACTCAACCCGTTCATGGCCAACCCGGTCTACATGGAAGTCGCCGACCTCGACGTGGCTGCTCGAGTCGCTGTCATGGGTGATCCAGCGTTCAAGGAGCGCTTGCTTGCCGCCGACGAAGGCCAACGCGACAAGTCGAAAGTCGGAGGTGGGATCGTTCGGATCTTCGAGAACATGTTCGTGCTCGGTGACCCGCCCGACTACGAACCCGACCCGAGCACCAACGTTGCCGCACAGGCCGGTCGGGCCGGCCGTGAACCACTGGAGTACGTGTACGACCTGCTCCTGCGTGATGTCGGTCGACTCTTTCTGTACATTCCTGCGCTCAACTACGTCGACGGTCGCCTCGACGCGGTGCGCGAGATGCTGCTGCACCCTCGAACAGTTCCGGGACTGAGTGATGGTGGAGCACACGTCGGCACGATCAGCGACGGCTCGTTTCCCACGACACTGCTCACCCACTGGTGCCGCGACCGCGACGGCGAACAACTGACGGTGCCATTCGTCGTGCAAGCGCAGTGCCGCGACACTGCGTGGGCGCTCGGCTTGCGCGATCGAGGCGTCCTGGCACCTGGCTACAAAGCCGACGTCAACGTGATCGATTTCGAACGACTGTCGATCGCCAGCCCGGAAATGCACTTCGATCTCCCTGCGGGAGGCCGGCGACTTCTTCAACGCGCAGACGGCTATCTGCACACCATCGTGTCCGGCGTCCCGATTTACGAATCGGGCCAATCGACTGGCGAGTTCCCCGGTCGATTGGTGCGAGGCGCACGGTCGATTCCGAGTTGATCTGAGCTGATCGCCATCGCAGGCCGTGTCATGTCCCACGGGGTCCGCTGGGTTCCATCTTGCCGGGAACTCTTCAGCGAGTCGCTGAGGCCACCGTCAGGCTTCGATGTTCACCGAAGCGCGCTCACCGAACGCGTAGGCCGAGACGTGGGCACCCATGACTTCGTCGGTGAAGACTCGGCGTCCGGCGTCGTTGCCTGCTGCGCCAGCGACGACCATCAGCGGCAGCAGGTGTTCTTCTCGAGGGTGCGAAGCTCGAGCTGCGGGTGCATCAGCCCACTGCGTGAGCGATTGGTGGCGCTGAGCTGGGTCGGCTGTGCAGGCTCGGGTGAGCCATTCGTCGAAGACCACGGAGTCTCGTCTGGATTGCTCGGTCCCGAAACGGCCCATGTTGTGATAGCTCATCCCGGTGCCGATGATGAGAACTCCCTCGTCGCGCAGGGGTGCGAGAGTTCGGCCCAACCTGAGGTGGAACTCCGGGTCGAGATCTGACTGGAGCGACATTTGCACGACCGGGATGTCGGCGTGTGGGTACATCAACAGGAACGGGACGAACACGCCGTGATCGAATCCTCGTTGCGGGTCGAAGCGGTGTGCTATCGCCGAGTCGTCGAGTAGATCGGCTACCCGCTCTGCGACTTCAGGCGAGCCCGGAGCCGGGTAGGTGAGCTCGTAGGTGTGGGGCGGGAACCCGCCGTAGTCGAACAGCATCGGTGGGGCCGGCGACGACATGATCTCGACGGTGTCGCCCTCGTGGTGCCCAGAGATCACCAGTATCGCCTCGGGGCGAGTGCCAACGACGTCGTCGAACGATCGCAGAAACTCCGCCATCTTGTCCCACGTGTCGGCGGGTCCCATGGTCCAGTCCATGAAGAAGCACGGCCCACCGCCGTGGGGTATGAACACTGCGGGCAGGCGGTCACCAGCAGAAGAGCTCATTCGTCCACCTTACGAGTCCAGGGATCACCAGCGGAGGCGTTCCAACGTTACCGACACGTATTCAGCAGAGAGCGAACCTCGGCAGCGCCGTCGACGGATGCCGCGTCGGGCCCGACCGTGAGCAGGTTGAATGATCGACAGCCTGCATCGACGTATGGCCAGAGGAACTCGGCGACGTCGGCGGGTGATCCTGACGGGCTGTACGGCTCGAACTTCTCGAACGGGACCCGATACAGCTTTTCCATGGACCGGGCGAGTCGATCACGGGCGACGTCGGGCTCACCGAACGCGCACCAGACCTGCATCGCGTGCTTCCAGGAAACGTCGCCGCGACCGGATTCAGCGGCGATTTCGGCTGTTTCGTCGACGACCCGGGCGAAGCGGCTCGGTGAGGTCCAGATCCCGATCCATCCATCACCGAGAACCCCGGCGCGGCGGACCGCTGCGGCGGAGCGCCCGCCGACGATCAGCGGGATCGCCGGCTGAATTGCTGGCAGGATCTGGGCGTCGGTCACGTTGATGTGCGTGCCGTGGAACGTGACTTTCTCGCCGGTGGACAACTCCCGGACCACGCGCATGCACTCGTCGAGACGCGCGCCTCGCGTGACAGGATCGATCTCGCAGATCTCGATCTCGTGCCGATCCTCTCCGCCGACGCCCACCCCGACCGTCAGGCGTCCGGGCGCCAACTCCGAGATGGTTGCCAACTGCCGTGCTGTCGGCACGGGGTGACGGAGCGCGAGGAGATAGATACCGATCTCGACCGACAACCTGGGCTCGGCGGCGAGCACCATTGCCGCAGATGTCAGCCCATCCATTCCGAAGCCAACATGGAAACTGACGTGATCGCCGACCATCACGTGATCGAGCTTGGCGTCGGCACGCGCCCGCAACGCGGCCGTCCAGGCCCCGAACGGGTCGTTCGCGGGCAGCGTCGGCAAGCTAGTACCGACCTTCACGGAGGCCACCGTCTCGGCACTCATGGCCGACCGGCCCCGCCGATGATCCCGGCTTGTTGGAGTTCGGCGATCTCGCCGTCGTCATAGCCGGACGAGCGCATGATCTCATCGGTATGGGTACCTGACGCAGTCGGTGCGCCGGGGATGCTTGTCGGTGTCGCGCTGAAGCGCGGTGCAGGCGCTGGCTGGACAACACCATCAACATCAACGAACGTGCCACGGGCCTGATTGTGGGGATGGTGAGGGGCTTCGGCCAAGCTCAGCACCGGCGCGAAACAGACATCGGTACCTTCCATCAGCGCCGTCCACTCATCACGTGTCTTGGTCATGAACACGAGGCTGACACGTTCGCGATACTCCGGCCACCGCGTCCGATCATCGCGATCCGGGAAGTCTGAAGGGTCCAGTTCAAGCGTGGTGATCAGTTCGTCGTAGAACCGTCGTTCGATCGAACCGATCGATACCCAACCACCGTCAGCGGTCTGATACGTCCCATAGAAGAACGCTCCACCGTCGATGATGTTGCTGCCACGCTCGTCATTGATCAGGCCCGAGCCGTGCATGCCGTAGATCGCACTCATCAGCGAAGCCGATCCGTCGGTCATCGCTGCGTCGATGACCTGACCCCGTCCAGTCGTTCGAGCAGACAGCATCGCCGCGAGCACACCGATTGCCAAGTAGGCGCCGCCACCGCCGAAGTCTCCGACGAGGTTGAGCGGAACTGTTGGTGCACCTCCGGGAGGGCCGATTGCATGGAGGGCGCCGCTGAGTGCGATGTAGTTGATGTCGTGTCCTGCTGCGTGAGCGAGCGGACCGTCCTGGCCCCAGCCGGTCATCCGGCCGAATACCAGCCGCTCGTTTCTCGCGAGGCACTCCTCGGGCCCGACACCGAGCCGTTCCGCGACACCCGGACGAAGGCCCTCGATGAGCGCGTCAGCGCCCTCGACGAGACGCAACAAAACGCCTGCGCCGCGGGGATCCTTCAGGTTGATCCGGATCGTGCGCCGGCTGCGCAGCAGCACGCTGTATTGACGAGGGACCGCTATCCCGAGATCATGGCCAGTGCTGGTCCGGTCGACGCGAATAACGTCGGCGCCCATGTCGGCCAGCAACAGCCGGCGAACGGGGCCGGACCGATACCGCCCAGTTCAATGATCGTGCAACCTTCCAACGGCCCCATGACGATTGCTCCGCTCAGCCGTTCTTCGGTAGTTCACTGAACGGCGTGTTGCGATCTGGGCCCGGTTCTTTGGGCAGGCCGAGGCCGCGTTCGCCAATGATGTTGCGCTGTACTTGGTCGCTACCGCCGTAGATGGCCGGGGCAGGTGAGAACACGGCGAGCTCCTGAATCGCTCCACCGGTGGGGCTGTCTGGGCCGGTCAACATGGCACCCGCGCCCAGAATCCGGCAACCGACCTCGCGAGCGAGGCGCGTGATGTCGCTGTTGCGCAGCTTCATCAGGTTGCCCTCACTTCCGGTTGCGGCGCTGCCGGACTTCATTCGGCTGACATGCCACCCCGTGATCTGCAACAACGTGTGCAGGCGGATCAGATCTTGGCGAATCGTCGGGTCATCGATGCTGCCGGTGTCGCGAGCGAACTGGATCAGCTGCTTCACTTGGCCTGGGCCCACCATGCCGCCGCCGAGCGCCGGGGTCTGGCCGCCGAATGATCCGGCCGGCCGCTTCAGGTGCCCTGCAATCGTGCCGGCCAGCGCTGCACTCGGCGCGGCGACGTTCTCGCCACCGATGCTGTTGCGTTCGAACATCAACGTGGTGTTGGCAACGCGCCAACCGTCGCCCACGTCGCCAATGACATGATCATGGGGGACTCGGGCCTCGTCGATGAATACCTCATTGAACAGAGCGCGCCCGGTCATCTCGCGCAAGGGCCGCACTTCGACGCCGTCCTGTCTCATCGGGAACGCGAAGTAGGTGATGCCGCGATGTTTAGGGGCATCAGGGTCGGTGCGGGCAATGAGGATGCCATAGTCGGCCCACTGGCCCATCGACGTCCACACCTTCTGCCCGGAGATGATCCACTCGTCTCCGTCACGCTCGGCGCGTGTTTGCAGTCCGGCGAGATCGGAGCCGGCACCGGGCTCGGAGAAGAGTTGGCACCAGCCGTGTTGACCGTTGAGAATTTGCGGCACGTACTGCCCGATCAGTTCCGGCGAACCGTGAGCGAGCAACGTTGGGGCAGCCAGCATCATGCCGATTCCAGCTGGGGGTCCGAGTGCGCCTCTGGCGACCATTGCTTGGGCGAGATCACTGGCGCGTGCACGTGACCACCCGCGCCCGTGGGGCGGTGGCAAGGTCGGTTGGGCGAGCGCTGCGCTGGCGAGGAGTGCCCACCATTCGCCGACCTGGATATCCGGATTCCAGTTCTCGTCGAGCCAGATTTCGACGTTGAACTCTGAGGCGGTCGTCGTGACGGTGAGTGCTGCTGTGTCGGTCATGAGATCCTCCGAATGCTTGTTTCGAGATGGTGTGTTGTCAGCTTCGTGCCGTCGTGAGGGCACCCAGGCGTGCGAGTTCGCGTTCGGCGTCTTCGATGAACTGACGCACGACATCACTGGCGGGAATGATCTCGTCGATTCCGCCGAGCCCTTGACCGGCGGCGAAGCACTCCTTGTCCTGATCGATTCCTGCGCTGTCAGGTCGCGCTCCGAGATGCATGGCGCCGTCACTGATCGATCGCGCGATCTGCCGAGGGAAGGGGAGCAGTTCGTCCGGGTGATCTTCATAGTGCTGGGTGTATTCGTTGCGGACCGCTCGCAATGTTTTACCCGTATAGGCCCGTGTGATGACGGTGTCGTCGTCGCGCCCATCGACCAGCGCGTCTCGGTAGCCACTGACGACGTGGGCTTCCGGGGTAGCGATGAACCGAGTTCCGATCCACACGCCGTCGGCGCCGAGTGCGAGCGCTGCTGCAAGACCGCGCCCATCGAAGATGCCGCCCGCTGCGACGACCGGCACGCGATCACCGACGGCATCAACGATCTGCGGCACCAGCGGCATCGTGGCGACTGTGCCCGTGTGGCCTCCGGCCTCGGTGCCTTGGGCGATGACGATGTCGCATCCGGCCTCGACGGCAGCGACGGCGTGGCGAACCTTGCCGCACATGTTCGCAACGAGTACGCCGTGGCGATGACATTGATCGAGAACCTCGCGCGGAACACCGAGGCCAGCAACGAACAGCGACGCGCCGCCCGCGATGATCGCGTCGACCTGCGCTTCCATCTGGTCCGGCAGAGCGGTCAGCAGATCAACCCCGAATGGGTTGATTGTGCGCGCCTTGACCTCGGCGATCTCGGCGATCATCCGGTCGAGGCTCATTGGAGCCGCCCCCATTGTCCCGAACCCTCCGGCTTCGCTGACGGCGACGACCAGATCGGCATAGGAAACACCGCCCATTCCGGCGAGCATCACGGGATGATTGCACTGGAGTATCTCGGTGAGTCGAGTTGTGATCATGCTGTGGGTCCAGTCTTCAGGTCGCGGTTGTGGTGACGGTGTCGGCCCAGACGAGGACGAAGTCGTGGCCGTGCGGAACGACCCTGACTGTGACGTGCTGACCGGTGTTGATCTCGTCGGGTGCCGTCGAGGTGGCAGCGAGGACACGTGGGCCTTCCGCGAGTTCGATGAGCAGCGTGGCGTAGGGCGTTTGTTCCTGCCAGCCAGGGTCGAGACTGCGGTGGCTCACTGCTTTGGACAGCACCGTTCCATTGCCGGACACCGGTTGGAAGGTGACATCGTCGGAGAAACAGCTTGCGCAGAACTTTCGTGGTGGGTGACGCCACACACTGCAGGTTGCGCATTGCTGGACACACAACACCTCGGCGGCGATGCACGCGTGATGCCAGTCGAGAATGATCCACTCGGGCTTCGGAAGATAGGTTCTCATCGGTCGCTCGCAAGGATTGCGACGCTGCCGTCACCCAGGTCGCCATACCCAGTCACGAGCGCCAGTTCTGCGCCGTCGACCTGTGCATCTGAGGTGCCGCGAATTTGGCGGGTTGCTTCGACGACATGGTTGAGGCCCCAACAGTGGCCTTGGGAGAGCAGACCGCCGTGGGTGTTCATCGGGAACTTGCCGCCCAGCTCGATGTTGCCGTTCGCCACGAACTCCGCGGCACCGCCAGGCTCGGCGTAGCCGAGCGCCTCAAGTTGCAATAGCACGACATAGGTGAAGCAGTCGTAGATCTCGAGCACGTCGATGTCTCGTGGCTGCACGCCTGCGCGTTCGAAGGCGCGTGGAGCGGCGCGATGAATGCCGAGTTCGAGCAGATTTGGGCGGTTGGCGATTTCATCGGCGGGCTCGGGGTGACCTTCGGCGCCCGCGAGATAGACGACAGCGGGGTGCGGGAGATCTCGTGCACGCTCCAGGCTCGTGACGACCACGGCGGTTGCGCAATCGGTCTCGACACAGCAGTCGAACTTACGAAGCGGCTCGGCGATGTACGGCGAGGCGTTGTAGTCCTCACGCGTCAGCGGCTTGCCTCGCATCAGTGCCTTCGAGTTGAGTTGGGCATGTTTGCGGCATGCCATCGCGACCGCTGCGGCGGCATCTTCGGACACGTTGTACTTCTCGACGTAATGCCTCAAATACAAGCTGTAGTGCTGCGCGGCCGACATCAGTCCATACGGTGCGTAATGGTTCCGGACCGTTTCGCCCATCGGGCCGAGATTCATGGTGCGTTTGGTAGGGCGAGCGTCGGGCTTTGGGCTCAGCGCCGAGTACCCGTTCCATCCCATGCACACGAGCACGTTGTCAGCAAGACCACACGCGATTGCCATCGACGCTGTCTGCAACGATGCCGTTGGCGACGCACCGCCCATCAGCACCGACACGTGGTACGCAACGTCGGGCACCCCAAGGTGCGCGGCGATCTCCTCGGTGCTCATGTACCCCGGTGGTGGAATGATGCCGTTGATGTCAGCGGGCGTCAGACCAGCGTCGGTAATGGCCTCCATCGCAGCGTCGAGAATGAGATCGCAGACGTGGCGGTCGCTGCCTCGGACATAGTCCGTTTCACCGATCCCCACGATGGCGGTCGTCCCCCAGATGCCGTCGCTCATTTCACGGCCACCCATCAACTGGCTCCTATCGCATCTTCGCGCAGCCGCTTGTAGTCGACTTTCCCATTGGCGGCTCGGCCGATCGTGTCGACTTCAACGATGTGTCGCGGCGCCTTGTAAGCGGCAAGGCGTTCACGTACGTGCCCGATCAGCTCCTGCGGGTCGGGAGTGGAACCATCTTTCGGTTGCACGACACCGACGACCATCTCGCCGAAACGGTCGTGCGGAACGCCCACAACCACGGCATCAGCCACATCAGGGTGAGTCTTCAGCGCCTCTTCGACTTCTTCGGGGAAGATCTTCTCGCCACCACTATTGATGCACACCGAGCCGCGTCCGAGCACGCTCACCGTGCCGTCGGCGTCGATGGTCGCATAGTCGCCAGGACATGAATAGCGTTTGCCGTCGACGATCAGAAAGGTGCGGGCCGTCTTGTCGGGGTCCTTGTAGTAGCCGATTGGTTGGCGGCCACCCACGGCGAGCCGACCGACCGACTCGGACCCCGGTGGGATGCGATCTCCGAGGTCATCGACGACGATCGTGTTCGCTCCGGCCTGGAATCGTGCTGTTTTTGCAGCAGCGCCACCACCGGAGACCGACTGGCCCATTCCGAGCGCTTCGGAGGACGAGAATGCGTCGGCCAGCAGCATGTTGGGCTGATGGAGGAGCATGCCCTGTTTGGTCTCTTCGCTCCACATCACGCCCGACGACGTAAACACCGCGACCGATTCAAGTGTCCATCGTGCCGGTTCGCTGTCAAGGTTGGCGAGGATCGGTTTGGCGAACGCATCGCCGACGATCGCGATCGCGTTGACCTTCTCGCGGTCGATCGTGTCGAGCAGTTCAGCTGCGTCGAAATGGCGCGACTCAAGACAGACAATGCAGCCACCCGATGTCAACGTACCGAATGACGTCAGCGCCCCGGTGCCGTGCATCAAGGGGCACGCCGGCAGACCGATTGGGCCGGGTTCGACGAAGATGCCGTCGAGGAACTCGGCGTCGTACTCTTCGGGCACGGTCAGGCCGAGGCCTGCGCTCAACACGATGACGAGGTCGTCTTGGCGCCACATCACACCTTTGGGCATCCCGGTGGTGCCGCCGGTGTACAACATGTACAGATCGTCACCGCTGCGTTCGACACGGCCGATCACGGGTTCCCCCGCTGTGAGGACGGCAACTTCGTAGGGGACTGCCCAATCGGGACACGGGCCGGATCCGTCGTCGACCCAGATCCAGGTCCGGATACGTGGAACGCGATCGCGGATTGCCTCGATGGTGTCCACGAACGTGCCGTGGAAGACGACGGCGACCGCGTCGGCGTTGTCCCACAGGCAGACGAGTTCGTCCGCTTCGTACCGGTAGTTGGTGTTGACCGGGACGAGCGACGCCTTGAAGCATGCAAAGAAGGTCTCGAGGAACTCCGGGCAGTTGTACATGTACTGGGCGACTTTGTCCTGGTGTTCGGCCCCGCTGTTGAGGAGCGACGTGGCGAGCCCCTCGGCGCGCCGGTTCGCGTCGGACCAGGTCACAGTGCGGTCGCCCTGCTTGGCGAATGCCGCATTAGGGATTTGGGTTGCTGCGGCTTCCCAGATCTCGGTGAGTGTCCAACCCTGTTCGGCCATGATGCTCAGCCTCTCGATTCAGCAGGTGGTGGTTCTCCGGCCGGCGGCCACGGGTCGACGCCGTCTTCGAGTGGCACGTCGAGCGACTTGAGGAGCGCCGAGAACAGGCGCCAGTTTCCAATCGCCGCGACCATCTCCACGAGAATTGCGTCGTCGTCGAACGCTGCGCGACACGCGGTCCAGGTCTCATCAGTGATCGTCCCGAATTCGAGTGTGTCGTCGGTCGCCGCGAGGACCGCTCGTTCGGTGTCTCCGAAGTGATCGTCGCTTCGCCAGTCCCGAACCGCGAGGAGGTCTCGCTCTGGGATGTCGAGCATGCGGGCAACGCGCCAGTGCTGTGTCCATTCATAAACAGCGTCGGTTGCCCATCCGATGCGCATGATGATCAGCTCGCGGAGACGGGCGTCAAGTTGTCCTTTCCACAGGAGTTCTTGCAGCATGGTGTTGAGACCCGAGGCCACACCAGGTTGGTGAAGTGCAATTCGGAAGACCGACAGCTCGGCCATGTTTTCTGGGATGCCGTTCTCCGCGGCGCGTTTCTTCGCTTCGGCGATGTCGAGCATCGGTATCCGCGATCCTGCAACCATGTTGAGTAACTCCTCTTGTCGGTGTTGTTGTCTTTGTCGATACGCGTTGTTCAGCCCTGCGGTGAGAACACTCCATGCAGCGGCGGGATGGCGTCTTGGTCGACGCCAGAGAGGACGTCGAGCAGCGCGGGAAGGTCGTCAAAGCCAGCGACTTGACGCGTCAACTCGGCGAATGGCCAGCGCTCGGCAACGAGCAGATCGATCGCGGCTTGGTAGGCGTGAAAGTCGACACCGAGCGATCCCTTGATCGTCAGTTCCTTGTACACGACGTGGTCGGGGTCGAACCCGGGCGTTCCTCCTCCGCCCCGGGTCCCGGCGACGACGACCGTCCCGCCAGGGCGAGCGAGCGAAACAGCTTGCGCAAACGCTGCTGGCGCTTTTGCGGTGACGTCCACGACGACGTCGGCGAGGCCGCCAGTAGCGCGCTTCAACGCAACGGCTGGGTCGTCGACCGCGACGTCGATCGTCAGGTCGACACCGAAGCGCTTGGCCATTTCCAGCCGATCAGCGTCGCGCGGCCCGAGGCCTGTCATCGCGACGAACTCGGCTCCTGCTTCTTTGGCTGCGACCGCTGCGCACAGTCCGCGAATGCCGGGACCGAGTATTGCCACGACGTCACCGGACTTGGTGTTGGGAATTGTTGCTGCCCATCGAATGCCGGCTCCGAGCGGATTAAACACGGTTGCCAACACCGGATCGAGTTGGTCGGGGATTGGTAGCAACATCGAGTCCGCGGGCAGATGAAGGTGGGTTGCGTAGCCGCCCCAGAGGCTGGGTTCGATCGCAGCGTCGACGAAGCCGAACATTGTCGCGAGGCCGTTGCGGATGCAACGCCGGTAGTTGCCGGACGCGCATTGTTCACACTGTCGGCAGGAGCGGAACACTTCGACTGCGACCCGGTCTCCGGCTTCGACGCCCCACTGGGCGGCAGCGTCGGGGCCAATCTCGTCGATGACTCCGATGATCTCGTGTCCGGGGATGAATGAGAACGGTGCCGAGATGTGTCCGCTGTACTGTTCGTGATCGGTGCCGCAGAGTCCGCAGGCTTCGATGCGCAGGCGAGCCGTGTCGTTAGTGATGTCGGGCACGTCGAAGGATCGGCGTTCGAGAGTGTTTGGTCCGGTGAGGACGAGCGCTTCGGCCGAAATGGTCATTTCAGTTCGAACTCCGTTTCGAATCGTGCGTGATCGTCGGCGGGTTTCAGATCAATGGTCTGTCCGACGAACATCCCGCCCGACATTGCCCGGGCGACTGCCCGGTCGTCGCTGCGTGCAACGACGCGTCGCCCGTCCGCTGTCCGGGCGAACACGGGCACAGACGTTGGCCCTTCTTCTCGGTCGTGCATCACGGTGTACGCGTCGATCGTTGCGGTTCCGGTGGCGTCGCTCGCGTCGACGACGTCGAGCGCGGTGGCGTCGATCGCAGCTTGCTGTTCGGTCATGTCGGAATCGACCCAGCGGTTTGGTGGGGGAGTGCCAGACCAGATCCCGAGGGAGTGTTTGGTGATGTACCAACCGAGACCGGAGATCATGCCAATCGCGTCGGGTTCGGCCCTGCAGCGGCGTGCCATTTCGACGATCGAATGGCTGACGTAGTTGTTGCCAGGCCCGCCGTGATACGGCAGCCCGCCAGTGACGGTGAAACCGCGCTCGTCAAACGGGTCGAGTTCGAACGCGTCGATCGCGGCTTCGACCGCAGCGGGAAAGCATGAGTAGAAATCAAACCAACGGACGTCGTCGATGCCGATTCCGGACGCTTCGAGCACCGCGGTGCCAGCTGCGCGGATGCCTGCGGAGCTCGCGAGGTCCGGTCGCTGCACAGGGAAGTACACGTCGTTACATGTCGCGGTCGCCCAACTGAAGACCCAACGGTCACGCGGGATGCCCAGTTCTTCAGCAACCTCGGCTGCCATGAGCACGAACGCTGCTGCCATGTCGACGGTCAAGATGCTGTTCAGCAGCTTCGTATAGGGCTCGTTGATGAGTCGATTTTCGGGCGTGACGTCGGAGAGTTCGCTCGGCGTGCGCTCAGCGGGAAACCACGCCTGGTCGGGGTGGCGCGCCGCCTCGGCGGTGAACGGCGCCATCAAACGACCGAGCCAGACGCGATGTTCGTCGAGGGTGTGCCCGGCGCGGGCCGCCATTGCTGACTCGAAGAGGGGATACACCTGATGGGGGAAGTGCAGTCCAGCGGCGTTCTCGGCCGGGCTGAGCCCCGGCCGATCGTCACCCAATGCCGTGTCGACCCCGTCGATGGGATCGGCCGGCGGAAGATCGCCCGTGCGGCGGGTCCGGCGCGCTGATTGGCCGGCCTCGGCTCCGACGATCAACGCCACGTCGCAAGTCCTGGCCATGATCTCTGCGCCGAGTTGGCCAACCAGGTATTGCGGCGTGTTCCCGCCGACTGGACAGCTGATCCGGCGGCCCGGTCTGAGTCCGACAGCTTCAGCAATCCGGTGCGCAGGATTGTCGCGGCGCATCAACAAAGTTCCCGGACTAGCAACGGTGTCGATGCGGTCAGCAACCGGAGCGACCGCATCAGCGAACGCGAGCCGCACCGCTTCAGCGGCGAGGTCGATCGGGTCGACAATCGCGTCGGAGCGGTTGGTGAGTTCACCAACCGCGACGAGCACCGGAGTTCGGGGGTTGATCATGATCGCTTCGTGGCGCGCCCGTTCGAGACAACGACGTTGTCGCGTTGGGTTCGGGCTTCGACGATTGCGTGATCGCCTTCGTCCCAGATCTTGGTGAGGATCGTGTCGCTTGGCCACACCTGATCGGCGAACCGACCTTCGATCGATTCGAAGCTGTCGACGTCGCCGCCGCACCAGGCGCCCAGCACGCTGTGACCAATGGTGCCGAAGGTGCACAGGCCATGGTTGAAGGTTCCTGGGAATCCCGCTTTGGTGGCGAACTCAGGGTCGATGTGCATTGGGTTCATATCGCCAGAAAGGCGATAGATCGCGGCCTGCTCTGGTCGAGTCTCACGTTCGACGACGATGTCTGGATCGCGTTCGGGGGCGGCGTTTGTGGCCGAGGAACCGCTCGGGCCGCGCTCGCCACCCCAGCCGCCGCCGCCCAGGACGAAAAGGCTCGCCCCAACGGTGAAGAGCGGGCCGTCGGCGTCGGAGCCTCGGCCCTCGAACTCGATCACGGCGGCCTTGCCCTTGTCCCACACTGCCACGATCTCGCCGTCGACGGTGATGTCCGCGTTGGGCGGTAAAGGCCGGTGGGTCACGACTGATTGTTCGCCGTGCAGCAACGCGGCGAGGTTGATGTCGATGCGTTGCATCGCGTGCCCCATCGCCCGGAGCCCGGGAATAACGGCGAATGTCGGGACGACCTTCGGCCCTCGCCCCTCATAGACGAAATCGAGATCCTCAGGCGGCCGGCAGCCGATGCCGAGCGCGTAGAGCATCGTGTCGCGTTCGGTCCACGAATGGGCGATTGGTTCGACTGAGAGGCCGACGAGGTCGCCGTTGATCGGCAGTTTGGTCATCGAGTCACATCCTTGAGGTGTAGTGGTTGGTCATTTTCTTGCCGCGCTGGTTGCGGCTTACGTTCTTTGCAATACGTGGACAACGCACACCGAGCCAGCGCCGGCCATGTGGCACAGACCAGTGCTCGCGTCCTCGACCTGACGTACACCCGCTTCGTGGCGTAGTTGCAGCGTGGTCTCATGTATCTGGGCGAGGCCGGTTGGACCGCCGGGGTGGCCGCGAGCGGTAAGGCCACCATCGGTCGAGAACGGAATCCGCCCGCCGAGCGAGGTTGCTCCTTCGGCCACGAGGCGGTCCCCGTCGCCATCACCACAGATGCCCAACAGTTCGTAATAGACCAGTTCTTCGACGGGAAACGCGTCATGGATCTGCACAAGGTCGAGGTCGTCAGGACCGAGGCCCGCCTGTTCGTACGCATCGGCGGCCGTGTCGCGAGTCATCTGCGCAGGCCCAATCACCGCACCGAGAAAGACGTGTCCCTCGGTGTAGGTCTCCGAGCGTTGTTGTGACGCCGTCACGCGGATCATTGGTCGGCCGTTGCACACCCGTTCTGCAACCTCCTTGGAGGCGACGATCGCTGCGGCTGCGCCTCCACCTGACGCACACGCCATCATCGACGTGTGCGGGTACGAGATCATCGTCGACGCGAGCACCTCGTCGATGGTGACGTCATGGTCGGCGCGCCGTTGGGCATACGGATTCTCCCGCGCATGGTTCCAGTTCTTCGCTGCGATCGCGGCAAACGTTTCAGCAGTCGTACCGACCTCATGCATGCGGCGAGTGGCCCACATCGCAAAGAAGGCCGCCGGCAACATGACGTCTTCGGCCCCGACCCGCTTGCCACGGCTCCGCCCAATCCCGCCCAATTTGTTCATGTCGTCGAAGCCGAGCGCCATGGCCACCTCGACCCGACCGCCACCGACTGCGTGGACCGCCTCGCCGAATGCACACGAACCCGTGGCTGACGCGTTCTCGACGTGGGTGACCGGGATGCCGGTCAGCCCGAACTCTTTTGCAATGTGCACCCCAGCTCCCATGCCGCCGCCGAGATGGCCGTTGAAGAGCGCTCCGACCTCAGGAAACTCGATGCCGGCGTCGTCGAGCGCGTTCACTCCGGCGACGTCGGCCATGAGCGCTGCTGCGACCCCGTTGTTGTTGAACGCGTGCATGCCGACGCCGATCACATAGACGTCACGAGCAAGTTTTGACGGCATCAGCGCACCGCCTCGAACCGAAAGGTGACGAGTTCGTTGCCATCATCGTCTTGACCCACCGGGAATGTTGTCAGACCCATTGCGGTCCCAATCTGCCAGTCGTCGGTCGTACCCAACAACGGTGTCTGAACGCGGACCCCTTCTGGCAGATCGATCTGCCCGACGCCGTACCCGCCCGTGTCGCCGAATGAAATGTTCCCCATTCTCGGAACGTGCAGGAACGTCCAAGCAAAGAGCACGCCTTGCGCACTCAACACGACATCGTGCACGGCAGTGCGGGTGACGGGGCATCTCAGGCGCCGAGGCCAAAAATACAATTCTGATTCGGGGGCGTAGGACCCCAAGAGATGCGGTCGTGTCTCGTCGCCTTCAGGCAGACGAAACAATCGGGGATCGGTCGGAACCATTGTCGACGTCATCGCTCAGCCCTTGCTCCGGCGCCCGAAGTGCGCCATCGTGTCGCCAACCGAGGTGACCATCGATGCGGCCCGCGATTCGTCCGCGAGCAGCGCCGGGGCACGTTCTGCCAACTCGGCCACCGAAAATCTTCCGTCGGCTGCAAGTATCTGATCGTCGTCGAGGCTCCAGCCCGCGTAGAGGCCGACTTCGTTGCCACCGACGTGGAACACACCTCCCGTGAACGGGCAATCCGTCGTGGCCAGGTAGGCGACCAGCGGAGAAACGTTGCCGGGGTCGAACAGATCGAAGGAACCATCGGCGGGTGCTGCGACTGCGTCGCCGACGCCTGGGGTCTGCAATGTCAAGCGTGTACGGGCAAGCGGTGCGATGCAGTTCGCACGCACGCCATACCGTTTCAACTCCAACGCCTGGACCAACGTCATGGCGGCGATTCCGGCTTTCGCCGCGCTGTAGTTCGTTTGCCCGGCGTTACCGAGCATCGCACCCGAGGCTGTGTTGATCACGCTTGCACTGACGTCCTCACCGGACTTCGACCGTTCGCGCCAATGAGCAGCAGCCCACCTCGTCGGAGCGACATGACCCTTCAGGTGCACATCGATCACGGCATCCCACTCAGCCTCTTCGAGATTGACGAGCGAGCGATCGCGCAAGATGCCAGCGTTGTTCACGAGGACGTCGAGCCGGCCGTACGCGTCGATCGCGTCCTGCACCATCTGCTTGGCACCGTCCCAACTTGTCACCGAGTCGGTATTCGCTATGGCCTCACCGCCCGCTGATCTGATCTCGTCGACAACCTGTTGAGCTGGCCCGGCGTCTGAACCGGACCCGTCGATCGCCCCGCCAAGATCGTTGACGACAACACGCGCACCCTCAGCAGCGAGGAGCAGCGAGTGTTCGCGCCCGAGACCCCGCCCTGCTCCGGTGATCACACAAACTCGTCCGTCGAGTGAACTCATTGACCGTTTCTCCTTGCGTCGCTTTTGCCTGAACCGCTCACCGTGTTCTGCACAATGAGACACCGAGCGCATTATGTCACATGTCATGAGCGGCGGTGGCATCGGAACGTTCGTCTGCCATACTTGTGGCGTGACGAATACATCGCTGCGGTGGGGCGACCAAGCACCGAACGACGTGGACGGCGCCCGCGACCGCCTGTTGGACGCCGCTGAGTCATGCTTCGGGCGTTTCGGGATCGCGAAGACGACGGTCGAAGACGTCGCGAAGCAGGCGAACGTCTCTCGAGCGACCGTATACCGGTACTTCGCCGGCCGAGATGCCGTCGTCTCCGGCGTGATTCTACGCGAGACCGAGCGGTATCTCGAGCGCGTCCGGCCACGCGTCGAGTCCCAGCCTGACCTCGGCAGCGCGATTCTCGAGTTCGTCGAGGTGACCCTGCGAGCCGCGGTTCGCGACGAGACGATCGGCCTGCTGTTCACCAGCGACGACGGACTCAACAGCGTGGGCATCATCTCAGGAACCTCGGTTGCACTGTTCGAACTCATCACTGAGTTTCTTCGTCCGATACTCGCGAGCCGATCTGACGAGCACCACCCCGGTCTCCCGGTCGAAGACGCATCAGAGTGGATTCTGCGTACGATCTTGAGCCTGCTCACGGTCAAGGGACCGAAGCGACGGAGCGGCGACGGGCTCGATACCTATCTGCGCCGATTCCTGCTGCCCGCAATCCTGCGCCCGACCTCCTGACCGGGTAAGGCCCGCGACGGTTACCAGCGAACCGGCACGGTACGCGGGCCACGCACTTGTCCGCCGGTCCAGGTGACGAGATCGGGGTCGACCAGTTCATACACTGGGATCCTCTTCAGCCATTCTTCGATCGCAACTTTGAGTTCCATGCGGGCCAGGTTCGACCCGAGGCAGCGGTGAATGCCCGAACCGAAGGCAAAGTGACGATTGTGTTCGCGGTCGATGACGAAGTCGTCGGGGTTGTCGAAGTGTGCTGGGTCGCGATTGCCGGCCGGGAAAGCCATGATCACTTTGTCGCCGGCTTTCATCGGACACCCGGCGACCTCGATGTCGGCAACGACTTCGCGTCCCATGTTGACCGGGCTGTACATCCTGAGCATCTCTTCGACAGCGGTGTCGATGAGACTTGGATCAGCGCGGAGACGGGCCTGGTCGTGCGGATTTGTGGCGAGGTGCCAGAGCGAGGAGCCAATTCCGCTCCACGTGGTGTCGATTCCTGCAATCAACAGCAAGAAGCAGGTCCCGAGGAGGTGTCGTTCGTCGAGTGGCTCGCCGTCGTGATCGGTCTCGATGAGCATGGTGATGAGATCGTTAGGTCGCTCGCCGGCAGGAATCTGGCGTCGTTCCTTAACGCGTTCGCCAAAGTATCCGAGCACTTCGATGATTGCGTCGAGGCTGTTCTGAAGATCCTGGAACCCCTCCTGAAGGATGCGAACCGCCCAGTCGGTGAACATCGACTCATCTGAGCCTGGGACGCCGAGCATGTGGGCAATAACGCGGACTGGGATGTGTTGCGCGTAGTCCTTCGCTGCGTCAGCGTGGCCTCGATCGGCGATCTGGTCGAGTAGTTCGTTGGCGAACCCCCGCGTGATCGGTGTCATCTCCTCGATCCGACCTGGTGAGAATGCGGGCAAGAGGAGTCGGCGCGCCCATGTGTGGACGGGCGGATCAGACGTGATGGGAGGCGCCTGCAGGAGCGGCCGATCACCTCGTTCTGGCAGATCGATGACCCCGACACGACGCGAGGAGAAGTGCTCGGTGTCGTGCGCGACAGCGGCGATGTCGTCGTAGCCGATCGGCATCCACGAGCGGCCGCGTCGCTCGCTGAACGCGACTGGACATTCGCCACGCAATTCATTCCACACAGAGAACGGATCGTCGATGTAGCGCTGATCGAGGATGTCGAGGTCCCGCGCCCAATCCTTGGTAGCGGCCACCACGGCGTCCGCGGCGGTCGACAAGTTGATCTGATCGGTCATGGGCCCTCCAGGGCAATCGAGTTCGGTGTTCTACTACGTCGATGATACACAAGACTAGTAGTGTGTTATTCATCAAGTCCACTCAAGTCGGCCACGGAGGTTGTCCATGGAATTCGAGTTCAACGAGCGCACAGCTGAAGCGATGCTCGGCGCAGCAACGGCGGCAGGAGGCATCTCGGCGTATCTCGACTTCCGACACACCGGCTTGACAGCGGGCCGTCTCGTCGCCGAAATGGACGCACGCGATGACCTGCTCACACCATTCGGGAATCTGCACGGCGGCTGCCTCTCGGCATTCGTCGATCATTGCCTCGGCGTTGTCTTTTATCCGGTCATCCCTCACAAGGCGTGGGTCGCCACCACCGAGTTCAAACTCAACCTGCTACGACCCGTCTCGTCGGGCGTCTGCGTCGCCGTCGCTGACATCGTGTCACTGTCCAAGCGCAGCGGCGTCGCCCGGATCGACATCACCAATGATGGGCAGATCGTCTGCGCTGCTCAAGGCACCGTCACCATCGTCGCTCCGAAAGGCTGACCCCACGTACACCCCGATTACAGCAATGTTGGGATGCGAGTTTCCCGTCCTCGCGTTCAGCCACTGCCGCGACGTCGCCGCGGCAGTGTCCAAGGCCGGCGGATTCGGCGTGCTCGGCGCCGTCGCTCACACCCCGGAGCAACTCGAGATCGACCTTGCTTGGATCGATGCCGAGGTGGGTGGCAGGCCGTACGGCGTCGACCTCCTTCTCCCACAGAAGTACGTCGGTGCCGATCAGGGCGGTTTGGATCGCGACGGCCTTCGTCAACTGCTTCCTCCGGAACATCGAGACTTCGTCGATGACATCTTGGCCCGGTATGGCGTGCCGGCGCTCCCTGATGATGAACAGCCGAAGGGTATGAACCTCAGCGTGTCACCGGACGGGTACGAGCCGTTGCTCGACGTTGCGTTCGCCCACCCGGTCGGACTCATCGCTTCGGCGCTCGGCCCGCCCCCTGCTGACGTGGTCGAGCGCGCCGGCTCGATCGGAGTGAAGGTGGCAGCGCTCGCCGGGACGACCGCGCACGCCGTCAAACATGCCGAAGCCGGCGCAGACATCATCATCGCGCAGGGCTCCGAAGCCGGTGGCCACACCGGCGAGGTGGGCACGATGGTCCTGGTCCCCGAGGTAGTTGACGCCGTGGCGCCGATCCCGGTGCTCGCCGCCGGCGGCATCGCTCACGGGCGACACATGGCCGCGGCAATGGCGCTCGGAGCCGCGGGCGTATGGACAGGTTCGGTCTGGCTCACCACCGCCGAAGCCGAGACCGAACCCACAGTCAAGGAGAAGTTCCTCGCTGCATCGTCGAGCGACACCATCCGATCTCGATCGATCACCGGCAAGCCCGCCCGCATGCTCCGCACGCCGTGGACCGACGAATGGGAAAGGCCCGATGGGCCGGGCACGCTGCCGATGCCGCTCCAACCGCTGTTGGTCGGACCCGCGTTGCAGCGCATCAACCGCTCGGCAAGTACGGCCGGGTCCGGTGCCGAACAACTCGCGACCTATTTCGTGGGCCAGGTTGTCGGATCGATCGACACGGTTCGGCCGGCAGATCGCGTCGTGCTCGAAATGGTCGAAGGATTCATCGACTCGATCACGGCGCTCTCAAGTCATCTCGACGTGTGAGTTGTGATGAGCAGGATCGGCCGTATGCGAGTGCAGCAGACCCGGTCGTCGGTGTGCTCGGTATTCGGTTCGGGACCGAGGTCCGAAATCGAGGTGTCCGATCACCATCTCACAGCACTGACGCGCTGGGGGCACTGCATATGTCGTTAGGTCTATGGTGTGTCCTTGTTCTTGTCAATGTCGGGTTCAGCGTTTGACCGCGGATCGCGACCTTGGCGGTCTTTCGGTGCTGCAAGTATGAGTATCAATACTCATTCGGAGGCAGGACGTATTCATCGCTGAGCGAAGTTGTCGAGGTTGGTGACGAAGGTTCCGTCTCCGATTTTCGTGGGTTACGACGTCAAACTCTTTGCGTGTATTGCTCGCCATACGCGTTCGGGTGTGAGTGGGATTTCGATGTGGGTGATGCCGAGGTGGGCGAGGGCGTCGATGACGGCGTTTGTACGGCGGGGGTTGAGCCGATTGAGCCGGATTCACCGATGCCTTTGGCGCCGAGTTCGTTGAGCGGTGATGGGGTCTCCATTGCGATCGTTTCCATGGCTGGGAGTTCGCATGCGGAGATGAAGCTGTAGTCGGCGAGGTTGGCGGTGATCGGGTTGCCGTCGGGGTCGTAGGTGAACTCTTCAGAGTGTGGGCGCAGTTGCCGGCTGGGCGTCCGTGGTTGTTCGGAGCGCGACTTCGCGCATGAACACGGCCGCGATGAACGCGGCGATCATGACGAATGTGGCGTAGAAGAACGTGGTGGTGATTGAGTCGGACAGCGCTGTGGTGACCGCGGTCTTGAGTGGTTCGCCGAGCTGTGAGATGGCGGTGGGGCTTTGGGCGAGGTCGGCTGTTTCGATCCCGGGGGGCACGTCGATGCCGGTCAGGTTGGTGTCGAGGTTGTTGTCGAGTTGGCGGTTGAGCACGGTGCCGAATATTGCGAGGCCGAAGGTGCCGCCGATGGTGCGGAAGAAGTTGACCGACGCGGTCCCGGCGCCGAGGTCTCTGAACTCGACGGTGTTTTGAACGGCCAGGGTGAGCACAGGGAGTGCGATGCCGATGCCGGCGCCGAGCGTGATCATCCACAGCGACGACAGTGCTCGGCCGGTGTCTGGGCCCATGGTGGACAACAGGTAGAGGCCGAGCGCGGCGAGGGGTGTGCCGATCATCGGGTAGATCCGGTAGTGGCCGGTGCGGGTGGTGAGCCGGCCGGTGATCAGCGAGGCGAACATCATCGACACCATCAACGGAAGCAGCAGGAGACCGGCGTTGGCTGCTGCCTTGCCTTGCACGCCTTGGAAGAAAAGCGGCAGGTAAACAATCGCTCCGTACATCGCCGCGCCCGCGAGCAGCGACACGATGCTGGCTGCGGTGTAGCCAGTGCGCGAGAACATCCGCAATGGGAGAACCGGTTCGTCTGCTCGCCGTTCTTGGCGAATGAACGCGGCGAGTGCAACAACAGCGAGCAGATACAGCCCGATGGTTTGGGGTGCGTCCCATCCGAATTGTTCGGCAGCCCAGACGGTGGCGAGCAGCGAGCTGACGATGGCGGTGACGAGGAGTGCGGAGCCGGCAAGATCGAGGCGGTGCTCAGCCCTTTTGGGTTGGAGTTTGAGGACGATGCCGGTGACGACGAACGCGGCGGCGCCGATCGGGAGGTTGACGTAGAACACCCAGCGCCATGAGAACTCGTCGGTGAGGAATCCACCGACGAGTGGTCCCAGCACGCTGGCGAGCGCGAAGGTACCGCTGAGGTAGCCGGTGTAGCGGCCTCGCTCTCGGGGCGGCACGATGTCGCCGACGATCGTGAACGTGAGCGCGAACAAACCGCCGCCGCCGATTCCCTGGATGGTGCGGAACGCGATGAGTTGTTCGAGGTTCTGGGCGGCGCCGCACATCGCGGACGCGACGAGGAAGATGATGATCGCGGTTTGGTACACCTTCTTGCGGCCGTAGAGATCGGAGATCTTCCCGAACAGCGGCATGCTCGTCGCTGATGCGACGAGGTAGGCGGTGAACAACCACGAGAGGTGATCGATCCCGCCGAACTCACCGACGATGGTCGGCAGTGCCGTCGACACGATCGTGCTGTCGAGTGCGGCGAGCATCAGTCCGGTCATCAGCCCGATGATGATGATGGTTCGTTGCCGGTGCGTGAGGTCGGTCGACGGCGCGGCGTCGGCGTGTTGTGTGGTCATGACACGGTGACGTCGAGTGTTTCGAGACCCCGCAGTGTCAGGCTTGGCCGCCACGGGGCGTCGGTGTCGCCATCGATGTTGGGGAAGCGTCGTAAGAGTTCGTTGAACACGATTTCTCCTTCGAGTCGGGCGAGTGGGGCGCCGAGGCAGAAGTGGATGCCGGCGGCGAAGCTGAGGTGTTGGATGCCGGTTCGGGTGATGTCGAATCGGTCGGGGTTGTCGTATCGGTCGGGGTCGCGGTTCGCGGCGCCGAGCATCGTGAGTACGACGTCGCCTTCGGCAATGTCGCATCCGTCGATGTCGGCGGGCTCGAGGGCGATGCGTGCGTCGAGTTGCACCGAACTCTCGTAGCGCAGCATTTCTTCGACGGCGCTGTGGGCGAGGTCGGGTCGCCAACGCAACAGGTCGAGTTGGTCGCGGTTGCGGAGCAGGGTGACGAGGCCGTTGCCGATCAGGTTTGTCGTGGTTTCGAAACCGGCCGCGAATATCAAGATGATTGTCGCGATCAGTTCGTCATCGTTGAGTCGGTCGCCTTCCTCTTGTACTTCGAGCAGTGCGCTGATGAGATCGTCGCTCGGGTGCTGGCGTCGTTGCGCGATCAGTCCGGTGAAGTAGTCGGTCATTTCCTGGCTTGCAGCACGCGCCTTGTCCGCTGTGGCGGCGTCGACCATCGGTTCGAGTGCGGCGGCCGCGTCGCGGACGAGATACCGGAACTGTTCCCGGTCCGATTCCGGGACACCGAGGAGTTCGCCAATCACCTGCACCGGCAGCGGAAAGGCGAGCACGTCCATCACATCGCCGCCGCCGCTCTCGGCGAGATGGTCGAGGTGCTGGTTCACCATGTCGGTGATTGCGGGGCGGAGTTGCTCGACGCGGCGCGGTGTGAACTCGCGCGACACGAGCCCGCGGAGCCGGGTGTGGTCTGGTGGGTTCTTTCGCAACATCGAGTCGTTGGACAGCAACGGCACCTGACGGTCAGGGTCGTCTGCTTCGGCTGGGTTCCCGAAGATGCGACTGGTGCCGTCGCCTTTGCCGAACCGGTTGTCGCGCAGCACCGTGCCGCAGTCCTGGTATCGCGTGACGACCCACATCGGCAGCATCTCGCTCCGATGAATCGGTGACGCCTCACGAATCCGCTGATACGACGGATACGGATTCGCCCGAGTGTCGAGGTCGCTGAACAACGCCAGCAACTCAGCATCAGCCACGGCCGTGCCTTCAGTTAGATCGGTCATTGGTCATCTCCGCTGTGGTCGTTGGTCATCGTGAGCCGAGTCCGTTCATGACGAGCCCGACGACATCGGCGGCCACGGCGTCGACATCGAACGCTGGGACGTGGCTGTCGCCAGCCACGACGTGATGTAGACCAGTCAGGGTGACAGCGCCATAGATCACCGCCGTCGCGTTCTCGATCGACACCTCTGCCAAGGAACCATCGACAGCACCCTCGACGAGCAGCTTCGCGACCGGTCGGTGGAAGGCCTGCTGCACAGCGTCGGCAATATGGGGCAGATGATCGATACGACCAAGTTCGGCAAGCAACATCTGACACGTCGATGGATCGTCCGCCATCGCTGCCAGCTGCGCTCGAATCACTGCCTCCAACCGGACCGCGGCGGTAGCGGGCCCCTCGATGGCTGTTGCGACCACGACTGAGGTGCGATCGAGCCAGTCCTGGAGCAAGAACGCCAAGATCTCCTGCTTGCCGGCGAAGTTGTAGTAGAGCGTCGACGACGGCACCCCGGTTGCCTCGCTCAGCGCCTCAATCGTCGCCGCGTCATACCCGCGCTCAGCGAAGACCGCTGCGCCGAGGCGCAACTTGGCTGCGAGATCAGTCGAAATGGAACGCATCAATATCTCCTTTGGCTGGTGTAAATGTTGGTGTCAGATCGGTGCATGGTCGGCCTCCTCGTCGTGTGGCGCATTCATCTCTGCGAGGCGAGCAATGTCGACGGTGATGAACAGTGCGGTCGACTCGACGAACACACCATCAGGTCCGGTGCCAGAGGCTGCGAGGTGCAAACGACGGCCGTCGCGCTCGACGAGCCAGGCGCGAAACTCGAGTGGCACACCTAGCGGGCACGGTTCCCGATACCGCAGCGTCAGCTCACCGGTGAACGCCATCGTCCCCAAGATTGGAAGCAGACCGCCGATCGTTTCATCCACGCATGCCGCCACCACGCCGCCATGACCGCGGCCCGGTGCGCCCTCCCAACCCGGCGCCAATGTGACCGTGCCAACGGACTCGTCGTTCTCGCGCCGGATCCGCAGTCCGATGCTCAACGGATTAGCGGAGCCCGAGACAGGTGAGTCGTGGAAGAGATCGACGAAGGCGCCGTCTTCGACAATGTCGCTCATCGTCCCCGACTTCAGCGCAGCAGCAAATCGCGGGTTCGCCGTCATCTCCTCCAACCGGCTCCGAGGAGGGGCCGTTTCGACCTCAACTGCCAACGCCTCGACCTCGGCGGCGATCCGATGCAGCACCGAGACGTCCGCACGGCGCGACACCAAGCCGTGTGCGAGCTTGCTCATCGCCATTGCCGCATCACTGCGCGCTGGCAGATCGGAGTGGTCGTCAACCGCGCTCGGGTCGGTCACTCCAGTCACGACTGGAACCCGTCGTGGTCGGTCGACGCAACGCGTTGAACGCCGGAGAGTCCCGTGTAAACAGCAGCCGCTAAGGCGAGGCCAGCGCCGAGCCACAACGCTGGTCGCATCCCGTCGAGCCACGCTTGGCGCGCAGCATCGAGCAGGCCGGCACCATCAGGGCCGAGCTGAGCTGCTGTTTGCAGCGCCCCACCAATTCCTTCCTCGACCCGTTCCGCGAGTTCTGGGGGCAAGGAGTCCGTTGCGGCGCTCACGTTCGACCGGTACTGGGCGTTGAGCACCGACGCGATCAACGCAATGCCGACAGCGCCACCGATCTCGCGGACCGTGTCGTTGAGCGCTGAGGCCACACCTTGTTTGTCGGCGGGCAATGACGACGTGATCGCCTCGGTTGCCGGGCTCATCGAGAGACCCAACCCGCTACCGAGTAGCAAGATGCCCGGCAACACTGACCAATAGCCCCGATTGAGATCCGCGAACACTGCGAGCGTTCCGGTTCCGGCAGCCAAGAGAATCATGCCGAACGTCGATACTTGTCGGTACCCGAAGCGAGCCGCCAACGCTGGCGCTACTGCAGACAGCGGCATCATCACCGCCGCCATCGGCAACAACCCTGACGCAGCGCGTAGGGCGGTGTAACCGAACACGGCCTGCAGCAACTGGACCAGGATCAGAAAGATCGCGAAGATCACCGCGAACGCAACAAACAGGTTCACCGACCCGGTAGCGAGACCGCGATGACGAAAGAGCCGAACGTCGAGCAGCGGATGATCACGCCGCATCTCCACGATCACGAACAGCACCACCCCAACAACTGCGACCGTCATTCCCAACGCCGCCGCCGGGTGCGACCATCCGCGCTCGGGTCCCTCCTGCACGCCGAGCACCAGACCTCCAACCGCAGCTGCCGACAGCACCGACCCCAACACGTCAAAACGTGCCTCTGAATGTTCCCGAGACTGCGGGACCGCGGCCCACGTCAGTGCAAATGATCCCAATGCCAACGCCGCGGGAAACGCGAACACCCACGGCCACGTCGCGTTGTCAATGATCGCCGCAGACACGAACAACCCAATGATCCCACCCGCACCAGCGACGCCAGCCCAGATGCCCACCGCCTTACCGCGCTCCTCTGGAGGAAACGTCGTCGTGATCACCGACAGCGTGACGGGCATGATCATCGCCGCAGCGACACCCGCAGCGACACGCAAACCAATGAGAACCTCAGGCGATGACGCAAAGGCTGACGCGATGCTCGCCGACGCGAACCCGATCAGGCCAAGCATCAGAATCAGCTTGCGACCCCATCGATCACCAATCGCACCGATCGGCATCAACAACGCGGCCAGGGCCAACGTGTAGCCGTTGATCACCCACAACAACTGACTCTGCGACGCATCAAGATCGACAGCCAACGCCTGCTGCGCCACGTTCAACCCCGACACCGACGAGATCACCGCCATCAACGCGACACACATCGCAATCAGAATCAACCGACGCTCCCACAACGTCGCGACCAACTCCGGCGCGTCCTCGCCTGAACCGCCGAGACCCTGAGCGACCGCCGAATCCGTCGTCACAGCGACCAACCCGAAATAGCAGAACGAACCCACGACGCAAGTGGCGTCAGACCCCCACGGTCCATCGTTGGATACTGATACTGTAATTGCATTCCAATCAGGTTATCCAAGTCGGTCGAACAGCGGACAGCGGAACCCGGAACTACAACAGGAGCACGGCATGTCAGACACAACACCCCACAACGACGTCCATCAGGCCTTCCAGACAATTGTCGTGGGTGTCGATCTCTCACCGGAGTCGTTGTGCGCCCTCGACCTCGCCGCCACGATCGCACAACCCCAAGGCGCAGCCCTCCGCATCGTCCACGTCCACCACCGCCCCGCAACGCTCGCCTTCAGTCCGGCTGCCAGCCTCGAATTCGCTCGGGCCGAAGACGAGACCGACGCAGCGATCCGCGAAACCGTGACGCAACACCTCACTGGCTTCGACGGGCAATGGACAATCACCTCCCGCAACGGCCACATCAGCCAAGAAATTCGCCACGAAGCTGACGACGTCGACGCAAACCTCATCGTCATCGGCCACCAAAGCCACAGCACCATCCGCGACGCACTCCTTGGCTCCGTCGCAGCAAGCATCGTCCACCACAGCCGCCGATCAGTCCTCGTCGCAGTACCCCCAAAGCGAGAGTCCGATCACTGAACGGAACGCAGCGACACTGGGCTCCCCTCCTCCGGGCGATGAGCGGTCGCGATCGGCGTTCCGGTCGTTGTTCTGACTCGGATTCTCGCTCCCCAGTACGGGGCGTCGCCAATATGTCAACTGGCGGCCCAGCCAGGCCCTAAACTGGGCTGCCGATGCCGTCGATACCTGCTCGTCTGCCTGTCTGTACGGTCGTCGTGACCGTCGACTCCACAGCAGAGGTCCTCGATGATCTCGGCGCGCACGCCCGAGCCGCTTTGGAGCGGTTCGACGACGACGAGGGCTTCATCAGCGGCGCACTCCATGTCATCAACGACGGAACGAGGCTGGTCCAGTATCTCCAGTAGACGTCGGAGACGGCATACGTTCAATGCCGAGACGACCCGAAATGGGATCACCTGACGTCGACTAGAACGTTCGCTGATCACGTCGCGGCTGGACGAGCCCGCATCGACGCTCGCACCGACGCTGTGGTCGCATCTTCGAATTGAGATCGGAACTCGCTCAGCGGACCTGACGGAACGTGCTCAGTGGTAGCGCTCTTGGACCAGCGCGAACCGTCGCACACTGGCCGCCGGAGCGCCCATATCGCGCCGGCAAACTCCTGCCCCGCATAGCGCAGGCACGTATGCGGGTGCCTACCCGCTCGAGATCGCGCGACCTTGGGTCAATCCGCGATCCTCCAGATCGGGAAGGTGCTGCTCGTCGACGTCAGCGGTCGCCGATGGGGTTCAAGGCGCGCCGCGGTGGTCGGCTCGGTGGTGGTAAGCGGCGGCGTCGAGGAGGCTCGCTACGGCACGTTCGAGCCGGTCGAGCGAGGCTGGCGAGCCTCCGCTCAGGACGAACCGGCCGCCACAGAGCTTGCACTTCCATCCGATCGGTTCATCGAGCGTCTCGTACACCGCCGGGTCGAGCCCATCTTTGAAGCGGGCCATGATCTCGCAAGTTGTGGAATTGTCGATTTCAGTCATTCGAGCTGGTCCCTTCAGAAGAGGGTGCCCTGGTCGCCGTCCGGCGGACCGGTGCGGACGGGACGAGGGAGTTTGAAGTTGAGGGCGAGTTCGTCGATGGCGTTGGCGAGGTGTTCGGGGCCGGAGTGCCAGGCGTCGGGGTTGAGGTAGTCCGCGAGCCAGCGGTCGACGGGTGGCTGGCTGCAGCGGCTGGCTCGGGCGAGGGTGGTGTGCGCGGCGGCGATGTCGATCGGGTCGTGACCGGCGTCGGGATCTCGAACGGCCTGATGGATGAGCGCCACGGCAGCTCGGATCTCGGGTGTGGTGGGCATGTCAGGTTTGGAAGCTGCAGCCGCTTGTGGGGAGGTCGGCGGCGAGCGGGATCGCCGTTCCGTGGTAGAGGGCGTCGAGGAGGGGTTGGGGGCAGTGGCGGATGCCGTTGATGCGGAGTTCGAGGTGGAGATGGGCGCTGCCTGAGCGGCCGCTGTTTCCTGAGTCAGCGATGTGCTGGCCGGGTGCGACTGCGTCGCCTTCGGCGACGTGGCTTGTGCTGTTGTGGCAATAGGTGTGGCGGAGGCCGTCTGGGTGCTGGATGGTGATTCCGACGCCGCACGAGGTGCAAGCCGCTGGAGGGTTGTTGCCGCCGCAGCCGGCTGCCCACCAGTTGCCGGTCCAGGTGCCGACGTTGGCGACGGTGCCGCCGGTGATTGCGTAGATGGGTGTGCCGGCGGGAATCATGAAGTCCCAGGCGGGGTAGTCGTGGTGCGGGTCGTCGAGGGTGTTCTCGCCGATGACTTCTCGCGGAGCGGGCAGTGCCCAGTCGCCGGTGACGGCGGTCGGCCCGCACGTGATTGCGTTCTCGCCGCCGGCTTCGGCCTTCTCGTTGTAGGTGTCGAGCCAGCGGGTTTGGTACTCGCGGACGGTGAGGGTGTTGCCGGCTGAGGGTGCGGGGATTCGGTCCATCCAAGAGGGATCGTCGAGGGCGGCGGGGTAGTACCAGACGATGGGGACGGCTTCGACGGAGTTGTCGTTGTCGGCGAGGATTGCAGAGACGTTGACGCCAGCAACTTGGTCTTGGATGAAGTCGGGTGCCGAGGCAGCGGTGGGGTAGAGGTCGGTCGAGACGTCGGCTTCGCCAGCCCAATAGCGCCAGGTGGTGTCGATGTATTGGTAGGCGCCGGAGGCGCTGGATCCGCCGGATTCGATCTGGTAGTTGCCGCCTGACTCGAGGGTGCGGATGGTGTCGAGGATGGTTCCGAGTTGTCCGCAGGCGTAGACGCCGGTCGAGTCGCCGCCGTTGGCGAAGACGAGCGGGATCGACAGGACGAAGCCGATGGTTCCGAAGATGAGCGCGGCGAGTGCTTTCACGTGTGCAACAGGCCCACGACGACCTCGATCGTTACAGGAAAAAGGTTTGTTGTAACGATTGGCGGGTTGTGGGGCCTGTTGGGGGTTGAAGCGATGCCGCATCGGGTGGCGTCGCCGGAGTCCGTGGAGGATCCCCATGCACAACGTCCGCCGTTCCCAGCTGGCCGCTGACACAGCAATCGGCATCCCGGCTGAGCTGATCGTCGACCGAACGCGCCGCCGCGACCGTGGTGTCCGGATCCTTCGTCGGCTGACGCTCGCGACTGTTCCGCTGGTCACCGCAGGATTGTTCGTCGGTACGCCTGGCCCCGTGTTGGCATCGCCGCTGGATGACGTGTCACCGACGTCGGAGGGTCTACCCGGGGCGGAGTTGTTCCAGAACATTTTAGGGTGGGCTTTCTGGGTCGCGCTGGGCGTGTGCGGCCTCGTGATCCTGTATGGGGCGGCGACGTGGCGGGGGATGAACGGCAACTCGGGTCGAGGGGTCGAGGGCAAGATGTATGTCGCTGCAGGGGCGATCGGTGCCATGGTCATCGGCCTGGCACCGACGATCGTGTCCGTGCTGTTCGATGCCGGCCAGGCCGGGTGAACGGAGATGTCTCGTCCCAAGCTCGCTGCGGCTGCGCTCGTCGGCCTCTTGGTCGTGGTGTGGGCTGTCCAATCATTCGTGCTCGGTGAGGGTTCGTCCGATCGGCCCGTCGCCGACGCACCTCCTTCGGCAGTCATCGTCGAGACCTTGCCGGGTGAAGGCGAGCCCGTCCCGGCCGAGCCGGTCGTTGCGGCGGGGGAGTTGTCGGGAATCCCGGTTGGCTACCCACGGACTGATCAGGGTGCCACGACCGCTGCGGTCAACTGGGTGGCGTCGTTTCCTCGGTTGATGCGGATGGGTCCGCTGCGGCTGTCGAACACGCTCGGCGAACTGATGACCGAATCCGCGGGCCCGGCGGGTGTTGCCGAGGCGGTCGCTGACTACTGGGTGTTGTTCGACGAACTCGGGCCCAAGTTCCGAGAGCGGGTGTGGATCGAATCGCCACTGCAGACCATCGCGACCTCGACATCGGAGTTGGTGGCCGAGGTGCGGGTGTGGTCTGTGGTGACGACCGGCGATCCGGAGTCGGGTCCGATCGAGTCGATCTGGCGGACGCATCTGATCACGTTGATGTGGGAGCGCGACGACTGGCGTGTCGACAACATCACCGTCGTCGAGGGTCCAACGCCCGTGCCGGCCGAGGCGTTGCTGCCGTCGCCGCCGAGCGACTTCGAGGACGTCGATTCGTGGACGCCGGCTGTGTTTGCTGACACGACCCGAGGGGAGGGCTGATGGGCATCTTCGGATCGTTGGTCGGGTGGATCGCCACGCCGTTCACCGCTGCGGCGGGTTGGGCGTGGGACACCGTGGTCGGTGGCATCACCGACTGGATCATGAAAGGTGTCCTGTCGCTGTTGATGGCGATGTGGAACTTCATGGACACTGCCTCGTCGCCGAGGCTGAAGTCCGACTGGTTCTACTGGGCCGAGTCATCACCATTCCGGATCGCGCTCGGCATCGGTATCGCCATGTCAGGCCTGCTCGTGCTGCTCGCCATCACACGCGCTGTCGCTGCCGGGTCGCCCGGTGCCGTGTTGAAGTCGGTGGGGCACGACCTGCCGCTGGCCGCGCTGTCGATGTTCATGCTGGTCACGATCACCGCTGCAGCAGTCGATGTTGCCGACGCGTTGTCGGACTACATCTGGCAGCAGACCCGTGACGACGCCGAGGACGCTCTGGCGGCGCTTGGTGACGTGATGATCGCAGCGTCGGGCAACTGGTTCTTCGTCGGCCCGTTGATCGGCGTCGTGATGATCATCGCAATGTTGTTCATGTGGGTCGTGCTGTTCGTACGGGAATCGCTGATCTACCTCGTGGTGATCTACGCGGTGGCGTTCGGCTTGCCGTCGATGATCTTCCCACCGCTGCGCGACACATCGAAGAAGGTCCTCGAACTGCTCGTCGCGCTCGTGATCGCCAAGCCGGTGATGATCTTGGCGATCTCGGTCGGCGTGTCCGCGCTCGGCGGCATCGGCGCGACCGGTGAGCCGGGCGAAGGCGTCGGTGACAACGCGGCAGCGGAGTTGGGGACGTTGATCGTCGGGGTCGTGACGTTCGGAATGGCGGCATTCATGCCGTTCTTGTTGTTCAAGCTGATGCCCGTCGTCGCTGCCGCTGTCGTGGCGCAGGGCGTCGCGTCGGGTCCGATGCGTGCCGGTCAGCAGGGCATGCAAATGCAGTACTACGGATCGAGCACGATGCGTCGCCTCGGTGGTTCCAACGGCGGCTCAGCAAGCAAGTCAGGAGCCGGTGCGGCTGGATCGTCGGGCGGTGCCGGGCCGGGTGGCCCCTCGGGTGCGGCTGGTGGTGCTGGCCCGGCGGGTGGCTCCGGTGTCGGTGCTGGCCTCGCCGGCGGTGGTGGCGGTGCGGCAGTCGGCTCGTCTGGGGGAGCGGTGTCGACCGCTGCTGCGGCTCCCGCTGCTGGCCCGCTGGCGCCGGTCGTGGTCGCAGCGGCGGCTGCCAAGGCGGGGGCGGACGCTGTGAAGTCGACCGCCAAGCAATCGGCCGGATCGCTTTCGACCGAACCTCGAGGCTCGACACCGAGCCTCGACCTGAAGGGAGGCCAGTGATGGCAACGAATGAAGAGTCCGTGCGCGGTTACCGGTTCGGCGAACGCCGTCGGTCGGGAATGTTTGGAACGATCCCTCCATCGCTCGCTGGGGTGGGGGCAGTGGCCCTCGGAGCGGCATGGTGTGCCATTGCCGGCTACGTGCCGATGCCGATTGCAGGGGCCGTGATGTTGGTGTGTGGGTGGTTGTGGTTCGGCAAGCTCCACGACCGACCGGCGCACGAGATCCTGCCGGCGCTGGCGACGTGGTGGTGGCGTCGACTGCGGTCTCGCAACCGTTGGTACCGACCAGTGGCACTCATCGTCGATGGCGAGCAGCCGACGGCGCTCCCACCGGTGCTGTCGGGGATCGATCTGTTCGAGTTCGACGTCGACTGGCTGTCGCCCGGAGAGAACGTCCCGATCGGTGTAGTTCGCGATCGTCAGGCAGGCTCGCTCACCGCAGTGCTCAAGGTGTGCGGTGACGGGCAGTTCGCTCTGGTCGACTCCGCAACGCAGAGCATGCGGATCGACGAATGGGGATCGGCGATCGGCGGTTTCGCACGTGAGAACTCGCCGGTTGCTCGGGTGACGTTCCACGACTGGACCTCGCCGGTGCCGATCCGTGACACGGTCGCCCAACTCGAATCACGGTGGTCCGACGAAGCCGAACACCCCGCACGTGAGGGCTACCTGCAGTTGCTGCGGGACACGTCGGCAACCGTCGTCGACCACGAAGTGCTCGTCGAGGTGACCGTCGAGCTCTCCCGACTCTCCAAGCCCAAAGGTGAATCCGTACTCGCTGCCGGACTACGAACCGTGGCCGAGCAAAGCCGGCTGTTCGCTCACCGGTTGAACGGGGCCGGGCTTCGCGTCGAATCGGTGCTGTCCGGCTCGGACCTCGTCACGGCAATGCGGGTCCGTTCCGACCCCTCGGTGGTCGAGCAGTTGGCGACCTTGAAGCGGTCGCTCGCTGCCGCTACCGGAGTATCGGCTCCGACGTTCGGGCCGATGCACGTCGACGACCAACTCGGCCACGTCGCCGTCGATGGAGCGGTGCACCGGTCGTGGTGGTTCGCATCATGGCCACGGCGTGAAGTTCCAGGCTCGTGGCTGGATTCGCTGATGTTCGAGTCGGGCTGCACGCGGTCGTTGACGACGGTATTCGAACCCGTGCCGCCGTCGAAGTCCGATTCCGACGTCGACCGGGAGCGCACCCAACGCGAGGCGAACATGGAGACCCGTCGCCGCAAGGGGTTCATTGTTCGCCGTGCCGATCACAAGGCCATCGGCGAGGTCGAGTCACGCGAGAATGAACTGTCCGCTGGGTTCGTCGAGGTTCGGTACACAGGCCTGCTCACCCTCACAGCCACCACGGTTGACCAGCTCGAAACCCAGGGTGCCGATCTCGAGCAGGCGGCAGCGAACGTCGGTGTCGAGTTACAACCGTTGTGGGGCCGTCAGGGTGACGGCTGGGTGTCGTCGCTCCCGCTCGGCCGGAACCTCGCCCGCCGGTTCGGAGAACACTGATGCGCTCGCCGACCGACTGGTTGCGTCGACCCACCGAGACCCATCCCGACATGGGAGAGCCAACGCCTGCAATCCGAGGTGCTGACCCGATTTCCGGTTCCGGCAAAGGACTACGGCTTCCTCGTCATCGAGGGACGACGGCACACGCTGCATCGATCTACCCGTTTCACGGTGGGCGGGCGTTGCAGGACACGGCGTCGCCCTATGTCGGGGTGAACGTGACCGACGGGAACAGCGCATGGTCCTACGACCCGTTCGAACTGTACGGGCGCGACCTCGGCGGCGGCGTCGTGCTGACGAACTCGAACATGCTCGTCCTCGGCGAACCCGGCAACGGCAAGTCATCGGCAGTCAAGACGATGCTGTACCGCCAAGCAGCGTTCTACGGGTACCGCAGGTTCTTGTCGATCTCCGATCCGAAAGGCGAGTACGGACCGCTCGCAGCGGCGCTCAACATGCCCGTCGTCAAGCTCTTTCCCGGCGGAGCAGACCGGCTCAACCCACTCGACCCGGGACCCGGCGACCAGTTGCGTTCGCTGATGAACCGCCAGATCCTCGTGACCGGGCTGCTCTCGACCGTGATGAAACGGGATCTCGACCCGATCGAGGAAGCAATTCTCACCACGGCGATCGAGGTCCTCGACGACACCCATGCCTCATCGCTGATGCCCGCCACATTGGTCGACCTCGCCAACCTGCTCGGCGAACTGCCCGCACGAGTCCGCCACATGGATGAGTTGAAGTTGCTCGACGACAACGACATCGCTCACGCCGTCACCGCGATCCGCCTCGCCCTGTCAAAGCTTCTGCAGAAGTCGTTGCGCGGCATGTTCGACGGCCAATCAACGGTGTCGATCGACCAGATGTCGGGCCAAGGCGTCGTCGTCGACCTCTCCGCAGTGTTCTCGAACCTCGACGCCCTCCCACTCGTGCAGATGGCGACCGCCGCATCGCTCGCCGGGCAGATGGCCGCACTCAAAGACCAGGGTCGGCGCGGCATCCTCGTCGACGACGAGGTCTGGGCGACGATGGCATCAGAACGCGCAGCCAAGACCCTGCAAGAACGGCTGAAGCTCTGCCGGCTCTGGGGATTCTGGAACATCCTCATCACCCACCGCCTCTCCGACCTCCAGGCACAAGCCGACACCGGCACTTCAGCATCAAAGGTCGCCGAAGGACTCCTCGCAGACGTGCAGACCCGCGTCGTGTTTCGCCAGGCCACCGACCAACTCGCCCGGACCGGTGAGTTGTTGCGCATGAACCAGCGCCTCGTCGACCTTCTCCCACGTCTGACCCGTGGCCGCGCTGTGTGGAACGTCGCCGGCCGCGCCGCTGTTGTTCAGCATGTCATCGCATCCCACGGAGCGGAGCGTGAGATCTGCAATACCGATTCGGCCATGGTGGCATGACCGGTGGCTCGACCTTCCGAATCGACCGGGACGAGTTGCTCGGGCGCGTCGAGTTGACCGAAGTTCTCGATGCGCTGTCGGCGGGCGGATTCGAGCGGCATGGACGAAGGGCATGGCGATGCATCGACCCGGCACACCCGGACGAGAACCCGTCGGTCAAGGTGTCGGTCGACCGGACCGGAACACAGCGTTGGCGATGCTGGTCGGGCGGGCACGGCGGCACCGCGATCGACGCAGTGATGGTTGCCAAGTCGATGCCGGTCGGCGACGCGATCCGCTGGCTCAACGACCACCACGCACACCTCGACACCATCACCCGCCAACCCGCACCGCCGTCCAAGCCGATTGGTCGGCCCGACCCTGAAGTTGCAAGCTATGTCCACAGAGCCCACCGACTCCTGTGGACAACGGCCGGAGAACCGGTCCGTGACTGGCTTCATCAGCGCGGCGTGGCCGACGACGTCCTCAAGGCGAACGTCGTCGGAGCGGACCCCGGTCGCCGCTACTTGCCACGACCAAAGGGTTTCCCCGGCGGCTCGCCAGCAGCGGTCTACCCGGCACTCGACACGAACGGCGATCCGGTCTACTTCCAAGCACGATTCCTGGACCCACCAGACGGACGACCCAAGTACGACAATCCCGCCCGCCGATGGGCAGCCAACCCGCGCGTGGCCTGGGTGACCGCGCCCGACGGCGCGACCGAACGGCGTCCGCTCGTGGTCACCGAGGGAATCGCCGACGGACTCATCGCCGCACAAACAGGCTTCGCAGCGATCGGCGTGCTCGGCTCTCAGTACCCCGACGCCCGAGTCGCCGATGCCATCGCCGAGCACGCTCACGACCGGTCCATCGTCATCTGTTTCGATGCCGACAACGCCGGCCGGCGGGGTGCAGAACGCCTCGCCGAGATCCTCAACGAACGCGGAGTCGCGAACCCCACCGTCATCGAACCACCACCGGAGCAGGACCTGACCGACTGGGCACGACACGACCCCAACTGGGCCGACGCCATCGACCCCCCGATCATCCCGCACCTGGCCACCGCCCATATTCAACCCGTCGGCGACCTCGGCGTCGGTCTACCCCTTCCAGGATGACTCGAACTCGCGTACGATGGCAGAGACTTCCGAAGACACCCATGAACAGATGTCGTTGTTCGGCTCGATCGATGACATCGACGAAACGCAAGGAGTCGAGAATGTTGGAACTCTCACGACGCCATCTCAGGACAGCGATCTGGATGGCACTGGAAACGGACGAACCGATCCGGCACCGCTGGCTGCAGGAACACCCACACTCGGCCTCGATGATGAACCAACTGGTGACCGACGCGACCGACCTCTGGATCGCAGCCGACCAGCAACGCCAAGACGATTCGACGGCACCCTCGATCTGGACCGCGATCGAACCCGACGAAATCGAAGCAACGGTGATCTCGACCCTGCTCGAAACACCGGACCTCTGGCCCGATCTCGAAACACAATTTCCACGGACCGCGACGACGGAGCAGGCGAGCAGCGGGGTCGAGTCGCCGATCCCGGCTTCCGGCCCGACCCGGCGGGGCTGGCACCAACCGGTCTGACCCAACGCGTCGAACGCAACGTCGCCGTCGTCGAACTCCTCGACCAACTCCGGTCGAGCGGACGCGACATCACCCACGCTGATCGGCAGGTGCTGTCGGGCTGGACCGGATGGGGCGCCGCACCCCGACTGTTCGAACCGGGTGATGAAACGCTCGCCTCGGCACGCAAGCAGCTCGACGAGAAGTTCGACGACCGGGCGTGGGCGGCCGCGGCGCATTCGACGCTCAATGCTCACTTCACCGACCCGAACATCACGGCGGCGATGTGGGATCTCGTCACCGCCACCGGCTTCGAGTCCGGTCGCGTGCTCGAGCCCGGCTGCGGTTCGGGGAACTTCATCGGCACCGCACCCCAAGCGGTGAGAGAAGGTTCGGAGTTCGTCGGGATCGAACTCGAACCGATCACAGCGGCCGTCGCTCAGGCGCTGTACCCGATGGCCGACATCCGGCCCGTCGGCTTCGAGACCGTGCGTGACATCGACGGGTCCTACGACCTGGCGATCGGCAACGTCCCGTTCGGCAAGTACAGCGTCTTCGATCCGCTCCACAATCCGGACCGACTGTCGATCCACAACCACTTCCTCGCCAAGAGTCTCGCCCTCACCAAACCCGGTGGCATCGTCGCCGCAATTACTTCGCGTTACACACTGGATTCCCGCAACCCGGCACCGCGACGATTGCTTCAGTCTCACGGAGACCTGATTGCAGCCATCCGTCTCCCGAGCGGCGCGCACCAACGACTTGCCGGCACCGCAGCGGTCACCGACATCCTTGTCTTCCGGCGGCGAGGCCCGGAGGAGACACCGGCCGCTTTCGACTGGGAAACGACTGACGCCGTTCATGTGGTCGACGGTGAGGTCCGTACGAACTCGATCTTCACTTCGCACGGTCGAGGTGTCGTGATCGGCGCGTTCCGATCGGGACGGGGCATGTACGGCAACAATGAACTTCTCGTTGATCAACCCGACGGCGGCTGGCAACCAGCGCTGCAATCAGCCGTAGAGCAACTCGCTCACACAGTCGACGGTACGTTCGACCCGACGCCGCCTCGCCCGCAGCCTCCACCACCACCTGACATTGCAGGGCACACCCTCGTCGCAGGCGAACTGTTCATCGGTGACTCGGGCCGAGTCATGGAGTACCGGCCTTCCGGCCCGACCGCCGTGCCCAGCAAGAACCGCTCGCTTCTTCGCCGGCTCCGCAGCCTCGTCGAACTTCGCGACACAGCCCGCTCCGTGATGGATCTCCAATCGCACGGCACCAGTCCGGGCGCGGTGCTGGCCTGGGAGGACGCCCGAGCCGGCCTCAACGATCGCTACGACAACTACGTCCGGATCTGGGGACCGATCAACGCGTTCACGCTCACCTCGTCGGGTCGCAGGTCGATGTCGAGCCCGCAACGCTTCCGCAAAGACCCCGGATGGGGCCTCGTCTCGGCTCTCGAAGTCTTCGACGACACCTCCCAGACCGCTACCAAGGCTGCAATCTTCGAACAGTGGCTGATCACGCCACAGCGCACACATGCCGGCGCCGAAACATTGCCCGAAGCCCTCGCCACATCGCTCGCAACGCATCGAAGCGTCGACATCGACTTCATTGCCGGGCTCCTCGCCAGCGACGCCGATCACGTGCTCGCCGAGCTACGTCAAGCGGGCCTGATCCACCTGTCTCCACCGAATCCCGAGGACGACGGCGACGTGTGGGTCGACGCACAGAGCTACCTCTCCGGCAACGTTCGAACGAAGCTTCGCACCGCTGCGTCCGCAGCAGAAACCGACGACCGGTATCAGATCAACGTCGAAGCGTTGAAGGAAGTCGTGCCGGAGTGGATCCCTGCAGAGGCGATCAGCGCCCGGCTCGGTGCGGTGTGGATCGACGAAGACACCGTCCGGCAGTTCCTGGTCGACACACTCGCCGCACCCGACTACGTCAAGGTCGAACACGCCGCCCTCGTGGGGGAGTGGTCCGTGTCCGCCGCATGGTCGGCCCGCTCCGCAGTCGCTGCATCCACCGAGTGGGGAACCAGCGAAGCCGACGCCTATCGGCTCGTCGAGGACGCCCTCAATCTTCGCGCCACGGTCCTCTACCGAGAGGACTCAGCCGGCAAACGAGTCAAAGCCATCCAGGAGACGATGGCCGCCAACGACAAGAGGACCGAGATCGAGGACCGCTTCGCCGACTGGGTCTGGGAAGGCCCCGAACGCGCCGCCCGACTCGAAGCCGTCTTCAACGAACGCTTCAACTCCACCGTCCTGCCGACATGGGACGGCGCTCACCTCGGCGAACTCGTCGGCCTCTCCGCCACCTTCCAACCCCACAAGCATCAGACCGACGCCGTCTGGCGAATCATGGGCACCGACTCATCCACACTGCTCCCACACCGGGTCGGGGCCGGCAAGACCGCCGCCATGGTCATCGCCGGCCGTCAACTGAAGCGAACCGGACAGATCACCAAACCGCTGTACGTCGTGCCGAACCACATGCTCGACCAGTTCTCACGAGAGTTCTCACAGCTCTACCCGACCGCACGAGTCCTCGTCGCCGGCAAGGACGACCTTGCGCGAGACGCCCGCCGCACGTTTGTCGCTCGGTGCGCGACCGGCGATTGGGACGGCGTCGTCATGACCCAATCGACGTTCTCGAGAATCGAGACATCGATCGAGACGCAGACCGACTTCATCCGCGACCAACTCACGATCTTCGACGAGGCCGCCCACCGAGCATCCGAGGGTGACAACCGGGCCGCAGCGAAAGCGATCGAGAAGGCCAAGGCCCGTCTGAACTCATCGCTTGCCACCTTGTTGAACACCGAGACCGACGTCCAGTCAGTGACGTTCGAGCAACTCGGCGTCGACTACGTGTTCGCCGACGAGGCCCACGCCTACAAAGGGTTGCCGTTCTTCACGAAGCTGCCGATCGGCACGTCATCGTCGAAACGGGCGACGGACATGTGCATGAAGCTCGACTGGCTCCGCTCCCAGTACGGGCCCAAGGTCGCCACGTTCGCCACTGGGACACCGATCGCGAACTCGCTCGCCGAGATGTGGGTCATGAAGCGATTCCTCGCCCCCGACACCCTCGACGAGATGGAGATGATGTCGTTCGACTCCTGGGCCGGCACGTTCGCCCGCTCCGTCACCAACATGGAACTCGCACCCGAGGGCGGACGCTTCCGACTCAACACGCGCATCGCCAGCTTCGACAACGTCCCGGAACTCCTCACCATCTTCCGGTCCTTCGCCGACTTCCTCCCCGAGAACGCACTCGACTCACTCAACGTCCCCGACCTCGTCGACGGACAAGCCGAAACCGTGCTCGTTCCCGCCACCGATCAACTCCGCAACCTGATCGCCGAACTCGGCGAACGCGCCGACGACATCCGAGGCCGCGGCGTCGACCCGACCGTGGACAACATGCTCAAGGTCTGCAACGACGGACGACTCGCCTCGCTCGACCTCCGCCTCATCGACCGAACCCAACCCGTCGACACCGGCAAAGTCGACCACGTCGCCCAACGAGTCACCGACCTCTGGCAGCAATACCAGAACACCGAGTACCTCGACACCACCGGCGCACCGTCGACCCAGCCGGGAGCACTGCAGGCCGTGTTCTGCGACAAGGGCACGCCCGGCTCAGCACGCAGCTTCACGGTCTACGACGAACTCAAACGACAACTCGTGCAGCAAGGCATGGACCCGGAGCGGATCGCGTTCATCCATGACGCCAACAGCGACACCGCCAAGGCCCGACTGTTCACCGCCTGCCGAGACGGCGACATCGATGTGATCGTCGGCTCCACCGACAAGATGGGCGTCGGCACCAACATCCAGAACCGCCTCGTCGCCCTCCACCACATCGACGCCCCATGGCGCCCCGCCGACATCGAACAACGAGAAGGCCGAGCGCTCCGCCAAGGCAACCAGAACCCCGAAGTCCACATCATCCGCTACGTAACGGAAGCGTCATTCGACCCGTACATGTGGCAGACGCTGGAACGCAAAGCCCGCTTCATCGGCCAAGTCACCCGCACCGGCGAGATCGACCCCACCATGCGCTCGGTCGACGACCTTGACACCGACGTCGTGCTCTCCTACGCCGAACTCAAAGCGATCGCTACCGGCAACCCCCTCGTGCAACGACACGCCGAAATCGCGTCCGAACACGCCCGCCTCACCCGTCTCGCCGTCAACCACGCCAAGACACAGCGAGAACTCCCGCGCCGGATCGCCAGCCTCCGACGCCAACACACCGAAGCGACCGACCGCATCGAAAGACTCACCGAGATCGACAGCCGACGGCAGATCACCCGAGGCAATGACTTCGCGTACACCGACGCCGACGGCACAGTCGTCAGCGAACGCGCAGACGGCGGGAGACGCCTCCGTGAGCGCCTCGTCGCACTGCGCGGCACGCACGACTGGGCACCCGTCGGGACGCTCGGCGGAATGCAACTCACCGGCAGGCAACGGCCCTCGCACCTGATCCCTGGGTTCGAGGTAGCGATCGACGACACCGGCTTCTCGCCGACCGGATGGAACACCGCAGCGCTCTGGGACGCCGCACCCCACACCCTCATGACCACCCTCGAACGACGCATCGAGAAGATCCCCGAAGAGATCGACATCTCGAAACAACGACAAGCGACCTGCGAGGAACAGATCAGCCGAGCATCAGAACTCGTCGGCCACGTCTTCGCTCACACCGAGCAAGTCGACACACTCACCGCCGAACTCGAGGCGCTCTCGACCGAACTCGCTGGCCTTAACGCTCCGCCTGAACCGCCGCCTCCAATACCCAAGCCGCCGTCGATCGACCTGTAACTGGGTCTGGGCGGGCGCTTCGATGAGGTCGAGTCAGAGTCCTCGTTGACGACGCAGCAGTTCGTTCAACTCGGGCAGTGCCTCGTGGTCTTTCTCGCGACCGGCGAACTCTTTCGAGGCAACAATGTCTTCAAGTGACGCCAAGAGGACGGACAGTTCCCCGACCTCGTAGCCGACCGCACGAGTCACGAGGTCGGAGTATCCGTGCCGATCGCCGGATCGGTCACGAAGGTCGACGAGTAGGTCGAGCGGGCCGGCATCCGTCATCCAGGTCGACGAGCCGAAGGCCAATAGTGTCTGTGCGTCGATCGTGACCGGTAAATGGCTTGCTTCTTCGTCCGACATCCCGCCGACACGCAGTCGCGCATTCAACTCGACGAGCGCGCTCGCCATGCGTTCAAGGTTCTCATTCGTCGTGTTCGGTACGCAGTCGACGTCAGCGGTCTGTCGCTGAGCCCCGTGAGCGCGAGCAGCAAGGCCGCCGACGAGTAGGTACTCGACTTCGTGATGGTCGAGCGTGGCCAGGACCCGATCAGGGTCGAACGCAGTTTCGACTTCGTCAGGCACCGGAAGCCGCTGGTGTGCGACTCGCGTTGATCTCGTCGACGAACGCAATCACCTTCGCCGGCGTGTCGAGCCGACGACCGTCCCGCGTGATCGAGACATCATCGTCCGTGGGCGGGCGATCGCCAGCGAGGTCGCGGGCACTCTCAGTTCTGCCGATGGAACCTTCCTTCATGAAGTTCATCGTACCCGCCGACGGAACGCCGAGGGAGGGACGCCTTCACAACAACGGCCCGATGTCGAGTGATGGGGGAGGCGCCTGTTGAGATCGTGCCACCGCTGGAGCGGCGCAGGGTTGGCGGTCGGTGACGGCGATCTCGGAAACTGCGTCGAGCCAGGCGAGGCCGTCCGGGTCGTCGTGGTGCTTGGACCATCCGTTGATGGCATTCTCGACGTCGGCTTCGTTCTTGAAGACGCCGAGGACGGTGACGGTGCTGGTGCGGTGGTTGACGGTGTGGAGTTCGCCGCTTCCGGTGTTCCAGCTCACACGCCACCGGTCGACGCTTCCGCCGGACTGCCAGGCGTGTCCGAAGTCGACGTCGATCGCTCGCCGGGACGGGAGTTCGGTGATCCAGGTACCGAGCGGTTCGTTGCCGCGATCGGGTCGCCGTGGATGCTGCATGAGGTGTTCGACGCGCTGGTCGCGGTTGAGAGTTCGCGCGTCGAGACGCAGCGGGTGGCCCAGTGATTGGGCCCACTGCCGGTCGTCGTACTTCTCCGCCCAGATATCGGGCCCGACGTGGATGCAGTCGCCTCGGGCCGATTCGAACCCGTCCTCGAATCCGTCGAACTCCTCACTCCAGTACCGCTCGACGGTGGTCCCGTAGGACTCTTCGGGCCAGTTGAACCAGATCGGTTCGCCGATGTCGGGCATCGCGCTGAGTTCTCTGAGTCGTGGCTGACGTTGGAGAAAGGTGCCGGTGTCGATTGCGTGTGCGATGTCGGAGTCGTGCGGCATGGTGGCGTAGATGCCTGCGCTGGCTGCGTTGACGATGTCGTCTTTGGTGAGCCAGGCGTCGGGGTGCTCGACGACGATCAGTGCGGTCGGTGGGACCTTGAGCGCTTGAAGCCGTTGAGCGTCAACGCTGCTGAGTCGGGTGACGGCGAGGGACTCGTCAGCAACTTCGGCCAGCGCGGTGGGAGGTGGTCCGGTGCCGGCGTCGACGATCACCACGCCTTTGTGGTGACGGATCCACTCGGCGAGGTCGGCCAGCGGGCCGTCGCCGAGTTGGTGGGGTGTCTCGCGTCCGCCGTGCGGGATGAGCGCGACGCGGGGAGCGACTTGGACGGCAGCGGCCGAGAGGATCTCGTCGGTTGTTCGACTGTCGGCTTGTTCGAGGTCGCGGACGCCGTGCTTGCTTCTGCGGAGTCCGAGCATGACGTCGAGGTCGCCGCCGAGGTCGATCAGGACGACTTGGCGGGGGTGCTGGAATGCGAGTTGTGTTGCAGCGACGGTGGTACCGACACCTCCTCGTGCTCCCCACAGGACGATGGTTTGGCTCGGTGTGTTCGCCACGGTCATGCCGCCTCGTGGCCAACGAGTTCAGCGAGCTGTGCCGCAGCACGGTGGGCGCCGACTCGAACAGCGTTGCTGCCGGCTTGGTTGCCGAGGCGGTGCTCGACGAGTTGGAGCCAGCGGTGGCGGGGGAGTTGTCCGCTGCTCACGGCGTGGGCGACTCGTTCGAGTTCCATCGCTGCGAAGACCTGTGGCTCGAAGTCGCGAACGGCGATCTGGATGCGGCTGGTGTCGATGCTGACGATGACCGGGTGGGTGTTCCGCTGGTACCGGCGGCATTCGTTGCGCACCTCGGGCTCGAGGACTCGTCTGCTGGTGCGGAGTCGGGTTGCGAGGTCCGAGATCAGCGGCCGGTGGCGTCCGTTCTCCGAGACGGGTTCGTGTTCGGGGTCGATGGTGGCGAGGAGGTGCCCTGCGGCGGCCCAGAGCGCGGAGTAGGCGTCGTCTCGCCGCTGCCGTGGGCTGAGGGTTGCTTCGATCCGGATGAGGGACGGCAGGAGTGCGATGAGCAGGACGGTGGTGGCGTCGGCGTCGTCGGCCTGGTGGCGTCGGATGAGCGCTTGGACGATCGGGTTCTGCCGCGCAGTCGGCGTTACGCAGATATCCAGGATCTCCTCGATACCGAGCCCGGCAAGTGCTGGGTCGGTTGCCCAGCGCTCTTTGATTCGGCTGTGTCGGCTTGGTGCGAGGCAGCGTTGGTAGCGACGGTCGAGTTGCTGGTGGATGGGGTGCTTGTGTGGGTGGTGGATGGCCATGGCTCGAACTCCTGGTGGAAGTGGTCGGATTGGTTCGAGTGCCACCGTGAACGTGTTCGGTCACGGCAACCCGCACGCCGGACGGGCCAGCGCTGATTAGCGTTTCTGTGCGGCGGATAGCAACTGACCTGGGGAGATGCGCATTGGCGTGCGTATTGGCGCCCAGATTGTTCGAAAGATTCCTTGTGGAGTGAGGGTTGGCGTGAACGATGTTCGGCTTGATCGCTGGCATGAGTTCCCCAGCGTCTGTGTCTTCTTCGTCCGGGTCGATGTCGCTGATCGAGACGGTCCTGTTGTCGTTGCTCGCCGCAGCGATGGCGGTCGCCGTCACGGTGTGGCTCGGGGCCGTGGTGTCTGCGATCGTCGTCGGGAGCGGCGTGCCGCCGATCGGGCTCGGCGATGCTCTCCGGTCGATCCCGTCGCTCTTCCGAGAGCCCGGTGATCCGTCGGCTGCATGGCCCACTGACGCCGTGGGAGTGATCGCCGGTCCGGTGATCTACTGGACGGCGACCGTCCTTGCAGCATTACTACTCGCCATGGTTCTCGTCGGGCTTCGGTTGCTGTGGAGGTCGTTCTCGTCTGGGCGTCGCCGGCTCGGTGTCGATGCTCACGCTCGCTTCGCGAAGCGACGCGAGTTGCGGCCGTTGATGATTCGTGAGCCGGTTGCGGGACGGTTCGTGCTCGGGGTCTGGGGCAAGTGGCTGCTGGCGACGGAGAACCAACGGTGGGCGTCGACCAATCACACCGGTGCTCGGAAGTTGCTTGCTCGGTTGACCGGTGAGTTGCGATCGGGTCAACAGGGCGACGTGACCTCGATCGCGATTGCCGGTCCGACGCGCTGCGGCAAGACGTCGCAGTGTGCGATTCCAGGCCTGCTCGACTGGCATGGTCCGGCCATCGTGCTCAGCGTCAAACGCGACCTGATGGATGCGACGATCACTCGTCGGCGCGATCTCGGCGACGTCCGCGTGTTCGACCCCGGTGGCTTCTTGAAGGAGAACCGAGGGGCTATCCAGATCGATGAACACGAGATCGCGAAGTGGTCGCCGTTGAGGTCGGCGCACACCGCGACCGGCGCGAAGAAGGCGGGCGAGGCGATGTCGGCGTGGACGCCGAAAGCCGGTGTCGACGGCGGCATGGACTTCTGGACCACGCAGGGCAAGTTGCTCTTCACCGGACTACTCGGTGCGGCGGCGTTGTCGGCGCGACCGTCAATGCGCGAGGTCGCCAAGTGGGTCTACGACATGACCCGCCCGGACCCGAACGCACCCGACACACCGAGCGGCAAGAAGAAGGAGAAGCCGTGTCCGCCGCTGGACCGGCTCAACGCCGCGTTTCAGAACCCGGCCACCAAGGAAGCCGCCGACTCCGGAATCCGACATCTGCGCTCGATCTGGAACAAACCCGACGACCGAATCATCGCATCGGTGTACGCCACAGCGCAGACCGTTTGCGATCCGTGGCTCGACCCGAACGTCGCCGCCGCGACGGACCTGACCGACGGCAAAGGGGAGTGGGTCGATCTCGACTGGTTGTTGAACACGGGACCGGAAGGCGAGGGCGCGAACACGCTGTACCTGCTCGTCAGCCTCGACGACTACAAGCGTCTCGCACCGGTCCTCGCTGGCCTGCTGTCGGATCTCAAGTCGCAGGCGTACGAGTGGGACATGCAGGGCCGCCCGTTCCCGGCACCGCTGCTGATGTTGATCGACGAGGCCGGCAACATCCCGCTCTCGTGGCTCCCGGAGGTGTCATCGACCTGCGCGGGAATCGGTATCCAGCTCGTGACGGTCTGGCAGTCGCTCGCCCAGATCCACGAGGCGTACGGCAAGCGGGCCGACATCTTGCTCACCAACCACGCGACCAAGCTCTTCTTTCCGGGAGCGTCGGACGACTCGACGCTCGGGTACGTCTCGAAGATCGTCGGCGACGAAGAGATCGAACGCCGATCCTGGTCGAACGATCTTGGCGGCGGACGACGATCGATCTCGGGCCAGCAGAATCGGGAACCACTCGTCCCGTACTTCCTCGCGCGTCTTCCCAAGTACGGGTCTGCGCTCCTCATCCACTCGAACCTCCCGCCCGCTCACGTGCAGGGACGCGAATGGTGGCGCATCAAGCGCCTCGCAGCGATGGGCCCACCCAAGCCGCAACGTGAAGTCGCGGCGCTTGGCAGTGGCCCGTGGACGCCGACCCCGGACCGAGCACCGGACACGACCAGAAGCGTCGGACCCGGTGAACAGGCGACGTTGTTCGACGACGCCGAGGCCGCGATCGAGGTGGCGTCATGAAGCGTCAGCGAGTCGATCACGCAGCAGTCATCGACGAACTCCATGCGCAGTTGGCCGAACGTGTCGGCGCCATGACCTCGACCGACGAATGGCTCGCGTACCTCGATGCCGCACGAGCGTTTCATCGGTACTCGCCACAGAACCAGATGCTCCTCGCGCTTCAGGGGGCAGAGGGATACGTCGCCTCCTACCGAAACTGGACACGCATCCCGGCGACCGATGGCGGAACGTGCCAAGTGGCGAAAGGCGAGAAGGGGCTCGCGATCCTCGCGCCGATGATCTCGAAGTCCGTCGAGGTCGACGACGACACGGGCGAGGAAACCAGCCGCGAGCGGCTCCGAGGCTTCCGCACGGTGCGAGTGTTCCACCAGGGCCAACTCGTGTCGCCTCCGGCAATCCCGGAACCGCAGATGCCCGAACTCCTCACCGGGCCAAATCGCTGGCAACACGTCTGGTCTGCCGTCGTCGGTCAACTCGAAGACGACGGCTACACGGTCTCGCTGCACTCCCGATCGCCGATCGAGAAGTGGAACGGGATGACGACGTGGGGCGAGCGATCCGTCAAAGTGGCCGACGACCTCGAACCGCCACAGCGAATCAAGACGCTGCTTCACGAGTGGGCACACGTGCAACTCGATCACGAACACCGCCTCACCGGTGAGCGCGATATCAAGGAGGTCGAGGCGGAATCGGTTGCGTACCTGCTCTCGCAGACGATCGGCCTCGACTCGCAGAGCTACTCGATCCCATATGTGACCGGATGGGCAGGCGGCGACGCCGAACTCGTCCAGTCCACCGCCGAGGCCGTGCTGACTACGACCAAGCGCCTCGTCGACATTCTCGAATCCGACCTCGGTATCGAACTGACCCCCGATGCGCTCGATCACGCCACTCCAGTCGATGGCGACAACGTGACAGCGCTTCCGATCCAAGAGCCCCAGCCAGCAGAGGTGACGACGCCAGCATCGGTCGCTCACGTGGACCAACCGAGCTTGCCGATCGACGGGATGCCCGCCGAACGCTCGGCTCGACCCGGGCTCGATCCCGCCACGATGACTGACTCCGAGTTCGTACTCGCCGTGAAGGAACGACTCGAACCCGACCCAGCCCGCCGGCTCATGTCGATCGTCTACGAACCAGACAACGCCGGCGAAGCCGCCGTCCTGATGGCCGAAGCCGGAATCACAGCGAGCCAAACAGCCCGAGTGCTCCGACATCTCGGAGTCGACGACGCCAAGATTCGCATTGCGCTCTCGACGCCGATGCCGCACGACTCCGAGCGACCGAACCTGTGGACCACCGACGAGGTGGACATTGCACTGGGCATCGAGGTCGCGGCGATCGCCGAGTCACGGATCGAGCGGGTCGAGGACAAGGCGAACCACGACCTCATCGTTCAGACGTACCGAACAGCCGAGCCTGCACGCGTGGCCGCTCTCGCCTACGGCCTCGGCGTGGAATGTCCGGACGTGATCCGAATGTGCGTGAACAGTCGACCCGATCCGACTGCCGCTTTCGAGATCGCCGTGTCAATGCACCCCGGCGACACCGGGACAGCAATCGCACAGCTGCGACAGACCTGGCCGAACCCGCCCGGAGGGTGGGACGCCTACCTACCGACGACAGCGCCAGCGCTCCCCGCAGCGAGCGCCGAGGTCGACGACTACGCATCGACTCAAGCCATCCTCGACGAGTGGTACGGCCTCGACACCGTGGCTTCTCCGCCGCCCGCACCGGAGCATTCGATCACATGAGCGACACAGCGACGGACACGCTCCATGACGCTCTCGACGCATTCCTCGGAACCGTCTTCTGGTCCGACGACGAGGTCACCCTTGAGGACGCTCTGGCCGAGGCGATCGACGATTGGGTTGCTTTGGTGTCGGCGGAGTTCAACGGCTCGCGTCCATTCGTTGATGTCGTGAGCAATGACGCTCTGCGGTCGGGACTTCTGCAGATGGCGGCGGCAGTCGGGATGCTCTCCGACCAGCTACAGCCGGGCATGACGATGACGCTCGCGCTCTCGAGTGCAACGACCGACTGGCTGGAGAGCAACTGACGCTGTCGGAGACGATCCGGTTCGAGGTCTGAAATCGATAGAAACCAGGTTCAGGACACGCAGGCCGGGCCGTCGATATGTGCGATCCTCGATCAACCGCTCCAGGACTGCCCGCCGATCGAAAGTGAGGATATGGGGGTAATCCTCGCCGCTTTCAGTGGTGGTGAGGGACTCTGGGTGACTGCCCCGCCGGGGCTCGAAAGGAACCCATCCCATGTCTTGGTCACCTGAGTTTCAACGCGTGAATCGCGCCGACGGAGGGG
>NZ_JBDVNU010000023.1:0-26983 GCF_039969435.1 Ilumatobacter sp.
GCCCCGACCCCGGCCCCGGCCCCGACGACTTCGACGCCCATGGAGGAGACGCCACGTCCGATGGGGCCGGACAACAGCCCACTGGGATTCGCCGCGGACGCCGAGATCTTCCTCAACGACGATCAGATCGTGGCCGACGCCGTCGGCGGCGACGTGGACAACGTCTTCTGTCTCACACCGAGCAACGCGAACATCGGCACCCGCTTCCTCTGCTTCGGCAGCGCCGTCGACTTCGGGTCCATCGAGTTCGAGGTCGAGATCACCGAGCCGGCCGCATACCTCGTCCAGGACTTCCGCGAGTCACTGACCTCCGACCGGGTCCTCGTGTTCATCGTCCTCGACGTCGCATTCGTCGCCGAGGAACTCCCCTACGACCAGGTCTGCGTGCGCAGCTTCCTCGCCGCCCTCCCCGACGACCAGGTGTCCACCCTGCTGGACGACGACGCCGACATGGCGTCGGTGGCAGGCCTCGCGCCCTGCATCCTCTGACGGGCGCTGATCGCCGCCACGACGCGAGAGGGCCCGCTGCCTCGGTGAGACAGCGGGCCCTCGGTTGTTCATCGCGGTCCGGTGCGGACCGGATCGGAATGGATCAGCCTTCGAAGACGCCGATCGTTCCGTTGAAGTCGACGGGATCACCCTCGGTCAGGAAGCCTGCGTCGGCATCGGACCAGACACGCAGCTGCGTGCCTTCGGCCAGATATCCGTCTTCGGCGTTCATCACGTAGGTGAGGCCATCGAGCAACAGCGGGGAGCTGTAGTTGACGTTGCGGGCGGCGTTGATGATGCCCTCACGGCTGAGGTTGCCGGCGTCGGCGGCCTCTTGGATCGCCTTCACCGCGACCTCCATCGATTCCCAACCTGCAGCGGCGATACCACCCGGGTCCGCAGCGGAACCGGTTGCAGCGAATGCTGCGAGGTACGCCGCAGCTCCTTCGTCACCCTCGGCGACGGCGGGATCGTTGACGTCCTTCAGGTTGTTCGAGGTGAACACGCCGTCGGCACCGCCGTTGGTCACCGCACCGAAGAAGATCGGGTTGGCGCACGTGGCGGTCTGGTAGATGCTCGCAGCGAAGTCCGGGTTGGCGGCCTTCACGTTGCCGATCTCGGTCATGAACGCGATGCACTGGGCACCGAGCGGCACGGCGAGGATCGTGTCGGGGTTCGCGGCGGCGAGGTTCGTGACCTGACCCGACGGAGCGCCGGAATCGGCCGCCTCGATGGTCTCGGAGGCCACGATCTCGATGCCGTTCGCCTCGGCAGCCTCGGTGAACGCTTCGAGGTAGGCCTGACCGAACTCGTTGTTCACGTAGAAGATGCCGGCGGTGGTGGCGCCGTCAGCGGCGGCCTTCTCGGCCCACAGCTGCGACTCGACCGCGTACGGCACCAGCAGACCGGTGGTCCACGGGAGTTCGCCCACGTCGCCCCAGTTCGGTGCACCGGTCGCGGCGTTGAGCTGCGGGATGCACTGCGCGTTGAGGTCCTCCTGGACGGCCAGGTTGTTCGGCGAACCGATGACACCCGAGATGAGGTCGACCTCGTCGTCGAAGACGAGCTCGTCCACGTTGGCGACCGTGAGGTCGGCGGTGTACTGGTCGTCCTTCACGACGAGTTCCAATTGCTGGCCGTTCACACCGCCGAACTCGGCGTTGTAGTAGTCGACGTACGCCTGCTGACCGTCGCCGAACGGCGCGAACAGCACGGCCGGGCCGCCCGAGAGCGGAATCGACGTGCCGATCTTGATGGTGTCCTCGATGACCGCCGTCGCGGCGTCGGGGTCCTCGCACAGGCTCGTGTCGACTGCAAATGCGGCGCCCGATGCTGCGGGCTCGTCGCCCTCGTCGGTTGCCTCGGTGGTCTCGGGCTCGTCGCCCTCTTCCATCGCCTCGGTGGTCTCGGGCTCGTCGCCCTCGGTGGTCGCGGGCTCGTCGCCCTCTTCCATTGCCTCGGTGGTCTCGGTGGCCTCGGTGGTCTCGGGCTCGTCGCCCTCCACCGCGTCCGTCACGACGGGGTCGTCGCCGGTGTCCCCACCGTCGCTGCTCCCGCCACACGCTGCGAGCACGAGTGCTCCGGTCGCAGCAACTGCGACCAATTTCTTGCTTCGAACCATGATCAGGTTTCCCCCTGTAGATGTTGTCTTCTGGTCACGCTGTGTGTTTCGTCGGACTCAGGTGAGTCCGACGATCCAGCGGTGGTGACCGTAGCCGCTGGTCGATTCCGGAGGTAGGTCACGGCGGAGGTGACGATTCGTCGTCGGCTCGGCCGCCGGTGGGGGTCGCTTCGGCTTCCGCCTCGGCGTCGTGTGCCAGGCCCGACTCGGGCCGGCCGGCGGAAGGTGGGAGAGGTGCGACCTTGGCGCCGATCGGCGGCTTGGGGACGACCTGCACGATCCGGTTGCGCGCCAGGCGGAACGTGCCGACGACGCCGAAGGGTGCGAAGCGGGCGAAGAGCACCAGCAGCACGCCGAAGACGACACCGCCGAGACCATCGAGCTTGCGCCCGCTCCCGATGCCGAGCAGGACGTCCTGGAGTACGAAGATCGCCGCCAGCGACCCGACGACGATCACCGCCGCCCGAACCGCTTCGTTGGAGACGTTGGCCTTGATCCGCTCGAGGTTCTTGGACAGATAGCGACCGACGATGACCACGATGGCGGCCACCATGAGCACCAGCACGATCTGGAAGTCGAGGTCGAAGTCGCCGGGTGCCTCACCGACGCTGCGCGCCCGTTCGTTGGCGAACACGTAGAACACGGCACCGACGAGCGGGCCCCACACCTGGGCCGAACCGCCGACCACCATCGCGACGAGGAACGTGACGGCACCGAGCAGCCCGAACAGCGGAACGTCGCCGTCGACGAGGCCCAGCTTGAGCCCGAACAGCGCACCCCCGACGCCGGTGATGGCTCCCGACAGTCCGAACACCACGGACTTCACCACGGAGAGGTTCACGCCCATCACCTCGGCGGCGAGTTCGTTGTCCCGGGTGGCGACCATCGAGCGACCGATCCGGCTGCGCATCAACCCGGCGACGAGGAGCATGATCAGCAGCAGCAGAGCGAGCGACAGGTAGATGAACCACTCGTTGATGTCGCCACGGCCCTCCAAGCCGATGGACTCCGCCCACGGCGGGGGGGAATACTTGTCGCCCTTGATTCCAGTGGCGCCCCCGGTGACGCCGTCGAACCTCTCGTACTTGAGCACCGAACGGGTCGCTTCGACGAACACCAGTGTCGTGAGCGCGAGGTAGATCCCCTTCAGACGCAATGCCGGCAGGCCGACCACGCAGCCGACCATGAAACAGAGGAGGGCCGCGACGGGAATGGTCCAGCCGGCCGTCCAGACGTTGTCGTCGCCGAAGAAGGGTGTGGTCACACGCCCATCGGTCATCGCCAGGCCGGTGTACGCGCCGAGCGCGAAGAAGGCGGCGTGACCGATCGACAGTTGACCGGTGAATCCGGTGATGAGGTTCACCCCCATCACCGCGATCGCGATGATGAACGCATCGGCGAGCAGACCCAGGCCCGAGTTGGACCAGCCGTCGCCGAGGACGCCGGTCTTGCCCAGGACCCGGAGGTACACGTAGGCGAGAGGCACGACGAACACCGCGACCCGGCCCAGCCAGTGCAGAGCGCTGAACTGAGGAGTCCGCTTCGGGAGTCCGGGGGTGTCGTCGGCCGCGATCACGTCGGCGGCGGTGATCGGACCTTCGTCGGGGACCGTGGGCGGTGCCACGTCGGGTCGTCCAGTGTCGTTGCTCATCAGACTCGGACCACTTTCTCGGTACCGAACAGGCCGGCCGGTCGGAACAGCAGGACACCGAGCAGCACCACCAGCATCACGGGGAACAACATGTCGGCCAGGAAATCGACATAGCCGATCAGGAAGGCCTTGAGCAGCCCGATCAGGATCCCGCCGACGACAGCGCCCACCGGCGAGTCGAGCCCGCCGAGCACCGCCGCGACCGACGCCAACAGGAACGGACCCAACATCAGCGTGCCGCTCAAGGCAGCGGAGGGAGCGAGCATCATCGCGGCGAGCGCACCGATCGCACCCGCCAGCCCCCACCCCAGGATCAAGATGTTGCCGACGCGAATGCCCACGAGGTTCGACGATTCCTGGTTGTTCGCGACCGCCCGCATGGCCAAGCCGATCTTGGTCTTGTTGAACAGCAGGTAGAGCAGGATCAACACCACCACCAGCACACCGATGATGCCGATGCGTTCGTAGCGGATCGCAGCGTCACCGATGCGGAAGAACGAGTCGGCGTCGGTCGGGAAGAGGCTCGGCAGGGAACGGGCGTCGACCCCCCAGAACATCGCACTCAACTGGTTCACGGCGAGGAACACGCCGATCAGCGCGACGATCACGGCACCGGGGTTGCGTTCCTCGATCGGACGGACCACGACCCGCTCGATCAAAGCTGCGATGACGAACCCGATCACCATGGAGATGAGGATCGCCAACCACACGGGGAGGCCGCTCAGGGTGAGCGTCGAGGCGAAGAACGCACACAGCGTTCCGATCTCGCCCTGAGCGAAGTTGAGTTGCCCGGTCGATCGGAAGATGACCACGAGCGCGAGGGCGAGCAGTGCGTAGATCGAGCCCTCGGCGAGGCCGTCGAACATTCGCTGGATGAAGAGCGACATCAGCCGACACCTCCGAGGTAGGCCTGTTTGATGGTGTCGTCGGCGAGCAGTTCGTCGCCGGTGCCCGTGGCCACGATGCCACCGGTCTCCAGCACGTACGCCCGATCGGCGAGTTGCAATGAGAGCCCGGCGTTCTGCTCGACCACGAGGAGGGCCATGCCCATCTCGTCGCGCAGTTCGCCGAGGATCTTGAAGAGGTTCTGCGTGATGATCGGCGCCAGACCGAGGCTGGGCTCGTCACACAGCAGCATCTTCGGGCGATTCATCATCGCTCGTGCGATGGCCAGCATCTGTTGCTCGCCACCCGACAGCGAGCCGGCTCGCTGGTCGCGTCGTTCGAGAAGGCGTGGGAACACCTCGAACCAACGATCGAGGTCACCGACGGTCGACCCCTTCACCGTGTATGCCCCCGCCCGCAGGTTGTCCTCGACCGACAGGTCGGTGAACGTGCCGCGACCCTGGGGAACCTGGGAGATGCCGGCCCGCAGGACGGCGTCGGGCCGCGCGGTGCTGATGTCGTTGCCGTCGAAACGGACGCTGCCGGTTCGACCGATCATGCCGGAGATGGCCCTCATGGTGGTGGTCTTGCCGGCACCGTTCGCGCCGAGGATCACGACGATCTCGCCATCGGCGACCGTGAAGTCCAGGCCGTGCAGCACCTCGATCTGGCCGTAGCCCGCAGTGAGGCCGGAGACCTCCAGGATGTTGCCGCTCACGCGCTCGTCCCCAGGTACGCCTCGATGACCTGCGGATTGCTCTGCACTTCGCGAGGGAGTCCTTCGGCGATCTTGCGGCCGAACTCCATGGCGACCACACGATCCGAGATCGACATCACCATGCCCATGTGGTGCTCCACGAGCAGCACCGTGACGCCGTACTCGTCGCGCACGCGCTTGATCGTGACGCCCAGCTCGTCGACCTCGGCGTGCGTGAGGCCGGCGGCCGGTTCGTCGAGCAGCAGGAGGCGGGGGTGTGAGGCGAGCGCTCGGGCCAGTTCGAGTCGCTTGAGCGTGCCGAAGGGCAGCCCGGCGGCCGGGCGGAACGCGTACTGGGCGAGGTCGAGTGACTCGAGGATGGCATAGGCCTCGGCCTGCAGGCGCTTCTCCTCGGCGCCCGCCCCGATCCGCAGCATCGCCCGGACGAAACCGATCTTGCCGTGGTGGTGCGCTCCGGTCATCGTGTTCTGGAGCAGCGTCATCGTGGGGAACAGCGCCAGGTTCTGGAACGAGCGTGCGATCCCGCGGCTCGCGATGCCGTGCGCCTTGACGCTCAACAGGTCTTCGCCGTCGAAGGTGAGCGAACCGCTCGTCGGCTCGTAGATGCGCGAGAGCACATTGAACATCGTCGTCTTCCCGGCGCCGTTCGGCCCGATCAGCCCGAGGATCTCGCCCTCGTTGATGACGAACGTCAGCTCGTCGAGCGCGACGATGCCGCCGAACTGCACCGTGATCTGATCTGCTTCGAGCAATGCCACGCCGTATTGGTTCCCCTCGAACGTTCCGTCCCGGTGGTCGGGCCGAATGACGACTGCGACCGTAGCGCGTGACGAGCGTCTCACCAAGACCCCTTCCACCGGAATCCCCGGACGGCGGCTCGCGCCGCGTCGTGGGGCCGCAATCGGGGTGGGGACTCCTCCCCCGGCTCCCCGCGACGCGTCGTCGACGGACGGCATCTAGAGTCGACCACGTGGATCGCCGACCGAACTCCATCAGGCAGTCGGGCATGCAGTCGGGCATCGGATCACGCCTGCCGCCCGGTGCGCGACCGAAGCGATCACGGCGCCTGCCGGCACTCCTGCTCGGCCTGTCGGCAGTGGTTGCCGCCTGCGCCACCGATGCCGACACGCTGGTGGTCTCCCAGCGGGCCGACCAGATCCCCGACGTCGTCGCCGGTGATCCGACCGACCCGACCGGAACCACCGTTCCCGGCGAGCCTGACGACCCCACGGTCACCACCACCACGACCACGACCACGACCAGTGTTCCGGGTCGGAACGAGCCGATCACACCCGTCGATCCGATGATCGACCCCGACACGCAGCCCGACATGCCCGAGATCGACCCGACGATGATCGACCCGGACGCGATCGACTTCGGCGACAACAAGCCGCCCCAACCGTGGGACGACTTCCTGTCCGTCGCGCTCGCCGACGTCGAGGACTGGCTCACCGTCGAGTTCGAGCCCGCCTTCGGGATCCCCTTCGAGCCGCTCGAGGGGGGCATCTTCGCCGCCTATCCCGAGCGCACCAGTCCGATCCCGGGTTGTGGTCGGCCGAACTCGACCTTCGAGGACATCCAGGCGGGTGGCGCGATCTACTGCTTCCTGGGCGACTTCATCGCCTACGACGACACACCGGAGGGCGTGGTCGGTTCCCTGGCCTCGACCTTCGGCCCCGTGACGTTCGGCCTGGTGCTCGCTCACGAGTACGGCCATGCGCTCCAGGACCGGGTCGGAACGCTGCAACGCAGCGACCTCGACACCGTCGACCTCGAACAGCAGGCCGACTGCGTGGCCGGTGCATGGGCCGGGCGGGCGAACGCCGGCGACGCGCCAGGGATCACGTTCGACGACACCGACGTCCGAGCCGGATTGATCTCGATGATCTCGATCGAGGACCCGCGCGGCACCGACCCGACCGCCCCCGGCGGGCACGGCTCGGGCTTCGACCGCGTCGGTGCCTTCCAGGTCGGCTTCCAGGAGGGTCTGACCCGATGCGCCACCCTCATCGACGACCCCTTGCCGCTCACGCCGATCCTGTTCACCGAAGCGGATCTCGAGACCAACGGCAACGCACCGTTCGGCTTCGGAGACGCCGAACTCTTCGGATTCCTCGTCCCCGACCTCAACCTGCTCTACGACAACGACCTCCAGACCCAGTTCCCCGACTTCCGCCAACTCGACCTGGTGGCGGTCCAATCCGAGAGCGAAGTGGTCTGCGACGCCCCGACCGGGTACTTCGACCTCGGCGTCGAACTCTGCTCCGAGAACGACACCGTCTACCTCAACGAACCGATCGCACGAAGCCTGTACGACCGGTTCGGCGACTTCGGCCCGGCCTATCTGATCGGCATCGCCTGGGCCGAGCATGCGCAGAACACGGCGGGCAGCGCGCTCACCGGCGAGGAACGCCAACTGCAGAACGACTGCCTCACCGGAGCGTGGGTGAACACGGTCATTCCCGACCCGGTCACCGGCCAACTGCCCGAACCGCGTGACCCCGACCGGGCTGCGTCGGTGTCCGCCGGTGACCTGACGGAAGCGATCCTCACGGCCATCGTGGTCGGTGACCCCGAGGTGAACACGAACGTGCTCGGCAGCCCGTTCGAGAAGATCGACTCCTTCCGACGAGGCACCCTCGACGGCATCACCACCTGCGCCTGACCCTGTCAAACGGTGTCAGACACCGTTTGGATCATCGAGGTCGCGCGATGTGGTCGGCGATGATCCGGGCGAGTTCGACGGGACGGTCGCCCTGGACACTGTGACCGGCGCCGTCGACCACGACCACCTCGACATCGGGCCGGCGTCGGCGGGCCTCGGCGATGTCGTCGTCGTCGACGACCGGTGAGGTCGATCCCCGCACGATCGTGAGCGGTGCCGTCACGGCTCCGAAGTCGTCCCAGAGCGGCGACGCGGACTGCTCGGCGTCGGACTCGACACGATCGTCCTTCGGGCGGGTGTGGCCGGTGCGGTCGTAGCGCCACTGCCACGAGCCGTCGAGCCGTTGCGCGGCGTTGTGGAGGATCCCGCGCCGCAACGACGACTCCGACCGGGTCGGGTTGAACTCGATCGTGCGGGCCAGGAGATCGTCGAAGCTCGCGAACTCCTGCGGACCGTCGACGAAGTCGATCACCGCCTTGGCCTTCTCCTGGTTGACGCCCGGCGTGATGTCGACCATCACGAGGCGACGCACGAGACCCGGGTGACGCACGGCGAGTTCCATCGACGTCAGGCCGCCGAGTGACATGCCGACGACGAGCGATGCATCGGGAGCAAGATCGGCCACGACGACCGCGACGTCGTCGGCGAGGTTGTGCGGCGTGTACGCATGGTCGTCACGCCAGTGCGAGTGACCGTGGCCGGGGAGGTCGATCGCCAGCGCCGGACGCCCGAGGGCGAGCGCCACCGTGTCCCAGGTGTGCGCATTCTGGGCGCCGCCGTGCAGGAACACGACCTGGGCGGGATCGCTGCCCCACTTGAGCGCACTGACGTGGCGACCGGGATCGTGAGGCATCCCGACGTCGATCCGCTCGACCGTCGGGATCGTCGCATCGAGGTCGAACTCGGCGATGTTCTCGGCGAAGAGAGCGAACTCGTCGTAGTCGATCATCTCGGGTTGCGCCATCGTGCCGATCGTACGACGGCGTCGGCGACCGACAGCCATCGCACGAGCGCAGGCGGGCGACCCGCACGCGATCGAGCGACGTCAGCCGCCGACGCCGACCAACGTCGTGGACGTGGTGCTGGTCGTGGTCGTTGCCACGGTCGTGGGAGTGGTCGTCGGCGGCGCCGTGGGTGGGCTCGTGACGACCGGCGCCTGCGTCGTGGGGGCGGCGGTGTTCGCTGGTGCGGTCGAGTTCGGCACCGTGTTGGTGGGCGTGGTCGCCGCGACGGTCGTGGTCGGACCGGTGGTGGTCGATTCGGGCACCGTCGTGGTCGACTCGGGGATCGTCGTCGTGGTCTCGTAGTCCGGGTCGAGCCAGTTGAACGTCGGTGGCGGCGAGCCGTTCTCCTCGGGCTCCTTCTCGCCGTCCCAGACGAAGACCTGATCGCCCATGCCCATCAGGTCCTGGAGACCCTCGGAGATGCCGAGCGGAATGCGGATGCACCCGTGCGACGCGGGTTGCAGCGGGACGTTCAGGGCGCCGTGGATCGCGATGCCGTAGTTGAAGTACACCGGATTCCACATGCTGCCCAGTGCACTGTCGCGGATTCCCTCGACCTGTCGGTAGTACTCGAAGACCCCGCCGGGGGTGTTCGAACGTCCGCACTCACCGCGCACGATCGGCTCCTCACCGTCACGGTTCCCGTACTCGCCCGGGCTGATCGTGACCTCCTCACACCACTCCTCGTTCGTGCCGGACGACATGTGCGTGATGAGCACCGGCCGATCGTCCTGGAAGACGGCGAGGACCTGCTCGGGCAGGTAGACCTCGGTGTGATTGGGCGTGGCGTTCGGACGCCGAGGTTGGATGACGAACGGCTCCTGCATCGCGTCCCACATCTCGGGCGTCACCTGACCGGTCGGTCGATTGCTCTCCACCCCGAGCACGAGCTTCTCGTACGCCCACACGGCCTTGATCGTCTCGTCGCCGTAGATCCCGTCGGTCGGACCCGGGGCGAAACCGAGGTCGGTCAGACGCTGCTGCACCTGTTGGACGTCGCCGCCGGCCACCCCCTTCGACAACGTTCGCTCGAGTGTGCTCTTCGTGACGGGCGCCGTGGTCTCGACCGTGGCGATCACGTCGGGCACCGACTCGGGCACGGTCAGCGGCACGGCCGCACCGGCCGCCTGCTGCACGGGTGCGGCGTCGCCCCGACCGTCGTCGCCACCGCCGAGGGCCACGCCCGCCACGATCACCACCGCGAGCACACCGACGGCCGCTGCGGCAGGGAGCCACTGGGCCACGGGGCGACGGGGAGCGGAAGGGTCGGGGTGCACGGAGAACGGTTCGCTTCGCAGCGCACGCCGGATCAGCCCCTCGTGCGCAACCGCTCCGGAGAATATCCGCACCCCCGAGACGCGGCGACGCGCCGGCCGGGAGTTTCCCGCGATTTCCGTTCGCGGCCGATCGTGCGCCGCCACGAGGCGGAGCGATCGGCGGTTCAGGTCCGGTCGACCGGTTCGATCCCGTCGAGGTCACTGCGCAACTCGCGCATCTCACGCAGGATCGTGAGGATGATGCCCGGCGAACTGAGCGTCGACTCGCCTCGGGTACGCGGGAAGTAGTCGACGCCGAACTGGAGCATCTCGAACCCGAGTCGGGTCGATCGGATGACGAGTTCGGCGTCGATGAAGGAACCTTCGCTGCGCAGTTGCACGTGGTCGAACAGGCGGGCCCGACACAGCTTGAACGCGAAGTTGATGTCGCGAGCCTTCACCCCGAACATCGACCGGATCAGGAGGTTGTACACGAACGTGTAGACGAGACGCAGGTAGCCCTCGCCGGTGCGGTCGAACCGGTAGGCGCTGACGAGGTCGACGTCGTAGTCGCTGAGCAGGCGCACCGCTCTCGGCAGTTCGGCCATGTCGAACGGCAGGTCGGCGTCGGTGTACAGGATCAGGTCGCCGGTGGCCGACTCGAAACCGGTCTTGATGGCACCGCCCAGCTTGCGATTCTTGGCGTGGTGCACGACCCGGACGTGCGGGTCGGCGGCGGCGAGTCGGTCGGCGATCTCGCCGGTCGCATCGGTCGAGGCGTCGTCGATCACGATCAGCTCGTAGTCGGCGATGTCACCCACTTCGACCAACTTGCGGGCGGCGCGATGACCGGCATCGAGCGCCCGCTCGATGTACAACTCCTCGTTCCACATGGGGTAGAAGATCGAGAGCTTCTCGAACTGCTCCCGAGCGTGGTCGACGCCGCTGGCCGCGCCGTTCGCCGCTCCGGTCCTCACGCCGGAGTCGTCGGCGTTCGGTCGATCCTCGGTCGTCGCACCCATGAGGGCAGCAGGGTAGTCGTCGCAGGAACCGCCGCCTCGTCGGGCGACCGGGACGGCCCCGGGCAGGGCGGTAGCGTCGTCGACGATGTCGTTCCCCCCGCCCGATCCCGCACACGACGCGGCCGTCGAGCCGGATCCGCCGGCGCGGCCGACGCCGCCCGAGCGCACCACCCCCGCCCCTCGACCCGGCGACCTCACGACACCGTGGCGTGTGATGCTCGGGCTCTCCTGGCTCACCGCGTTCTTCGCCTACGCCGGGGTGTGGCAGGCCAGCGTCCAGATCGGGATCTCGACCTGGTGGGTCGGGCCGCGTGCGCAGCCCACCAACGTCGCCGTCAAGTTGATCCCCTTCTACGTGACCCTCGTCGTGGCCCTGCTCGTCGTCTACAACATCAGGTGGATCGTGCGCTGGAGCGCGGCCGGTGTCGCGGCGTCGGCGTTGATCGCCGTCCCGGACTTCTCGCGCTCGGTCGGACTCGGGATCGCCGAATCGTTGATCGCCGGACTGCTCGGCGTGGTCACGCTGGCGTCGCTCACCGGCAGGTACCGGGCGGCGTCGCCGTCGGGACCCGAGCTCGCGGCGCCGCCACGATTCGACCCGGCGCCGTAGTCCGACCGTTCCACACCCGGTCGATCGGCACCGATCCACCGGCACCTTCGTGGGCTGCAGCAGGGCGGCCGTTATCGTCGGCGCCGTGCCCGACCCCGCTGAAAGCAGACTCACCTCCTCCGACCAGGTCGCCTCCAATGCGAAGGTCCTGATGAAGCTGCCGGTCGGTGAGCGGGTCGGCATCGCCTTCTCCGGGGGGCTCGACACGTCGGCGGCCGTCGCATGGATGCGCGAAGGCGGCGCCGTTCCGTACACCTACACCGCCGACATCGGCCAGTACGACGAACCCGACCTCGAGTCCGTGCCCGAGCGGGCGAAGCTGTACGGAGCCGAGCAGGCCCGACTCGTCGACTGTCGAGAGGAACTCGTGCGCGAAGGCCTGATCGCGCTGCAGTGCGGCGCCTTCCACATCCGCACCGCCGGCAGGACGTACTTCAACACGACGCCACTCGGACGCGCCGTCACCGGCACGCTGCTCGTGCGCGCGATGCGCGACGACGGCGTCGACATCTGGGGCGACGGGTCCACGTACAAGGGCAACGACATCGAGCGCTTCTACCGATACGGCCTGCTCGTCAACCCCGACCTGCGGATCTACAAGCCGTGGCTCGACCCGGACTTCGTCGACGAGCTCGGCGGACGTCAGGGAATGAGCGAGTTCCTGGTCGAGCGCGGGCTCCCGTACCGCGACCCGTCCGAGAAGGCGTACTCGACCGATGCCAACATCTGGGGTGCCACCCACGAGGCGAAGGCGCTCGAAGAGCTCGACGCGTCGATGGAGATCGTCACACCGATCATGGGTGTGGCCCACTGGGATCCGGCTGTCGAGATCTCCCCCGAGGACATCACGATCGGCTTCGAGGAGGGCTGGCCGACCACGATCAACGGCGCGACGTTCGCCTCGCAGGTCGACCTGGTGATGGAGGCCAATGCGATCGGTGGCCGTCACGGTCTCGGGATGAGCGACCAGATCGAGAACCGGATCATCGAGGCCAAGTCCCGCGGCATCTACGAGGGTCCGGGGATGGCGCTGCTGCAGATCGCGTACGAGCGACTGCTCACCGCGATCCACAACGAGAACACCCTCGAGAACTACACCACGATGGGCCGACGGCTCGGACGGCTGTTGTACGAGGGTCGGTGGTTCGACCCGCAGTGCCTGATGCTGCGCGAACCGCTGATGCGCTGGGTCGGCGCGGCCACGACGGGCGAGGTCACCGTGCGGCTGCGGCGGGGCGACGACTACTCGATCGTCGACACCACGGGTCAGAACTTCACGTACGAGCCCGACCGGCTGTCCATGGAACGCGTCGAGGATCAGCCGTTCGGCCCGCTCGACCGGATCGGCCAGCTCACGATGCGCAACCTCGACATCACCGACACGCGCAACAAGCTCGACGTGTACCGGAACGTCGGCACCCTGGGCCAGGGCGACATCACCCCCGCCCTCGATCGCGCCGACTGACCCTCACCGCTGTGAGCCCTCGACCGCGATGTCGCGGTCCGGAGCTCACACCTGGATGACGGCGGCGATGGACCTCAGGCGGTGATCGCCGCGACCAGGTTGGCGATCAGGGCGGCACGTTCGGGCATCGTGGCAACGACGACGTGCTCGGTGTCGGCGTGCGCTCCGCCGCCCACGGCACCGAGACCGTCGAGTGTGGGGACGCCGAGCGCCGCGGTGAAGTTTCCGTCACTCCCCCCGCCGACGGCGAACCCTGCGATGCCCGGTGACACCAGTTCGGCGAGCGGGAACAAGGTCGCGGACGCCGATTCCGGCATCGGCGGTCGGCCGATGTGGCCGAACACCTCGATCGATGCCGACGGATCGACGACCGCCAGACCGGCCATCGCCGCCTCCACCCGCGCCTTCTCGTCGGCCGTCTCCACACGGACATCGACCTTGATCCGGGCCTCGGCCGGGACCACGTTGTCGGTCGTCCCGGCGGTTGCCACCGTCGGCGTGACGGTGGTGCCGACGGAGGCATCGCCGAAGTGGCTGATCGCAGCGACCTGGTGCGCCATCTCGATCAGGGCGTTCACCCCGTTCTCGGGCTCGAGCCCGGCATGTGCCGCCCGTCCGGAGATGACCACCTCGAAGGTGCCGCAGCCCTTGCGTCCGGTCTTGAGACCACCGCCGTCGGCCGAGGGTTCCAGCACCAACACGTTGCCGCATGCCTGTGCGCGCTCCTCGATCAGGTCGCGTGAGTGGATCGAGCCGACCTCCTCGTCGGCGCTGAACAACAGTTCCACGCCCGAGGTGTCGTCGACCTTGGCCAGTCCGTGCAGTGCCTGGACGATTCCACCGAGCATGTCGAACACGCCGGGTCCCGTGGCCACACCGTCGGTCACGTCGAACGGCCGCGTCGCCAGCGTGCCCATCGGGAAGACCGTGTCGTGGTGGCCGAGGAGGAGCACCTTGGGGTCACCGCCGCCCTGCCAGTGGACGTGCGGGCCCGCCGGGCTGGCGACGAGTTCGCACTCGCCGCCGAGGTGGCGTTCGATGATCGAGGCGAGCGTCGACGCCGACCGTTCGATCTGATCGAGCACGAGCGACGGCGACTCGACGTTCACCAGCGCAGCGAGGTCGGCCAACATCGCGTCGAGGTCGAAGTCGTCGGGTCCGAGCAGCGGGGTCACCAGACCAATCTACGTCGGCACGCGCCGACCGCTCTCGGCCACCCGCATGTCCCGACGACCACCACCATGCCCCCGCACCGCCCGAACACCGGGGACACGCGCTCACCGTCTCGAAAGGAGTTGCGACGACGTGCGAGAGTGCTCCGATGGGGAAACGGATACTGGCCGGGGTCACGGTTGCTGCGTTGCTGGCCGTGTCGTGTTCGAGTGGCAGCGACGAGGTGACGGCACCGGATCCGGCCGAACCGGCGAACACGACCACGACGCCCGACCCGACTGCGGGCACCACATCACCTGACGACGAACCGGTCGACACGCGCACGGTGGCGACCGGAACGGAGGCGGAGAACGACGAGGACGAGGCACTGGTCGTCGTCGAGCCGGACTTCCTCGTGCGTCCCGGGGTGGAGCAGATCACGATCACGGGGGCGACGCCGGGCGACTTCATCGCGACGGTCCCCGCCGACACCGAGCCTCCCTTCGGTGTCGACACGATGAACGGCCCCGTGGTGGACGAGTACGGATCGCTCGTCGTGCGTGGCCTCGATGCCCGACGCGACTACCGCTTGGTCACGTCGACCGGCGCCGCGACCGAGCCGTACGACGTCCTCGCCCGCGACGAGCATCCCGAACCGGCCTTCTTCGCCGAGCAGCGTCTGGTGATCGACCGACCGAACGAGGACGGGACGGTCACCACCGGCTTCGACTACATCGAGACACGTGACGGCACGACTCTCGGCGCCTACATCGTGCTGCCGGGGCCGGTCGAGGACGGGCCGTATCCCACGGTGGTCGAGTACTCGGGCTACTCCCCCAGCAACCCGGGGCAGGGCGCCGGATTCGCAACGCTGTTCAGCGCCCTCGGGTATGCGTACGTCGGCGTCAACGTCCGCGGCACGGGCTGCAGCGGCGGATCGTTCCGCTACTTCGAGTACACCCAGTCGACCGACGGCTACGACGCGATCGAGACCGTGGCCGCCCAGCCATGGGTCCAGAACAACCAGGTCGGGATGGTCGGCATCTCCTACCCCGGCATCAGCCAACTCTTCGTCGCCCAGACCCAGCCGCCGAGCCTCCAGGCGATCACGCCGGTGTCGGTCCTCGACGACAGCACGCTGTCCACCCTGTATCCGGGTGGAATCCTGAACACCGGCTTCGCGCTGAGCTGGACGGAGGAGCGCGTCGACTCGGCCCGCCCGTCGATCGATCCCGACGGTGCGCCGACCGACGAGGGTCAGGGCTGGACCGTCGACGAGATCGACGCCGGCGACGACGAGTGCGCCGCGAACCAGGGTGTCCGCCTCCAGAACCCCGACCTGATCGGCGAGGTGTTCGACAACCCGTTCTACGACCCGGCGATCGGCGACGTCCTCGCTCCGTGGCAGTTCGTCGACCGGATCGACGTGCCGACCTTCCTCGCCGGTGCGTGGCAGGACGAACAGACAGGCGGCCGCTTCCCCACGATGCTCGACCGGTTCACGGGCACCGATCACCTCTACGTGTCGCTGCTCAACGGCCTGCACACCGAGTCGATCAGCCCGGCCGTGCTCCCCCGCCTGATCGAGTTCCTCGACCTGTACGTCGCGCAGGAGACGCCGAACCTCGATGCCCTGCGCGGCGTCGGTCCGATCCTCGCCGAGGGCCTGTACGGGACCGCCCAGATCGGTGACCCGCCCAACCGGTTCGACGGCATGTCCTACGAGGAGGCACTCGCCGCATTCGAAGCGGAGCCGTCGGTGCAGATCCTGTTCGAGCAGGGCGCCGCCGACGGATTCGAACCGCTCACCCCACTCCCGCGCTTCGTCGAGTCGTTCGACTCCTGGCCCATTCCGTCGGTCGCGCCGACCACCTGGCACCTCGGCCAGAACGATGCCCTGCTCCCGGAACCGGAACCCGACGACGCACGCGTCGAGTACCTCGCGCTCCCCGACGGCGTTCCCGCCACGTTCTGGGACGGAGACTCCTCGGCACTCTGGCGAAACGACGTGACGTGGGACTGGCTCGAACCGGCGCCCGGAAGCTTCGCCGACTTCCGCACCGCACCGCTCGACGACACCGCCACGATGATCGGCTCGGCGTCGGCGGACCTGTGGGTCAACAGCAACCTCGGCGACACCGACCTCGAGGTCACGCTCACCGAGATCCGCCCCGACGGCCGAGAGGTCATGGTGCAGTCCGGCTGGCTGCGCGGCAGCCATCGAGCGCTCGACGACGAACGCTCGAGCGACCTCCGACCCGTCCAGACCCACCTCGAGGCCGACGCCTCACCGCTCCCCGACCCCGACGACCCGGATGCAGAGGGCTCCGCCTTCGCGCTCGCACGCGTCGAGATCTTCCCGTTCGCCCACGTGTTCCGTGCCGGCTCCCAGATCCGTCTGATGGTCGACGCACCGGGCGGCAACCGTGCCGTCTGGGCGTTCGACACGATCGCCGACGGCGAGCGCGTGCAGATCGGACTCGGCCCGACCTTCCCGTCGCAGCTCGTGCTGCCCGTCGTCCCCGGAATCGTTCCACCGGCGGAGTACCCCGACTGCAACTCGCTCAAGGGCCAGCCCTGTCGGACACCTCGGAGCTGAGCGGCGCGACTCTCACCGGACCTCGGTTCCGGGCACCGGCGCCACCACCCCGGTGTGGTCGGCGGGCGACCCCAGCGTGGTTGACTGCTGCTCGTGGGGAACGGGGATCATCGACGCGAACTGGCGGACTTCCTGCGCGCCCGGCGCGAGGCCACGCGGCCCGACCAGGTCGGCCTGCCCGCCGGTCGCGGACGCCGCACCCCCGGCCTTCGGCGTGAGGAGGTCGCACTGCTCGCCGGTGTGTCGGTCACCTGGTACACCTGGCTCGAACAGGGTCGACGGATCAACGCCTCCCACGACGTGCTGCTCGCGATCGGTCGTGCGCTGCGCCTCGACGACGCCGGCCAGGCCCATCTGCTGGCTCTCACCGACCCGGGAACCGCCGTCGTCGATGCCCCGACGGAGGCTCCGAGCGCCCTCGTTCGCCTGCTCGATGCGCTGATGCCGGCGCCCGCCTACGTGCTCGGACCGCACTGGGAGTTCGTGGCGTGGAACGACGCACAGGAGCGGCTGTACCCGCGCCTCGCACAACTCGACGGTGTTCGCAGGAACCTGCTGTGGGTCCTGTTCGCCGACGAGGCCACCCGTGACCTCATCGCCGACTGGGACATCCACGCCCGTCAGGCGCTCGCCGAGTTCCGATCCGCCACGTCGGCCGTTCGTCACGACCAGGCGATGATCGACCTGATCGACCTGCTCACGAACGAGAGCCCGACGTTCGCGGCCTGGTGGCCCGAGCACGATGTCTCGGGGTTCGAGACCCGCCTGCGCCGATTCCACCATCCGACGGCCGGCGAGTTGACGTTCGAGTACCAGCAGCTGTCACCCGCGGAGTGGCCCAACCTGCGGGTCGTCACCCAACTCCCCGTTCCCGGAGACGACTCCGCCGAGCGACTCGCCGTGCGTCACCACCTCGTCTGACCCCGGCGCCCGGGTGCCGGCGATCGGTAGCCTGGCACGATGGACACCAACGAACTCGACGCCGGGAAGGGCGCCGCCAAGATCGGCGGCTTCGGGTCGCGGATGGCGCTGCTCGTCGGCACGAACCTCGCCGTCATCGCCCTGTTCACCGTCGTCGCCTCACTGCTCGGAATCGAGCCGCAGGGCATCATCGGGCTCACCATCTTCTCCGCTCTGTTCGGCTTCGGTGGCGCCTTCGTGTCGCTCGCCCTGTCGAAGAAGATGGCGCTGCGCTCGACCGGCGCCGTGATCATCGAGCAGCCGAGGAACGAGTCGGAGCGATGGCTGGTCGACACGGTCGCCCGCCTCGCCCGTGACGCCGGCATCGAGACACCGGACGTCGCCGTGTTCAACTCCCCGCTCCCGAACGCGTTCGCCACCGGCGCCAAGCGCAACGACGCGCTCGTCGCCGTGAGCGTCGGGCTCCTCCAGCAGATGAGCGGCCCCGAGGTCGAAGCGGTCCTCGCTCACGAGGTCGCGCACGTCGCCAACGGCGACATGGTCACGATGACCCTGCTCCAAGGCGTCGTCAACACCTTCGTGATCCTGATCTCACGCATCCTCGCGAACGTCGTCGTCAACACGATCACCCGCGGCAAGGGTGGGGCTGCGGTGTACTTCGTCGTCGTGATGGTGATGCAGGTCGTCCTGGGGTTCTTCGCCTCCATGATCGTCATGTGGTTCAGCCGCCGGCGAGAGTTCCGCGCCGACCGCGACTCGGGCACCTTGACGAGCAACGCGAGCATGATCGCGGCACTCGAAGCGCTCCAGCGCCAACACGGCGACGACATCCTGCCGGATCAGGTGGCGGCGTTCGGGATCCGCGCCAGCAAGGCCACCGGTGTCCGCAAGCTGTTCTCGTCGCACCCGCCGCTCGAGGATCGCATCGCCGCCCTGCGCGCCTGATCGGACCGACTCCCGCGACGATCAGGGAGCGATCAGTGCAGCACCGACGATGCCGGCGTTGTTGGCCATCGATGCGACCACGATCTCGGTCGAGATGTCGACCTGGTCGAGCCAGCGTTCCGGCCGCTTGCTCGCTCCACCACCGATGATGAACAGGTCGGGGCTGAACAGTGCCTCGACGTGTTCCAGGTAGTGGTGGACACGCTTGCCCCACTGCTCCCACGTGAGGTCGTCACGCTTGCGGGCGCTCGCAGCTGCGCGGAGTTCGGCGTCCGGGCCGTCGAGTTCGAGGTGCCCGAGTTCGGTGTTCGGAACCAACGTTCCGTCGATGAACAGTCCTGATCCGATGCCAGTGCCGAACGTCAGCATCATCACCACACCGTGTCGAGCCGCTTCAGGACCGAAGCGCACCTCCGCCAGCCCCGCCGCGTCGGCGTCGTTGATCATGTGGACCTGTTGGCCGAGTGCCTCGGTGAAGATCCTGTCGGCGTCGACGCGGAGCCACGACTCGTCGATGTTGGCCGCCGAGCCGACGATGCCGTTGCGGACCACCGCAGGGAACGCGCAGCCGACCGATCCGGTCCAACCGTGGTGGCGGACGAGTTCGATCACGACCTCGGCCATGGCCTCCGGCGTGGCGGGCTGAGGCGTGTCGATCCGGTACCGCTCGCTGACCAGTTCGCCCGTGGCGAGGTCGACGGGCGCGGCCTTCATGCCGCTGCCGCCGATGTCGATGCCGAATGCGTGCCCGGTTGTCGTCACGTCGACAAGGTAGCCGGTACCGACGAATCCACCGCGGGCTCAGCAGTCCGGCGAGAATCTGCAACGCACCGCAGGCACGTCGGCCGAGGCCGCTCCGGTGCGGTCGGTCGTCGTCGGAACCGACGGGGCCGGCGCCGAGGTGGTCGGCGCCGCGGTGGTGGGCGTGGTCGTGGTCGTGGTCGTGGTGGTCGTCGGGCTCGTGGTCGTCGTCGTCGTGGTGCCGACGCTGCCGGCCACCACGTTGCGGCGGAGGGAGAACTCCGACGGGCTCGACTGGCCCGACGGCGACGGCGGCGTCGACACCAGCACGCTCAGGGACTCACCGACCCGCACCACGAACGGATCACCGCCCGCGGTGCGGAAGACGAACGTCGCGACCCCACCCGACGCGACGGCGGTTCCCAGCGAGCGCCTGCCCTGACCGTACGACGACCCGACGTCGGCGGTCTCGAACAACTCGACGACACACCCGTTGCACGCCTCGACCACCGCTCGGTCGGTCGACGCCGAGGTGATCACACCCATGCGTACCCCGCGCTGGACGAGGGCCGCGTCCGGTGCTGCCGTGATCTCGCCCACCGGCCACAGGTCGATTCCCAGGCCGGGACCGACGTGTTCGATCGAGTTCCCGGTGAAGCGGTTGTCGAACGTCGTGAAACGGGCGACGTTCGGGCACACGGTGTCGCCCGACTGGCAGGCCGACGGGAAGTTGTCGTCGGGGCGCACGACGATGCCGTTGGCGACTCGGGCGATCCGGTTGTCGGCGACGAGGTTGTCGAACGCCCCCGCCTCGATGAGCACGCCCCAGATCGTGGCGGCCCCCGAACCCGTCGTGCCGTCGGCGAGGACGCCGAGGAAGTTGTCGGCCACCACGTTCCGGTGCGCCCCCTTCCAGATCATCACGTTCGCCTTGGAGCCGACGATGACGTTGCCGCGCACCTCGTTGTCGTGGATGTCGGGCGTGCACGAGTCGGCGCAGCGGCCCTTGCCCTCGAGGCCCACCCCGAACTCGCCGTTCGAGAAGGCCGCGGCTGCGCTCGTGCCGGACGCATCGGTGCCGATCAGGTTCCCGACGACACGGTTCCGCTCCGTCGCCGCGAGCCCGTCGTCGGACGGAAACGTGTTGTGGGAGATCTCGACTCCGGAGAGGTCGTTCCCCGAGATGACGTTGCCGTCGAGCGGACCGGTTCCACCGACGACGTTGGAGCTCGATCCGTAGTTGATGTCGATCCCGTGCGCCCAGTTTTTCAGGGGTGCGTCGCCGGTCGGGCGCAGGCCGATGACGTTGTTGCGGACGATGTTGCCGTCGGTTCCGTCGTCGAACATTCCGACGCCGCGGCCCGCGGTGCCCGAGATGACGTTGCGGTCGGCGAGGCTCGGCCGCCCGATCTCGTTGTACGACGCCCCGTTCTCGATGTGGACTCCGTTGCTCGACGGTGCCCCGGTCGGGTTGCGCCGATCGGCCATGAACGTCCCCGCCGCGTTCGTCCCGATGAAGTTCCCCACGATCACGTTGTGCCGGGCGACGGTTCCGCGCTGATCGTTGTCGCGGATGTACACGTGTCGCACGAAGTCGTAGATCGCGAGGCCGCGTACCACGTTGCCGCTCGAACTGAAGTACAGGCCGTCGCCGCTGTCGGCCGTCGGGCCGCGTCCCCGCAGTTCGATTCGCAGGTCGGCGTTGGATCCGTCGGTGGACGTGTTCACTCGCGCCCCCGGCTGCGTGTACCCGTCGATGGTCACCCCGGACTCGTCGTACATGATCGGAAGGGTCGACGCCGTGCGGATCGTGTGCGGTCCCGGCCCTGCGATGGCGAACTCGATCCGGTCGTGACCCGCCGTTGCCTCGGCCTGCTCGATCGCGGCGCGCAGTGTGCACTGCGTCGGCTGACCGGGTGGTGCGGTGTTGCACACGCCGTCGGTCCTGATGCGATCGGCTCCGTCACCGATGGACTCGACGACGTAGGTCGAACCGTCGGCAGCCGATGCGACCTGCACCACAGCGGACACCACCACCGACACCACCACGGGGACGGCAGCGGTCAGGAGCAGCGCCGCAGCGACAGCGTGCGCCGTGCCGGGAAGCCGCCCGCCCGCCGCCACGCTCCCCACCATCTGCCGAGTGTAGAAACACACCAAGGGTGGCGCATCACCACAAAGGGTGGTTTGACGAGATCTTGCCGACCGGGTCCGCGCGGCGTGCTCCCGGTCAGGCCGGAGTGGTGCGGGCCTCCGCCCACGTCATGCCACGTTCGACATTGGGCTCACGAGGGAGGCCGAGCACGTGCTCGGCCACGATGTTGCGCTGCACGGCGAACGTCCCTCCGCCGAGGGTGAGCGCCGGGCTGAACAGGTAGCCGTAGTGCCAGATCGGGTCGACCCGGGCCGCTGCAGCATCGCGGGAATCGTCGTCGGCCCGGAAGTTGTTCTCGGTCGGCGCGCTCTTCATCGATGCCGGCACCACTCCGACCGGGCCGCTTCCCGCGAGCATCCCGTTCGCGCCGGCGACGTCCTTGGCGAGCGCGAGCACGTGCTGACCGTGATCGTCGGCCATGATCTTCTGGATCGACGCCTCGGGGCCCGGGGTCTTGCCCTGCAGCGTGGCGCTGAGGCTGCGGAACCGGTTCAGGCGGAGCAACTCGGCTTCGATGTGGACGTCGACCGCCCGCTGACGCAGGATCGGGTCGTCGAGCCCACCGGCGTCCCTGATGAGCGAGATGAGGTGCTCGGCCGACGGACCCACACCCCACATCGACCCGGCGGACGACAGCGACACCCGCTCGTTCGACAGCGTGACCTTGGCCAGGCGCCAGCCGTCACCCTCGTCACCCACGCGGTTGGCGACCGGGATGCGCACGTCGTCGAAGAACACCTGGTTGAACGAGTGGGCCGTGGTCATGTCGACGATCGGGGTCATCGACAGTCCCTCGGCGTCCATCGGCATGATGAAGTACGAGATGCCCTTGTGCTTGGGCTGGTCCGGGTCCGTCCTGGCGATCAGGATGCCGAACTGTGCGTGGTGCGCGCCGCTCGACCAGATCTTCGAGCCGTTGATCACGTACTCGTCGCCGTCGCGGACCGCCCGTGTGGCCAGGTTGGCGAGGTCGGACCCGGCCTCGGTCTCGGAGAAGAGTTGGCACCAGAACTCCTCGCCGCTGAAGATCTTCGGGAGGTACCGCTCGTGCTGCTCGGGCGTCCCGGCGAGCAGGATCGTCGGGGCCGCCCATCCGATGCCGATCTGGTTGTTGGGCCGACGGACCCCGGCGCGGGACAGTTCGTCGTCGATCACCAACTGGTCGATCGGATCGGCGTCGAGACCGAACGGTGCCGGCCAGTGCGGGACGACGTATCCCGCCTCGGCGAGATCCCTGCCCGACGGCGTCGGGTTGGCCGCGAGCCAGTCGCGCACCCGCTGACGGGTCGGGTGATCGTCGGGAGGCAGGTCGAAGTCCATCGCCGTCGAGTCTGCCAACTCGGTCCGAGCCATCCAGAATCCGACGGCGCATCTCGGCGGTCGATGCGCCGTGGCTTGGTCGCGGTGCGACCTGCCATGGCAGGGTGGGAACATGGCGAACGGCGAAGCGGACCGACGTGTCGACGTGCTGGTGGTCGGCGCCGGGTTCGGCGGCCTGTACGCGGTCCACGAACTTCGCTCGAAGGGTCTCGACGTGGTGGCGATCGAGGCGGGCGGCGGCGTCGGAGGGACGTGGTACTGGAACCGCTACCCCGGGGCCCGATGCGACGTGGAGAGCCTCGAGTACTCCTACCAGTTCGACGCCGATCTCCAGCAGGACTGGCACTGGACCGAGAGGTACGCAGCCCAGGCCGAGATCCTGCGCTACGCCGAGCACGTCGCCGAACGTTTCGACCTGCGGTCCTCGATCGTGTTCGACACGCGAGTGGTGTCGGCGGTCTTCGACGAGACACTCGACCGATGGTCGGTCGACACCCGCTCCGTCGTGGGACGCACCATCCGCGGTGACGAGCTCGACGCGGCGACGACCACCTGGGACGCACAGTTCCTGGTCATGGCCACCGGCTGCCTGTCGAGCACCAACGTTCCCGACATCGACGGCATCGCCGACTTCGAGGCGGCCGGTGGACGGGTGCTGCACACCGGCCGCTGGCCACACGAGGGCGTCGACGTGACCGGCCGGCGCGTCGCGGTGGTCGGGACGGGGTCGTCCGGCGTCCAGGCGATCCCGTTGCTCGCGCGCGACGCCAAGACCCTCACGGTGTTCCAGCGGACCGCCACCTATGCCGCGCCCGCACGCAACGGACCACTCGACCCCGAGGTCGAAGCCGAGGTGAAGGCGGACTACGCCGACTTCCGCGCCCGACTCCAGAAGCGGGCCACCGCCTTCGGCGCGAGCTACCCGCGTGCCCATCCGTCGGCGCTCGCCGTGAGCGACGAGGAACGCGACGAGATCCTCGAGGATCGCTGGAAGATCGGCGGGTTCGCCCTGTCCACTGCTTTCCAGGACCTGCTGCTCGACGCCGACTCGAACGCGACGGTGGCCGACTTCATGCGCCGCAAGATCCGCACGCTCGTCGACGACCCGGACACCGCCGAACTGCTCGTTCCCACCCAGACGTTCGCGTGCAAGCGGATGTGCGTCGACTCGGGCTACTACGAGACGTTCAACCGGGCGAACGTCTCGCTGGTGAGCGTGCGCGACAATCCGATCGAACGACTGACCGGCACGGGCGTCGAACTCGCCGACGGGTCGTCGTTCGCCGTCGACACCGTGGTCTTCGCCACCGGCTACGACGCGATGACGGGCAGTCTGCTGCGCATCGACATCCGCGGTCGGGGCGGCCGCACGCTCGCCGACGCATGGGCGGAGGGTCCGACGACGCTGCTCGGGTTGAGCGTGCCCGGATTCCCGAATCTGTTCACCGTGACCGGGCCGGGAAGCCCGTCGGTTCTCGCCAACATGATCACCGCGGTCGAACAGCACGTCGAGTGGATCGCCGCGTGCGTCGACTGGCTGCGGGATCGCGGCCACGCCGCGATCGAAGCCACGCAGGAGGCGACCGACGACTGGGTCCTCCACGTGAACGCCCTCGCCGACGCCACGCTCTACCCCACCTGCAACTCCTGGTACCTCGGCGCCAACGTTCCCGGCAAGCCGAGGGTGTTCATGCCGGTGCTCGGCTGGCCGCAGTACGTGGCGCAGTGCGACGAGGTCGCCGCGAACGGGTATGCGGGCTTCACCGTCTCGTGAGCACGGTGAGCTGAACTCGCGCCGACTCTGCGTCCGACGATGAGAGTGTCCTCATCTCGCACTCATCTGCCTTCAATCTGAACGGCCGAAGGTGGGTCCATGACGACCACCACGCTGCCCGCACGCCCCTCGCGCACGTCAGGGAGTGCGTCGAACCCCTCGAGTCACCCGTCCGGCGACTCCGCCACTCGGTGGCCGAGCGACGTCCGCATGCTGCTCGGCAGCGAGGCCGGTGACCTGCTGGCGGAGTACGTCGCCCACCTCGGCGGAACCGTTCGTTCGCACCGGGCCCGCCAGGTGTCCCATCAGGTCGGTCACTCGACCACGGTGCAGTACCGGGTACGGGTCGACTGGCCGACCGGCGCCGCCTCTGGCCGCACGACGTCGGACGAGACCATCGTCCTCACGACCGCCGACCACGGCGACCGGGCGGCTCGCCTGACCGACGGGGTGCACGACATCGCTGCATGGCGTTGGAGCGACGATCCCGCACTTCCCGGTCTGGCCTCGGCTCTCGACGTGCGGCGGGTGTCCGCACTGTTCGACGACCTCGGCGTGGGCGGCCACCGTGTCGAACTCCGCGTGCGCGCCTACCGCCCGGGCCGACGTGCCGTGGTCGAAGCGACGAGCGACGCCGGTCGGGTGTTCCTGAAGGTCGTGGCCCCACACCGGGCCCAAGCCCTCCACGACGTGCACCGGACACTCGCCGAGACCCTCCCCGTGCCGAACTCGATCGGCTGGACCAGCGACGGCATCGTGGTGATGCCCGGCCTCGCGGGTCGCACCCTCCGCGACGATCTCCGGACTCCGAACGCGCCCCTCCCCACTCCGGCGAGCATCGACGCACTCCTCGCCCGGCTGCCCGACGGTGTGGGGGCCACCCGTCCCCGCACGTCGTGGATCGAGAGCGCCCGACGCCATGCCCGCACGATCGACGCGACCGTCCCGTCGGTGAGCGATGCGCTCGCCGAGACACTGGAACGGCTCGAGGCCGCCGACGACGGGGCCGACGACCACGACATCACCACCGTCCACGGCGACATGTACGAAGCGCAACTGCTCGCGCAACGGGGCGAGTTGACCGGGCTGCTCGACGTCGACACGGTCGGTCGTGGCCGGCGCATCGACGACACCGCCAACTTCTGCGCCCATCTGAGCGTTCTCGCGACGGTGTGGACGCCGTCGGGGGCGGTTCGCCAGTACGGCCGGGAACTCCTGGCCCACGCCGAGACCCGCTACGACCGGAGCGACCTGCGTCGTCGGATCGCCGCTGCCGTGCTCGGCCTCGCAACCGGTCCCTTCCGGACACTCGAGCCGAAGTGGGAGGCGAACACGCTGCGCCGCATCCGCCTCGCCGACCAGTGGCTGGCGAGCGCAGCACCGATGAACAACAGATGAGCAGAACATGAGCGCACTTTCATCGGGGCCTCCGGATCATCTCATCTCCGACCCGCAACATGGTTCTCGTCAACCGAACACCCCATCCACTCTCGAAGGAGAAACACCATGACACCGAAACGCTGGATCATCGCAGGAGCCGCAGCAACCGCTGCCGCCAGCATCACCGTCGGGGCCATCAGTGCCAGCGACGACGGCATCGACCTGAACGACCGTGACCTCAGCATCGAGCTGAGCCAGCCGGTCGACGAGGAGCCGCTCCCGACCGTCGACCCGTCGCCGGAGAGCGTCGACTCGCCCAACGAGAGCGTCGAGGAATCCATCGACTCGCCGTACGACAGCCCCGACGACCCCGCCGACCCCTCCCCCGAAAGCGTCGACTCGCCCAACGGAAGCGTCGAGGAATCCATCGACTCGCCCTTCGACAGCCCCGACGACCCGGCTCCACTACAGATCGACGACTCGCCCGAGAGCGTCGACTCGCCGAACGAGAGCGTCGACGAGTCCGTCGACTCGCCCTTCGACAGCCCCGACGACCCCGCCGACACCTCCCCCGAAAGCGCCGACTCGCCCAACGAGAGCGTCGAGGAGT
>NZ_JBDVNU010000024.1:0-5630 GCF_039969435.1 Ilumatobacter sp.
CGAACGCGACCAGCACCACCGCGTCGACCTCTTCAACATGCTCCTCGAACGCGCCCGCACCGAGCAACCATGACCTCAACCGCCAGAAATCTCAGATTGCCCTTGACACCGATTACCCACATAAGTGCCGATCTGATCGGTCATCCTCCGTCTGTGGCCCCGTTGTTATGGGTGTTTTGGAGCTCTCACACATGGGTGCTGGCCACTTGCGGATGATGTGTAATCACACATACACTTGTTCCATGACCGACCTCGCCACCATTGCGTCGCTGGCTCGTCCTGGTGACTCGATTCGGGAACGCCGGATCGAGTTGGGTTGGACGCAGGCTGAACTTGCTGAGCAAGCGGGCGTTGCTCAGGCGGACATCTCGCGGATCGAGAACGGTCGGCTCGACGCTCGTTGGTCGACCATTCATCGGCTGTCGGCGGCATTGGAGACGACCGGTTTCGAACCGAAGCGGAGCCTGGCCAATGGCGGTCGCGACCGCTCCGCGCCGAAGGCCACTGGACAGCGGTGGTCACCGAAGGGCGCGACCGCTGTCATCGAGTCATCTGAAGCGTGACCTTCGTCATGCTCGCGACAGCGACGCCGAGCAGTTCGAGTCGTTCGACCTCGGTGGTTCGAGTCCGTGGCTCGACGAGGTGGCCGAGATCGTTGCTGGACTGATCGCGTGGCGATCTGATCCTCACGTTGCACAACTGGATCGCCAAGTAGTCGTGGCCGTCACCGACGGTCGCGTCGTTGGAGTCGTCGCGCATGAGCGGCTCGCACGTAGCGGTGGGCGGGCGTGGGACAACCATCGTTACCTGATGGTCACTGCGGTGCGCGGTGATCAGCAGCGCACCGGGTTGGCCCGTCTACTGGTGGAGTCGGTTCTCGCCGATCTCGCTTCGGCGGGGTGCGAGTCGGTGGAGTGGCTGGTGCATCCGTCGAACCGGGCATCGATCGAGTTCAGTCGGAACGTATTCCCTGAGGCCGACGAGACACAGCCGCCCGAGGACGACCCGTACGTGAGCTTCGCCTTGGCGCTCTGACGGCGGTCAGCGGCTTGCGCCGGCGACGAAGGTCGACACGATGTAGGTGGGGTGCCGGTCGAGCGATCCTCGCCCTCGGTCGTAGCGCATCGTGGTGCGCGGGTCGGAATGCGACGCGGCTTCTTGGACGTCTCGCAGCGGGACGCCGGCATCGAGTGCTGCGGTGATGAAGCTGTGTCTGAGCGAGTGCGGGCTGATCCGCTTCTCGATCGCCGCCGCTTTCGTCAACCGTCGCACGATCCGCGCCGACGCGTGACGATCGAGTCGTCCGGTGCCGTCGTGGTTGACGAAGATCGGTCCAGACAGGCGTTCGCCGATGTAGAGGTCGAGCGCCCGTGCGGTGCGTGGTGAGAGCGGGATGGTGGCGGTCTTGTTGCCTTTGCGATGGATGAACAGGGTGCGGTGCCCGCGGTTGTGGTCGAGGTTGTCGATGTTCGCGCCGAGTGCTTCGGAGATCCGAAGCCCGTTCAACGCCAACAGGCAGGCGAGCGCGTGGTCGCGGCCGCCGCACAGCCCGGCTTGGACGAGGAACGCGCCGAGTTCGTTGCGGTCGAGACCGAGGGTGGAGGACTCGTAGTCCTGCTTCGGGCGACGCACATGGGCGGACGGGTCTCGCTCGATGATCCGTTCCTGAGCGCAGTATTTGTAGAAGCCGCAGATCGTTGACAGTCGCCTTCCGATGGTGGATCGGGCTTTGCCCTGAGATTCGGACCAGCGTGCGTACAGCTCGATGTGGGCGCGTTCGATCTCGAACGGGTCCAAGAACGCGTTATCGAGCCAGCCAATCCACCCGCGCAGATCGAGCCGGTATGCCTCCAGGGTGGTTCCGGAATATCCGGCCAGGAAGCCGGCGACAGCGTGCATGATTCGTTGGCGGATCGGGTCGGATTCGATGAGGACGAGTTGCCCGATGACTTCGCCGGAATGGGTGGTGCTGGGATTCATGGTGGTTCTCCTTCGTTATTGATGGAGATTCCAGGTGCGCGCGCCCGACCATTGTCGTCAAGGTACATTGATCGCTGATTCATGGAGATCTGATGCCCCGCTCGATCCAAGACATCCTCAACCACGCCGACCAGCTCGCCGCCCGCTTCGAGATTGAGTCGCCCTGGGTTCATCGGAGGCTCTTCACCTTGGATATGAAGGACAGAGATGAGCCGTTCGAAGAAGAGCACGCAGCGCCGGTACACGCCTGAACAGAAGGAGCATGCGGTCCGTCTGGTGAGATTGCGCCGCGATGAGACCGGTGAGAAGCACGGTTCGGTGACCACTGTTGCCGAGCAGCTCGGGTTCGGTCCGGAGTCGGTGCGCCAGTGGGTCCGCGACGCTGATGAGGCCGATGGTCTGATTGGCGACAGCGGTGGCAGCGCTCCGGCAGACGAGGCCCGAATCCGCGAGCTGGAGCAAGAGGTCAAGGAGCTCCGTCGGGTGAACGGGATCTTGAAGACGTCTGCGTCTTTCTTTGCGGCGGAACTCGACCGCCCACATCGATGATGGTCGCCTACATCGACGCCCATCGCGACCAGTTCGGAGTCGAGTCGATCTGCAACGTGTTGCCGATTGCTCCGTCCACCTACCACGCGGCCAAGACCGCCGAACCGTCAGCGCGCGCTCAACGAGATCAGGTGATGATGCCGATTTTGATGGCGTTGTTCGTCGCGAACTACCGGGTCTACGGCGCCCGAAAGTTGTGGCTGGCCGCCAGGCGTGCCGGCCATGACATCGGGCGCGATTAGGTTGCCCGACTGATGAAAGCCCTGGACATCGAGGGTGTCACCCGTCGGCGCAAACGGGTGCGCACCACCGTCGGCGACGACACCGCAGCGAGGTCGCCCGACTTGGTCAAACGCAACTTCACCGCCACTGCTCCGAACCGATTGTGGGTCACCGACCTGACCTACGTCCCGACGTGGGCCGGTGTTGCGTACGTCTGTTTCATCGTCGATGTGTACTCGAGGATAATCGTCGGCTGGCGCTGCGCGAACCACATGCGCACCGACATGGTCCTCGACGCCCTCAACATGGCGGCATGGAACCGAGGCGACCTCGACCTCGAAGGATTGCGGGCACATTCCGACGCCGGGAGTCAGTTCACGTCGATCCTGTGGGGCGAGCAACTTGCACAGATCGGAGCCGTCCCGTCGATCGGCACCGTCGGCGATTCCTACGATAATGCCCTGGCTGAGACGGTGAACGGCTACTACAAGGCCGAGCTGATCTACGGACCCGACCAAGGCCCATGGAAGACCGTCGACGACGTCGAACTCGCCACCCTCGCCTGGGTGCACTGGCACAACAACCAGCGCCTCCACGGCCACTGCGGGGACGTGCCGCCGGCCGAGTTCGAGGCTGCTTACACTCCTCAAGCCGACCAACTTCTGGTTGGAAACCTATAAACCGAGCCTCCGGAAAACCCAGGGCGACTCAGATACGTTCAGATACGTATGGGGTTCGCACAAAGAGTTCCATCGGCAATCGTGCTGGCGTGCATCATGGTCGGATCGGCGTGCAACGGTTCGGCGCCCGACACCGCCGCGCTTGTTCCAGCGACCGACGATGCGTCGGGAGTCACGCCCGGCCCAGACTCCGACAGCTTGGCGAACGTCTTGGACGTCGAGGACGTCGTCGACATTGCATGTCCTGGCTCACCGGTTCAACCGCCAGCTGACTTCGCGAATGTCCTCGACGTGGTCGCCCTCCCAGCGAGCCCGAGCTATCCGACCGCTCTGCAGACCGCCGTCCGCGATGCCGAGGACGGAACTGTGTTCTATTTCGCGAAGACCGGGCTCTGGTGGCGAGGCGACGCGACCTTTGAAATTGTCGTCCCCGTTGAGCTTCGATCGGTGATGGCGATTGGATGGGGCGGGCCTGCGCAGCCCGCACACACGGTCCGCGGGAACTGCGAACGTTCGGAGTCCTGGATGGTGACGGCAGGTGGGTACTGGGTCCGCGAGCCCATGTGTGCGGAGCTGCTCGTGCGCGATGGGGACAACGAGCAGCGGGTGTCGATCGGTCTTGGAACGCCTTGTCCCGGCCAAGACCCGCCGATCGGTCCGAGCGACGGGTAAAGAACGGATAGACCCGAGGGGACAACAACTTGCAGGGCTCCCCGGTCATCCGGTCGACAGTCGATCCCCAACCCATTCTGTGCGGGTGCCCGCTTTCCGAGGCGCCGATCTCGGAGGGTGGGGTCGCCCGTGCTGAGCACGTTATGCGTGCTCCGAGTTCGCCCTCGACGAGAGCTAGTTGCCCAAAGTCAGCTCGCCCGAAAGAGGTTCACGACGTGGATGCGAATGCTGGACACGGGTTCGAGTATCTCACTCCTCCCGTGTAGTCGCCGGGACTTCAGTTCGCACGTTCTCGCGCAGGTGACCGCCCACAGTCGTGCCGATCTGATCGGGTTCGAGTCGTGCGAGGAGCTGTTGATATGCGTGGGTTGCGGTCAATTCGGCTATGACCAGCGGAGTGGGCGAATGTCGGCCCGGACCTCGTGACCCAGCGCGAGTAGGACGCCTTGGCACTCGTCAGCAATCGGTGACGAGTCACGTTGCCGCGAGTGCGGCGGCGAGATCGCCGACGAATTCTGCAGCGTTGGTCCTGTCGAAGCTCGCCATCGACTGAAACCTGAACATCAGCGGAACGAAGGCGTTGATAGAGCCGCGATGGACCCCCAACCGTGACAGCGTGATCGCGTCGACGTCGACCATCGGGCTGAACCCGTTGTAACTCGAGAGGTCACGAGTGAAGAAGTTGATCTCGACGGTGCCGACGTCGGGCTCATCACCGGTGCAGTCGTTGTTGTCACGAGACTCGTTTGCCAAAGCCATTCGCAGCGTGTCGCCCGGACTCACGGGTGAATCCGGCGACAGCACCTTGAGCACGCGATACACAACGTCGACGGTGTCGACACCGAGTTCAGCGGGATCAATGTCAGGCATTGCGTCCACCTCTTGCATCGACGTGAGCGTCACTCCATCGCTCACCGAAACGACCTGCATGATTGCCACCTCCTGGTCCGGTCGGGCGTCGGCGACGATCTCCTCCACCGTCGTGTACCTCGGTCCGTCTGCCAATGACCCTCCGTCCTCACATCGTCGCGGTGACTCGAGCGTGTCGAAGTCGGGGCGCCCGACCGGCAGAACCCCGAGTTCTCCGTTTGTAGGGGACACGATTGAGTCGTCGACCACGTGCGGACGCTCCCCGCTCGTCGGCACCGGTGGCGACGGTTCGGACAACCACCCGGTCTCGACCGGCGGACCGGGCGAGGTTGCAGTTGCGGCCCGATCAGCCGGAGCTGACCCGCACGCAGAACCGACAGCAACCAGCACCACGGCACATGACGTCGACACAACTCTCACGATCACAGTTGGTTGGACGCTCGCCAGCGGCCACGGGTTCCGCCATCTCAAACACTTTTCGCCGCCGACCATTACCGAACAGATACCCACTCGCCGAAGTGAGGATATGGGGGTAATCCTCGCCGCTTTCAGTGGTGGTGAGGGACTCTGGGTGACTGCCCCGCCGGGGCTCGAAAGGAACCCATCCCATGTCTTGGTCACCTGAGTTTCAACGCGTGAATCGCGCCGACGGAGGGG
>NZ_JBDVNU010000025.1:0-78950 GCF_039969435.1 Ilumatobacter sp.
CACGCCGCCGAACGCGACCAGCACCACCGCGTCGACCTCTTCAACATGCTCCTCGAACGCGCCCGCACCGAGCAACCATGACCTCAACCGCCAGAAATCTCAGATTGCCCTTGACACCGATTACCCACATAAGTGCCGATCTGATCGGCCGACGGCCGCTTGTGGCGATGTCGTTATGCGCTGCGAGTATCGACGTCAGGTAGGTATTTGGATCTGTGACAGCAGGGTTCTGTCTCGACCTGCGCGTGACGGGTCCGGGTCGTGCCGCAACCGAGGAGGTCAAGCGCTCGTCCACCAGCCGTTGTCCCGACAGATCCGCCACACCGTGCGATCGCACACGACGTGACCGGCAGTGCGGACCTCATCGGCGAGGAACCGGTAGCCGAACTCCGGGTCGTCGGCGTGCGCGTCGAAGATCGCGTTGGTGAGATACGCCTCGTCGAGCAACTCGTCCGAGACCGGCTGATGGCGCCAGCGGTAGTAGTCCTGGCGGCAGAGCTTCAACACCCGACACGTCACCGTGACGGGGATCCCATCAGCAGCGAGCTCGCTCACGAGCGGGTAGATCCTTTTCCCGGCAGGTTCGCCTGAGACAGATACGCAGCTGCTCGCCGCAGCACTTCGTTCTCCTGCTCCAACAGCCGGATCCGCTTGTTCGCCTCGCGCAGCTCAGCGTTCTCAGCGGTCGATCTGCCGGGCTTGGTGCCGGCGTCGACTGCGGTCTGGGAGAGCCAGTTCGACAACGTCATCGCGTGGATCCCGAAATCCTTCGCGATCTGCTCCAACGTCACCCCCTCCTCGCGGTTCTGGGCGACTCTCACGACATCGTCGCGGAACTCCTTCGGGTATGGCTTCGGCATAGCAACATCCTTCCAGGCCCACCCCGAGGGCAAGCCAGATCAGATGTCACCGAACCGTGCAGCAGACCCGTTCCTCCGTTTCAGCATCACTATTGACACCCGCAGCAACGTCCTAGAGTTCTAAGCGCTACACGACTCGCTGCCAGCGTCGAGTCAATGTTCGGTTGCACCGGTCAGAGCGCCAAGCAGGAACGCAACCATTCCCGGCGCCGGCGTTGCCGCCTGCCCCGAGTGTTGTGCGCATCCTGTCGGCGACGTGATGGCAGCCACCGTGTGGGGATCTGGCCCCGAATTGCCGCTCGTCGGCACCCTCGCACGCGTCGCGTCGCTGCCACCGCAATTTGCGCGATGTCCCTATGTGGCCGGCGCCGAGAGTGCAGATCGGCGCGAGCCAGGTTCTCGATGAGGTGCCAGACCCGCCGCTCTTCGACGATGGCTCGGTTGGTCGACATGCTGCACACGGGCTGGCGGCCCACCTGCAACAGCGCCGACATCTACGTCACCGTGGGTGTCGCCTGGTAGGCGATCATCAGCACCAGATCCGGACCGTCGGCTTCGTCGACCACCGATGCGATCGAGTCTGAACCGGAAAGACTCCGATCGGACGAATCGGGTCCGCTGCCGGCGCGATGCGTCCGATCAGGATCCGAACGTGCAGGACTCGTCGGGGCCGGGATAGTCGATGTCGGCGAGTCTGCTCGCCGTTCGCTTTGTCGCGTCCGGGACCTCGACTGGTTCGAGGTCGTCGTGGGTGGCGGTGACGACGTAGCGGTCTCGGTGCTCGGCGTCGGTTCCGTCGTCTCCGGTCGCACCCGGGTCGACGATGAGGCCCGTCACGCGGCCGAACGAGTCGATCACTGCGGTGATCGTGGGAATCTGGTTACGTTCGTCGTCGGTGACTGTGACGCCGCCGGCTGCGAGTTCGTCGAGGTACAGGTCGGGTTCGATCGTGATCTCGATGGCCTCACCATCAAGTCCGAACGGTGTGGATGTTGCGTCGACTGTTGCCGCAATGTCGATCGCCGCGAGGACGGTGGAGCGGAGGTCGGGTTCGTCGATGCCGGTCAGGATGTAGCTGCTGAGAATGTCGCCGAACTCCTCGACGAGGCGGTCTTCGTCGAGGCTTGCGTCGAGAGGTATGTCGAGCCAAGAGTCGATCTGACTGCTCTGGCCGACGAGCAGCGCTGTGTCGGTGATGATCAGCGGCGGTGCGTTGCGTCGAGGAGCGAGACGCAACACTCCGTTGGTGGCGTCCATCGAACCCTCGACGGCGTCCAGTCCGCTGAGGCAGTCCGCGTACGGCGAGGCGCTGTCGGGCTGGTAGGTGAAATCCCATCGTTGTGGAATGGGTGCGTTCGTCAGACGGTCCACGATCGGTGCCGCTTCGTCGGAGGCGACATCGGAAGAACTGTCTCCGCAGCCAGCGGCGGTCACGGCGAAGACGATGACGGTGACGAGTCGCATCAGTCGTGCCGTGAGTGGCCGGTCAGCACGCAATTGAGTGGGCTGCCACCGATGGCTCTTGACTGCGGGAGCGGGCACTGGAGCCGTCAGTTCTCGACTGGTACGTCGACGTTGAAGACGACTTGGTCGAACTCGCCGTATCGGGCGGTGATCTCGATGGTCCAGAGTCCGGCAACGGGGAAGTCGGCATCGTCGGCGATGACATGGTTCGGGCTGGTCGGGTAGGTTTCGATCTCGATCGGCCCGATCTGCTCGCTTTCGAGGTCGGCGGTCACGGTGATCTCGTCGGCACGGTCGAGTCCGCCTCGTGGCGAGGTGATGGTGACGTGCATGACGGTGCCGCCGGTGACGGCGGGTTCGAGTTCAACCTGTGCGATGCGGTCGCCCTGCACCACCGACGCAGTTTGGTTCTGCGGTTCGGACCGGTTCGGAGGCGGGGCGTTGACGAGCCCAGAAGTTGCTGCGATCACGAAAACGATGCCGACGACTTCGATCAGGACGCTTCTTCGTGTTCCTGTCGACGTGCTCCCTTCGGTCGGTCCTGGAGCGGCGCTGAGCGCGAACACTTCCGCCGAGGGAGCGACATTGTTTCGAGCGAGGAGTCGTCGTGTGATCGCTGCGGTCGCGACCACGACGGCAACGAGTGTGACCTTGACGACCAGCCAGCGGCCGTAGCTCGAGTCGGTGATCCCGCCGAGACCGCCGACCTGGCGCCACCCGTTGAGGCTGCCGCTGAGTGCGAGCACGGCGACCGATCCGAGCGCCCACGGCGAGAACCGGTTTGCCGTCTCCCAGAAGCGGGTTCGTGGAAGCCCGATGATCAGGAGGGTCAGACCGCCGACCCAGATGGTCATGGCTGCAAGGTGGGTGACGGTTGCGGCGAAGCCGAGCGCAACCCAGCGCCCGGTGACACCGTGGCCGCCTGCGGCGACGATCCCAAGCAGCCCGAGACCAGCGAAAGTGGCCGCAGCGGCGCCGACCTTGGAGCGAAGTCGGTGTCGCGACAAGACGATCGGAACGAAGGCGACGATCGCAGCGAAACGCAGCACCCACCACTGACCCGACTGCGTCGCTGCGACGGTGGGCCAGTCGAGCACCGACGAGCCGATCAGGCTGGCCTGAGCCGAGATCATGGCTGCGGTTCCGGCGGCACCGGTCGCCACGCCGGCCATGAGGAGTCGGCCGATCCGGCGTGTCGAGAGCTGGGGTCGGGCGAGTGCCGTTGCTGCGAACAGTCCGCCGAGGACGACGGCGATGCCTGCGTAGCTCGCGAAGCGCCCGATCGCGAGTGGGACGGCACCGTCGGGTGAGTCATTGCTTGTTGCGAACAGGTCGTCGACGAGCCCGGATCTCGTTGCGGTTTCTTCTCCGACCGAGAACGTGAAGGCGCCGCGAATGTTGTGGGAGTCCGCCGACAGAGCCTGCCAGGCAACGACGTAGGTGCCGTTGCTCAGTGTTTCGTCGATCTCGACTCCGAGTGTGGTGTCTCCACGTGATTGGTCGGCGGTGCCGAGATCGACGTCGTTGCCGTCAGCGTCAACGACGCGCAGCGCCGGCTCGACCGGGTCGATCGCCTCGCTGAACGTGAGCACGATCTCGGATGGCGCCTCGTCGAGCACGGCCTGATTGCCAGGGATCGTCTCCACCAGATCGGCGTGGGCACTGACCGGTCCCGACCAACTCAGCCCTGCGACGACGATGACGACCGCGGTGACTAAACGACCCCAGGAGGACATCATGACGATTGGCGGCGAATGGAGAGCACGACTGCGGTGCCTGCGACGACGATCGCTACGCCCACGGCGATTGCGAGGAGCAGCCCATTTCCGCCGTCGCTGTCGTCGTCAGCATCAGCGAGCGAATCGACGCCCGTCGTGGACGTTTCGACCATGGTGTCATCCGGGGTATCGGTGGTGGCGGGGGCCGTCGGGGGCGTCGCAGATGGCGCTGTCGTCGATGTCAAAGCATCGGCGGTCGTTTCGGGCTCCACCGTCGTGGTGGTTTCGGGCACGATCGTTGTGGTGGCTGCGGGCGCTGCCGGCGTGGCGATCGGGCCGATCAGGGCCATGGCGGGTGCGGGTTCGTCCAGTTCGTCGTCGGAGCCGTCGCTGGGGACGTCGATCCAACGGATCTCACCAGCCTCGCAGCGTTGGACGAACGGGAAGTACACGGTGGCGTCAGGTGTCGAGGGCAGGGTCAGCGCGATGTTGAAGGTGAGTTCCTGATCGTCGGGAAGTGGGCCGCCGGCGAAGGTGACGACGTTGTCTTCTACGGAGCCTTCCCATCCCTGTGGTGCTTCGGGCGTGGCGTCGGTGACTCCGTCGGGCAGTCGCATGTCCAGCGACGTCGTTGGTGACCCGTCGCAGCCGTGTTCGACGGTGAATCCAATGGAGAGTCGGCTTCCAGCTTGTGCTTCGGTTGGGTCGGGATCGATGTGGGCGAAGGCGGGTGACGAGACGAGCAGGGTGCTTGCTGCGGCGAGGAGCACGATGGCGGCTTGGCGAATGCGCATGTCGGTCCTTCAGGCCAAGTCGGGTGGAGAGCTGTTCGTCAAGCGATCGTGGCGATGCGGTCGCGTAGTTCGCTGACGTCGACGACGACGTCGAATCGTTCGACCACGATGCCGTCGGCGCCGACGAGGAAGATAGAGGGTTCGAAGGTCAGACCGGACGCGTCGACGGCGGGGGCGGGCGTGGTGGCGGTGTTGTCGGTGTAGACCTCGCTGTGCACAAACGTCACGTCGTCGAAGTCGCCGGCGACTTCGATCAACAGTTCGAGGATCGGGCCGCATGTCGCGGTCTGGCAGAACGCAGGAGTGCCGATCAGATAGACGACCGGCTTCCCGATGGCGAGCGCATCGGTCACCGTCACCTCGTGGAATGGGCAGGGGGGCTCTCGTGTGCAGATCGGGTCTACTCCGCGACCATCGGACGCTGTTGGAGTGTCGAAGGGTTCGAGTCGATCGCCCGGGCCAGCGAACGGCAACCCACCAACTTCGACGACGGTGAATGATGCGTCGGCGCGAGCGCCGTCCAGGTCGACCTGCAGCGTGTAGATGGCCGGGTCGGCGACGTCGAGTCGGAATTCGTAGTACGGCAGCGCCACCGACTCGATCCGCCGTCGGCCGATGACTTCGACAATCAGTTCTCCCTGCTCGTTCAAGAGGCCGGCACGCAGCTCGTCGGGGCCTTCGGCTCGAAGCGTGCCGTCGATGTCGGCGACGCCGAGCGCAAGCCGCCGATCAGAACCTGCGGTGATGCTCGGATCGGTGAAATAACGGATGATCGCGAAGTCATCGCCGTCGCTGGTCGAGGAGTCGTCGCTTTCCGATACGTCGGCCCCGGACGTGTCCAGCGGGGCAGACCCATTGTCGGTCGAACCGCAGGCTGCGAGCAGCACTCCTCCGGTTCCGGCGAGGAAGAACCGACGACTGATCGACCCGCTGCTGGTGGCGTTCACATTGCCGAATCTATGTGTTCGCCGAGCAGACAGGTCGTCAGCAGCGCCGTACCATCCGTGTTCGTGAACGACGTCACCGCCTCAGACAAACAGAAGCGTACCGTCGTCGCATGCACGCGCGGACCGATCCTTCTCGAAGAGGCTGCTGTCCGATGACGCTCACCGATCGCACCGAGGAGCCGTTCATCTCCTCCTCCGACGATTCCAAATCAAGCGCCACCGAAAACGACTCCGTTGGAGGCGCGTCTGACGCAACTGTTGAGCGCTTTTACCGGATCGTGCTGATTGCGCTCGCCATCGCTGTTGCTGCTGCCGCGTTCGGCGCAGCCGGTTTGTGGGCTTTGGGGGCAGACGATGCGGAGCAGCCGCCGATGAACGAAGTCGATGTCGGGTTCGTGCGCGACATGCTCGATCACCATGAACAGGCGCTGCTGATCGCGAACATCTACCTCGACGAACGACCTGACAGCGGCGTTGCACCCTACGCACGAGAGGTGCTGCTGTATCAGCAACGCGAGATCGGTTGGATGGAGGGCTGGCTCGCCGAGGAGGGATACGCCGTGGGTGAATCCGACCGTACCGCCATGGAGTGGATGGACGAACCGGTTCCCGTCGCCGAGATGCCCGGCATGCAGTCCCAGCAGCGTTTGGATGAACTCGACGCAGCGACCGGCGAGGACGCCGACCGCCTGTTCTTCCTGATCATGGCCGACCACCATCTGGGTGCCATCCACATGGGCGATCACGCAAAGCTGAACGGCGCTCGCCAGGAGATCATGGATTTCGCGGCCAACGTGTCTCGTAATCAGAAGATCGAGATCGCCGAGTACCAGGCCGCCTACGAGCGTCTTGGCCTTGGCTGACCCGGACGGCGGTCCTGCGTTTCGCCATCCTCGCCAACAAACCGCCAATGATGTCCTCACCCCCCAGCGACCGCGATGGAACCAATCGTGGCTCCCAAGCCACTGGTGTTGCATGGACTTCGAGATGTCTGGCACGACCCTTCGACCGCGAGGCAGACAACGTCCGCTGTGGAATGGTGTTTCGGCGGGTCGCGACGCCGGGTCGAGTCGACCGTGACCCGCAATCTGAAATTGTCGGTCGGGCTGGTCGCCGTGGCGGTCGTCGCTGTCGTGGTCGCTCTGCTGGCAGGGGGCGACGGGCCCGCAGCTGCGCCGGCGGCCGACCGCGATGACCGCCTGGTGCGAGCTGACAGCCAGGTTCTTTCGCAAGGCGACAGCGACACGACGTTCGTCGAGTTCCTCGACTTCGAGTGTGAGGCGTGCCGCGCTGCTCACCCGGCGATCGAAGCACTTCGAGAGATGTACGGCGATCGGGTCACGTTCGTCGTCCGGAACTTCCCGCTCCACGAGAACTCTGAAGGCGCAGCCCAAGCCGCTGAGGCCGCCGCTGCCCAGGGCGAGTTCGAGGCGATGTACAACCTGTTGTTCGAGACGCAACCCGAGTGGGGTGAGAAGTCCTCGTCACAGCGCGACGTGTTCTTCGGTTTCGCCGAAGACCTCGGTCTCGACATGGACGAGTTCGAGGCCGTCTACGACGCCGACGAAACAATCGAGTTGATCCGCCGGGACAAGGCCGATGGAATGGAACTGGGTGTGGAGGCGACCCCCAGCTTCTTCCTCGACGGAGAACAGCTTCAGCCGTCCTCGTTCGAGGAACTGACCGCCCAGATCGATGCTGCTCTCGCCGCCTGACACCACTGCTCATCCGTCGTCGTCTGCTGAAGATGTGGACGTCGACGCCGAGCCTGATCGCGACCCGGGCTACGAAGGCGTGGCTGCACCGCTTCGAGGCGTGGCATTCGGTTGGATGCTGCTGATGTCGGGGTCGCTCGGGGTCGCAATGGCCGCCGTTCTGCTCATCGAAAAGGTCCGGATCCTGGAGGATCCGTCGTATGTGCCGAGTTGCAGCATCAACCCGATACTGAGCTGCGGGTCGATCATGACCACCTCTCAAGCCGAAGCGTTCGGTTTCCCCAACCCGATCATCGGGATCGCTGGCTTCACCGTGGTCGCCACTGCTGGGGCCGGGGTCATCGCCCGAGCGCAGTTCGCACGGTGGTTCTGGCTCGCCCTCCTCGCAGGCAGTGCGGCAGGCGTCGTCTTCGTGCACTGGTTGGCGTTCCAAAGCCTGTATCGAATCGGCGCGCTGTGTCCGTACTGCATGGTCGTCTGGGTCATCACGATCGCCGTGTTCTGGTACACGTTGCTTCGCTTTCTCGAGCCCCTCGCAGCCGCGAACGATTCGTCGGCATCAGGTTGGTACCGGCGGGTGGCCGCGCTCCACGGTGTCGTCTTGACTGGCTGGTACCTCACGATCATCGGTCTGATCACGGTGCGGTTCTGGGACTACTGGTCGACGCTCGCATGATCGTCGCAGTAGCCGTGGACGCCGAAACTGCGTCGCCGTGGGCGTGGGAGGCTCGCCCGGACGTGTGGATTCTCGTGGCGAGTCTCGCGTTGGCCTACTGGTGGTCGTTAGTGAAGCTGCGCCCGCGACTTCCGAACCCTCCCCCGATGCCGAGTGTCGCCCAGCGCGGACGATTCGCGCTCGGCCTCGTGGTGCTCTGGCTGGCCGTGGATTGGCCACTCGACAGGATCGGCGACGACTATCTGTTCAGCGCGCACATGGTGCAGTTCTTGTTGATCACCCTGATCTCGGCGCCGTTGCTGGTGGTAGGTCTCCCCTCCTGGCTTCTGGTCGAATTGACCCACCCTGTCCGTGGGCTGATCCGCATCCTGAATCGCGCCCCGGTCGCGCTGATCTTGTTCCAGGTGGTGCTGGTTGGCACGCACCTTCCCAGTGTCGTCTCGCTGTACGCGTCGAACTCGCTGGTGCACTTCTTGCTGCATGCTTTGTGGGTCGTTGCCGGGGGTGTGTTCTGGCTCCCGATCCTGGGCACCGAGCCGTTCGTCAAGCCGTTGCAACGGCCGGTGAAGATCGTCTCGCTCATCGGCGCCACGATCGCGCCGACGGTTCCCGCGTCGTTCTTGACGTGGACCGAGACCGCGTTCTATCCGTCCTACGCCGAAGCACCACGACTGTGGGGAATCTCGCCGGTTGTCGACCTTCAGATCGCCGGGGCGGTGATGAAGATCGGCGGCGGGATCATTCTGTGGAGCTTCATCATCGCGATCTTCGCCCGGTGGGCGACCAGCGAGCCGCGGATCGACCGTCCCCGACCGAAGCGCACTGCGCCAGCGCCGCAACGTATCTCGTGAGCCCCGGACATCCACCGTTCCGTCTGTGTGGCCTCAGGAGGGCCTCAGGTTCCGTCGGTACGCCGCAAACATGTCACCCACGAACTGACATCTGATCGCAACACAACCGTTATATTTCCGGCACTCATGAGAAGCAGCGGGCGGAGTGGATCGGGCACTGGTTGGTTACGCACGGCCGTAACGGTGTCGCTGACTCTCACGCTGGCTGTCGCACGCCCCTCGGTGGCCGACGCTGACCACGGCGGCTCAGCAGCCCAAGATGCGGCCGCTGAGATCCAGGCGGCACGAGACCGCGCCGACACAGCGGCCCAAGCGCTCTTCGACAAGGAATCCGAGATCGACCAACTTGAGGTCTCCATTTCCACCGCGGAGGTCGAACTTGCGCAGATCGAGGGCGAAGCCGAAGAGATGCGTGAAGGTCTCGAATATCAGGCGGTGCGCCAGTTCGTCGGCGCCGGCCCGACCAGCTTTCCGTTGCTGATCGATCTGGACGATGCGAACGACTCGCTCAGCGCCGGCGTCTACGGCTCGGTCGCCAGCGAGACGGCCAACGTCGATCTCGACGATTTCGACGCCGTGATGACCGAGGTCGACGAGCAACGCGACTCGTTGGCGTCTCGACGCGACGACGCCGAAGAAGCGACCCGGACGTATGCCGTCCTCCAGGAAACAGCCGAGGCCGAGGTCGAGTTGTTGGGTCAGATCGAGGCGCGACGTCTCCAGGACGAAGCAGTACAGCACGAACTCGACGAGCAACAACGCCAGCGTGAAGAACGCGAACGGCTCGAGCGTGAAGCTACCGACGAGGCGGCTGCAGCCGTTCAGGCCGCGGCGGTGCCGGCAACCGTTGCGACGCCTGCTGCAACACCTGCACCGCCTCCAGAAACCGACTCACCGCTGCCGGACCAGTCACGACCTGCGACCACGGATCCGACTCCACCCACGCCACCGACACCCATACCGACGACACCAACTGCACCATCACCGACTCCTGCGCCAGCACCCGAGCCCAGCCCAACTGCACCGGTTCCACCGACACCTGCGCCCGACAACGCTGGCAGCGATCTGGCGTGCCCGATTGCCGGTCCCCGTTCCTTCGCCGACACATGGGGTGCGTCACGATCCGGGGGCCGCAGCCACGAAGGCGTCGACATGATGTCGCCGGGCGGCACACCGCTCGTTGCCATGGAGGCGGGACGAGTCGAGTTCAAGACGAACAACCTCGGCGGAAACACGGTGCGCCTCTACGGGGCGAGCGGCACTCGCTACTACTACGCGCACCTCAGTAGCTGGGAGGGATCGAGCCGACCAGTTGCGAAGGGCGACGTCATTGGCTACGTCGGCAAGACCGGCAACACATCCGCGAACCACTTACATCTCCAAGTGCACCCCGGCGGCGGCCAGGCTGTGAACCCCTACCCGTACGCGCGACGTGCCTGCGGCTAGCCGTACAAGCGGCCCGCAATCGGGTGACGTCACGAAGCCGACTCGGCGCACCGCTCAATGATCGCCGACACCGAACTCGGCGCAGCCGACAACCACACTCGCCGCATCAGGTTGCTCTCTTCTCTTGCCGTCGTCATCGTGGCGATGGTGGTCGTGGCCGCCGTGACCAGTGCTGGCGACGGCAGGTTGTCGCTCGGTGAGGCAATCCTGCTCGGCATCGTCGAGGGCGCCACCGAGTACCTGCCGGTCAGCTCGACCGCTCACCTCGCCGTCGTGCAAGACGCCCTCGGCCTCACGTCGTCCAACGACGGACAACGAGCGGCGGACGCCTACGCAATTGTCATCCAGATCGGAGCGATCGCAGCCGTTGCCGGCCTGTACCGCAACCGTCTCGTGTCGCTGTCCACAGCACTTCTGCAACGTCGTCGTGCGGGCAACTCCGCTGCGTTTGCGCTGGTTGCTGCATTCACGCCCGCCGCGGTCATCGGGCTGGTGTTCGGCGATCTCATCAAGGACCGCTTGTTCTCGACGTGGCCGATCGTTGCCGCATGGGTCGTCGGCGCATTCGCCCTGCTCTGGCCGCGCCTCACGACGCCATCGGGCCACCGGCCCTTCGAGTCCCTGACCACGCGCGATGGACTGATCATCGGGCTCGCTCAGACGTTGGCACTGTGGCCAGGCACGAGTCGGAGTCTCGTCACGATTCTTGCTGCACTTGCTGTCGGCTTGACTCTGTCTGCAGCCGTGGAATTCAGCTTTCTGCTCGGTCTCATCACCCTCGGCGCGGCCACCGCATACCAACTGTTCGTGGACGGCGAGGTGATCCTCCAACAGTTCGGACTCGTCGGCACCCTTGCCGGGGTCACCACCGCTGCCGCCACCGCCTGGGCAGCAGTCAGGTGGATGGTCGGCTATCTGGAGAAGCACCCTCTCGCCGTCTTCGGCTACTACCGACTGTGTATCGCTGCGCTCGTCACGGTCGTCGCCGTGCTGACCTCCGCTGGGTGACAACGGTGCTCGTATCTGGCCGAGGTGGGGAGGGCCCAAAGTCGCCCAGCGGCAGTGTCGGGGCAATCGAGCGGGCGCTGCGCCGGTGAGCGCCGAGAGGTCGGATGGAGCGCAGTTGGCCGTCGGCTACTGGGCAATCGGGTGGGTGACCGCACAGTTCGCGTCGCTGCTCGTGATCAGCGCAGCCGGGTCCGGGAGTGACGGAACCGACATCCCGATTCCACTGCTCGGTGTGGCGACGCTCGTTTCGTGGAGTGTTCTGGTCGTGATGTTGGTGGTCTTCTCGCGCCGGGTCGGCACGGGCAGTTTCCTGGTCGACTTTCAAGTCTCCGCCAAGGTCGGCGATGCTCTGTTCATCCCGGTCGGTGTGTTCATCCAACTGGTTACGGTGCCGTTGCTGTATGCGCCCCTGCGATCGCTCTGGCCCGACACGTTCTCCGACGCACGGATTCAGGACAACGCTCGCGACCTCGTCGATCGAGCCGGCGGATTCTCGACGATCGTCCTCATCTTGATGGTTGTGATCGGAGCCCCGATCGTCGAAGAACTCGTGTATCGGGGCTTCCTTCAACGCTGGCTCGCCACCCGGTTCACCCGCATCGCCAGTTGGCTGGTCGTGGCAGGACTGTTCACCGCCATCCACCTCCGTCCCGTCGAGTATCCCGGCCTCGCCCTGTTCGCACTGGCGGTCGGCGCTGCGATGCTCGTCACTGGGCGGATTGGAGCACCGATCGCGCTCCATGTCGGCTTCAACGCCGCCGGGATCCTCCTCGCATTCTGATCCTCCAGAGATCGACGTCGGTAGGTACCCCGACAGCGAACCCGAGGTCATTTTCGAGTACCCACGTCAGCGACGGTGTCTCAGCAGCCACCGGCACCAACAGTTGCATGGTGTCGACGCCGTCAGTTCTTCTCGAGCATCGGGCTGACTGCAGCCTCGGCAACGGGGTCGGTGCGACGAACGGTTCGGCGGCGGATGCCTTTCGCGCCACACGTTGCGGGTGACGCCGAGCATCCACGTCAACGCCAGGCCGCGTTCCCAGCGGTGAAGTATTTGATCACGCAGAATAGCGCTTCTTGAGCGAGGCCATCGCTGTCCTCGGGGCGGGTGCGGTAGGTGGCGAGCCGCCAGACGTCGGTCTGGACCTCGCAGCCGAACCGGCAGAGCGCCACGTCAGCGTCGTCGCGACCCGCAAGAGCAATTGCATCAGGGTCGAACATTCCGGCTCGGTGTGCCCGGTCGCGGTCGTGGATGCGACGCAGGAAACAATCGTGAAATCAAGACATCGGCGACGAGATGGAACTGGACGGACATCTGGAGCCACTCGTGGACATGGAGTGCAAGACGGCGCAAGAGACTGTGCGCCAACCTGACGGTTCTGGCCGCAGTCGAGCTGGTCTTCGCGTTGACCTGACTGCTGGCCGACCGTGACGCGTCGACTCCGGCTGATCCCGATTCGCCCCGGAACCGAACCGCTCTCATGAAACGTCGCACTCGCATGATCGTCACGGCGAGCGTCCTGGCCGTCGCACTGATTGCCGCCGGAGCATTTGGTGTGTCCCAGTTCTCGGAGTCGGATTCCGACGAGATCGAGACGGCCGCGGACGCCGAGGTGATCGCACCGCAGGTGGTCGCCGGCGCTGCCGGCCCGCCCGCCGCCACGCTCGACGGCCTCGTCGAACAGCTCCTCGTCCGCGTCGAAGCTGTTCCGGGTGACCACGTCGCCTGGGCCACGCTCGGTATCGCTTACGTGCAACAGGCTCGTGTCGTCGCCGACCCGTCGCTGTTCCCGCGCGCTCAGGCTGCGCTCGAGGAGTCGCTCGCCGTCGAGCCCGACGACAACTTCCTCGCCTACGCGGGGCGCTCGGTGCTCGCAGCGGGCCGCCACAGGTTTGCCGACGCAAAGACCGAAGCCGAGCGCGGCCTGGAGATCAATTCGTTCAACCCGATCCTGTGGGGTGCGTTGAGCGATGCCCAACTCCAACTCGGCGAGTACGACGAGGCCGCAGCCTCGGTCGACCGGATGATCGAACTGTCGCCCGACACGTCGTCGTTCAGCCGGGCGTCCTACATCGCCGAACTGAACGGTGACGTCAATGAGGCCACCACGCTGATGCAACAGGCGCTCGATGACGCCGGCTCTCCCACCGATCGCGCTTTCGCGCTCACGATCCTCGGTGATCTGAAGTTCAACGCGGGCGAACCCGGTGAAGCCTTGACCCTCTACAACCAGGCCCGCGACGCAGCTCCCGACGATGCCGCAGCGTTGTACGGAAAGGCTCGGGCCGAGGCGGCGCTCGGCCAGAACGAAACGGCGCTCGACCACTACGCCGAACTCGTCGAGGCGTCGCCCGAACCGTCGTACCTCGTGGCCTACGGCGAACTTCTCGAGTCACTCGGGCGCACGGAAGAGGCCGAACAGCAGTATGCGGTGGTCGACGCGGTGCTCGCGCTGTTCGAGGAGAACGGCGTGGAGAACGACGCTGCGCCGGTGCTCTTCCTGGCCGACCACGACGAACCCGAACGCGCACTGCGCGAAGCCGAGCGGGCCATTGCGGTGCGACCGTTCATCGCGATGCACGACGCTCACGCATGGGCGCTCTACGCCAGCGGTCGCTACGACGACGCTCTCGAAGCGAGTGAGCAAGCGTTGCGGTTGGGCACCCCGAACGCTCAGTTCCATTTCCATGCCGGGATGATCAAGCTCGCCCTCGGCAACGAGGACGGCGCGCGCGTCGATCTGGAACGCGCGCTCGAGATCAACCCGTTCTTCGACCCGCTCGACGTGCCGATCGCCCAATCCGCTCTGGCCGAACTCGGCCCAGCGACGTGAGCGGCTCGCAGCTCGCCGTCGACGTCGTGCCAGCAGGGTGAATCGATGCGGTCGCCGAGCGGCAACTGACCAGTACCCCCCCCCGGCACATGTCTGACGTCTCGCCGGATTCCGCAACCCGCCTCATTGCACACGTCGCAGAGAGCATCTCGGTCGATGTCGGGTCCGGCGACGCTGCAAACGCCGTGCGCGCCGCCGAGATGATCCGCCGTGAGATCTCCCGGCTCGAGCAGATGTTCAGCGTCAGCGACGATGCGAGCATGCTGAACCGTTGGATCGCCGTTCCGTCGACGAACACGACCGACGAATTCAACCGTCTCCTCGCCGCTGCCATTGGATGGCAGCGAATGAGCCGGGGTGCGTACAACATCAGCATGCGCGGGCTTCGAGATCTCTGGGACCGTGCCGCCGCTGCCGGCTGCCAGCCCAGCCCGGGCGAACTGCACGAAGCGGTCGAGGACATCGCTGATCCGCCGTACCGCTTCGAAACCGACGCACTGCGACAACTCCGTGACTGCAGCGTGATCGACCTCGACGCGATCGTTCCTGGTTTCGTGATCGACATCGCCGTCGACAAGGCAATGCGCGCCCTCGATCTCGGCGCCGTGACGGTGAGCACCCGCAACCGGACGCTTCACCGCTCGGCCGCCGACACGCACAGGTCCGACACAGCGTTCGTCGAGTGCTTCGGTGGCTCGGGAGTGTTTCTGCAGAACGCGGCACTCACTCTGCTCTGTTCCACCCACGCCTCGAACTCGGGGCGGCCCGACGACGTTCTCGACCCGCTGACGGGACGGCGCGTGTCGAACACCATCTCGGTTGCCGTCACCGCTCCAGATGCCGTCACCGCCGATGCCGTGGCGACAGCGGTTCGAGTCATGTCGACAGAAGATGGGCTGGACTTCGTTTGCCGATTGAACCAGCCCGTGGTAGCGCGGCATCCCAGCGAGTTCACCGCAGGAATCACGTCAGGGCCGATCCGATGTCTGATTCTCGATTCGCAACGCTGCGTTCATGACTCCGACGAGCACGGTGGGTCGTCACCGGAGTCCCGACCGCTCCATGCCAGACGCATCAAGCCAGCCCGCCCGTCCCGGCTTCTCCGGTGGAGAGGCCCTGGTAGCGGTGCCGCCGCCGGACCGAAGCGTGCCCCAGGTATGAGCGGAGAACTAGAGACCCTAGAGCGGGAAGCGTTCCACCTGAACGGACCCGTCAGTGATCGTGTTCGGGTTGAAGATGCCGACGGTGCCGGACCCGAGTCGCAGGATCCTGGAGCCCCGCTCGGTCACGGCGACTTGAGATGACAAGGTAGCCAAAGAGATCAGATCATCGAGCACCGTCGACTGGGCACGACCCAGTCGCCGGCCGATCGGTCGGAACGACTCATCGAGCGCGAGCCTGCATCGCCATGCTGATCTGGCGAATCGTGTCTGTCCGGGCGCTGTCAGGCCGTGACGTGTGTCGACTCCTCGTCAGCATGTGCCAATGCGGAGCGAGCGTCGCGGATCACATCTCGAGCTGTGCGGAGGAACAACACCGAGATCGCAACGCCGACGACCACGTCGGGCCAGACACTGTCGAATTGCCAGACCGCGACAGCAGCTGCGAGCACCGACACATTGGCGATTAGGTCATTGCGCGAACACAGCCACGTCGACGTCATGTTGATGTCATCGGAGCGATGCCGCCACAGAAGCGCGAACGCCCACGTGTTCCCGGCGAGCGCAACGATCCCCATCAGCGCCATCGCGTCTGCGACCGGTGGCGTGCCGTCCACGGCACGCCACGCCGCCTGTCCCAGCACGACGAGACCGAACACGAGCTGTACGACCCCTTTGGACAACGCCGCCCGAGCACGCCACCTCATACCGCGCTGCAGCACCCACAGGCTGAATGCGTAGACGAACGCGTCGCCGAGCATGTCGAGTGAATCGGCGAGCAGCGCCGTCGAGCGTGCCCACCAGCCGACGCCGAACTCCACCACGAAGAGCACCGCATTGATCCCGAGAACGGACCACAGCACCGTCCGCTGGCGGTCGCGCAGCGCGACGAGTGCGTCGTCGTCAGCAGCACAGCATCCAGCACTCATCGAGAGGAGTCTCTCATCGTCGGAGCCTTCCGACGACCCGTACCCGGCGTTCGGATCTCGAACCGATCGGTTTTCGCTGCGATCGTGGTGGACTCGTCGTTACGCGTGAGGGCCATTCCGAACACGTGGGTGCAGATCGCGAACCAGGCCCAACCGATGATTGCACCGATGATGACATCGGTCTTCCAGCGGACACCCGGTGCGACGCGCGTGCCGGAGAGAGTCCGATCTCGTTTCGGACCATCACCAAGAGGATCCCGGCCAAGGCGCCGACGAACACGATGATCACAAACGCAATCGCAAGACCTTCAGCCGCTGCCGACGCAATGCGTTTCGGGGCGATGCGGGCGGGGCGAAGAACGACCGGATCTGCTGCGAGATACCGCCGAATCGTCGCTCGGTCCAGATCGACGGCGTCGTCGCCGGACGCCGGTCGAACAGCGACGAGGATCGCAACGAGTAGTCCGGCGGCGACATCGACGCCGACGCCGGTGAACGAAACAGCTCCGATCTCAGACAACTCGCTCGTTACCAATCAACCTGAGCAGCATCGACTCAACGCGAAGTGCTTGCGCTGGTCGATTCGTTGCGCCGATAGGCAAGTAGTCGCAGCGCATTCGCAACGACGACGAGTGTGGATCCCTCGTGGAACACGACTGCCGGCCCGATACCGACGTACCCGACGAGGGTTGCGGGGATGAGGAACGCAACCATTCCGAGACTCATGTACAGGTTCTGCTTGATGACCCGGCTCGCCTTCCGACTGAGGCCGATGATCACGGGAAGTTTTGCGAGTTCGTCACCCATCAACGCGACATCCGCAGTTTCGAGCGCCACATCGGACCCGGCCGCTCCCATCGCGATCCCGACCGTTGCGTTCGCCATCGCCGGTGCGTCGTTGACCCCGTCGCCGACCATCGCAACTTTGCCTTCCTCGCCTCTCAAACGCTCGATCGCTGAAACCTTGTCGTCGGGCATGAGGTCACCCCAAGCGTCGGTGAGTCCGACCTCGGCGGCGATCGACTCCGCAACGAGCTGGTTGTCGCCTGAGATCATGATGGCCCGTTCGATCCCGAGTGCGCGAAGGTCGTCGATCATCTTCTTCGCTGCTGGCCGGGGGGTGTCGCGTAGCCCGAAAGTTCCGAGAAACCGGTCGCCATGTTTGACGACCATGATCGTTCGTCCCCGGCCGAGCAAGCTGTCTGCTGCTGCGCGGACGGATTCATCGATGCCGCCGGTCTCTTCGAACAGCCTGATGTTTCCGATGAGGACTGTCCGGTCGTCGACCACTGCGCGAACCCCTCGCCCAGTGATCGATTCGACGCCGCTGACGGCTGGGATCTCGCGGCCGGCGATTCGTGCGGTGCCGTCACGGACGATGGCAGCCGCCAGTGGGTGGTCGCTTCGGTTCTCGACCGCGATGGCGACGGAGAGCAGTTCGGCCTCGGCGACCCCGTCCGCGGCGACGACATCGGTGAGACGGGGTTCGCCTTCCGTCAAGGTACCGGTCTTGTCGAACGCGATTGCGTTCAACGTGCCGAGGTTCTCGAGTGGTCCGCCTCCCTTGACGAGCACACCGATCTGGCCGGCGCGTGCGACCGCTGCGAGCACGGCGCTCGGCGTCGCGATCGCAAGCGCGCACGGGCTGGCAGCGACGAGGACCGACATTGCTCGATAGAACGAGTCCGACAGTGACGATCCGAGTGCTGGCCCGGCGACCATCACCACGACGACGAGGACGAGGACGGCTGGAACGAAGACGCGTTCGAACTTGTTGGTGAACTGCTGTGTCGGTGACGCCTGCGTCTCGGCTTCGCGAACCATCGTCGCAAGCTTCGACAGCGACGAGTCCTTCGCCAATCGAGTGACGTACAGATCGATCTGGCCGCTGCCGTTGATGGTCCCGGCAAACAGCTTCGATTCGCCAGAAACCTCGGTGGGGGCGTTCGCAGCGGCAGCAACGTCGTCGACGGGTGACTTGTCAACTGGGATGCTCTCGCCGGTCAGCGGCGCCTGATTGACACTGCTGGTACCGGACACGACGAACCCGTCGGCTGCGATCCGCTCGTTCGGCTTGACCACCACGGTGTCGCCGACAACTAGTTCCCCGACAAGCACTTCGGACTCGTTGCCGTTGCGGCGCACGATCGCGGTCGGCGGTGCGAGATCGGCGAGTGCTTCGATGGCTTGGCGGGCGCGCCCCATCGCGTAGCCCTCAAGCGCATGTCCCACGCTGAAGAGCGCCAGGAGCAGCGCCCCTTCCTCCCACTTGCCCAGGATCGCTGCGCCAGCGGCAGCGACAAGCATCAAGAAGTCGATTTCGAATCGCTTGTTGCGGATCCCATCGATTGCTTCGCGCAACGTGAAGTAGCCGCCGAAGAACCCCGACATGATGAACACTGCGGTCAGGACCGAGTCGTCGAGCCAGCCGGCGAGCTCCGCGGCGAAACCACCGATCCACAACAACGCCGACGTGATCGCGAAGATCAGTTCGCTGCGTTCACCGAACGGCCCGCTGTGTACGTGTTCACCCGATCCATGATCGTGGCCGTCGTCCTCTGCGTGCTCGTCACGACCGGTTGCGTCATCGGGTGCCGTTGCCGATGAGTCGCCTGCCTTCTTCGGCCCGGGCTGGCTTTCGTGAGCGTCGACGGTGGGCGTCGTTCGGCTCGCTGGCTTGACGCCGACACCGTGACGCGCCAGAACGTCTCGGATGTCGCCTTCGGAAGTCGCTCGACGGTCGAACTCGACACGCACGAAACCCGGTGAGACCTCGGCCTCGGCGACCCCGTCGATCGATCGGAGGCGTTCCGCGACAGATCGTGCCCTGCGAGTGTGCGTCACTCCGTTGACGTCCCAGAAGATGTGGGCGAACTGATCGGTGATCTCTGCGCCCGACGCACGAGCGAGGCTTCGAATTCGAGCGACGCTCGTCGCCGACGAATCGAAGTGCAGACACAATTGACTCGGGCCGTCTCCGTCGGACGCAACCAGGTGCACGTCGGACACCCCAGTGCTCTTCGACAAGATCGCCGTGAGCTTGTGGACGCAGCCGTCGTCGTCACCAGGGACGTGCGGCAGCAACACTGGAAGGTCGAGCTGCACTGTCTCGTTCACGCCTGCCACCCCTCACCGCTCGGGTGCTCCGTTCCGTCAATGCGCCACAACATCTGCACAACTATACAGGTATCATGATGATGTGTCGTGGGTCGCGTGAGCGGCGAGCGCCGACGATGGCGTCGTCTCGGGTGGGTCGAAGTCGTCGGGGCTGGCGTCCGCTGGCTCGAGTGCCCACCCGAACATCGCGGCGATGACAATGGCGGCACCGAGTGCGATCAGCCAGGCGGTGTAGATCACTCCGTAGGCCATGACCGGGAGGCCTGTAGCGAGCACGATCGGCCAGTACGACGGCGACGGGAGATGTATGTGTCCGTCGGCGTTGGCTTCTTCTTCGGCAACGATCTCTTCGAGGGTGGCGCGGCGTACGTAGTCGTGGTGACCGTCTTCGCCGACGTCCTCGTACTTGCGGTGGAACACCTCGTCGAGCGCATGCACGGTCGGGGTGCGATCGAAGTTGTGCGGCTTGGGCGGGTTCGTGGTCAGCCACTCGAGCGAACGCGCATCCCACGGGTCGAGCGGAGCCGCCGGGCCTCGACGGCTGATCCAGGTGTTGATCAAGAACAGCAGGATCCCGATCGCGAGCACGAACGTGCCGATCGTGGACACGAGGTTCCAGAACCCGAGGTTGAAGAACCCTTCACCAGCGCGTGCCTCGGTCCATCGGTACATGCGTCGGGGTTGGCCTTGGAGACCGATGATGTGCATTGGTCCGAAGGTCATGTTCATCCCGATGATCATCAGCCAGAAATTCCACTTACCCAGCTTCTCGTTGAGCATCTTGCCGAACACCTTCGGCCACCAGTAGTAGAAGCCGGCGAACAGCCCGAGTACGGCGCCGCCGAAGATCACGTAGTGCAGGTGAGCAACGATGTAATAGGTGTCGGTCTGCTGCGTGTCCGACGGTGCAACAGCGTGGGTGACGCCCGACAAGCCACCGATCGTGAACTGCACGATCAATCCGACAGAGAACAACATGGCGGTCGTGAACCGCAACTTGCCGCCCCACATGGTGAGCGTCCAGTTGATGATCTTCACGCCCGTCGGTACAGCGATCGCCATCGTCGACACCGAGAACACGGCGACCGAGATAGGCCCGAGACCCGAGGCGAACATGTGGTGAGCCCACACACCCCAGCCCACGAAACCGATCGCTGCGCCGGAGAACACGACGAAGGGGTATCCGAACAACGGCTTCTTCGAGAAGACCGGCAGGATCTCGGAGACGATGCCGAACGACGGCAACACGAGGATGTACACCTCCGGGTGACCGAAGATCCAGAACAGGTGCTGCCACAACAACGGGTCGGCACCGGCCTCCACGGAGAAGAACGTCGCGTCATAGGACCGCTGAAACATCAGCAGGAACAACGCGACGGTGATGACCGGGATCGCAAACAGCAGCAACATCTGGGTGATCAGCGCCATCCACGTGAAGATCGGCATCTTCATCAACGACATGCCCGGGGCGCGCATGTTCAACACGGTCACGATCAGGTTGATCGCACCGACGAGCGAAGCGATGCCGGTGATCTGCAGGCCGAGGCCCCAGAAGTCGACGCCATTGCCGGGCGAGAACGGGACGTCGGAGTTCGGGGCGTACATGAACCAGCCACCGTCGGCGCCGCCGCCAAGAATCCACGACGAGTTGAGGAACAATCCACCACCGAGGAACACCCAGAACGACAGCGCGTTGAGCCGCGGGAACGCCACGTCGCGGGCACCGATCTGCAACGGAATCAAATAGTTTGCGAACGCTGCCGCCATCGGCATCACAAACAAGAACACCATCGTGGTGGCGTGCATGGTGAACATCTGGTTGTACTTGTCGGCCGAGAGGATCGTCCCGTCGGGCCGCGCAAGCTGGAGGCGGATGAGGCCCGCCTCGATCCCCCCGACGAGGAAGAAGAACATGGCTACGACGCCATACATGATGCCGATCTTCTTGTGGTCGACACTAAACGCCCACGAACGCCAACCGGTGGTTTGCACCGGCCGACGCAGATAGCCGAACGACGTCGATGCCGTGACGGCGTTCGGCGCGACGTTGCTGGGTGGTGATGGTGTTTCGACTTCTCGTTCGATGATTGCCATACGGATTCAGGAACTCCTCGACGGTGCGATTCTTGAGGTGGTGTTGGACGTGTGTCGCGGGTCAGGCCAGCGCGATCCGGATCACCAGGGGCGGTTCTTGCGGGCTTTCCAGACGACGAAGGCCCCGATGGCCAGTACTGCCACGATGCTGAGCCCGAAGACCACAGAGCCTGCGGACGAGTTCACCGTGGTGTCGTCGACGGCGCTGCCGGGTGGCGACGACGAACGCATTCCGGCTGCAGTGGTTTGGTCGATTGACAGTACGAACAAGATCCCGACTCCGGTTGCTGACAGACCCCTGGCAACCGACTGCATGGCGCGACTCATCGTTGCGGCGGACCGGCCGAAACGACATGCGCCGGCGGCGCGGCCCGTCGCACCGGCATCGGTCGAACCGGAGCCGGTGCCGTCGGGTGGGTGGACACGAGCCACACGAGCGCCAGTCCGACCATCTGTGCTACGTGGTGGATGCCGCCACCGGTTGTCAGATTCTCGTTGACGAGATCGATGATTGCGAAGACCGGGATCGCGATTCCCAGTGTGAGCGCGAGCGGCATCAGGCCGCGAGCGCGACCGGGTCGCCACGCTGCGAGCAGAACCGCCGCGGCGAACGCTGCGCCAAAGGCACCGAGGTGTTGGCTGTCGTGGATGGGTGAGGCGTCGCGTCCCGCGAGCACCCCGGTCAAGGCGAACACCAGCTCGATGACGGCGAGCACCGCGAGACTCGCGCGAGCCGACTGGTACGGCCACCGACGAACGTTGCCGCTGCGGGCGAGTGCCGGGGTTGCGATATCCGGAACTCTCTCAGCCGAACGCACACGCAACGTGCGCGTCACGGTGCCGACCGACGCCCACCACTGCGAACATCCGGCGCATCGACCGAGGTGGCGATTCGCGACCGCCACCTCGTGAACGCCCGCCTCTTGGTCCAACTGTGCCGACAGGACCTCTCGCGCTGCATCGCACTCCATGGCTAGAAGTGGCATGAGATGCCCTTTCAGTTCCATTGCTCGTCCACTTGTCGAGTTCTGCGTTCGGATTGACTTCACCCAGTGGTGCTGACCAGCGCCCAGCGCTGGCACACTGCGCTGGCATGTTCGATCTCGACGCAACCGCTCGCGCTGGCCGCGACGGCGATCAGATAGCGCTCGAACAGTTTGTGCGTGAGGTCCAGACCGACGTGTGGCGATTCGCTGCCTACCTGACCCGCCCCGAAGACAGTGACGATCTCGCGCAGGAAGCGCTGTACCGGGTGATCAAGAACCTGCACCGGTGGGAACGCGGCTCCGTGCTCACGTGGGTGCTCGGGGTCACACGCAACGTGTGTCGCGAAGACATCCGACGTCGCACCGTTCGTCGCACCGATCCTGTCGCCGAACCTGTGGTCAGTCCGATACTCGACACGACCGACGCGGTCGACACGATGCAGTTGTTGGCGGCGCTTCCTAACGATCAGCGCGAGGCCATTGTCCTGACCCAGTTGATCGGGCTTCCGTACGCCGATGCGGCTCGCGTCGCCGGCTGCCCGATCGGGACGATCCGGTCGCGGGTCGCACGCGGCCGCAGCGCACTCGTCGACGCGCTGGGTAACGGCTCGATCAGCGACTACGGCTGAGCCCGCGTCTCCCCGCACGCCAGGTTCCGCAGATGAGTCCTGCTCAAGGTTCAGCCGCGTACGCCTTCGAGATCGGAAGTGCGGGGACAAGCGCGAAGTCTGATGGTGGAAGCTCGTCCGGCGGCGACGGGTTCTGCTCGACCGTCTGCGAAGCCGCTCGACGTCCGTTCGTGAGGTCGAGCGCCGAGCTGACGTAGCACGCCGATCTCGGGGCCGACGGCTGCAGCAATCGCATGCGGATGATCGGAGGCTGTGCTGTCGAGATCAGGCTTCGAAGATGACGTTGGGGTCGCGTTGCAGCAGCGGGAACGAGTTCGCTGCGACGTTGTTCGGGCGATACTCGAGGTGCAGGTGATAGTTCGTGCCCGACGGGACGCCCGAGGTCCCGGTGTTGCCGACGTAGCCGATCGTCTGACCCTGCAAAACCTCGTCGCCGACCTCGAGGCCCTCTTCGTGGCTGCCCATGTGGAAATACTTGAAGGTCGTGTCGGTCGACTCGTCGTACAGCGTCCAGCCGTGTCCGGCACCGGAGGTCTGGCCCGAATCAAGATAGCGATTCGTCAAGCGACCGTCGACGGTGGCACGGATCGGGAGACCCTCGTCAGCCATGATGTCAACGCCCTCATGTGAACGACTGCAGTTCGAACCGCGACAGTCGCCGAAACTGTTGCTGGCGTAGCAGTAGTCACCGGGGCCGACCGCGATCGGGAACAGGATCTCTCCCGGTCCCGGCGGTTCGACTACGGCCTCCGGAACCACGCGTACGGCGGGCGCGAGAGCGCTCGCCGGTCGGTTCAACGACGTCGTCCCCGTCGTCGCCGGCACTTGGGCAAGTACGTGATCGGCGTGGGTCAACCCGTACGCACCAAGCATGCTCGCAACGGTGAGGAACCGGCGCCTCGACAGTCGGGCTCGTGTCGCTGATGGCGTCGTGGTCAGTGTCGGGTCGTGTCGGTCAGGCATGCGTGCTCCAAGGCCGGTTCGTGGCATTGATGTCCGCGGCAGCGGTTGGCGCAAGCCATCGCAGACGTTACGGATCAGTGTCGATCGCGCGTCGGTGCGACATATTGGCGCGGATCGCGGTCCGACACAACGTCGTACACCACCAATGTCTCTACCGCCGACCTTCCGACGTGACATCTGAACGCACAGAATGCGAGGAGCGTCTGGCAGCGTTGAAGCCCACGTGAAAACCAACCGGTGCTCCAATCCGCCCGGTTGCGAGGGCCGAAGCGCCGAACGTCAGTGCGAACAAGGCGAGGCCGGGAAACTCGACGCGACGGAGATGGATCGGCATTGAACAACCCCTCCACGAGCAGCCAACGGGCGACGTCAGTGAAACCGGGTGGCGAGCGAGCGCTGCAGAAATCCTCGGCATACGAGTTCTTCGACGATCGGGGCGCCGATCGCGACCATCACGATCAGCACGACAGTCGCGAATCCACCTGCTCGATCGACGAGGTCGCGAGCGTTGCCATGGAATCGTTCGTCGGAGAAGGTGTTGGACCAGACCGATCGCACTGGCCAATACGGCAGCGGGACGGCGACCAGTTGGATGAACACTCCGTCCGGGATGATCAAAGCATCGCTGACCTTGGCAGAGGCCTGACAGTCGACAACGAAGACGGCCGCGCCGACGCGTCGCGAGACGAACGAAGTACCACGACCGGCACAGTCCACGACGCGAGCGTTGCCACACCGAGCAGTGGAATCAGGATGTCGGTTGCGTCACTCCCGGACCCTGCCGCGCTGATCACGGGCAGCGACACAAACTGTGCAATCACCCACCCGATTGCCCCGCAACCGATCGACAGCTGTGCCTTGTCGGATTTCTCGGCGTTCACGCTCGAGGCGCTCGTTCGGTCGCATCGACACTGCCGCTACGCAGTTTGTGCTCGACCCACTTTGCACAGACATTGCGATCACGCTTGGTCACCTGTTCGGCTGACCGAGAACGCCTCGCACGAGGCAATCTGATTCCCGTCGGCGGCGGTGAGTTCGCTGATGAGACGATCGACGAGCAGGTTGCGCTCCTCAGCCTGCAGGTTTCGGGCGTGCAGCTCACGGTGCACACCTTGAGCCGTCGCTGCGTCAAGATCGTCGGCCACGTGTCCGATGTCGTCGTGGAGCGACAATTCGGCAACGGCGGGGTCGTAGGAGGTCTCGCACAGACGCTCGACCACGCTGCTCACTTCGACATCGTCGAAGAACTGACGCTCGAGAAGACTTCCGGCGCCGAGCCCGAACGAGACGCCACACACTCCGCCGACCACGATCACACCCGGGCCGAGCACAGCAAGACCAGACCGCCTCGACGGCCGCCCCGCGATGCTCGACCCTTCAGTGACCTTGCCCTTCACATAGAGCAGCGAGACGCTGAACAAACCGATGATTCCCCCGACGTACGCGAACCCCCAGGTATTGATGAGACCGGCGCCGGCGTGCGCCAACAGAGTCACGCTGTAGTCAAACGGGACGAAGGCGGGCGAGCCGAGAAGGCTGTGCTCGTGGGTTGCGACATCACGCCAACGAGTATATCTTCACGTCTGTGCAGGTTTCTCCCGTGACTGGAATTGATCGATGTGTCGAGACTCGGATTGACGAGGGCCGAGTCGAATCCGTTGCGGCCAATGTCGTCAGTCTTGACGAGGCCGTCGACCTCGCCGAGATGTTCCGGTTGTTGGGCGACCCCACACGTGTTCGCATCCTGTACGCGCTCTTGGAGGCCGGTGAGCTGTGCGTGTGCGATATCGCGGCCGTTGTCGACACGAATGAAACAAAAGTATCTCAGGCCATGCGACTCCTAAGAAGCGCGGGGGCGGTCCGGAATCGGCGTGACGGCCGCAACGTGTTCTACCGTCTCGATGACGTCCACGTTCGCATGCTGCTGGACCTGTCACGCGAGCACCTCGCCCACACCGTTGCGGAGAATTGACAGTGTTCGTGCCTCGCAACGATCTCACTCACCGAGTTGGAGGCTTCGGAATGACCAAGGCCCGGTCGGTCTGCCCGGCGCAAAGAAGCGAGGCCTGATGCGCCGACGACCGCCGCTACACGACGTGGTTCGAGTCCGCATTGCCGAACTCGTCGAGAGTGCTGCCCGAGCGCACGTGATCGGTGATCAGGCGACTGCATGGCGTCAACTCGAAGATGCTCACGTCTTGTCCCAGCCCTGGGTCCGACCGCACCTGAGAGTGCACGCACACATGCTCGGCTTCGCCTTGCGCCAGCGAGACATTCGCGAAATCGCTGGCCAAGTCGGCAGGCTCCTGCTCGCCGGACCGGGCAGCGTCACCGGCCGCTACCCCATCGGCAACACCGGCAGATCCCGAGTGTCAGCGTTCGCAGCCATGCCCATCCGAGACGACCTCGCCGACCTCCTCTCGACTGCTCCGAGCGCTCCACCCTCTGATGAAACCGGACCAGCCAATTCATGACCGAAGCAATCGACACGCAGGTCGCCGCACGTATGCGGTGCAGTCGCCGCCGACCTCGGGATTGATCGATCTGCTGCGATCGGCGCGATGACGGTTGCCCTCGGTCGAAGCCCGATCTACGGCTGACGGTCGGGCCCGGCGTGCAACGTCGACGATCACGACCGCCGTGTGGGGCGCTGCCGCTCGTAATGTTCCGGCTACCACGCAGGCACCTGAGCGATATCCGGCATTTCGATCGGTCGGACTTACCTTCAGGCTCGGTGCTTCTTCGTGGGAAAGTGTCCGATATCGCTCCATCGGCATTGCCGGAGAGGACGCTCACGTATGGGGTGATAGATCCACGACGGGATCGGACATCGACGGTTCGGCGGGTGTCGAAAGACGTTCGTACTCTGTCTGTAGGCGGGGATCTGACGGCGGTCGTCCACGGGGCTGATCAGAGTCGATGTCGGCCAGTTCGCGATAGGTCGCGATCTCGGTGATCGCAAGACGGAGCGATGCAGCATCGATCGGCTGATCGAGGCGAGCCATCTCCTGGATGAGGTTCTCGATCCACGGCTCCTTGCTGGTGACGGCGGTGTAGGCGAGGTGGTTCGAGCGGCGGGCGAGAGCGCCGTCGAGTACCGGGTCGATCCGTTGGCCCCAATCCCACATAGCGACATCAGCCTCGGCGTGTTCAATCCGCCTATCGAGATCATCCAGCCTCTCGTGAAGCCGGGCGATGTGCTGTTCAATGATCGGCGTAGGCAACTCGGGATCGTCGAGAGTGGAGCGGAGCGCGAGGAGTTGCCGTTCCAGGGGAGCTCGTTCGTCGGTGAGTCGGCGGAGTTCGTGGTGGGGGTCGCGCTGATCGATGGCGGCTTCGATCTCGGCGATCGTGGCCTCTTCGGGGGTGTCGACCATGGTTGCTCGGAGTTCGTCGAGCGCTGCTTGCGCTGTCGAAGGGAGTGGCTCGGGCCAGTGGTGGAGAGCGTCGGCTTGGTTGGAGATCTCGGTGAGTTCGTGGTGTTCGACGATGTGGGGCCAGTGTTCGAGGATCCAGTCGCGCCGCGCTTCCCGGCTGGCGTTCGCGACCTTCAGGGCTTCGCCCTTCTCCTTGATGGTGAGCTTGCTGTGGAGCAGGGATTCGATGATCTTGCGCTGGTCGGGAGGGGCGGTGGCGAACAATGCGTCGAGTTCTTGCAGGCGTTCTCGTGCGGTTCGTAGCTCGATTGGGGTCGAGGTTTCGGGTGTAGGCGACGGTCGGTGTTCGGCGAGCCAGGCGTGGGCATCGAGCGCTCGGTCCATGTGGGCTCGCCATTCATCAAGGAGGTCCGCGTCGGTGGGTGCTGGTCCGTAGCCGTGGGTCGCAGGGTCGAGGTGTTGGGTGTCTCGCCATGCAGCGAGTGCTCGGATTTCGTCGTCGTAGACGACTGCGCCGGCTGGGGCGGTCGGCCGGTTACCGAGCCAGGTGTCGAGCCAGGGTGGTGGTGTGGCTCGGAGTTGGTGGGTGAGTTGTCGGGTGCGGTGTTGGATCGCCGCTGGGACGATTGCGGGTTCGTCCGGGTTGATTCCCTGCTTGCCGAGTGCGCTGTTCCATTGGGTGACGTGGCGTTCGGTCGTGTCGCTGAGTTCGTCGAGGTAGCTCGTCGCTCGTTCGCCGATGTCGGCGGGTTCGGGATGGTCGATGGGTTTGAGGTCGGACCATGGCATGGTTCGGGTTCGGGTGTGTTTGCCGTCGCTGGTCGTGAATTGAACGCTTGCGGCTCCGGTCGTGTCGTGTAGGTGGGTGATGGTGCCGACGTTGTCCCAATCGAGGGCGTTCACCCGGCCGCCGACGTGCATGAAGGACCGATGCGACTTGGCACGTTCGAGGGCTCGTGCAGCAGCGGTGGGGTTCGTGAAGCCGTCTGCTTCGAGCTGTCGGATCGTGTCTCGGATGTGCTGCTGGCGGGCGGTGAGGGAGCCGAGGTGATGCTCATGTGCGACCCGTGCGATCTCGCTCAGGTGCGGTGCCTGGGCGATGGCAAAGCTCTTGGCTTGGGATCGTTCGAGCGTTGTGATGAGGTCGTGTTCGGGGTCGTCGACGTGTTCCGAGGGGAGTGGGATGGCGTGGTCGGTGTGCGGACGTTCGCCGATGCTTGCGGCGTCTTTGGTGGTGGCGTAGAGGTGGGCGGTGTTGCGGGCGCGAGAGAGGGCGACGTAGCCGGCTTCTCGGTAGAGGCCGGCGGGGCCGACGACGAAGATGTCGTCACAGGTCATCCCTTGCGCTTTGTGGATGGTGGTGGCGTATCCGTGATCGACATGCCCGGATCGGACGTAGGCCCCGGTGAGTCGGATGGTGCGCTGGTTGCCGAGTTGCAGATCGACCTCTTGGGTTTGGTGGTCGATCGCTGTGATGGTGCCGATCATCCCGTTGTCGACACGGCATCGTGAGTGTGTGTCGAGGTCGTAGTGCCCGATGTCGTTGCGGAGGGCGACGATGCGATCACCGACCTGGAAGTCGTTGCCGCCGATCGTGAGGGCTGTTCCGGTGAGGGTTCCGGACGCTGCTGCTTTCTGGCGGGCGAGCGTATTGAGTGCTCGGGCTTCGGAGCGGGTGCCGGCGAGCAGGTGAGCGTTGGATCCGGTTTCGTGGGCGGTCCACCAGTCGCTGACGGCTCGCTCGTGGAGAGCTTCTCGGGTGTCCGTGAGGGTCACTCGGTCGTGGTCGGTGTACGCGTTCCAGGCGGTTGCGATGTCGCCGTTGCGGAGGTGGTCGAGGGCGTGGTGTTCCCATTTGTGGTGTTGGCGCCGGTTGATTGTGAGGTGTGCAGCGCGGTCGCCGAGGGCTTCGAGTGCTGCTGCGAAGCCGCCTCCGGCGTTGACTTCGGGGAGTTGGTGGTGATCACCGACGAGGATGACTTTGGCACCGACGGTGCGGGCGTCGTTGCACACGTTCCACAGGTCGATGGTGCCGGTCATGGCGGCTTCGTCGATCACGATCACATCACTCGACGACAGCGTGTTGACGCAGGAGCTACGGAATCGCGGGATCGTGTAGGCGTCGATGCCGGCGCCGTCGCCGAGTTCGCGGGCTGCTCGGGCGGATGGTGCGACGCCGATCAAGCGTCGGCCGGCGGCTTCGAAGACGTGGCGGACGGTGTTCATTGTGTATGTCTTGCCCGTTCCCGCTCGCCCGACGACGACCTCGACGGGGAGCCCTTGTGTGCAGATTCGTCGGATGGTGTCGGCTTGGTCGGGGCCGAGCGGTCGGTCTATCTGGGCGAGCACCTCGTCGACGAATACAGGGTCGAGCGCCTGGTGGGGCTGCGGGATGGGAGCGAACATGGTGGTGAGGTCGTGCTCGATGTCGAGCAACCTCTGCGTGGTCCATCGCTGTTCCCAACCGGCGTCGGCTCCGTCTTCGGTGGGGAGTGGGATGAGTTCGGGGGAGGCGAGTACGGCGTCGGTGAGACGCTCGACGAGACGAGAGTTGCCGTGCCGGGAGAGTTGTTCGGTGACGGTGTTCTGGACGTCATGTCGGGTCACGACGGCATCGGTCTCGGGGAGCCTCCACGCCACGGACGCGACGAATTCGGCGACCGTGACGGACTGTTCGATTCGCTCGCCGGTCTCGGTATCGACCGCCTGGACAGCGATGAGCGTGTCGGTGGTGAGCGCGCGCTCAGGGTCGAGCAGTGTGGCGTGTGCGAGGAGTTCGGCGACGTCGGCGGGGGAGTAGTCGACGCTCGCCGCGTCGGCCTCCCAGTGTTCGTCGAGAGTGTCGTGATCGATGTCGAGCTTCTTGGAACGCGTGGCGAGCATCGCATCACGAGCCGCATCAGGTCCGTCGAGCCCGAGCCGATCGAGTTCGGCTTCGATCTCGGTGCGCCGCTTCGAGAAGTGCTTGACCACACGACGGGGGATGCCAGCGATGTCGGCAACATGGTTGTGCACGGTGTTCCACTCGACGCCAAGACGTCGGGACAGTTCGTTGCGCAGCACACTCTGATACATCGCTCCGGCCGCCAACTTGGAGCGGTACAGGGCCTGTCCGTCGAGCGCCGACCACTTTCCGTCCGGCCCGCGAGTCAGGTTCGCGACGAGGACATGGGTGTGCAGATGCGGGTCACCAGCGCGACTGGTGCGGTGCCGAAACCCGGCAGCGATGAACCCGACACCGGGAAGTCGGCGGGTCCCGAACTGCTCGAACGGCGTCGCCTTCGCTTCCCGATTGTTGGACCCACGGCGCACGAAGCACGCCTCTCGCTCCAGCCAGCGGACCGCTTCCTCGACGGCGATGTTGGTGGCCTCGACGACCTCGGCACGCACGAGCGGGTCAGCAAGTGCGTACAGGACGCTGACCGATTTGGGTGCCGAGAACGTGAGGTCGAAACCGGGGACACGGTTCTTCCAGGTCTTGACCTGGTCGCCGTTCGGGGTGAGCCCGGTACCCGGATTGAGCCCAGCGAGTACAGCGCGGAGTTGGTCGCCCGTGACTTCGTCGGTCAGGTCGAGGGCTTGGTTGGCGAGTCCGAGCCAGCGGCCACGGGTTTCACCGGCGCCGGAGTAGTAGTCGTCGATGCCGTCCGCGACCTGTCCGAGGTAGTACTCCTCGGCACCAACACGGAGCTTCCACAGCGACAACATGACACCCCCAACAGGCCCCACTCGCGGTCGACCGTTACACGAAACTTCGGCGCCACAGCGCCGGTGCAGCACCCTGGTGCATCTGTGCGACTCTCAGATTGCTCCGGTCGGGTCGTGTCGGGCCCGTTCGGCTGTGGATCGGGTCGTGCGTATTGACGTTCGGCGCAAAGTCCTTTGTAACGATCGGTGCTCGGCGGGGCCTGTTGTGGGTTGAGTGACCGTCGACGTTCGGAGTCTGCGGCTCGACGAACAGGAGTACGGGAATGCCGAGACGAAGTGAGACGCCGGCTGAGCGAGAAGCACGGGACCGGGTGAAGCAGCGGTACGACGCTCAGCTTGCAGCGATCAACGACTTCTTCACGCGAGAACGGCGGATCGAAGCGCTGCGATGCGATGTTGTGACGCTCGAGGCCGAGCAAGGGGCGGCGGCGGTAAAGTTGGCTGTAGCGACGAGTGTCGCACAGGCAGCCGAGATCCTCGGTTGGACCCAAGCGAGAGTCCGGGAGGCGACCGGACCTCGTCGCTCATCGTCGGTGCGAGCCGGCGAAGCCGAGGGCCCGACCAACTTGCCGGGAAGCGCATCATGATGACCGATATCGGTCGAGTTGCGGTGTTCGAACACATGTTCGTAGAGTGTCAAGCGATGAGCCTCCCGGATCACGAACTCACGGCGCTGATCCGGTCTGCCGCCATGGCCCCACCGAAGTCGAAGGTTGGCGTCGACCGTGAACAACTCATCGAGTCGCTCGAAGAACTCCTCCAACAACGCAGCCTGCTTCGTCGGCTCGGCGACGATCTCCGAACGGTGGCCAGAAGCGGCGCATTGGGGTCGCCGAGAACTGGAGTGCAATGAGTGACTCAACAAAGCCCGAGCCCGCATCATCAGCTTGGATTTGCTCGTCGTGCGGTCGCTTCGTAGTTACGGACGGTCGGTCACCGGAGCGACACCGGTCGACTGCTGGTGCCGAGCAGGCCGACTTCCTTTGCTACACCGGTACCTCTCAGGCGATCGATATCCGTTCGGCCGGCGGGACCTGCATCCAATAGGCGGCGGGCCGTCGCGACTGCCGACGGGCTGTCGCAGAGCGATCAGCTCTTCGTGTTTTCCATGTAGCGGTGCGGCCCGAAGAAGCCGACGTGGACCTTGCCGGTCTTTCCCGCTGTGTCGTCGTAGAAGTACACGCGCGGAATGTTGCTTCCTCCACCCTCCGCGATCTTGAGATGCGAGAGCATCTCGATCGTTCCGTCGGATGCGAGAGTCTCATCGACGGGTAGAACTCGTGCAGCGCGTAGGCGCGAGTTCTGGACCACTGTGTCCGACTCCGTCATCGAGAGCTTCTTCGGTGTTGCGGGCCACGTATCGTGATGCGGAGAGTGTTCGCACCATTGCCAGAAGGTGTCGGTTCTGTACTCTCTAATGCGATGACGGATCGACGGGCGGCAAGACGACTGGGTTCGTCCACGGCAACAAATGACTGACCTTGCCGCGATTGAAGTCGGCAAGCGCTACTCAGGAATTCGGGCCGACGCCGAAGTAACCGTCATCGTCGTTGAGCGCAACGGCGAATCATCGGTGACGGTGACGTACCGCGATGGTGAAGGACGTCTCGACGAACGCGTTGTCACCGCCGACGACGCGGCGAACATCTCAGAGGTCTCCTCGCGTCGGTGGTCGTTCGACGCTGATGGCGCGATGTTCCGCTTGGCATCTGAAGCGCGGCGAATGAAGCACGCGCACTTGGCAGACCCGTTTGCGGCGGTTGATACCTCGAACATCGAGCCGTACCCCCACCAGATCGATGCCGTGTACAACAGGTTTCTCGAACAGAAGCCGTTGCGTTTCTTGCTCGCTGACGACCCCGGCGCTGGCAAGACGATCATGTCAGGGCTGCTCATCAGAGAGCTGATGCTGCGTGGTGACGTGGCGCGTTGCCTCATCGTTGCCCCGGGCTCGTTGGTCGAGCAGTGGCAGGACGAGATGTGGGACAAGTTCGGGCTGCACTTCGACTTGATGTCGAGGGCATCGGTCGAGGAGTCCCGGACGGGAAACCCGTTTCTCGAGAAGAACATGCTTGTCGCACGCGTGGACCAGTTGGCGCGGTCAGAGGAGCTGACGGCCAAGGTCGAGCAGTCCGACTGGGACCTCATCATCGTGGACGAGGCACACAAGATGTCGGCGCAGCGGTTCAAGGACAAGCTGAACAAGACGAAGCGGTTTGCGCTCGGCGAAGTGCTTCGTGATCACACCCGGCACTTCCTTCTGCTGTCAGCGACCCCTCACAACGGCAAGAACGAAGACTTCCTCGCCTTCATGACACTCATCGACGAGGAACGATTTGCCGGACAACTTCGCGGCGATGAGGTTCCGGACGTGTCTGACGTGATGCGCCGGCTTGTCAAGGAGAATTTGCTCACCTTCGACGGCAAGCGGTTGTTCCCGACACGCACCGCCGAGACGCTTCGATTTAAGTTGTCGGGTCCGGAGCAACGCCTGTACGACGAGGTGACGGAATACGTCAAGACCGGCATGAACCGGGCAGACCGGATGCGGGAGGGCGGTGACAAACGCCGGGGCCTCATCGTCGGTTTCGCCTTGGCCGGCCTGCAACGCCGTCTTGCGTCTTCACCTGATGCGATCTACCACTCGCTCCGTCGACGTACCGAACGATTGGACAAGCAGTCTCGCGAGTTGCGCCGCCTTGCCGCTGGTGGCGGGCTGGTCAAGGTGACTGATCTTCCGAAGGGCATCAAGCTCGGCGACCTTGAAGATTTCGACTATGACGACTACGACGACGCTGAACTCGAAGACCTCGAGAACGCGTTCATCGACGCGGGCACGGCGGCGGCCACAGCGGACGAACTCGCTGCAGAACTCGTCGAGCTTCGCGAACTGGTCCGGATTGCGAACGACGTGCGCAATTCCGGCGTCGACACGAAGTGGTTGCAGCTTCGAGATCTGCTGCGTTCAGATGAGTTCCGAGAGGGTGAGACTCCTCGGAAGTTGATCATCTTCTCTGAGCACAAGGACACCTTGCACTACGTCGCCAACCTGGTTGTCAACGAACTGGGTCGGCCCGAAGCAGTGGTCACTATTCACGGTGGGATCAAGCGTCACGACCGTCGTGAAATCCAGGACCGGTTCCGGGTCGACCCGACCGTCCGGGTACTCGTCGCAACCGACGCGGCCGGCGAGGGCGTCAACCTGCAGACCGCCAACCTGATGGTCAACTACGACCTGCCGTGGAACCCGAACCGGCTCGAACAGCGCTTCGGACGCATCCATCGGATCGGCCAGAAGTTGCCCTGTCACCTGTGGAACCTCGTCGCTCACGAGACTCGCGAAGGCATGGTGTTCGAGCGCCTCTTCGAGAAGATCGAGCAGCAGCGGGGTACCTACGGCGATCAGGTCTACGACGTGCTCGGAGACCCGCATCTGAACGTTTCGCTTCAAGAGTTGCTCATCAAAGCGATTCGCGAGGACGACGAAGCGATCCGGACCAGATTCATGGATGAAGTGATCGACTCCGACATCGGCAACCAACTGGAGGACGTGCTTCGAGAGCGAGCGCTCGTTGGTGGGCTCGGCGTCGAAGCAGCGACCGACGAGATCCGTGACCTGATGGAACGAGCGAAGGCGCGACGCTTGCAGCCTGGTTTCGTCGGTTCGTTCTTCAAAGCTGGACTCGAGCTCTACGGAGGTCGAATCACCAAACGCGAGGCTGACCGCTTCGAGATCACCCGGGTGCCCGCCGCGATCAGAACTCACGCTGACCGAAGTCTCGGCCACGTCCACGATCGGTACTCCCGAATCACGTTCGACAAGCGAGCTATCCAGCCAGATGGCGAGCAACGTGCAGAGCTGGTCGCTCCGGGCACCCCGCTGCTCGCAGCCGTGGTCGACAAGGTGCTGCTCGACCACGCCGACACGTTGCAGCGAGGCGCAACGCTCGTCGCTCCTGATGACGATCGCACCGAGCCTCGGCTACTCGTTTACATCGACCACACCATCTCGGACGGCCGATGGAGCGATGGACATCGTCAGGTCGTGTCCCGGCGATTCCAGTACGTCGAGATCGACAGCGCCGGCAACGTCACGCAGCCAGGGGACGAGCCGTACATCGCCTACGCACCGCCGACGCCGGAAGAACAGGCTGTCATCGATTCCCACGTCGACGACGGGTGGGCAGACCGGACAGCGGAGAACGACGCAAGGAACTGGGCTATCGAGAATCTTGCGGGGCCGCACTTCGCAGAGCTGACGACGATTACCAAGACAAGGGTCGCGAAGGTGCGCGCTGCTGTGAGGAAGCGGCTCGAATCCGAGATCCTCTACTGGGACCGGCGTACTGAAGAGATCAAGGAAATGGAGCTAGCAGGCAAGAAGCCGCCGCTCAACTCCGGCAACGCCCGCGCTCGGGCGGACGACCTCGAGGCACGCCTCGCTCGCCGCCGCCTCGAGCTCGACCTCGAAGAGAACCTTCACAACAGTCCACCGACGATCACCGGTGCGGCACTTGTTGTCCCGCAAGGCTTCCTCGATCTCCACCAATCGGACGCCCCGACCGCGGTCGAGCCCGAGGCCGACAAGGCCGAGACAGATCGCCGAGGGGTGGCGGCGGTGATGGATGCTGAGCGTTCGATCGGTCGCGTGCCGACCGAGATGCCTCATCACAACATCGGCTTCGACATCGACTCCGTCGACCCGGTGACCGGCATCCACTACTTCATAGAAGTGAAGAGTCATCTGCCTCGAACCGAGGAGATTCATGTCAGCGCGCCACAGGTTCAGAAGTCGAAGTCAAATCCGGATTGTTGGCGCCTGGCCGTCGCATCCGTGCCCGACGACCCGGCTGGCACTCCATTGGTTCGCTACCTCGTCGACCCGTTCGCAGACACGATGCTGAACTTCGCCCAGACCGGCGTACCGCTGAAAGTCGCCACCCTTCTTGCAGAAGCCGGAGATCCCCAATGACGTACAAACCGAAGCTGATCGAGGTGGCGCTGCCCTTGATGGCGATCAACATCGAATCGAAGAAGCAGAAGACAATGGGGGCGGCGTCCCACCCGCAGAGCCTCCATCGTTGGTGGGCTCGCCGGCCGCTCGCCGCTGCCAGAGCCGTACTGTGGTCTTCTCTAGTGGACGATCCTTCGGGAGACGATCGGCTTTCAGACGTGGAGCAGCAGGCTGAGCGTGACAGGTTGTTTGGAATTCTTGAGCAGCTAGTTCTCTGGAAAAACTCGGAGAACCCCGCTGTTCTGGAGTCGGCGAAGGCTGAGATTCAGCGGTGCTTTCCCGACGGTGCTCCTCCGGTAATCGATCCCTTCGGTGGGGGCGGAGCCATCCCGATTGAGGCCCAGCGACTCGGACTGGAGGTGATAAGCGGCGACCTCAACCCGGTTGCTGTGCTCATTCAGAAGGCGATGATTGACGTTCCGTATCGCTTCGCTGGTCGCAACCCAGTGCACCCGCATCTCGCGAATGAACTAGCTCAATGGGGGCGGGCAACCGGGCTGGCGGCTGACATCGCCGAGTATGGCGCAGCGCTGGCTCGCCGAGCAGAGGAACGGATCGGAAGCCATTATCCGCGGCCTGCCGACAACCCCGAAGCGAAACCGCTGATCTGGATCTGGGCTCACACGGTTGCTTCTCCCGATCCGAGCTGGCCGGGGAGCGTCCCGCTGGTTCGATCTTGGATCCTCTCGAAGAAGAAGGGCAAACCTGTCGTCTGGATCGAGCCTGTGATTGATCGGGCCTCGCACGAGATCTCTTATGTGGTTCGCCATGGTGGCGAACCGGCCGCTCCATCCGTGGATGGCGGCGTGGGCACCTGTGTAGCAACAGGTGCTGCCATCTCCGGCGAGTTCATCAAGCATGAAGCGACGGCTGGTCGGATGGGAAGCGATCTCCTCGCAATCGTTGCCGATGGCCCGGAAGGGCGTGTGTACGTATCTCCGTCGCCGGCGGATGTATCGGCAGCCGATGTCGACCCACCAGAATGGAGACCAGCGGGCCGGAACCCGGAGAAGTTGACCGGCGGGACCGTCACCCCATACGGCTTCGACGAATGGTGGAAGCTCTTCACTCCCCGACAGCTACTCGCCGGAACGACCTTTTCCGACGAACTGAAATCGATCTCCGCCGATGTGCTCCGGGACGCGATTGCGGCAGGTCTGGCCGATGACGGCGAGCGATTGAGCGACGGTGGGGAAGGTGCCCAGGCTTATGCCGATGCCGTGACCACGTATCTAGCCTTCGTGGTCGACAAGTGCGTCGAGCACTGGACGTGGATGTGCACCTGGCACAACGGAAACGAGCAGTTGCGAAACGCATTCGGGCGTCAAGCAATTCCGATGACATGGGACTACTGCGAGGCCAACCCATTTTCAGGGCGAATGGCGAGTTGGGCATCCCAGCTCTCTGGCGTCGTCAAGGCGGTTCGAGACTGTTTGGTTCCACCCGGTTCGGCGCCTGGCAGGGCAGAACAGGTGGATGCGCGCGCGAACATGTTGAAACACTCGCCGGTTGCGTTGTCTACCGATCCGCCCTACGCCGAAAACATCAGCTACGCCGACATCGCCGACTTCTTCTTCGCTTGGATGCGACGCAATCTCTCCGATGTCTGGCCCAATGAATGCGCCACGCTCGCGACGCCAAAGGCAGGCGAGCTGATTGCCAATCGACACCGGCAGGGTTCGCTGCGCGCTGCGGAAGAGTACTTCCAAGAGGGCATGGGCGAGTTCATGCGGGCGGTCGCAGCGTCCCAAGCAGACGGGGTTCCTGCCACGATCTACTACGCATACAAAGCAACCGAAACGCGTGATGGCGTGAAGGGGTCGACCGGTTGGTCCACCTTCCTGCAGGCGATAGTCGACGCCGGAATCCAGGTGACGGCGACTTGGCCAATGCGAACCGAGCTGGGGAAGCGGCTAGTTGCGTCAGGCACAAATGCTCTCGCCTCGTCCATCGTTCTTGCCTGCCGACCTCGGGCCGCGGGGGCACCGATGGCGACCCGGGCGGAGTTTGTCGCCGCTCTCCGTTCAGAACTTCCGGCCGCCATTCGATTGCTTCAGTCTGGGAGCATTGCGCCAGTCGATCTTCCACAATCGACGATTGGACCGGGAATTGGAGTGTTCTCGCGCTATTCACGTGTCGTCGAAGCGGACGGGTCCGCAATGCCGGTCTGGTCAGCTCTTGCGATCATCAACGACGAGCTTGGTGAAATCCTTGATGGCGAGGAATCGGAGATGGACAAGGACAGTCGTTTCGCGCTCTCTTGGTACAGCCAGCACGGTTACAGCTCCGGTGCCTCGGGTGATGCCATCAGCCTCGCCCAAGCTAAGGACACCTCCTTGACCGGACTCGAGGAAGCCGGCATTGGTGAGACACGACAAGGCCAGTTCTCCCTCTACCAGAGAGACCAGCTCGCTCCGGATTGGACGTTCTTGGGAGATAAGCGCCCAACGGTGTGGGAGACAACGCAGTATCTCATCGCAGCACTGGAACGCTCGGAGTCCGAAGCGGCATCGCTTCTACACACGCTGGGGGGCTATGGCGAACGAGCTCGCCAACTCGCTTACCTGCTGTTCAAGGTTTCGTCCGACCGCGGGTGGGTGGTTGAGGCCGCGGCGTACAACTCGTTGATCGCTGCCATGCCAGCTCTCAGGGCTGCCGGAGGTTCACGTGGGGATGAAATGACTGAGAGCCCAGAGCTGGACTTCGAAGCACGAGGAGAGAACTGACATGGTGATGCCGAACTCAGAGCGTCTACAGAAGGCGCTCGATGTCTTCAGGGACGGGCTCGTCCCGGCGTGCGAGGCGACCTTCTCCGGCTTCTACGGAAAGGACTGGGTGGCCCAGATCAACTCGAAGTCGCACTCGCCGGACCCGAACGCGTCGCCGACGGACGTGTCGTTCCTACTCCGCTCGATGAAGATCACCTGGAACGACGTCTGGGGACACAACTTCTCGCCGACCATTCGGTCGCTCGTCTTCGAGGTCGCGGACTCTCGCAACAAGTGGGCGCATCAGGCGTCGATGTCGTCGGACGACACGACGCGAGTGCTCGATTCGATGGAGCGAGTTCTCGAAGCGCTGGGCAATGTCGACGAACGCAAAGTGCTCAAGGACCTTCGTCGCGACCTGCTACGACAGATGTTCGACGAAGAGGCCCGCTCCGAACGTCGCAAGACGGCGGCCAAGCCGACCGAAGGTCAGCCGACTGCTGGCTTGACACCGTGGCGAGACATCATCAGCCCGCACTCCGATGTTGCGGCTGGGACGTTCGAGCAGGCCGAGTTCGCCGCCGACCTCTTCGAGGTGGCGTCAGGCACCGCCGACCACGAGTATCAGGACCCCGCAGCGTTCTTCGCCCGGACCTACATGACAGCGGGCCTCACCGATCTGCTCATCGGTGCCGGCCGCCGACTCGCCGGTCAGGGTGGCGACCCGGTGATCGAGCTGCAGACCAACTTCGGTGGCGGCAAGACCCACTCGATGATTGCGCTCTACCACCTCGCATCAGGCGTGTCGCCGTCGAAGCTCGTCGGTCTGGGTGAAGCCCTCTCCGAAGCCAACGTGACACTGCCAGGTGAGATTCGCCGCGCTGCTCTGGTCGGCCAGATGGTGTCGGTGTCCGCACCGTCCTCTCCCGAAGAAGGAGTGGTGCTCCACACATTGTGGGGCCACCTCGCCTATCAACTTGGCGGCCGAGAGGGCTACGAGATCGTTCGTACTGACGACGAGAACTCAACGAATCCCGCGTCTGCGCTGAAGAGGTTGTTCGAGCAGTTCGGTCCGGCCGTCGTGATGATCGACGAATGGGTCGCATACGCCCGTCAGTTGCGCGACGGAGGTGACGGTGAGCGGCTCGTCGGCGGTGACTTCGACACGCAGTTCACGTTCGCTCAGACGCTCACCGAGGCAGCTGCCGCCGTGAAGAACGTCGTAGTACTCGTGTCGATCCCAGCTTCGGACATCGAGGTCGGCGGGACGCGTGGCAAGCAGGCGCTTGAGCGGCTGAAGCACGTGGTGACCCGCAATGCAAAGCAATGGCAGCCGGCCTCGCCGGACGAGTCGTTCGAGATCGTTCGTCGTCGCCTCTTTGATCCGATCACTCCTGACAAGGCTCGAGTGCGTGACGGCGTGATTCGAGCCTTCTGTGAGATGTACCGAAATCAGCGAGCCGACTTCCCTTCGATGGCGGCTGAGGATGAATACCGACGGCGGATGGAGCTGTCGTATCCGATCCATCCGGAGCTGTTCGACCGGCTGTTCGGCGAGTGGTCGTCCCTCGACAAGTTTCAGCGCACCCGAGGTGTGCTGCGATTGATGGCCGAAGCGGTGTCGGAGCTGTGGCAGCGGGGCGACTCGTCGCTGCTGATCATGCCGGGCACACTGCCCATGGATTCCGGTCCGCTCGTGGCTGAGATGCGCAAGTATCTCGAGGACGGGTGGGACCCGGTGATCAAGTCTGATGTCGATGGTGAGAACGCCCTGCCGCTGGCCATCGACAAGGAGAACAAGCACTTCGGTCGGATCTCAGCCACTCGGCGCGCTGCGCGCACGGTCTACATGGGATCAGCAGCCCGGCCTGACGGCTCTCGCGGTGTCGACATCAAGTCCGTTGTGCTCGGGTGCGTCCAGCCAGGGGAGTCGCCGGCTCAGTTCGCCGATGCACTGAAGCGCCTCGCTGGCGCAGCCACGCACCTCTACGTCGAGGGCTCTCAGTACTGGTACTCGTTACAGCCGAACTCGACCCGACTCGCCGCCGACCGCGCCGGCTCGAACTACACCGACCGCGACGCCGACGACGAGGTTGCTCGACGCCTGCGGGGCCAGTCCCGTGGCGTGTTCGAGGCCATGCAGATTTTCGCCGAAGGTCCGGGCGACGTTCCGGACGACGATGACGGTGTACGCCTCGTCGTCCTCTCGCCGAACGTCACGCATCAGGCAAACGACACCACTTCGACAGCGATCGATCTCGCCAGCAAGATCCTCGCCCAACACGATGGCGGCCCGCGCCACAATCGCAACATGCTCGTCTTCGTCGCCGGTGCGGCGAACCGTTTGGCGGAGCTTCGAACGGCTGCTCGTCTTCACTTGGCCTGGAAGTCGATCGCCGAGGACCACGACCTCCTGAACCTGAACCGGCACCAGGAGAAGCAAGCTGCGGAGAGGATCGCTGAGACCTCGAAATCAGTCGACAGCTTGACCGGTGAAGCGTTCACACTGGTGCTCACACCACACCAGGCCCCCGGTACCTCCGAAATTGTGTGGCAGACGACGAAGGCATCGGCGAGCGGTGACCTTGCCGATCGCGTCGCGAAGAAGCTGGCGACGGAGGAAAAGCTCATCCAGTCGTACGGCGGGGTCCGAGTGAAGATGGATGTCGATCGCTACGAGTTGTGGAGCGAGCGGCACGACATCGCGCTGCGAGACCTCTGGACGAAGTACGCGCGGTTCCCGCACCTGCCCAGACTCACCTCGGTCGACGTGTTGAACGGAGCCGTCAGCGACGGCACGAGCAACATGAACTGGCAGCAAGAGACGTTCGCCTATGCGGAAGCTCACGACGGCGAGACCTGGGTCGGCATCACAACCAACCAGATGGTGGTGCCCGCCCCCGGTGGCTGGCTCATTCACCCAGGCCACGTTCCAGCTCCCAAGGCCGAGACCACGGACGATGACGGCGATTCGTCTGATGGTTCATCGGCAGATGAGGGCGCTGGTGACAGCGCGAGCGGGTCTGGTGCGGCGGGCGCTGAACCCTCCGGGCCGTCGGTGAATTCGTTCTATGCTCTGTTTGACCTCGACCGTCTGCGCGGTGCCGCCGAACTGGCGGACATCCTTGAGCACGTCGCAGCCCGACTCGGCGAGAACGTGACACTCTCGCTTGAGCTGCGAGCCGAAAGCTCGGACGGATACGACGACGCTGCCCAGCGAGTAGTCAGCGAGAACGCGTCCAACCTCGGAGCCAGGGCCGCGGAGTTCGAGTAGAACCGATGCCCACCTGCGATTCGCATAGATCGCGTTCGCGTTCACGCACGAGCGTGTTGGTGTACGACCTGTGGCTTTAAGAGGTCGAGGGTTGGATCTTCAATCCGGCGATGTACAAAATCGAGACGGAACTGACTCGTTCGAACGCGACCAGATGGAACACGTAGGGAGTGCGGTACGTGCAGTTGCGACGTCACGCGATCTTTGACGGCTAATTAGAACTTCACCCTCAGGCGCTAGTCGGGTCATCGACAACCTTCAGACCCGGGCGCCCCGTCCACGCATCGTCGATGGCGGTGTAGAGCAACGACACGGATTCTCCAAAGGCGTCTTCGGCTCGGCTCATGTCGTGCTCTGTGAGCTCGTCCGCTCCGTGTGCCTCGGTCTTTGCGGATCGGAGATCGTGCAGAACTTCCATGTTTGCCACTGAGAGGGTCTGCCTGAGTCCATCGATGACACGGCCGTATGGGAGCTTTCCACTGGCGTTGCCGGGGTCTGAACGTATCTGTTGCTTCATGTTGTCGGACGTTCCGATCACGAGGTACCCGGCGCGCGCGATCTGCTCGACAACTACGTCGAGCTGTTGTACCAGCCCGGAGTACCCGGCCGCGCCCTGAGAGCGCCGGGAGGCGATCCCGTTCAGGGCCGCTACGGCTGCCGGCTTCTCGGCGCCCATGTAGTCACCCATCGTGTGTTGATCACCGATGTATGGATCGAGCATTGCGAGCGCTGCGTCATCGCCGAGTGATGCACTGCGGAACGCAACAGAGAGGTACTTGCGCGCGACAGCATCAAGGTCACCACCATCAGGTCTCGCCATCCGTCCGAGCGCCTCGACCATGCCAGTGGTCGCTTCCTGAGGGTGAGCCGTGAAAAACTCCTGCAATGCAGCGGCAGCAGCTCGCCGCAACTCGATGTTGTCGTTTCGTGCGTCGGGTCCGACGAGAGCGGTCAGTTGGATGAATCCGTCGGGGCCTGCGGTGACGCCGAGCGCACGGATCAACTCCGGCCCGTCTTGAAGAAGCGGGCTACGTTCCAGCACAGCAAGATTTGCTGCGAGGGAGCTGTCAACAGCGTCGAGAGCGGACCTGAACTCTGCGCGAACTGGGTCGCCAGGATCGGCGGTTGCCCACCGATCGCGCAGGGCGACAAGGGTCTCATGGTCACTCGGTCGAACTTGCGTTGCGATGGTGGCAGCAGTTCGCGCCAGATCAGGACTGCTGGTTTGGAGCAGTGACGAGATGCCCGCCGGGAAGGCAGTCCCCTCGGCGACCAGCGCCGCCCAGCGCAGCCCGGCGTGAGCACGTCGAGTTCGGTTCGAACCGCTCGTGTCGGCGACGATCAGGTCAAGCAATGACGACTGCTGCTCCGTCCCGTAACGCTCAAGGAGCTCAAGCACTACATCTCGCTCGTTCTCGGCCATCTCATCCCACGCCTTGGCCACGTGGGCGAACGCGTGGTCTGGCGAGGTCGGTGCAAGCCCACGCATCAACACGATGCGGTTCGCAGTTGCAAGTGGGGCGCCGAACTCTGCCGCTGCTGCCGGGACCGCCGAAACGACGGTCGACACGAAATCGACGCCCAGATCGAAATTGCCGATCATGTCGAGGGCTTGGAGACGGTAGCCGGCGGCGACCAACTCTTGTGCAGCAGCCGGGCTAACGACCCCTACGTCCATCAACAAACCAAGCAGAGTCGCTCGTACAGCATCGTCTGGCATGGCTCGCCGGACGAGCGTGCGGAAGGCCGGCCAGCGGTCGTCTTCCGGGAGCGGCCATGCGAGGCGCGCCAGCTCATCGGCCGATTCTGCGTCGATGCGACGCGACAGCTTGGCCCCAGCCGACTCGACGGCAGAACCGCTACCCGCCTTAAGATCCAAATGCACTGCTGCGTTGACGGCGACGACAGAATCGATGAAATCGTCAGGGCAAAGCTGAATGAGCTGATCAAACAAGATGTTCGAGCCCGTCTCGACGCGAGTCGGCACCGAAGCGAAAAACGTACTCCATTCGATCGGTCCCCACGGTGCAACGATTGCGGCATGATGCGCGACCCAGAACGGGGGGTGCCTGGTCGCCGTCGACAAGGCCACCTCAACCCGAAAGTCCGGGTCGTCGCTCAGGACGGCCGCCCGCACGAGCAGTTGGCTTGCTCCCGCCGTCGGCTCGGAGGGCAAGTCATTCACCGTAGAAATCGCGTTGAGAACCACCTGCGGCACTCCCAGCACGAGCGCCACGAAACCAGCTGGCTCACCGATGGAGTGGTAGGCCACGTACTCGTCAACCAGGGTCCGACGCAGGTCTGCGAGACCGGCAACACGCGCCGTTCCGACCACCCGAATGATCAAGTCAACGGTCTCGACCCAACGAGTTGGATCCGTGCGATCGAAGGCGCTGAGCGCTGCTAGCCCCTGCGTTCGAAGAGCGGGGCTCTGACAACAGCGGGCGGCGGCGGCTTCGCGGAGTTCTCGCGAGGACTCGACGTCACCGACCAACTCGATGGCGTGCGCGTCGATGGAGTCACCCGGCTGCCGAAGAAGCCACAGCGTGATCGGAACAGCCGTCCGTAGCTCCTCGTCAGGTGTGACGTCGAAGATCCGTTCCGCCATGCCCGCGGTGCAGACCGACGCGTCCAACATCTGCACGATCTCCCCTGCTTCAGGTTGTGCGAAGACGGATTCAACGATTGACCCAGCGACCAAATCGACGACCTGCGGATCATTGCTCTCCGCGAGCCGACGGCCAACTGAGACAGCGGTCGTCCCGTCGCCCGCCAGCCACATCGCTTGGAGAACGTCCCATCGCTGTTGCTCCGCGAGCGCATCAAGCAACTCGCCCCCCGCCAGATCACGGAGACTCGGGTCAAGAAACTTGGCCATCGCGAACAAAAGCTTACTTCCGGTCGCCACTCGCGTTCGGGAAGCATCGGCACGGGAGCTTCCGGCAAGCCCTCAACGTGGATTCCGGCTCGAGGAATCTATTCGCATTCGTCGGAATCGTCGAGAAGCCGCTGCATCGCGTTCGCCGCATCGGCTTTCGCCGGCGAGAAAAGGTGACCGTATGTGTCACTGGTGACTCGGATCGATGAATGGCCAAGCGAATCGGAAATCGTCTTGAGCGGGACGTCAGCAGCGATCAGAAGCGAGGCGGCCGAGTGCCTCATTCTGTGAGGAGTGAGTTCTCGGTCGAGTACGGCGAGGGTATAGCGTTCACTAGCCGGTTGCATCGGTTCGGACCGAGAGGAGTGCCAACCGTCGAGGTGAACACGAGATCGCCGGGCCAACCGAGCCCCCATTCCGAGCCGAAGTCTCTGCGTCGTTCATCCTGGACTTCTCGATGCTTGCGGAGCACGCCGACCGCGAGCGGGGGCAAGTGAATGGTTCGGCGAGAACCACTCGTCTTCGGCTCATCCAAGTACAGCGTGTCGCGATCGCCTCGCTTGAGCGCCCGCCTGACAGTGAGGGTGGCCGGCGACGAATCGAGGTCGATCGACGACCAGCCGAGTCCGAGCGCCTCGCCCTTGCGAAGCCCGGTGAGCATAAGAACGGCGACGAGCGGGCCGATCTCGTAGTCGCCGACTGCTTTGAGCAGCGTCCTGGCATCTGCCGGATCGAGCGCCTCGCCCTCGGATCGCGGCACCTTGATTCCGTCGACGAGCATCGCCGCGTTGCGGTTCACATGGTCTTCCTGTTCCGCAACGCGTAGCCCGCGCCGAAGAACGGCTCGCGCCTGGCGGATGGTGTTCGCAGACCGGCCTTTTCGCTGGAGCGTCGACATCATTCGACGCACGTGGGCTGGCGCGAGGTCTTCGACCGATGTTGCCGACGTGGGTGAGCAAGTACAGACGTGCGATCTGGATGTAGCCGCGACGGGTGACGTCGGATGTCGGCGTGTGGCAGGTACAGAACCTGAATATCCGGACGAAAACCGCACCATATCGACGCCAAACCGAGGGCCTACACCTTCCTGATTGCCGACCGGGCTGTCGGCCTACAGCGTCGGGTCAAGCAACTGCGCTGCGCGCTTTGCCGTATCGCTCGGTCGGCGGCCGAGGCTGCGGACGTATTCGGCTGTCGTCGAGGGATCGGAGTGGCCGACGTGGCGGGCGACGTCGGCGAGGTCGAGCCCGCCGTCTGCGTAGAGGGCAGTGACGACGGTTCGCCGTCCGGCGTGAGAGGCGAGTCCTTCGGGATCGAGACCGGCGATGGCCGCAGCGCGAGTGATCCCCTTCGTGATGGTCTGTCGGTTGACCAAACGCCCGTCGAGCGTTGTGAACACCATGGACAGCGGACGACCTTCGAACGAGTGCGTCGGCCATTCTGAGCCGAGTCGCTCTCGTTCGGCCTCCTGCGCTTCACGACGCCGACGGAGGTGAGCGACCGACACCGGGGCGAGGTAGTGGACTCCCTCGGCGCCCGAAGTCTTCGTGGACCCGAGCACGGTGCCGACCGACGGTGTGTAGGCGGCGCCGCGTTGGATCTGCGCCGTCCCTTCGTCGAGGTCGAGATCCTCCCAAGCGAGCCCGAGCACTTCGCTGACGCGCCAGCCTTGGCAGAAGAGCAACGTAATGACTGCGCCGAGCCGGATCTCCTGCGCTGCGAGAATCAGGGACTTTGCCTCGTCGGGGGAGAGGGCCCGGCCGGCTTTCACCCGTTTCGCTCGTGGTGCCTTCACGAGGTCAAAAGGGTTGGCCGGGATGAGGCCAAATTTCACGGCCTCGGTGAACGCTTGCCGGCACACCTTCCTGCAGTTGAGGACGGTGTACGGCGCGTACTTGTCGAGGAGCTTCGATTGCCAAGCGGTGAGTGTCTCAGCTCCGACATCGACGACGGCGTGTGTGCCGATGTCGTTTGCCAGGTAGCCGGCGAACTTGCGGTAGCTGTCGAGCGTCGAGGTTTTCACCTGATGCCTGGCCACGGATTCGAGCCACCAGTCGGTGAGTTCGGCGACGGTCGTCTCCGGCGAAAATCGGCTGCCGGCACGCGGCAATTTTTCGATCGATGCGAGCTTCTCGGCTCGATTGCCTTCGGCGGCGGCTCGGGTCCTCCCGTTCGCTCGCTGAACCTTGCCGTTCTCGTCCCGGTACGTGGCGCGCCATCGGCCGTTGCGCACGCGCCCGCTCTTCTCGGTGGACGGTGGCTCGAAGTAGACCGAGCCGTCGCCGTTGCCGTTCTTCGAGGCGACCTCGAAGGTGCCATCTGCGGACTCGATCCGCTTGCCTCGCGGTTGCTTTGGCATGCCGAACTCCTTCGTTCGTCGGAACTCCGGATAGGAATGTGGGGGAGTAACCGGGGGAGTAACAGTACCTCAGGGGGAGTTACCGGGGGCGCAACGCTCCAGAAACGACGACGCACGTCCACGTACGTTGGCGAACAAAAGCCCTGGTAAACAAGTCAGGATCCGCACGATGGCGGATCCTGACGTACTTGGGCGAACCCACTTGTGGAGCTGGGGGGAATCGAACCCCCGTCCATCAGCCGGTATCCGAACTTGCTACGACCATTCCCGACATCGCCTCTGACGCTGAGACACCGACGGGTCGGCTGCCGGATCGAGTCCGGCCACGCTCAGTCTTTCCTGAAAGTCAGCAGTCTTTCCCGCTGGCAATGGTCTTTCCCATCGTCATCCCCCACTTCTGTTGCCGGGCTGTGGTGGAGTGGCCCCGTGCGACATTTCTGCTCACGATGACTCTTCACTCATCTGATCAGGGATCAGGCGGCGAGAGCGAACTGCTCATCGGCAATTCTGTGGTTTCCCCGTTTAACGAGTCTGAGAAACTCGGGTCGCAAACTCGAACAGCGTTACTGACGTCGAATCCAGTCAGCCCCGTGTTGTCTTGCTTGGTGTTCCTATGTGGCGACGCAGCGTACAGCCCCGTCGCCCGAGCCGTGAGAATCACGGGAATCGAGATCGATCGCCGTCCACGACGGTCCGCTCGAGTTGCTGTGAGCTGGGACTTCGCGCACGACAGCACGGTCAGGGAGAGATTCCTCCACCATCGGGTGATCCAAGTTCGTCACGGGACCGAACACTCGATGTCCAGCGGGTCGCCCGCCGGACAGTCGCCAGGATCGTTCCGAGCGGCTCAGTTGCACCAGCAGCGTGAACCCCCACCAAGCACAGAAAGCTGTCACATCTCATGATCGCAAAGAAGAACTCCCGCCGGATCCTCGCACTCGCCGCAGTGGTCACCATGACCGCCGCCGCCTGCGGATCGGACTCGAACGACGCCGCCGACACGGTCGTCGACGAGCCCGTCGCCACCGAGGCGATGGAAGAGCCCGTTGCCACCGATGCGATGGAGGAGCCGGCATCGACCGACGCCATGGCCGAGGACGGCCCGTTCGGCCCGGCGTGTGACGCTGTTCCGACCGAGGGCGAAGGCTCCTTCGCCGGCATGACCGACGACCCGGCCGCAACGGCTGCGTCGAACAACCCCCTGCTCTCGACCCTCGTCACCGCGGTGACCGAGGCCGGACTGGTCGACACGCTCAACAGCGACGGCCCGTTCACCATCTTCGCCCCGACCAACGATGCGTTCGCAGCGATCCCCGAAGAGGACCTCGCTGCGGTGCTCGCCGACACGGAGCTCCTGACCTCGATCCTCACGCTGCACGTCGTGCCCGGGCAGTCGCTCGACGCCGCCGGCCTCGGCGAGGCCGGTTCGCTCGAGACCGTCAACGGTGAGAGCATCGAGTTCGGCGCCGACGGCACCACCGTCAACGGCGTCGACGTCCTCTGCTCGAACGTTCCGGTCGCCAACGGCACCGTGCACATCATCGGCGAAGTGCTGATGCCGAGCGGTGACGCGATGGAGGACGAGGCGATGGAAGAGGAGCCCGCCACGACCGACGCCATGGAAGAAGAGCCCGCCACGACCGACGCCATGGAAGAAGAGGGCGCCGCCCTGGCTCCCTCGGGCCCGCTCTGCGAGGCCGTTCCGGCCGACGGCGAAGGTTCCTTCGCCGGCATGACCGACGACCCGGCCGGCACGGCTGCGTCGAACAACCCCGCCCTGTCGACGCTCGTCGCCGCAGTGGTCGAGGCCGGTCTGGTCGACACCCTCAACTCCGATGGTCCGTTCACGATCTTCGCTCCGGCCAACCCGGCCTTCGAAGCGCTCGGTGAAGACGCCGTTGCGGCGGTGCTCGCCGACACCGAACTCCTCACCTCGATCCTGACGCTCCACGTCGTCGCCGGTGAGCAGCTCTCCAGCGCCGACCTCGCCGAGCTCGACTCGGTGACCACGGTCAACGGCCAGGACATCACGCTCGAGGTCGCCGACGACGGCACCCTCTCGGTCAACGGCCAGGCGACCGTCGGATGCGCCGACGTCTCGACGGCCAACGCCACGGTGCACATCATCGACGCCGTGTTGATGCCGAGCGCCTGATCACGAACGTTCACGTGCTGATCAGCTCACGCTGATCGAATGAACAGCGGCCCCGCACCTCCTGGGTGCGGGGCCGCTGCGCGTGTGGGCGTCGGCGGGCCCGGCCGGATCAGTCGTACTGGTACTTCTGCGCCCGGTTGAATGCGGATTCGATCTCCCGGTCTGCGTCACGCTCCGCCATGTTCTGGCGCTTGTCGCCCTTCGTGCGGCCCTTGGCCAGCCCGAGTTCCATCTTCGCCAGCCCGTTCTTCCAGTAGAGGCGAAGGGCGACGATCGTCAGACCGCCCTGCGATGTGCGGGCGTCGAGCTTGTCGATCTCGGCGCGGTTGAGCAGCAACTTGCGTTCCCGATCGGGGTCGTGGGCTCCGAACCCGATCGCGTTCAGGTACGGCGGGATGTGCACACCGTCGATCCAGATCTCGCCACGCCTCACACGTGCGTAGCCTTCGGCGATCTGGGCGTTGCCCTCGCGGAGGCTCTTCACCTCACTGCCGGTGAGCACGATGCCGGCCTCGTACGTGTCGAGGATGTCGTAGTCCCGGTAGGCGCGCTTGTAGCTCGCGATGAGCTGCGTGCCATCGGTGGGCTTGGCCTTCTTGGTCTTCTTGCCCTTCTTCGCCATGAGAACAGCGAGGGTATCGACCACCGGTCGTTCGGGTGGCTCCGATTCCGCCGGCCGGTGTGCCGGTACCATCGACGTCGTGTTCCAGGTGACGCGAGACGTCTACGCCCAGCTCGTCGGGCTCGCTCTCGACGAGTACCCCCTCGAGGCGTGCGGGCTGATCGCGGGCCCGCTCGCTCCGGCCGGAGGACCCGGCAACGGGGGGCGGGTGTTCTACCCGTGTCGCAACGACGCGAAGTCGGCGCGGGTCTACACCGTGAACCCGCAGGACTTCATGCGCGCCGAGATGGACGCCGACGACAGGGACTGGGAGATCAACTGCGTGGTGCACTCCCACACGCATTCCGAGCCCTATCCGAGCCCGACCGATGTCGACGCAGCCGTGTCGCCCGACTGGCACTATGTGATCGTGAGCCTGAAGCGCGAGTCGCCCGAGGTCCGCAGCTACCGGATCGTCGACGGCGTGATCGTGTCCGAACCATTCGCCGTGGTGTGACCAACCCCGGTTTGGAAACGAAGCTCTGCCAACGATTAGTGTCCAGAAATGACACAACCTGGTTGGTACCCGGATGAACAACGCCCTGATCTCGTCCGATGGTGGGACGGGAATCAATGGACAGAACATTCGCAGCCTCGACAGTCCGCAGCGTCCTCGTCGGCCCCACGCTTTGATTCGGCTACGCCAGCAAACGACCAGCCCCCGCCCCCGGTCGGGACCACCAGTCGGCCATTGTCTCCACCACCACCACCGCAATCGCCCCCGCCACCGCATTCACCATCGCAGCAACCGCCGGCTCCGCTTCCCGACTCTCCTGCCGGAACCTCGTTCTCTGCCCGGGAGCACGACAGCAAGAAGCCGATCTGGAAGCGATGGTGGGCTGTCGGAGGAGTCGTGCTACTCGGGATCGTGGGGATCGCTGCCGTAGCTGGTGGCGGAGGTGGCGACGAGTCGGACGCCGAGGTCTCCAGCGAGCCCGATGAGCCGGGCACCGACGAGCAGGAAGAAGCGAGCGACGTCACGGCGCCGGATGCGGCTGTCGAAGACGAAGATGCGCCGGGCGCAACAGAGGCCCCCGCCGAAGAGAACGACCCCGAAGTGGTCGCAGAAGAGTCCGTTGACGAACCGCCAGTCGAAGAGTCGCCAGACCTCGCGGACGGATCTCGCGATCGCCCCTTCTCATTCGATTCCGAACTGGCGCTCACCTGGGACTCGTTCGGCGACGCGGACGGTTCCGTCTGGAACACGACGGTCGGAACACCGAGGGACATCACTGCTGAAGTGCTTGCTGAGAACGAGTTCAACAGCCCGCCTCCCGACGGCATCATCTACCTCGGCTTCGACGTGGCCATGACGTTGATTTCGGCCGACAAGGAGCCGCTCTCGCCGGGGTTCAACTTCTCCTGGGAAGTGAACGGTGGTTCGTCGGCGTCGGTCTACGACTCGACGACGATCGAGACGGAAAGTTTCGGATGCGGCGTGGTGACCGACTCCTTCGACGACTTCTCCGAAGCTCTGATCGGCGGAACCCTGGCTGGGAGCGTCTGTATCCCTGTGCCGGCAGCAGACGCGGCAGATCCCGGAACCCAGGTGGTGATGAGCTTCATCGGAAGTGATCGCTTGAGTTTTGGCGGGGGCGGACTCCCCAACCCGGCGCCCGCTCCGGTGCCGAGTGCAGGTGATTCCGGAGTCGGGGACGGAGGATCGGACTCCGGGTCGATCGGTCTGCCCTTTGTCTTCGGATCGAGCCACGATGTGACCTTCGAGTCGTTCGGTGATGCTGACCAGTCGGTCTGGAACATCACGGTGGCGGCTCCACGGAGTATCGACGACGTGGTGTCTGCCGAGAATCAGTTCAACGAGCCACCGCCCGACGGGACCGTGTTTGCCGGCTTCGATGTGTCGATGACCCTCGTGTCGGCGACGACCGAACCGCTTTCGCCGGGGTTCAATTTCTCGTGGGAGATCCTGGGAGGTGCGTCGGCGGGCGTCTACGACTCGTTCACCCTCGCGACCGGTTGTGGCGTCACCCCGAGCGCATTCGGCGACTTCGATGAAGTACTGATCGGCGGAACGCTGACGGGAACGGTCTGTATTCCCATCCCGGTCGACGATCTCACCGATCCAGGTTCGAAGGTCGCCCTCAACTTCCTGGATGGCACGAGAATTGCGTTCGGATCGTGACGCCGCGCTCGTAGCCGAGCGGTCGGGCCCCTCGTCCGACCTCTCCAGCTGCTGCGGAGTCAAGGACCGGAGGTTGTTCGGGTCGGCCGAGTGGAGGATTCGCAAGGTGTGACGCTCGCCGGATCGGGGCACACGATCCGGTAGTCGTGACGACGTCGGGATAGATTCCCGACCAATCGGATCGGATTTGTCGGAATGCCCGCGACCGGCTCGCTGTTGAACTCGGAGATGACTGTGATGAGCGCCATGACCAACGCCCAGATCCACGAGCCGGTGACGGTCGCGATGCCGGGCACCATGCACGCCAGCGTGCTCGACATGATCGGTAACACGCCGATGGTCGACGTCTCGAACCTCTCACCGAACCCGAACGTCCGGATCCTCGGCAAGATGGAGATGCAGAACCCGTTCGGGTCGGTCAAGGACCGCATCGCCAAGCGGATGATCGAGAGCGCCGAGGACGACGGACGCCTGTCCCCGGGGCAGACGATCCTCGAACCGTCGTCGGGCAACACCGGTATCGCTCTGGCAGCGATCGCCCAGTTGAAGGGCTATCCGATCAAGATCCTGATGCCGGAGTCGGTCTCGGTCGAACGTCGTCAGATGCTCGAGATCTTCGGCGCCGAGATCATCCTCACGCCGGGTGGAGAAGGCTCGAACGGTGCCGTCGCACGCGCACGCACGATGGCCGCCGATCACCCCGACTACTTCTTCCCATATCAGTACGCCAACGACTCCAACCCGCGAGCGCACTACGAGGGCACGGGACCCGAGATCGTCCGCGACGTTCCCGACATCACGCACTTCGTCGCCGGTCTGGGCACCAGTGGGACGCTGATGGGTGTCGGAACGTACCTCAAGGAGTACGACCCCTCGATCCAGATCATCGCCGTCGAGCCGCCGCTCGGTGAGCGGGTGGAGGGGCTGCGCAACATCGGAGAGGGCTACATCCCGCCGGTGTTCGAGAACTGGAACGGATACGACCTGCTCGACCGCAAGCGTGTCGTGCGGCCCCGCGAGTCCATCGAGTGGACCCGACGCCTCGTTCGGGAATGCGGTGTGTTCGCAGGGATCTCTGCGGGTGCGGCGCTGGCCGGAGCGGCCAAGGTCGCGTCGCAGATCGAGTCGGGCACGATCGTGTTCATCGTGTGCGACGGTGGTTGGAAGTACCTTTCCACGGGTGCGTACACCGATGACCTCGACGTGGCCGAAGCCGCTGCCGAGAAGATCATCTACTTCTGATGCTTGGGTCGGCTGGGGTCTGACCCCAGCCGACCCCGTCGCTCGGCGTTTCGGTCGTCACGCGGGTGATTCGGTGTGAGCGGTCCGATCGGGATGTTCGACTCCGGTTTCGGAGGCCTCACCGTGGCTCGGGCGATGATCGATCTGCTGCCCGCCGAGGACCTCGTGTACATCGGTGACACCGGTCGGTACCCCTACGGCTCCAAGGCGCTCGCCGACGTCCAGCGGTTCTCCCACGAACTCGCGCACAGCCTGATCGACGACTACGGGGCCAAGGCGATCGTCGTGGCGTGCAACACCGCCACCGCTGCGGGTCTCGACGAGTTGCGGGCGGAGGTCGACGTGCCGGTGATCGACGTCATCCGCCCCGGCGCGAAAGCCCTGGTCAGCACGACCGTCACGGGCCGAGTGGGCGTGATCGGAACGGTCGGGACCGTGAAGTCGGGGGCGTACGTCCGCAGCATCGCCGACACCGGCGTGCCGGTCGCTCTGAGCAGCGCCGCATGCCCCGGATTCGTGGAGTTCGTCGAGCGGGGCCAGACCTCGGGCGACGAGGTGACGGTGCTCGCCGAGAGGCTCCTCGCGCCGATCGTCGACGCCGACGTCGACGCGCTGCTGCTCGGATGCACGCACTACCCGTTCCTCGCGCGGGTCATCGGCGACGTGATGGGTCCGGGAGTCACGCTGGTGAGTTCGGCCGATGAGACCGCGTTCGCCGTGCGGTCGCGGCTGACCGAGGTGGGATTGCTGCGTGAGTCGACGACGCCGGGCCGACACCGGTTCGCATCGAGCGGCGACATCGACGTGTTCCGCGACCTCGGCAGCCGCCTCCTCGGCCCCGAACTCGACGCCACCGAACCCTGGCCGCCCGGACCGAGTTCGACGTGAGCCTGGCCCCGTCCCAGGACGGGGTGATCCTCACGTCGATGGTCGCTGCGACGGGGAAACGCGCTCGACGTGAGCCGGGCCCCGTCCCAGGGCGGGGCGATCCTCACGTCGACGATCGGGAGCGGTAGCTTGCGGGCCATGACGAGACCTGACGGCCGCAGCGCCGACGAACTCCGCCCGATCACCTTCCAGCGCGACTTCACCGAGATGGCCGAAGGGTCGGTGCTGGTCGGTTTCGGCGACACCCGCGTGCTGTGCACCGCGAGCGTCGAGGACGACGTGCCGCGCTGGATGCGCGGGTCCGGGAAGGGATGGGTGACGGCCGAGTACTCCATGCTGCCGGGGGCCTCGCCCGAGCGCATCGGCCGTGAAGCGGCCAAGGGCAAGCAGTCGGGACGCACGGTCGAGATCCAGCGGCTGATCGGTCGTTCGCTGCGCGCCGCGTGCGACATGAAGCTGCTCGGCGAACGTCAGGTCACCGTCGACTGCGACGTACTCCAGGCCGACGGCGGCACGCGCACCGCCAGCATCTGTGGTGGCTTCCTGGCCCTGCACGATGCACTCCAGCGCATCGTCGACCGGGGAGAACTCGCTCGGAACCCGCTGCACTCGTTCTGTTCGGCGATCAGCGTCGGCATCGTCGGCGGTGAGCCCGTCCTGGACCTCCCGTACGTCGAGGACTCGGCCGCCGAGGTCGACATGAACGTCGTGATGCTCCAGCCGAACACGGACGGACGACCCACCGGTGAGGCCAAGTTCGTCGAGGTGCAGGGCACGGCCGAGGGGATGGCGTTCAGCCGCGGTCAACTCGATCGGTTGCTGGCGCTCGCCGAGGGCGGGCTGGCCACGATCACGGCGATGCAGGCCGACCTGATCGCCACGGCCCCCACCCCGCGACCCGCACGTCGATGACGGCCCTCCCGCAGTTCGTCTGCGCCTCTGCGAACCCGGGCAAGGTGGCCGAGATCCAGGCGTTGCTGCGCGGCGTGGTCGATCTGTTGCCGCGCCCCGAGGCCGTTCCCGATGTCGTGGAGGACGCCGACACACTGATCGGCAACGCCCGGCTGAAGGCGGCTGCGCTCGTGGAGGCGACCGGCCTGCCCGCCCTCGCCGACGACACGGGACTCGAAGTGTCAGCGCTCTGCGGGGCACCCGGCGTGCACACCGCCCGGTACGCGGGGGAGGGGTGCAGCGACGCCGACAACCGTCACAAGATGCTCGGAGAGCTCACCGACGCCGAGGACCGCACTGCTGCGTTCCGGACCGTGGCGCTGGCTCTGTGGCCCGACGGCTCCGAGATCGCCGTCGAAGGCGTCTGCGCAGGAACGATCACCACCGAAGAACGTGGCGCTGCCGGTTTCGGTTACGACGCGATCTTCGCTCCCGACGGAGGCGGCGGACTCACGTTCTCCGAGATGGGAGTCGACGCGAAGCATGCGGTCAGCCACCGCGGCAAGGCGTTCCGGGCACTTCTCGCCGAACTCGACCGGCGCAGCTGAATCGGGCGGCACCGGAGACGTCGGGCAGGGCCGACCCGACCGGACCGTGTCCGTGCGTCCCCGGTCCGGTGGGCGTTCGGAACCGGAAACCGACCCGCCTCAACCGGAAGCGTCGGGACCCGGCTCGTCGGTGGCGGGTGTCGAGGGTGCCACCGTGACGATCAACCCGATGTGATCGCTGCCCGGAACGCGAAAGTCGTCGACGTCGGTCGAGACCAGTCCGTTGCCGGTCAGGGCGTGGTCGAGGCGGACGAACGGAGGCAGGGAGCGGTCGGAGGGCCACGAGGTCGACCATCCGGATCCGTTCGCCACGTGTGCGTCGGTCAGGTCGCGTGCCAACAGGTCGCGGAAGGCCGGGTGCCAGTACGAGGCGTTGAAGTCACCGATGACGAGCGTGGGCAGCGCGGAGTCCGCCGCGGTCTCGCCGATGCGACGGAGCTCGCCCTCCCACAGATCGAAGTCGAACACCGGTGTCGGCGGATGGACGCCGAGGAGTCGGATCGGTCCATCGGGCGCCGACACCTCGGTATCCACGGTTCGATCGGTGCCGGCGGGCATCGCGTCGAGTGGGTACCTGGACCACACCGCCATCCCGCTCGAGCGCCGTTCGTCCCGGTTGACCTGGTACCGATACCGGTCCGCCAGCGGGTGGGCGAGCAGTGCGTCGCGGTGGGCCGGTGTGTACTCCGAGAAGACGATCACGTCGGGGTCGAGATCGACGAGCTCGTCCGCCACCTCGTCCACGACGGGATTGCTGTAGAGCAGGTTGACCGACGCGACGCTCGTGCGGATCGACTCCGGCGTCGGCGCCGGCTGACCGGGTGGGACGACCAAGGGGATCGAGAGGGCGAAGGCGCCGAGCGCGACCAGCGCACCGACCGTTGCCAACGAGTCCTCTCGCTTCCACACTCCGAACGCCGCCGACGCGAGGACGACGGGAATCCCGTACGGCGTGAGTGACTGCAGCGTGGCGGTCAGCGCGCCGCCGTTCCACCCGGCGGCCTGCGAGAGCATCACGACGCCGACGCCGGCCACTCCGACCCAGGCGACGAGCACGGCGACACCGTGCAGGATCTGGCGCCGATTCATCGGCCCGCAGGCTAGGACCGCGGGTGGCGCCGGCGGCTTCACCTCGGGCCGCGGACCCGGCCGTCGTGGTCCGACCGTCCCGGGCGTGAGTCCCAGGTCGGCGTGAACGCTCCGGTCGGCACGGTGGTGTCGATGCGACGCGGACCCGCCGATCGGAGCGAACGATCGCCGACGCGGTGCGTATCGTGAGAGCGGGCGCCGACGTAGCCCAATTGGCAGAGGCACGGTTTTTAGGTGGCCGTCAGTGTGGGTTCGAGTCCCATCGTCGGCACGACGGGGTCGCCGTTGGGTTCTCAAGTCGTCCACAGGGTCGGCCGAAGACACCATCGCATGCTCTCCCGACGCCGCCTCGGTGGCCTGCCGCTCGCCGTGTACGTCGCTGCACTGCTTCTGATCCCGCTCACCGCGGTGGGCTGGTTCAGCATCCGCGAGGTCGATCGGAACAACGTGACGGCCGAGAACGCGGCGTCCATCGCCCGGGCGGTCGCCCTCCATTCCTCGGCGACGTCTGCGGTCGCTGCGCTGGAGGTGGAGCGCACCACCTCGTTGGCACGGACCGTCGAGGAGCCGACCGGCGCCCGCGACGAGCTCGAAGCGGGGCTCACCGCCGTGCGTCGGCGTACCGACAGCGCCCTCGACCGCCTCGAGGTCGAACTGCGTGCCGCATCGCTCGGCGGCGGTCAGGAGATCAGCGAGTCACGGAGCATTCTCGCCGCCCACCGGCGCTCCGTCGACGACCGCCTCGCGGACCCGACATCGGTGGACGAGACGTTCGGCGACCTCGACGCCCAGATCGTGACCGTGCTCGACGGCACCACCACCACGCTCACCACCACCGACTACGGCTCGCGCGATGCGCTCGCCGCATCGCAGCGTCTGATGAACACGAGCGACCTCGTCCTGACGGCGGCCGAGGAACTCCACGTCGTGTCGTCGGAGAGGTTCGGCGTTCGGGTGATGACGAACGACGACATGGTCGCCAGCGGAGTTCGTCAGGCCGACGCATTGCTCATCGCGCTCCCGGGCGACTCGGAGTGGGTCGCCGAACTGCAGGAGATCCATCGGACTCTCGACTCGGCGGCCGACAACGCGGTCGTGCGTCATCTCGACTACCTGGAGCAGGTCGACCGGGTGGTGTCTCAGACCGGCTCGGCCATCGACGACGACGTCGCCGCCTGGGCGAGCGACGCCCAGTCGAAGAACCGCACGACCCTGGCGCTGCTCATCGCCGTGGGGATCGCGTCGTTGCTGTTCGGGCTCGTGGTGATGCGCTCGTTCACCCGACCGCTCACGAGACTTCGTCTCCAGGCCGAGCGCATCAGCCGCGGCGAACTGAACGCCGAACCGCTGCCCGTGGCGGGGCCGAGCGACGTCCGCAAGGTGACCGGCGCGGTCAACGACATGGCGAGCACGCTGTCGCTGGTCGAGGAGCACATGGACGCACTCGCGCTCGCCGAGATGAACCAGGCACCCGAACTCGATGAACTGCCCGGGCACGTCGGGGCCGCGATGCGGTCCTCGATGCAACGTGTGGTCGCGTTGACGACCCGCCTCCAGGCGAGCGAATCGCGCCTCGGTGAACAGGCCCGGATCGACAACCTGACGGGCCTCCCGAACCGGTTTGCGGTGCTCGAACACCTCGAGCACGTCCTGCGGACACTTCCCGCTCCCGGCGTTCCGATCGCCCCGGGAGGCATGCGCGCGACCGGCGTGATGTTCCTCGACGTCGACGGGTTCAAGAGCGTCAACGACACCCACGGTCACGCCGTCGGCGACGTCGTCCTGCGCGAGATCGCGCAGCGCCTCAGTGGCTCGATCCGCGAGATCGACTACATCGCTCGACTCGGCGGCGACGAGTTCCTCGTCGTGGTCGCGGATCTCGCGGACCCGCAGCGACTGATCCGCTTCGGTGAGCGGATGATCGAGGAGATCGAGCACCCGTACAACATCGGGGACCAACTCTTCGCGGTGTCGGCCAGCGTGGGCATCACCGTCGTCGAGTCGGGTGACGATTCGATGTCGGTCATCGAGCGTGCGGACGCAGCGGTGTACCAGGCCAAGAAGCGGGGCCGGCGACGTGTCGAGATGTTCGACAAGGAGCTGCAGCGCTCGATCGAGCAGCAGGCCGAACTGGAACTCGCGTTGCGCCAGGCGATCCAGCACGACGAACTGCGGATGTACCTCCAACCGCTCGCCGACCTGTCGACGGGGATGGCGTCGGGCGCCGAGGCGCTCGTGCGTTGGGCTCGGCCGGGCGTGGGGCTGGTGCCTCCCGGCGATTTCATCCCGATCGCCGAACGGTCGGGGTTGATCTTCGAGCTCGAGCGATGGGTGCTCGCAGCCGCGTGCCGTCGGATCGCGGAGTGGCGACTGATGGGGCAGGGGAGCGGAATGCGTCTCGCCGTGAACATTTCTGGTCGTCATCTGATCGAGGGGAATCTGGTCGCCGACCTCGACGCGGCGATCGCGGCGACTGGCGCCGATCCGAACCTGCTGGAGATCGAACTCACCGAATCGCACCTGCTCGACGACGTCGTGCGGGCCAGTTCGATCCTGGCCGAGATCCGCGCTCGCGGCATCAAGATCGCAATCGACGACTTCGGCACGGGGTACTCGTCGATGACCTACCTCCAGAAGCTGCCGGTCGACGTCGTCAAGATCGATCGGAGCTTCATCTCGACCGCGACGACCAACTCGTTCGACTCGACGATCATCGACACGATCGTGACCATCGGGCGCGCCCTCGATCTGGAGATCGTGGCCGAGGGGATCGAGACCGTCGAGCAGCTGGCGTACGTGATCGATGCGGGCGCGACCCAGGGCCAGGGTTTCCTGATGGCGCGACCGATGCCCGCACACGAGGCCGAGGCGATCCTGTTCAACGGTCCGTTGTTCGATCGGGCCCGGGTCCTCGACACGACGCGTGGGATGCCGCGTCCCTGGACCGAGACGGTCCCGATCGGCACCCCCGTGTCGATGGACTGAGCCCGGCCGTCGGGTCCGGACGCGGCCCGGCCGACTCGAGGTGGACCCGGGGAACGTTCAGGTGACGGGGATCCAGGTGAGGCTGAGCTGGGCGACCTTGACGTCGCTCGCCTCCAGCCCGACCGACAGGGTGCCGATCTCCTTGGCCGTGCTCATCCATCGCTCGTCGATCTCGATGATCTCCTCGGCGAGGTCGGCCTCCAGTTCCTCGACGTCGAGGTGGAGTCGCTCCAACTTGTTCTCGGCGGCGTCGACGCGTTCACCGGCGGCGTTCGTGCTCCCACGACGGCGTGCTGCGGTTCCCGCTCTGCCGAGGAGGCCGCCGAGCATCCCGCCTCTGGACTTACGTCCGCCGAGCAACCCTCCGAGGACCGATCCGGCGGTCGAGAGCAACTCGGAGTTGCGTGTGCTCTTCGACTGTTCCTCGAGCAACTCGATCTTGTCGCCGAGGCCGTCGATCTGGTCGCGGAGGCGCTTCACCTTCGTCTCGTACTTGTCGCGGAGCTTCGCGATCTCGGCGTCGGCCTGGTCGTCGGCCACCTTCAGACACCGGGCCTCGAATGCCTCGCTCGTCTCGCCGGGTCGGCCGTAGAGCTTGAGGGAGGTGTTCATCCCGATGTCCACGGTCGACGTGCGTACGAGTTCGTCGCGGATGGCCTTCTCCAGGCCGGACCAGTAGGTCCTGTTGGCGAGCTTCGCCTCCGTGAGCCGGTAGACGGCACCGCTCGGCGCCTCCGTGCGCAGGTCGCGGTCGTCGTAGTCGACGCGGATCATCGCCGCGACGTCGACCTGCTCGGCCAGTGGAAAGACGACACACTCGAACTCGTCGTCGTGGATCAGGTCGGCCTTCGTCTCGTCGTAGCGCAGGTGGACCCTGGCGACCGCGGCAGCGGCGAGCGTCGGCCCCCGGGTGTCGCCACCGACCTCGGCGAGCCACGGCGCGGCGACGTCGGCCCAGCGGACAGCCGTGCCGTCGGCGACCTCGGGCATCACTGCGGACTCGTCGTCGTTCGGATCACGACCCGGCGCGACGACGCCCGGAACCGGAGTCGGCTGCCCGGGCACCCCGCTGCTCGCCTCGGGCGCGGTCGCCGTCTGCTCCTCGGCCTCGCCCGGGCCCGTGATCCGTTCGATCTGGTCTCGCGTCATCGGCCCGCGCAGGTACGACATCGCCCACCGGGTCGTGAACACCTCGGGCAGGTCCTGTCCGGCCCGTCGGAGCATGAACTCGCGCTTGCCCAGGCCGGAGATGGTGTCACCGATCGCAGTGAGGTCGACGCCGCCGGCGGCGGACGACATCCCGTCCAGCAGACGCGACTTGTCCTGTTCGGTCTGGAGTCGACCGATCATCCATGTTCCGGCATTCGAGATCGCCTTGTAGTCGATGTCGACCGGGTTCTGCGTGGACAGGACCACGCCGACGCCGAAGGCACGCGCCTGCTTCATCAGCAGCATGATCGGCCTTTTGGTGGGCGGGTTGGCCGTGGGCGGCAGGTACCCCGCCACCTCGTCCATGTAGAGCATCGCTCTCAGATCGGTCGTGCCCGACTGGCGACGCATCCAAGTGACGAGCTTGGACAGGATCAGCGAGGTGACGAACTGTCTCTCGTCGTCGGACAGATGCGCGGTGGTCACGATCGCGCAGCGTGGCGTTCCGTCCGGACCGAACAGCATCGAGTCGATGCCGAGCGGGGGACCGGCCGCCCACGCCGCGAACGCCGGCGACGCCAACAGCCCGTTGAGCTGCATCGCCAACTTCATCCGGTCGGCGGCGGGGAAGAACTGGTCGAGCTCGAACACCCCGAGCTTGCGGATCGGCGGCGAAGCGATCTGGCCGACGAGGGTCATCAGGTCGAGTGCGCGGCCCTCGGTCCACGAGTGGTTGACCAGGTTGGTCAGCAGGATGTGCTCGCGACTCGACAGCGGATCGGACTCGATCCCGACCAATCCGAGCAAGCCCGAGACGTACCCGTCGATCTCGTCGTTCACGACCTCGGCATCGCTCATGTCGACGGGAACCTGCAGCGAGCCGACGATGTTCATCGGCACGCCGGACTGCGAGCCGGGCGTGTAGATGGTGAAATCCGCGGTCGAGCGCAGGTGACCGATGTCGGGACCTGCGAGCCCCCAGCGAGCGAGGCCGTTGGCCCACAGAGCTGCCTGATCGGCGGCGAACTGGTCGGGTGTCCTCTCCGCGTTCTTGGCCTGTGCCTCGTCGATCCACGGCCGGAAGTCGCTCGCGGCGAGGTCGGGGAAGGTGAGGCAGAGGTTCGTGAGGTCGCCCTTCGGGTCGATCGCGATGACGGGAAGACCCGCCCGCAGCGCTTCCTCGATCACGATGACACCCAACCCGGTCTTGCCCGACCCGGTCATGCCGACGATCACACCGTGCGTCGTCAACTGATCGGTGGCCACCGACACGTGACTCGTTGCATCGTCGGTCGTCCGCTCGTGTGTGGCGGGGTCGATCGTGCCGCCGAGGAAGAGGTCTGCCATGGCGGCGAGAGTAGTGGTGCGGGCCGCCGTGCGGACAGGGGCTGCGTCGAGGTGTTCCCGGCTCGACCTCGACCGGTTCGGGTCGCGTCGCTACGGTCTGTCCGATGGCGTTCACCGGCTTCCCGCGCGAGGCGATCGAGTTCTACGAGCAACTCGGGGCGGACAACTCCAGGACGTTCTGGGCGGACAACAAGCAGCGTTTCACCGACCACGTGAAGACACCGATGTCGGAACTCGTCGAAGCCCTCGACGACCACGGGCCGTTCCACCTGTTCCGTCCGCACAACGACCTACGGTTCGCCAAGAACAAGCCGCCGTACAAGACGCACCAGGGTGCGTTCTGCGAGATGGAGGGTGGGAGCGGTCGATATCTGCACCTGTCGGCCGACGGGTTGATGGTCGCCGCCGGCTACTACGCGATGGCGAAGGACCAACTCCAACGGTTCCGAGATGCGGTGGTGGCCGACTCGACTGGTCGACAGATCGAGGAACTCGTGGCTGATGCGGCGTCGCGACGCTACGAGATCGGCGCGATCGGCGAACTCAAGACCGCGCCACGCGGCTACGACCGTGACCACCCCCGCATCGAACTGATCCGTCGCAAGGGCCTGATGCTCTCGAAGGACTTCGGCGCACCGAAGTGGTTGCACACCAGGCAGGTCGAGAAGAAGGTCCGGGAGTGCTGGGCCGGTGCCGGCGACGTGTGCGACTGGCTCGACGCCCACGTCGGGCCCAGCACCGAGCCGCCCGGCGACCGACCGTTCTGACCGCGCGACCGTCGCAGCGCGGCGGGCTGCCGCCCGGCGCGGTCCCGGACGTCGGCTCGCTCCGGGCTTCGTTCCCGTCGGCGCATGACCCGTGGTGTTCACCGTCGCATCGTGGGAAGGGCATGGTGAGCGGCTTCGAGACTTGACAGACTGTCGAGGTGACGCCGACTTCTGACACGACCGCCGATCCGACGACCGCTGGGATGGATGCCGTCACGGCCGCCGCGATGGAGAACCAGTTCGGCCTGGCCGATCGGATCGTGAACGAGGAGGCGATCGCCAACAGCGTGCGGCGGTTACGCGAGCAGAAGATCACACTTCCCACGTTCGCCCAACTGGCGGATCCGTCGTCGTTCGACCACGACGAGAAGGTGGGCGATGCCGACCTGCACGGTCCCGACGCCCGCAACCTCTGGCGGGTCCACTGGTACAACGACCTGCAGGGCAACCGCGTCGACGTCCCCGAACACGTCGTTCTGCCGTCCACGCTCACCGGCGTTCCCTGCCCGATCATCGTGGTGTTCGGCGATCGCTTCCCGATGATCACCGCGCACAAGGTGCTCGCTGCGTATTCGTGTCTCGCACCGCGGGTCGTGACCGGTCAGTTCGACCCCACCGTGCACCGCGCCGTGTGGCCGTCCACGGGAAACTACGCGCGCGGCGGGATCGCGATCTCCACGATCATGGCCAGCCGTGGCGTGGCGATCCTGCCCGAGGGCATGAGTCAGGAACGCTTCGACTGGCTCGATCGCTGGTGCGCCGACCCGGCCGAGGACGTCATCAGGACCCACGGCACCGAGTCGAACGTCAAGGAGATCTACGACGCCTGCAACGAGTTGGCCAAGGACCCCGGGAACTTCGTCCTCAATCAGTTCTCCGAGTTCGGCAACCACCTCGGGCACTACGAGGTCACGGGGCGCGCTCTCGCTCACGTGTTCGAATCCGTGCGTGCCGAGTACGGCGTGGTCGGGCGCGACCTGGAACTCGCGGCCTTCACGTCGGCCACGGGGTCGGCGGGAACCATCGCCGCCGGTGATCGGCTGAAGGAGGAGTACGGCACGAAGATCGTGGCCGTCGAGGCTCTCGAGTGCCCGACGATGCTGGAGAACGGCTACGGAGAGCACAACATCCAGGGCATCGGCGACAAGCACATCCCGCTGATCCACAACATCGCCAACACCGACGTGGTCGTGGCGATCTCCGACAAGGCCACCGACGAACTCGACCTCGCGTTCAACACCGACGCGGGGCGGGCGTATCTGGCGCAGTCGATGGGTGTGTCCCAGAGCCTCGTCGACAAGCTCGAGCACTTCGGGTTCTCGGCCATCGCGAACATGCTTGCCGCCATCAAGACCGCGAAGCTGATGGGCCTCGGCGAGAACCAGGCGTTGATCACCGTGGCCACCGACGGCGCAGCCCTCTATCCGAGTGAGCGGGCCAAGCTCCTGGAGAGCCGCTACGGCAACGAGTTCACCACGACCGACGCAGCAGCCGCCGTGGGCGAACACCTCCGCGGTGCCTCGACCGAGCACATGATCGACTGCACCGAACAGGATCGCCGCAGGCTGTTCAACCTGGGCTACTACACCTGGGTGGAGCAGCAGGGCACTCCGTTCGAGCTGTTCGAGGCCCGCCGCTCGCAGGACTTCTGGCGCGGACTTCGCCGCTACGTCGGCGTCTGGGACGACATGATCGACGACTTCAACGGCCGCGTCGCCGCCGGCTCCTGAGCCGCCCGGTCCCGTTCTCGACGATGACGAATCGCGAAGCGCCGTCCGGTCGATCCGTCGACGAGTCGCCGGGTCGCCGGGCGATGACGGCGCGCCGGTGGGAGTGCCTGCGCTGCGGCGCGGAGGTCGCCATGTCGACGTGGATGCCCTTCCGCTGCCCGAATTCCACCACCCGCGACCGACATCACGCCCTGTCGATCGTGGATCAGCCGACACCGGTCGAGATTCCCGCCGACCGACACCCGTTCGTCTCCGCCGACGAGCACCTCGCCTGGGCGGCGTGTGCCGACGCCGCCGGCATGGACGCGGTTCGCCGCCGGGCGCTCGTGCTGGAGATCGACGACGCCGTGCGTGACGTGGGTGGGGTCGGCTTCCACGTGACCCCGTTCGAGCGATCGTCGGTTCTGTCCGACGTGCTCGGGTTCGACGCCGACGGGGGAGTGTGGGTGAAGGACGAGACCGGCTCGGTCGCCGGCAGCCAGAAGGCGCGCTTCCTCTTCTCGATCCTGCTCCACCTGCGCGCCGCCGAGGAGGTCGGGGTGCTCACCGAGCGACCACGTCTCGCGATCGCGTCCTGCGGCAACGCCGCCCTCGCCGCTGCCACCCTGGCCAAGGCCGTCGACTGGCCGATCGACGTCTTCGTGCCGACATGGATGAGTGACGGATTCGGAGACCGCCTCGACGAACTCGGCGCCATCGTCCATCGCAGCACGCGCACCGAGACCGATCAGGCGGGCGACCCGGCGATGCTCCGGTTCCGCGAGGCGGTCGCCGCGGGATCGATCCCGTTCACGGTGCAGGGGCCCGAGAACGCACTGTGTCTCGACGGTGGCCGCACCCTCGGCTGGGAGATCGCCACCGCACTACGTCACCGCGGATTCGCCTGGCTCGACGGGCTGTTCGTCCAGGTCGGGGGCGGTGCGTTCGCATCAGCGACGTTCACGGCGCTCGCTGCGAGCGGGATCGACGTGGCGACCTTCCCCGTGCAGACGCAGGGATGTGCGCCGCTCGACCGTGCACTGCAGCGAGCGGGCGAGCGTGGCATCGTCGACGTGGGGTTCCACTGGGACGAACTGATGACGGTGTGGGACGACCCGACGTCGCTCGCCGACGGGATCCTCGACGACGAGACCTACGACTGGGTCGACATCGCCCACTCCCTGCGCATCGCCGGCGGGTCGTCGGTCGTGGCATCGGAGGCGATGGTCGTCGCCGCGCACGGCCTGGCCCACGACGCCGGCTTCGAGGCCAGTGCGACCGGGTCGGCGGGCCTGGCCGGGTTGTTGCACGTTCTGGAGACGGATCCGGATCGATTCGACGCCACCTCGAGAGTGGCCGTCGTGATGAGCGGCGTCGAGCGCTGAACGGTGCGCCTGCAGACCTCGATCCTTCTCCTGACATCTGCTCTCGACCTTGGCTCTCGACAGTGGCCTTGACATGGCTTTGCCATGGGCGATGGTCGAGCGGTGAGGACGACGAGTAGTCTCGTCGCATGAAGTCCAGGTGGACCCGGGCGGGGGTCGTGGGCACCATGGCTGCCGGTGCCGTGGCTGCAGTGACCTCGTTCGGCGCGCCGGGAGGTGCGCAGTCGGTCGCCACCACGCCGATCCCCAATCCAGGGGTCGACGCCGCACCGGCGATCTCACACGACGGACGCTCGATCGTCTTCGTCTCGACCCCCGTCGACGCCGACGCCGCCTCGTCGCTCGTGTTCCACGATCGCGGCCCTCTGGCCCCCACCGGTGCCGTCCTCCCGGCGACCACCACACCGATCCCCGGATCGCAGGGCGCGATCGACCCCGCGATCAGCGGCAACGGGTGCATCATCACCTGGTCGGTCCCCCCGGTCTCCCCCCAGCCGGATCCGGGCGACCAGTCCGACGCCGTCGGGACCACGACGTCCTCGAGCACCACCTCGTCGACCAGCAGCAGTACCACCACCACGGCGAGCACCACCTCGACCACGGTCACAGGGAGCGTCCCCACCGACGTCGACGCTCAACCGCTGGCGCTGCAGGCGCTGAGTGCTCCGATCAGGGTTCTCGACCGGTGTCTCGACCCGGTTGCAGGCCTCGACGGCCCGATCTCCGTCCTCGACGTTGCCGTCGACGGCTCCTACGGACCTGCTGCGACGTCCTTCGACGGCTCGGTCATCGCCGTCAGCAACGGCGACGACGTGATTCGCTTCGTCCGCAACCCGGCGCCCGCACTCGGGTACACGGAGTCGGGGCGCTTCGACGGACCCGACGGCGACGCAACCGATCATGCCGTCTCCGAGCGTGTCGACGTCTCCGACGACGGTTCCGTGATCGTCTTCGCCGCCGGTCCGAGACCCGTCGACGGGCAACCGGTCGACGTCGACCAGATGACCGTGTTCGCCAACGCCGTCGGAGCGGGCGGACCCACCACCACCGCGATCCTTCCCGCCGCCGACGAGCCGACGGTGTCCGCCGACGGCACCGTGGTGGCTGCGTCGTCGGGAGACGGGGTGCTCGTCGTCGGACGAGGCGCGGCGCCGTTCAGTCGCGTCGATCTCGGCCCCGGCCGACGCCCCTCGGTCAGCGCCGACGGCAACCACGTCGTGTTCGAGAGCGTGGGCACCACCGGGTCGCTCTCGGTCGTGTCGCGCACCGGTCAGGGAGCCGCACCGTTCGCCACCACCCGACGCACGTCGCTCACGTCGACGATCGCCCCGACCCGGTCGGGTCCCGCCGTCGACCGGCTGGGCACGACCATCGTCAGCGATCGCGTCGTCTCGGCGCAGACCCCGGCGGTCGACACCGACGTCGCGGTCACGACCGTCGCGGCCGATGCGTCCTTCGATGCCGAATCGTTCGACCTCGGGACGGGCAACGTCGGAGACGTGCTCACCACGACGCTGACGTTCTCCAACCGTGGACCCGCCAGCGTCGGAGTCGCGTCGCTGACCGTCGACGAGACGTTCGCGATCACCGCCGATCGCTGCGGAGCGATCATCCGCCCGGGAACCACCTGCGGGATCGACGTGTCGTTCACCGTGCAGCGACTCCAGGGTTCGTCTGCCACGGTGACGCTCACCTCGACCGCGTTCGGCGTCGCACCGATCACCACGCGGGTCACCGCGCTCGGCCAGGCACCGACGACGACCACGTCCACCACCACGCCGAGTTCCACGGGCGGGTCCTCCACCGGCGGTTCGTCATCGGGCGGATCGTCGACCACGCGGGGCTCGACCGGGGGCTCCTCGACCGGTTCCACCCGCGGCACCACCGGCGGGTCCACCCGGGGCACATCGACCGGCGGGTCCACCCGTGGGACGTCGACCGGCGGATCCCCCGGCGCGACGACCACCACCACAACGACCACCACGGTCGCACCGGGTGCCGGCGTGACCGCCAGTCCTGCCGCCTTCGACTTCGCGCCGACGATCATCGACGCCGGGCGACGCACGGGCCTGGTGGAAGTCGTGAACAACGGCTCCGGTGCCGTGACGGTCGTCGGGGTGCGCCTCGAGCCGGCCGAGCCGGGAGCGTTCCAGATCGTCGAGACGACATGTGCCGGTGAGTCCGTCGCCGTCGGAGCCCGCTGTGGAGTCACCCTGGCGTTCGCGCCGACCACCGCCGGAGCGCAGGAGGTGTCGCTCGTCGCCTCGCTCGAGAACGGGGTCGACATCACCGTTCCCGTCACCGGTGTCGGAGCACCGCCTCCCACGGTGACGATCGTCCCGGGCGTCGCTGCGGTGGGCCAGGTCGTCACGCTGCAAGGTGCAGGATTCCCGACCGGGGTGACCCTCGATGTCGCCTGGTCGACACAGGTCCTGCAGGTCGCAGTCGACGACTCCGGCACGTTCGACCTCCCGGTGCTCGTCCTCCCGAACACGCAGGCCGGACCCATCGAGGTGTCGGTCGCTGCGCAGACCGATCTGTTCGGTGATGTGGTGGGGACGATGCTGGTGACCGAGACCAGCGATCGCTCGGGTCCGCCGGTGCTCGAAGGCATCGGGCCGAACATCGGCCGCTGATCACCGGTTGGCGCCTCCCGGGTTTGAGCGGACGGCAGGTGTCATCGGTGTTCCGCGTCGGTGTCCACCGTTCCGAGCCTGCGTGACGTGGATCCGTTCCCGAGGGTCGGGAACGTGCACCGGGTCGGGTCAGACGTTGTCGACGAAGCCGATGATCGTGGCGGCTGCTTCGCAGGCCTCGGTGCCGGGCCCCGGGGTCGTGCACGTCACCCGCAGCGAGACGCTGCTGCCGCTCTCGATCTGGAACGGCGCCACGAAATGGAAGTCGAGGTCGCGGAAGTTCGCCATCTCCTGGTCGAGCAGGACCTCGTCGTCGCGCAGCAACTCGACCCGCCCGGCGGCCCCGGTCGGGTTCTGGAACACGACGTCGCTGATCGACAGGATCCGGCCCGATCCGGTGGCGTCGAAGTCGAACTCCTGCGTCGAGGTGGTGGACGCCTCGGCGTCGACCGTGAGGCGCAGGTCGGTCGGATCGCCGAGTGGCAGCTCCGCCGCCTCCTCGGCCGCCGCCTCGATCGCGGTGACCCGGTCGTCGAGGTCGGCCTGCTGGAGGGCGTCGAGCTCGGCGGCTTCCTCGCGTGCGGAATCGAGCACGGACGGCTTCAACACGGTGAACCATGCCAGCGTTCCGAGCAGGAGCGCCCCGACCATTCCGGCCGCAGCAGGTCCGAACCAGGAACGGACGCGCGGACCCTGCTCGTAGGTGCCTTCGAGGTCGGAGCGGTCGCCGTTGCTCCCGGCGACGGCGATCGAGAACGGGTGCTCGACCGATGTTCCGCTCCAGAACTTCGCGTGCGGGGCGACCCGGAACTCGACCTTCGCGGTCTTGCCGGGATCGATGTTGACGGCGGGTGCGGCCAACTCGGTGGACACCTCGGGCGCCGACGTGGCGACGAACTCGACCGTCATCGGGACGTTGCCCGAGTTCTCGACGACGACCTTGTGGCGCCCCGCCGACGCCGACTTCGAACGTTGCGGTTCCAGACGGGCACTCCATGCCTCGCTGGTGGCGACCTGGATGGTCGCCGCTGCGCTCGTGGTCTCCTTGTCGTCGACGACCTCGATCACGCAACTGTGCGGTCCGGCGACGAGGCTCGCGTTGGCGTCGACGATGACGGGGACCTCGAAGTGCTCGTTCGGGTCGAGATAGATCGTCTCGGTCTGCAGGACGGTCTGAGCGGCGAGTCCGCCGCCCGCCCGCAGCGTCACCATACGCTCGGCGTCGGTGTTGTTCTGCAGGTGCAGCGACAGTGCCGCAGCTTGTCCTGGGGTGGCATCGATGTGGTCGGGCTGGAAGGATGCTGACACCGACATGACGCAGAACCGTACTCCGAATCGGTGACCGATAGCATGTCGCCATGCCAGACCAGATGACGTCAGCGCCGTTCGCACTCGAAGGGGGCTTCGATCCCAGGTCGGCGGTCTTCGATCGTCTGTTGAAGAACCGTGTGGTCATGCTCGGCTCGGATGTCAACGACGACATCGCCAACCAGATCTGCGCTCAGCTGCTGTACCTCGAGGGCGAGGACCCGAATGCGGACATCTGGCTCTACATCAACAGCCCCGGTGGTTCGGTCACGGCCGGCATGGCCATCTACGACACCATGCAGTTCGTCGGATGCGACGTCGCCACGGTGTGCCTCGGCCTCGCTGCGTCGATGGGCCAGTTCCTGCTCACGGCGGGCGCAGCCGGCAAGCGCTACGTCCTGCCCAACGCACGGGTCATGATGCACCAGCCGCTCGCCGGTCTGCGTGGCCAGGCGTCCGACATCCAGATCCAGGCCGAGCAGCTCCGCTACACCAAGAAGCGCATGGCCGAGCTGATCGCCTTCCACTCCGGCAAGCCCGTCGAGCAGATCCAGGCCGACTCCGAGCGTGACCGCTGGTTCACCGCCGAGGAAGCCGTCGAATACGGATTGTGCGACTCGGTCAAGACCCGCCGCGGCGAGATCCTCTGACCTGATCCGGTCGCATCGGGGGCGAATGCGTCACCCGGCGGCGGGACCCCTCAGCTCTGCGGTGCGAGCGTGGCCACCGGGCCGATGTCGAGCGCGCAGTTCTCCATCAGCCACCGCTGGACGCGGGCCCCGGCCTGCTCGCTCTGCAGCGCCATGGCCACGGCGCTCTGCGTCGATGCCGGATCACCCGGTACGACGGTGCTCGCCGTCTCGTAGTTGAGGATCAGCTGCTCCCATTCGGGCTCGATCGCGAGCGGCGCGAGGTCACCGATCTCCCGGTACAGCTCGAGGAACATCTCGATGTCGGCCGACGTGTCGAGTTGGGGTGAGATGAGCTGACTCTGGTTGGCGGCGATCTCCCCGCAGAACCGTCCGGCGTCTCCACCCGGGTCGTTGTCGGAGCAACCGAGCAGCGAGGCGCCGAGCACGAGGCAGGGAAGCAGTCGGGCCATTCGCACGTCCGCGATCATGTCAGCTCGGTCCCCGGTTCCGGTGGCAGGGTCGGGCCGTCCCCTCGCGCCTCGACCGCCTCGCCCCCTCCGCCACGGCCGACCGGCGAAACTGTGGAGCACCCCCTGCGTATGGTGGCGTCCAACGTGTCGTGGGGTCGCGAAGTCGCCCCTCCTTCAGATCAACGAACGATCCAGGAGGTAGCGATGTTCGCGTCCGTCCCATCGGCCGTGCTCTTCGGAGCACAGGGCCACCCCGTTTCCGTGGAAGTCCACGTCGGAAAGGGGCTCCCCGGTTTCCACGTCGTCGGACTCCCCGACGAATCGGTGCGCGAGTCGCGCGATCGTGTCCGTGCTGCGGTCATGTCGAGCGGCGCGAGGTGGCCCGACACCAAGATCACGGTCAACCTCGCGCCGTCACGCCAGCGAAAATCGGGGTCGGGCCTCGATCTGGCGATCGCGATCGGCGTGCTGGCCGCCTCGGAGCAGATCCCCGTCGAGTCGATCCAGCGGATGGGTTTCGTCGGCGAACTCGGGCTCGACGGGTCGATCCGCTCGGTCCCCGGCGTGGCCCCGATGGCGGGCGTGCTCGAAGTCGACGACCTCGTGGTGCCGGCCGGCAACGCACACGAGGCGGCGATCATCGCCGACGGGCACGTTCGGCCGTGCCGCCACCTTCGTGAGCTCATGGCGGTCTGCAACGAGTCGGCACCCTGGCCCGACCACGACGACCGCCCCGACGACGCCGTGCCCACCTCCGAGCCAGACCTCTCCGACGTCATCGGTCAGCCGTTGGCGCGCCGTGCACTCGAGATCGCCGCAGCCGGTGGGCACCACTGCCTGTTCGTCGGGCCGCCTGGTGCCGGCAAGACCATGTTGGCGGCGCGGCTCCCCGGGCTGCTGCCACCGCTCGACCGCCACGAGGCGCTCGCCGTCACCATGATCCACTCCGCCGCCGGAGTCGCGCTGCCGCCCGACGGTCTGGTCGTTCGACCGCCGTTCCGGGCGCCACACCACACGAGTTCGCAGGTGGCCATGGTCGGAGGAGGTTCGGTCAGCCTTCGCCCGGGAGAGATCTCGATCGCGCACTGCGGTGTCCTGTTCATGGACGAGTTGCCCGAGTTCGCACCGCGCGTCATGGACACGATCCGACAACCGCTCGAGGAGGGCGAGGTGAGCGTGAGTCGTGCTGCGTTGCACGTCACGATCCCGTCGAGGTTCCAGTTGGTCGCGGCGATGAATCCGTGCCCGTGTGGCGACGGGAACGAGCCGGGGGGCTGCGAGTGCGGTGACGCACGACTCCGGAAGTACGTCGGACGCGTGTCGGGGCCGCTCCTCGACCGGTTCGACCTACGCGTCAAGGTCGACCGGCCCGACGTCGCCCAACTGCTCGACAACCGGCCAGGTGAATCGAGCGCGGTGGTGCGCCTGCGTGTGGCCGCGGCGCGCCGTCGTGCGCTCGACCGACAGGGCGTGCTCAACAACCGGCTCGCAGCCCGCGATCTCGACCAGTTCGCGCCATTGACACCGGCAGCGTTGGACTGTCTCCGTACGGAGATGGAGCGGGGTCGCCTGAGCGCACGCGGGTACCACCGGCTCAGGCGGGTCGCGCGCACGATCGGCGACCTTCGGCCCGAGGGCGCCGACGTGCTCGACGAGGAGACGATCGCACTCGCGCTCGGCATGCGGGTGCGTGTCCGCCCGCCGCACACGATCGAGCGTGCAGCGTGAGCGTGGCGCAGTCGCTCCCCGAACCGCCCGCCCCGCCGTCGACGGCGGTCGATCGAATCCATCTCGCAGCACTGGCCGGGCTCGACCTCATGACCACGCCGCGCCTCGTGGCACTCCAGTCGGGAAGGACTCCCGAGGAGGCGTTCGCCGTCGCAACGGGGAGCGAAGCCCCGTCGGGCGCCATCGCCGCACTGTTCGAACAGACGAGCGGACTGCGTGCGCGGTGGGCTGCATCGGCCGAACGGAATCGTCCCGACGACGTCGCCGAGCGATGCGCGAACCTCGGCGTGCAGATCGTCGCGCCGGACGACGACGATTTTCCGCCTCAGTTGCGTGACGACCCGCGCCGTCCTGCGGTGCTGTTCGTCCAGGGCGACATCCGCTCGCTCGATGCTCGCCGAGTCGGCATCGTCGGCACGCGCAATCCGACCCGACGTGGTGCGCTGACCGCCGAACGGTTCGGGCGCGAACTCGCCGACGCCGGCGTCGTCGTGGTGTCGGGTCTCGCACTCGGGATCGATGGAGCCGCGCACCTCGGCGCTCTCGAGTCGCCGGGTTCGCGGCCGGTCGCGGTCGTCGCCAACGGGCACGACCGGCCCTATCCGAAACGTCACGGCCGCCTGTGGGCGCAGGTTGCCGAGCGTGGTGCGGTCATCTCCGAGTGGCCTCCTGGCGTCGCTCCCGATCCCTTCCGTTTCCCGCAACGGAACCGCGTCCTGGCGGCATTGTCGGAGATCGTGCTGGTGGTCGAGAGTCGCGAACGAGGCGGGAGCCTGATCACGGCGCGCGAGGCCGCCGAACGTGGGATCGACGTGTTCGCCGTTCCCGGTCCCATCGACCAACGTTCGTCGCTCGGCACCAACAGCCTGCTGGCCGATGGGGCTGCCCCCGCATTCGACGTGGACTGCCTGCTGGTGGCGATCGGGCTCGACCACCGACGTGCGGGGCGCGAGCGGGTCGACACCCGTCGCGGCCCCGACGCCGACGGAGCCGTCGTTCGCGACCTGTTGCGGGAGCGTCCGGGCAGCATCGAATCGATCGCACATCGGACCGGCTGGCCACTCGGTCGTGCGGCCAAGGCGCTGGTCACGCTCGAGCGTGACGGTTGGCTCGTCGAAGTCGGTGGCTGGTACGAGTCCACGGAGTCGATCGGCGGTTCTCGACGACACGAATGGTGATGTGTCGTGGGCACGCCGGATACAGCAATGGCACTGCGAGCGTCGTCATCCCTGCTCGCGCGGGTCATTCCTCCTACCATCGAAGCCGTGAGTGCGTGGCGGGTCGACGAATTCGGAGCAGGTCTCACCGCCGTGTCCGAGAACACGCGCACCGCCTACCTGTCCGACCTGCGCTCGTTCGTCGAGTGGTGCGAGCGCCTCGACCTCGCGGGTCCTGGCGATGTCACCCGGTCAACGATCCGGCGATATCTCGCGTTCCTCACCACTCGACGCTTCGCTCGCCGCACCGTGGCCCGCAAGACGGCGTCTCTGCGTCGATACTTCCGCTGGTCGGTCGCGAGCGGACACGTCGTGAGCGACCCGACCGCGGGTGTGTCGGTCCCGGCCGGTGACGGTCGCCTCCCGCGGGTCCTCGATGCACGAGACCTGCACGGTCTCCTCGATGCGTCCACGCCCGTCACCGGCGACGAGCCGGAGTGGCGGCGGCGCCGAGACGATGCGGTGCTCGAGGTGCTGTACGGGTCCGGGCTGCGGGTGAGTGAGTTGTGCTCGCTCACGGAGCCGTCGCTCGATCTCGATCGAGGTGCGGCGACCGTGTGGGGCAAGGGTGCCAAGGAACGTCGCGTTCCGTTGAGCCGCCCGGCGGTCGGTGCGTTGCGCCGGTGGCTCGACGTGCGCTCCGATGTGGTCGCGGCCGATCGCGGTGACGCTCTGTTCGGAAACGAGCGGGGCAAGCCGCTCACGCCGCGCGACGTGCGCCGGATCGTCGACCGCCGATCCCCGGTACCGACCCATCCGCACGCGTTGCGCCACAGTTTCGCCACACACCTGCTCGACGGCGGGGCCGACCTGCGAGCGGTGCAAGAACTCCTCGGCCACTCCGACGTGGCCACGACGCAGCGTTACACTCACGTCAGCCGAGAGCGCCTCTCCGCTGCCTACCGCCAAGCCCATCCCCGAGCGTGAACGGCCAACATCTCCCAGCATGAGCATCGTTCCAGAAGACGCCGACCTCCAGATGCAGTGGAACCGTTGGCTCAAGCGGCAGAAGCCGGCGGCGCGCGACCACCTGATCGTCCACTACTCGCCACTCGTCAAGTTCGTCGCGGGCCGTATCGGAGCGGGCCTGCCGAGCAACGTCGATTCGGGCGACCTGATCGGCAGTGGCGTGTTCGGTCTGATCGACGCCATCGAGCGGTTCGACCCCGAGCGAGGGGTGAAGTTCGAAACGTTCGCCGTGCCGCGCATCCGCGGCGCCATCTACGACGGTCTGCGCCAGTTGGACTGGGTGCCACGTTCGGTGCGCAGCCGGGCGCGCCAGGTCGAGAAGGCGTTCGCCGAGCTCGAACACAAGGCCGGCCGAGCCCCCACCGACGAGGAACTCGCCGCCCACCTCCAGATCTCCGATGCCGAGCTCACCAAGTGGTTGTCGGCCATCGCCAGCACCACGATCGGGCCCCTCGATCGTGCCATCGCCGCGGGTGCCGAGCCGTCGGCTCCCGACACGGCGATGTCCGGCTCACCGTCGGCGGTGATCGAGGACCGCGAGACGAGTTCGATCATGCGGGCCGAGATCAAGAAGCTCCCGGAACGTGAGAAGCTCGTGCTGTCGCTCTACTACGACGAGGGCCTCACCCTCTCCGAGATCGGCGACGTCATCGGGGTGACCGAGTCGCGGGTCTCCCAGATCCACACGAAGTCGGTGCTCCACCTGCGCTCACGCATGAGCGCTGCCGGCGTCACCTGACCCGGATCATTCGCGTCGGACGACGCCCCTCGTCGCCCACGGGCGCCCCCTCGACGTCTCGGACGTCCTCGAAGATCACCGGATCTCTGTGGAGGCGCCATGTCCCGAACCATCACCCATCGCACTCGTCGACGCGTCGCCGTCGGTCTCCTGACCGTCGTCGCGGTCGTCATCCCCGGCTCGGCGGCCCAGGCGGGTCCGTGTTGGCGCCCGCCCGTCGTCGGCACCGTCACCGATCCGTTCAGGGCTCCCGCGTGCCCCTACTGCGCGGGGAACCGCGGTCTCGACTACCGAGTGGGTGCGAACAGCCAGGTCAGAGCCGTTGCCGCCGGAATGGTGACGTGGTCGGGAACGATCGCCGGGACGCGATACGTCGTCGTCCGCCACGGCGACGGGCGGCGCACGACCTACGGCAAGCTCATTTCGTCGGCGCTCGTGAACGGCGACACCGTCGTGTCGGGTTCGTCGATCGGTACGGCGTCGGGGGAGTTCTACTTCGGGTTGCGGGTGGGCGAGGAGTACCGCGATCCGGCGCCGCACCTCGGGAAACTGGTCGGGCGACCGCGGCTGGTTCCCGTCGACGGCAGCACGCCCCGACAGCCGCCACCCCCGGCACTGCGGTGCGGCGTCGATGTGTGAGCGAGACGGTCCGCGTGCGGCCGATCCGGTGACCGTGTCGTTCGTGCGTGATCACGGTGCGGCCCGGCAGCGCGTCCGATAGCTTCGATCAGGTCGTTTCGACCGATTCGACACCCACTCACCGTCCTCCAGGTCACAACGCGGTCGCCCCTTGCGGCGCCGGCCCGGGGGAACAACCGCTACAAGGAGCAAGTCATGGCTGTCATCAGCATGCGTCAGATGTTGGAGGCCGGAGCTCACTTCGGTCACCAGACCCGCAAGTGGAACCCGAAGATGAAGCGCTTCATCTGGGGTGAACGCAACGGGATCTACGTGATCGACCTGCAGCAGACGCTGCCCCGTGTGGAAGTCGCCTACGGCTTCGTGCGCGATCTCGTCGCCGGGGGCGGCAACATCCTCTTCGTCGGCACGAAGAAGCAGGCTCAGGACCCCGTCAAGAGCTACGCCGACAAGTGCGGGATGCCCTACGTGAACGAGCGCTGGCTCGGCGGAATGCTCACCAACTTCGAGACCATCTCGAAGCGCGTCGGCAAGATGCTCGAGTACGAGCGCATGGTCGCGTCGGGCGAGACCGAAGTGATGATCAAGAAGGAAGCGCTGCTGCTCAACCGTGAGCTCACGAAGCTGCAGAAGAACCTCGGCGGTCTGCGCGACATGAAGAAGGCGCCCGACGCGATTTTCGTGCTCGACACGCTCAAGGAGCACATCGCCGTCACCGAGGCCCGCAAGCTGGGCATCCCCGTCGTGGCCGTCGTCGACACGAACGTCAACCCCGAGGTCGTCGACTACCCGATCCCGGGCAACGACGACGCCATCCGCTCGAACAGCCTGTTCGCTCGCGTGATCGCCGACGCCGTGGCCGAAGGCCGGTTCATCGCCCAGAAGCGCAACCCGGCACCTACGCCCGCCGTGGAGAAGACCCCCGAGGAGATCGCCGAGTTCGAGAACGCTCAGAAGGCGGCTCGCGACGCCGCTGCACAGGCGCAGGCCGACCGCGACGCACGTCTGAGCACCGCACAGGCTGCCACCGAGGCCGCAGGCGCTCCGTCGGGCGAGGCGGCACCGGCATCCGAGGCGGCACCGGCATCCGAGGCAGCGCCCGCAGCCGAGGAAGCACCGGCGGCCGAGGCAGCGCCCGCAGCCGAGGAAGCACCGGCGGCCGAGGAAGCACCCGCCGCAGCAGAAGAATCGGCTGCCCCGATGGAAGCCGACTCCGAGGGTGAGCCCGCAGCCCCCTCCGAAGACAAGGAAGACTGACCGCAATGGATTTCACCGCACAAGACGTCAAGGCACTCCGCGATTCCAGCGGCGCCGGGATGATGGACTGCAAGAAGGCGCTCACCGAGAACGACGGCGACATGGACGCTGCGAAGAAGTGGCTCCGTGAGAAGGGTCTGGCGGCCAGCGCCAATCGCGAAGGCCGCGACGCCACCCAGGGCGTGGTGGCACTCACGGTCGTCGGCAACGTCGGCGCGATCGTCGAACTGAAGTGTGAGACCGACTTCACCGCCGGCTCCGACCTGTTCAAGGGCGAAGCCGAAGCGCTGGTCGCGCTCGTCGCCGAGAAGGGCACCGACGCGGTTGCCGAACGCACCGACAAGTTCGAGGAACTCAAGGTCACGCTGAAGGAGAACATCAGCATCGGCGCCGTCGAGCGCATCGAGGCCGGAGAGGGCAACGACATCGGCTCCTACCAGCACGTGCAGGGTGGCCGTGGCGTCAACGGCGTGCTGGTCGAGGTCGAGGGAGGCTCTCCCGAACTCGCTCACGACCTCGCTGTCCACGTGGCGTTCGCCCGCCCGACGTACCTCGCCAAGGGCGATGTGCCCGACGACGTGGTGGCCGCCGAGCGTGCCACGCTCGAGACCATCACCCGCAACGAGGGCAAACCCGAGCAGGCGATCGAGAAGATCGTCGACGGACGGATCAACGGATTCTTCAAGGACGTCGCGCTGCTCGAGCAGCCGTACGCGAAGGACGACAAGCAGTCGGTGAGTCAGTTCATCGGCTCGGCATCGATCAAGGCGTTCGCTCAGGTCGAGATCGGCTGACCCGAGGCGACGACCGTCGCCGCTTCACAACCC
>NZ_JBDVNU010000026.1:0-12055 GCF_039969435.1 Ilumatobacter sp.
CGGACGACCCGACAGCACCGGTGAGACTCCCTCGCCCCCACCCCGACCCAGACTCACCGCTGCGGACGACCCGACAGCACCGGTGAGACTCCCTCGCCCCCACCCCGACCCAGACTCACCGCTGCGGACGACCCGACAGCACCGGTGAGACTCCCTCGCCGGTGGGCCGACCCGAACTCACCGATTTGGTGGACGGGGCGATGGGGTCGTCGGGCCGGGGCTCAGATTCCGACCATGTCGAGTTGGGCTGCGACGGCGGGTCGACCGATGAGGTAGCCCTGCACGGCGTCGACACCGAGACTCGCCACCACGTCACGTTCCTGCGTCCGCTCGACGCCGGTCGCCACCACGGTGGCGCCGATCCGACGTCCGACGGCGATCAGCGCGGCGATCTCGGATCTCTGTACATCACTCGCGTCGCACCCGACCACGAGGACCGATGCGATCTTGATCATCTCCGGCTGCAGTTCGGCCACCCGCGGCCCCTGGAAGAACCCCGTGCCGGCCCCGTCCACGGCGACCACCGCACCGTTCTGTTGGAGGCGATCGACGCGTCGACGAAGTTCCTGGACGTCGACGATCTCGGTCTGCTGGGTCAACTCGATCACGACTCGACCGAGGTCGATCTGCTCGAGCACCGATTCGACACCGGGGTCGGCGAGCGCCTTGGCCGAGAGGTTCAGGCCGAGGAACGTGTGGGCAGGGATCTCCTCGAGGCGAGTCACGGCTGCGCGCAGCGTGGTCAGTTCGAGGTCGACACCGAGCCCGTACTCACCTGCCGTCGCGAAGACTCGACCCGAGTCCATCGTGCGCCCGAAGCGCGCCAACGCCTCGTACCCGATGGCCACACCGCCTTCGATGTGTTCGATCCGTTGCAGCAGCACCTCGGGGCTCGCCGTCTTGCCGAACACGTCGCTCATCGCGAAGGTCGTGCACGCGAGCAGGCGACGGCGCAGCTGCGCAGCTGCGTCGGAGTCGACCGCGGCCAGATCGGCGAGGGCATCGTCGATCGCCACGGCCATCGCCTCGTCACAGAGTGACGCGAGCCAGTCGGCCTGGGGGCGGGACATGTCGATCATGATGTACTTCCTTCGTCGGAATCGTGTGCAGACCGCAGCACGGTGCTGTGCGCCCCGCGCCGCTGGCGATGGTTCACCACGGCGTCCGCTCGACCTCGAACCCGAGCACCGTGGCATCGTCTGCCCCGTCGTCACGGAAGGGGTCGACGAGACGCCCGAGCACGTCGACGATCCGGTCGATCGAACCGTTGGTGGGAATCCGGTCCAACAGATCGGCCGCGGTGAGACGCGGACGGATGCCATCGGTGATCCCGTCGGTGTACATCACGAGTCGGTCACCGGGGAACAGCTCCCACTCGGTGCTGGGCCGCCGATCATTGTCGGCGGCGCCGACCGGGCCACCGGGCCGACCGATCTCGCTCGTCTGCCCGTCGCGCACGAGGATCGGGAGCGCGTGTCCAGCGCTGGCGACCGACATCACCAGCCGGTTGCCGCGTCGCCGCAACCGCCCGTGGATCAGTGACGGGGCCGCGTCGGTGCTGTCGTCGACCACGATGGCGTGCAGCTTGGCCAGCATCGCCTCGGGGTCGTCGACGAACGGCCCGAGGGCGCGCAGCGACGCGTGCGCGAGCGTGCCGGCCGTCGACACCGGCGTGCCGCGGTCGAAGACGTCGCCGATGAAGAACGACAGGTCGTCGGGGCCGTCGACGTTGGGGCCGTAGAAGTCCGTGCCCAGGACGTCGTCGTCACCACGACCACGGTGCGTCGCCGCGAGTCGGATGCCCTCGATCGTCGACATCTCGGAGGGGACGAGCCGGGCCTGGAGAGAATCGAGGGTCGACCGCAGCGCGCGGCCGTTGTCGAATTCGCGGGTGATGTCGTTGAAGACGACGATCATGTGGCGTTTTCCGCCGAGTTGGATCGGCATGGTGGCGGTGCTCAGCCACCGGACGTCACCGTCGTCGCCGTCACGGACGCCCATCAGGTCACCGTCGATCGGTACGCCGGTGCGCAGCGTCCTCATTCCGGGGTGTTCGCTGCGCGGGTAAGGCCTGCCGTCCGGATGGATCCACTGCCACTGCGCGTCGAGTGACTTCGTCCCGAGCAGGTTCGACGACGACACGCGGAGGTGGCGGCACGCCACGGCGTTGTGCGACCGCACGGATCCATCGCCGGATTTGAGGACGACACCGTCGTGCATGCACTGCGAGATGCGCATGACGATCTCCCGGGCCACATCGGCGTCGAACAGTTCGTGGAGCAGGGGTTCGGGCTCCATGGTGTCGACGCTGATCGTGGGTGACGCCATGCGAGTTGTTTCGGCACGCAGAGTGAAAACTTCAATCATTTGTCCACCAATTCACGTCACATGGACGGCGTCACCCGTTCTGATCGGCGAACCGGTTGCGAACGCGACGACGGCCCGGGTGTCGCCACCCGGGCCGTCGTCGGATCGTTCGTGCGTCGGGTGGCCAGCGGCCACTCGGGCGGTGCGATCGCACCGCCGTGGGTCAACCGATCGGCTCGGTCTGGACCTGCGCTGCGTCGCTCGAGTACGTGCCGTGCAGGCCGGCGAGGAAGGCTGCGGGGTCTTCCTCGTCCATGCCGTCCGACGTGTAGTACGTCATCGGCTCGTAGTCGGGCGCCTCGATGCCGAACTCGCGGTACTTCGCCATGCCGGTGCCGGCCGGGATCAGCTTGCCGAGGATGATGTTCTCCTTGAGGCCGATCAGGTCGTCGCCGCGTCCGTCGATCGCCGCTTCGGTCAGGACACGCGTGGTCTCCTGGAACGATGCAGCCGACAGCCACGACTCGGTGGCCAGTGAGGCCTTGGTGATGCCCATGAGCTCGGGCCGGCCCTCGGCGGGACGCAGGGACTCCTCGACCATGCGACGGTTGGTGTCGCGGAAGCGCTTCGAGTCGACCCGCTCGCCGGGCAGGAAGCCGGTGCCACCGGGCTCCTGCACGCCGATGCGACGCGTCATCTGACGCACGATCAACTCGATGTGCTTGTCGTGGATCGACACACCCTGGTCGCGGTAGACCCGCTGGACTTCCTCGACCAGGTACAGCTGCGTCTCGCGGATGCCCTTGATCTCCATGATCTCCTTCGGGTCGAAGGGACCATCGACCAGCGGCTCGCCGGCCTTGATGTCCTGACCGTCGGTGACGATCGGGCGCGCACCCAGCGGCAACAGGGTCTCGTGTTCCTCGCCCGCGTCGTCGATGACGACGACGGGGATGCCCTTGCCCTCGTCCTCACGCAGGTGCAACACGCCGGTTGCCTTGGCCAGACGGGCCGAACCCTTCGGCGTACGAGCTTCGAAGAGCTCGACGACTCGGGGCAGACCACCGGCGATGTCCTTGCCCGCCACACCACCGGTGTGGAAGGTTCGCATCGTCAGCTGGGTACCGGGCTCACCGATCGACTGAGCGGCGATGACGCCGACGGCCTCGCCGAGCTCGATCATCTGACCGGTGGCCAGCGACCGACCGTGGCACATGGCGCACACGCCGAGTTCGGCGTCGCACGTGAGCACCGAGCGCACCCGCAGGCGGGTGATCTCGGGATCGTCGCGCAGTGCTTCCATCTCCTCGTCGCCGACGATGGTGTTGCGCGGCAGCATCGAGAACGACTCGCCGTCCTTCTCCATCGGCACCGACAGCGGGGTGTCGTTGAGCAGCGCCCGGCCGTAGAGCTTCGTCTCGAGGTACGCCCGCTTGTTGGCGGTGTCCTCGCCGATGTTCTCGATCCATACTCCGAGGGTCGAGCCGCAGTCCATCTCGCGGATGATCAGTTCCTGGGCCACGTCGACGAGGCGACGGGTCAGGTAGCCGGAGTCAGCGGTACGGAGAGCGGTGTCGACCAGGCCCTTGCGGGCACCGGGGGTGGCGATGAAGTACTCGAGGGTCTCGAGTCCTTCACGGAAGTTCGACTTGATCGGACGCGGGATCATGTCACCACGCGGGTTGGCCACGAGGCCGCGCATGCCGGCGATCTGACGCATCTGGGTCATGTTGCCTCGGGCGCCGGAGCCGACCATCATGTCGATCGGGTTGAACTGGACCTTCTTGAACTCGAGCTCCATCTCCGCCTGCACCTCGGCGGTCGCGTCGGTCCAGATGCGGACCTCCTGCTGACGCCGTTCACCGTCGGTGATGATGCCGCGCTTGAACTGGTTCTCGACCTTCTCGGCCTGACGCTCGTACTCCTCCATCATCCCCTTCTTCGCAGCCGGGGTGCGCACGTCGTCGATCGACACGGTGATGCCGGACTGCGTGGCGAAGCGGTAGCAGAGGTTCTTGATGTTGTCGAGTGTGCGAGCGACGGTGGCCTTGTCGAAGTTGTCCGACAGCCGTTCGACCAGGACGCCCATCTCCTTCTTGGTGATGAGGTGGTCGATGTGACCGAACAGGTCGGTGTACTCCGGCGGCAGGGCCTCCTCGAACAGGGCGCGGCCGGGGGTCGTGGCGAACTTCTCGCCGGGCCCCGTGCGCACCTCGATCGTGGCGTGCAGGTCGAGGGTCTTCTCCTCGTACGCGCGCAGCACTTCCCACAGATGGCGGAAGACACGACCCGAGCCCGTGGCGTCCTCGATGCCTTCGGTGAGGTAGTACCCACCGATGATCATGTCCTGCGAGGGGACGGTGATCGGGCGACCGGACGCCGGCGACAGGATGTTGTTCGCCGACAGCATGAGCACCCGGGCCTCGGCCTGCGCTTCGGCGGACAGCGGCACGTGGATGGCCATCTGGTCACCGTCGAAGTCGGCGTTGAACGCCGTACAGACGAGCGGATGGATCTGGAGCGCCTTGCCCTCGACCAGCACGGGCTCGAAGGCCTGGATGCCGAGACGGTGCAGCGTGGGTGCACGGTTGAGCATCACCGGATGCTCCTTGATGACGTCCTCGAGGACGTCCCACACCTGCGGGCGACGACGCTCGACCATGCGCTTCGCGGTCTTGATGTTCTGCGCGAGCTCGAGGTCGACCAGGCGCTTCATGACGAACGGCTTGAACAGTTCGAGCGCCATCAGCTTGGGCAGACCGCACTGGTGCAGACGCAGCGTCGGGCCGACGACGATGACCGAGCGGCCCGAGTAGTCGACGCGCTTGCCGAGCAGGTTCTGACGGAAACGACCCTGCTTGCCCTTGAGCATGTCGGACAGCGACTTGAGCGGACGGTTGCCCGGCCCGGTCACCGGGCGGCCACGGCGACCGTTGTCGAACAGTGCGTCGACGGCCTCCTGCAGCATGCGCTTCTCGTTGTTGACGATGATCTCCGGCGCGCCGAGGTTGAGCAGACGCTCGAGTCGGTTGTTGCGGTTGATCACACGGCGGTAGAGGTCGTTGAGGTCGGAGGTGGCGAAGCGGCCACCGTCGAGCTGCACCATCGGGCGCAGTTCCGGCGGGATCACCGGCACGGCGTCGAGGATCATGGCCTTCGGGTCGTTGATCCGACGCTCGTGGTCGTCACGACGGTTGAACGAGGTGACGATCTTGAGGCGCTTGATGGCCTTCTGCTTGCGCTGGGCGCTGAGCGGCTTGCGGCCCGAGTCGCCGGGATCGATCGCTTCGCGGAGCTTGATCTCCTCCTCGTCGAAGTCGATCCGGTCGATCAGTTGCTTGATCGCCTCGGCGCCGGTGCCGCCCTCGAAGTACTCGCCGTACTTGTCGCGCATCTCGCGCCACAGCAGTTCGTCCTCGATGATCTTGCGGGCGTGCAGGCCCTTGAACTCGTCCCACGTACGCGAGATCAGGTCGAGTTCCATGTCGTAGCGCTCGCGGATGGCCTCGATCTCCTTGTCGGACTCGCGCTGCAGCTTCTTGAGGTCGGCGGCCTTGGCGCCTTCCTTCTCGGCGGCGGCGACGTCGTCCTCGAGCTGCTTGAAGCGCTCGTCGAGTTCGAGTTCCATCTCCTTCGAGATGACGTCACGCTCTTCGAGGTACTCGGCTTCGAGGTTCGCCGTGGCCTCGTGGCGACCTTCCTCGTCGACCCAGCTGACCAGGTGCGCCGCGAAGTAGATGACCTTCTCGAGCATCTTGGCCTTGAGCTCCTCCTTCGGCTCGATGCCGGCGAGGAGGTAGGCGAGCCACGACCGGGTGCCACGCAGGTACCAGATGTGCACGGCGGGCGCGGCCAGTTCGATGTGGCCCATGCGGTCGCGCCGGACCTTGCTCCGGGTGACTTCCACACCGCAGCGCTCACAGATGATGCCCTTGAAGCGCACGCGCTTGTACTTGCCGCAGTAGCACTCCCAGTCGCGGGTCGGCCCGAAGATCTTCTCGCAGAAGAGTCCGTCCTTCTCGGGGCGCAGCGTGCGGTAGTTGATGGTCTCGGGCTTCTTCACTTCGCCGTGGGACCACGTACGGATCTGGTCGGCCGTGGCCAACCCGATCTTGAGTTGGTCGAACATGTTGACGTCGAGCATGTTGTTGCTTCTTCCCTTGGATTGCTCTTGCGTTGTCAGTCGTTCATCGAGGTGGTGTGGCAGGGGTCTGACCCACTCCACACCATCTCGGAGATGATGTTCCCGGTCGTGGTGTGGAGTGGGTCAGACCCCTGCCACACCACGACGGGCTCAGTACCGTGCGGAGCGCTCGGCCTTCTCGCGCTCGCGGCGGGCGTCGTCTTCGTCGGTGCCACGCTCGGGACGCGAGATGTCGATGCCGAGTTCCTCCGCGGCGCGGAACACCTCGTCGTCGAGGTCGCGCATCTCGATCTGCTGGCCGGTGTCGGTGAGCACCTCGACGTTGATGCAGAGTGCCTGCATCTCCTTCATCAGCACCTTGAACGACTCGGGCACGCCCGGTTCGGGGATGTTGTCGCCCTTGACGATCGACTCGTACACCCTCACCCGACCCAACACGTCGTCGGACTTGATCGTGAGCAGTTCCTGCAGGCAGTACGCCGCGCCGTAGGCCTCGAGGGCCCACACTTCCATCTCACCGAAGCGCTGGCCACCGAACTGCGCCTTGCCACCGAGCGGCTGCTGGGTGATCATCGAGTACGGGCCGGTGGAGCGGGCGTGGATCTTGTCGTCGACGAGGTGCGCCAGCTTCAGGATGTACATGTAGCCACACGTGATCGGCCCGTCGTACGGCTCACCCGTGCGACCGTTGAAGAGCGTGACCTTGCCGTTCAGGCCCACGAGGCGGTCGCCGGAGGCGGACTCGGGGTTGAGGTCGCCGAGGATCTCCTGGATGGTCGGCAGATCGCCCGACTTCTCCTTCTCGTCCCAGTTGGCGCCGTCGAACACCGGTGTGGCGACGAAGGTCGCCGGCTTGGTGTTCGGACGGGTCTTGGTCTCGGTGCCACGGATCGGGTCGTCGCCGATCTTGGTGCCGTCCGGATTCGTCCAGCCCCAACGTGCGCAGTACCCGAGGTGCGACTCGAGCACTTGGCCCACGTTCATCCGGGACGGAACGCCCAGCGGGTTGAGGATGATGTCGACCGGCTGGCCGTCGGAGTTGTAGGGCATGTCCTCGATCGGGAGGATCTTGGAGATGACGCCCTTGTTGCCGTGGCGACCGGCGAGCTTGTCACCGACGCTGATCTTGCGCTTCTGAGCGACGTACACACGCACGAGCTGGTTCACGCCCGGGGGCAGTTCGTCGCCGTCGTCGCGGTTGAACACCTTGACGTCGATGACCTTGCCGACCTCGCCGTGGGGCACCTTGAGGCTGGTGTCGCGCACCTCGCGGGCCTTCTCACCGAAGATGGCGCGCAGCAGGCGCTCCTCGGGGGTCAGTTCGGTCTCGCCCTTCGGGGTGACCTTGCCGACGAGGACGTCGCCCGGGCCGACTTCGGCGCCGACCCGGATGATGCCACGGTCGTCGAGGTCGGCGAGGATGTCGTCACTCAGGTTCGGGATGTCACGGCTGATCTCTTCGGGGCCGAGCTTGGTGTCGCGGGCGTCGACCTCGTGCTCCTTGATGTGGATCGACGTGAGCACGTCGTCCTTCACCAGGCGCTCGGACAGGATGATCGCGTCCTCGAAGTTGTAGCCCTCCCACGGCATGAACGCCACGAGCAGGTTCTTGCCCAGTGCGAGTTCACCGTGATCGGTCGACGGGCCGTCGGCGATGATCGTGCCGACCTCGAGCTTGTCGCCTTCGCGGACGCGTGGCTTCTGGTTGATGCACGTGTCCTGGTTGGACCGGGTGAACTTGTTGAGGCGGTACACCTTCTTGCCCTCGGTCTTGTACTGCACCGTGATGGTGTCGCCGTTGACCTCGATGACATCGCCTTCGTCGGTCGCCTGGATCAGGTCGGCGGCGTCTCGCGCCGCCCGATTCTCCATGCCGGTGCCGATGTAGGGCGCCTCGGCGCGCAGCAACGGGACGGCCTGACGCTGCATGTTGGCGCCCATGAGGGCACGGTTGGCGTCGTCGTGCTCGAGGAACGGGATCAGCGCCGTGGCGACCGACACGATCTGCTTCGGGCTGACGTCGATGAAGTCGACCTCCTCCGGCGGCACGTAGCCGATGTCGGTGGTGGCACCGAAGAAGCTCTCGGCTTCGAGCATCTTGCGCAGGTCCTCGAGGCTGGCCGCCTGAGGCGAGCGACGCACGAGCGTCTTCGGCGCGACGATGCGACCATCGTCGCTGAGCGGGGTGTTCGCCTGGGCGACGACGTAGTTCTCTTCCTCGTCGGCCGCCATGTAGACGATCTTGCCGGTGACCTTGCCGTCCTTGACCTCACGGTACGGCGACTCGATGAAGCCGAACTCGTTGACGCGTGCGTAGGTGGACAGACCGCCGATCAGGCCGATGTTCGGGCCTTCCGGCGTTTCGATCGGGCACATGCGGCCGTAGTGGCTGAAGTGCACGTCGCGCACTTCGAAGCCGGCGCGCTCACGGGACAGACCACCCGGACCGAGCGCCGACAGGCGACGGCGGTGGGTCAGGCCCGACAGCGGGTTGACCTGGTCCATGAACTGGCTGAGCTGCGAGGTTCCGAAGAACTCCTTGATCGCAGCGACGACCGGACGGATGTTGATCAGGGTCTGCGGTGTGATCGACTCGACGTCCTGGGTGGTCATGCGCTCACGCACGACGCGCTCCATGCGGCTGAGACCGATGCGGACCTGGTTCTGGATCAGCTCGCCGACCGAACGGATTCGCCGGTTGGCGAAGTGGTCCTGGTCGTCGAGGCGGTAGCCGGGCTCCTGCTTGACGAGGTGCAGCATGTAGCTGATCGCTGCGAGCACCTCGCAGCGAGACAGCACGTTCTGACCCTCTTCGGGGAAGTCGAGCAGCGGCTCGCCTTCCTCGTTGTGCAGGCCACCGAGGCCGAACATCTCGTCGAGCATGGCGACTTCCTCGCCGAGCTTGCGGTTGATCTTGTAGCGGCCGACCCGGCTGAGGTCGTAACGACGGCTCTCGAAGAACGCGTTGCGGAAGTAGGCCTTGGCCGATTCGACCGTGGGCGGCTCACCCGGACGGGCACGCTTGTAGATCTCGACGAGCGCCTCTTCCTGGGTGGGGGCGATCTCGCGCTCCTTCTCCCACTGACCCTCGAGGAAGTCGAAGTGGGACACGAAGCGATCGAGGAAGCCGGGGGCGTTCATCTCGTCGTAGCCGAGGGCGCGCAGCATCGTGAAGATGCCGAGGCGGCGCTTGCGAGCGACTCGCGTTCCGGCAGTGACGTCCTTGCCGGGCTTGTGCTCGACGTCGAACTCCATCCACTCACCGCGGTACGGGTGGATCGTGCCCTTGACGAGCTGGTGCTTGGTGAGGTTGCGGAGGCGGAAACGCTCACCCGGCTCGAAGATCACACCCGGCGAACGCACGAGTTGGGACACGACGACACGCTCGGTGCCGTTCACGATGAACGTGCCCTTCTCGGTCTGCATGGGGAAGTCGCCCATGAAGACGACCTGTTCCTTGATCTCGCCGGTGTTGCGGTTCATGAACCGGGCGCGCACGAAGACGGGCGCGCTGTAGGTCATGTCCTTCTCCTTGCACTCCTCCACCGAGAACTTCGGGGGCGGGCGCAGGTCCGGATCGAACGGGTCGAACTCCAGCTCGAGCTGGAGGTTCTCGGAGAAGTCCTTGATCGGGCTGATGCTGCGGAACGTCTCCGCCAGGCCCTCGTCGAGGAAGTGCTGGAAGGATTCGGTCTGGACGGCGACCAGATCGGGGAGCTCCAGCGGCTCTTTCAGGTTGCCGAACGAATAACGCTCACGAGACACGGGACGAGTCGCCACGGATCACTCTCCAAGGGGTTCGACGCCAGTACTCGACGCCTTTGTGGGTGCTGCCAGAGGCCGGGGCGCGCAACGACACACTCGAAGGGAGGTGAAACGGAACGACACGCACGGCAACAGACGATCCTAGCCAGGCCCGGCATGCAACATCAACCGCTCTCGGAGCAAAGCTCGACGAGTCGTGATCGAGGTTCTGAAGCTCGGAGCACACCCTGGCTGAGCGGCGCCGAACGAATTCCGGGTCAAGGTAAAGACTTCCGGCGCCGCTGTCAAGCATTGCGTCGTCTTCGTCACCGAATCGCCGGGTCCGGCGGATCACCCGACGGGCCCGACCGGCGACCGCGCCCCAGCGTCGTCGCGCCGAAACCTGCCCGACAGCGTGGCGGTCGGGGCGGCGTCAGGTGGCGTCAGGTGAGGAGGTTCTCGAGGAAGAACTGGATCCGCCGATTCGCGCGTCGGCCTTCGGGCGTGTCGTTCGGGGCGACCGGCTGGTCCTGTCCCGCCCCGGACGTCGTGATCCTGGAGGCATCGATGCCGGGCTCGACGAACCACGACGTGACCGATTCGGCGCGAGCGAGTGGCAGCGCCTGGTTTCCCTCCACCGTGCCGCGGTCGTCGGTGTGCCCGACGACCGTGATCGTCACCGCCGGACGAACGGTCATCAATGCGAGTCCCTGGTTCAGCAGCGCACCGTCCGGATCGAGGATCACCGCGCTGTCGGTGGCGAAGTTGATCGCGTCCTCGACGGTGATGTTGCCGAGGCTGGGGTCACCTGCTGCGGGGTCGACGACGTAGTTGTTGAACACGTTGTCGGGCCCGAGGATCTGCGCCGCGAGTTCCGCCAGCGCATCGCCGGCCTCCTGCGTCGGAACAGCGCCTTCGAGGTGGATCTGCCCGGTGCGCACCACGGCGGTCGACTCGGCCGGCCCGCCGGCGGGCGCCGCATCTTCACCCACCGTGACGGGCGGGTTGACGCCGGTGACGGGGACGTCGACCTCGAACGTCGGATCGCTCGACGGCACGGTCTCGGTTTGCACGGTCTCGGCCGGCACGGTCTCGGAGACCACGGTGGTCTCGGGAGCCAGTGTGGTCTCGGGGGCGACCGTGGTCTGCGGAGCGGGAGCGACCGTCTCCACCGAGGAGTCGACCACGGTGTCGGGCACCTCGGTCCCAGGAGGGACCGGTTCGACACCGTCGACGATGGTCGGGGCGATCACGTCGGGGACCGACGTCGGGGCCGGATCGCGGTCGGGTGTGGTGAGCGGCCCGGGTTCCCCACCGTCGCGCTGAGCGACCAGGAGGGCGCCGATGCCCAGTGCGAGCCCGATGAGCAGCACCGCGAGCAACGCCACGGCCTTCTTGGGTCGGTTGCTCGGTGCGCCGGGGGATTCCGTTCCCGAGTCGGTGATGGCAACGGCGCCGGTGAGGGAGTCCCGCTCGTCGGGAACGAGGATCGACGTCGCGGCCGCGGGTTCGAGCCCAGGCGCCACCGGCGGATCGGCGACCGGCGTCGGCGGTTCGACCGGTGCCGCCGCCTCGGCCGGAGACGGAGTCGCCTCCTCGGACACCGAAGCCACCGAGGTCGCCGGGGGAACCGGTGGTGGTGGTGGTGGTGGGACGACCGGGGGTGTCGGGGTCGCGACCTGGGGAGCAGGCGCGACGGGAAGCGGGACCACGGGAGCGATCGGGACGGGGGTCGGAGTCGGCAGTGCACCCGACGGCTCGCTGGTCCCCGACGGCTCGGCGGTCGGTGCGACAACGGGCGCGGACGGCTGCGGCGCCCGCGCCATCGAGGACTCCCGGGACAGAGTCGGCAGCGGCTGC
>NZ_JBDVNU010000027.1:0-18699 GCF_039969435.1 Ilumatobacter sp.
CTTCGTCGCCCGACGGGCGACGAAGACTCACCGCACCCGATCGATCTCGTTCAGAAGGCGGCGATGACGAGAGGGAAGCCGGCGAGGACGAGACCTGCGGCGAGGAGCGAGAGCACGGTGGTCGCGCTGAGGCGACCGGCGCTCGACGAACCGAGGCGACCACCGACGACGGCTCCGGTCAGGAGGAACGGCAGGTGGCTCCACCGGGGGTTGCCCGCCACGGTGTGGCCGGTGGCGGCGGCGAGTCCGGACAGCGACCCGATGAGGGTGGTGGTGGCCGCCGCCCGATGAGCCGGAAGTCGTTGCAACCGCCCGAGGAGGGGCACCGTGATCAGCCCGGAGCCGACGCCGAGCGCTCCCGACATCGCACCCATCACGCCGCCGGACCCGACCAGTGCGGCGCGCTTCGGAGCGACTGGCGCAGCGCCCGTGACGTCCGTGCGTCGAACGAACACGACGAAGACGGCGAGCGCCAACAGCATCACGCCGATGATCAACTCGAAGGTCTCCTCCGGGATCCGGTCGGCGACGAAGACGGCGCTGAGCAGAGCGACCGGCATCGAGCCGACGGCGAACCACAGGGCGACCGGTCGGTCCACCACCCCCTTCTTCGTGTAGGTGTAGGCACCGGTCACCTGGATCGCCAGCGTCGTCACCACGCTCGTTCCCACGGCGGTGGCGCCGCTCAGGTCGAACACGAGAACCAGGCCGGCCACCACGAGGAAGCCGCCACCGGCACCGATGATCGACCCGTACACCCCGACGCCGAACGCCAACAGGAACAGGCCGACCGCTGTCTGGACGTCCATCAGACCCGCCCCGGCCCGAGGCGGTGGCATCCATCGGCAGTGGACGCGATCGGGACCGGGCTGACCGAAGACGTCGTGACGACGTCGACCGGACGGACTCGCCCGGTCAGAGGATCTGGGACAGGAAGAGCTTGGTGCGGTCCTCCTGCGGGTCGTCGAAGAAGTGTTCGGGCGTGCCCACCTCGACCACCTGGCCGTCGGCCATGAACACCACGCGGTCGGCGACCTCCCGGGCGAAGCCCATCTCGTGGGTGACGCAGATCATCGTCATGCCGTCGGTCGCGAGGTCCTTCATGGTGTCGAGGACCTCCTTGATCATCTCGGGATCGAGCGCGGAGGTGGGCTCGTCGAACAGCATCACCTTCGGCTTCATCGCCAGCGACCGTGCGATCGCCACGCGCTGTTGCTGACCGCCCGACAACTGCCCCGGGTACTTGCGCGCCTGGTCGGGGATCTTCACCCGCTCGAGGAGTTCCATGGCCGTGGTCTCGGCTTCCTTCTTGCTGACCTTGCGAACCTGGCGGGGAGCCAGCGTGATGTTGTCCAGCACGGTGAGATGGGGGAACAGGTTGAAGCTCTGGAAGACCATTCCGGTCTCACGGCGGATCGCCTGGATGTTGCGGATGTCGTCGCCCAACTCCACGCCGTCGACGACGATCGTCCCGCGATCGTGCTTCTCCAGTCGGTTGATGCAGCGGATCAGCGTCGACTTGCCCGACCCGGACGGGCCGATGACGACGACCACCTCCTGCTTGCCGACCTTCATGTTGATGTCCCGCAGGGCCTGGAAGCTGCCGAAGAACTTGTCCATGCCGGCGACTTCGATCATCGCCTCGCCCGACGACCCCATCATCTGCGTGGCGTCGGCGAACACCCGCTCGCCCGTGTTCCTGGTTCCAGAGGTGTCGGTCATGACGGCAGGTCCTCGCAGTGTGGATGTCGTGTCAGGTGGTGGCCCGGTGTCCCCGTCGGACGTGCGGGCGGGGTGGATGCGTCGACCATCAGCGGTTGCTCACGTCGAGACGTCGTTCGAGGCGCTGACTCTCTCGCGACATGGTGAACGAGAACGCCCAGAACCCGAAGGCGACGAACACCAGGGTCTCCGCGATGCCGAGGCCCTGGAACTCGGACTGCGCGTGGATGATGTCGCGTACGCCGAGGAACTCCAGGATGGTGATGAAGAACAGCAGGCTCGTGTCCTTGAACAACGAGATGAACTGTCCGACGAGAGCGGGGATGACGTTCTTCAGTGCCTGTGGCAGAACCAGCAGACGCGTGATCGCGGCGGGGGACATGCCCATCGCCTGTCCGGCTTCGGTCTGGCCCTTCTCGACCGACTGCAGTCCACCGCGCACGATCTCGGCGATGTAGGCCGCGGAGAACATCGTGATGACGATCGTGGCCCGAGTGACGAGCGGCAGATTGGTGCGTGTGGCGAAGAAGAAGTTGAGGAACAGCGCGGCGATGAACAGCAGCGAGATGAGGGGCACCCCGCGGATGAGTTCGATGTAGGCGGTCGACAGGACGCGCAGCACGGGGAGCGACGAGCGTCGTCCGAGCGCCAGGAGCAGACCGATCGGGAAGGCGAGGATGATCGAGGCGGCGGCGACGACGAGGTTGGTGTGCAACCCCCAACTGTCCCAGATCAACCCGTCGAGTCCGACGACGCGACCGATCGCCCAGAATGCGACACCGAGCACGGCGAACGCAGCGAACCTCACGGCCGGAGCGACGTCACCACGCGCGACGCCGGCGACGGAGGAACCGACGAGTGCGGCGGCAGCCAGCACGACCAGCCCGATGCCACCGAGGAACGCGGTGATCGAACCGATCGGCCCGGTGACCACACCCAATGGACCTTCGATCTCGGGAGCCTGGAAGACGAACTCGCCGCCGGTCAGCACGAACAGGACGACGACACCGGCCCCGGCCATCGCTGCGGCGACCCAACCCGCCACGACCGGCAGTCGTTCCGCGACGAGACCCACGACGTCGGCGACGGCGGGCATCGCGGCGACGGTGATGTAGAACCACGCGAGTCCGTGCGTTCCACTCAGGACCTGGAACGAAGCCGCGCCCAGGACCAGTCCGGCCGACAGGGTGAAGGACGGACGCGGGACCAGTCGGACAGCTGCGAGGAGCACGACGGCCGCGATCGCGATCGTGTAGGCCCCCTGATTGTTCAGGTCCTGGACCTGGGAGAGGACGCCGCCCGCAATGGCCAACGGCACGAGCACGACGAGCCAGGAGGCGATCGAGATCGGCGTGCGCGTCGTGCTCAGCGTCGCCGCGTAACCGGCGACCGCGGCGACGATGCAGGCGAGCAACAGCAGCCACGGGCCTGCGGTGCGGACGCCGACGACCATGCAGAACGTGATGAACGCCACGACTGCCCAGTACGAACCCACCAGCTCACGCGGACGGGTCGGGACGTGGTCGAGTCCGGCGAGCCGCGACGTCTCCCTCGAGCGCTGCCGCAGGCCCCCGACGACGAGGCCGACCGCACCGCTCAGCAACAGCAGTTGGACGACGATGCGCGTCCGCTCACCACGAGCGAACTGTCCGATCATGAACAGTTCGAGGTTGGCGCGTACGGGGATCCACTGCGCGGTGACGAACACGAACCGGACCGTGAGTGCGAGCAGGATCAGCGCGATCGTTCCGAGAACGATCGTGATGACCCCGTTGTACCAACGATTGAACAGGTTCGTCTTGACCCATTCGCGCGGGGACTGCTCACCGTGACGGGGAGCGTCCTCGCCGAGGACGACCACGCTGCCGTCACCGCCGACCGTCGCGATGCGGGGCTCGGATTCTCCGGTGGTCGACATCGGTCACCTCCCCGCCAGTTGGAACCGTCGGTTGACGACGTTGAGGATCACCGAGATGAACAGCGAGAACGAGAGGTAGCACCCCATCAGGATGAGGACCATCTGCGGGGACGGTTGGTCGTTGCCGATCGCCGTACGCACCACCTGCGTGAGGTCCGGATAGGCGACTGCTGCGGCGAGCGAGGTGTTCTTGGTGAGGTTGAGGAACTGGTTGATCGTCGGGGGCATGGCGATCCGCGCGGCCTGGGGGAGCACGACGAAGCGGTACCGCTGGAATCCCGACAGCGCCAGTGCGTTCGACGCCTCGTTCTGACCTTTCGGGACGGCCAGGATCGAGCCGCGCACGATCTCCGCGATGTGGCTGCCGGTGTAGAGCGCCAGCGCGATCGTGACCGAGACGTAGGAGTTGTTGGTGTCCAACCCGCCCACGATCAGGCGGCCGCTCTCGGACACCTCGGGGAACGAACCGCTGATCGGCGCGCCGAGCGCCACGAAGGCGACGACGCCGAGGCCGAGGAACGTGGCGAGCGAGTACCGGACGCGTCGGTGTGGTTCGCCGGTGTCGATGTTGACCCGCGTCCGCCACCGCCAGACGACGCCGGCGACGACCAGGGCGACGAGCAGCAGGATCCAGAAGATGCCCGAGTTCTGGCCGGTCGCGATGGACGGGATCCCGAGACGCTGGTTGCTGTACATCAGCAGCGTGGCGTCGGTGCCGGGGAACTTGATCTCGCCGGGGGGACTCGCCGGCGTGAACGGCGAGAACGGTCCGAAGGTGAAGATCGCGAACCCGAAGAAGATGATGATGACGAGAGGCGGGATGTTGCGCAGCGTCTCGACGTAGAGCGTGGAGAGTTTGCGCACCACCCAGTTGGTCGAGAGGCGTCCGACTCCGACCACGACCCCGATCACGAGAGCGAGGGCGATGCCGACGAACGCGGACGCCGCGGTGTTCTGCACGCCCTTCCAGATCAGCGCAGAGATGGTGGAGTCCGGTGAGAAATTGGAGTCCTTGACGGGGAACCGTGCGGGTGAACCGAGGAAGTCGAACTTCGTGCTGATGCCGACGGCGTTCAGGTTGCCGACGAGGTTGTTCAACAGGTAGCGAACGGTGAGCACCACCGTCACCGCCGCCACGACCTGCGCGACGACGCGCAGGACGCGCACGTCACGCCAGAACGGCGGACGACTCGGCTTCGTCCCGGAAAGTGTGTCCGTCACCTGCTGCCCTCGGATCGGTGAGACGAACGGGTGCCGCCCGTCGTTCGGACGGACGGCACCCGTTCAGTTCGTGGTCGGTGGTCGATCAGCGATCGATCAACGGAACGGCGGGACGTACATCAGCCCGCCTTCGGTCCACAGGTTGTTCGGAGAGCCCTCGAGGGCCAGACCGATCGGCTCGATGTGCGTGGTGTAGATCTCCTGGTAGTTGCCCACCTGGGAGACGACCTGCACGGCGTAGTCGGTCGGGAGGCCGAGGCCGGAAGCGACGTCGTCGCCCTGGCCGATGAAGGTCAGGATGCTCGGGTCGTCACCGGAGTACTCGGCGATGTTGGTCGAGTCGAGTCCGAACTCCCAGGCCTGGACCGTGGCCATGACGGACCATTCCACGGCGGAGGCCCATTCGGTGTCGCCGTCGGCGACCACGGGGCCGAGCGGCTCCTTGGAGATGACCTCGGGGATGATGAACTGCGTCTCGCCGCCGTTGCCCTCGATCGCCGACTTGCCCGATGCGAGCGCCGATGCGTCAGCGGTCCAGGCCTCGCACTGCCCCTGCTCGTAGGCGGGTTGCAGCGTCGTGTTGTCGTCGTACACGGACGGGGTGTACGGGATGCCACGAGCGGTGAACACCGAGCTCAGGTTGAGTTCGGTCGTGGTCCCCGACAGCACGCAGATCGTCGCGTCGGCAAGGCCTTCGAGGTCGGTGATGCCCGAGGACTCGGGGACCATCACGCCCTGGCCGTCGTAGAAGGTGGTGAACAGGAAGTTGCCACCCTGACCACCGTCACGCGATGCGGTCCACGTCGTGTTGCGGATGATGAGGTCGACCTCGCCGGACTGCAGAGCAGGGAATCGAGCGTCCGCGGTGAGCGGGACGTACTCGACGGCGTCGGCGTCGCCGAGGACGCCTGCGGCGACGGCCCGACAGAGATCGATGTCGAAGCCGGCGTAGTCGCCTGCCGAGTCGATCACGCCGAATCCGGGCAGTGCGTCGTTCGCACCGCATCGGATGACGCCGGCCTCCTGGACGGCGGCGAGTCGTCCGCCTTCGCTCTGCACGACCTCGACCTCGTCGGAGGTGGGTGCGGAATCGTCGGGAGCCTCGGTGTCGGTGGGTGCCCCGGTGCCGTCGGGGACGATGGCATCGTCGTCCGCAGGGGCGGTGGGCACGGTCTCGGTCTCGACCGCGTCGTCGCCGTCACCGGAGCTGCTCGAGCACGCCCCGACGACCAGTCCCAGTGCCACGACGGCGACTGCGGTGCGCTTGCGTGTGGAAGTCTTCCCCGTGTTGATCATGTGATCTCCTTGGTCGATGTTCACGTTGTCGTCCCCTCGCGCTCACGTGAGGACCTCCGGTCGAACCTAACACGGTGTGACCGACGTCGCTGCCGAAGCAACATCCGCGCAACACGGCGTTCACGCCGACCCGGTCGATGCGTCCACGCCGGGGCGGGCCGGTCACCGGGCGACCCCGGGCCTCGACGTGTCACCTCGACGTGCACGCCGAATCGTGCTGCTCCACCGATGCCCCGGCACACTGGGGGCCATGACCGATGCCAGTGCTGTGATCCGTTCCGTGAACGTCTCGACCTCGAAGTCGGTGCCGTCCGATGCGACCGCCGTCGGGTATCCCGTCGGCGAGAAGGGTGCGGTGCCCCGCCAGTTGGGCATGTCCCGGTCCGCGCTCGCCGACAACGGCTTCGAAGGAAAGGCCGGCCAGACCCTGGTGATCCCGTCGGGGGCCGGCCTGCTCGTGGCGATCGGCGTGGGCGCCGACGACGAGATCGACGCGAACTCGTTGCGGCGCGCTGCTGCGGCGTTCGCCCGGGTGGCATCGAAGCACTCGAGGCTCGCCACCACGCTCGCCGATGCCGGTGGCATCGACCCGGAGGCCGCCGGCAGTGCGGTCGTCGAAGGCGTGCTGCTCGCCTCGTACCGCTACGTCGGGTTGAAGACCGGCGACGACCTCGGATCGAAGCTGACCGACCTGACCATCGTCTCGGGTGGCAAGCGGTCGGCGGCGGTGGCGAAGGGCGCGGGCGTCGGCCACGCCATCGCATCGGCGGCCACCTTCGCACGCGAACTCGCCAACACGCCGCCCACGCACCTCAATGCCGTCGACATCGCCGACCAGGCGGTCGCCCTGGCCGACGACGCCGGGCTCACCGTCGAGGTGTTCAACAAGGACGATCTGCTCGCCATGGGCTGTGGCGGCATGATCGGCGTGAACCGTGGATCCACCGAACCCCCGCGGATGGTCAAGCTCAGCTACTCGCCCAAGGGAGCGACGAAGCACCTCGCGATGGTCGGCAAGGGGATCATGTACGACTCGGGCGGCATCAGCATCAAGGGGGGCGACGCCTTCCACCAGGTGATGAAGATGGACATGTCGGGCGCGGCGGCGGTGCTGTCGGCGATGTCCGCGCTGAAGGCGGTCGGTTGCACCACGAAGGTCACCGCCTGGTTGATGTGCACCGACAACATGCCGTCGGGCTCGGCACTCAAGCTCGGCGACGTGCTGACCATGCGCAACGGCAAGACCGTCGAAGTGCTCAACACCGACGCCGAGGGTCGCCTCGTGCTCGCCGACGGCCTGTCGCTCGCCGTCGAGGAGGAGCCCGACGCGATCGTCGACATCGCCACGCTCACCGGCGCCGTGCTCGGAGCACTCGGCCCCGACATCGCCGGACTGCTCGGCACGGACCAGCCCTTCATCGACCAGGTGAAGGCGTCGAGCGACAAGGTCGACGAGCCGGTGTGGCAACTCCCGCTGGAGAAGAAGCGGTACCGCAAGCTGCTCGACTCGCCCTACGCCGACATGAAGAACATCGGTGGGCCGTTCGCCGGAACGATCACCGCGTCGATCTTCCTCAGCGAGTTCACGGGTGACGTCCCGTACGCCCATCTCGACATCGCCGGCCCGATGAAGGTCGACGGCGACGAAGGCATCTACTCGAAGGGCGCGACCGGTTTCGGCACGCGGCTCCTGATCGACCTCGCCTGCAACTTCTGACCGGGTGGTGTGGCAGGGGTCTGACCCACTCCACACCACCTGCTCCAGGCCCGCCGGTTCACAGTCGTCGAGCGTTGTCGGCGACCTCGGCGGCGGTCGCGTCGTCGATGCCGACGGCCACGAGTTGGTGTTCGATGACCCACAGGTCGTCGCCGGATTCGAGCATCGCCAGTGCGATCCGGTGGGCTCTCGACAGCGCGTCGACCGTGATGCACGAGTGCTCCCACTCGCGGTGTGCCAGCTGCACCGCGTCGGGCATCCGCCGGAGGTGGCGGTGGGCGACCGACGGGACGCGGCGGCGCACGGCGAGTCCGGCGCTGGTCTGATGAGCCAGGCCGAACATGGTGCATCGCTGCAACGCCTTGGCGAACGGCGACGACCTGCCGTCGGTGTACGACAGACCCATCATCCTCGCCGTGACGGAGAGGTCGAGTCGGTAGCCCTCCGGATGCTGTTCGAGTCCGGCGACGAGACGCCTCAGGATCCACGTGGCCGTCGGGCCGAGCACTCCGAGCCAGAACTGTTCGACGTAGCGCGAACGCGGGTCGTGGCCGTCGTCGTCCACGAGCGGATCCACCCACGCCGTGATCAACACGTCGCACGGGTCGACCTCCGGGCCGGGTGCCGACGCCGACGCAGATGGCGGCACGGGAGGCGGTGAGGATCGACCGGGCGGCGGCGGGATCGGCCGACGGTCGGTCAGCGACCCGGCGGAGCCGTCGGCAGGGCTGACGGAGTCGAGGGATCGGGCGTCGATGCTGGTCACGAGGACCTCCGGGTGTCGGGTGAACACGTCGGGAGAAGTCGGCACCCACTCAGTGGGTCACCGGACCCCCGAACGGGAAGCCGCCTCGGACCCGTCTGGTCCGGGCCGGTCCGATCAGCTGAACCGGTGGGTGCCGAGGAGTGGACTCCGTGCGGGATTAGCGTCGTGGCTCGTGACCGACCCGATCGACGACGATGCGATGATCCCACCGCCTGGACCCGCACCCGTCGAGGTGTCGGACGGCGTGTACTTCCGACGTCGGCTGGCGGTGGCGGGAGGCGCACTGGCGGTCGTTCTCCTCGTGGTCGGACTGGTCGTCGTGATCGGGGGTCGTGGCGACGGACCCGATGCGCTCGGAACGGTGGCCACCACGACGACGACGACCACCGCCGTGGCGCCGACGACCACCACGACGGTCCCGCCGACGACCACCACGACCACCACGACGACGACGACGTCCACCACGACCACCACCACGACGCTTCCACCGCCTCCCACCACGATCCTCGAGAACGGCGTGCCGGTCTGGGAGCCCTACGAGATCCTGCCTCCGCTCGACGGAATCGCTGCACTCACGGGTCTGCCCGCCGACGCATCGGTCACCTCCCGCCCGATCGTGGCCGTGAAGATCGACAACTTCGCCGTCGCGCGCCCGCAGTGGAACCTCGACCAGGCCGACGCGATCATCGAGGAGAACGTCGAAGGCGTCACCCGCTTCATCGGGATGTTCCACACGAACCTCCCGGACCGCGTCGGGCCCGTGCGGTCGGCCCGGACGGGTGACCTCGACCTGTTCGCCGCGATGAACCGCCCGGTGCTGGCGTGGTCGGGCGGCAACCGGGGAGTGACGAACTGGATCGAGTCGGCTGCGCGCTCGGCCCTGCTCGTGGACTTCACGGCGCAGCGCAACCCGTGCTACGAACGCAACTCCAGCAGGCGTGCCCCTCACAACCTGCTCCTCGATCCCGCGTGTGCGACGAACACCGCGCTGGGCGGCGCCGTGCCGCCGGGCCCGGCCCGGCCGCTGTACTGGGTGGACCCGGCGTGGGAACCCGCACCCGAGGCGGGCGGCACCCCCGACGAGACGTTCCGGGTTCCGATGGACGGAGTGGCCGTCGACTGGACGTGGGACGCAGCGAGCGGCAGCTACCTGCGTTCGCAGAACGGAAACCCCCACGTCGCGATCTCCGGAAACCGGATCGCCGTCCAGAACGTGATCGAGCTGTACACCGATCATCCGCCGTCACCGGTCGACGCCCGCTCCCCGAATCCGGTCACGGTCGGCGGAGGACGCGCCGTCGTCCACCGCAACGGCCAGCGGATCGAGGCGGTCTGGGGGAGGGCCTCTCCGTACGAGGCCTTCGGGTTCTCCGATGCGGCGACGGGAACGCCGATCCGGCTCGCCGGCGGCAAGACCTTCATCGAGTTGGCCCGCGCCTGACCCTCGTCGGGTCGACTCGACCCCGCCGGCTCCGCCGCGTTCGGACGGCGACGGACCACGCCGACATCGGTGAGGCACACGGCGCGCGCCGATGGTGCCGCGACTGCTCTCTGCAACACTCAGACGCATGTTGAATCGAATCGGATGGGGCCGGCACGTCGTGGTCGGTGCGTCGGTCGGTGTGGTGGCGCTCCTCGGCACGCTCGGGGTCGTCGGTGCCGGCGACCAGGGGGCGCTGCGCGGCGAGCACTTCGACGCCAAGCAGATCACGGTCCGCCCCGAGGGGGCCGACGGAGTACGGATCCGTGAGGTCGTCGACATCGACTTCGGATGGGCCGAGCGGCGTGGCTACCAACGGGTCGTCCCGAACGACTTCGGCACGCCGGTCGACGTCGTCGCATCGTCGCCCGATGCGAACGACCAGGTGGACGTCGTCGACTTCGCTGCGGACACCCGGATCCGGATCGGCGATCCGGCGATCACGTTCAGCGGGCAGCGCCGCTACGTGCTCGAGTACACGCTTCCCGACGCCGGTGTGTCGAGGGGTGAACTGGCGCTCGACATCATCGGGACCGACGAGACGTTCGAGACGGACCGGTTCGAGGTGATCCTCACCGGCTTCGACATCGCCGATGCCGACGACGTGCGTTGCGATGTCGGCCAGCTCGGAACGTTCGGCGGCTGCGAGTTCGACGACGTGGGAGACGACCGGTTCCGCACCGTGGTCGAGCCGCTCGCAGCGGGAAGCGGTCTCACGGTGTCGATGCCCGTCGGCACCGTGACGATGCCCGAGTTCGATCCGCCACCGGCTCTCCCGGCGCGCACACCCTCCGCCTTCCCCGTGGTCGGCCTCACCCAACTGGTGCTCGGAGCGGCGACGGCCATCGGCATCTTCGCCTGGTTCCGACGTCGCGGGAGCAACGAGGTGTTCGGCGCCGGTGGTGCCGCTGATGCGGCCTTCGCCCCGACCACGGTCGGCGGCCCGCCCGGGCCGTCGGGGATGTCCCACGAGTTGCCCGTGCCCGCCGCCGGCGACTGGGTGGCCGACGTGCCGACGTACCGGGTGCCCGACAGCCGACTCGCCGAACTGGCGACCGTCGAATTCGTCCCCCCTCGTGGAGTCGCGCCGTGGCAGGGCAACGTGTTGTTGAGCGAGAACGTCAGCGATTCGACGGTGTCGGCCTGGTTCTCCGAAATGGTCGCACGAGGGGCGATCGAGATCCACGGCGAGTCCGACGGTGTGACACTGCAGCCCGGTCAGACCGACGCACGGTTGAGCGCGGTGGACCGCCGACATCTGGCGGAGATCTTCCGGTCGTCGCCGGTCGTGGCGCTCGGTGCCTACGACTCGTCGTTCGCCGCGGTCTGGAAGAAGATCCGCAGCGAACAGGAGCGCGTCGTCGCCGAGTCGGGGTGGTGGAAGCGGTCCAGCACCGGATCGGCCGTGGACGGGACCACCGTGGTGATCGTTGCCCTCGGCGTCGTCGTGACCCTCGTCGCGACGTTGGTGGCACTGGTCCTCGGCGCCCTGAACTCGATCGTCGGGGCGGCGCTGCTCAGCGTCGCAGTTGCGCTCGTCGTCGCCGGGCTCGCGTATGCGTCGATGCTCGCGTCGCGCACGGCGACCGGGTCGGCGTTGACGCTGCGCACCGAGTCGTTCCGGCGGTTCCTCGACGCGAGTGAAGGTCGCCACGTCGACTGGGCGTGGGAGCAGGGGGTGACCCGTGAGTACTCGGCGTGGGCGGTGGCGCTCGGTGCCGCCGAGGCCTGGTCGAAGGCGATCGAGTCCAGCAACATCGACCAGACGGCCAACTTCACCGCGCCGATGCTGCTGCACACCTACGCATCCACGATCTCGTCGACACGCGTGGCGCCGTCCACGTCGAGCAGTGGCGGTGGAGGTTTCAGCGGTGGAGGCGTCGGTGGCGGAGGTGGCGGCGGGAGTTCGGGGTCGTGGTAGCCCTCGCCGATCTCGGGTCAGCCGAGCATCCGGCGTTGCCCGTGGAGGAAGGCCCGTTCCGTCGTGTTGCGTGTGCGAGCGAGTGCCTCGTCGTAGGCGGCGCGGGACTCGCCGTGCACGCCGAGTCGAGCGAGGAGGTCGGCGCGGGTGGCGTGGAACGGCTGGTACTCGGCCAGTTCCTCGCGCAGCGCATCGACGACGGCCAGCCCTGCCGCAGGGCCGTCGGCTCGGCTGACGGCAACCGCGCGATTGAGTGCGACGACCGGCGTGGGACGGTGGACCAGCAGACGATCGTAGAGGGTGACGATCTGCGGCCAATTGGTGGATTCGTCGTCTGCTGATCCGGCATGGACGGCGGCGATCGCGGCCTGGATCTGAAACGGCCCGGGCTGGTTTCGTCGCAGGCACGTTCGCAGGAGTGCGCTCCCTTCCTCGATCTGGTCTCGATCCCAACGGGATCGGTCCTGGTCGGCGAGGCGGACCATCGACCCATCGGCTGCGATACGAGCCGGGCGGCGGGCGTCGGTGAGCAACATCAGTGCCAGCAGGCCGGCGGCTTCGGGTTCGTCGGGCATCAGTTCGACGAGGACTCGTCCGAGACGGATCGCCTCCGACGACAGATCGGTGCGTGTGAGGGCATCGCCGGAGGTCGACGTGTGGCCTTCGTTGAAGATGAGAGAGACCGCGGCGAGAACGGCTCGGAGCCGATCGGGCAGTTCCGCGTGGCGCGGGATGCGGTAGGAGGCGTGGTTGTCGCGCAGTTTGCGCTTGGCTCTCACGATCCGCTGGGCCATCGTGTCCTCCGCGACGAGGAACGACCTGGCGATCTCGTGTGTCGCCAATCCGCCTAGCAGGCGCAAGGTGAGCGCCACCTGAGCGTCGGGCGACAGCGCCGGGTGACAGCACAGGAACGTGAGCCGGAGTTGATCGTCGGCAACGACGCCGACGAGGTCGTGGAGGCCATCCGGTTCCGGTTCGTGGTCGTCGAGCATTCGCAGGTCCTGCAGTCGTTGAGCCGCCGCGTGCCGGCTGGTGCGGGAGGATTCCCGTCGCAGTCGGTCGAGCGCCTTGTTCCGAGCGGTCGTCGTGATCCAACCGCCGGGATTCGGCGGGACTCCCTCGACCGACCATCGTTCAGCAGCGACGGCGAAGGCCTCGGCCACCGAGTCCTCGGCGAGATCGACGTCGCCGAGGACTCGGATCAGGGTGGCGGTGCATCGTCCGGCTTCACGCCGGAAGACGAGAGCGAGATCGCCGTCGTGGTCCGGGTTCACTCGCTCTGGAACGGACGCAGCTCGACCGGCCCCTCACAGGCGACCGTCGCCTTTCGCGCCCACTCGAGAGCGGCGTCGAAGTCATCGGCCTCGATCACCCAGAACCCTCCCATCTGCTCCTTCGTCTCGGCGTAGGGGCCGTCGGTCATCGACACGTCGCCGCCGTCGCTGCGCAGCACGGTCGCCGACGACGCCGGCTGCAGACCGCCGCCGAACACCTCGGCGCCCGCAGCAGCGAGCTCGTCGTTGAGGGCACCGACCTGAGCGCCGATGCGCTGCATGTCCTCCCCCGAGAAGTCCACGACGTACTCCTCGTCGTGCCACACCGAAAGCAGGTATTGAGCCATTGTCACATCTCCTTGTCGTCGTGAAGACCGCCCATGCGATCTTCTACCTCATCCACGAACGCCGAACGCGAAATCGACCGACGATTTCGAGGAATTCTCACGACCTCCGAATCCGACCGACGTCTCGCCGCGGGCAATCCCTCGCACCGCCGGGCCGATCGGTTGCGTAGCGTCGCCGCGATGTCGATCTATGCACCGTTGAACCTTCGGGTGGCGACTCCGCGCATCGAACTGCTCGGAGCAACCGATGACCTCCTCGAGTCGCTCGCCCCTCTGGTCGCCGCCGGCAAGGCGACCGCCGACCCGCCACCCTGGGACGATCCCAGTGCGTTCTACGAGCCGGACCCCGACATCCGAGTGCAGCAATGGCTACGAGCGGTGTGGCGCAGCCGTGGCACGGTTCGTCCAGACGCCTGGCGCTTGACCTTCGTCGTCGTCGTCGACGGCGAACCCGTGGGGCAGCAGGACCTCACCGGCAACGACTTCGACGACTTCGGCACGGTCGAGAGCACCTCGTGGGTGTCGACGGACCATCGACGTCGTGGGATCGGCAGCGAGATGAGATCGGCGATTCTCCACCTTGCGTTCGAGGGGCTCGGCGCGGCCGAAGCACACAGCGAGGGCGCCTTCGACAATGCCGGCTCGAACGGCGTGTCCGAACGGCTCGGCTACGAGAGAAACGGCACGGCATGGGCAACTCATCGAGGCACGCCGGTGCTGGGACAACGATGGCTCCTGAGTCGCGAGGCCTGGCAGACCCGCCGACGCGACGACATCACCATGACCGGCGTGGCCGAATGCCGGCGAGCTCTCGGGATCGCTCTGCGCGGCGTCGGTGGTTGACGACGACGGGTGACGCCTCGTTCCCTCACGGGCGCGCGAATCGTCGCGGTCGGTGCTCCGGGCTCTCCGCCGAGTGGCTCAGGCGACGATCGCCGTCAAGGCCAGTTCGGGTTCGTTCGATTCGATGCGCTGGAGGGCGTACTTGTTCTCGAACAGGGCGACGAGTGCGCCGTCGGTCCGCTGCAGGATCCGCACGCCGGGCTTCTCGCGCAACACCGCAGCCGATGCCGAGTCCGTGAGACGGATCGCCTGGTACGGCGATCCAGACAGTTCGATCGGAGCGTTGAACTCGATGTCGAGCCGGTTCGCGAACACGTCGAACTGGAGCTGACCGACGGCCGCCAGCACCGGTGACGCCTCCCCCCAGTCGGGGTCGCGCAGCACCTGCACCACGCCTTCCTCGCCGAGTTGGTCGAGTCCCTTGCGGAACTGCTTGACCTTGCCCGAGTCCTGCGGACGGGCCGTGGCGAACACCTCGGGGGCGAATTGCGGCAACTTCGGGAACCGGACCGACGGGCCGGTCTCGTCGAACAGGGTGTCGCCGATGTTCAGCCCGGTCGCGTTCACGAGGCCGACCACGTCGCCCGGGAACGCCTCGTCGATGGTCGTGCGTTCGGCACCGAACACCGTCGACGCGTACTTCGTGGCGAAGGGTTTGCCGGTGCGCTCGCAGGTCATCACCATGCCGCGGTCGAACTTGCCCGAGCAGATGCGGGCGAACGCGATGCGGTCTCGGTGGTTGCGGTCCATGTTGGCCTGGACCTTGAACACGAACGCCGAACACGCCGCGTCCAACGGGCGGTGGTCGCCGTCGAAGGTCTCGCGGGCACGTGGCGCCGGGGCCAGGTCGACGATCGCATCGAGCAGGTGGCGCACACCGAAGTTGGTGAGTGCCGAGCCGGCGAAGACCGGTGTCGACTGGCCGGCGAGGAACGACGGCAGGTCCACGTCGGCGCCCATCGCGTCGAGCAGCTCCGACTCCTCCGCGCACTTCTCCCACGCCGCACCCTCCTCGGCCATGACCTGTTCGGCCGCCATGTCCTCCTCGGGAGCGATCTGGCTGCCACGAGCGGTGCGGGTGAAGCGCGTGAACACGTCGGTGCGGCGATCGAGCACACCTCGGAGGTCGCCGTAGGACCCGACGGGCCACGTGGCCGGAGTGGGCCGCAGACCGATCTGATCCTCGATCTGATCGAGCAACTCGAGTGGCTCGAGGCCCGGCCGGTCGAGTTTGTTGAGGAAGGTGAGCACCGGGAGTTCCCGTGACCGGCAGACCTCGAACAACTTGAGGGTCTGGGGTTCGATGCCCTTGGCTGCATCGAGCACCATGACCACGGCGTCGACGGCCGACAGGACCCGGTACGTGTCCTCGGAGAAGTCGCGGTGGCCGGGGGTGTCGAGCAGGTTGAACTCGTGGTCCCGGTACGGGAAGTTCAGGGCGGTGGAGGAGATGGAGATGCCGCGCTTCTGCTCCATGTCCATCCAGTCCGACGTGGCCGAGCGTCGGCCTTCGTGGGCCTTGACCGCGCCACCCGACTGGATGGCCCCCGCGTAGAGCAGGAACTTCTCGGTCAGCGTGGTCTTGCCCGCGTCGGGGTGCGAGATGATGGCGAACGTCCGACGACGTCGCGCTTCGTTGATCACCTGTTCGGACACGATGGACGACGCTACCGGCATCTGACCGTGGCGTCGGAGGCCGTGCCGTGGCTCCCCGCAGTAGCGTGTCGGGGTGTTGCTGGCCGGTCGATACGACGTCGGGGAACGTCTCGGGGCCGGAGGTTCCGCAGAGGTTTTCCGCGCTCACGACGTCCGTCTCGGTCGCGACGTGGCGGTGAAGATGCTCCGCGCCGTTGCGGCGAACTCGGCGGATCCGGCCGCACTGCGACGTTTCGAGGTCGAGGCTCGCCACGCAGCCACGTTCGTGCATCCGAACGCCGTCACGATCTTCGACGCCGGGACCGATCAGGAGCACGTCTTCATCGTGATGGAACTGATCACCGGAGGGTCGCTGGCGCAGCGACTCGTCGCGTCGGCGATGAGTGCCTCGCAGGTGCGCACGATCGGGCTCCAACTCGCCGGTGCCCTCGACGCCGCTCACTCGGCGGGCATCATCCATCGCGACGTCAAGCCGTCCAATGTGCTCCTCGACGCGGACGGCAACGCTCATCTCGCCGACTTCGGGATCGCTCGACGACTCGACGAGATCGAGGAGTCGATGACGGCGACCGGGATGGTGATGGGGTCGCGCAGCTACGTGTCGCCCGAGCAGGCGGCAGGCCGGACGCTGGGCCCGGCGACCGACGTGTTCTCGCTCGGAGTCACGCTCTACGAGGCCGCCACCGCCCAGCGGCCGCCGCCCGTCGTCGATCGGTCACCGGGCCATCTGCTGGACCCGCGCACCGTCGTGGCGGGGTTCGACGACGACCTCGCAGCGATCATCGCGCGGGCCAGCGCGATGCAGGTCGACGAGCGGTTCGAGAGCGCAGAGGCGCTCGCCGCGGCCCTCGGTCCCACGGACGGAGCCACCGAGACGATGCCGATCCACCTGCGTCCGATGGTGGCGACGGAGGAGTTCGCGGCGATGCAGCAGCCACCTCCTGGCGTCTCGCCGCCGGTTGCTGTTTCCGGGCTCTCCCGTGCGCTCGCCGAGGGTCGGAGGCGACGGTCGGCCGTTGCTGCGGTCGTGGCGTTGCTCTTCGTGTTCGGTCTCGGTGGGTTGGTGCTCGCCATGACACGGTCCGACTCGGGATCGGGTGAACCGGTCTCGACCGGCGCGGTCGCCGGTGACCCGGCGGAGTCGGATCCGCCCGCTGGCGCTGTCGTGGGTGAGGAGCCACTCGTCCCGTCCGATGCCGGGGCGACGTCGGTGTCGCCGACGGTCGTGACTCCGCCGACCGAGCCGCCCCCGACCGAGCCGCCCCCGACGGTGGCCCCGGCTGAACCCGTCGTTCCGCCGCAGGAAGAGCTGATCCCCGGATTCCCCGTTCCGGCGAATGCCGAGGAGTTCCTCGCGACGCTCCAGACCGATCCCGAGCGAGTGGGGAGGCGGGGGCCCGACCTCGCGAGGGAGTTCGAGAAGGTTCTCGGCGAGGAGCGGGGTCCGCGTCGCACGGCGGACAGGTTGCGCGAGGACCTCGAGAAGTGGGTCGAGAACGACGAGATCGATCCGGCCGTCGCCGAAGCGGTTGTCGACTTCCTCGACGAACTGGCACCTCGTGACCGAGATGACGACGACGATGACGATGGCGACGACGACTGAGATGGCGACGATGGGGACGACGACTGGGATGATGACGACTGGGATGGTGAGGGTGGACGCATTGCACCCTCACGGCGAGCCTGCGCGATCATCGACGCGATGACGACGACCCACGATCGGATCGCGGACGCAGCCGAGGTGGTGGGCGCCGCGCGACGCGTCGTGGTGTTCACCGGAGCGGGCATCTCGACCGAGTCGGGCATTCCCGACTTCCGCGGGCCGAACGGGGTCTGGACGAAGAACCCGGCCGCCGAGAAGGCGTCGAACATCACGCACTACCTCAACGAGCCCGAGGTACGCGTCGCGGCGTGGCAGAACCGACTCGCCACGCCCGCGTGGACCGCCGAGCCGAATTCCGGCCATCGCGCCCTCGTCACGCTCGAGCGCCAGGGTCGGCTGCACGGCCTGGTCACGCAGAACATCGACGGGCTCCATCAGAAGGCGGGCAACGACCCGGCCAAGGTGATCGAAGTGCACGGAACGGTGTGGTTCACCCGGTGCTGGGACTGCGACGATCGTCGGCCCATGGAGCAGGCGTTGGCCCGGGTGCGCGCCGGCGATCCCGACCCTTCCTGCCTCGAGTGCGGCGGCATCCTCAAATCCGACACGATCAGCTTCGGCCAGTCCCTGGTCCCCGACGTGATCGACCGGGCGCTGGAGGTGAGCGACGAGTGCGACGTGATGCTCGCAGTGGGTTCCACGCTCTCGGTGTTCCCGGCGGCGAACTGCGTCCCGCGAGCGAGAGCCGGAGGGGCGACGGTGATCATCGTCAACGGCGACGAGACCGCGATGGACCGCTACGCCGACCACCTCCTCGTGGGCCGGATCGGCGAGATCCTGCCGCAGTTGGTGCCCGATGCGAGCTCGGACGTCGACTGACGGCGGACTCGTCGATCGGTGACGTCGTGGGCGGCCTCCGACGTGCGGGGGTCGCG
>NZ_JBDVNU010000028.1:0-277395 GCF_039969435.1 Ilumatobacter sp.
GGACCCGACCCCTCCCAACCCTCGGAGCGACCCCCCACGGAACGACGAACCGGAGACGCGCAAGGGTCTGAGCAGGACGGCACGCGTCGTGCTGCTCGTCTGCGGCTCGGCGACCGTGCTGGCGTTCGGCGTGTCGAGCCTGCGTGAGGACGAGCAGGCGCAGCAGGCACCCACCCTGCAGGACGCCGTGGGCTCGGCGGACGCGGTCACGGCGGGGGGTGAGCCGCCGGCGTCGACTCCGAGTTTCGACGTCGATCCGACCCTCGTGGTGTCGGCCGTGTTCGTCGACGCAGCAGGAACGACGTGGGACGGTGCGAACGAACAGGATCGTGCCGGATCGCCGGTGGCCGTGGACTCGCCGCTGACCCAGGACCGGTTGGTGCCCGAGTCGATCGGATTCGCGATCACCGACACCTCGGTGACCCTGGGGAACCAGAGTGGAGGCAACGAGTCCGGAACGCGGGCCACGGCGGTCCAGACCCTCGACCTCGCCCGGCTCCGGACCGACGACCCTGCGGCGTTCACCGCGTGGGTGCAGAGCGTCGGCTTCACGGAGGCTGACCTGGCCTCCGAACAGGCCGAGACCGCAGTGATCACGATGACGATCGGGGACGACAACGCTGTCGCGACGTTCTCGATCCGGATCGAGCCGCTCGACCGGCAGGTCAGCTACGAGCGATCCCTGCAGCCCTGAGAGGTCCGACGATCCACACGCATCCGACTGCGACGACTCGTCGGGCGTTCCGTCTCGGACGGGTCGAGGACGTCTCCCGGATCGCGACGCCCGGTCACCCGGGCGTGGCACGATGCAGCGCATGGAGATCCGTGTCTTCGCTCCCGACGCGACCTCGGTGCGCCTCACCTCCGACTCGGGCGATCGTCCACTCGATCGACACGGCGACCACTGGGTCGGCGAGGTCGAACTCGGGCAGCGCTACGGCCTGATCGCATCGGGACCGCCCGGAACCCGGTTCCGTGACGACCGGACACTCGTCGATCCCGAGGCGACCGAGGTGTGGTTCCACGACGAGCACCGGCGCGACGCAGCCCGACCCGGAGCGGGTCCGAACCATCGCATCGCGCCGCGGGCCGTGGCGACGGAGTGGCCGGCGCCCCGCCCGCAGCATCACACGTCGCGACCTCTCGTCGTGCACGAGGTCCACGTGCGCGGCATGACCCGGCGACGCGAGCGTGTCGACGCCGGCACCTACCTCGCGTTGATCGACGAGCTTCCTCGTCTCGGAGCCGTCGGCGTCTCGGTGATCGAACTCCTCCCCGTGCACCAGTTCGACCCCGACGAGGGCAACTACTGGGGGTACATGCCGATGGTGTTCGGCGCGGTGCATCGTCAGTACGCCGCAGGCGACGACGCCAACCGGGAGCTCGGCGACCTCGTCGCAGCGGCGCACGCACACGACATCGAGGTGTGGCTCGACGTCGTGTTCAACCACACCACCGAGGAGGACGAAGCGGGTCCGACGTACAACCTGCGCGGTCTGGCCGACGCGCGGTGGTACGCACTCCACGACGACGGCTTCTACGTCGACGACGCGGGCTGCGGGAACATCGTCGACACGCACTCCTCGGCGTCCAGAGAACTGATCATGTCGACCCTCGACCGTTTCGCCGATCTCGGTGTGGACGGGTTCCGCTTCGACCTCGCCACCGTGCTCGGCCGGCACCCCGATTTCGTCCGCTCGATCGGGGACTGGGCGGCCGACCGAGGGGTGAGGCTGGTGGCCGAAGCGTGGGACGTGGTGCGCTACCAGGTCGGCCGGTCGTGGCCGGACCCGCGGTGGATGCAGTGGAACGGCCGGTACCGCGACGACATGCGCGGCTTCCTGCGTGGTGAGGCCGGACTCGTGCCGGCGGTGATGCAGCGACTGCAGGGCAGCCCGGACCTGTTCGACGCGCCGTGGAAGTCGGTGAACTTCCTCACGGCCCACGATGGGTTCACCATGTTCGACCTGGTCGCCCACGACCGCAAGCACAACGATGCGAACGGCTGGAACGGCACCGACGGCACCGACGACAACCGTTCGTGGAACTGCGGTTGGGAGGGCGAAGCCGGAGCGTCCGACGAGGTGAGAGCGCTGCGTCGTCGGCAACTCCGCAACGCCTGGACGCTCCTGATGCTCAGCCACGGCACGCCGATGGCCGTGTCCGGCGACGAGTTCGGCCGGACCCAGGGCGGCAACAACAACCCGTACAACCAGGACGACGAGACGACCTGGACCGACTGGTCGCGACGCAACGACTGGCTCGATCTCGAACGATTCGTGCAGCGCCTCACCGACTTCCGTGCCGCGCATCCGGTGCTGACGCAGGTCGACTGGTGGGGGAGCGACGTCGAGTGGTTCGGGGTGTCGGGTGCACCCGACTGCGGCGACCACTCACGCTCACTCGCATGGCACCTCGACGGCCTGTACGTGATGGTCAACATGTGGTGGGAGCCGCTCGACTTCGCCGTGCAGGCCCCGGGCCCGTGGCGGCGCATGATCGACACGGCGGACGAATCCGGCTTCGCCGAGCCGTCTCCGGCCGGTTCGCCGGTGGTCGTCGCGCCCCGTTCGATCGTCGTCCTGGCGGACGCGGCCGCATAGGTTCGGGGGATGGACCTCGGAATCGCTGGACGTCGTGCGGCAGTCGCCGCTGGATCATCGGGCCTCGGGCTCGGCAGCGCACGGGCGTTGTTGGCCGAGGGCGCACAGGTGGCGATCTGCGGTCGTGATGCGGACCGGCTCGACCGCGCGGTGGCCGACCTCGGACACGGTGCCGTGCCGCTCGTGTGCGACGTCGGCACGGCCGACGGCGGTGCCCGGTTCGTGGACCTCGCGACCGAGGCACTCGGCGGCCCGATCGACATCCTCGTCCCCAATGCGGGTGGGCCGCCCGCGGGCAACTTCGCGTCGACGGAGGTGGACGCGTACGCCGGAGCGCTCGACCTCAACCTGCTGTCGATCGTGGCGATGTGCAAGGCCGCGGTCCCCGGGATGCAGGAGCGTGGGTGGGGTCGCGTCGTGGCAATCACGTCGGTGTCGGTGCGTCAGCCGATCCCGAACATCATCCTGTCGAACACGGCTCGCGCCGGTGCCACGGCCTTCCTGAAGACGCTCGCCCTCGAGGTGGCCGGCGACGGGGTCACGGTGAACACGGTGCAACCCGGCATCCATGACACACCGCGCCTCGACTCCCTCTACACGTCGGAGCAGAAGGCGCAGGTGCGGATGGGTGACGCCGACGACTTCGGCTCCGTCGTCGCCTTCCTCTGCAGCGAGCAGGCGACGTTCGTCAACGGGCTCCAACTCCACGTCGACGGGGGCTCGTACGGCGGGCTGCTCTGACCGATCGGTTCCGTCCCGAGTCGAGTCGAGTCGATCGACGCAGCGACGCCGTCATCGATCGAGTCCGAACGCCTGGATCGCCATGGCGACCTGATGCTCGAAGAGCGCGTCGGCGGGATCGAATGCGTTGTGGAACGTGCCGAACAACTCGAAGCTGACGAAGCCGAAGAGCTGCGCCCAGAGTTCGACCCCGAGGGCGAGCACATCGAGGTCGGCGTCCACCCCGGCGAGGTCATTCGCGCCGGCGAGCTGCTCGGCCAGCGTGGGATCCAATGGTGCGCGAGAGCGCAGGAGTGGGCCGGACGGATCGATGTCGGCGGCGAGGACGATCAGGACACGAGCGACACGCAGGGCCGATTCGATCGTGTCGTCGGGGGCTGCGTAGCCGAGCACGGGTGATCCGTAGATGAGCGCGTACTCGTGTGGATTGGCCCGAGCCCAGTCACGCACGGCGTGGCAGATGGCCGCGAACCGTCCGGCGACGTCGGACCGGTCGACGTCGGCTTCGGCTCCCTCCACGGCGGCGCCGAGCTCGTCGTAGGTATCGATGATCAACTGCGTGAGCAGTGCGTCGCGGCTCGGGTAGTAGCGGTACAGCGCACTCGATGCCAGCCCCAGTTCGCGAGCGATCGCCCGCACCGACAGTTCGGCTGCCCCGGACGCGGCGAGGTGAGACCGTGCGATCCGGCTCACGTCGCGCAGCAACTCTGCTCGTGCCCGCGCTCTGATCCCTCGGGGTTCCTCGTCGGTCATCGCCACATTGTGGCCGATCCGTCGACGGGCGGACCGGATTCGAGAACAGATGTCACAAAGGAGATCAGTGCTCTTGTTTCACGGAGTGATCGGGTGCATACTGAACGAATGAGAGCGGTGCTCTCGTTTCCATCTCGACAACTCGGAGGACCAGATGAACAACACACGGATCGACGGCGAACACGGCGACGACGCGGCGGAGGGGGAGGTGCCGGACGTTCCGGCCGCGCCCCGGCGGTTCCACGTGGTCGTCGGCGCAGGTGTCGTGGGGTCGGGCGTGGCGACTCGTCTCGCCGACGCGGGCCACGACGTCCGGATCGTCACCCGTGCCGGGTCGGGTCCCGAGCATGGTCGCATCGAGCGGGTGGCCGCCGACGGATCCGACGCACGGCGACTGACCGAACTCGCGGTCGGAGCGCACGCGATCTTCAACTGTGCCAATCCGAGCTACTCGACGTGGGCGTCCGTGTGGCCGCCGTTCCAAGCCGCTCTGATCGCTGCCGCGGAGGCGACCGGTGCGCGACTCGTCGCCATGGGCAACCTCTACGCCTCCGGGAGCGACTCGTCGCCGATGGCCGCCACCGACCCTCTCGATCCGCCGACGACGAAGGGGGCGATCCGTGCCGCGATGTGGCGCGACGCGATCGAGGCGGACCGGGCCGGGCGGATCCGCACGACCGAGGTGCGAGCGTCGGACTTCTTCGGACCGCGCCTCGGAGCGAGCGCGCACCTCGGGAGTCGCTTCGTTCCCCGCCTGCTCGCCTCCACGAGCGTGTCGATGGTCGGACGCACGGACCAGGCCCACAGTTGGACGTACATCGAGGACGTCTGCGATGCCGTCGCCGCCCTGGGGAACGACGACCGTGCCCTCGGCCGTGCGTGGCACGTTCCGACGGTGGCACCGATGACGGCGACGCAGATGGCCGACGCGATCTGCGACGCCGCCGGGGTCGAGCGTCAGAAGGTGCGTCGGATCCCGCGGCTCGCGCTGCGCGCCGCCGGTCTGTTCTCCGCCGACCTGCGGGCGGTGGTCGAGATGCTGTACCAGTTCGACCGACCGTTCGTGATCGACGCAACCGACACCACCGATGTCTTCGGTCTGCGCGCTACGCCACTCGACGCTCAGATCGCAGCGACCGTTGCGTCCTACCGCAAGGCGCTGACCGACGGAACGGTGCCGTCGGCGGCGACTTCCGCTGCCGATCCTTCGCCCGCTGAGGTCTGAGCGACACCGCCATCCGTCCCACCGTCTGCGACGGCCACGGCGACGGGGGCGTTGTGCTCGTCGTCGACGTCGGAGTTGGCCCCGTTCTCCGTGTCGACGTCGCCGCTCGACCGATGTCGGGTCTCGACGCGGTTCCACACGAGGAACGACAGACCGACGACGGCCCACCCCACGAGTGCGTCGGTCAGGTAGTGCTCGCCGAAGTACACGAGTGCGGCCGCCATCGACGTCGGATACGCCACGAGAGCGGCACGGATCCATGGGCTGCGGATCTTCGGCCAGAAGAACGCGACGACGAACAGTGCGTACGCCGCGTGCAGCGACGGCATCGCGGCGACGTCGTTGGCCCAGTCACGACCGGTGTCCCACGCCTCCACGAAGTTGCGCAGTCCGATGTGCTCCCACCCGTTGCCGGTCGGTCGCCTCAGCGCGGGCAGTGCGTCGAAACGGAACCCGGGTCGGGTGCTCCCGCCCGCCGCCATCCACGGCGGTGCGGTCGGCAGGAGCACGAACATGGTGCACGCGACGAGCATCAGGGTGGCGAAGCGACGCATGTAGCGGACCCACTCGTCACGGTTCCGCCACCACAGGACGCCGAGAGCGATCGGCGGCACGATGAAGTGGGAGTAGTACACGCACGACGCGACGACGTCGTACCAGCGCACCGTGCCGACGGGCGCCAGGAACCGTTCCTGGAGCGCGACGGAACCATCGCGGCCGAACAGCAGGAAGCGGTCGATGTCGCGTACCGATTCGACCTGGATCGGCATCCCCAACTCGTCGGCGACGCCACGCGACTCGTCGTAGGCAACCCACATCATGACGAACAGCCCGAGATCGGTCGCCGTGCGTCGCCACGCGTCCCGCGACCTGCCGACGCTCGCGACACCGAGGAAGATCGCGAACGACAGGAGCACCGAGATGCGGTCGATGATGATGCCGTTGATCGCGAACCAGGACACGTATCCGATGGCGTAGACGCCGATCAGGATCCGACGGATCCGCACCCATTCGAGGCCTGCACTGCGCAGGATCGCCGAGAGTCCGCCGACGACCAGGACGACCGCCAGGGCGATCCACCAGACCGACCACAGGCCGCCCGAGGCCAGCCCCAGCAACATCGGCGAAACGCTATCCACGTCCCGTCGCGGTCGGGGTCGTGGGACCCGCGGGCCGAGTGACCACGCGATGGTCGGGTTGGCGCTCGGCGCCCTATCGTTTCGCCATGCTCGCACGGACCGCCGGCGGTACCTCCGTGGGTGCCCGACTCGCTCTGCCCGTCGTGATCGTCGCAACCGCGGTACTCGCCGTGTCGCTGCACCGCCAGGGGCACACCCAGGGCGACGACTTCGCGCTCTATCTGCGTCAGGCGCGCAGCATCTTCGAGGGCAACCCGGCGGAGGTCATCGCCGACAACCGGTTCGCCGTCGTGAACTCCGACAGCGGGTTCAGCCCGACCGGGTACCCGTGGGTCTGGCCGTTGGTGTTGTCACCCTTCGTCCGGTTCTGGGGGCTCGACTACGACCGCCTGAAGCTGATCGAAGTCGCCGCGATGTGTGTCTGGGTGGCGCTGCTCCACGGAATCGTCCGGCGTCGGGTGGGCCGTCCGGTGGCTCTCGCGGTCGCCGCGGTCTTCGCCACGTCGTTCGCCTATCTGCAGCACACCGAGCAACTGATCACCGAGATCCCCCACCTCGCGAGCGTCACGCTGTTCGTGTGGTGGTTCGACCGCGTCCGTCTCCGCGGTGCGCTGCTGACGGCGCGGATCTTCGATCTGTCCGTGCTCGGAGTGCTCGGCGCACTGTCGTTCAACGTCCGGCGTGAAGGACTCGCACTGATCCTGGCGACCGTGGCGATCCAATCGTTCGAACTGTTGCGGTCGAACCCCGACGCCGACGACGCGTCGGCCACCCGACCGACCGACGACCGGCGAGACGACGTCGGAGCGCATCGGGCTCGTCACGATGGCGGGCGGCGACCCATGGAGCGGCGTTGGCGACGACCGTCCGAGGTCGTCGAGGTCACCCGGACGCACGTCCGCTCCCTGGTCACCCCACTCGCATCGTTCGTCACGGCGGTCGTGGTGTTCCAGTTGCTCCTGCCGACGGCACTGCTGCCCGACAACGACAACTCCCGCTCGAACATCGACGACCGATTCGGGGAGTATCCACGGATCCTCGCGACGCAACTCGGATTCGGCGAGCATCCGGCGGTCGGGGTGATGATCCTGCTGGTCGCCGTGGTCGGCGTCGTGATCGGCGTTCGCTCCCGACCACACCTCGACGGCATGTTGCTCGCGATCGCCGTCCTCAGTGCGCTCACGATCGGCACCCACTTCCGCAAGGTCGAGCGCTACTGGTTCCAGATCACGCCGTGGGTCGTGTACTTCGTGGCGGTGGCCCTGATCGCCGCCGCCGGCGCTGCACTCCGGCATCGGGAACGACTCGTGTCGCTCGTCGCGGCGGCGCCGCTCGCTGCACTCGTCGTGGCTCATTGCGTGGTGCTCCCCGGTCACATCGCCGACGTGCGCGAGTTCGACGATGCCGGCCGGGTGCTCTCGGGTCCGACCGAGCCCACGGTGGCACCCGTGTACGAAGCGGTGCGCGAGCTGACCCCGCCCGGCGCGACCGTGGCCTTCTTCCGTGCCCGCACGATGACGCTGCTCACCGACCGCCGGTCGTTCCAGACCAAGGACATCGACCGGGTGGCCATCGGAGCCGACTATCTTGCTCAGCGCCGCCGCGACACCGCGTGGCAACCCGACATCGACGAGGCCGCCACGGCCGGCTTCGTGGAGATCTGGTCCGACCCCACGTGGATCCTCTGGAGGATCCCCGCAGCCGGTGCCACCCCGATCGAGACCCAGGACGACGCGTCATGAGCAACCACACCGGCGACAACGTCGACACACCCGTCGACACGAGCGGGGCCGCAGCGGTCCCCACGGGCAACACCTACGACAAGTACGCGACGACCAATCCGATCGAACAGCGGATGATGCGCGGCTTCTTCGACGCGTTCGACCGCTTCGTCGGAGCGGTCGATGCCCCGAAGCGGATCCTCGAAGTGGGAATCGGTGAGGGCGTCGTCACGACACGGTTGCGCGAGCGATTCGTCGACTCGTCGATCGTCGGACTCGACCTGCCCGATCCCGAACTCGCGGCCCACTGGCGCAGCCGCGACCTGGACTGCGTGTTCGGTGACGTGACGCGACTGCCGTATCCCGATTCCTCGTTCGACCTCGTGCTCGCGATCGAGGTGTTCGAGCACTTCGACGACACCGGCGCTGCCCTCGCCGAGATCGCGCGCGTCTGCTCCGGGACGCTCGTCGCATCCGTGCCCTTCGAGCCGATCTGGCGGATCGGGAACATGGCGCGCGGTCGGTACCTGCGCGACCTGGGCAACACGCCGGGCCACGTCAACCACTTCTCGCGACGTTCGTTCTCGCGTTTCGTCGCGACCCGCTTCGACGTCGCCGACGTGGCGTCACCACTGCCGTGGACGATGATCCGCGCACAGCGGCGCACGCCGTGACTCGCCGGATCCGATGAGTCGCCAGCGACTCGCTTCTCTGGCGGGCGTCGCGATCGGCGTGCTCGGCGTGGGTTTCCTCGCGCTGCGTCTCTCCCGGGACTGGGACGAGGTGACCACGGCATTCGCCGACACCGATCCGCAGTGGGCGCTGGTCGCCTTCGTGTGCGGGACGGCTGCCATGTCGGTGATCGCCGTGAACTGGGTCGCACTGCTGCGCGGCCGCGGGGCGCACGTCGCGACGCCGAGCGGCTTCGCGTGGTTCTTCGTGGGGCAACTCGGCAAGTACGTGCCCGGCGGGATCTGGCCCGTGGTCGGCCAGGCCGAACTCGCGGTGCGCGGAGGGGTGGTGCGGCGCGATGCGTACACGGCCACGGCGACGTCGATGATCGCCACGCTCACCGGAGCCGCCGCGTTCGCATCGATCACCGGCGTGGTCACCACGTCGGATCGCCGGTGGATCGCAGCGGCGATCGGCCTGGCACTCGTGTCCGCGCTCGGCATCCTGTGGGCGGACGCAGGTCGACGACGTCTCGAGTCGTGGATCGCAACGATCGTTCGTCGGTCGGTCGCGCTGCCCGCCGGGCGGTTCCTGACCGTTCAGACGCTGCGCCACCTGCCCGTGTGGTTGCTCTTCGGTGCGATGAACGTGGCGGTCGTGATCGCCCTCGACGGGTCGCCGTCGACGCGCGCCGTGTTGGAGGTGCTGTTCGCCTCCACGTTGTCGTGGATGGCCGGGTTCGTGGTGATCGGTCTCCCGGGTGGCATCGGGGTCCGCGAAGCGGTGCTGGTGTCCGCCTTGACCGGGCCGCTCGGCGCAGGGGTCGCGCTGTCGGTGGCGATCACGAGCCGCATCGTGTCGATCCTCGTCGACGTGGTCGCGGCGGGCACATCGCCACTCTTCGCTAGGATCGCCGCCTGATGCCACGGCCCGTCAAGCTGATCATCCAGATCCCCTGCTTCAACGAGGAGGAGACGCTTCCCCTCACGATCGCCGACCTTCCCCGTGAGGTCCCGGGGGTCGACGTCGTCGAATGGCTCGTGATCGACGACGGCAGCAGCGATGCGACCGTCGAGGTCGCCCGTCGTCTCGGCGTGGACCACGTCGTGTCCCACCCGCACAATCGTGGTCTCGCTGCTGCGTTCCTCACCGGTCTCGAGGCGTGCCTGTGGGCCGGAGCGGATGTGATCGTCAACACCGACGCCGACAACCAGTACGACGGCGGGTCGATCGCGAACCTGGTGGCTCCTGTGCTGGACGGCGAGGCCGACATGGTGGTGGGGGAGCGGCCGATCGAACACATCGACGACTTCTCCCGCTCGAAGAAGATCCTGCAGCGCGTCGGGAGTTCGGTCGTGCGACGCTTCTCGGGCACGGGTGTGCGCGACGCGGCGAGCGGTTTCCGCGCCTACTCGCGTGACACCGCGATGCGAGTCCAGGTGTTCGGCCGGTACTCCTACACCATGGAGACGATCATCCAGGCGGGCTGGAACGGGATCCACGTCGTGTCGGTCCCCATCGGCGTCAACGCCAAGACCCGCGACTCGCGTCTCGTCAAGAGCGTGCCGCAGTACCTGTCCCGCTCGGGGCAGTCGATCGTGCGCAGCTTCGCGCTGTACAAGCCGTTCCGCTTCTTCTTCCTCGTCGGGAGCGTCCCGTTCCTGATCGGATCGCTCCTGCTCCTGCGGTGGCTCGCGTTCTACTTCCTCGCCGACGACTATCGCAGCCGGTTGCCGAGCCTGCTGTCGGGGATCGGGTTGATCCTGGTCGCCGTGCAGATCTGGAGTGTGGCGTTCCTCGCCGACCTCCAGGCCGCCAACCGTCGCGTCCTCGAGGACCTGCGCTTGCGCACGCGGCGCAGCGACCTCGCCGCGCCGGCAGCGGCTCCCGACGGTCCACCGGCCGACGACGCGGCCTGATCTCGGAGTCGGACCACATCCGTCGATCGCGACGTCGAGGACGGCCTCGTCCCGAGCAGCGAACGAGTCGAGTCGTCCGCGGTGGCGGCCTTCGAACGTGCGTCAGTCGAGGCGTTCGATCGTGATGGATGCGTTCACGTTCATCTGGGTGCCGCCTGCCAGGGTCTGCAGCGTGATCGCGGCGGCGGACGAATGGTTGCGCAGCGTCAGCACGTCACCCGCGGTCATCACCGCGATCACCTTGCCCGAGTTCTGCTGGGTGCCGGCGCCCGATCCGAACACACCGCCGGCGAGGCCAGCACCGTTGACGAACAGTGCGAACTGGTTCGGCTCGACGGCGCTGACCGAGAACTCGATCGCGTACGTTCCGGCCTCGGTCACGACGATGCCGGCTGTTCCGGGCGTGTGGGTGATGCTGCTCGTGCTGACGCCGTTCGAGTCGAAGCTCACGTCGGCCTCGATGGGGACGATCTGAGCGCCCACGTTGTAGACGTAGCCGTGGTCGACCGACGCTGCCGGTCCGGCGGGCCCGACCGGCCCGGGGATTCCGGCGACTCCGGGAGGCCCGGCGATGCCCTGCGCGCCGTCGGCGCCGTCATCGCCCGGCACGCCCTGGGGTCCGGGGTCGCCCTGGGGTCCGGGTTCACCGGCGCCTCCGGCCACGTAGTAGCCGTTGACGTCGACGAGGACGTCAGCGGTCGGCCCGGTCGCGCCGAACGCGGTGTACACGACGTCGATCGCACCGTCGTCCGGCAACGCCACGGTCACCGCGTTCGCGACGGTCGCGTCGGCCACGACGTTCACGTTGCTCGTCATGACGTCCGCTCCAGCTCCGACGGCGACGAAACCCGACGCGTCCGGCTCGACCACGGTGACCGTGACGACGACGGCCGTCGCCCCATCGGGGACCACTGTGGTCGTCCCCGATGTCGTCGCAACGGCGCCCGTCACCTGCAGCGTGCGAGCCGTCGGTGAGACGAACCGATCGGGCAATCCGACATCGGTGCGGGTGTCGAGGATCCGTGAGGGAGCGATCGGTACGAGTGACGACGGTGAGCCCGACGATGCGGAGGCCGTGGTGAGTACCCCGACACCCATCGCCGCCACCATCGCCGTTGCGACACCGAGAGCCGTCAGACCCGAACGGGAGAACCTTGCCATGACAACCTCCATTGCTTCGCACGTACGAGGTCCGCCGTGCCGAGCTGCAAGGTAGTACACCGTGGGAAGATGACCCGAAGTGGCGGTTCCGTCACTGTCCGTGTCGGGCACGTTCCCAGAGGGAGATGCCGCGGAGTGAGTCGCTCCACACGGACCGGGCGGGGTGATCCGCGGGCCAGTCCGAGTCGCTGGGTGCCACGACGTAGCGAGCGTCGCCGTCGTCGAGTGCCTCGGTCACGGTGAATGCACTCTGGGGAAGGACGAACTGGTACACCATCAACGCCTTGGTGTCGTCGGAGCCCGGTCGGACGTAGAAGTCGACGGGTTCGCCTCCCGCCAGCGGCCCGTCGGCGAGCGCCTGGATGGGCTCGATGTCGGTGGTGTCGTTCCAGCCTCGAGCGATCACGTCGGCGGTACGGATGCCGCCGACCACCAGGAGCAACCCGATCAGCCCGGCGGCCGAGACGTGTCGAGGCCCGCCCGCTCGAGGCAACCGGGAGGCGGCGACGACGGCGGTGCCGAGGACCAGCGCAGCCAGGGTGATCGGCACGACGTCGATGGACGATCGGCCGGACACGAACGGCTGCAGGCCGAGGATCATCGGCTCGACGCCGTTGTCTCCCGCGAGGGGTTCGGAGCGGAACGCGGTGAGCACGACGGCGGCCATCACGACCGAAGCACCGACGGCGCCGGAGACGGCCGCGATGCGCCGAGTGCCGATCGAGCCGACGAGGACCGCGATCCCCACGACGAGCACCGGAGCGATCACAGCATCGTTGTAGCGGCCGTACACGATGCGGTCGGCGCGGACCCGCTCGGACATGAACACCACCGACAGCGCCACACAACCGAGGGTCGACACGGCGACGATCGCAGTTGCCCGGCGTTGCTCGTCGTGCCCATCCGCGATCCTCCGGACGATGTCCCAGACGCCGAGGCCGACGATCCCGAGCGAACTCACGACGAGGTACCACCACTGGCCGGCGGCTGCGACCACGAGCGGCCCCAGGTCACCGGCGCGTTCGGCCACTGCACCGACGGTGTTCGTCTCTGCGGCGTCGCGCCAGAGTCGATCGACGATGGCTCCCGACGCCCACTGCACGAAGCCGGCACCGGCGATGGCCGCCGCCGAACAGACAGCGACGACACGGACGTCGGTGCGCCCCTGCCGCCATGCGACGAGCACGATGCCGATGCCGACGGCGACGAGCGGCAGCATCCGACTGTGCGTCGCGAACGCTGCTGTGGCCGCAGCGACGGCGACTGCCCCTCGGGCCAGATCGGGCGCCTCGTCGAAACGCACGAACGCCAGCAGCGTGGCGAGGAAGAGGACGACGACCAGCGACTCCGACCACACGAAGTCGGTGACGAACAGGCTGGCCGGAGCCGTCATCACCACGCCGGCGGTGACGGCGGAGGCCCAGGCCGACAGAGTCGTCAACCGGCGGGTGAGCAGCACGAGCAGGACGGCGGCCACACCGCCGAGGGCGGCGTTGACGACCATCGCGGAGCGGAACACCGTCGTCGCGTCGTCGGTGAACCAGTACACCGGCGAGATGAGGAGGGCGTACGCCGGTCTCCAGGTGCTGTGGTCGTGCATGTTCCAGCGGGTTCCGCCCGCGAGGAACCGCGCCATGGCCAGTTGCGCAGGTTCGTCGGGCCAGATCGAGTACGTCGTGCGGGAACCCGAGACGAGCAGGCGGAGCACGGTGACGATCGCGCCGACCGCAGCGAGCGGAGCGATGGGGTGCGTCGCGACGCGCACCGGCGGGTTCGATCGTGCGGCGACCCCGGTGATGTCGTCGTCGAGCACGGCCCGACGCTATCCAGCCGACACGGTCGGCCGGGAGCAGGTCCGGGATGAGGACGGGGGACGAACCCCTGACCGTCAGGCGCTGGCTTCTTCGAGCGCGCGCTTGGTGAGGATGCGGGCGAGGTGCTCGCGGTACTCGATGCTGGCGTTCAGGTCGGCGGTGGGGTCGCAGCCCTCGGCGGCCTGTGCCGACGCGTCCTCGATCGTTGCGCCGCCGGAGAGTGCCGTCGACACAGCGGTGGCGAGGATCGGCACGGAGCCCATGTTCACGAGCCCGACGCCGGAGTCGCCGTTGCGACGCCACGCAGCCACGCCGACGATCGCCCAGTCCTGGGCGCGACGGTTGAACTTCTGGAACGACCAGCCCGCACCCTGCATCTTCGGCACGCGGATCTCGGTCAGCATCTCGTCGGGCGCGAGGTCGGTCGTGAGGAAGCCCTTGTAGAAGTCGCCGGCGGCGATCTCGCGGGTGCCGTTCGGACCCTGGGCCACGTACGTGGCGCCGAGGGCGAGCGTGGTGGCGGGGAGGTCCGATGCGGAGTCGCTGTGGGCGATCGATCCACCGATCGTGCCGCGGTGGCGGACCTGGGGGTCACCGACGTGGGATGCCGCGTGGGCGAGGAGCGGCACGTGCTCCTTCAGGACGTCGGAGGTCTCGACGTCCATGTGACGCGTCATCGCACCGATCGCGATGACGTCGCCGTCCTCACGGATGTAGGACAGGTCGCTCAGCCGACCGATGTCGATCAGCACCGTGGGCTGCGCGAGGCGCAGTTTCATCAGTGGCAGGAGGCTGTGGCCGCCGGCGAGGAACTTGGACTCGTCACCGTGCTGACCGATGAGGCTGATCGCCTCCTCGGCGGACTCGGCGCGGACGTAGTCGAATGCTGCGGGGATCACTGGTGGTTCTCCTGGAGGTGAGAGGTGGTGCGGAAGGAAAGGTAGACGGTTGGTCGACTGCTCGGTGAGTCGAACCCGGACGGTGCGATCGGACCGAGGTGGTGCGCAGGTGTTGCGCGTGTCGGACACCTGGTCATGCGCGGGCCTCCTGGATGGCGGTCCAGACCTTGAGGGGGCTGGCGGGCATCTGGATGTCCTGGACGCCGAGGCCCGACAGTGCGTCGACCACGGCGTTCATGATGCACGGCGCGGCGCCGATCGTGCCGGCCTCGCCGACACCCTTCACGCCGAGCGGGTTGGTCGGTGACGGGGTGATGCTCTCCCCGGTGGTGATCGACGGGACGTCACTCGCGGCGGGAACGAGGTACTCGGCGAGACTCGTCGAGCGCAGGTTGCCGTCCTCGTCGTACGCCGCCTCCTCGTAGAGGGCTTGAGCAAGACCCTGGATGACACCGCCGTGGACCTGGCCGTCGACGATCAGCGGGTTGACCTTGTTACCGCAGTCGTCGACCGCGACGTACTCCAGCACCTCGGTCGCGCCCGTTTCGACGTCGATCTCCACGACGCACATGTGCGTGCCGAACGGCCACGAGAAGTTCGGCGGGTCGTAGGTGAGCTGCACCTCGAGGTTCGGTTCGAGATCGTCGGGCAGGTTGTGCGCCGTGAACGCCTCGAAGGCGATCGCAGCGAGCGGCATCTCCTTGTCGGGTGACCCCTTCACCGTGAACATCCCGCCGGCGAACTCGAGGTCGTCCTCGTTGGCCTCCATCTGGTGGGCGGCGATCTTGCGGGCCTTGTCGATCACCTTGTCGCACGCCATGGCGATCGCCACGCCGCCGACCGGCAGCGAACGCGACCCGTAGGTGTCGAGACCGAGCGGGGCGATCGCGGTGTCGGAGTGCAGGACGTCGACGTCGGCGGGGTCGACGCCGAACTTGTCGGCGGCGATCATCGACCAGGCCGTCTCGTGGCCCTGGCCGTGCGGCGCCGTCCCCGTGACCACCTGGATCTTGTTCGTCGGCAGGACGCGCACGGTGGCCGACTCCCAGCCACCGGCGGAGTAGTTCAGCGAGGCGAGCACGCGGGACGGAGCCAGGCCGCACATCTCGAAGTAGGTCGACACGCCGATACCCAGACGTTTCGTCGCATCGGGCGTGTTCTGCTCGGCCTGCCTGGCACGCATGGCGGCGTATCCGAGGATGTCCTCGGCGATCGTGGCGGCCTTGTCGTGGTCGCCCGAGTCGTAGGTGAGCCCGGTGTACGCCTCGTAGGGGAAGGACTCCTTGGGGATGAAGTTGCGACGTCGGAGCTCCAACGGGTCGATGCCCATCTTGCGGGCCAGGGCATCCATCGCGTGCTCGATCGCGTACGTGGCCTCGGGGCGACCGGCGCCGCGGTACGCGTCGGTCGGCGTCATCGTCGTGAACACCGAGGTGCACGAGAAGTCGAACGCCTTGGGGATCTCGTACACGCCGCCGTAGAGGAACGCTCCGAGCAGGGGCACACCGGGGGTGACGAGTTGGAGGTAGGCACCCATGTCGCCGATCAGTCGGACCCGCAGCCCGGTGATCTTGCCGTTCTCGTCGGCAGCCAGTTCGATGTCCTGGATCTGGGCGCGGCCGTGGATGGTCGCCTGGGTGTTCTCGCCGCGCTCCTCGTTCCAACGGACGGGGACCTTCAGGGTGCGGGCGAGTTGGACGCAGAGCAGTTCCTCCGCGTACACGTTCAGCTTCGAGCCGAAGCCTCCACCGACCGCCGGGCACACGACGCGCATCTGCTGCTCGGGGATGCCGAGCGTGAGCGCGGTCATCACCTTCAGGATGTGTGGCACCTGGGTGGACGAATAGAGGGTCATGTCGCCGCCGAACGGCTGGGGCATCGCCACCACCGCGCGCGGTTCCATCGCCATCGGGAGCAGGCGCTGCTGGACGTAGCGCTCCTTCACCACGTAGGCCGACTCGTCCATCGCCCGCTGGCAGTCGCCTTCGGTCTCCTCGATGACGAGCGGCCACGTGTAGCTCTTGTTCGTGCCGAGTTCGTCGTGGATGACGACCTCGTCGGAAAGGGCTGCCTCGAGATCGATCACCGCAGGGAGCGGTTCGTACTCGACCTCGATCGCTTCGATCGCGTCACGCGCCACTGCGTCGGAAGTGGCGAGCACGCAGGCCACACCGTCGCCCACGTACGCAGCCTTGCTCACCGCGAGCGGGTAGTGCGCCGGGTTCTTCATGTCGTCGGTGACCGGCCACGCACACGGCATCGGCGCCGCCCACTGATCGGCCAGGTCGGCGCCGCTGTACGCGTGCAGGACGCCCGGGATCTCGAGGGCGGCCGACACGTCGACCGACAGGATCTTGGCGTGCGCGTACGGGCTGCGCAGGATCGCCAGGTGCAGTGCACCCGGGACCTTCATGTCGTTGGTGAAGACCGCTTCGCCCGTGAGCAGTGCGGGATCCTCCTTGCGCAACATCCGCTGGCCGAGCACGCCGTTGCCGGCGGCGATCGACTCGGTGCTGGCTTCCATGTCGTCGATGACTGTCATTTCATGAACCCCCAGTTCATGTGAGCGACACGTTCTCGATGTCGCAGTGGATTGCGTGCGAGTCGGTCCGTTCGGTTCTGGACGGATCGGACCGACTCGACGTTCCCGAGTGCTCGCCGGTGTCCCCCGAAGTGCAGGACGTGAGGCGATCTCGAGGTGTCAGGCGTTCGCAGCGGCGAGGACCGACTTGACGATGTTGTGGTAGCCGGTGCAGCGGCACAGGTTGCCTTCGAGGCCGATGCGGACCTCCTGCTCGGTCGGGTTGGCGTTCTCCTCCAGCAGGCTGGTGGCGGCCATGACCATGCCCGGGGTGCAGTAGCCGCACTGCAGGCCGTGGTTCTCCATGAACGCCTGCTGCATCGGGTGCAGCGTGCCGTCGGCGTCGGCCATGCCTTCGATGGTGCGGATCTGCTGCCCGTCGGCCTGGACGGCCAGCAACGTGCAGCTCTTGACCGCCTCGCCGTTGAAGTGGATCGAGCACGCACCGCACGACGACGTGTCGCAGCCGATGTTCGTCCCCGTCAACCCGGCGTGCTCACGGATGTAGTGGACGAGCAGCGTGCGCGGCTCGACGTCGTGCGTGTGTTCCTGGCCGTTGATCGTGACCGTGACGTCCATGAGACCCCCAAGTGGTGTCGAAGTGATTCGTGAAAGAAGTGCGTGTCCCTGTGACGCGCGTCTCCATCATGCCTCATCGCGTGCGGTGCGGCGAACGCAGGCCCGGATCGGCTCGCGAATCCGGGGATCGGTGCTGCGACGGGCCTCAGCGTGGTGCGGTGGGATCTCGAGCGGGTCACCGACCTGCGGTTCCTTCGGACTCGTGTGCAACGTTGTAATCATGTAATGACTGGAAGTAGATTCTGCTCATGCACGACACGGCAGACTCCACCATCGACGCCTGGCTCACCGGGCGCATTCCCACCGACTGGACCGCCACGGCGCCACCGTCGATCGTGATCGACCGCGAGGAGATCACCATCACCATCTCGGTCACCGAGCCCTCCCTCGCCGACGGAGCGAGTGACGCCGACCGGGCAGAATCCGTCGCCGGTCGCATCACCGGATTCCGCGAGGACACCCGAGACCAGCGGATGGCCATCGCACGCGACGCCGAACACCGCTTCGGTCGCAAGGTCGCATGGGCGGTGGAGGTCGGTGGACGTACCGAACTCTTCACGCACATCGCGGTGCCGGTGATGACCCGCCTCCGCCAGCCGGAGCGCCTCGTGCTCGACACGCTCGTCGCCGCGAACGTCGCCCGTTCGCGCGCCGACGCCCTCGCCTGGTGCGTTCGCCTCGTCGGACAGAACACCGATGAGTGGCTCACCGAGCTCCGGACCGCGATGACGGCGGTCGACGACGTTCGAGCCAAGGGCCCCGACGCGACCTGAGGCGGGCCCGGCGACGCGTGTCGGTGCCCGACGTACTCGTGCGATGCCGCTTCAACACGGCGATGATGCGAGCCGACACCGCGCAGATCGACATCGCGAACTCGACCGGCGACGTCGTCGCCACCGCCGTCCTGGCCTGATCTCATCCGACCCGATCTCGTCAGGGCCGGCTCTCACCACGGGTGGTCGTGACCGTCCCAGCGGATGAACCGGCCGGTGTCGGCCATGGTCAACGCGGCGATCGTGGCGACGATGGCACTACTCGATTCCTCGACGGTCATCGGCGCGCTCCCGCCACCCATGTCCGTCTGGACCCAGCCGGGGTGGAGCATCACGACACCGATGCCGTCCGGACGAAGTGCATCGGCCGACTTCACACCGAGCATGTTCAGCGCCGCCTTCGACACGCAGTACGCCGTGTCGCGACCCGTGCGTGCTGCGACCTGCATGGAACCCAACTGTGAGCTGATGTTCACGATCATCGGTCCGCTGCCCCGACGCAGGAGCGGCAGCGCATGGCGGGTGACGAGCATCGGACCCGTGACGTTGACGGACATCACGGCCTCGAACGTCGCGGAGTCGAAGTCGAACGGACCGCGCTCGTCGTCGGCTGATCCGAACGACCGGGCGTCGGTACCGGCGCTGTTCACCAGCAGATCGAGCGACTCGACCGAGCTGGAGAGGACGGACACACCCGCCACGATCGACGACTCGTCGGCGAGGTCGACGGCGACACAGCCGGCCAACGATCGGCCGAGTTCGGCGTCGATCGATCCGTCTCGCGTCGTGCCCCACACGTCGGTTCCAGCGGTGGCCAGTCGACGGGCGATCTCCCGACCAAGACCTCGGCCGACCCCGGTCACCAGTGCGGTCGTCGACATCAGCGCATCGTGCCACACCGTCGCGCCGCGAACCCGTGCCGTGCGATGCGCGACCGGCCGTGCCCCTCGCCTGCCGTCGGTGTCGCACCGGCCGTCGGTGCGGTCGGTGCCCGTCAGGCGTTGTAGCTGTCCATCGAGGTCTCGCGTCCGTCGCCGATCCAGTCGGTGTGGAAGTCCTCGCTGCGATCCCGGTCGAGACGCTGGTACCCGTGCGCTCCGAAGTAGTCGCGCTGCGCTTGGATCAGATTCGCCGGCAGGCGAGCGGAGCGGTACCCGTCGAAGAAGGCGAGCGCCGAGCTCAGCGCCGGCACCGGCACGCCCGCTCCGACGGCGGTTCGAACGGTGTCCCGCCAGCCTCGTTGGCCGTCACTCGCGAGAGCTTCGGCGAACACGTCCGCGATCAGGAGGCTGTCGATGTCGGGCGTGTCGGTGAACACCCGAGCGATGTCGTCGAGGAATCGGGCGCGAACGATGCAGCCGCCACGCCAGATCGACGCGATGGCGGCCAGGTCGAGGCCCCAGTCGTGCTCGCGGCTCGCCGAAGCGAGCATCGCGAAGCCCTGCGCATACGACACGATCTTGGCCGCGTAGAGCGACGCCTCCAGGTCGTCGAGTCCGATCGCAGGTGCGTTCCGTGGGCCGGGGTCGCCGAGGATCTCCGAGGCGCGTCCACGTTCGTCGATGAGTGCCGACACGACGCGCGCGATCACGGCCTCCGCGATCAAGCCGATCGGTTGGCCGAGTTCGAAGCCGTACATTGCCGTCCACCGACCGGTGCCCTTCTGGCCGGCGGCGTCGACGATCACGTCGATCACGGCCTCGCCGTCGGGTGACGTGGTCGCGAGGATGTCGGCGGTGATCTCCACCAGGAACGATTCGAGGCGTCCCGTGTTCCATGCGGCGAACGCCTCGGCCATCTCGGCATTGCTCATGCCCGTGGCCGACATCAGGTCGTAGATCTCGGCGATCAGTTGCATGTCGCCGTACTCGATGCCGTTGTGGACCATCTTCACGAAGTGGCCTGCGCCACCTCGCCCGAGCCATCGGCAGCAGGGTTCGCCGTCGTGGGCCTCGGCGGCGATGGCCTGCAGGATCGGTTCGATGTGCGGCCACGCGTCCGCCGAGCCGCCCGGCATGATCGACGGACCGTTCAGTGCGCCTTCTTCGCCGCCGGAGACACCCGCGCCCACGAAGTGCATGCCGGCCTCCTGCAGGCGAGCGACGCGCCGCTCGGTGTCCTTGTAGTCGGAGTTGCCACCGTCGATCACGATGTCGCCCTCGGCGAGCAACGGGAGCAGCTCGTCGAGCACGGCGTCCACGGGCCGACCGGCCTGCACCATCAGCATGATCCGTCGCGGTGAATCCAGCGAAGCCACGAAGTCGTCGAGTCGTTCGTGACCGGTCACGCTCGTTTCGGCGGCGTCACCCCCGATGAAGTCGGTCGTCTTCGAGGTGGTCCGGTTGTACACCGCGACGTCGAACCCGTTGCGGGCCATGTTCAGCACGAGGTTGCGGCCCATGACCGCCAGCCCGATCAGGCCGATGTCAGCGGCCACGAGGTGCTCGCGTCCCGCATCCGACGTCGTGCCGTCCGTCCGGGGTGGATGCCGGCAGATTCGCCGGCGTTGGGTTCGAGTTCGACATCTGGGCGATCGTAGGTGAGGTGGTCGGATGGACGACGACGGCGTCGCCGTGTCAGCGGATGCGGCGGACCGACGGGTGGGGACCGTCGAACAGGTCGGGGTGGAAGATCGTGGCCAGGGCGTCGATGCCGTCGACGAGTCGTGGACCGGGTCGCACGACGAGTCCGTCCGCATCGATCGCCCAGACCTGAGCCCGCGGGGGCAGACGATCGAGGACGGCCGTCGCCTGTTCGGACGCACCGTCGAGGCCGAACCCGCACGGAGCGACGACCACGATGTCCGGATCGTGCTCGGCGATCGTGTCCCACTCGGTCGGGACGGAGCGGCCACCGGTCTCGGCGAGGACCGGCGTGGCTCCTGCGGCGACGACGAGGTCGGGCACCCAGTGTCCCGACAGGAAGGGCGGGTCCGACCATTCGAGCACGAACACGCTCGGTCGTTCACGATCGCCGACCCGTTGCGTCACCGCGTCGATGCGCGACCTCAGATCGTCGACCAGTCGAGCGGCCCGATCGTCGACCCCCAGCGTTCGTCCCGCCTCGACGATCGTCGCGAGGACGTCGTCGAGGGTGTGCGGGTCGAGCGTGGTCACGTCGGCATCGCAGCCGAGTCGCTCGAGAGCAGCATCGGCCTCACCCGAGGGGAGAGCGCACACCCTGCACAGATCCTGGGTGAGGACGTGAGTCGGGTCGCACGACAGGAACCGGTCCTCGTCGAGTCGGTAGAGGTCGTCGCCTGCGGCGATCTTCTCGCGGACCAGTCGGTCGATGCTCTCGGGAGACAGCCCCTGGGTGTCGAGACCGCCGACCACCACGTGGCGATCGCGGCGTGGGTCGGGCGGGAAGTCGCACTCGAAGGTCACGCCGACCAACTCGTCGGCCAGGCCGAGCGCGAACACGATCTCGGTGGCCGACGGAATGAGCGAGACGATCCGCATCGGCGGTCAGCTGAAGAGACGGATCGTGTCGGCGATCGTGGCCCACACGAGGAACGCGATGATCGTCGTCCCGAACACCGTGTAGTGCCAGCGCTTGGAATGGTCGGCTCGCCAGAACCGGCGGATCGAGTAGACGATCGACACCATCGCCAGCAGGCCGATGGCGATCGCCACGGGCTCGCCGACGCCGAGGGCGATCCCGAGCGGAGGCAGCACGAACGGGAACACGATGTACATCAGCAGGCAGCGGGCCGCAGTGAACGCCAACGACTTCTGGAACGCGGACCGAGCCTGTGCCGCCGACATCTTCGGCGCATCGGACAGGCGGAGCAGTCGACGCATGAAGCGATCCGTCGCCGAGTTCGACCGCTGCGCTTCGGGAGCGGCGCCCGCGAGCGGATCGACGGCCTCCTCGGCCGACGTCGCACCCAGGAGACCGTCGTTCGTGTTGGGGTCGGCCGTGGTGCTCATGTCTCGTGGGAACGGTACGCGGCAGCGACCGCTCCGGCAACTTCTCCGGGATGGTCGACAACGGTCACGGCACCGGCGTCGATCAACTCGTCACGCGAGCCGAAGCCCCACGACACCCCGATGCAGTCGACGGCGTTGAGGTGGGCACCTTCGACGTCGTGGTCGCGGTCGCCGACCATGATCACGTGGTCGAGTGCGATCCGGTCGTGGGGGCTGACGCCGAGGAGGTGCATCGCGTGCGTGATCACCTCGCCCTTCGTGCGCCGTCCACCGATCTCGTGGGTGGCGCCGACCTGGCGTGCGAAGAAGTGGGTCAGCCCGAAGTGCTCGACGATGCGGATCGCGGTGTCCTGAGGCTTGGCCGTGGCGAGCGAGATCGTGTGGCCCGCCGAACGCAACGCCTCCATCATCTCCGGCACGCCCTCGTACATCTCGTTCTCGAACAGACCGACGTCCTCGTAGCGGACGCGGTAGGCGGCGATCACCCGCTCGATGTCGTCGACGTGGATGCCGACCTTCGGGAAACTCACCTCGAACGGCGGGCCGATCATGGACCGGATCGTCTCCCGATCGGGCACGTCGTAGCCGCATTCGGTGAAGGCGTGGACGAGCGACCGTCCGATGCCGGCCTCGGAGTCCGAGATGGTTCCGTCGAGGTCGAGCAGGACGTGGGTGGTGGGTGTGTTCATCCGTGGTTCCGTGATCGTGAGTGTGAGCTACTTGCCGGCGTGCGGCGTGGCGAATCTGGTCAATCGGTCGAAGTCCTCGTCGGTGCCCACGGCGATGATCACATGGTCGGGTTCCAGCCGTGTGTCGCCGGTGGGATTGGTGGTGAAGTCTCCGCCGGGAGCGCGCAGCGCGAGCACGAGCGCACCGCTCTCCTCGCGCAGGTTTGCCTGTCGGAGGGTCTTCCCAGCGACGGGGGAGTCGGCGGGGATCACGAACTCTCGCATCCGGAACTCGAGCGATCGGTCGTGCATCACGACGTCGATGAACTCCGCGACGTTCGGGCTCGCGACGAACGACGCCATGCGTGCGGCCCCCAGTTCCTGAGGGTTGACGACCCGATCGGCGCCGGCGTGTTCGAGCTTCGGGATGCTCTCGTCGGCACGTGCGCGGGCGACGATGAACAGGTCGGGCACGAGGTCGCGTCCGGACAGCGTGACGAACAGGTTGTCGGCGTCGCTGTCGAGCGCCGCGATCAACGCCCGCGCCCGTTCGATCCCGGCGGCCCTGAGCGTGTCGTCGCGTGTGGCGTCGCCCACGATGGTGGGGAACTCGAGGTCCGCGACGCGGTCAGCACTCTGGTCGATCACGACCACCTGGTGGCCGGCGAGGTCCAGGTCGTGCGCCACGGCCTCGCCGACGCGCCCCCATCCACACACGATCGTGTGCCCGGTGAGTTTGTTGATCTGTCTGTCCATGCGGCGCCTCCCGACGAATTCTCCGAGGTGACCTTCGACCACCAGTTGCGCGATGAGCGTGAAGCTGTACAGCACGGTCGACACGCCGACCACGATGAGCACGATCGTGAAGATCTTGAGGCCCGGTCCGAACTCGGCGAGTTCGCGGAACCCGACCGTGGTGATGGTCGTGACGGTCTGGTAGAGCGCGTCGAGCAGCGTGAACCCGAAGGCGAGGTACCCGATCGTGCCGAAGACCGTGACCGCAGCGAGCATGCCGAGGGCGACACGAAGTCGGTCGGCGGTCGATCTCATCGTGAGCGGACGCTACTGCGTCGTCGGCCTCCACCCGTCGAATCGACCTTCGGGTGAGCGTCACTGCGTCATGCCGCTCCTTCGACCGGCAGGTACAGCGATGTGTCATCTGGCCGTACGGGTGTGCATCGGTGGGGGAGCGTGCGAACATCGAGCATGGCCCGGATCACGTTCGACGTCCAGCATCGATTCGACCAGGACGCCCGCACCGTGTGGGACGACCTCGTCGACTGGAAGTCCCACGAGAACTGGATCCCGATGACGAGGGTGAAGGACGGCGACGGCGCGCCGACCGACGTGGGCCACGAGTTCACGGCATGGACCGGCCCCGGTCCGCTGTCGCTCGAGGATCGCATGCGGGTGTCGAAGTGCGACTGGGACGAGGCGAACTCGTCGGGCGACTGCGAGGTCGAGAAGCTCGGACCCGTGCTCCGGGGCAGGGCCGGTTTCACGGTCGTTCCCGACGGCGTCGGATCGAGGCTCGACTGGTTCGAGGACGTGACGGTCCGCTTCGTCCCACAGTTCCTCGCCCCGGTCGTCGGCAAGCTCGGTGCTCTCGGCTTCAAGCAGGGCATGAAGGGACTCTCCACACACCTCGCTGCGCGCTGACCGGTCGGTCCGATCCGTTCAGAACCAGTCGGACCGACCCGGTCAGCCGTCGGAGAGTCTGGAGAGGCCACGGCGGGCGAACAGCATCGTCAGCGCGATGAAGCCGGCGAGGGCGAGCAGTCCGCCCCACGTGTGGTCCCAGGTCATCGGAGCGTCGAGGAAGCCGAGGCGGGAGAGTCGGATCACGTTGTTGAAGGGGTTGATCCGCGTCACTCCTTCGAGCCAGCCCCGCATGATGAACAGCGGGGTCTGGGCTTCGGTGAGGAAGATCACGAGGAAGAACGTCAACTGCATGATCGCCGCCGCTCGCATGTCGCGGAAGCGGTACGCCAGGCCGAGTCCCCAACCGGTGCCGATGGCCGAGATCCCGAGACCGGCGGCGTACAGCGGGAGCAGACCGAGCGGGCCGTGTTCGAGGCGTGCCCCGAACAGCGAACCGACGACGAAGACGACGGTGGTGACGATCGCCGAGCGGAACAGTGCGGCGAGGAGCGGTCCGGTCACGAGCGACATGCGCGGCGCCGGCGTGAGACGGAGCCGATCGTAGAACCCGCCTTCGAGGTCGCGGATCGTGGCGAAGCCGATGCCGATGCCGGCGAACCCCGAGCCCATCACCACGCCGAGCGGGAGGAACCAGTTGATCGACCGGTCCGTGGGGAACCCCGGGATCTGGATGATCGCGAAGAAGGTGCCGGAGAAGGCGATCGCCTGGAAGATCGGCATCATGATCGACGGGATGAACGCCGACGGCAGCCGGACGATGTTGACGAGGCTGCGCCGCATCAGCCCGACCGATGCCGGCCACGTGTGGGTGGTCGCGACGGAACGTCGCGACGTGGGGGCAGTCGGGCCGGATCGCGGATCCTCGAGCGTGGTCATCGTGCCCCCAGGCGTGAGCGGAGTGTGCGCAGTGCGAGCGAGACCGTGAGGACGGCGAGTCCGGCCGGGATGAGGATCGCCCTCACGACCGCCGACCCGGTGAGTCCGTCGATGGTCAGGTCCCGGAACCCTTCGACGAGATGCGAGATCGGGTTGACGTCGGCGAGGTTGCCGTAGACCCCGCTCATCGTCTCGCGCGGGAAGAACGCCGAGGAGAAGAACAGGCCGATGAAGAGGAGGGGGAACGCTCCCTGCACCGCCTCCGACGAGCCGGTCTTGATGGCCATGGCCGACATCAGCGCGCCGACGGCGAGGGCGAGGATCGTGCCTCCGACCGCCATGGCCAGAACGCCCAGGACTCCGCCCCGGATCGTGAGTCCGAACGGGAGCAGGACGACGATGAAGAAGAGTGTCTGGGCGCCGCCGAACACCATGCCGCCCGCCATCCGACCGATGATGATGCCCGAGCGCGTCGACGGCGAACTGAGCAGTCGGTCGAAGAATCCGTTCTCGATGTCGGTGGCCAGCGCGGTCGCTCCGACGGTCGAGCCGAACAGGATGCCCTGCACCACGGCGCCGGCGAGAGCGAAGTCGAGGTAGGAGTCGACCGCCGGGAACCCGGGCAGTGACGTCGCCCGGGAGAACGAAGCGGTGCCGAGCGCCGCGAAGAACAGGGGGAAGATCAGCGACGGCACCACGAGGGACGGCTGGCGCCACAGGGCGAGCACCGACCGCTTCGACATCTCCCACGTCTGGGCCACGTTCGACGGCTGGAGTGTGGGGCGCGACGATGTGCCGGCCGACACGGGCACCGCGCTCACGAGTCGGCGCCTTCCAGGCGGTGACCGGTGGCCTCGGCGAACACGTCGTCCAGGCTCGGCTCGCGGAGTTCGAGGTTCTTGACCGTGATCCCGGCTTCGTCGAGTGTGCGAACCACGTTCGACACCGCTGCCGGCCCGTCGTCGAGCCCGACTCCCAGCGTTCCCTCCGGGCTCGGACGCAGATCGCCGAAGGTCGCCAGCAGCGTGTTCGCCTGGTCGGCTGCCGACGTATCGACGCTCACGAACAGCGTCGGGCTCCCGACCTCGGCCTTCAGCTCGGCGGGACGACCCTTGCGCACGATCACCCCGTGGTCGATGATCGCGATCCGCTCGGCCAACTGGTCGGCCTCCTCGAGGTACTGGGTGGTGAGGAGAACCGTGGTGCCGTCGTTGTTCAGTCGCCGGATCTCCTCCCACAGGGAGATCCGGCTCATCGGGTCCAGACCGGTCGTGGGTTCGTCGAGGAACAGGACGGACGGTTCGTGGATCAGTGACAGTGCCAGATCGAGGCGCCGTCTCATGCCGCCCGAGTACGTGCCGACCCGGCGATCGCCCGCTGCGGTGAGGCCGACCCGTTCGAGCAGTTCGCCGGCCTTGGTGGCGTGCTGCGTCTTGGGCAGCCCGTACAGCACGGCTTGCAGCTTGAGCAGTTCGGCTCCCGTCATGAGCGGATCGATCGCCGCGTCCTGGAGCGCCACGCCGATGTTGCGGCGTACCTCGTTCGCTTCGTTCACGACGTCGAAGCCGGCCACCCGGGCCGATCCGCCCGACGGACGCAGCAGCGTCGTCAGCATCCTCACCGTCGTCGACTTCCCTGCGCCGTTCGGTCCGAGGAACCCGAACACCTCACCCGGTTCGATCCGCAGATCGACACCGTCCACGGCCTTGACCTGTTCCTCGCCCGAACCGAAGTACCGCTGCAGACCTTCGGCGACGATCGGAAGGCTGGCATCAGGCATCGGAACATCGTGCCAAACCGGCGCGGCGTTTCTCGCGTCCGATGGCTCGACGCGCGTCACACGGTCGCATCCGCGTCTCGCAGCGGCTCGGGAACCAGCGGGGAACGAGCGACGACCCGAAGGGGCATGAAGCATCTCCGCATCTCCACATCGCTCCCGATCGCGCTGCTGGCAGCGATCACTCTCGCCGCGTGCGGCAGCGACTCGAACTCGACGGACACCGGCCCCGCGACCAGCGAGTCCGCCGTCGACGACGCGTCGCCTGCCACGCTGACCGTGAGCGATGCGTGGTCCCGAGAGCCGGCCGAAGGGCAGGACGTCGGAGTCGTGTACGGAACGGTCACCAACCCGGGCGACGCCGACGTACGGATCCTGCGCGCGACCTCGAGCGTGAGCAGCGACGTCGAACTGCACGAGACGACCGTGTCCGACAGCGGCGCGATGTCGATGAGAGAGGTCGAGGAAGGGTACGTCGTCCCGGCCGGCGGCCAGTTCGTCTTCGAGCCCGGCGGCCCGCACATCATGCTGCTCGACATCGATTCCGCCACCTTCCCGACCGACCAGGTCGAGGTCACGCTGGAGATCGAAGGCGACGACCCCGTCTCGTTCTCGGCACCGGTCCGCGCGATCGGCGACGACATGGAGGGCATGGACGACATGGAGGACACGGACCACTCCGACGTGGAGGACACGGACCACTCGGAGATGGACGGCATGGAGGGCTGAACCGCGATCTCGGTCGTGTGAGGAAGGGTGTGAAGGGAGAGCGTGAGGGAGGGGTCCGGGACCACGTCGGCGATGAGCCCCACGCGCCCGAGGGCGCCGCGTGATCCACGAGCTGTCAGAATCCGGGACGTGACCGAGCCCGATCCACAGTCCGACTTCTACACCGATGAGCAGCGTGCGTTGCAGGACGAGTTCGACACCCGCCGCCTCGCCGATGTGCATCGGATGTCGATCGTCGCCGACGGAATCGACGAGGACCGCAAGGCGTTCATCGAGTCACGCGACTTCTTCTTCCTCTCCACTGTCGATTCCGACGGGTGGCCGACCGTGTCGTACAAGGGCGGGCCGACGGGCGTCGTCCGTGTCGAGGACGAGCGCACGATCGTCTTCCCGAGCTACGACGGCAACGGGATGTTCCTGTCGATGGGCAACGTCGAGGCGAGCGGCAGGATCGGCTTGCTGTTCATCGACTTCGAGACACCGAACCGCCTCCGCCTCCACGCGACCGCCACGGTTCACACCGACGACCCGGCGCTCGAACACTTTCCCGGCGCGGAACTGATCGTGCGTGCGCACGTCGAGAACACCTTCGTCAACTGCGCCCGCTACATCCACCCACACGCGCGCGTCCGATCGTCGGAGTACGTGCCCGACGCCGATGGTGGCCAGCCGTATCCGGCCTGGAAGCGGATCGACATGATCCAGCCGTTCCTCGCCGAATCGGATCGGGGTCGCGCAGCCGGTGCCGGCGGTGAGATCGACGTCGAGGAATACGGGCGCCGACTGAACGAAGGAACCAGCTGACCGCGTCCGCCTTCAGGGTGCGAGCTCGAGCCCGGCTGCGCTGGCGACGTCAGGCGCCGCGGAGGATCTGACGAATCAGTGGTTCGTAGTGCTCGAGCGGGTTGCTCGTGTATGACGGGTCGAACGCGGTCTGGTCGTACTCACCGCAGAACTCGACCGTGTGGTCGAAGTGCGGGCTGTCACGGTACTGCTCGCGGGCCTGGCCGTCGAGTCCGATGTAGTCCCAGAAGTAGTAGCCCTGGAACTCGCCGTGGTGCTTCACCATGAAGTAGTTCGCCTCGGACACGAACGGCTTGACGATGCCCGCCGCGATGTCGGGGTGGTTGTACGGGCTGAGCGTGTCGCCGATGTCGTGGATCAGCGCGCAGAACACGTACTCGTCGTCCTTGCCCGCCTTCTCGGCGCGCGTGGCCGTCTGCAGGCTGTGCTCCAGTCGATCGACCGGGAACCCGCCGTGATCGCTCTCGAGATCACGCAGGAGTCCGATCACGCGGTCGGCGACGTGGGACTGCGTGACCTCGAGCTGCGGGATGATCCTGGCCCACTCCTCGGCGGTGGACTCCTCGAACGACGTGAACGTCGCCCGGAAGATCTCCCCTGCGGCGTGGGCCGTTTCGGCGGTCGGTTCTGCGATGTCGGTCATGTGAGTGCTCCTTGACTGGGTGTGGCAGGGGTCTGACCCACTCCACACCACCCGCTCCACATCGTGTGGACTCCGGGCATGGAATCGGTCGCCGGGGTGTGGAGTGGGTCAGACCCCTGCCACACCACCGGTCAGCGTTGGGCGGCTTGGATTGCTTGCCAGACACGCTCGCTGGTGGCGGGCATGTCGATGTGCTTCACGCCGAGGTGGCTCACGGCGTCACACACTGCGGACTGGACGGCGGGGGTCGAGCCGATGGTGCCGGACTCGCCGATGCCCTTCGCGCCGAGCGGGTTGACGAACGTGGGGGTCTCCATGTGGATCACCTCGAAGCTCGGCAGTTCGGTCGCCGAGATCATGCCGTAGTCGGCCAGGTTCGACGTGACCGGGTTGCCGTCCTCGTCGTAGCGGACCTCCTCGAGCAACGCCTGTGCCGTGCCTTGGGCGATTCCACCGTGGATCTGGCCGTCGAGCAGCATGGGATTGAGCACCCGACCAGCATCGTCACAGGCGATCTGGCGCAGGTGCTTGACCTGGCCGGTGCCCGTGTCGACCTCGACCACGGCGATGTGCGCACCGAACGGGAACGTGGCCATCTCGGCGACGAACGTGGTGCTGACCGTCATGTCGTCTCCGTCCTGGCGAGCGGCCACGGCGATGTCGGCCCACGACTTCGACACCGCCGGCGTGCCGGCGACGTGGAAGACGCCGTTGTCCGTGTCGATCACCACGTCGGCCTCGTCGGCCTCGAGCAACTTCGCAGCGGTCTTCTTGGCCTTCTCGACCAGCTCGACCGCAGCCTTGTTGACGGCGACGCCGCCCTGCTGCAACGAGCGCGATCCCATCGTTCCGCCGCCGACCGGGGTCTTCTCGGTGTCACCGAAGACCAGTGTGATCCGGTCGATCGGGATGCCGGTCTCGGCGTTCGCGATCATCGACCATGCCGTGTCGTGGCCCTGGCCCTGTGGCGTGGTGCCCGTGTACACGGTGGCGGTGCCGTCGTCGTTGACCTCGATCTTGGCGTCCTCCTGCTTCGGGTCGACGCCACCGGTGATCTCGACGTAGATGCACACGCCGATGCCCAACTGCTTCGCGTCACCCGAGTCACGCCGCGCCTGCTGTTCCTGCCGCAGCTTGGTGTAGTCGGCAGCCTCGAGCACCTTGTCGAGCGATGCCTCGTAGTCGCCCACGTCGTAGCTCTGCGCAACGGCCGTGGTGTGCGGCTCCATGAACTTGGGGATCAGGTTCATGCGGCGGACGTCGACGGGGTCCTTGCCGATCTCGGCGGCGAAGAGGTCCATCGCGCGCTCGATCGCGGCGGTGGCCTCGGGGCGACCGGCGCCGCGGTACGCCGTGGTGGGCGTGGTGTTGGTGACGACCGAGGTGGTGCGCACCTCCATGTTGGGGATGTCGTACACACCCGACGCCATCGGGCGGGTCATGAACGGGGCGAGGATCGATCCCATGCCCACGAAGGCACCCGAATCCTGGAGGGCGTGCATCTGGTAGTGCGTGACCTTGCCCTCCTTCGTTCCGCCCATCGTGACGTACTGGATCTGTGCGCGACCGTGACCGAGGGTCATCATCGACTCGCTGCGGGTCTCGACGAAACGGACCGGTCGGCCGACGTCCTTGGCGAGCGAACCGAGCAGCATCTCCTCGGGGTACGCATCGATCTTGGCGCCGAATCCGCCACCGACGTCAGGCGTGATGAGGTGGACCTTCGTGCCCTCGCCACCGTTGGCTGCGACGAAGTGGACCTTGTCACCCTGGGCTCCCTGGGTGGACAGCCACTGGACGAGCGTGTCGCCGTCCCACACCGCTGCCGAGGCGCGCACTTCGAGCGGGCACGGAGCCACGCGCTGGTTGACGAAGCGACCGGTGACGGTGACCTCGCAGTCGGCGAAGTACTCGTCGGTGTCGGTGTTCTCGGGGATGCCGAGCGCCGTGGTGTCGAACACGCCGTTCGATCCGGCGGCCTCGTAGATCAGCGTGTCGGACGCGAGTGCGGCCTCGATGTCGACGAGGGCGGGCAGGAACTCGTAGTCGACGAACACCATCTCGGCTGCGTCGGTGGCCTGCTGCAGGGTCTCGGCGACCACCACGGCAACCGGCTCACCGACGTGGCGGACCTTGTCGCTCGCGAGCAGCGACCGTGCGGCGCCCGGGTTGAACGGCGACGGGATCGGTTCGAGGCCGAGTGTCTCGGCGGTGTGCACGGCGAGCACGCCGGGCATCTCCTTGGCCCCGTCGACGTCGATCGACTCGATCACACCGTGCGCCACCGTCGAGCGGACGAACACCGCGTACACCGCTCCCTCGAGGCGGGGATCGGAGACATCGTCGGAGTACACGCCACCCGTGGTGAGGAACTTCGGATCTTCCTTGCGCTGGACTCGTGTTCCCAGAATGCTTGCACCGGCCACGTGTACCCCTTGTTTCTCGGTTGTTCTCGTGTGTCTCTCGTGAAGACGGGCCGTTCGGCCCTCAGGAGCAAACTAGCCGCACGCATCGTGTCCGATGCCACACGAGCCGCAGCTTCACGCGCGGTCCGACGTCGTCAGGCCGGGCGGGTGACGATCTGGAAGTAGCACATCTCGTCGTCGGTGCCCTCGGCCCACAGCACGTAGCGCGGCTCCGCATCCTCGTCCATCCGCGACCGGTCCCACACGCAGTCGATCTGCACCCGGTCGCCCGGCACCAGGACGATGTCCTCGATCGGTCGGTAGTCGAGTTGCCAGTCGAAGTCCCAGTTCGGGATGTCGAGCAGCACGCGCTCGCCCGGCGTGCCCGGATTGAGGGTCATCTTGACCGACTTGCCGAGCTCGTGTTGGTGCCCCCAGATCGACACGATGCGTCCCGTCTGGGTCGGCAGCGTGCAGGTCGACGACGCGATGCCCGTCGTCATGTGGGCGTAGTCGGCGGGCGTCGTGCCGCAGGCTGCGTTCAGGCCGTCCGCAGCGAACGCCCCGAGCGTGCCGGAGCGACTCTGCAGCTCGGTGACCGATGCGTCACGGTCGCACAGCGGGCCGACCTCCTCGGTGGAACACGGGATCTCGGCCGGGCCGAGGTAGATCCGCAGGTCGATCGGGTCGAGCGCTCCGCCGGCCGCGTCGATGGCGGCCTGGTCGGCCATGTCGACCACGAGTGTCGACAGGTCGGGAGCGAGGTCGGCGAAGACCGGCTCGTAGTGGTAGTGGATCTGCATGACGAAGAAGTCGCCCGGCTGCATCTCGATGCCGGTGTCGGCCGGCAGTTGCGTGGGGTCCTGGCCGGGGGCCCAGCTGAGGATCTGGTTCACCGCGCCCCGGCCGCCGATGCCGGCCAGCCCTGTACACGACCACCCCACAGCCGGGTCGGCGGCATCGCTGGCCTCGGCGGATTCTCGTGCGTCGGCGCTCGCCCGGAACAGGAGCGCGTGGTGCACCACTTCGGCGACGTCGGCTTCGATCCCGTAGCCCTGCACCCAACTCTGCTCGGTCAGGCCGGGGTCGTAGATCTGGCACCGGTAGTCGTCGGGATCGGTCGTGTCGCCCTTGTACGGCTCGGCCTGCAACACGATGTCGCGGTCGATCACCGTGCGGGTCGTGCGGGTGGGCTCGATCGGAGTCGTCGGGTCGACGTCGAGTGGGCTGCCGTCGGCCACCCAGGCGGCGACGGTGGCGATGTCCGCTGGGTCGAGGCGGCGGTCGTCGTGGAAGGCGACGTCGCCGTCGGCAGCGGGCCACGGTGGCATGTAACCGACGTCGATCACGGCGTCGATGTACTCGGCGTCGAACCCGTCGACGTCGCCCGCCGTCTCCATCGCGAGGTGGGCGGTACCCGGCCCGTCGGCCGTGTGGCACGAAGCGCAGTTGTCCTCCAGGATCGGCTGGACATCGCTCGCGAAGGAGATCGCGGGGGAAACGGCCGGATCGTCGGCCTCGATTGAGTCGGACGATGCGGGCACGCCGGTCGTCGACGTGGCGTCGGGCACCGACGTGTCGACGGACTCCTCGGACGTCGCTGGTGGCACAGGCTCCGAGGCGGTGTCGTCGCTCCCCGACGAACATGCCACGAACAGGATCGCCGCCCCGACGGCGGCGTGCATGGCGATCCACGCCCGCTTCGTCGCAGCCGACCTGGGATGCGACGCGCCTGCTGCTTGGTCCGCCCCGACAGTGCGATGTCCCGCTCCCACCCGTGAAGTATGCACCGCACTGCGGCCCGGGGAGTCGTCGAGCGGGCCGAGCAGAGGTGATCGGTGAGACTCGGTCGGCCTCCGGGCGACGAAGGCTCACCGCCTTGGACATGGCACCGCAGCGCATCGACCCCCGTGATCCGTCCGTAAGGTCGTCGTCGATGGTCGCGATGCTCGTGCTGTGCAGCCTCACATCGGCGATCGCCTTCTTCTGGTACGGGCTGCGATGCCTCACGTCGTCGCGTTCACGTCAGGAGTACCGCAGGTACGGGATCCCGCACCTGCGCGTCCTCAACGGAACGCTGCAGTTGTTCGGTGCCGGCGGTGTCCTCCTCGGACTCGTGTTTCCACTGCTCGGCGCCACCGCGGCGTTCGGACTGTGCGTCCAGATGATCCTCGGACTCATCGTTCGACACCGCCTCCGAGACCCGTGGAGGCTGCGGATCCCCGCCACGTCACTCGCCGCCGTGAACGGCGTCCTCGTCGTGCTATTCCTGCTGCGCTGAAACGGCGCTGCCGAGAGCCGACCGTCAGCGCTCGTCGGCGAGGAACGCAGCGACGCTCGACATGCCGAGCACGGTGATCGCCGGCGCCGCCCGCTTCAGCGGATCGCCGACCTTGACGTGCATCCCGATCGCACCGACCATGAACGCAGCCAAGCCGATCGCAGCCGGTCGGACGATCTTCGGGACGAACAATCCGATCAGGAGAGCCAGTGCGAGGCCGACCTTGGTGGCGCCCACGGCGTACATCTGCTTCTCGGAGAAGCCGTACACGGCGAACTCCTCCTTCATGTTCTTCGCATCACCACCGCGGTAGCCGGTGTCCCGATCGAACCGGTTGAACCAGACGTTGAGGATCCAACACGCGGCGCCGACTTGGGCAATTCGTCCGAGGTACTTCACGATTCCCGGTGTTCCCCGATCGGGGACACCCAAACGGGTGACCGGCCTCAGCGCAGCGGCGCCAGTGCGCCGGCACCGCGGTAGGCGGCCTGCTCGCCGAGCATCGATTCGATGCGCAGCAGCTGGTTGTACTTGGCGACGCGGTCCGAACGGCACGGTGCGCCGGTCTTGATCTGTCCGCAGTTCGTGGCGACGGCGAGGTCGGCGATCGTGGCGTCCTCGGTCTCTCCCGACCGGTGGCTCATCACCGACGTGTAGCCGTGGCGGGTGGCGAGTTGCACCGTGTTGAGCGTCTCGGTGAGCGAGCCGATCTGGTTGACCTTGATCAGGATCGAGTTCGCGACGTCGGTGTCGATGCCGCGCTGGAGCCGCACCGAGTTGGTGACGAACAGGTCGTCACCGACCAGTTGGGTCTTGCGGCCGACCGCCTTCGTGAGCGCTGCCCATCCGTCCCAGTCGTTCTCGTCCATCGCGTCCTCGAGCGACACGATCGGGTACTTGTCGACCATCTCGGTCCAGTAGCCCGCCATCTCGTCGGGGGAGAGGACCTTGCCCTCGTGGGTCAGGTGGTAGGCCCCGTCGGAGAAGATCTCCGACACGGCCGGGTCGAGGGCGATCGAGATGTCCTCGCCGGGGGTGAAGCCGGCCTTCTCGATCGCCTCGAGCAGCGTGGTGATCGCCTCCTCGTTCGACGACAGGTTCGGCGCGAAGCCTCCCTCGTCGCCCACGGCCGTCGACAGTCCTCGATCGTGGAGCACCTTCTTGAGGACGTGGTACGTCTCGGTGCCCCACCGCAGCGCCTCGGAGAACGACGGTGCTCCGATCGGCATCACCATGAACTCCTGGAAGTCGATCGAGTTGTCGGCATGCGAGCCGCCGTTGATGACGTTCATCATCGGGACGGGGAGCACGTGGGCGTTCGGCCCGCCGACGTACTGGTAGAGCGGCATGTCGAGTTCGATCGAGGCGGCCTTCGCGACCGCGAGGCTGGTGCCGAGGATCGCGTTCGCGCCGAGGCGGGCCTTGTTGTCGGTGCCGTCGAGGTCGATCATCACCTGGTCGATCAGGCGCTGGTCGAGCGCGTCGTGGCCGACCAGCTCGTCGGCGATCTCCTCGTTGACGAAGCCGACAGCGGACAGCACGCCCTTGCCGCCGTAGCGATCGCCACCGTCACGCAACTCGACGGCCTCGTGCTCGCCGGTCGATGCGCCGGACGGCACCGCAGCTCGGCCCTCGGCCCCGGAGTCGAGCAGCACCTCCACCTCCACGGTGGGGTTGCCACGACTGTCGAGGATCTCTCGGCCGGTGATTGCGATGATCTCACTCATGTGCGAGGAACGTACCGCACCCGGCGATCCCTTCGCACCGGGATGACGTGGGTCGAAAGGTGTGGAGTGGGTCAGACCCCTGCCACACCAGGTGGGTCGAGGGGTGTGGAGTGGGTCAGACCCCTGCCACACCGGGTGGGTCGAGGGGTGTGGAGTGGGTCAGACCCCTGCCACACCGGGTGGGTCGAGGGGTGTGGAGTGGGTCAGACCCCTGCCGCACCGATTCGACCGTCGATGGGACGACGGCCCCTGCAGGTTCAGAGATCGTCCCGTGACAGCTCGCCCGTTTCGTCGCCCCCGGCCCGGAGTGGTGCCTCGCGGGCGATGTCACGTTCGTCGGGCGCACCGGCGAGCACGTCGGCGAGGTACGACTCCAGTGCCACGTCGAGGGTCACGTCGCTGCCGGCCTTCTCGCTGAGGAACCATCGGTGTTCCATCAGTTGATGGAACAGTTCGGCTGCTTCGAGCTTGTCGAACATCGGCTCGGGGACGCGGGCCATCAGTGGCTCGAACCGGTCGTCGAGCCACCGGACGGCGACCACGTTGTCGGGAAGGTTGCGCACGGAGGGACCGCCGTGACCGGTCGGGAGGCCCTGTTCGATCTTGCTCTGTCGCTCTCGTTGCATCTCGCCGCCGAACGAACGGATGTCGTCGAGCAGTCGCCGCGCCTGGTTCTCGGTCGCCTCCAGACCGGTCAGGCGCTTGAGGCGGTCGCGATGGAAGCCGTGCTCGACCACCCGGGGGATGTACCGGTACCGGTCACCCTCTCCGTCGTCGACGATGTCCATCTCCTCGACGTCGAATCCGAGGTCGTGCAACCGTTCGAGGCGCTGGTCGATCTTGAACGTCTCACCCGGCCCGAATTCCTGCGCTGCGGTCAACTCGTCCCACAGTCGGTGGTATCGGTCGGTGATCTGCAGAGCGATGTCCATCGGGTCGATGTCGGCCTGCAACCGGTTCCCGGCCTGCAGGTCCAGCAGGCCGCCCGCCACGTTCTCCGTGGCCATCTGCAGGTCGAGCGTGCGCTGCCCGGGCGACAGCTCCCGGTGCAGTTCGCCGGTCTCCATGTCGATCGCGTACGCCGACAACGCGCCCGCGTCGCGTCGGAAGAGCGTGTTGGACAGCGAGCAGTCCCCCCAGAAGAACCCGGCGAGGTGGAGGCGTACGAGCAGACCGACGAGGGCGTCGAGGACGCGCTCGCCGAGGTACGGGATCGTCAGCCCTCGACCCGCGAGCAGTGTCCGGTACGGGATGGAGTAGTCGAGGTGACGCGTCACGAGCATGCCGTCGACGCGGTCCGCCTTGCCGGTCACCGCTGCCACGACCTCAGCCGTGGGCAGGCCGGCGTCCGCCAGTTCGCGCAGCAGGCGGTACTCGCGGGTGACGAGGTCGTCGGGGAGTTCCTTGATCACGTAGCTCGTGCCGTCGAGTTCGATCAGGCGCACCACGTGTCGATGCAGCCCCAGCACCCCGTGCATGTCGGGCAGAGTCCAGTCGTCGAGCCGTTCGGTGAAGGGGAGTGAGGCGATGTGAGGGTGCTCCGACGGCGTGGCGATCTGGAGGCGCATGGCACCAGTCTGGCCGAGCGGGCGTGGCCGCAATCGAAAATTCAAGTGGGTGGCAAGACGTGACGAAACACACGGCGTGACCGAACTCGATGTGATCAATGCGACCGACGGCGTCGCGCTGGCGCCTCCGATGTCGCCGCACGTCCAACGCCCTCCGACCCCCGAGGTCCCGCCCCGGATCAGGACCACCTGGGTGCTCACCGCCACGATCGGCTGCGCAGCGTTCTCGGCGACGATCGCCGCCGTGCAGATGGGTCGGGTGATGACGGGCCGGGAACGCCTCGCCGGCGTGGCCCCGCTCCAGCTCGCTCTGGCGGTCCTCGCGGCGGTCGGCATCGTCCTGTGGACGTGGATGGTGGTCGAGAACGCGCGACGCCTGCTCGACGCAGGACGCACGACCGAGCCTCCCGTGCCGAGTGCGGTCGCAGCGGCGTGGGCGATGCCCCTCCTGGTCATCGCAGCTGCAGCGACGTCGGTCAGCTATCTCGAGAGCCGCCTCAACACCGCCGACTCGGACACGACCTCGGCCGTCCCCCTGGCCATCGCGCTGTCGTTCGTCGTGACCGCGATGCTGGTGTCCTACCGACCCCTGTCCATGCTCTCGTCGATCATGCGGCGCCTCGGCTCGGCGTCGGGTGCACTCGCGGGTTGGATCTGGGTCCCGATCTCGCTCGTCATCGCCGGCGCGGCGACCCTCGTGGGTCTGCGAGCCGGGGGTGCCTACGGCGACGACTTCGCCGGTGTGGCGCCCGCCTGGGCGCTGGGGGTCGTCACGCTTCCTCCGCTGATGATCCTGCTGATGCTCGCCTGGCGCGGCGGCCGCGCCGTCGAGGACGCCGTCGGATTCGCATTCGATCGTCGCACGGGCCGTGATGCGTCCGGCGTCGGCCGCGGCAAGCTCGGGCTGTTCACGCGTGCACTGCGCGCCGACGCCCGACCTGCCATCGCCCTCGACACGCGCAAGCGGATCCGCATCGTCCCGGGTGCCGACATCCTGCGACTCGCCCTGATGACCACCGTCGCGGCGCTCACCCTCGTCAGCATCGTCGGTGCGCTGGTGATGTTCATGTTCTGGCGCGAGTCGGGCGACGGCACCCTCCTGCCGTCGCAACGCGACCGTGCCTGGACCGCCCTCGGTGGGTTGCAGACACTCGAACGGTGGCTCGCCGTCGGCCTGATCGGCATCGCCACGATCTGGTCGTTCGTCAGCGTGCTGAGCGCCAGGATCGCAAGTGGCCGACGCCGCAACCCCGTCCTCGCCGCCGCTGCCTGGCCCGCAGCTGCGTATGGGATCTGGTGGTTCGGGCTGCGACTCGAGACGGCCGACACCGCCGTCGATGCACTCGCCGTCTATGCGCTGCAGATCGCCGCTTTGTACGTGCCGATCTTCTTCCTGGAACGTGCGGCCGTGGCCGTCGGTGCGCGGCGTGGGCCGCTGCGTCTGACGTTCGCCGTGTCCGCGGTGCTGTTGATCCACGTGCAGGGACTCGGCGGGCTGCCGACGATCGTCGAGATCACCGAGGTCGACCGGTTCGGTCGCCTCGCTGGCTACCTCGCCCTGGCCGCGCTGCTCGAACTGATCGCCACGATCGCCATCACCGATTCGAGTCACCTCGTCGCGGACGGTGCGGCCGCCATGGCCGACAAGCACAACTTCCTGGTCGACCAACGGACCCCCCGCGACGCCCCGCCCGATTCGGGGGCGCCGTTCGTCCGACCGCCGACGGGACGTCCGGTGCAGGCAGCCCCTCCGATGCCCTCGATGGTCGCAGCGTCTGCGCCGGTCCCGCCGCCGCCGACCGGCGCGTTCGGTTGATGTCCGGTTCGTTCGACCCGTCGACCTCGACCGTGTCACCCAGTGACCCCGACCGTTCGACCGACGTGATGCTCGAACCGTCCGTACCCCGTCTGGCGACCCTGCCTCCGACGACGCCGCTCTTCACTCCGACGCTGCCCGCCTCGTCGGGCCCGTCCCGCACGACGATCGACACCGACGAGGCGAGCCCCGCCTCGGGTTCGGGCTCGGTGGCCAGCTGGACCTCGACGTTCGTCACTGCGACCCCGCCGACCGGAGCGGGCGCCGCGTCGGCCCGTGCGGCATCCGTCGACGATGCAGATCACCGACGGCAACTCCACGCTGCGCCGGGTGCCCTGGTGCGTTCGACCTGGTTGCGTCACGTCGCACTGTGGGCGGTCGCGGCGGCCGGTCCCGGGGCGTTCGTCGGTGATCTCGTCGGCGCGGCACTCGTGATCGTCGGTTTCCTGGCGCTGGTCGCATGGTCGGCGGTGACCGCCGTGAACGTGCGCCGCGCGTGCCCTCCGGTGCAACACGGCCGATCGCAGCGCGTCCGGGCGCCGCACCCGGCCTCGTCGGTCGCGGCCTGGGTGGCCGCGCCGGTGGTCGCCGTGGGAGCGGCAGTGGGACTCTCCGCGGTCGGATCCTGGACGGCTGCGGCCGGCTTCGAGGACGAGGGACCGCGACTCGTCGGCCTGGCTGCAGCAGCGGTCGTGGCCGTCGCCGCAGTGCTCGTCGCTGCCTACCAGCCGTACGCCGTGTTGGCGAGGTGCGCCACGACCGCACGTGCCGACAGCGCTCACGTCCGTCGGTGGTTCATGGCGCCACTCGTCGCCGTGGCCGTCGCCGCGGCCGCGCAGGGCCTGGTGCGGCTCGCCTCCTCCGCCGACGAACGCGCCGGCACCGCCACGGCCGGACCATCGCTCGAGATCGCTGCGCTGTGGGTCGCCTCGCTCGTGCTCCCGTGGGTCACGTGGCTCGTGTTCGCCCGTCGGGCGATGAGGTCTCTGGATTCGGGCGTGGTCCACACCCACGGTCGGGCCGTGCGAGAGGCGCTCGAACCGACCGAGATGACCGCCTTCGCGGCGAGCCTGATGGCACCGAACACGGCACCGTTCAGTGCTGCGAACGCTCCACCCGCTTGACCTCGTCCCACAACTCGTCGAGCGTGGCCAGCGTGGCATCGCGGAGGTCGATCGACCGATCGGTCGCCAGCGCCTCGACGCCCTCGAAACGGGTGCGGAACTTGTCCGCCGCCTGCCGCAGTGCCAGCTCGGGGTCCACTCCGACGTGGCGCGCCACGTTGACCACGGCGAACAGCAGGTCACCCAGTTCGGCGTCGATCTCCCGTGCGTCGTCGGCATCGATCGCCTCGACCAGTTCGCCCGTCTCCTCGACGACCTTCGGGATCGCTCCCGACACGTCGGTCCAGTCGAACCCCACCTTGGACGCCTTGCGGCCGACCTTCGCCGCGTAGGCGAGCGCAGGCATCGAGCGTGGGATGCCGTCGAAGACCGACGTACGGCCCTTCTCGACTCGCTTGATCTCGTCCCAGTTCGCCAACACGGTCGTCGAGTCGAGCGGAGTGTCGGCTCCGGACGACGCGTCGCCGGTGGAGTGGGCCGTGTCGGCACCGAACACGTGCGGGTGGCGCCTGACCAGCTTGTCGTGGATGCCGTCGGCGACGTCGGCGATCGTGAAGCGGCCCTCCTGCTCGGCGATCGTGGCGTGGAACTCGATCTGATAGAGCAGGTCGCCGAGTTCCTCGATCAGGTCGGCGTCGGGATCGGCCGTCGCCTCGGACGTTGCGTCGGGCGCCGCGGTATCGTCGCCTGCCTCCAACGCCTGGATCGCGTCGACGACCTCGTAGGTCTCCTCCAACAGGTACGGGATCAGCGACCGGTGGGTCTGCTCCACGTCCCACGGGCACTGCTCGCGTAGCGTCCGTGCGAGGCGGTGGAAGCGGGTGTAGTGGTACCCGACCGGTGTGGCGAGGTGAGGGACGTAGACCGAGGTCAGGTGGTCGGCGTCGACCGTGCGATCGAGCTCGGACCACGTCGTGTGCACGATCTGTTCGTCGGCGGTCCCGAGCGCATGCAGGATCACCACCGCCTCGTCACCCGTCGCCGACTCCACGGCGAGTTTGATGTCCGACAGGACCCAGTTGGCATGGGTGTGGGCGATGAGCAGCGGGCCGGCCTGATCGGCGGCCGCAGTGGCGAACTCGTGCCCGTCGACGAGGCGGACACCCGCTTCGACCGGGTCGATGCCGAGTCGCGCCCACGCCACGTCGAGGAACGACATCGCCGGGCGGAGGTCGACGGTGAAGTGCGCAGCGGCTCCGGCGCTGCGCTCACGGAGCAGTCGCACGGTTCGTTCCAGCACCAACGGCGAACCCGGAACGGCGTAGAGGATGTCGCCGTGAACGGCTGCGTCGGCGATCAGACGCTCGGCGATCTCGGCGTAGACGTCGTCGAACGTGTCGGCCGATTCGTAGAGGTCGTCGTGGGTGACGGCACCGCTCGGCGCGTCGAGCACGAGATGCGCCGAGGGGTGCACGGCCGTGCGCAGATGCCGTCGAGCGATGTGCTCGATCGATCGGAGCGTGTCGACCGTGACGTGATCGTCGGCTCCCGGCCCGAGTCCGACGACGGTGATCGTCGACATCTCCGATCGCTCGCCCGTCGGGTGCGGTGGGGACACGCGTCGCACCTCAGCCGAGGGCGACGACCCCGCCGCGGTCCACGTCGAACGTCCCGTAGCGGGAGTCGACATCGATGTCGATGTCCTCCACGAGGACGCGCAGCCCGACGGTCTGACGCAGGGCCTGCAGGACCTGCTCGGCCTCGGTCGGGTCGAGGTCCTCGAACGGCCGGAACCCGATCACCAGCGCCGCGGTCGTCCCGTCGGGCCCGGGAGTCGGGGCCGTGGCGTAGGGGTCGTCGGCGTTCACGGAGAACAGTGCCTGGACCTCGGGCGTGTCGGAGGTGGCCGGGTCGAACTGTTCGGCGGGGAAGCATCCGGCCCGCCCACCGGCGTCGCCGAGTTGCGGGTCGATGTTGAACTCGGCGAGGACGTCGAGCACGTCGGTGCCTGCTGCGAGCTGCTCGACCGCGGCGTCGCCCGCTTCGGCCGACGCCGCGACCATGATCGTGGGGCACATGACACCGGACAGGGCGATGCCGTCGTCGTAGCTGGGAACCAGTTGATCGTCGGGCAGCCCGGCGAGCAGCTCCTCGGTGACGAGACCCTTCTCCACGGTGGTCTCGAAGATCCAGTTCGAGATCTCGGCACGGGCGGCGTCGGCGTTGCCGCCTGCCTGCTGGGCGTCGAGCAGTTCGTCGAGTTCGTCCTGCGTGAACTCGGTGCCGTCCACCCGGGCCACCGTGTCGGTGTCGAGCGACGAGCACCCGGCGGCGACGGACGCCAGGGCGACAACGGTCAGGATCGTCTGAGCTCGGCGATGCACAGCCAGCAGGCTAGCGGCCGGGTCAGACCGAGCCCCGACGCAGTCGCGGCCCTCCCCGACTCGGCGCGGACCAGCGCAGCGGGTGGCTACGCGACCGGAACCAGGTCGCGGAAGAAGGTGACGAGGAAGGTCGCGGCGTCCTTGCCCTTCGGTAAGGGGACCACGAGCTGGTGGAGGTCTTCCTTGTACTTGGCTCCGCGAGACAGCCGGCGCAGTCGGATCGTGGCGCTCATGGGCAGTTCGATCGGCTGCACACGTGCGTCGCTCGACGTGATCTGCAGGTCGCGCACGCCGAGGCGGTGGCACTCGGCGCGCAGGTAGCCGACCTGCAGCAGCGACTCGGCGGGGGCGGGCAGTGGGCCGTAGCGGTCCTCCCACTCGGTACGGATGTCGTCGACCTGTGCCTGCGTGGTGACGTCGGCGAGGCGGCGGTACGCCTCGAGCCGCAGCTCCTCCTTCTCGACGTAGTCCTCGGGGAGGAAGGAGTCGGTGGGGACGTCGAGCTTGATCTCGGCCGGCGGCTTCTTGGCGGGCTCGCCCTTCATCTCGCTCACCGCCTCGGTCACCATCTGGCAGTACAGGTCGTATCCGACGGCCGCGATGTGGCCCGACTGGCTCTCGCCCAGCAACGAGCCGGCACCGCGGATCTCGAGGTCGCGCATGGCGATCTTGAAGCCCGACCCCAGCTCGGTGGCCTCGCCGATGGTGCGCAGCCGTTCGTAGGCCTCCTCGGTGAGCGTCTTGTCGACCGGGTGGAACAGGTACGCGTACGCGCGCTGACCGGAACGGCCGACGCGACCACGGATCTGGTGCATCTGACCCAACCCGAGCAGGTCGGCGCGCTCGACGACGAGGGTGTTCACCGACGGCATGTCGATTCCCGACTCGATGATCGTGGTGCACACCAGGACGTCGTACTGGCCGTCCCAGAAGTCCTGCACCACGGTTTCGAGCGAGCCTTCGTCGAGCTGACCGTGGGCGATCGCGATGCGTGCCTCGGGCACCAGTTCGCGTAACCGGCGTGCCGCGGTCTCGATCGACCGGACCCGGTTGTGGACCCAGAACACCTGCCCTTCGCGCAACAGTTCACGGCGGATCGCCTCGACGGCGACCCGCTCGTCGTACTCGCCGACGTAGGTGAGGATCGGCTGGCGCTCGGCGGGCGGAGTCTGCAGCAGGGAGAGGTCGCGGATGCCGACCAGGCTCATCTCGAGCGTGCGCGGGATCGGTGTGGCGGAGAGCGTGAGGACGTCGACGTTCGTCTTCAGCTTCTTCATCTTCTCCTTGTGCTGCACCCCGAAGCGCTGTTCCTCGTCGACCACCAGCAGCCCGAGGTCCTTGAAGTTGATGTCGGCGGCGAGGAGACGGTGGGTGCCGATGATGCAGTCGACCTCGCCGGACTTCACGTCGGCGATCACCTTCTTCGCCTGCCCCGCGGTCAGGAACCGGCTCAGCACTTCGACTCGGATCGGGTATCCGGCGAACCGGTCGGCGAACGTGTTGCCGTGTTGTGTCGCCAGGAGCGTGGTCGGCGCGAGGACCGCCACCTGCTTGCCGTCCTGGATCGCCTTGAACGCGGCACGGATCGCGATCTCCGTCTTCCCGAAACCGACGTCACCGCACACCAGGCGGTCCATCGGGAACTCGCGCTCCATGTCGGCCTTGATCTCGACGATCGCCCTGGCCTGGTCCGGGGTCTCGACGAACGGGAACGAGTCCTCCATCTCGGCCTGCCACGGCGTGTCCTGTGCGAACTGGTGCCCTTCGGCGGTCACCCGCTGCTGGTAGAGCAACACCAGTTCCTGAGCGATCTGGCGGACCTCGGTCTTGACCCGGGCCTTGGTCTTCGCGAAGTCGGAACCGCCGAGCTTGTGCAGCTTGGGGGCTTCGCCGCCGACGTACTGGCGGATCGTGTCGATCTGATCCGACGGGATGTACAGCTTGTCGCCACCCTTGTAGCTGAGCAGGAGGTAGTCGCGCTCGATCCCACCGATCGCCCGCTTGACCATCCCCTCGTACATCCCGACGCCGTGCTGGTGGTGGACGACGTAGCTGCCGGTCTTGAGGTCTTCGAAGGTGCTCGCCGTCTCGCCCCGCTTGCGCGTGCGCGCCTTGCGGTGCGCGCGTCGACGTCCGGTCAGGTCGGACTCCGCGACGATCGCGATCTTCGCATTCGTCAGCGTCACGCCTCGGTGCAGCGGCGCCACCACGATCGACCCGCCCGGCGGGAGGTCGTCGCCGCGACGTGCGATGTCGTCGGAGCCGTCGCGGTCGGCGGGTGGCGTCTCGAGGCGGAGCTTGAAGTCGAGGCCTTGGTCGAGGAGCATCGACTTGAGTCGTCGTGCCGAGCCCTCGCCGTCAGCGGCCACCACGACGCGATATCCGTCCCCGATCAGCTCGACCAGCCGGTCGGTCAGGCCGGTCCCGTCGCCGACGACCGGCCCCCAGCCCATCGCCTGGACCATCGGGGTGTCGGGTGATTCGGGAGTGGAGTCGATCGACCAGAACGAGCCGCCGGGCGCGTCGGCCAGCAGCACGTCGGGATCGGCGTGGAGGCGCGGGAAGGTCTTGTCGGGGTCACGCGCCCAGGTGGACGCCAGGGTGCGGGCGAGGTCGTCCTCCTCGGCGATCAGGTCGGCGGCCCGGTCGCGCATGCGCCTCGGTTCGACGAGCAGGATCTTGGCGGTCTCGGGCAACACGTCGGTGATCAGGTGCGGGGCCCCCGGCGCGTCGTCGACCAGCCACGGCAGCCACGATTCCATGCCGTCGAAGTGAGCACCTTCGGCCAGGCGCTCCCACTGTTCGCGGCCCCAGGGCTCGCTCGCGACGAGCTTCTCGGCCCTCTGTCGGACTCCCTCGGTCGGCGTGAGTTCACGCGCCGGGAAGACGTGGACGAGATCGAGGTCCGTCGTGGAACGTTGGTCGTTGACGCTGAAGCGGGTCAACCGGTCGACCTCGTCACCCCACAGGTCGATGCGGACGGGAGCGTCGGCACACGCCGGGTACACGTCGACGATCGCGCCCCGCCGTGCAAACTCGCCGCGATGCTCCACGACCTCCTCGCGCCGGTATCCGAAGGCGACGAGTCGCGCGGCGAGTTCGTCGGGGTCGACCTCGCCGCCGGGCCGCACGACGATCGGTTCGATGTCGCGCACACCTGGGCCGAGCTTCTGGAGCAGGCCGCGGACACCGGCGACGATCACCTTCGGGCAGCGGTCCGGACGTTGGAGCCGCCACAGCACCTCGAGGCGCTGCCCCATGGTCTCGACGTTCGGGCTGACCCGCTCGAAGGGCAAGGTCTCCCAGCCGGGGAAGAGCGCGAGTTCCTCCTCGTCGAGGAACTGCGACAGGTCGTCGTGCAGTTGGCGCGCCATCGTGCCGGTCGGGCACGCCACGAGCACGGGGCGCCGGTTCGACAGTTGTCCGAGTGCGGCGATCGAGATCGGTCGGGCCACCTCGACCACTGCGAGACGTGCGTCGGGCTCGCCGAAGGCGCGCGTCAGCCCCGGTTCGGATCGCAGCAGGGGTGCGAGTGACCGAAGGGGCGCGGCGGAAACCTGATCGTCGCTCAAGCCCGCCATTCAACCGTCGCGAAGGGGGTGTCCCGCCGTGACCTCGGCCCGCTCGACCAGAGTCGGTCCGTCTGGCTCCGAATGGATCGGACCGACTCGCCGCAGCATGCGTCCAGGCCACAGCCACCAGCCTCGGGTCCGACGTCGGCCGACGGGTGGGGGGCGATGACTATCGGCGGTTGTAGCGCTGCATCGCGGCGTCGATGCCGTCGGCGATGATCATCTCGACGGCGTCGGCGGCGTCGACGATCGCAACGTCGAGGATCTCGCGCTGGCGCTTGGGGATCTTCGCCAGGACGTGGACCTTGCCGACGTGCGCACTGTCGGGCTTGCCGACGCCGATCCTCACCCGCAGGAAGTCCTGGGTGCCGAGATGCTGGGTGATCGAGCGCAACCCGTTGTGACCGGCCAGGCCGCCGCCCGACTTCAGCTTCATCTCGCCGGGCGGGAGGTCGAGCTCGTCCTGGATGACGATGATCCGTTCAGGTGACTCGATGCGGAAGCGGCGAGCGAGAGCACCGACGGCACGTCCCGACTCGTTCATGAACGTGATCGGAAATGCGAGCGCCACACGCTGGTCGTTGCCCGGCGGGCCGAAGCGGGTCTCGGCGAGCAGGGCGTTGTCCTTGCCGCCCTTCAACGTCTCGCCACGCCGCTGGGCGAGCAGCCGCAGCGCGTCCTCACCGACGTTGTGACGGGTGTTCGCGTACTTCTCGCCCGGGTTGCCGAGACCGATGACGAGCCAGTCGAACGGGTTCCCCTTGCCATCGCGTCCGAACAGTCCCATGGGTCCGAGTCTGGCGGCAAACCGGACCAACCATCCGCCGTCGGGCAGCGCACGCTGATCGAACGGTGACAGAACGGTGTCGGGTCGACTCGGAGAATGGACCCCCGACGCGGAACGACCCGGTGCGACGCACCGGGTCGTTCACAGGATGTGTGCGGCACAGCGACGGACCGCCGCGTGGTTCAGTCGTCCGAGTCGTCGCCGGCGGCGTCGGCCGCTGCGTCGTCGGACTCTCCGCCTTCGCCCTCACCGTCGCCCTCGCCAGCCTCAGCGTCGGTGGCGTCCTCGTCGAGATCCGCCGCACGCATGATCGACACCGTGACGACGGTGCGATCCGGCTCGGCGGTGGCCGTGACGCCGTCGGGAAGCTGCAGGTCGGCCACCTGGATCGTCGAGTCCATGTCCATCGCGGAGATGTCGACGACGACCTCCTCCGGAATGTTCCGAGGCGTGGTCGACACTTCGAGCTCGGTCATGATCTGGTCGATGAGGCCCTTGTTGTTCTGGACCTCCTCGGACTCACCGGTGAGGTGGATCGGGATGTTGACCACGATCTGGGCGTTGAGGTCCACCTGGATGAAGTCGAGGTGCGTGATGTTCAGGCGCACCGGGTGGCGCTGCACGTCCTTGATGATCGACGGGTACATCTTGCCGTCGATGGTGAGGTCGAGGATCGTGTTGAGGCCCGAACCGCCGGACACGGCCTGGCGCAGTTCGCGACGGTCGACGCTGACGCTGAGCGGCTCCATCCCGAGTCCGTAGACGACGGCGGGAATCTGATCCTGTGCCCGGAGGCGGCGGGCCGACGAGCTGCCGAGCGTGCGGCCCGTGGTTGCGTTGAGGATGGTCTCTGACATGGTGGTGGTTTCCAGACGTGTGCGGCGGGTGCCTGACGAATCCGATCATCGTCAAGTGCCACCGAATCGAAATACAGCAGCGGGCAACGCTATCGGACGCCGTCCGCGATGTGGCCGTCTCGCGACCAGTGGTTCTCGTACGGGTTGACGTCGCTGAGCGACGCCAACCCGCAAGATTTCCCTTCCGTTGTCGTCGCGACCCATTGACGGAGTGTGATCGACCCGGCACTCCTCCTGCTCGCAGGTGAACAGTTCGGCGTCGTGGGACGCTCCCAGCTCGTCGGCGACCTCGGCATCGGGCCATCGAGCGTGGCGCGGATGACGAGGTCCGGCGTGCTCGTCGCGCTGGCGCGGGGCACCTACCGCCTCGCGTCCGGCGCCGAGACCTTCGAGGCCCGATGCATGTCGGCCCAGCTGTGGGCGAAGGGCGACGGCTTCGTGAGCTCGTGGTCGGCGTGTCGACTCCGTGGCCTGAGGAGGATGAACTCGGACCGCGTGCACTTCACGATCCCGGCGGGCAACGGTCGTTGCGGTCCGTGGTGGATGCACCTCGACCGGTCGAGCTGGTACGACGCCGTTGTGGACCGAGAGGTGCTCCCGAACGGCCTTGTCGTGGCCACACCGCTACGGATGCTGTTCGGGTTGGCCGGCGACGTGAACCAGTTCCGGTTCGACCGCGCCGCGGAGGACGCGTGGCACCGCGATCTGACCGATCCGACCGCGATGGCCGCATACCTCGCCGCGAATCGCAAGCGTGGCCGTGACGGAGTGGCGCGCCTCGAAGCGTTCCTCGAGCGATGCGGTGACCGACACCTGCCGGCGCAGAGCGGGTTCGAGCAGGACGTGATCGCAGCGTTGGAACGGGTGCTCCCACCGATCGTCCGCCAGCACCGACTGACGCTGGCGAACGCCGAAGTGGTGAAGCTCGACATCGCGTGGCCCGACGTCCGCCTCGCGGTCGAGCCGGGCGCGTCGTGGTACCACGGTGGAGATGCGGGCCAGCGCAAGGATCACGATCGGGACCTCGCGTGCAACGAGGTCGGCTGGATGGTGATCCGCCTGGACGAGTCGTTCCGGCGGGACCTCCCCGGCGCTGCCCGACGGGTCGCCGCCGTGTATCGGCGCCGCCGCGACGAACTCGATGGTTCTCGTCCGGGTTGACGTCGCTCAGCGACGCCGACCGGGAAGATTTCGACGAGGGCGGGCGGGCGTCGGGGTCAGGCGAGGTTCTCGCCGTCGAAGATGTCGCTCACGCTGGTGTCGTCGAAGACCGCGCCGAGGGCTTCGGCGATCAGCGGGGCGACCGACAACACCTCGAGGTTCGGGAGCTGCTTCTCGGGTGGCAGCGGCAGGGTGTTGGTGAGGACCAGGCGCTCGATCGACGAGTTCTTCAGTCGGTCGACGGCCGGACCCGACAGCAGGCCGTGCGTGGCCATCGCCCACACCTCCTTGGCCCCACGCTTCTTCAAGAGTTCCGCGGCAGCCACGATGGTGCCGCCCGTGTCGATCATGTCGTCGGTCACCACACAGGTACGCCCGGCGACGTCACCCATCACCTCGGCGGCCTCGGCCACGTTGGTCGTGCCCTTCGGGCGCTTCTTGTAGATGAACGCGAGGTCGGCACCGATGTCGCCGAGGTGTTGCGCCATGCGCTCGGCGACCTTGATGCGTCCGGCGTCGGGCGACACGATCACGGGCTCGACGGCGTTCTCCCGCACGTACTTCTCGAGGACGGGCATCGCCGTCAAGTGGTCGACGGGTCCGTCGAAGAAGCCCTGGATCTGACCCGAGTGCAGGTCGATCGAGATCATCCGCTTGGCACCGGCGTCCTTGAGCATGTCGGCGATCAGGCGGGCGGTGATCGGTTCGCGTCCGGCGGCCTTGCGGTCCTGGCGGGCGTATCCGTAGAACGGGCAGACGGCGGTGATCCGCTTGGCCGACGCGCGCGACGCAGCGTCGATCATGATCAGGTGCTCCATCAGCGAATCGTTGACCGAACGGCCGTCGACGCCGTAGTGCGGCTGCATGATGAACACGTCGGTCCCGCGAACGGATTCGCCGAAGCTGCAGCGGACCTCCCCGTTGGCGAACTCGACCAGGTTGTCCGTGCCGACCTCGATGTTCAGATGGGTCGCCACCTCCTGGGCCAGGGCGGGGTGGGTGCGACCGGTGTAGAGCGCGAGCCGCTTGGTGGTGACCTTTTCCATGGTGGAGGAACCCTCTCCCGCGCGAAGCGGGTCATGTGGAGCGACGAGCCGGCGTGATCAGCCGACGGGCGCAGTGTAGAACGCACCCGTCGAGGTTTCCGAAGTGACCGAGGAGCCCGACGGGAGGTGTGCGTACGGGCCGACCACGGCGCCGGGCCCGACCTCGGCATCGGTGCCCACGGTGTGCGTGACGGTCGCATCGCTGCCCACGGCACAGTCGGTCAGCCGTACGTCGGGCCCGATCTCGCATCCGTCGCCGATCGTCGTGGAACCCTGGAGCATCGTCCCCGGGTAGAGCGTGACGTCACGCCCGATGGTGACGGTGACGTCGATGAAGGTCTGGCGCGGGTCGAGCATCGTCACGCCGTTGAGCAGCCATCGGCGGTTCGTCCGGTTGCGCAACTCGCGTTCGGCGAGCGCGAGCTGCCAACGGTCGTTCACACCCTGGGTCTCCTCGGTCGGAGCCTGGACGCAGCCGATCCGGTGCCCCATGACGGCGAGCGAGGCGACGACGTCGGTCAGGTAGTACTCGCCCTGTGTGTTGTCGGTCGTCAGGCTGCGCAGCGCCGGGCCGAGCAGGTCACGTCGGAATGCGTAGATCCCGGTGTTCCACTCCTTGATGTCGAGTTCGTCCGGCGTGGCGTCGCGCTGTTCGACGACGCGCAGCACCTGACCGTCCTTCTTGCGCACGACGCGTCCGTAGCCGGTCGGATCAGCCATGACGGAGGTGAGCAGCGTGGCCGCGTTGCCGTTGGCGACGTGCGTGGCGACGAGTTCGTCGAGCGTGTCGGGGCGCAGGAGCGGGGCGTCGCCGTTCAGTACGACGATGGTGGCGTCGTCGTCGTAGTCGTCGCCGTCGAACGCCGTCATGCCGATGGCAGCCGCATCACCGGTGCCGTTCTGTTCGAGCTGCTCGACGAACGCGACGTTCGCCCACGCCGGCGCCATCGCCTGGACCTTCTTGGTGACCTGCTCGGCACCGTGACCGACCACGAGCGCCGTGCGTTCCGGAGCGAGCTTCTCGAGCGCGTGGATGACGTGCATCACCATGGCCCGTCCGCAGATCATGTGCAGCGGCTTGGGTCGGGACGACCGCATGCGAGTCCCTTCACCTGCAGCCAGGACAATCGCCGAGACGCTCATGCCGGTGAGGGTACTTCCTGTTCCCGGGGGAGGAATCGAACCCCCATTCTCGGCACCAAAAACCGCTGTCTTACCGTTAGACGACCCGGGACGGGCGGCTGACCCGATCGCAGCCGGGCGTCACGGTAGCGCCGCGTGGCGCCGTCGGCGACGCCCGATAGCGTTGCTGGCCTTATGGGTTCTCTGATCAAGAAGCGTCGCAAGCGGATGCGGAAGAAGAAGCACAAGAAGATGCTTCGTCGGACGCGTCACCAGCGTCGCAAGTAGTACATCTCAACTGACATCGGACACGCGCAGCGGCTCGGCCGTAGTCCGCGTCTCCACGATTCGAGCGCCCTCGTCGACCAGTTCGCCGAGGGCGTTTGCGCGCTCCCGATCGGACGGCGCAGCGCCGGTGCCGTCGAGTTCGACGAACCAGGTCGCGCCACTTCCGGCGAGGACGGGTGCGACGCCGACGGCGGCGGCGATGGCGTCGCGCCACCACGCCATGCGGGGTTCGACGGCGATGGCGGCTGCTTCGAGGTCGTTGGGGCCGTCACCGGTGGGCGCGCCGAGGTCGTCCCAGGCGCGGTACGCGGCCGGAGTGGACACGGCCAGCGGCGGGATGACGAGGGTGATGCGTCGATCGAGGTGATCGAGCGGCTCGACGATCTCGCCGATGCCGGTCACCCGTGCTCGACCACCGACGAGACAGAACGAGATGTCGGCTCCCAGCGTCGAGGCGCGTCCGAGAGAATCGGGATCGGTTCCGAAGCCGGCCCAGTGCAGGATCGCGGCGGCGTCGGTGGAACCCCCTCCGAGTCCGCCTCCGTGCGGGATCCGCTTGTCGATCGTGACGTGCGCCGTCCGTCCGGCCATGTCGAGAGCTCGAGCGACGAGGTTCGACCCGTCGGTCGGTACGCCGGCGGCGTACGGCCCGGTGACGGTGATCCCCGACCCCGACGGGTCGACGGTGACGAGGTCGTGCAGCTCCAGGCTGACCATCTCGGCGTCGAGCAGGTGGAAGCCGTCGCTGCGCACCCCCGTGAGCTTCAGCGTCCGGGTCAGCTTGGCGTGGGCCCGGATGGTGACGACCTCGTCGAGCGAACCTCTGTTGTTCTGTCCGGGACGGATCAACAGAGGTTCGGTCATCGGCTGGTGAGGGCGTTCGTGAGACGGACCCAGGCGTCCACGCCGAGTTCCTCGGGGCGGGCCGTCTCGGCCACGTCGGCGGCCACGAACTGCTCGGGGGTGACGAGGCCGGACAGCGACTTGCGGAGCATCTTGCGGCGCTGGCCGAAGGCCGTGCGCACCAGCGGGAACAGGGCGGTGGGATCGGCTGCAGGGGGCGTGCGACGCGTGATCTCGACGAGGGCCGACTCCACGTTCGGCGAGGGGAAGAACACCGTCGCCGGAACGTGTCCGACGATGCGTGCCCGTCCCCAGTAGGCCGCCTTGACGCTGATCGCCCCGTACTGGCTGTCGCCGGGTGACGCAGCGAAGCGTTCGGCGACCTCGCGTTGCACCATCACCAGGATGCGGGTGACGTGGGGGACCCCGTCGAGCACGTCGCACACGAGCGGGGTGCCGACGTTGTAGGGCAGGTTGGCCACCAGCGTCCATCCGCCGACGACGCCGGGGTCGATCAACTCGTTCCAGTCGACCTCCATCGCGTTCGCCTCGACGACGGTGACGTTGGCGGCTGCCGGGCCGGCGTCGGTGACGATCTGGCGAAGCACCGGCACGACGCCGCGGTCGATCTCCACGGCGGTGACGTCGGCTCCGGTCTCGGCCAGCGCCAGCGTGAGCGATCCGAGCCCGGCGCCGATCTCCACGACGTGGTCGCCGGGGCCGACTCGTGCCAGTTCGGCGATCCGACGCACGGTGTTCGGGTCGGTGACGAAGTTCTGGCCGAGGTCACGACGCGGCGCCAGACCGTGGTCGAGGAGGAGTTCGCGGATGGCCGGGCGGGAGTGGGTCACCGGGGCACCGCTACTGGGTCAGCTCGACGGTGATCGGTGCTTCGGTGACGTCGGCGAGACGGGAGAACGCGTCGGTGTGCAGGACGATGTCGGCGGTCTGGGAGAACGGGGCGACCTCGGTGACGCAGGCGACGGCCCGGCCGTTGTCGAGGTTCTTGACCGTGACGGTCAGCCCCGACTCGAGCCCCTGGACGAGACACGTCCGGTCGCCCGGGACCGTGCTGCGGTAGCTGGCCGACAGGCGCATCGGTGCGGTCTCCGGGCGCACGGGAACGGCGACCTCGGCCACCCGGGGCTCCGGATCGACCGACGGACCGTCGAGGAACGTCGGTTCGGCATCGGACGCCACGAGCGGCGGCCGGTTCGGACCGTCGGCGGCGCCGGTGGTTCCGTCGTCGACGGCGATCACCTCGCCGGTCGTCGGATCCACGGCCGCGCCGTCGTCGGTGCTGTCGGCACGGGTGACGAAGAAGATCACGGGCAGAGCGATGATCGTCAGGATCAGCAGCACCGAGGTGCGTCGTCGGTCGGAGTCCTCGAAAGCCATGGTTGATGTCCGACGCCGAGGCTATCCCCCAGCCCCACCGCCCGATCCGCGCGCCGGACGGTCGTCAGACGAGGCGGTGACCGAAGGCGGCGTGCGTGGCAGCGACGGTGGCGGACGCGAGATCGGCGACGGGTTCGTCCCGCAGGTCGGCGAGGAACTGGCCGACGTGGGGGACCCAGGCGGGCCGGTTCTGCTTGCCGCGGTGCGGCACCGGAGCGAGGTAGGGGCTGTCGGTCTCGACGAGCATCCTGTCGCCCGGACACAGCAGGGCTGCCTCCTGCGTCGGCTTGGCCGAGTTGAACGTGACGATGCCCGAGAACGACAGGAAGATCCCGCGTTCCAGTCCGCGCTCGGCCTCGTCGGGCCCGCCGGTGAAGCAGTGGAAGATCGTGCGCTCCGGCGTGCCCTCGGCGTCGAGGATCTCGAAGGTCTCGTCCCACGCGTCACGCGAGTGGATCACGAGTGTGAGGTCGCGCTCGTGAGCGAGTCGGATGTGTTCGGCGAACACCCGCCGCTGCTCGTCTCGGGGAGAGTGCTCGTAGAAGAAGTCGAGGCCGGCTTCGCCGATGGCGACGATGCCGGGCGTGTCCAGCAGGTCGACGATCGAATCGGTGCCGTTCTTCGCGTCGTGCGGATGGAGGCCGACGGTCGCGAAGACGTTGTCGTGGCGTCCCGCCAGTTCGATCGCGGCGAGCGACGTGGCGCGGTCGCATCCCACGGTCACGAGGATGTCGACGCCCATCCCACCGGCTGCAGAGACTGCGCCGTCGGGGCCGTCGGGGATGCGCTCGTCGTGGATGTGACAGTGCGAATCGATCCAGGAGAGCCCCGCCGCGGTCATCGAGCCCGACCTGGCGGAGTGTCGGTGGGACGGACGGGGCGGGTCGTCACAGCTTGATCCGCGGGAAGAGGGGGTCGCCCTTGACGACGGTGTTGCCGGGTTCGTACCGACCCCACGCCGCTGCGTCGGGGAGGCGTTGGTCGTCGACGCGTCCGCGCATGCCGATGCGCTCCCAGACGGCCTGCGCGGTGTCGGGGATCGCAGGCGAGCAGAGGATGGCCACGATCCGGAGTGCTTCCAGCGCGTCGCCCATCACGGTGTCGACTGCGGTGCCGGGCTCGGCCTTCCACGGCTCGTGCTGTTCCAGGTAGCCGTTGGTCGCTCGGATCAGCCCCCACGTGGCATCGAGCGCCCGGCTCGGTTGGAGGTCGTCCCAGAACTTCGCGGTGTCGGCGAACGCGGACCGGGCGGCCTCGCGGAGCGCGCTGTCGGGATCCGGCGGGGTGCCGATTCCGCCGCACTTCTTCTCCACGACGGTGGCGACGCGTGCCGCGAGGTTGCCGAGGTTGTTGGCGAGGTCGGAGTTGTACTTCCCGACGAGGCCCTCGTAGGTGAAGTCACCGTCGTTGCCGTAGGCGGTCTCGGCGAGCACGTAGTAGCGGAACCCGTCGAGGCCGATGTCGTCGATCAGGTCGAGGGGGTTGACCACGTTGCCCGAGGTCTTGCTCATCTTCTCGCCGCCCACGAGCAGCCACCCGCCGATCGCCCACCGCTGGGGCAGTTCGACGCCGGCCGACATCAGCATCGCGGGCCAGTAGACGCAGTGCTGGCGGACGATGTCCTTGCCGATCAGGTGCGTTGCCGGCCACCAGTCGGTGTAGTCCTGCGCGTCCTCGCCGCTGGACCCGAACCCGACCGCAGCGAGGTAGTTGGTCAGCGCGTCGAACCACACGTACGTGACGTGCTTCTCGTCCCACGGCAGCGGGATGCCCCATTCGAGCGACGTGCGACTGATCGAGAAGTCGCGCAGGCCGCTGCGGATCAGGCCGAGCGCCTCGTTGCCCCGGTGCTCCGGCGTCAGCGCGTTCGGGTGGGCGGCGTACCAGTCGAGGAGTCGGTCCTGGAAGCGGCTGAGGCGGAAGAAGTAGTTCTCCTCCTCGAAGTACTGCACCGGGCGCTGGTGGATCGGGCAGCAATCGGCGTGTCCGTCGACCTCGATCAGTTCGTCGTCCTGGTAGTACTCCTCGCACGCCACGCAGTACTTGCCTGCGAACGTGTCGAGTTCGATGTCTCCGGCGTCGTAGCAGCGTTGGAGGAGTTCGGCCACGGCGTCCTTGTGGCGCTGCTCGGTCGTGCGGATGAAGTCGTCGTTCGCGATGTTCAGTTTCTCCCAGGCCGCCGCGAACTTCGGTGCGATCCGATCGGTGAACTCCTGGGGCGTCACGCCCTCGGCCTCGGCGGCCTGCTGGATCTTCAGGCCGTGTTCGTCGGTGCCGGTGAGGAACTTGGTGGGGGTTCCCATCAGCCTGCTCCAGCGGGTGATCGCATCACCGATGATCGTCGTGTACGCATGCCCGAGGTGGGGCTCCGCGTTCACGTAGTAGATCGGTGTCGTCACGTACGTCCGGCTCACCGTGGCCACGCTACTGGCGAGGTCGATGCCGACCGGTGCCCGATTCTGCAGCCTCGTCACGTCCGCGGACCGTCCGCGGGTGTCATCGATCACAGCGACCCGATTGCCCACCCTCGACTCGGTGCTGTCTACGTTGGCGAACGTGCACTTCGCGACCGCCACCGCCGTCCACCCCGTCGGCGAGGGTCGATTCGACGCCACGGTGCACCCCGGTTGGGACATCGGGGGCAACGCCAACGGCGGCTACCTGATGGCGATCGCTGTGCGGGCGATGACCGACACGATCGGTCGGCCGCCGCTCACCGTCACCGGTCACTACCTGCGTCCCGCGCCGGCGGGGGAGTGCGAGATCGAGGTCACCACGATCCGTTCGGGGCGGCGGCTGGCGACGGCATCGGCCACCCTGACCATCGACGGCAAGGCGACACTGACGTTGTTGGCCACCTTCGGGGAGCAGACGCCGGGTGGCCCGAGTCGCCAGATGTCCGGCCCGGTCGACCTTCCTCCGTTCGAGGAGAGTGCGGCCGCTCCGTCGGCGCTCAAGGGTCCCCGGCCCGAGTTGATGAACCGGATCGACATCCGGATGCACCCCGAGGACAGTGGATTCCGCAGAGGCGCTCCGTCGGGCACCGCACAGGTCCGAGGTTGGTTCGCACTCGCGGGCGAGGAGCCCATCGACGCGATCGCGCTGATGCTCGCTGCCGACGCATTCCCGCCACCGGTGTTCAACTCGGGGCTCCCGGTCGCCTGGGCCCCGACTGTCGAACTCACCGTCCACGTCCGTGGCGTTCCGGCGCGCGGTCCGCTCCGGTGCGCGTTCCGGTCCCGGTTCATCCACGACGGACTGCTCGACGAAGAAGGCGAGATCTGGGACTCGGCGGGCGCCCTCGTCTGCCAGTCCCGCCAACTCGCGCTCACCCCGCGCTGAACCGTTCGGGTTCCGACCTCGCCTGATCTCAGCGGCGGAGAAAGCCCTGTTTGCGGTTGACCTGGGTGCCGAGGGCGAAGCCGCCGAGGCCGACGCCCACCGTGGCCACGGTCGACAGGGTGCGGCGGATGACCGACTTGGTGCGCTGGCTGAAGATCACGATCGGCCAGCCGTTGCGTCGGGCGTGGCGCTCCAGGCGGGAGTCGGGGTTGACCGCCACGGGGTGACCGACGGCGTCGAGCATCGGCAGATCGCTCGCCGAGTCCGAGTACGCGTAGCTGTGCGCGAGGTCGTATCCGTTCCACCGGGCGAGCGACTGCATCGCCTCGACCTTGCCGACTCCGTAGCAGAACGGTCCGTCCAACTCACCCGTGTACACGCCGTTGTCGACGACGCTGCGGGTCCCGATCCCGCCCGTCATGCCGAGCGCATGGGCGAGCGGCTCGACCATCTCCTGGGGTGCGGCCGACACGATGAACGTGTCACGACCCGCCCGCCGGTGGCGCTCCAGGAGACGTTTGGCTTCCGGGCGGACACGCTCCATGAGACGGGGCAGGATCTCGGCGTTGAGCCCCTGGAGGTCGGCCTGGCGTTGACCGACCACCGCACCGAGGATGCGCTTGCGGACCTCGTCGGAGGTGTCGTCGCTGGCACCGAACAGCTTGAACGCCAGTGCGCCGCCCGCGTCGCGCACGAACTCGCGGGTGGGAACGAGTCCGACCTTGCGCGCCTGGATCGCCAGGGTGAACGCGGACGAGCCGGAGATGAGCGTCCGATCGAGGTCGAAGAACGCCGCGCTCGTACTCGAGCCGGTGACCGCCACGTACTCGCTCATCGACTCAGTGTGCCACCGTCTCCAGCCGGGCCGGGATCGAGTGGCCGCCGTCACCAGCGCCGCAGAGCGTCTCAGACGTCGAGGTCGACGGCGAGCTGGTAGACGTCGCGCCGACGGCGGCCGGTCTGTTCGGCAACACTCGTCGCCGCGTCCCTGGTCGACGCGCCGCGGCCGATCGCCTCGACGAGCAGCGATCGCACGGCATCGTCGGTCGCCTCGTCGACGGCGGGCTCGACCGGCCCGAGCACGATCACGTACTCGCCCCGCGGCTCGCCGATGTCGAGCGAACCGAGCGTTCCGCGCACGGTCTCCTCGTGCAGCTTGGTCAGTTCGCGGCTGACGGCGACCGCACGGTCGGGTCCGCACACGTCGAGAAGGTCGGCGAGCGTCCGTTCGATCCGGTGCGGGGCCTCGTAGAGCACGACGGTGCGGTGCTCGGCAGCGACGTCGGCGAGTCGGGCCGCGCGATCGCGGCCCTTGCGCGGCAGGAATCCCTCGTACACGTAGCGGCCGCTCACGAAACCGCTGATCGTCACGGCCATCGTGGCCGCAGCCGGTCCGGGCACGGCCGAGACGACGTGGCCCGCCTCGATCGCCGCTGCCACGAGTCGTTCGCCCGGGTCGGAGATCCCAGGGGTTCCCGCGTCGCTGACCACCGCCACGCCACGACCCGACGCCAGCACGTCGAGCACCTCGCCGATCCGATCGAACTCGGTGTGTTCGTTGCACACCGCCAACCGCTCGGCGCGGATGCCGGCGTGTTGCAGGAGCTTGCCGGTCCGTCGCGTGTCCTCGCAGCACACCAGCGCCACCGACGCCAGGACCTCGACGGCTCGCGGGGCGAGATCGCCGAGGTTGCCGATCGGTGTGGCGACGAGCCACAGGGTGCTCATCGGTCGGCGTGCTCGCGGACTTCGATCACGTCGCCGACGTGGACCCCCCAGCGGGCGAATTTGCCGGCCTCGGCCTCGATCACCGATCTCGCCCGCACGACGGGCATCCCCAGACGATGGCGTGGCATCTGCACCGTGCGGATGATCAGGCCGTCGGCATCGAGGAATGCGACGTCGATGGCGAACCGCATCCCGATCGTGTGGACCCAGCGGCAGCCGTCGATGACGATCGCTCCCTCCAGTCCGTCACGCCCCAGCAGACCCTTGCGCTTCTCCGAGCGGGTGGTGGCCGTTTCGGCCGATGCGAGGACCCGTGCGTTCGTCACCAGCCAGGCCATGCGAGGAGCATGTCACGCCGCACGCCCGAACGGACAGCGATCACACGTTGAAACGGAACTCCATCACGTCGCCGTCCTGGGCGATGTAGTCCTTGCCCTCCACCCTCATCTTGCCGACGTCCTTGGCGGCGTTCCACGAACCGAGTTCGAGCAACTCGTCCCACTGGATGACCTCGGCCTTGATGAAGCCGCGTTGGAAGTCACCGTGGATGCGCCCGGCGCACACGGGAGCGGTCGACCCCTCGTGGAACGTCCACGCTCGCGACTCCTGCTCGCCGGTCGTGAGATACGTCCGCAGTCCGAGCAGGTGGTAGGCACTTCGGACCATCCGGAACAGAGCGCCTTCACCGAGGCCGAAGCCTTCGAGGATCTCACGCCGTTCCTCGGGATCCTCGATCGCAGCGGCCTCGGCCTCCATCTGGATGCACATGCCGATCACCTCGACGTTGTCACCCGCACTGTTGAACTCGGCCTGGACGAGCGCCTCCTTCTCGGGGATCGATTCGATGTCGTCCTCGCCGACGTTGACCACGGCGAGCACGCGACGGTTGGTCAGCAGGAAGTAGGGCTCGAGTTCCTTGCGGACGTCGTCCTTGAGGCCGGCGCGGTAGAGAGGGAGTCCTTCGGCGAGGCTGTCGTATGCGAGTTGCAGCGCCTCGGTCTCGGCGCCGAGGGTCTTGTCGAGCTTCGACGCACGTTTGATCGAGTTGAGTCGCTTCTCGACGGTCTCGAGGTCGGCCAGTGCGAGTTCGATCTCGACGATCCGAAGGTGTTCGATCGGGTCGGACGGGCCGACGACGTCGTCGTCCTCGAATGCGCGCAGGACGAACACGATGGCGTCGACCTCGCGGATGTTGGCGAGGAACTTGTTGCCGAGGCCCTCCCCGGTGCTGGCGCCCTCCACGAGTCCGCCGATGTCGACGACTTCGACCTGGGCGTGGACGACCTTCTTCGACTTCGACATCACCGCCAACTTGTCGAGGCGTTCGTCGGGCACCATCGCCACGCCGATGTTCGGGTCCTTCGTGGCGAACGGGTAGGGGGCGGCGAGCGCACCGCCACCGGTGAGAGCGTTGTACAGCGAGCTCTTGCCCGCGTTGGGAAGACCGACCAGACCGAAGCGTTCCATGCGGCGTGGAGGCTACTGGCGCGGTGATGTCGCTCCCGGCGATTCGTGGTCCGGGTCGGCGCCGTCACGAGATCCACGTCCGGGGAGACCCGGAAGCACGTGGCCTCGGACGGCTCGGGCGACGGGTCGGTTCAGGCGACCGATGCGTGGGCCCAACGGTCGATCGTGCGGCGGATCCGGTCGGCGACCTCGGCCGGGCGGGTGGTGATCCTGCGGTACGTGAACCGCAGGACGGTCCACCCGTGCGCCGCGAACTCGGCGTCGTCGAGGCGGTCGCGCTCGATCCGGCGACGGTCCCGGCCGTGATGGGTCCAGCCGTCGCACTCGATGACGATCGGCGTACCGGTCACCTGGAAGTCGACGTCGCGCCCGCCGACGCGAGCACGGAACTCGGCGGGTGGGAGGCCGTACCGGGCGAGGAGGCGGCGCATCGCCGGTTCGAGCACCGAATCGGCGGGCCGGGCATCGAGTGACCAGTCGTCGAGTGCTCGCCGGAGTGCCACGACGCCGCGACCCCGCGAACGGGCGTGTCCTGCGAGGGTGGTCCCGATCGAGTCGAGGGTGGCGAGGCCGTTCGTCAGGGCGTGACCCACCGCGCCCCGGACGGCATCGGCATCGACGGCACCGAGGTCCACGAGTGTTCGCAGGATGTCGGTGCACGCGATGCCGTCGATGCGGTGCGGTGTGGTGTGTTCCAGATCGCGCGGCCGGTGGATGCACACGCCGTGGAACGCGTTCGCTGTACGTCCCCGGCTGTCGGGGGTGTCGTGAACACCTCGATGCGGGACGATGATGTCGACCGGCGGAGGATCGGCGATCGGAATGCCGTGGAGGAGAGCCGCCGAGCGGTGTGATGCGAGCGCACCGGTACCGGCCGCCAGGAGGGCGGCCGCGATCGACTGCCGTGGCGTGTCGGGCGTTCCGACCAGGCGTGCCACGTCGGGGTGGAGGGCGACGAGCGTGCCGGCGTCGATCGCACGCCGCCATGCAGCGGCGGACAACGAGGCCTGCGTTCTGGTCACGACACCGTGTTGCCGGCGAGCGATCGTGTCGAGGTCGAGGAGTCTCATGCACCCGACCAGTGGGTCGTGAGGGCGCCGGAAGGGAAATCATCGTGTGGACGAACGCCGACGCCTCCCGCCGCTCCGGTGCATCGTGCAGAAGCAGGCGCATGTGCGCGATCCCGTGGCTGTGCCACTGTTGGGTGCGGGTCGCAGCGGGTGTTCGTCACGGCTCCCGGGGGTCGACCGGGGCCGTCCTCGACGTCCTGTCCGGATCGGTGCCGGCGGTGCCCCGGGTCCGGCCGGTGCCCCACCCGAGTCCGAGACCCATGGTCGACACGAAGCTCAGTGCAGCACCCGCGAACACGATCCATGCGCCGACGCGAGACCAGACGTGCCACGGCGCACCGCCCGTGCGGGGGAGTCTCGGTGGAGTGCCGGCCGTCGGGACGGTCGGTGGTGGCACGGTCGTGGGTGCGACCGCCGTCGTGGTCGTCGTGGTGGGCGGCGTCGTGGTCGTGGTGGTCGTCGTGGTGGTGGTGGACGTGGTGGTCGACTCGGGCGGGGCGGTGGTGGGCGGCGGTGGCGTCGTGGGAGGTGCGACCGACGTCGGTGGCGGCTCGTGCGGCACGGTGGACGCGACGGTGGTGGTCGTCGTGCTCGTGGGAGGTGCCGGGAAGACGTTGTCGACGGTGACCACCATCGGTTCGTCGTCATCGACCTGGCCGAGAGGGATCGACACGACCGCCGGGGCCGGCAGTGGGTCGCCGGTCGGCCACCACGCGGGGCGTGAGATCTCGATCACGTCGTAGTCGCCGGCAGGGAGTCTCATGATCGGCGTTCGACCGTCGGGGCCGGTGACGACGTTCGTGCCGATCGGCGTCGGGTCCGCAGTCGAGGCGGTGTGACGTCGGAACTGGAAGGTGAAACCCGACAGGTCGGTCGACCCGTCGGGTGGGCCGACCACCCTCTTCTGGATCGTGACCTCGTACTCCACCGGCGTGTTGACGACGGTGACCGTGGTGGGTCGGCGACGGTCGGTCGACACTGCGGCGCCGGGAAGGGTGACGGCGACGTCGCCCGACCGGAGGCGAAGCCCCGGGGGCGCTGCGACTTCCCGGACCCGCAACGGTTCGCGATGGCCGCGCCCGATGGTGAAGTCAACGATTCCGTCGGCCGCGGTCGTCGCCCTGGCGACCTCGGTGCCGTCGGCGTCGATCAATGCGAAGGTCGCTCCGGCGACGGAGAACGACGTGTCGGTGCTCGTCTTGCGGACGCGGACGTATCGCAGAGTCGCATCGCCCGCCACGGTCGCTCCCGCCGATGTCGACGTCCCTCCGCGCAGGGCGACGTTGTTCTGAGCGCGGATGTCGTCGCCCCACAGGGCCAGCCCCGTCGGTGCGGTCTCGGTGACGAACGACGCCGACCACGCCCCGGCCGCCTGCACACGCACGCTGAACAACGCCACGCCGTTCATGTCGGTGACGACGCCGTTCGACCGCGTCCGGGTCGTGTCGAACGACGGCCACCCCGCGAGCACGGCGTTCCTGTTCGCCGTGAGACTGGCACGATCGTCGCTCGGATGTCCGGTCACCGCGACGTTCGCGACCTCGCCGGGCCACACCGGCGTGTGCGGGATCGCTCGGCCGGTCGGGTCGGTGACCCGCACGGGCAGGAAGACCGTGCTGCCGGGCTCCACGCGCAGGTCCGCGGCCCCGACGGCGATGGTGACCACCGGGTCACCTCCCTGTGCGGCGACGCGACGAGCGGTGTCGACCATCGCGACGGCCAGCGGGATCGCGGCGTTGCCGACCGGGGACGGAGTGCGTCCGCCACGATCCGAGAACGTCGACGCCGTCGCGAGGTCGATGCGTGGGATCCCGGCGGGATCGACGAGCACCGACCTCAGAGCGAGCCAGACCGCGACATGTCGAAGTCTCGTCGGGGTCGCTCCGTCGACGGGGGAGGTCGCGAGTTCACCCGAGCCGTCGATGGGCAGTGGCTGGTACGGCAGGACCCGGTCTCCTCCGTACAGCGAGATGATCGCCGCTGCGACCCGTCGGTCGTCCCGGGACCACTGGCTGGGGAGCGGCCGTTCACCGATCGGCCCGGCCGGGAAGCCGGTGTGGGTGTCGTCGACGCACCAGCCGATTCCTGTTGCGTCGTTCGCCTTGGCCGGGATGCCCCACGCTCGTCCGTAGTGCGCGCCGGCAGCGACCGATCCGATCACACCCGTCGACGACTCGACTCGCAGGACCGCCCCGCAGAACGCCGAGTTCGACCCGCACAGCGACGGGTCGGGTGCCCGCGCCGAGACCCTGTCCGCGCCGAGCGGGCCGACGGGGGACGTCGAACCGCCTCCGGTGATCGAGGTGAGGCAGCCGACGGCGACCGCTGCGAGGCCGACGGCGAGGACTCGGCCAGTTCGTCGGGTCCCGTTCCTCATCGGCCGAGATCCGTCGGCCGGGCGGTGTTCGCATCGACCGCGAGTTCGGAGTGCGCGGGATCGGCGGGATCGAGGAAGCGGATCTGCCAGTCGGCGGGGAGAGATCCGTCGTGTGCGACGACGACGCGGGCACCCACCGTCTCGCACACCGTGTCGGGCGTCGGATCCGAGCGCGACGTGGCGAGATAGCTCGCCCGTTCGGTCCGGCTCCACGTGCCCGATCGGACCATGACGTCGATCAGACGCCGCTGCTCCCGGTGAACGTCGACTCGGTCCGACGGTACGTCGGCGTCCGATCCCAGCCACCGGTCCCAGGCGACCGCCTCGTCAGCCGATTCCGGACCCGGATCCGACGCCAATGCCCCGGGAGGGGCGAACCGGTAGTGGTGCCAGCACCAGTCGCTCACTGCGTCGCGGTCCGGCGCCGGACCCGAGCACGCGACGACGGCGGTGCACGCCGCGGTCAGCGCGCAGGGTCGCAGAAGGGTGCAGATGAGTGCGCGGGTGCGACTGTCCATGCCCACCAGTGGGTCGCGGCCGGACCGAACGGGAAAGCCGTCGAACCGATCTCCGCGTCGTCCGCACGTCCGGGTCTCCGACAGCGCACCAGTCGCGTCCTCCGAGACCCGGAACCGCGACGCGACGATGCACGACTCCAGGATGCGACGATGGCGTCAGGGTCGGAGGATCTGGAGCGTCTCGCCGTCCGAGCCCTGAGCGAGGGTCACGATCGTGCCGTCGTCGAACACGGCGACGCCGAGGTTGCACGGCATGATCGTGCCGGCACGTTCCAGACCGGTCCGACTGCCGGCGTCGGTGTCGACGACCTCGTACGCCCGCAGTTCGTTGTCGAGGAACCCGCAGATCCCGAGACGTCCGTCGGGCAGCTCGGCCATCGACGTGGGGGCCCGACTGGGGTCGGTGATGCGGGGCACGTCGTTGCGGTCGGCGATGAGGTCACCGCGTCCGACGCGCTCGATGTCGTCGACCGACGGGTCGTCGGGGTCCGGCCCGGCGGCGTTGTCGGCGAACCACAGCGCCCCGTCGTCGGTGACGGTGAACGCCCACGGGTTCGTGTAGCCGACGCTGAGGGCCTCGCCCTCCTGGTCGGGCGGCCCGGTCGGGTCGATGAGGAGCATGGCACCGCCAACCATCGTCTCGGCGTCCCACCCCGTGTTGCGGCCGAGACCGAGGAGAATCCTCCCGTCGTACTGGTCGAGCACGCCCCCGATCGCCCCACCGCTCGCCGCGCCACCGGACCACACGATCTCGCCTTCGCCTCCGTCGACCACTTCACCGACGACGATCTCGAAGTCACCAAGGAGGCCGGCCGGCTTGGTCCATGCGGCGTACCGACGCCCGTCGATCAGTGTCTGGCCCAGCAGGCCGCGTTGTTCGCCGTCGGTGCCGACCTCGATGGTGGCGACCGTTTCGGGGTCGCCGGGTTCGTCGATGTCGATGCGCTGGATGGTGCCGTCGAGGCGATCGATCCATTCGGCGGTGCGACCGTCGGGACCTTCGACCGCGATCAACGCCACGTTCGTGCCGGGCGCTTCGTCGCCGAAGTCGAGGAGGACCTCGGGCTCGGACGGACCGTCGCCTCCACATGCCGCCAGCGTCGACATCACGGTCACGGCACTCACGAGAACGCGGCGACGACCCATCCGACGAACATAGCTGCGCGCTCGACCGGCCGGTCTGCAGCCGCCCGGTTCGCGAACCCGTCACGCGACGGTCGAGTGTTCGGCGAAACGTCGGCGAAGTAGCGTGGATCGCATGACGCCGGAAGCTGCGCTGCTGCGTGTGATCCACTGCCTCGATCGGTCTCGGGCCTCGGGATTCAAGACCAAGGCGTTCGTTCGTGCTCTCGACGTCGTGCGCACCGTCGAACCCGGCGAGTTGGAGCGTCGAGCGCGTGCCAAGACGCTCACCGACCTCGACGGGATCGGTGAGTCGACGGGACGTGTGATCGCCGAGTCACTGGCGGGCGAGACCCCGCAATACCTGATCGACCTGGAGTCGTCAACGCAGGTGAAGGTGAGCGAGCGCGCCCGGCCGTACCGTGACGCGTTGCGCGGCGACTGTCACCTGCATTCGACGTGGAGTGACGGCGGAGCACCGATCGAGCAGATGGCGATCACGGCGATGTCGCTCGGCCACGAGTACATGGTCCAGACCGACCACTCGGCTCGCCTCACGATCGCACACGGACTCGACGAACACCGACTGTCCGAACAACTCGACCAGTTGGCCGAGGTCAACGCCACGCTCGCCGATGCCGGCCACGACTTCCGCGTGCTGTCGGGCATGGAGGTCGACATCCTCGTCGACGGCTCGCTCGATCTGTCCGACGAGATGTTGGGTCGCCTCGACGTGGTGGTGGCGAGCGTGCATTCCAAGCTGCGCATGGAGAAGCAGCAGATGACCGAGCGGATGCTGCAGGCGATCGCGTCGCCCCACGTCGACATCCTCGGGCACTGCACCGGTCGGATGATCGGGAAGCGGCCGCCGAGCGACTTCGACGCCGACTACGTGTTCGCGGCGTGCGCGCAGTTCGGCACGGCGGTGGAGATCAACTGCCGGCCCGAGCGCCTCGACCCGCCGCGCGAGCTGCTCCGACTGGCGGTCGATCACGGCTGCTGGTTCACGATCGACACCGATGCACACGCCACCGGCCAACTCGAATGGCAGGGGCTCGGTTGCGATCGTGCAGCCGAGTGCGACGTCCCGATCGACCGGATCCTCAACACCCTCCCCGTCGACGAACTCCTCGCCTGGGTCGCCTGACCCCGACCGGGGTGTCACGCGCCTGTTGCGGTGTCCGACCCCGGGTGTCGCGCGTGGTCGGGCTGCCGGCCGGTCAGGCCATGAGGGCGGCGTAGGTGGCCATGAGGGGGCCGGCGCCGCGCAGGTCGCCGGTGGTGGTCGACTCCATCTTGTTCATCACGTAGCTGAAGCTGATGTTGGCGTCCATGTCGATGATGGCGAGCGATCCACCCCAGCCGCCCCAGTAGCAGGACCGTGGGTTGGGCAGCGGGAGCATCGGCCCGGGCAGACCGAACCCCATACCGAGCACGAGGTCGGTGCCGAGCACCTGGTCCATGCCACGGATCTGCTCGTCGAAGATGCGGGCGAGCCCCTCCTCGGAGATGATCCGCTGGCCGTTGGCGACCCCGTTGTTGGCGGTGAGCGTGTGGATCGCGGCGACCGAGCGGGCGTTGCCGTGGCCGCCGGCCGCCGGGATCTCGGCGCGTCGCCACGGCTTGGTGGAGGAGAAGGACGCGTCGAGCGCAGGGTTGGCGAGGGTACGCACGGCCAGCGAGCCGGGTTGCAGGACGCCGGTGTCGGCACCGAGTGGCGCATCGGGGGCGATCACGTGGGCGATGCGGTCGTCGTGCTCGGGGCCGGTGCCGATGTGGAAGTCGGCGTCGAGTGGCCCGGCGATCTCGTCGGCGAAGAACTGACCGAGCGACTCACCCGTGATGCGCTGCACGATCTCGCCCAGCAGGTAGCCCTGGCTGATCGCGTGGTAGCCCGAAGCGGTTCCCGGCTCCCACCACGGAGCCTGGGCTGCGTGCAGTTGTACGAGCTTGGCCGGGTCGAGCAGGTCGTCACGCTGCAGCGGCTCGTCCCACCCGGACAGACCGGCCGAGTGACTGAGGATGTGCCGAGTGGCGATGTTCTCCTTGCCGGCGGCTGCGAACTCGGGCCAGTAGGTGGCGACCGGCTCGTAGAGGTCCAGCTCGCCACGGTCGGCGAGCAGCAGGCAACACAGGAACGACATCGTCTTGGTGGTGGACCAGACGTTGATGATCGTGTCCTCCTGCCAGTCGTGGTCACCGTCGTCGAACGTGGCGGTCCCGCCCCAGAGGTCGACGACGACCTCGCCCGCGACGGTCGCACAGACGGATGCTCCGACCTCCCCGTGGTGTTCCCAGTTGGCGGCGAAGGCGTCGCGCACGCCTTCGAAGCCAGGGGCGACGGTTCCGTGGATCTCGGTCATCGCCAGAACGTAGCCGGGGCGCTGCGCTCGACGAGACGTGAGGCGACCGGTGCCCGCGCCGCATTCGGAGCGGACCGCAGGCGCACGCCGAGTGCGGACGATGCGCGTGGAGGCCGGAGCGGCCCGGTGGCAGGATGACGAACGTGGCGGGCGACCTGTTGAAGATCCTCACCGTGTGCTCGCACAACCGGACGCGTTCGGTGATGTCGATGGCGATGATCCAGGCCGGGCTCGATCGTCGACTGGGGCAGGATCGGGCGGTCGTGCGGTCACTCGGCTTCGGCCCCGAGGACCTGCCGGCGATCGACGACGCGGTCGAGGCGATGCGACGCCGTGGGCTCGACGTCACGGGACATCGAAGCCGGAGGGTCACCGCCGAGCGGATCGCTCCTGCCGACATGATCCTCACCGCAGAGCGCGACCACGTCGTCGAGCTCGCCGCTGTGTCTCAGGCGGCGTACCGGCGGACGTTCACGCTGCCGGAGTTCCTGACGCGGGCGGCGAGCGACCCGATGGCCGAAGGTCGCGCACTCGGTTCGTGGATGCAGGACCTGACCGCCGATCGGTCGGCGGCCGACTACCTGCGCAGCGAGGCCCAGGACGTGTGGGACCCGACGGGCTCGTCGCGGCGGCGCTTCGCCGAGCAGGTGGAGCTGATCGCCGCCATGTGCGACCAGGTGGTGGACATCGTGGTCGCCTCGTTCGCCGGGTCGTCGGGAGGCGACGGTTACTGACCCGCCGCATTCCGCGAGGATGCAGGAGACGGGCCGGAGATGTCCGAACGTGACGTCGAACGGGGACGAGCCCGTCCGGTTGGGTTCGCGGGCGGATGGACGTAGCGTGCTCGGCTATGTCGAAGAAGACCAAGAAGCGCAAGGCCCGGCTCCGCCGCTCGAAGGCGAACCACGGCAAGCGCCCCAACATGGGCCGCGGCTGACGTTCGCACTCACACAATTCAGCTGACGTCCAGGCGCTCGCGGCACGACTCACGGAGTCGAAGCCCGGGCGCCTCGTCGCGTCCGGGGTGTGGCAGATCCTGACGTGCCGAACCGGCGCCCGTCATCTCGAGACCGTCGAGCGACCTGCGTTCGTCGTCTCGAGCACAGCACGCAGACCGGTTCGGAGCGCCATCGTGCGAGCGTGGGTCGGTTCTGCGAGGATCAGGAGCGTGACGGCACAGGTCGAGTGGCTCGAAGTGGTGGGGGATCGTGATGTGTGGCGCTCACTGGGGTTGGTGGTCGGTGACGACGGCCTGGTCCCGCTGATGGGCGCATGCCTGAAGATCACCGAACCCGAGGCCCACGACGCCGCAGGGATCGTCGGGTGGGCGTTGAGCGGCCTCGAACCCGCATGGAGCGGGTCGTTGATCGACGGACTCGTGACGACGGAGGTCGAGACGGCGGGGCCGGTGTTCGCCCATCACGAACTGGGAGCATCGGGCCTCGACCACGTGGTGGTGATGACGAGCGATCTGGAGCGCACCACGGACTCGATCGCCGCAGCGACCGGCTGCGAACTGAAGCGCATTCGGGAGGTCGGGTCCATGCGCCAGGGCTTCCATCGGATCGGTCGAGGTGGCCTGGTCGTCGAGGTGGTGGAGCAGGGCGACGCGGTGCACGCCGGGGTGGAGGATGGTCCGGACGACGGGGGGTCGGCGAGCTTCTGGGGTGTGGTGATCAACGTCGACGACCTCGATGCCGCATGCGAACGGATCGGCGCAGACCGGATCAGTGCGCCGAAGGACGCGGTCCAACCGGGTCGCCGGATCGCGACGATCAGCGGGAGCGTCGGTCTCGGCGTCCCTGTCGCCCTGATGACGACGGGGCCCACCGGCGGTTCGCCGTCAGGTCGTGCGCGGGGTGACGGGTAACGTCCCTTCGATGCGGATCTCCGAGCGGGTCGACAACGCCGTTCGAGCCACGGCCGAACTCGCGCTCGGTGACGGCACACCGATGAAGGCCGAAGGCATCGCCACCCGTCAGGACATCTCCCTCAAGTACCTGCTCGACATCCTGCGAGATCTGAAACGGGCCGAACTGATCCGCTCCAAGCGGGGTCCCGATGGCGGGTTCACGCTGTCGCGTTCGGCGGCGTCGATCACCATCGCCGACGTGTTCCGGGCCATCGACGGTCCGCTCGCCGACGTCCACGACGAGAGTGTCCGCACGCTGTCGTACCCGGCTCCTGCCGAGGCGTTGCCTCAGGTGTGGATGGCGGTTCGGGGCAGCCTGCGCCGGGTCCTCGAAACGGTCACCATCGCTGACCTCGTCGCCGGTGACCTGCCTCCTGCCGTGTGCGACCTCGCCACCGAGTACCGATCCGACACCACCGAACGCCACGGCTGATCACGCCCACTCCGGCGCGCCCGGCCGAACCCGAGTCGTTGCGGTGAGTCTGGGTCGCTGTGGGCCCGACGGAGACTCACCGCTGGAAGTGGCGGAGGTTGCGGTGAGTCTGGGTAGCTGTGGGCCCGACGGAGACTCACCGCTGGAAGTGGCGGAGGTTGCGTTCCCAGCAGGTTGTTCTTATTCTCTACGGACATGGTGGAGAATATCGTCGAGGTCGAGGTCGAGGTCGAGGTCGAGGACGAGGACGGAGCCGGGCTGATCGGCGACGTGCGGCTCACGCACTTGCAACGGCTCGAGGCCGAGGCGATCCAGATCATGCGCGAGGCGGTCAGCGAATCCGACCGGCCGGCGATGCTCTACTCGATCGGCAAGGACAGCTCCGTCATGCTGCACCTGGCCCGCAAGGCGTTCTTCCCGAGCATCCCGCCGTTCCCCCTGGTCCACGTCGACACCACGTGGAAGTTCAGCGAGATGTACGCGTTCCGCGATCGCACGGCGGCCGAGGTCGGCATGGACCTGATCGTCCATCAGAACCCGGAATGCGTCGAGCGGGGGATCAACCCGTTCGACCACGGCTCGGCGATGCACACCGACATGTGGAAGACCGAGGGCCTCAAGCAGGTGATCGACGAGCACCGGTTCGACCTGTGCTTCGGTGGGGCACGGCGCGACGAGGAGAAGTCGCGAGCCAAGGAGCGGATCTTCTCCGTGCGTTCGCCGCAGCACCAGTGGGATCCGAAACGCCAGCGCCCCGAACTGTGGCAGGTCTACAACGGCCGCCGCAGCCCCGGCGAGACGCTGCGAGTGTTCCCGATCTCGAACTGGACCGAACTGGACGTGTGGCAGTACGTCCACCTCGAGCAGATCCCGATCGTGCCGCTGTACCTGTCCGCGCCGCGCCCGGTCGTGGATCGCGACGGCACGATGATCATGGTCGACGACGACCGATTCCGACTGCGCGACGGCGAGGTGCCCGACATCAAGTCCGTCCGCTTCCGCACGCTCGGCTGCTATCCGCTCTCGGGCGCGATCGAGTCCGACGCGACGACGCTGCTCGACGTGGTGCAGGAGATGTTGATGGCCACCACGTCGGAGCGCCAGGGCCGCCTGATCGACACCGACTCCGCCGGCTCGATGGAGAAGAAGAAGCAGGAAGGCTATTTCTGATGGCGCACGCACGGGCGATGTCATTCGGTGTCAGACACGGAATGAACCGCCACATGTTCGAAACCAACATGTCGACATCCATTCCGTGTCTGACACCGAATGACAGGGGCTCTTTCTGATGGCGCACTCGTCGGAACTCATCGCGGAGGACATCGAGGCGTACCTCGTCTCGCACCAGTACAAGTCGCTGCTCCGCTTCATCACCTGCGGGTCCGTCGACGACGGCAAGTCGACCCTGATCGGTCGACTGCTCTACGAGTCGCACCTGGTGTTCGAAGACCACCTCGCCGCACTCGAAGCCGACTCGGCCAAGGTCGGCACGCAGGGCACCGACCTCGACTTCGCCCTCCTCCTCGACGGCCTCACCGCCGAACGCGAGCAGGGCATCACGATCGACGTGGCCTACCGGTTCTTCTCCACCGAGAAGCGCAAGTTCATCGTGGCCGACACACCCGGCCACGAGCAGTACACCCGCAACATGGTCACCGGTGCCTCCACCGCCGATGTGGCCGTGATCCTGATCGACGCGCGCAAGGGCGTCCTCACCCAGACCCGTCGCCACAGCTACCTGGTCAGCCTGCTCGGCATCCGCAACGTGGTCGTGGCGGTCAACAAGATGGACCTCGTGGACTACTCCCAGGAGACGTTCGAGACGATCTCCCACGACTATCTCGACTTCGCCACGCAGATCGGTCTCGCGGACGAAGGGCGCATCACCTTCGTCCCGCTGTCCGCGTTGAAGGGGGACAACATCGTCGACGCGAGCGACAACACGGCGTGGTACCACGGGCCGACGCTGATGGAGTTCCTCGAGACGGTGGAGGTCGAGGACGACCGCGCCGCAAGCCCGTTGCGCATGCCCGTGCAGTGGGTCAACCGACCGAACCTCGACTTCCGTGGATTCTCGGGTCAGATCGTCGGTGGCACCGTCCGTCCGGGTGACCCCGTTCGGATCCTGCCCGCCGGCACCACGAGCACGGTCGCCCGGATCGTCACGATGGACGGCGACCTCGACGTGGCCGTGGCCGGTCAGTCGGTCACGCTCACCCTCACCGACGAGGTCGACGTGTCGCGCGGCGACATCATCTGCGCAGGCGACGATCCGGCGGAAGTGGCCGACCAGTTCGAGGCGCACATCGTGTGGATGCACGAGGAGGAGATGCTTCCGGGCCGTCCGTACCTGATGAAGATCGGAGCCCGCACGGTCGGCCTCACCATCGACGACCCGAAGTACCGCGTCGACGTCAACACCCTCGAACACCTGGCGGCCGACACGTTGGCGCTGAACGAGATCGGGGTGTGCAACATCGGGCTCGACCGGACGATCCCGTTCGATCCGTACCCGGGCCTCGCACTGGGCGAAGGCAACACCGGCGCGGTGGGCAACCGGGACACCGGGGGTTTCATCATCATCGACAAGCGCACCCAGACCACCGTCGGCGCCGGACTGCTGCACTTCGCGCTGCGCCGCTCGCACAACATCCACTGGCAGGACGTGCGAGTGGACAAGGCCGCACGCTCCGAGATGAACGACCATCGACCCGGTGTGGTGTGGCTGACCGGGCTGTCCGGGTCGGGGAAGTCGACGATCGCGAACATCGTGGAGAGCAAGTTGCACACGATGGGCGTGCGGACGTACCTGCTCGACGGCGACAACGTGCGCCACGGCCTCAACCGCGACCTCGGCTTCACCGACGCGGACCGCGTGGAGAACATCCGGCGCATCGCCGAGGTGTCCGCGCTGATGGTCGACGCCGGCCTCGTCGTCCTGGTGTCGTTCATCTCGCCGTTCGCAGCCGAACGCCGCCTCGCTCGCGAGCGTGTCGCCGACGGCGAGTTCATCGAGGTCCACGTGGACGCGTCGGTCGACGTGGCCGAGTCCCGCGACCCGAAGGGCCTGTACGCCAAGGCACGCGCGGGTGAACTGTCGAACTTCACGGGGATCGATTCGCCGTACGAGGCGCCCGAGGCGCCCGACGTGCACATCGATTCGGCGAACACCGCGCCCGAGGACGCCGCCGACCAGGTGATCGCGGCACTCCGCGCCAGCGGCATCGTGACGTGACCGACAGGTTCGTGTCGGTCGAGCAGGCGTCGGTCCGTCTTGTGTCGGTCGGTCTCGTGTCGGTCGGTCTCGCACCGCCCGCACGCCCCGTGGCCGCTCCTCCGGGCCCGATGCCGTGACCACCGACTCGGTCGTCACCCTTGCGGTGCTCGTCGTGACCGTGGGCGTGTTGGTGCTCGACCGACTCGCACCCGTCTACGTGCTCGCCGGTGCCGTCGGCGTCCTGCTGTACGCGGACGTGATCGACACGCCGGTGGCGTTGAGCGGACTGTCCGCTTCGGCGCCCGCCACGATCGCCGCGCTCTACGTGCTCGCCGGAGCGGTGACGGCCACGGGCACCTTCGCGAACGTCGTGGACCGATTGCTCGACAGCAAGCGGCCGATGCTCGCCTTCACCGCGGCCACCGCGGCGATCTCGTCGGTGGTCCCGAACACACCGCTGGTGGCGATGTTCGCCCCCCGGGTGGTGCGGTGGGCGCAGCGCCGCGGCGCCAACGCCTCCCGTTTCCTGCTGCCGCTCTCGTTCGCGAGCATCCTCGGCGGTGTCGTCACGCTGATCGGGACCTCGACCAACCTCGTCGTGGCCGACCTCCTCGTCCAGGCCGGCGAGGAACCGCTCGGAGTGTTCGACATCACCATCGTCGGCCTCCCGGTGGCGATCGTCGGTGTCGTGCTGCTCGCCACGGTCGGCCGCCGCCTGCTGCCCGAACGCACCGCGGTGGCCCCCGACCTCGTACAGCGTGGGCGGGAGTTCCAGGTGGCGGCACGCGTCGTCGCCGACGGTCCGCTGGTGGGCCGCACGGTGGCCGATTCGGGGCTGCGCAGCCTCGACGGCGTGTTCCTCGCTCTCGTCGAACGCGCCGACGACACACACGCCGACCCGACCGCGCTCGCCGCGTCGCCCGACACCGTGCTGCGTGCCGGGGACGTGTGCTGTTTCGTGGGCGACGTGGCGCGCATCGTGGACCTCCATGCGTTCGACGGTTTGACGCCGCTCGAGGAACATCACGTGTCGAGCGCCGAGGGACCCGGGACCCGACTGTTCGAAGCAGTGGTGGCGCCTGCGTCGGAACTGGTCGGTTCGACGCTGCGCTCGGTGGCGTTTCGCGGGCAGTACGGGGGTGCGGTGATGGCGATCCACCGCGCCGACGGCGACCTCGGTGGTCAGCTCGGACGGATCCCGCTGCGCGCCGGTGACGTGCTGCTGGTGCTCGCCGACGACGGGTTCGTCGGCCGCTGGAGGAACGACTCGGACTTCTCCCTCGTCGCGCCCGTCGACGATCCGCCGCCGGAGCGACGCAACCGGACGGGGTTGGTCGTGGCTGCCACGCTCGGGATGATCCTGCTCGCAGCGTTCGGCGTACTGAACCTGTTCGAAGCAGCAGTGCTGGCCGCCATCGTCGTCGTCGCCGGTGGGGCGATCTCGATGAACGAAGGCCTGCGTGCGATCAACGTGAACGTCGTGGCCACGATGGCGGTGGCGATCAGCCTCGGTTCGGCGGTGTCGATCAGTGGCCTCGCGGACGAGGTGGCGGACCTGGTGGAACGGTCGCAGTCGCTGGGCTTCGGCAACGTCGGCATCGTGGTCGTGACGATGCTCGCGACCATCGCGCTCACGGAACTGGTGACCAACACGGCGGCGGCGGCGCTGATGGTGCCCGTGGCGATCTCGGTCGCGGACGGCGTCGGCGCGGACCCCCGGATGCTGGCGATCGCCGTGCTGATCGGTGCGTCGTGCTCGTTCCTGTCGCCCGTCGGCTATCAGACCAATCTGATGGTGTTCGGACTCGGTGGGTACCGGTTCTCCGACTTCGCGCGGGTCGGTTTCCCACTGACCCTCTCGACGCTCGCCACGTCGGCGGTCATCCTTCCGATCGCCTTCGGCTGACCAGAGGACCCGACAGCCCACGCAACGGGTCCGGAGCGGACCGGCCGGAGTGGGTCAGACCCGATCCGGCCGGTCGTTCCGGTCGAACGGGGGTCAGACGGCCTTGGCGATGGCGTTGACCAGTTGGGCCTTGGTCATGTCGGCGCGGCCGTCGATCTCGAGCAGCTGTGCCTGCTCGTACAGCTCGTCCTTGGTCTTGGCGTTCAGGTGGGCCTTCTCGTCGCGGGTGTCGGCGGCCTTGGTCGACGCGATCGTGGCGTCGAGACGGTCGGCCACCTCGTCGGCGATGTCGGAGACCTGGTCGTCGAGCGTGTCGACGGCGATCCTGACCTGCGCCTTGGTCTGGCCGGTGACGCGACGCACGCCGGTGGTGGCGGCATCGACGGTCTGGCTCACGGTCCAGCGGATGGTGCCGGCCACGGTGCGCACGCCGGTGTCGGTGGTCTTCGCGACGGTCTGGACCGATCCGAGGAGCAGTTCGAGGTTGCGGCGGTTGGTCGAGATGGTCCGGTCGGCGACCGCACGGTTCAGCTCCAGCCACTTCGCCGGAATGCGCGGCAGGTTGCCTTGGATCTCGTCGAGGCGGGTCTCGATCCGGTGAGCGATGCTCGCCGCGTCCGGAGCAGCGTCGAGCTGATCCCGGGCGGTCGTCGCAACGCGCTTCGTGGCAGCGGTGGCCGACTTCGCGGCGGACTTGGTGGCGGCGGTGGCGGACTTCGTGGCGGACTTCGTTGCGGTGGCGGTGGCCATGGTGTTCTCCTTGGGGATGACGGATACTTGCGTGAAATACTACGCATCGGGAGAAGGGTTGCCACGCGAGTTGACGGAAGTCACGCAGGAGCGCGCTGCGGAGAGAGAGTTCGCAGTGTCCGCGCCGCGCACGAGGTCGTACGGTGCGAACGTGCGCAGTGCGGGGACCGACGGTGACGATCGCGAGGTCGGTGTCGAGTCGACTCCCGCTGAGGCCACCCGTGCACCGGACTCGATCGATGCCGACACGGCCGACCGCCATCGGGAGAACGCAGCGGCCGCCGTCGGGGACAGTGCGACGGCCGGCCTCCGCACCCTGAAGATCGGGCTGGTCGCCGTCGTCACACTCGTCGCATTCGAATCGCTCGCGGTCACGACGATCCTGCCCGACATCGAGGACGACCTCGGCGGCATCGCCTGGTACGGCTGGGTCACCACGGCCTTCTTCCTCGGGACGATGATCGGGATCGTCTTCGCCGGCGACCAGGCCGACCGTCGGGGTGCTGGTGTGCCGTACGCCATCGGACTCACCCTGTTCGCGATCGGTCTGCTGATCGGCGGGGCTGCGCCGGACATGCCGGTCCTCGTGCTCGGGCGTTTCGTCCAGGGGTTCGGTGCGGGTGTCGTCCCGGCGATCGGCTACGTCGCGATCGGTCGCGCGTTCGACGTCGCCCAGCGACCGCGGATGTTCGCGATCCTCTCCACGGCATGGGTCGTTCCCGGCCTGGTCGGGCCCGTGGTCGCCGAGCGCGTCGCGGACGGAGTCGGCTGGCGTTGGGTGTTCCTCGGCCTGCTCCCGCTGGTGGTGGTCGCCGGCACGCTCGTGCTTCCCGCGATGATGCGGCTCGGCCCCGTCACCGGTGGTACGTCGCAGCGCGTGAGGTTCTTCCGGCGTCGCCTCGTGGAGGCCACCCGCGTGGCGGCGGGAGCGGCGGTGGCCGTTGCCGGATTCACCGGCGATCGGGTGCTGCTGGGGCCGGCCCTCGTGCTCGGCGCCGTCCTCGCGACGGGACCGTTCCGTCGACTCACGCCATCCGGGACGCTACGCGCGGCCCGCGGTCTGCCGGCGGTGATCCTGTCTCGCGGCGTGCTGACCTTCGCCTTCTTCGGACTCGACGCCTTCGTCCCGTTCGCGATCACCAACGGTCGTGGGCTCTCGACGTTGGTGGGCAGCGTCGCTGTCACCGTCGTCACGGTCAGTTGGACCAGCGCAGCCTGGATCCAGGATCGCTGGATCGTGCGCCTCGGCGAGGCCCGCTTCATCCGCGCCGGCTACTGCTCGCTGGCGATGGGCATCGCAGTCGTCGCGCTCGGGGCGCAGCCCGATGCCGTTCCGTACTGGCTGATCCACGTCGGCGCCGTGTTCGGTGGCTTCGGGATGGGTCTGTCCTATGCGGCCCACACGCAACTGACCCTGCGCAGCGCGCCCGACGAGGCGGTCGGCTCGGCCACCGCCTCGATGCAACTGTCCGACAACCTCGGCATCGCGCTGGGAACCGGCGTGGTGGGAGCGATCGTGGCCTTCGGCGACGACTCAGGGTGGGCCGCCGGCGATGCGGTCGCCGTGGCGTGGATGGTGCCGCTGTCGGTGGCGCTCGCAGGCATCATCCTCGTCAGCCGATTCGCGCCCTCGCGAGCGGCGCGAGAGACGCCGGGCCGGGCTCCAGGAGAGACATCGGGAGAGACATCGGGAGAGACGCCAGGCCAGGCGTCAGGAGAGACGTCAGGGGAGTCGTCCCCTGGTCTCGGTCCGAGCGAGAGCGGCATGCTGAGTCCATGAGGATGCGCCCGATGGACCAGCGCTCGCCGATCGTGGGGCCCGTGCGGGCCCTGGGGCTGACGCTGGTGTTGACCGGGGCGCTCGCCGCGTGTGGGACGAGCGAGGAGGTGGCGCCGGTCGTGGCGGCCGACCTGCCCGGAGACCTGTGTTCGCTGGTGCCGCCCAGCGTGGTGGAACGGTGGAGCCTGGCGGTGGAGGACCAGCACGTCAGGGGTGGCGAGTCGGTCAAGCAGGCGATGTGTTCGATGTCGGGCATGTCGGCGGGGGAGGCGGTGACGCTCGAGGTGCGACTCACGTCCTACGGAGGCGCCGACGTCGAGTCGGCCCGTTCGGTCGCCCTCGGAACCCTCGCCGATTCGTGTGCCGACCTCGAGGCGTCGGGCGTCGGCACGTTCCAGGACTCCGAGACCGGATGCACCCGGACGTCGCTCGACGAGCCGGCCTCCGAGCGGGGCCGAGTGGTCGACGTCCACCGAGCCATCCCGTCGCGTGGCGTGATCCGGGTGGAGATGTCGCACAGCGGCCAGAACTGGCAACTCGTCGCACCCGAGGTCGTCGCAGTGTCGGGCACCGTCGGCCAGACCGACTTCGACGCCTGACCCACCCCACGTGACGAGCCAGGTGTCCGTCGGACCCGATGGTGTCGTGCCGGAGGACGCGCCGCCCGCGCGGGTGGGCGGAAGCGGCACGGCGAATGTGCGTCGGTCCCGGTCGGTGCGATCAGGAGTGGCCGGCAGGCGCAGGTCGAACCTCGTCGGCTCGCCGCTCGACACCCACCCGAATCACGTGCCGCGGGCGGTGTCCACGTGGTCGAGGAACCAGGCGTAGGTGGAGGCGATGCCATCGTCGAGTCCGATCGACGGGGTCCAGCCCAAGGCGTTGAGCTTGCCGACGTCGAGCACCTTGCGCGGCATGCCGTCGGGTTTGGTGTGGTCGAAGATCAACTCGGCATCCGGGAACACGACCTGGCGGATCTTCTCGGCCAGGTCGCGGATCGGGAGGTCGATGCCCGTACCGACGTTGACGTGGCCGTGGTCGCTGTAGTTGTCCATCAGGAACAGGCATGCGTCGGCGAGGTCGTCGACATGGAGGAACTCGCGCATCGGTGAACCCGTTCCCCACACGTTCACCCGCGGGTCGTCGGCGGACTTGGCTTCGTGGAACTTGCGCATCAGTGCCGGGAGCACGTGGCTGGAGGTGAGGTCGAAGTTGTCGTTCGGCCCGTACAGGTTGGTCGGCATCGCCGAGATGAAGTCCCGCCCGTACTGCTGACGGTACGCCTGGCACACCTTGATCCCGGCGATCTTGGCGATCGCGTACGGCTCGTTGGTGGGCTCGAGGGGACCGTTGAGCAACTGGTCCTCGTCGATCGGCTGGTTGGCCTGGCGAGGGTAGATGCACGACGAGCCGAGGTACAGCAGCTTGGTCACGTCGGTCTCGTGGGCAGCGTGCACGACCGTGCCGTGGATCATCATGTTGTCGTAGATGAACTCGGCCGGTCGGGTGCTGTTGGCCATGATTCCGCCGACGGTTCCCGCGACGAGGAACACGTGGTCGGGGCGGTGGTCACGAAACCACGTCGACACCGCGGCCTGGTCTCGCAGATCGAGTTGGGCACGCGTCGCGGTGAGGACGTTCGTGAAGCCGTCGGCCTCGAGTCGACGCATGATCGCCGAGCCGACGAGTCCGCCATGGCCCGCCACGAAGACCCTGGAGTGGCGATCGATCGACTGCACCGGCTCGCTCATGGGCGCGATGCTATCCACCGTGGTTCCGGGTGGAATCGGGCTGGGCCCGTCGAGGTCGGCCGGGTTACCGGTTTGCTGGTTCCCGGCGTGGGCGGTCGGTTCGGTGCGCCGGACAGATCGTTTGTTCCATCTCGCCTACCGTCTGAGCGGAACGTGACGGGGGCGACGATCGATCGTGGTGCCTCGATGGTGGACGCTGCCGTCGGGTCGTGTCCACGTGGCGGTTCGCTCCGAATCGAGTGTGAGTCCCCAGCGGCCTTCGTGAACGACGTGATGGTGTTTCTCGCAGACGGGGAGCAGATTGTCGATGTCGGTGGGGCCGTTGTGCTCCCACCACCATCGCACGTGATGGATCCGGCAGTCGGAGAAACCGACCGTGCAGCCGGGGAAGGCGCAGCCCCGGTGCATCGCAGCGAGAGCGTTGCGCTGGGCAGGTGTGGCGGTTCGCTCCCGTCGGCCCTGGTCGAGTACCTCGCCGTTCGTGCCGAGCACGATCGGGATGATGTGGGCATCGCACGCCATGCGTCGCACGACGTCGGGAGGGAGCTCCACCCCGTCGTCGGTTTCGCAGATGGCGCCGGTCGATCGGATACCGGTGACCAACGTGTCGAGATCGCACAGGATCGAGATCTCCGGGAGACGAATGCCGGAGGCGTTCGTGGTGCGGCGGGCGTCGGGGTCGGATGCCGAGCAGTCGGTGTGCGCCGGTCTTCGCGTGACGATGTCGACCACGGCTCGCGCCTGCAGCGCGGCGAACGTGAGCGGTTGCTGCCCGTCGCTGAGGCGTCGAGCACGCTCGCGACCCACCTGCTGGTTGATGGCCTTCCACATCGTCGCGTCGCGCAGTGGGTCGAGACTGATGAGCGTGTTGCACATCCCCGTGCCACGGTCGACCCAGCGCTTGACGCTCGAAGCTGCCCGCTGGCGTTCGAGTTCGTCGACTTCGGCGTTGCGGTCGTTCATCGTGGCGAGGTGCCGTGCGAGATCGCGGCATTCGCGGTCGAACGCATCGACGCCGAGTTGCTGCGAGCGTGCGACGAGGTCGTCGGCGAACGCGGCGAACTGTTCGGCGACGTCATCGGTCAACCGCGCATGGGCGGCGGCTGCGACGTCGAGGTGTCCGGCGCTGATCTGGCCGTGGGTGAGGGCCGATTCGAACGCCGGCATCAGTTGGCACGCCTCCTCGCGGGCTGCTGCATCGCGAGCGCTTCGACTCGACCGACCGGTGTGGTCGGCGAGCACGTTCTCCGCTGGCCCGGAGTGGCCGGCGGCACTGAGCTCGCGAGTGCGGCGAACGGCGAGCACCTCGGCTGCGTCGCACGCAGCGCGGACCGCAGAGATCGAGCGCAGGAAATCGGCGATGCCGTCCCGATCGAGATCGGACGGATCGGTCGTGGAGAGAGCGCACCAGGCTGCGCCGGCGGCTGTCGTCGAATTCATTCGTGTCCCTCCGATCGCAGTCTGTCGACATGGTGGAGGGGGAGTCGGTAGAGATGAGGATAGCCGAGTGTCGATGGAATGCAACAAAGGATCGGAAGAATGTCAAACGACGAACACTTGTGCGACCCGGTGGCTCCGATCCCGGAGCGACACGGGAAGGACGATGGCGATCAGTGGTCGGCGACCGCAGCCAGGTGGGTGATGCCGACCTCGCACGTGGTGCGCAGGGGGCACCACCGGCAACTCACCCCGGCCCGACGCCGCGGCGCTCGCCCTTCGGAGCCGAGTTCGATGACCGCATTGATGCCGTCGAGCGTGCGACGCATCGCCGTCTCGAGCATCGCTTCGGTGACGTCCTCGGCATGGGCGTCGGCGGCGTCGAGGTAGAAGGTGGCGACCTTGCGTGGCGGCACTTCTCTCACGAGGGTCTCCAACAGCGCGTAGAACGCGAGGTCCTGGCGATGGCGGGTGTTCGGTCGCCCCGTCTTGAGGTCAATGATCACCTTGCGGCTCTCCACGCCGGACGGAGCGCCGAACAGCAGGTCGACCTTGCCCGCCAGCGTGATCGGGCCCCGGTTCGGCCATCTGACCGACGCTTCGGTGACCGGACGCCACTTCTTGGACAGTGGCGGGAAGTTCTCGAGGAACGCGGTCACACGCTCCACGCTCTGGCTGCGCACGTCGGCCTCGTCGCCGTCGTCCAGCGTCGCGACCCACAGCCCGACCCCGCTGTTCTCGTTCGCCAGACGGCTGAGGGCCTCGTCGACCAGGTCGATCGGCGTCGGCTCCCCCCGCCACGACAGCAGCAGTTCGATCGCGCGATGGGCGACGGTCCCCTTCGCGTTCGCCGCGGTCCACTCGAACTCGTCGGGTTGCAGGTAGTGCTCCTCGCAGTCGAGCACCGACGCGATCTTGTGTTTGGAGATCCACACCTCCTCGCGGTCCTCGAGTCGGCCGGCGAAGTGGTCGAGCGCAGCCTGCATCTCGTCGCGGATGTCGTTCACGAAGTCACGGTCGAAGACCACCGGGTCGCCGGTGCGCCTCAGCCGATCGAGCGTGCGCTGCTGCACCGGGTTGAGGTCCACGTCGCTCACCGGACGCACTGTAGGCCGAGCCATCCGGGCCCACCGTCGCCGAACGGGATAGCCTCGCCGGGCGAGACGAGGCCCGAGCCGTGGTCGGTCCCGTCCACTCGAAACACCGCCGACGCCACACGATGTCCAAGACCACCGCACTGAACATCATCCTCGGCGTCCTCGTCGCCGGCCTCCTCGCCACGTTGCTCTACCAGGAGACCACCGAGTCCGACGCGGTCCCCGCCACGACCACGACGACGACGATTCCCGAGACGACCACGACCACCACGACGACCACGACCACGGTCCCCGACACGACGACCACGACCACCACGACCACCACGACGACGGTCGTTCCGATCCCGGCCACGTCGGTTCCTCCGACCGACCGCTTCTTCACCGGAGTGCTGATCGTCAACGGCACGTCGGTCGGTGAGCGGATCCCGCCGGTGATCGCCCGCCTCAACGACGTCGGCTACTTCGACGTCCGTGGGGTCGTCGGCGCGGTCGCCGCGGCGACCACGGTGATCTACTACGTCGAGCCGTTCCTCGGCGAGGCCCAGGTCGTCGCCCAGGACCTCGGGTACGACCTCGCCGAGATCACGATCCTGCCCTCGAGCGAAGCGCCGCCCGTCGCCGGCATCGGCGTGGCCAAGGTGATCGTCTACCTCGGGCCGGGTGACCTGCCCGAACCGCCGGCCGTCCCCGCCGATTCGGTCGAGCAACCGGCGAACACCTGACCGGCGTTCAGCAACCGCTGACGACGAGTTCGACGGCGTCGGCGGAGGTCGATCGCACCATGTCGGCGGGACCCCACACGGCGGCGTCCGATTCGGTCGCGCCGCGCCATTCGATCAACGCCAGTTCGTCGATCGTCAGGTGTGCGACCAGCGCGGGCGGCATCTCGATGCGGATGCCCGCTGCATTGAAGGCGGGCCCCTCTCGATTCGACAGCCGCCCGGGAACCGGGACCGTGAGTCGGTGCCATTCTCCGTCGTCGGGCAGGTCGAGCGCGATCTCGACTCCGTCGACTCGTTCCGTGGTCGGTTCCACGGTGGGATCGGAATCGTCGAAGTCGAAGACCGCCAACTCAAGCACCGGACGTTCGCCGCGCTCGCGGTGGGCCCGCAGCCGGATCTCGTAGTCGGCCGGCGCGTCGAGCGGAGCCCCGGCGTCGTCGAAGAGACGATGATCGTCGACGTCGGCCAGCGCCAGCAGGCGCGTGGTGACGGGCGCATTCGGGTCGCTGTGCAGACCGAGCGCGAGATCGAACGGGTCGTCGTCGGTTGCCGACGACGTCGACCATCTCCCGGGATCGGCGGGGACGAGGAGGTTGACCGGTGAGTTGCGTCGCTGATCCGTCGTGTCGCGGTCGACGTGGCCCCAACCGAACAGGTCGACGCCGATCTGGACGTCGTCGTCGAGGAGGTCGGTGCGAACGAGCGTGCAGGGAGGCAGCGGTGCCGACCCGTCGGGGTCGAGGTCGATCGAGACGCTGGATTCGGCGCGACCGAGTCCGACCACTCCGCTGTTGCGCTCGAAGCGCACGACCGCCGGTTCGGAATCGGGTGGGCGGCCGTCGTCGTCGGTGCGACGTGCGTCGAGCACGGTGCCGACCCGTGGCCCCACGACCCGCTCGCTGCTGCCGGCGAGAGCCGAACGAGCGTCGATGGTTCGGATCACCCGCTGAGCGGAGTTGCCGGTGAGCGGCGTCGGGCGGTAACGGTCGAGCACGAGCGGGAGGAAGCGGACGTCGAGGACCTCGTCGCCGTCGGTGACGACTCGGAGCAACGCGCTCGGGAAGGTGGCGAGGAAGTCCTGGTCGAAGACGAGGTTCCCGAGGCTGTACGCGATCAGCTTGCCGCGATACCACTCGGCCCCCTGGAGCACGTGTGGATGATGGGAGATCACGGCGTCGGCACCGGCATCGATCGCGGTGCGCGACGCCTGTTGGATGAACGAACTGCCCACGTCGGCGAACTGGTACCCGCCATGGATCTGGACCACGACGAAGTCAGCGCCCGCCGTGCGCAGTCGCTTCACCTCGCGTTCCATCGCCGACTGCCGCCACTGCGCCGCACCTCCGTGCCCGCGTCGGGCCACCCAGTCCTGCAGTTCCGGGAAGGCATCCGCAGCGGCAACCCACACGTCGGTCGCCTCCCCGTCCGCGAAGCGGCGTTCGGCTTCCTCCACGACGTTCCACGCTTCGCTGATCCGGATCGGTCTCGGGGCGACGCGGATGTCGTCGATCGAGCGATCGCCGTCGACCGGTGCGCGCAGCGAGAAGAGTCTCTGCTGGTACTGCCAGTCGTCCTCAGGTGCGAGGTCGGCGGGTGGGTCCTCGTCGGGCGACGGGAGCTGGTCGTTCACGTAGTCGCCGTTCACCGTGGTCATCGACACGAGGCCCAGCGACATTCCCTCCACGTCGACGATCCGGCCGCGCGTCGCGTCGGCATCCGTCTGTCCCGCACCGACGTGCTCGATCCCTGCGTCGTCGAGCGCCTCGATCGTCGACCGGACGCCGTCGTCGCCCCAGTCGTACGCATGGTTGTTGCCCAACGTCACCACGTCGACGCCCATCTCGTCCAGTGTCTCCACGACGAAGGGAGACGACTGCAACAGGAACCGCTTCGCCGGGAGTGATTGCTCGACGGGGAGTTCACCGACGACGGTCTCGAGGTTGACGATCGTCGCATCGGACGTCGCCGAGAGCGGCGCGATGTCGGTGACGATCTTGCGGGCGGAATCGGCGCCGTCGATGAACGGGGTGGACCGATCGGGATCGAGGTACCGCCGACCGAGCATCACATCGCCGCCGAACGTCATGCTGACCCGCGAGCCACCCCGCTCATCGGTGCGGCTCCAGAGTTCCACCGACACCGCGCCGTCACGAGGTGCCACGGCGACGGGTTCGTCGAGGTGACCGGGAGCGGCGACCACGGCGACGTCGGGTCGCTCCAGCACGAGCTCGACGCGACCGAGGGAATCGACGAAGGTCGCCTCGCCGCCGACGGTGACGGTGGCATCGGGGAGCGGACGACCTCCCTCGTCGGCGACCGTGACGACGACCACGGCGGTCGGCGCACCGGGCGGGTCGCTCTCCATGCGATCGTACGCTCCGCACCCGAGCGCCCCGACGAGCGAGATCGCCAGAGCCGCCGCCGCAGCGCGCTTCGCCAGGTGCGTCGCCGAACCCGTCGGCTCGTTCTCGGGTGTCACGACGCGTCGACCTGACTCGCCACGACTCGGGTCGACGGTGTCGGACGGGCCACGGACATCGCCCGATTCAGTGCGTCGCCGACGGGGCGAGGAGGACGCGAGCGGGGGCAGGAGCGGGTGCCGATGTGCGGTCGGCGTCGGGACGACGGGGGGTCGTGTCGATGCCGCGGCCCGCATCCAGTGCGTGGAGGAGCACGTCCGACGACATCCGGTCGAATGCGTCGGTGGCGGCGGCTCCGGGCAGCGGACCATCGAACATCCCGCGGGAACGGGAGAGTTGCCGATCGAGCCAGGATTCGGCATTCGATGCCGCCTCCGGATGCTCGATCGCCCACGTCGTCCACGGCGTCAGCGTCCAGGCGGAAGCGGCTGCAGCCGCAGCGGCGGACAGGGGCGACGGCAACGGAGCCTGCGCGGCGAGGTCGACGCCGGAGACGGCGTGTCCGTCGTGCGCTGCGCCGGAGCGGATGCGATCCAGGATCGGAGCGATCTGCGGGAAGAACAACAGGAGCGTGGTCGCCGCGGACATCGCCACGTACGCGGGTTGCAGGGGTGTGGCCACGAAGATCGAGCGGATCCAGAGAGTGGTGCTCATCGCGAAGAGTCCGGCGACGACGAGACCCTGGAACACGCGCTTCGGGCTGGTGCGTTGAGCGTCGTTGGCGAGCAGCCCGGGCAACAGCAGCGGGGTGAGTGCCAGGGATCCGACCCCCAGGTGTTCCCGCCACGTCGCGTCGAGGAAGCGGTCGCCGATCCACAGCCCGGACCACGAGATGGACGCCGACACCAGCAGCATCGACGAGAACTTCCGGCGGCCGAACAGGATCATGTGCTTCATCAGGAACTTCGCCACGATCACGAACGTCGCGAGCGCGATCACCACGGCGATCACGAGCTGCCACGGGTCGGCCATGAACATGCCGACGAAGGCGGCGCCGACGAACCCACCGCTGCGAAGGTCGTAGTTGTGCGCCACGGCCCACGAGGCGAGGATCGACAGGATCACGGCGAGCGGCAGCCACGACACCGGGAGCGCGAGACGTCCGAAGCCGCTGACGGGCGCCAGGTCGTTCACGCCCGGAAGGTCGAGGACGAGCGCGATGCCGATCGGGATCGCGACGATCACGCCCGACATCAGGACCGACTTGGTCGTCTTGGCCACGCCCTGGCGGGCCATGTCGTGAGCGATGAGCGCCGGCACGACGTACCCGACGCCGATGAACAGCGGGATGTCCGCCTCCCACAACCAGGAACCGGACGGGGTGAGCCGGAGCATCAGCGTCTGGATCGACGTGGAGATGATCGCGAGCAGCGTGAACTTCGTGCGTCCGTACAGCAGGAAGTAGCGACGCAGGAGTCGATTGACGAGGAGGTAGGTCGCGAACGCATTGAGGAAGGTCGCGACGATCACCAGCGGGTGGATGAGGAAGACCGCGATGTAGCCGGGGACGACGATGGACCCGGTCGTCAGGTGGCGCTTCTCGTACATGACCATCGAGACCGCCACGCCCAGCACGAAGGCGAAGCGCACCCATTCCGACGAGAGCAGATAGTCGTGCATCGTGTGCTCGCGCCGGTCAGGCTGCGGCCTCCGGAACGCTCGTCCCGAAGACCTCGTTGGCGAAGTCGTCGTGCCATGGTTCGGCCTCGTGCTCGAAGTACTCGAGCATCTCCTCGGCCTGGTGCGTGTGGATGTTCACGAAGCCGACCACGAGGATGTGCGCCGCCGGTTGGGCGAGGATCATCCGCTCGATGATCTCGTCCTGCGTGAAGGAGTGTTCGTCACCGAGGTTGACGATGTGATCGGGGTCGTATCCGTTCGATCGGAGGCGGTCCGTGACGAGGCCCTCGTAGGCGCCGAACGTGACGAGACGGTCGAACTCCAGGTCGTTCACGGCCACGTCGGCGAACTGGATCGCGCGACGTTCGCGGTCGGCGCGGTTGTTGAGGATGCCGACGACGAGCGTCTCGGGCATGGTGAAGGGCTCGAGCTTCTCCATCGCCGCCACCATCGATTCGCGGTCGTTGACCGCGAAGAGGTTCGCCCAGGTGACCTTCTTCATCCGGTCGCCGGTGCCGAGACGGAGGTGCTTCATGCGCAACACACCCGGGTCCGGTTCGGCTCGCGCCATGCCGCGGATGGCCACGTCGCGGGGGATCCCGATGATCTCGGCGACCGACAGGGCGATGGTCACGTTCTCCTTGAAGCTGATGAAGTCGAAGGAGTTGTTCTCCTCGTCCGTGATCCGCTCCGGATCGGCGACGATCAACGTCGTCCCGTTGGCGTGCGCGACCTCGCGCATGATCTCGACGATCTCCGGGTTCGACTCCGACGTGACGAGGATCCCGTCGAGGGGGCAGGTGGACAGGAGTGAACGTGCGATCTCGGGGAGCGTCTCGCCCATCACGTCCTGGTGGTCCTCGCGAACGTTCGTGATCACGCCGATGTTGGAGCGCACGATCATCTGCTCCGACACTCTCTGGTACTCGGGCTTGAGTGCCATGCACTCGATGACCAGGGCGTCGACGTCATCGGTGACGTAGTTCCTGCACAGCTCGATCTGTTCGAGGATCGTCGGTGGACCTCTGCGTTCGATCGGTTCGTCGACGCCGTCGCGGTTGATCACCGCAGCGAAGGTCCCGGTCGACTTGGCGACGGTGACCAGGCCGTGTTCACGCAGCATGCCGGCGATCATGCGCGACACGGTGGACTTGCCACGGATGCCGTTGACGTGGATCCTCCAGGCGAGTCCGTCGACGCGTCGTCGATGAGCGAGCGACTCCAGTCGCCAACGGGAGATCAGGGCGACGCACACGGCGATGCCTGCGATCACGATGAGGGGCACAGCCTTTCCTTCGTCACAAATGATGTGACCTTGAGGCTGTCAGGTTCGAATCTCTGAATTTCCTCAAGGCGTTCAGTGAGCACTCAAGAATGGAATCGACAGACCGACAGTCAGTTGTCATGCGCGTCCGAACCGTCTCCATCGCCGCCGCCATCGCGGTGTCCGCCGTCGCGACCACCGTCGTGGCGACGCCGAGCGGACCGACCACGATCGAACGGGCGGCCGTGGTGGCCCCGTCGTCGGCTGGCGACCTCGCGCAGGCCCGTCGGATCAGCGAGTCCGGAAGCGATCCCGTCGACGACTCCGGTGGTGATGGTGTCGGACGCGGGGTGGACGGGCCGCTTCCGATCGCCGGCATCGGGGAAGCGGCTGCGACGCTGTTGCCCGACTTCCTCCGTCCCACCGGTGTCGAGGACCCGCTGGTGCGCGGCAGCGTCGTCATCAGCGAAGTGATGTTCGACCCGTCGGTGGTGTACGACTCGCGCGGCGAGTGGTTCGAAGTGGTGAACACGACCGGTGGCACCATCGACCTCGGCGGATGGACCTTCGGTGACGAGGTGTACGACATCCACACGATCTCCGATCTGAGCATCGCTCCCGGCGACCGCGTCGTGCTCGGCCGTGTCGCCGACCCGGCCCGCAACGGCGGCGTGGTCGTCGACCACGAGTTCGGCGACGCCGTGCTGCTCTTCAACGGCGGCGACCGCATCGTGCTGCGCAACGCGAGCGGCTCGATCGTCGACGTCGTCGACTACGGCCTGCCCGGGTTCACTCGTCCCGAGGGTCGGTCGATCTCGTACGGCCCGGTCATCGCTGCGGCAGCCGAGGTCGCGAACGACAGCGGTGCCACGTGGTGCCGCTCCACCACGACGCTTCCGGCGGGCGACTTCGGGAGCCCCGGGGCGCCGAACCAGTGTGCGCGGTCGACGGCGGCGCTGGTGATCACCGAAGTGATGAACAACCCGTCCGCCACTGCGGACAGCGTCGGCGAATGGTTCGAGCTGCGCAACACCGGCGCGGCGATTGACCTCGCGGGGTTCTCGGTGCAGGACGACGACGGTGAGAAGTTCACGATCGATTCGCCGCTGCCGGTTCCGGCAGGGGCGAACGTGGTGTTCGCCCGCAACGGCGACCCCTCCGTCAACGGCGGCGTCACGGCGGACTGGGTCTACGGGTCGCAGATGAACCTGCACAACACGTTCGACGAACTCGTCGTCACCGACGAGCGGGGTATCCAGGTGGACGCCGTGCGTTGGGACGACGGTCGCACGTTCCCCGATCCGAACGGCCAGTCCATGCAGCTGGCGGCGGTGGTCGCGGACAACGCCGACGGGGTCAACTGGTGTCTGTCGACTCGTCGCTGGTCGGTCGGCGACACCGGGAGCCCGGGAACCGATGGCAGCTGCGACGTGACGGAGGTGCCGCTGGTCGTCATCACCGAGGTGATGGCCGACCCCGAACTGACGCCGAGCGAACGCGACGGCGAGTGGTTCGAAGTGGCCAACCTCGGCTCCGAACCCGCCGTGCTCGACGGCTACTCGCTGCGCACCCGCTCCGAGGAACACGTGGTGTCCTCACTCACCATTCCATCCGGCGAACGCGCCGTGCTGGCGGTGCTCGCCGATCGCACCGCGAACGGCGACGTGCCCGTCGACTACGCCTACGGCACGGACCTGTCGCTCTTCAACGCCGCCGGACTGCTCGAGATCGTCACCGCCGACGGCGTGACCGTCGACCGGGTCGACTACTCGCTGACGCGCGGCTTCCCGCTCGAGAAGGCCCGTTCGATGGAGCTCGGATCGACGACCGCCGACAACGCCCTCGGCGCGAACTGGTGCGCCACCATCGACCGCTACAACGACGAGGACTTCGGGACTCCTGGCATCGCCGGAAACTGTGACGAGCCCGATCCCGCTCAGCCGTTGATGATCAGCGAAGTGATGCGCGACCCGGCGGCCGTCTCGGACACGTCCGGTGAATGGTTCGAGGTCCACAACCCGACGTCGGACCCCGTCGACCTGCGCAACTGGAGCATCAGCGACGACGGATCCGAGCGCTACGTGATCCGCCGGTCGGTCGTGGTCCCGCCGTTGGGATTCGCCGTGATCGGTCGTTCCGGCGACACCGGCGTCAACGGCGGCGTCGCCGTCGACCTCGTCGTCGGCAGCGGCATGGTGCTGTACAACGGTCAGGATGCGATCCGCCTGCACGACCAGCACGGACGATCGATCGACGAGGTCCGTTGGATGCCCTCGGATCCGATGCCGCGGCCGAACGGCGGATCGATGTCGCGTTCCGAGGCATCGCTCGCATCGTTCGGTCCGACCGACGATGCGAGCGCGTGGTGCACCACGTCGGATCAGTTCGGCCTCGGTGACACCGGTACGCCGGGCGCAGCGAACACCTGCACGCCGACGCCGAGCCATGCGATCGTGATCAACGAGATCCACCGCGACCCGCTGGCGTTGCCGGATGCGCAGGCCGAATGGATCGAACTGCACAACACCGGCGCCGTGCCGATCGACATCGGAGGCTGGACGCTGCGCGACGACGACGTCGACTCCTTCGTGTTCCCGGCCGGCTCCGTCATCGGAGCGGACGGCTACGTCACCGCAGGACGGAACGACGCGTCGCTGAACGGCGGCATCGACATGGATGTGCTGTACGGCATCGAGATCGTCAACTTCAACACGACCGACGAGCTGATGCTGTTCGACGCGGACCTGGCGATCGTCGACCGTGTCGCCTGGACCGCCGAGAACGGATTCCCCAAGGTGGCCGGTGCGACGATGTCGCTGCGCAACCCGGCTCTGGACAACGCCGCGGGTGTCAACTGGTGTGCAGCGGTGACCGATCAGGGCAACGGCGACCTCGGGACTCCCGGCAGTGAGAACCTGTGCGAGATCCCGGTTCCGCCCCGGCCGACCGACATCACCCACTCGATCTTCGCGACGGGCGATGCCGTCTGCAGTGGTCGGATCGGCGTGAACGCGTCGGACCTCTTCGTGGGTACCGCCGTGCGTACCAACGACGACATCGACGTGCAGGGCTCGACGCTGGTCTTCGACGGCAGGGTGTCCTACGCGGACCGACTCGGCCTCGGTTGGGGCACCGTGACCGCCGGCGGAACCGTGCGCGAGACCGACGTCCAGGCCGTGCCCTTCGGCTGGGACGTCGCCGACTTCGCTCCGGGTGGATCGCGGGCTGCGGCAGCGGGTTCGGCGTACTTCGCTCATCCCGGTGGCCTGACGATCAACGGGAACGGCGTCGACCTGGCTGCAGGAATCCACTACGTCGACGGGAACGTCACGATCAACGCGGGGACTGCGCGGCTCAACCAGGTGACGGTCGTGGCGACGGGGAGCATCGTGATCCGGTCGAGCCAGATCGCCCTGTCACCGTTCGCCGGTGACCTGCCTGCGCTGATGGCGGGTCGGGACGGATGTGCCCAGACCGGCATCCAGTTGGCCACCAGCACGCTGACGGTCGTCGGTGCGGTCTACGCCCCGACCTCTCGGGTCGCGGTCAACGCCTCGATCGTCACGGTGGACCAGGGGTCGTTCGTCGGGAGTTCGGTCGAGCTGCAGGGCTCGAGGATCACGATCAACCGTCGCTCGGCTCTCGTGCGAGTCACGGCGATGTGCGCGGGAACCGGCAGCGAGAGCGGGCTCTACAGGTTCCGAGTGCGTCACGAACAGGGCGGCACCGGCACCTATGCCTTCGACCTGCGCGTCGGATCGAACGTCCTGCACAGCGGTTCGATCGGTGCTGGTGAGACCCAGTTCGTGTGGCTGCCTGCTTGGGCGCAGGGCGTGAAGGCCGTTCCGACATCCGGGTGGGTCAACGAGTACGGCGGCACGGCATCGTCGAACTCGACGATCTGCTGACGGTCGGGGTCCGAACGAGCGCAACGCTGCTCCGGCGAACTCTGAGGTACCCCTTCGCTTAGATGGAGTCCATGGAGTTCGCCTCGACCGTCGAGTTCGCCCACGCTGCGCGGCGTCTGACGCGTTCGGCGATCCGCCGGGGCCTCACGGGCCCGAGCTTCCGTTGCCCTCCCCGTCTGGTCGGAGTGGACCGCACCATCCGCCGGCGCACCGATGCCGAGGGCGGGGGAGCGGTGGTGTCGATCCGTGTGAAAGGCCGTCCGCGAGCGGCGGTGTTGGCCGACATGATCGAAGGTGTCGTCATCACGAACCGTCTGCGGGCACCCGAAGCCGACCGACTCCGCAACGAACTGTGGAGGGAAGTCGAGTCGAACGAGATCCGCTCGACCACCGACGGTCGAGGCGTAGCCTGACCCGGCAGTTGCCCGGGTGGCGAAACTGGCAGACGCGGGGGGCTTAAACCCCCCTTCCACTCACGTGGAGTGCGGGTTCGAACCCCGCCCCGGGCACTCAGGCGCTGGGGTGACGTCAGGTCGGCGCCTCGAACGTCGCGAAGAGGCCGGGGGTGAGGCCGTGTACACCCCGGGTGTCGTCGGGTGAGCGTGGGGATCCGCGTTGGAGGGCGTCTTGGACCGAACGCCCGTGAGCGCGTCGGCCGATGGTCCAATGGCCCTGTTCGGGCGAGGGTCGAGGTGCGCACGATGGCGGCGAGGAGGTCGTTCGTGAGGAACCTGATCGTCGGAGTCGACGGAACCGAGGCGTCGCTGCACTCGCTCGCCTGGGCAGCAGAGACGGTCGGCATCGCAGGGCGACTCCATGCAGTCGTCTCCCTGAACCCCTGGACCGAGTCCCTCGTCGACACGATCACCGGTGACCCCGTCGGGCACCGGGAGGTGATCGAGTCGGCGCTCGTCGAGCAGTGGACGAGCGGCCCGGGATTCGCCGTCGGCGAACTCGTGACATCGGCGAGTCTGGCGGCGATGGCAACCGCTCTCGACGACGCAGCGCGGGCCGACCACGCCGACGCGATCGTCGTCGGCGCTCATCGCGGGATCACCGGCATCGGAGGCGTCGTCAAGCGAATCGGTCATTCGACGAATGCCCTCCTGCGTTCGACGAAGTATCCGGTGGTGGTCGTGCCCGCTGATGTCGCCGTCGTCGGCCTCGATGGCGGCAACGTCGTCGTGGGCATCGGGCACGGCGATGCGACGCGCAGTGCCGTGCGCTGGGCCGCTCACCTCGCTCGGGATCGACGGGTCGGTATCGAACTGTTGCATGCCCTCGGTGACGCTCCGGTGTTCCAGGCCGACGGGCCGCTCGATCTCGCTCGCTTCGAAGTGGGTGCGGTCGACCGTGCTTCGTGGGAGGTCGGCCGCGTCGGGCACTTCGCGGAGGTGATGCAGGCGCTCAGCGGCCCGGATCTCGACATGACGGTGTCGACGCCTCCCGGTCTTGCCACGCTGCGTCTGGACGAAGCGAGTGACCGGTCGGTGCTGCTCGTGCTGGGTCGCCACCGTTCGATGCTGGACCGCGGGCATCACACGGCGCAACCGTTGCGTCATGCACTCACACACGCCCGATGCCCGGTCGTGGTGATCCCCGACCACCCCGCCGACGATCTCGTCGTCCACCCCGACGTGGCGCTCTGATGTCGACGGTGGAGTTCCGCAAGGTGACGCGGATCTATCCGCAGATGGACCACCCTGCCGTCGACGGCTTCGACCTCGACATCGCCGATGGCGAACTGCTCGTGCTCGTGGGACCCTCGGGCTGCGGCAAGTCGACGGTCCTTCGCATGCTGGCAGGTCTCGAGCCGGTCGACGCCGGGCGGATCCTCATCGGCGGCGACGACGTCACCGACGTGCCGTCGCGAGAGCGCGACATCGCCATGGTGTTCCAGGCCTACGCGCTGTACCCGCACATGACCGTGTCCGCGAACATCGCATTCCACCTCCTCCTCGAGGGGGACCCGCCCGCTGAGATACGGCGTCGCGTGGACGATGTCGCCGAACTGCTCGGGATCACCGAACTCCTGCACCTGAAACCGTCGAAGCTGTCCGGAGGGCAGCGTCAGCGCGTCGCCATGGGGCGAGCGCTCATTCGCCGCCCCCAGGTCTTCCTGATGGACGAACCGCTCTCGAATCTCGACGCCAAGCTCCGGATCCACATGCGGACCGAGATCGCCACGCTCCAGAAGCGGCTCGGCACGACGACCATGTACGTCACCCACGACCAGACCGAGGCAATGACCCTCGGGGACCGAGTCGCGGTGCAGGACAACGGGGTGGTGTTGCAGTGTGCGCCACCGATGGAGTTGTACGACGAGCCGGTCGACGAGTTCGTGGCCGGCTTCATCGGTTCGCCGGCGATGAACCTGCTGCCGGCGCGGGTGTGCAACGGCGTGGCGGTGGCGGACGGAATCGAACACCGGTTGAGCCGTCGCCAGATCGCAGAACTCAGCACGGACCACGTGACGATCGGTGTGCGCCCCGAGGCCTGGACACTCGGGGAGTGCGGAGGGCTCCGTGCCACGGTCGACGTGGTCGAGGTGCTCGGAGCCGACGCGATCGTGTACCTCTCCAGTCCCGGAATCGATCGGCTGTCCGCACGCCTCGGCCGTGGTGAGGTGACGCGCGGCCAGCAGGTGCACCTGGTGCCGCGAGCCGGCGAGGTCCACGTGTTCGACACGGCGACGACGAAGAGGATCCCGGCCTGATCGAGCACGACCATCAGGGTTGGTCGGCCGCTGCGGTCGCACGGTTCCCCGTACATCCTGTGTCGTTGACGGCGCACCTGGACCCGGGCTTGTCGCGTTGGCAGTGGCTGGTGAAGTGGTTCCTCGCGATTCCGCACTTCATCGTGCTGGCGTTCCTGTGGGTGGCATTCGTCGTGTCGAGCGTCGTGGCGGCGGTGGCGATCGTCTTCACCGGGCGGTATCCGCGTGGAATCTTCGACTTCAACGTCGGGGTTCTGCGGTGGTCGTGGCGTGTGAACTTCTATGCGAGCACGGGTGGGATCGGCACCGACCGCTATCCGCCGTTCAGCTTGGAGGCCGACCCCGGCGACTCCGCCCGCTTGGACATCGCCTATCCCGAGTCACTGTCGCGCGGCCTGGTGTTCGTGAAGTGGCTGCTGGCGATCCCTCACCTGATCATCGTCGCCCTGCTGGTCGGTGGGGCCTCGGTGCGTGGACTCACCACGACCAGCAGTTCGATCAGCTTCGACATCACCGGCGGTGGCGGGTTGCTCGGCATCCTCGTGATCGTGACCGGGGTCGTGCTGCTGTTCACCGGCCGTTACCCCCAGGCGTTGTTCGATCTGATCGTCGGCTTCAACCGGTGGATCTTCCGAGTGATCGCCTACGTCGCACTGATGACGGACACCTATCCGCCCTTCCGGCTCGACCAGGGCGGGAACGAACCCGACGCCCGTGATCCGTCCGAGCTTCCTCCACCGACACCGCCGAGCTCCGACCCGGGCACGTTCCCGTCCTCGACGACGCTCTCACCCACACCAGGAGTCTGAACCATGACGCCCGCACGCCCAGCACGCGAATCGAAGGGCACGACCGCACCCGAAGCACAGTGGACAGGTGTGGGCGCCGGCATCGGCGCAGGGCTTGGAGTGGTGTTCGGTCTGTTGATTGCGGGCGGGGCCGGTATCGCGATCGGAATCGCGATCGGTGCAGGGGTCGGCGTCGCCGTCGGTGCTGCCGCCGACGCCGCGAAGCAGCCCTGATGAGAGTCGTCACGCCACGCACGACCGGTGTCATGCTGTTCGCTCACCGTTCGACGTACCAGGGACGTTGACGTCCGGAGGTTTCATCGAAGGAGACCCGCCGGATGAGCAGCGCCCCGACGATCTCGTCGGACGTGTGAGTCCCGATGTGGCGGGTCAGTCGTGCCGTGGCGGGGTCTCGTCGGTGCCCGAGGCGTGGATCGTCCATCCGACCCCCGTCAGATGCGCATGCATCTCGGTCGACAACTGGTGGATCTGTTTGGTGAGATCGGTGTTGACGTGCAGTTCCCGCTCCTGCTCGTTGAAGTCGTGGTCGGCCTTCTTCTGAGCGAACGCGGCCTGCCGGTTCTGCCCGATCATCACGAAGGTCGACAGGAAGATCGCCTCCAGCGACACGACGAGGGTCAACGTCGGCCACGGGCTCTTCTCGGCGACGAGCATCCACCCGGCGAACGTGATCGCGTGGAGGTAGACGAATGTCATCGATCCCGCGAACTTGGTGATCGCGTCGGCGACTCGGAGCTGGACATCGGCAGCGCGCTGCTCGTGCAGTGTCTGCCACGCCGGATGCATCGGGCGCTCGGGGGTGAGCGACGGGGAAGGAGTCACAGCGGGATCGTCTGTCGTCATGGGGGAATCCTGACCGGTCGGTCGGTCGAGGTCGTCGTCAGAGGCGGGAGGCACTGTCGTCCCTCACACCGTCACGATCGCTCGTACGTTGTTCGCAGGTTGACGCGACCATGTCGGCAGGGTTCGTTCGGCACCGTTCGCGGGACGACGCCGACACCGGTGTCGACCGGGCTCGGAACACCATCGACGCGCCGAGGTGGCAGTTCGCGAGTCGGATGCGTCCGAGTCTCCGTGGTTCGTGCTCACACGCGCCCGCGGGGGATGGCCCAGACGGGCGCGGTCCCGTGGTCCGGGCGGCTGTCGATCGTGACGGTTCCGCCGGCCCCACGTGCTCGCGAGTACAGGTTGTCGAGACCATGGCCACGGCGGCCGTCCGGCGCCATCCCGACGCCGTCGTCGGTCACGGTCAGCGAGATCGTCTCGTCCTCGCGACCCGCAGGGAGATGACGACCACGGTGGCTCGGGCGTGGCGGGCGACGTTGGAGAGAGCCTCGGTGAGTACGGGAAGCAACTGCTCGGTGTGTTCGGGTCGGATCGAGTCCACGTCGCCGTCGGTGTCGATGCTCGGCGTGCACGCGAGGTGATCGGCCGAGTGGTCGACGATCTCCTGGATCTGCTCGGTGACCGTTGCGGTGGTGACCTTGGTGAGCTCGAAGATGGCGACGCGCAGGTCCGAGATCGTACGGTCGAGTTCGTCGACGGTGTCCGACACCCGCTGTGCGACGTGCGGATCGGTGATCGATCCGACGACCGCCTGCAGACCCATCCCGGCGCCGAACAGCCGCTGGATGACGGTGTCGTGCATGTCCCGCGCGAGGCGTTCACGGTCGTGGAGGATGCGGAGTCGGGATTCGTTGCGCTGCAGGGCGTCGTCGACGGCGAGGCGTTCGGTGATGTCGCGCACGGTGGCCACGACACGCAGACCCCGGTCGGTGGTGATGGGACTCAGGGACACCTCGACGGCGAACTCGGTGCCGTCTCGGCGTCGGCCCTGCAGCGCGAGTTCGCTGCCCATCGCTCGCGGACGCGGCGCGTCGGCGTAGCGGGTGCGGTGTGCCATGTGTGCACTCCGGTGCCGTTCGGTGATCAGCTTCTCGACAGTCAGACCGAGCAACTCGCCGCGGTCGTAACCGAACAGGGTCTCGATCTGGGTGTTGACGAGCAGGAGCACGCCGTGTTCGTCCGCGAGGAGCATGCCGTCGGGAGACGACTCGACCATCGCCCACGTGACCGCCTCGTCGAGATCGGCGAGAGGTTGGAGTCGTGGATCGGTGATGCTCGTGTGGCTCGGCGCCATGGTGGTGTCTCCGTTGAACGTCCGCCTCTGCAGCGGCTGCGGGTCAGTGCTGGTGGTGCCCGGTGGTGAGCGTGGTGAGGTCGACCCGTCCGTCGACGATGTGCGTTGCGAGGTCCGTGAGCTTGGTGTTGGTGTTGCGGGACATCATGCGAATCCGATCGAAGGCGGTGGCCATGTCGATCTGTGCGCGTTCGGCCAGCATTGGTCGCCGCTCAGCCCCCATGCGCGACCTCGCCAATCGTGCCTCGGACGCGCACTTCGACGAAGCAGCCATCAGCTGTGCTGTCCGAAGTCACCTGTCGAAACACGTCGAACCTCCTGGTTCAACGCGCAACCAGGGATCCGGAGCGACGCGTCGGCAGATGGAAGAGCATCTGCGAACGTCACCCTAGTCCGGGGAGCACGCGTCCCGTCGACCGGCCTGGCGGTGGTCGACCGACCGATCGGATCTGCCTGATCAGACGTGCGAGTCCTGCGGAATGCCCGATCCCGGGAGAGGTTCGCGACACGGCCTGTCACGTGAGGCGCCACACGGAGACGTGGGAGGGAGAGTCGGCGGTGAACTCGCTCCGGTCCCAGTCGGCCCAGCGTGATTCGAACTCCATCTCGGCGAGCTGGGCCATCAGGTCGAGTTCGGACGGCCAGACGTAGCGGAACGCTCCGGTGATGCGATCGACCCGGTCGCCGTCGAAGCGATAGTGGTGCGAGACGAGGATCTGACCGACACTGTCGACGTACTCGTCGAACCCGAGGTGGTCGTCGGTCCACGCGAACGGGCGAATCGTCTGACCGGGAGGTAGCTGATGGAGCTTCGGCACACCGGTCTCGATGACGAATCGTCCGCCCGGGCGGAGGTGGGCGGCGGCATTGCGGAAGCATGCGACCTGCTGCGCCTGTGTGCGCAGGTTTCCGATCGTGTTGTAGACGAGGTAGACGAGTGAGGCATCGCCTCGCATCACCGTCGAGGTCATGTCGCCGACGATGGTGTCGATGGCGTCGGCTCCGGGTTTCGAGCGCAACTCGGCGAGCATCCGCTCGGAGATGTCCATCCCCGACACCGTCACGCCGCGCGCCGTCAGCGGAAGAGCGATGCGACCCGTGCCGATCGCGAACTCGACGGCCGGCCCGCCGTCGGCCAACTCGGTGAGCACGTCGGCGGTGCGCTGGATCTGCTCTCGGGTGAACGCGGCTCCGGCCGCGCTGTCGTACCCGGCCGCGATCGCCGGATCCGTGTGCTGATCCGATGCGGCGAGCTGCCTGGCCAGACCGTCGTCGTGAGTCACGCGGCAACGGTGCCACACGGGCCGAGCACCGAGGCGACGCGTTTCGTCACGAGCGGTGCTCGCGTCGGTGATGCGACGACGTGGTCCTCCCGATGGCGGATGCGTCCGAGCGAGCTTCGTGAGACGTGTCGGACACTCCGTGGATCGAAATCCTGGCCCGCGGACCGATCTGCGAGACCGAGCGAGCGCCGTCCGTGACACCATGGATCCGATGGACGAGATCGAACTCCGCCCGGCCACTCCGGACGACGCCGACGCAGTGGAGGCCTACCACGCACGATGCTTCGAGAAGACCTACGCCTCGCAACTGCTCGTCGGTGACGTCGAGCCACCCGACCGGGATGGGATGAGGCGCCAGTTCCGCGACTGGTTCCGACCCGACTCCGACGTCGACACCCGTGTGGTCGTCGTCGATGGCGCTCCGATCGCCCACTTCACCGTGAGCGGCAACCGACTCGTCCACCTCTTCATCGAGCCCGCACACCACGGACAGGGACTGGGCCGACGGTTGCTGGTGATGGTCGAGTCGATGCTCGCCGACGCGGGCCATTCGGAGTTCGAGCTCCACACCAGGGTCGACAACGTCCCAGCGATCTCGTTCTACGAGAAGGCGGGATGGACCGTGACCGATCAACTGATCCGTACCGTCGAGCACGGGATCACGTACGAGGAGTACGTGCTCGTCAAGCACCGCACCTGACATCGTTCACGAGCTCGCCGACCCGATGTGGGCGTTGCTCGCCGGTGCGCCTCTCCAATCGAGGGCGAGGCGGCCCGTCCTGTCCGTTGATCATTCTGCTGAGAACTCGAAACCCGCAGTGCGTGCCCGACCCGAACCGACCGGGTTCGCCGACCACGAGCGATGAGCTCAGGTGGTTCGAGGGGACGATCTCGCTGCGTTCACGGTGTCGAGTGTTCCGGCTGCGGTTCGACCGTCGGTGGTGACGGTGAGGATCTCGGCGCCGGTGTCGGTGACGAGCACGGTGTGTTCGAACTGGGCGGAGGGCCGGTTGTCGTCGGCGTGCTCGGTCCAGCCGTCGGCTGCCTGATGGAACCGAGCTCGCCCGGAGCACAGCATCGGCTCGACGGTGAAGGTCATGCCGGGCACGACGATGGAATCGTCGCGGCGGTCGACGTGGTGCGACACGTGCGGCGCACCGTGGAAGCTCTCGCCGATGCCGTGCCCGCCGTACTCGCGCACGACCGAGTAGCCGCGTGATTCAGCGAACGGTTCGATTGCCTCGGCGATTCTCTGGAGAGGCTCGAACGGGCGAATCGCTGCGATGCCGCGCAGCGTGGCGTCGCGTGTGGTGTCGACGAGACCGGCGAGCGCGGCGGTCGGCGTGCCGACGTGGAAGGTTGCTGACGTGTCGCCGTGCATGCCGTCGATGTATGCGGTGACGTCGATGTTGATGATGTCGCCCTCTTCGAGCGGCCGGTCGTCGGGGATGCCGTGGCAGACGACGCCGTTGACCGACGTGCAGATCGACTTGGGAAATCCGCGATAGTGGAGGTCGCTCGGATAGGCGCCCAGTTCGACGTAGACATCGTGAGCGACGCGGTCGAGGTCGTCGGTGGTCACCCCGATGCCGACCTGTTCACCGGTGCGGAGCAGGACCTCGGCAGCCACTGCGCAGGCCCGGCGAAGCCGTGTCAGCGACGCCGCATCCTGGATCTGCGGCGTCTGGGGCGGGACGATCCCGGTCGTGACGTAGCTCGGTCGTGCGATTCCGTCGGGGACGGCCCGCGGCGGGGACACGCGGCCGAGGGTGACGGGAGGGTACGTGAGTGCGTGTCGGTCACCGTGGCATCGCTTGTGCTTGTGCCCGCTCCCGCACCAGCACGGATCGTTCGTCTTGAGCTTCACGGAGAACAGTCTATGGGTGTAGACGCCGATGTCTACGGGTGGAGACGAGCCTTGGGTAGGATGTGCCCGTGGCACCGATGGTCAACACCGACGAATTGATCGACTCGCGTGAACTCGCCGCCCTCCTCGGACTGGCGCACCCGAACAGTGTCAGCCTGTATCAACGCCGCTACGCCGACATGCCCCGTCCAGTCGTCGATCTCGGAAGTGGGCGTCCGCGCCTCTGGTTGCGCCCCGCCATCCTCGACTGGATCGAACACCGCTGAACACCTCGGCGTCGGGCGACATCTCCGCCCGACGTGATACGTCGGCCCGAGCACGATCTGATCACGACACCCCGACCTCACGTGCCGATCGGGCGGTTGGTGGAGGCTCCGGTCGATGCCGTCGAGGACGGTGTCGCCGGCTCGGATCATCGGTCGCGCAAACCCTTGCCCTCGAGGATCCGGGGAACGACCTTGTCGATCCGTCGGTGCCGCGTGTCGGACTGCTTGGCGTCGGAGATGTGGAGGTTGTACTCGCGTTGGCGACCAGGGGTGAGTTCGTTGAACGCCTCGGCGAGTGCGTCGTCGTCGGCCAGCCGCTCCTGCAGCTCGATGGCGAGCGCTTCGTCAGGTCGTGGTGGCAGTTGCGTGCCCGCCTGCGCGTGGCGGATTGCTTCGTCGACGTACGTCGTGATGACCTGGGCGAGCGATTCGACGTCGTCGACCGTGGTGAACTTCATGCGCTTCGGTCCGTGCGTGTTGGGTCCTTGCGCGTGGAGCACCTGTGCTGGGTCGTCGAGCAACACCCCCTGGAAGAACATCAGGGCGAGGTGGTCCGAGAATTCCTGGAGAAGGACGACGTTGTCGTCGTCGACGCAGTAGCAGGGCTTTCCCCACTTGATCGTCTCGGTGAGTCCGCACGACAGCAGGATCGGACGGATCGCGGTGATCTCGTCGGGCCATTGCTCGCTGTCCGCGAGGTAGGCGTCGACGTCCGTGTAGTCGTTCATCGTGGTCTCCTCCGTACTTCGGGCCGCTTCGACGTGACGGGCACGGCGTTCAGGCCTGGGCGATCCGCACGAGGTTGCCGGAGGGATCGCGGAACGCGCAGTCACGAACTCCCCAGAACTGATCGGTCGGTTCCTCGAGGACTTCGGCGCCCGACTCGACCAGCTTGTCGAACGTCGCTGCGAGATCGTCGACGCTGAAGATCGCCGCCTGGATCGCTCCCTGCGTCACCAGCGCCGACAGCGCGTCGCCTTCGGCCGGTGAGCGTCCGCCGTGCGGTTGCGACAACACGATGTCGACGTCCTGGCCCGGGGCGCCGACGGTGATCCATCGAAAGCCGTTGTTCTCGACGTCGTGGCGCACTTCGAGGCCCAGGGCGTCCCGGTAGAAGCCGAGCGCCTCGTCCGGATCGTGAACGGTGATGAACATCTTCGAGACGTTGACTGCCATGACCGCAACCGTAGAACCCCGAGTGATCGGCGACTTCTCCGATCCTGCTCGATGCGACCCGATCGTCGGATCGTCACCGGGACACGGCAGTGCGCAGCGGCCGGGTCGCACGTTTGGCGACACACGGCGGAAGGCTCGCCAACTCACCGTGATCACGCTCCCGGTACTCCGATGGAGACACACCGACGATGTCGCGAAACGACGAGCTGAACGAACCGAGTGACACGCACCCCACCGCGAAGCAGGCGTCGGTCACCGTCGCCCCGCCCCGTAGCAGCATCATCGCCCGCTCGATACGCCGAGTCATCAGGTACGCGTACGGCGTCTCGCCGTACACGGCGCGGAACCGCCGTGAGAAGTGCGCCGGCGACATCGCAGCGCGCTCGGCCAGGACGGGCACGCTCAACCGATCCTGATAGTTCCGATCCATGAAATCTCGCGCGCGCCTCAGCAGCACGAGTTCGTTCACCTCATCCGGAGACACGATCCGACCGTACCTGCAGCGGGTCGTCGTGTGGACATCGCATCGTCGGCCTGTGGCGGTCCGGGACCCGGGCCTTCGACCGTCGTGCGTCCACCCACAGTGCGACCCGCCACCGAGTGGAACCGCCCGGTGAGCCAAGATGTCGGGGTGCCGTTCGACGCGAACCTCGCCGAGAGAATTCGACAACGCCTGGCTGGACTCGACGCTCGAGAAGTCGCGATGTTCGGCGGCCGCTCGTTCATGGTGCACGATCAGCTCGCCGTCTGCGCAGCGTCGGACGGTTCGCTCCTGCTGCGGTGCGCCCCCGACGAGGCCGACCGACTCGTTCGTCGACAAGGTGCACGACCGGCTGAGATGCGTGGCAAGGCAATGAGCCCAGGATGGCTCCGGGTCGACGTCGACGCGGTCGTCGACGATGTCGTCCTGCACGACTGGATCGACGCCGCAGTGGCTCACGCGGACCAGCGGGCCCAGACACGCTGACGTCCTGCCGGCAGCCCCGAGCGCTCGGTCGCTCGCCGCTGGAGTCAGTTTCGTGAATCGGGGTGCAGGCGCACATCGGTGTGGCGTGCGAGCGTCGCGTCGTCGACATCAGCGTGGAGAATCTCAGCGTCGGCGCGAACGGCAACCGCGCCGATCAGACAGTCGATGAGCTTGCGGACGGTGTCGCCGTGAGCGCGACAGGACCGATACATCGATGCAGCGTCGTCGTAGTCGGCCGGAGTCGTGGGCAACATCGTCGCCCGAGCCAGCAACCCACGGAGTTGGATCAGATGCCGTTCACTGCGGGCGCCGGCGAGAACTTTCATCGACACCGGGTCGGGGTCGCGTACGACGACGAGCGTCGACGGATCCGCGGTGATCCTCGATCAGAGCCGGGTGTCTCGCCAGGCTTCGGCCCACGCCGCCAGGAACAGAAGGAGTGCGATGAGGCCGAAGCCGATGGTTCCGATCGCGATGGCATGGCCGACGAATGGCCGACTCACCGCGCCGTCGCCTTCGACGGACGTGCGTGCTGCGAGCACCCACGCCGAAGCGATCGTGCCGAGTGCGATCAGAGCTGCAGCGAATCGGGCGGCGATGGCTTCGTTGACCATCGTGCCTGCGGAGATGGTTCCGTTCGTGCGCTCGGACATGGTCATGGCTTGACAGTAGTTGCTGATTCGCGGCGGGGTCATCGGGGGTGGATGTCGTCGCTGCGATCGTCGCGGGCGCGGCGTACGAACTCGCCGAGGAGCGGCCAGGTCCCGTCCATCGTGTTGCTCAGGATCACGACGTCGGCGTTCCAGATCGACAGGTGGGACAAGATGCCGCTCGCACCCTCGCTCTCGCCGTCCTTGAAGTAGCCCACGTCGTTGAACTCGAGCCCGAAACCCTGGCCGGAGCGACCGCCGTCGGCGCTGGCGACCTGGGGAGTGAAGAACTCGTCGGTGAGGTCCGCTGGCAACAACCGCAGTTCGCGAAGCGCCGCGAGGAACGCATGAAGGTCTCCGGCGGTACAGAACGCACCGCCGTCGGGTGCGCCTCGGGGTGGATAGGCGAAAAGGTTCTGTTCGAGGCGTCCATCCTCCGCTGGGTCGAACCCCTCGGCGAGATCGGGAAACGCGAACCGCTTGTCGAAGTACCCCGAGGAGGCCATGTCGGCACGTGCGAGCACCTCGGCCTCCACGTACTCCTGGAAGCTGGCGCCCGAAGCCCGCTCGACGGCCATGCCTGCGACCACGTAACCGGCGTTGCAGTAGCGAGACCCGCCACCGGGCGCGAAATGTGGCGGCTTGTTCGCGAACAGGGGCAGGAAGTCCCTCGGCGTCGTGATCGTGTGACACGGCACCACACGGAACACCTCGGCGTAGTTCTCACCTTCGTCCTCCTCCGCGATGTCGGCGATGCCGCTCGTGTGCGTGAGTAGATGGCGCAGCGTGACTGCCGAATCGATGGTGGTGTCGGTGAGGTCGGCGTACTCGTGGATCGACGCATCCAGGTCCAGGCTCCCAGCGGCGACCAACTGCAGCACAGCAACCGAGGTGAACAGCTTGCTGATCGAGGCGACATCGAAGCGCATGTCGAGCGTGTTGGGCACACCCCACCGCGGTGATGCCAGGCCGCGGGCAGCTTGGAAGAGCACGTCGCCGTCGCGACGCACATCGACCACACCGCAGAACACCCGGCCGTCGTCACCGGGCGTCGCGAGGAATGTGTCGAGCCACGCCGTTTCCACATCCGCGACGCTAGACATCGGGCGCCACGACGGACGACCGACTTTCGACGCGACAGAGCGGCGCACGACTGCACGGTGGTGCTCGACGATCTCGTCACGAACGGTGGACGATCGCCGGCCGAGCAAACCTCTCGGCGCCTCCGCATGGCGCCGATGTACCGTCCCGAACGTGGAAGCACAGAACGTGGAAGTGTCGAACGGCAACGCCACGTTGCATGTCTCGACGTGGGGCACGACCGGCCCGACACTCCTCGCCCTGCATCCCGGAGTCGGCGACAGCCGAATCTGGAACTCGTGTGCGCCCGGGTGGGTCGCAGCTGGATATCGGGTCGTCGCCTACGACCGCAGGGGATTCGGTTGGACCCACAGCTCGCCCGAGCCTCACGACGACGCCGACGACCTCCTCGCCGTGATGAGCGCAACGGCGACCGACACTGCCGTGGTGATCGGGAACAGTCGCGGCGGCGGGATCGCGATCGACCTCGCGCTCACGTCTCCCGAACGGGTGGCCGCCCTCGTGCTGATCGCCCCGTCGTTGTCCGGGTACGACCAGAGCGACTGGCCCACCGCAGCGGCAGAGGACGAACAGGACATGCTCCTGATCGCAGCCGAGAAGGCGGAGGACCTGGAACTCCTCAACCGACTGGAGACTCGGTACTGGCTGGATGGCGTCGAACAGCCCGAAGGGCGCGTGAGTGGCGAACCACGAGAGCTGTTCCTCGACATGAACGAACGAGCTCTGCACGCTGCGCCGATCGGCGACTCGTCGCAACGAACGCCGGCGTGGCCGATGCTGTCGCACATCGACGTTCCCGTCCTCGTCGTGGCGGGCGAGTTCGATCTGCCTGGTATCCGCAAGCAATGCAGCGAGACCGCAGCGGCGATCCCACTGTCCGAACACGTCGAGATCCCGGGCTCGGCTCACTGCCCATCGCTGGACCAACCTGGTCTGCTCTCCGAAACGGTCCTCACCTTCCTGAGCCGACTGCCGCGATGACCTGACCCAGCGCACCAGGCACAGGCGTGTCACGGATCGCACGACGGGGCGGTGGGTGTGGGGCCGGCCTTGCGTTCCGTGATGCAACTCGAAGATCTAGGCTGACGGGATGAAGCGTGTCGACACCTCCGACTGGCCATGCACGATCGCGCGGAGTGCGGCGGTGCTGGGGGACCACTGGAACCTGCTGCTCGTGCGCCAGGCCTGCCTCGGCACCCGTCGCTTCGACGACTTCCAACGCGAGCTCGGGATCGGCCGCAACATCTTGACCCGTCGGCTGAACCAACTCGTCGACGAAGGCCTGATGAGCCGAGTCGAATACCAGGACAAGCCGCCCCGCTCGGAGTACCGACTCACCCAGCAGGGTCGTGAGGTGTACCCGATCCTCGCCGCCATGGCGGCATGGGGTGAGCGTTGGCTCAGCGGCCCCGAGGGCACGCCGCTGGTCTTGCACCACAACGTGTGCGACCACGACATGCAGGCCGTGGTCGTGTGCAGCGAGTGTGACGCCCCCATCGACGTGCGCGAGATGCAGGCGCGCCGCGGACCCGGCTATCGAGCCGATCGCGATCGTCCCGCCACCATCTGACCCACCGACCGACCCACCGGGCGGTGATCCTCATCGACGAACGCCCCGAGACGCGACGACACACACGTCTCGTCGATGTGGACGCTTCGATCGGGCCGTCAGCGACCCGTGAACGTCGCCGAACGTCGCTCCGCGAACGAGGCCAAGCCTTCCTGGAAGTCGTCGGTGGCCTGAACCGCAGCCGACATCGCCGGGATCGCGGCGATGGCTGCCGGCTCGCCGTCGTCGAGAGCGAGACGGGCGTTGGCGATCGTGTGACGCAGTGCGGACGGCGAGCACTGCAGCATCTCGCGGGCCAACTCGATCGCCCGGTCGCGTTGGACGCCGGGCTCGACGACCTCCTGCACCAGTCCGATCCGATGGGCCTCGTCGGCGCCGAACTCGTCGGCGCGGAGCAGGTGGTACATCGCGTCGCCCCACCCGGCGCGCTGCACGTATCGCACGGTGGCGCCTCCGAGCGGTGCGAGGCCCCGCTTGGGTTCGAGCTGGCACATGCGCAGGTCCGATGCGGCGATGACGATGTCGCCGGCCAAGGCGATCTCGATCCCGATCGTGAAGGTGATGCCCTGCACCGCGGTGATTCGTGGCTTGGTGAGACGTCGACCGAGGCCGAACGGGTCGACCGGCTCGGCGGTCTGGGCCCGTGTGCGTTCCGACGCCGCAGCCCGTGCCTCGTCGGTGAAGAACAGTGGCATCTCGAGACCGGCCGTGGTGTGGTCGCCGGCGAAGGTCAGCACGCCCACGAACAGATCGGGGTCGTCGTCGAGACGGGTCAGGGCGTCCTCCAACTCGGCGGTGATCTTGGGCGTGAACGCATTCTTCTTCTCGACTCGGTCGACGGTGATGACGAGGATGTGATCGTCGACCACCTCGGTACCGACCCCACCGTGGGGGTGACGTTCGCCGTGCTCGCGTGTGGTAGATTCCATCATGCAACGAACGATAGTCGACGGCGAAGGGTGACTCGAACACGGAGATGACGTCGCCGATGACGTCGCCTTGAGTTCCATGACGGAATGCACTACGTTCGGAGTCCGCACGCCGAACCCGACCGCCACACCCGTCACTCGCATGGCGGTCCCGCCGACAACGAGGAACCCCGATGAAGTACGCCGACTGTCCCACCACCGAGACGACGATCGACATCGCCGCACCGGCCTCGGTGGTGTGGGATCTCGTCTCCGACATCGAGTTGTCGTCGAAGTTCTCGTCCGAGGTGAGCGGCGCCGACTGGGTCGAGGGTCACGCCGGCCCGTCGCTCGACGCACGCTTCGTCGGGCACAGCGCGCACGACGCGATCGGTGAGTGGAGCACCACCTGCGTCGTGACCGGGTTCGAGGCCGGACGTCTCTTCGAATGGAGTGTGCTCGGCACCGAGGGCACCGTGTCGTCGATCTGGCGGTACACGATCGACGACCTCGGCGACGGCAACGTGAGGTTGAGCCACCGGTTCCAGATGGGTCCGGGTCGAGGCGGTCTGAACTTCGCGATCGACCGCATGCCGGAGAAGGAGGAGCGCATCGTCGCCAATCGCATGGCGGAGCACGAGCTGAACATGAAGGCGGTGCTGGACGGCGTCAAGGACGTCGCCGAGTCGACGGCAGGATCGTCGTGATCGGGGCCGGTTCTCCTCGGTCTCTGCGTCACGTCGCAGGCCCGGCTCGCACGGCACCGAACGCGTCGAGCCCTCGATCCGCCACGCGAGGAACCACGTCATGACCATCAGGATCGGCCTGTCGATCGACCCGCTGATGCCGCGCTTCCTCGATCTCGCTCGCGAGGCCGAGCGCCTCGGCATCGACTCGGTGTGGGTGGCGGAGTTCTGGGCGTCGGATGCCTTCACACCGCTCGCTGCCGTGGCCGCGGTGACCGAACGCATCAAGCTCGCCACCGGGATCGCCCAGCTCGGCGCACGGACTCCGGCGATGCTGGCGATGACGGCGCAGGGGGTGCAGACGCTGTCCGACGGGCGGATGATCCTCGGGATCGGCGCCAGCGGCCCGCAGGTGATGGAGGGCTGGCACGGTGTGCCGTTCGACCGACCGGTGCAACGCACACGCGAGACGATCGAGATCGTCAGGATGATCACCTCCGGTGAGCGCCTGTCCTACGACGGCGACGTGTACCGACTGCCCTTGCCCGACGGCCAGGGCAAGGCGATCCGGTCACGGGCGGACACGGCCCCGATCCCGATCTACGTCGCCTCGCTCGGCCCGACCAATCTGCGCCTGACAGGCGAACTCGCCGACGGCTGGATCGGCAACTCGTTCTTCCCGGCCACTGCGGACGCCTTCTTCGACCCCATCGAGGAGGGTGCTGCGATCGCGGGCCGTTCGGCCGAAGCGATCGACAGGGTCGTGGCCGTCGGCCTGGAGTTCACCGCCGACGATCCCGCCATGATCGCCGCCGCCGGGCGTCGTCATGCCGACGGATACGCGTTCACCTTCGGGGCGATGGGGTCCGCGACGAAGAACTTCTACAACGATGCGTTCGCCCGCCAGGGTTTCGGTGACGACGTCGCCGAGGTGCAACGACTGTGGGCCGCCGGGGACAGGGAGGCGGCCGCCGCCCGTGTCCCGATCGAGATCGGATCGGGGACGAACCTGGTCGGCCCTCCCGCAACGATCCGCGACCGGCTCGTCGAGTACGAGCGCAGCGGTGTGACCACCCTGCGGGTCGGCCTCGACGGCGACTTCGACCGCAAGATCGCCGACCTCGAGCGTCTGATGTCGCTCGTCGACGAGGCCGGCGCAGCCGTCGCGACGACCTGAGACGACGCGCCGCGCTCCGACTCGCTGTCGACGCCGCTCCACCACCCTCAACCCCACCCGGACAACGCCACCCGAAGAATCACGAGGTACAGATCATGACCATTCTCGACGAGACCGCACCCGACGGCACCGGCATCGAACCGGAACCCCAACCCGACGCGGGGACCGACCGGGCATCGACGTGGCGCACGTCGGCGTGCATCCTGTGCGAGTGCAACTGCGGTGTCGAGATCCGCATCGGGACCGACGGGCACACGTTCGAGCGAGTCCGCGGCGACAAGGCGCACCCGGCCTCGCGGGGCTACACGTGTGAGAAGGCACTGCGTCTCGACCACTATCAGAACGGCCGCGGGGAGCGTGTGCTGAACCCGCTGCGACGACGCGATGACGGCACGTACGAAGAGGTCGACTGGGACACTGCGGTGCGGGAGGTGGCCGAACGTCTCGCCGCCGTGCGCGACGAGTACGGCGGCGACAAGATCGTGTACTACGGCGGTGGTGGACAGGGCAACCACCTGGGTGGCGCGTACGGCGGCGCCATGCACAGGGGCTTCGGCGGCCGGTTCCGCAGCAGTGCCATCGCCCAGGAGAAGAGCGGCGAGGTGTGGGTCAACGGTGTCATGTTCGGCAACGCCGTGCGCGGCGAGTTCGACGAGTGCGAGGTCGCGTTCTTCGTCGGGAAGAACCCGTGGATGAGCCACGGCGTCCCTCGGGCTCGCACGACGCTGAAGGCGATCGCCAACGACGACGCACGGTCCATGGTCGTGATCGACCCCCGCGTCACCGAGACCGCCGAGCTCGCCGACTTCCACCTCCAGGTGTCTCCAGGACGCGACGCCTGGCTGCTCTCGGCAATGGTGGCCATCGTCGTCCAGGAGGGGCTGTCCGCCACCACCTGGCTCGCGGAGCACGCGAGCGGGTTCGAGGCGGTCGTCGAGCGGTTCTCCACGATCGACATCGCCGCCCACTGTCGGATCTCCGGTGTCGACGAAGACCTCGTGCGTCGGGCGACCCGGCGGATCGCGTCTGCATCGAGTGTCGCCGTGTTCGAGGATCTCGGCACCCAGATGAACCGGCACTCGACGCTGGTCAGCTACCTCGAGAAACTCGTGTGGACGCTCACCGGCAACTTCGCCAACCACGGGGGCCAACAGATCCCGTCGTCGATGGTGCCGCTGGTCAAGGCCTCCACCGCGGAACTCGACCCCGATCGTGCCCCACGGAGCCCGGTCGCCGGTGAGCGGATCCTCGGCGGGCTCGTCCCCTGCAACGTGATCCCCGAGGAGATCCTCACCGACCACCCCGACCGCTACCGGGCGATGATCGTCGAATCCGGCAACCCGGCCCACTCGATCGCCGACAGTGCACGAATGCGCGAAGCGCTGCGAGCGCTCGACTTCGTGCTCGTCATCGACGTGTTCATGACCGAGACGGCCCGCGAGGCGCACTACGTGTTGCCGGCGACCACCCAGTTCGAGAAGTTCGAGTCCACCTTCTTCAACTTCGAGTTCCCCAAGAACGTCTTCCAGCTCCGGCGCCCGGTCGTGGAAGCACCGGCGGGTCCCCTCGGCGAACCCGAGATCCACGCCCGCATCCTCGAGGCGGCCGGCTTGATCACCGACGATGACGTCGCTCCGTTGCGAGCGGCAGCCGAGGTCGGCCGTACCGAGTTCGCAGAAGCTTTCGGTGCGGCGCTGGCGGCCACGCCCTCGCTCGGAGTCGTCGCCCCGGTGCTGCTGTATCGCACCCTCGGTCCCACCCTGCCCCACGGCGCGTCCGCCGCCGCCGCCCTGTGGGCCGTGACCCGGCGCATGACGCAGATGAATCCGATGGGCGTCCAGCGCGCGGGCTTCGGTGACGGGCCCGACGCTGCCGACCGGCTGTTCGACGCGATCATCGACAGCCCGTCCGGCCTCGTCATCACCGACGACGACCACGACGCGTCGTGGCGGCGCCTCGCCACTCCCGACGGGCTCGTGCAGCTGGCGATGCCCGAGCTGTTGTCCGAACTCGACGACCTCGGTGTGCCGCCCGGGCCGACCGAGGAGTGGCCGTTCCTGTTGTCGGCCGGAGAGCGTCGGTCGTTCACCGCGAACACGATCTTCCGCGATCCGGCGTGGCGGCGGCGCGCCGGGCAGCACGCGCTGCGGATCGCGACCGTCGACGCCGAACGCCTCGGCGTGGCCGACAGAGACCGGGTCCGCATCGTGACCGAACGCGGCGAGGCGACGATCGAGGTCGCGGTCGACGGCGGGATGCACCCCGGCCATCTCTCGCTGCCCAACGGCACGGGCACCGACCGTGTCCACGACGGTGCCCGGGTGATCGACGGCGTCGCGCCGAACGAACTCACCGGCTCGTTCCATCGCGATCGCTTCGCCGGCACGCCGTGGCACAAGTCGGTTCCCGCTCGGCTCGAACCGGTCTGATCGGCCTGTCGGAGCGGGGGGGGGGTTCTGGAGGACCACCGGACGGCGACCCACCCGACGCACCCGCGTCCCCTCACCCGGGGAGTGGCTCCGCACGACGGGCCGCCCGGTCGAGGAGCGCGTGCGCAAGTCGGCGCCCCGAGGGGCGACAGAGGTACAGGCAGCCGAGTCGGAACCAGGTGTGCCGTTCGATCGCCGAGACGTTGGTCGCGTCGAGCGGCCGTCTGCGCTGGTAGGCGGTGAGCAGGTTCTCGAACCGGCGGCGCCCCTCACCCGCTTCGAGCCCGGCCTGCAGCGCTCGGAGTTCGAGGTGGACGGCCAGGTTGACGACGTCGATCTCCGGAGCTCCGACGGCGAGGCCGTCGAGGTCGATGAAGTGCACGCCGCGCCGTGTCGACATGACGTTCTTGTCGTGGAGGTCGGTGTGGACGAGGGCAGATCCCGCAGGGTCGACGGACGGCAACTCGTCGGCCACCGCCTGGAGCGACCGGCGACGAGCGGGTTCCATGCGCGTCACGATCGCGATCCAACGCGCAGGGTCGTCGAACTCGGCCGGCGGAACGGTGGCCGACGGGGAGACGGCGTGGAGTGCCGACAGGGCGGTCGCCACGGCCGGGATGGGGACGTCGACGTCGGCGCGGAGCAGGCCGTGGAGGCTGGGTCCCTCGACGGTTTCGATCTGGACTCGTCCGTCGTCGGTCGCGTGGAGCACTCGGGGCGTCTCGAAGCCGGGGGAACCGACCAGCACCTCGTGGTTGCGGACGATGCCGGCGGCTCGGTCCGGACGGACGACCTTGGTGAACGAGGTCGTGTCACGGGTGACGGCGCGACGGTGGTGTCGGTACGCAACCAGGCGGCCCCCGTCGGCGAGGGCGGCCGCGAGGCCCGGGAGTCGGCGGTCGTCGGCGGGGTCGACGACCGTCACGACCCCCCGTTCGGGGTCCAGGAGTCCGTGGTCGTCGCCGTCGGTCACGGTCCACGGGCCGGAGGGGCTCGGCGCCGCGGTGTGCCACCGCCGCATCCAGATCGGCGGAAGGTCGTTCATGCGACGGGGAGGCCATCGAGCTCGGCGAGGGCGAGTTCGAGCAGCGTGGGGACGCTGGTTCGCCAGTCGGTCTCGAGGTGTCGGGCTGCGAGGAGAGCCTGGGCGGTGAGGGCGACGGCCGTGTGCCACGCGATCTCGCGCTCGCCCGTCGGGTGGCGCTGTCCACGCCGGCGGTCCTCGATGACCTGTTCGACGAAGGCCGAGGCGTTCAGCGAGAGTCCGGGGTGGCGAACGGAGGCGGCGATCCCGGCACCGCGGAGCCGGCCGAGGTCGATGGCCGCGGGCCCCCGTGCGACGCGTTCGAGGTCGACGAACGTGACCGCTCCGCTCGGGCGCACCATGATGTTCCGATCGTGGAGGTCGCCGTGGAGCAGGACGTCGGATCCGGTGTCGGTCGGCATCGACCGCACGAGTCGTCGGGCGATGACGTCGGTGAGCCGCTGGGTCGAGGTACACCACCGGGCGAGACCGCCCAGGCCGCTTCGCGCCTGGGCGAGGTCGTCGACGACCCGTCTGCGCAGTGCATCGACCCGGGCCTCGTGGAATGCACCGATCGCCTGGGCGACGTCTGCCGCCGATACTCGATGCGCGTCGACCGCCGTGCGGAGGTCGTCCGCGTCGATGAACTCGTCGATCCCGACCCGGCCGTCGTCGAGTTGCATCAGGGGACGCGGTGTGTCGACGCCGGATCCACGGAGCGACGTGGCGACTGCGGCCATGGACGGCGCGAGGTTGGACGTCGAGTACCGGACGAGTACGGATCGTCGGAGCTGGTTCGTGGTGACGAGATGCGCGGCGACCACGACACGGCGCTCGGGTTTGTACCGGAGGATGTCGACACTGCTCCGAGACGCGGAGAGCTGCGTCGGGTGCGGGACGAGCGGTTCGAGGGTGCGTTTCCACTTTCGTGGCGTCGTGTGCCAACGCATTCGTCGGAGTCGGGCGTCGTTGGGGAACGGATAGAACACGCTGTGGTCGTCGAGACGCGTCGTGGCACCGCCGAGCGATGACGTCGTCATCCTGAACGTCGCTGCCTTCGCGGCGATGTGATCGGCCTCCGCGGTGTCGGTGCACCAGCGGACGTAGCCGCGTTCGGTCGCACCCCGCGGGGTCGTGAGGAGGTAGCTGACGATGGTGGTGTCGTCCGGCTTGTACCGCACGTAGTCGGCTCGGACGCATGCCACGTCGAAGCCACTGCGGGCGAACTTGGCTCCGGCGGCTTCGGGGTCGAGGAGTTCGGCGAGTCGTGCGGGGACGCTCACACCGGGACTCCGAGCGTGGTCGTCTCCGCGACGAGCGGGGTGGGGGCCGGTCGGAGACGTGCGTCGAGATCGAGGTGGTCGTCGGGTTCGAGTTCGTCGAGATCGCCGTGATGGACGATGAGGGTGGTCCGTGAGACTCCGATGTTGCGGATCGCGGCGACCACCAGGCTGCGGGCATCGGGGTCGAGCCCGACGAGAGGTTCGTCCAGGAGCAGGATCGATGCTCGTCGAACGGCGGCGCGAGCGAGCATGACGCGCCGGGCCTCCCCGCCCGACAACGACGCGCCGTCCTCGTCGAGTCGGGTGTCGATCCCATCGGGCAGTCGCTCGACGACCGGGAGCAGGAGTGCTGCTTCGGCAGCCGCGAGGATGTCCGAGCCGCTCGCGTCGGGGTTGCCGAAGGCGATGTTGTCGCGGATCGTGCCGCTGAACAGGGTCAGCTGTTGGGGCACGAAGGAGATCTGCTCGCGGTATCCGTTCAGTTCGTACTCGTCGATCGAGCGCCCTGCGATGCGGATGGTTCCGTCCGTGGGGCGTTGGAGACGGAGGAGGAGCTCGATCAGCGTCGACTTTCCGGTGCCGTTCTCGCCCGTGACTGCGGTCAGGGACCCGGCGCGGATCGTGGCGGAGAACCCGGTCAGCGACACTCGGCCGTCGTGGTACCGGTGTCCGATGTCGTCGAATTCGATGTCGCCGTCGAGTGTGGTGCACGGCTCACCTCGGTGCTGGTCTTCCGCCGGCTGCTCGAGCAGGTCGAGGACGCGCAACGCGCAGGCTGTCGCCTTGGCGAGTCGTGCCGCCTCGTCGGTGAGCTTGCGGATCGGCTTGTAGATCATGCGGGTGTAGGAGATGGCCAGGACGAGTTGGCCCGGAGTGATGAAGCCGTCGCGCACGCGCATCGCTCCGAGGACGAGGACCGCGGCGACCCCGGCGCCGGTGAGGATCTCGGTGAGCCGGCCCATCCGGGCGGCGTGACGCGCGGCAGCCATCGTCGATCGTTCGGCGCTGCGGGCGCGGCTGCGGAAGTCGTCGACGGTGCGGGTCTCGGCCGAGAACGCCTTGACGATGCCGACCTGCCGGATCGACTCGGCCGCTCGGGACGCCATCGCGCCCTCCTTCTTGCGGGACTTGCCGGCAGCCGCCTTCACCCTCGACGAGGTGTGCTTCACGCTCAGCAGCAAGAGCGGGACCGGCAGCAGCGCAACGTTGAGCAGCCGCCAGTCGACCAGTGCGAAGACGATCGTGCCGCCGACGACCACCGAGCCGCGCGAGAGCACCGTCAACCAACTCGGGAAGAGCAGGTCGCAGATCATGTTGACGTCACCCATCAGACGAATCAGCAGGTCACCGGAGAAGTGCCGTTGGTGCTCGGCGTAGTCGAGGCGATGGATGTGCTCGAACACGTCGCTGCGGATCCGGACGGTGGCCTTTCGGCTGATCCTGGCGACGACGAGTTGGAGTCGTTCCTCGGTGAGGCCCATGAGCGCCGGTACGGCGAAGGCGACGGCAGCGAACGCGATCACCGGTTCGATCGTGATCGCCCCGGGTTCGGTGGCGTTCGTCAGGTGGTCGATGACCCACGTGATCGGCCACGGCTTCAACAGTTCGAGGGCGGTGACCGCGAGCGCGAGGATCACGGCGCCGAGCATCGGCGAGCGCATGCCGCTCAGCGCAGGTCTGAACGCGCGGAACACCCGGCGGAGTTCGGACGGCGAGACCGTCAGGAGCCGACGACGCGTGCTCACGCGCTCGCTCCGTGCGAACGGAGATCGCCGACGCGAACGACGCGGTCGATGGCCTGGAGCGTCGTCGCGCTCACGTGCGCCCAGGTCATCGTCTCGCGGGCTCGGCGTCGGCCGACGCGGCCCATCGCGACGCGGCGGTCGTCGTCGTCGAGGAGCAGGCGAACGGCATCGGCGAGTGCCCGGTCGTCGTCGGGATCGTCGATCACGATGCCGGCATCCCCGACCAGGTCGGCGATGTCGCCCTGATCGGTCGACACGACGGCGAGTCCTGCGGCCAGGTAGTCGATGACCTTGAGAGGGCAGAAGTAGAACGGTGACCGACGCGGATACGGGGCGAGGCCGATCGCAGCCTCGGACAGCAGACGCGACGCCTCGGCGGGCGGGAGCGCACCCGTCACGACGACTTGACCTCTCAGGTGGATGTGATCGGCAGCGGCCAGCAGGCGGGCAGCACCCGGGCCGCCGCCGATCACGAGCGTGCGCGGGCGGTGCCCCGTCCGCGCGAGTTCCGAGAGCAGGGGCAGGATCCGGTCTGCGCCGTGCCATGGCTTGGGGTGGCCGAGGAACACGAGTGGGAACGCTGCACCACGAGGTCGATCGTGCGGGTCGTCGGCCCAGGTGAACCACGACGGTTCGAACCCGTTCGGTTGTGTGATTACCGGTCCGCCTCGCCGATCCGCGACCCAGTCGGACAGCTCGCCGGCGACGGTGATCACCACGTCGGCAGCTTCGAGGAGTTCGAGTTCGGTCTCGCCGTGTTCGGGCTCGACGGTCTCGGGACGATGCGTGGTCGCTTCGTCGACGAGCGGAGCGTTGACCTCGAGGACGAACGGCACGCCGAGGCGTCGCGCCGTCGTCAAGCCGCCGCGATGGCCGAGTGAATAGCGTTCGTAGACGACGTCGAGATCAGCGCACGACGCCAGGTCGTCGAGTCGACGCACCTTGGCTGGGAAGTCGCCGTCGGTGTCCCGTGCTGCGAAGGTCTCGACGTGTTGGCCGAGGCCGATCAACCCACCCGCGATGCCGCGGAGGTGTTGCGACGCGCCCTTCGTGCCGCCGGGTACGACCCCACGATCGGCACACACCTGAGCGATCCGCAGCGTGGTCATCGACCGGCTCCGATCGGTCGTGGACGACAGCCGGTCGTCGCCGACTCGAACTCGCCGACGAGATCACGGATCGTCGACTCCCGATCGAACCTCTCCGCGAGCTTGCGGGGGCCGGAATCGGACATCGCAGTCCACGTCGCATCGTCGCTCATCAGGCCGGCGAGTGCGGCGGCGAGCTCGTTCTCGTCGTCCTCCCCGACGATCAGCCCTTCGACTCCGTGCTCGATGATCTCGGGGATGCCGGCGATCGGTGTGGTGACGGCCGGAAGCCCGGCACCGAGCGCTTCGAGCAGGACCGTGGGCAGTGCGTCCTGGTTGCCGTCGTCGCCGACGCGGCACGGCGCTGCCATCACATGGGCGCAGCGGAGCCACGACGCGACCTGCGGTTGCGGCAACGGACCCGTGAAGTGCACGCGGTCGTCGATGCCCAGTCGGACGGCCAGGGCCTCGAGCGCACGGCGTTGGTCGCCGTCTCCGACGAGCACACAGCGCAGATCGTCCAGTTCGGGGGCGAGTCGGGCGACGGCTCGGAGCATCAGGTCGAATCCCTTCTTCTCGACGAGTCGACCGACGCCGACGACGAGATGCCGCGTCCGGTCCGACAGACCGGCCGGCACCGGTTGCACGCCGAGACCGTTGTAGATCCGCCGGACCGTGACATCGGGTCCGAGCCGCATCTCGAGATGCTCGAGATTCGCATCGCACACCGTGATCACCGCGGCGGCGTCCCGTGCCACTCGCCGGGCGAGGGGCCAGTCGACGGTGAGGCGATAGATGTCCTTCGCGTGTGCCGTCACCGTGTACGGGACCCCGGTGAGGAGATGCACGATGTGGGCCGTGTGCGCCGCGACCGTCAGGAAGTGCGCATGCAGATGGTCGATGCCCGTGGCACGCACCCGATCGGCCACGTCGACGGCGTCGAGCAGGACGCGAGCTCGACGGTCGGCGGGGAGGAGATCGACGAACTCGAAGACCTCGGTGAGTCGGTCCGTGTCCAGTGCGGGCAAGGCACGCACGGCCGAGAGGAACGCCGCCTTGTCCGCCACCGGCAGGTAGTGGACATCGCCGCGCACCGAGGCGATGTCGGGATGGAACCGGCCCTCGGTCGCATGGCGCAGCGAGAAGATCGACACCTCCACGTCATGTTGCTCGACACCGAGGATCTCGTTCAGGACGAACGTCTCGGACAGCCTCGGGTACTGCTTGAGGACGTATCCGACGTGGAGGCGGTCAGACACCGGCCGGCTCCTTCGGCTCGGCCGGCGTGCCCGGCAGCAGCGATGCGACCCGCTCCACACCACCGAGATCCAGCTCGGACACGACCCGTCCGCGACTCGCACGCTCGACGAACGCCGCGAGTCGTGCGGGCGTGAGTCGACCGAGTGGACAGCGCTCCAGGTTCGTGTGCGGGCCGAGTCGGCGGGCGCGGATGTCCTGCTCCAGGCGTGGCGTCGTGCGCGGAACCAGCATCGAGGGCGTTCCCGACGCCAGTTCCTCGACGACGGTGTTGTAGCCGGCCATCGACACCACGCCCACCGACGATGCGACGAGCTGGCGCATGTTGTCGGAGAACTCGATCATCCGGACGCCGGCCCGCCGTGGCTTCGCACGGTGAGTTCGGCGCGACGTGACGACGACATCAGCGGGCCGGTCACGATCACCGACCGGAGACCGGCCCGAGCGACCACGTCGACGGCGTCGAGGTAGCGACGGATCAACATCTGACCGTCGCCCCCGCCGCCGGGCGTGACCAGGACGTACGGCTCGCAGTCGGTGGGGTCGGGCATGTTCGGAGCGACGTAGCCGGTGTGGGTGACACGCGCCGGCAGGCGCGAGGCCAGCGACAGTTCCGCTGCGGTGCTCAGGACGTGCTCGTCGGCGTAGACGGCGACGTCGTCGTATCGCTCGAGCCACTCCCACTCGTGATGCCGGGACCACTGGGCCTCGACCGCAGCGGCGTCGTCGACGACGTCGCGGAGCCCGAGGACCAGGCGAGGCGTCGTCGACAGGTGCCGTGCGGCACGCAACATCGGGATCAGCTCGCCCGCCATGCCGGTCGGTGCCTGATCGACGACGATCACGTCAGGGCGGAACTGCACGCATGCAGCGACCAGCAGGCCGGCCCGCAGGTCGACCAGCTCGTCGATGTCGGCGGTGATCTTGCGCGGCTGGTAACGGCCACTGCTGTCCTTGGTCACCGACGGCAACTTCAGCGAGTCGACGCGCTCGGGAAGGCTGAACGCCTGGGCGCGCGGCGAACCCGTCGCGATCAACACCTGAGCGGTCGGCGACGAGGCGACGATGCCACCGGCGATCAACGCGGAGCGGCGGAAGTGGCCGAGGCCGTACGTGTCGTGGCTGTACAGCAGGTAGCGCTGGGGTGAATCGGACATGTCGCCACGCAACACCCGTGGGGATCCGAGCCGCCATCGGACGTTGGTACTACGACCGCATCACGAACCCCCGACATCTCGACGGGTGTCGGCGCGACGAGGTACTACGACCATCGTCCGATTGCACGGTCGCCGGTCGTCGCACAGAATCAGGTCATGGAGACGCCCGCCAGCCCGTCGAGCCCGTGGGGGCGACCGAGCACTCAGGCCAGTCGCGATTGGGCCCGGCGCGGCCACTCTGCCGCGGCCACGATGACTCCCGTCATCCGGATGCGACCAGACCGTCCTCCAGGGCCGAGCGTGACGGTGCCGCGCGTCTCGACGAGGCTTCGCCGAGCGACGGGGACCGTCCTCCTCGTCGTCGTCGCGCTCGGCTCGGCCGGTTCCGCGCTCGCCCTGCGCGACGCCCTGTTCCCGGCGGGCGGCGACGCCACCACCCGATCGGTGTGGCAGAACCCGGGGACCTCCGAACGTACGTCGGCGACGTCGGACGCGACCACGACCTCGTCATCGACGACCTCGACGTCCACCACGATCGCCGCGACGACCACCATCGACACCGCCGCCGCGATCGCTGCCCTCGAGACGACCAAGGAGACCGGGCCGCAGTCCACGGCACCATCGAGCACGCCGTCGGGGCCGGTCACGACGCCGCAGAGCGGCACGACACCGTCGAACGGCACGATCGACGACGACCACGACGACGACGACGATGACGATCAACCGGTCATCACCACGGTGGCGGGTGGGACGTCGCCGAACAGCGGGTCGTCCTCACCGACCACCACCGACGACGACGACGAGTCGAGGTCCGGCAACAGCGGATCGGGATCCGGTGGCGGCTCGACGCCGACCACGACCGACGGTGACGACGACTCGTCCGGGTCGAGTGGCGGTGGATCGGGATCGGGCGGCAGCGGGTCGGGCTCGAGCGATGACCGCTCGGGTTCCGACGACCGCAACGACGTCGACGAACCCGACGACATCGACGACGACTGAGTGTCGGCGCGGTCTCGGTGAGCCGATGCGCGCGTGAGCATCGGCATCGGCATGGCGTCGGGTCGGCTCAGGCGGGATCGAGGCGCTCGTTGGCCCAGATGGCCGCTTGCGTGCGATCACTCACACCGAGCGTCGAGAACACGCTGGTGAGGTGTGCCTTGACGGTTCGTTCGCTGATGCCGAGCTGACGGGCGATCTGCTTGTTCGCCAGCCCCTGACGCACGAGGTCGAGCACCTGGCGTTCACGATCGGTCAGCGACGATGCCTCCGACCTGGCACGACGCGACTCGAGGAGTGCCCGAGCCGCCTTCGGGTCAAGGGGGGACTCGCCCGTGTGCACGCTGCGAATGGCCGCGGCGATGGCTTCGGGATCCGAGTGCTTGAGCAGGTAGCCGTCCGCTCCGGCCGACAGCGCATCCATGATCCTCGTGCGGTCGGAGAACGACGTGAGGACGAGCACACGGCTGGACGGATGCTCCGTCGTGATCCGACGCGTCGCTTCGACACCGTCCAGTTTCGGCATCGAGAGGTCCATCACGACCACGTCGGGCAGCGTCGCGGCGGTCACCTCGACACCCTCCAGACCGTCGGCGGCCGTGCCGACCAGTTCGATGTCGCCCGTCGTGGCGAGGAACTGTTCCAGGCCGGAACGCACGACGGCGTGATCATCGACGATCACCACGCGGATCATCTCGTCGTCTCCATCGTGAACGGGACGGTTGCGGCGACCCTCGTGCCGGTGGCCGGGTCGGACAACACGTCGAAGGTCCCGCCGGCATCGGCCAGGAGTCCGCCGAGCGCACGGAGCCCCACGTGACCTCGGCGTGATCGTTCAGCGACATCATCCACCGTGAAACCTCTTCCATTGTCATCGATGCGCACCTCGACACCGTCGTCGGTGCGCTGGATCTCCACCCGAACCGCACTCGCTGCGGCATGGCTCAGAATGTTCCTGATCGCTTCCTGCACGACTCGGTAGACGATGCCCGCAGTGTCCTCGCCGGGCACGATGCCACCGAGTTCGACCACGAGGTCGGTCGCCAGTCCGCGCGCCGGCAGTCCGCTGAGCAGGTCCCCGATGGCGGACTCCAGACCCTCCTCGGCGAGGTTCGGCGGGTAGATCTCGACGAGCAGTGAGCGCAGGGACTTGACGCTGTTGCGGATCGCAGCCGACGCATCGTTCACCTGGCCCGGTTCGATCGGTGCCTGCCGTCCCAGAGCGGCGAGCCCGAGCGACACGCCGGTCAGATCCTGGACGACACCGTCGTGCAGGTCACTGGCGATCCGGCGCCGTTCCGCATCCGAGGCGTCGAGCGCTCGACGGAGCAGCAGTTCGCGTTCCTCCTGCCCGGAGCGCAGCTGGGCTGCCATGCGCCACGCGAACGGCAACTGCGCGAGCTGGAGCGCGAGGAGCGCTCCCAGCGCGACCGGGGCGAACTGGCCCCACAGGCGGCGGCCGACGTCGGTCACCCCGCTGTAGCGGAAGTACGTCTCGAACAACAGTGGTGTGCCCTCGACGGTCGAGATCGGCGAATACACCTCGAGCAACTTCGCTTCGACCTCGAAACGGTTCTCGGGTCCGTCGAGAGCGGAGATCTCGGCGTGGCTCTCACCGGTGGCGAAGACCTCCTGCTTGTCCTCGGGGAGGTCGAACCGTTCGCCGATCAGGCGGGGTTCGTCGGAGTAGACGATCGTGCCGTCGGCGGACCAGATCTTGACCCGCACGAGCGATCCGCGCAGGACGAACTCGCGCACCGCGTCGTCGACGGCGTCGAGCGCGTCGGCGTCGAGGTCCATGACGTCATCGGTGAGGACGGGGGCGACGATGCCCTGGGCGCTGACCCACGCGACTCGTTGTGCGTCGTCGATGGCCTGCTTGGTCCCCACGCTGCGGCTGACCCATGCGGTCACCAGCGACACGATCACGAGTGCGACGAACCCCGTCAGCGCGAATCGCAGCATGACCGCTCGCACGGACACGGGCTCTCGAGCAACCGTGTTACGCCCGCGAGGAAACATCGTGCCCACCGTACTTTCCGCCGCGGCTCGCGCATTCCGCCACGACGACGCGCGAACTCCTGATCGCCATGGCTCCACTCTGACGCCCTCGACGATCGCGAGACAGTGGACCTTGGTCGTAGTACCTCGCGGCCCTGCACCGCCCGAGGTCCTAGGACCAACGTCCACTACCGACCGGCCCACCGGTGCTGGCTGACTGGAGATCACGGACAGCCGTCCGACCACTTCACCACAGGAGCACACCATGAAACAACCAGTCGCCTTCGCCCTCGTCGGGATCGCCACCATCGGCCTCGCCGTTCCGGTCTTCGCCGCGAACCAGTCCGACACGTCGTTCGACGACCTCGTCAACCGCCGACCGAACGTGCCCACGGCACCGGCGACCGCACCGGCATCCACCGGGCCGGCTCGCACCGTGCGGAACGTCGCGACTCCCCCCAGCGCGCCCAGCATCTCGACGCCGAGCAACTCTGCGCCGAGCAACAGCGCCCCGAGCATCTCGACGCCGAGCAACTCTGCACCGAGCAACAGCGCGCCGGGCAACTCCGTGCCGAGCAATTCGACGCCGAGCACCACGATCGACGACCACGGCGGCGACGACGACCGCTCCGGACACGGCGGAGACGACCATGGCGGAGACGATCGCTCCGGACACGGCGGCGACGATGACGGCGCCGGTCACGACGTGAACGACGACCACGGGGGACGTAGAGGCGACGATGACGGCTCCGGACACGGTGGCGGCGACGACGACGATCGCTCCGGACACGGCGGTGGCGGTGACGACGACGGAGGAGACGATCGCTCCGGACACGGCGGTGGCGACGATCACGACGACGACGACTGAGCGAGTCGTCCGACCGATCCTCTCGAACCGGCCGGGCGTCGTCTCGCCCGTCCGGCCGGTTCCCGATCCGATCGTCGCACGCGCTGCGTGCTGTGATTCCCGACGAGGTCGCTCGTCAGTCGGTGGTCGCGACCTCGAAGGTCACGACGACGGGATCGTGGTCGCTGAGCGGCGCGCCGTCGTCTCGCGTGAAGATCTCGGAATCGTTGCGCCACTCGAGCGCGGTGATCTCGATGTCCTCGGAGGAGCGATAGAGCACCTTGTCGATGCGACCGGGCTCCGGACAGTCGAGTTCGCTGCACACGTCGGTGAGGCCGGCGGACGCGAGCAGGTCGGCGAACTGGTCTCCATCGGGGTCGCGTTCGAGACGCAGGTTGAAGTCGCCGCCGACGATCACGGCCCGCCCGGAGGCTTCGGCCTCGATGTGGGCGATCAACTGGGCCACGTTGTCGGCACGCACGGCGAAGTCCTCCCGGCCGGCATCGAGGTGCAGGTTGTAGAGATCGACCTCGGCGCCGCCGATGTCGACCGTCGACACCGAGAAGCCCTTGAGTGACAGACAGTCGGCGGATGCGTCGCCGCACTGGTTCCACCGAATGCGCTCGACGTCACCGATCTCGAAATTGCTGAACCGATTGAGTCCGTCGCTCAGTTGAGCGGTCGGACGATCGGGGTCGGTGCCACGCGGCTGGGCAAGGGACTCGGAGGTGAACAGGTGCTCCGACGCATCGAGCAGGATCTGGTGGTACGTGCTCGCCGGAGCGTCGGGCTCGTCGAAGGTGAGCCACGACTCCTGCACCAGCACGACGTCGTAGTCGTTGATGCGTTCGCCGATCAGTGCGGTGTTGACGTCCGGCTCGCTGCCCGAGAGTGCCGCAGGCAGACCGGCGACGTTGTAGGTCAGCAACTCGAACTCGACACCCGGCTCCGTGCCGGTGGGTTCGGTGCCGGTGGGTTCGGTCGCGACGGGTTCGGTGTTGGTCGGTTCGCTGACGACGGGGTCGGTCGAGACCGGCTCGGTCGGCGCAGGGCCCGAGACGGAGTCGGGGACCGTCTCGGTCGGCGTGGTGACCTCGATTGCTGCGGTCGTCCCGCGTGCGATGCCGGTGGAAGCGGTGGTGTCCGAGTCGGAACCGCTCGACGAGCACGCGACGGCTGCTCCGGCCAGTGTCAGGAGGAGAGCGGTGGTCAGGGGGCGTCGTTGCACGGTCGAACCGTAGCGAACCCTTCGTTCGACGGCCTCGGCGGCAGCCGATCCGGGGCGCTCGCCGAATGCGACGACCGCGACGTTGTGGTCGCGATGGGCGTAGCGTGGACGAGCGTTCCACCTTCTTGGTGGGGACTTCTCGTTGACACCCGGTTCCATCGCTCGTCGATCGACCGAGCCGAACAATCCGATGCCTCCTCTGAGTTCGATCTCGAGGAGACCCCATGTCCGAAGTTCCTGTCAGCACCCCCGAAGCGGCGTCCACCGCCCCACGTCGACCGCGAGCGATCGTCTACTGCGACGCCCAGCTGGGCAGGATCGACGGCAAGACCGCGAACGGCCTCGTCCGACACAGCGAGCGGTACGAGATCATCGCCGTCATCGACCACACCCAGGCCGGCCGGGACGCCGGGGAGGTGTTGGACGCGGAACCGAACGGGATCCTGTGCTGCAGCGACCTCCACGAAGCGATCGCAGCCGCCGGTCTCATGCCGGAACTGCTCATCGTCGGGGTCGCACCGACGAGCGGCCTGCTGTCGTCCATCGAGCGAGCGGTCCTCCTCGATGCGATGAGCCGTGGCCTCGGAATCGTGAACGGATTGCACGAATTCCTGAACGACGATCCCGAGTTCGCCGCCGCAGCTGCGATCAACGACGTGGCGATCGTCGACGTCCGACGACCCAAGGCCAAGGCCGACCTGCACATGTTCGACGGGAGCATCCTCGGTGTTGCGTGCCCTCGGATCGCCGTCCTGGGCACCGACGGTGCGATCGGGAAGCGGACGACCGCAACCATCCTCACCCGAGCGCTCAACGCGAGTGGCGTCTGCGCCGTTCTGGTCGGGACCGGTCAGACCAGCCTGATCCAGGGCGCGCGCCACGGTGTCGCGCTCGACGCCGTTCCGGCCCAGTTCGTCGCCGGTGAACTCGAAGCGGCCGTCGTGGCGGCGTTCGAAGCGGAGGATCCCGACGTGATCATCGTCGAAGGCCAGGGCGCTCTCAGCCACCCGACGTATCTGAGTTCGACCGCGATCCTGCGCGGGAGCCGTCCGGAAGCCGTGATCCTCCAACACGCACCGGCGCGCACGACGGTCAGCGACTTCCCCGCCTTCTCGATGCCGACACCTTCGAGCGAGATCCGACTCATCGAGACGTTCGCCGACACCAAGGTGATCGGGCTGACGATCAACCACGAGAACATGACCGACAGCGAGGTCTCCGCTGCGATCGCGCTCTACGAACTCGAACTCGGCATCCCGGCGACCGACGCCCTCACGCGACCCACGGATCTGCTGGTCGAGATGGTGCTCGCTGCGTTCCCGGAACTCCGAGCGAGGACGGCCGCCACCCGTTGAGCGGCCTCCGCCTCGACATCGATCTGGACAAGATCGGTGCCAACGCGCGGCATCTCGTCGACCGGGCGGCCCAGCGCGGCGTGTCGATCACGGGCGTCACGAAGGTGCTGCTCGGCGAACCGCGTCTCGCCTGCACGCTCGTGGCGGCCGGCGTGACTGGGATCGGCGACTCGCGTCTCGAGAACATCGAACGGATGCGTCGCGCCGACGTCGACGCGCCGATGTTCCTCATCCGGTCGCCGATGCCGAGCCAGATCGATCGAGTCGTCGAGTCGAACAGCACCAGCTTCAACACCGACCGCGACGTGCTCGCTGCGTTGGCGGCGTCCGCGCGGGCTTCGGGTCGGGTCCACGACGTCGTCGTCATGGTCGAGCTCGGCGATCTGCGCGAGGGTGTGATGCCCGAGGAACTGCAGGACACGGTGCGTCACGTCCTGGCGCTGCCCACGCTGCGACTGCGCGGGGTCGGAACCAACCTGGCGTGCCGCAGCGGCATCGAACCCGGTGACGAGAACATGGCCGAACTCTCCGGTCTCGTCGACTCCGTCGAGGAGACGTTCGGCATCGGGATCGACATCGTCTCGGGCGGCAACTCGGCCAACCTCGACTGGCTGGGCGGCACCGGGAATGTCGGCCGGGTGAACGATCTCCGCCTCGGCGAGGCGATCGTGCTCGGACGGAACCCGCTCACCCGGGACCCGATCGCCGGGCTCCACACCGATGCCGTCACCCTCGTCGCCGAGGTGATCGAGTCGAAGCGGAAACCGACAAGGCCGCGCGGTCATTCCGGCCAGTCCGCATTCGGTGTCGTCGCCGATCCGATGGGCACGGGCGGACCCGACGATCCCGACGAGATCTGGCAGACGATCGTCGCCGCCGGTCGACAGGACATCGATCCCGGCGACCTCACCCCGGCACGGGACGTGACCGTCCTCGCGGCGAGCAGCGATCATCTGGTCCTGCGGACGAGTACCGAGTTGTCTCCGGGTGACACGGTGCGCTTCGAGCCCGGGTACTCCGCCCTGCTGCGCGCCGCCACGTCGCCCTACGTGGCGATGGTCTGGCACGAACACCGGACCTGACACCGATCGTCCCGGTGACTCGGGCTCAGCGTCAGGACGGTTCGTTGTCGTGCATGACGCGCAGGATGTTGGCGCGACGGAGACGATCCAGGTCGGGTGTCGACCAACCGCGCGTTCTCAGCGTCTCGAACAGCAGCGGATACGTCGACACGTCGTGCAGGTCGGCGGGCATCAGGGTGGATCCTCCGTAGTCGCCGCCGATCCCCACGTGGTCGATGCCGGCGACGTCACGAACGTGTTCGATGTGACCAGCGACGTCGTGCACCGTGACCGTCGGCGGGGGGTCCGTCCGACTGCGCCGGGCCATCACGGCGTCGACGTCGGCGGAGAGTCGCGGATCGCCGCCCTCGGCGACGACCATCTCCTGGGACTCCTCGAACCACCGGGCGAACGCCGGGGAGAGGAAGTCGGCGACGAATGCGACCATGCAGACCCCGCCGTTGGTGGACAGCCTGCCCAGTACGTCGTCAGGCACGTTGCGTGCGACGTCGCACAGCGAACGCGCTGACGAGTGGCTGAACATCACCGGCCGGATGCTCGTCTCGAGCGCTTGGTGCATGACCTCGGTGCTCACGTGCGAGAGGTCGACGATCATGCCGATGCGGTTCATCTCACGAACGACGTCGCGGCCGAAGTCGTTCAATCCGCCGAGCACGCGATCGTCGGTGGCCGAGTCGGCCCAGGACACGTTGTGGTTGTGCGTCAAGGTCATGTATCGCACCCCCAGATCGAACATCATTCTCAACACCGACAGCGACTCGTCGATCGAGTGCCCGCCCTCCATCCCGAGCATCGACGCGATCCGTCCCGTCGATGCCGCCGACTCGACGTCACTCGCCGACAGCGCGAGGACGAAGTCGTCGGGGTACCGCTCGATCATCCGGTGGACGAAGTCGATCTGCGCGAGCGTCGTCGACACCGCCGTGGGGCCAGGCAGCGTCGAGGGCACGTACACCGACCAGAACTGGCCGGTGACTCCTCCGCTGCGCAGGCGGGGGATGTCGGTGTGCACCTCCGGGACCGACCCGCTCAGGTCGGCGACGTCGAGATCTCCGTCGAAGTGTCGGCGCATCGCCCAGGGCAGGTCGTTGTGCCCGTCGATCACGGGGTCAACCTACCGAGCGAACCGAACGAGGGATCGGGGGTGCCACCGGATCGCCGGTGGCACCCCCGGTCTCACGTCGAGGTCGTGGCATCCGCCGTCACAGCAGGACGGGATGGCGTTCGACGAGGCCGGTGCGCCCCCAGCGGTGTCCGAAGCCGATGACGTCACCGGCGTGAACCGCTGCGAGACCGATCAACACCACGGCGTACACGAGGTGGTCGTCCATGAACGGGTTGTTGTCGAGGGGGAGTGATGCCATCCACATGAACACCAGGAGCAGTGCACCACTGAAGGCGGCGATCCGGATCCCGATGCCGAGCATCAGGGCGACACCGATGCCGAGCAGTCCGAGCATGAACAGCCAGTCCGCCCACGCCTGGCCGGCCATCGGCTCGAACAGCCACTGGAACGGACCCTTCACGCCCGACAGGAACCCGGCCGTCGGGGAGCCGCCGTTGATCCAGGCGGCGTCACCGAAGCGATCGATCGCACCGGTTTCACGATCGGTTCCCGTGGCGTACCCGAGCGCGAGCAGCTTGTCGAGGAACGCCCACAGGAAGACGAAGCCGATCGAGAGTCGCGCCACCGCTGCGGCGTATCCCGCGACCGTCGACTCGATCGGAGACCGTTCGCCGGCTGAGGGGTCGACCTCGTCGACGCGAGGTGGTGCGGTGTCCACGTGGTTCTCGTTGTCCAGGACTTTCGACATTCGTTGCTCCCTCGTCGCTGCCAGGCACCGCCTGGACATGTCCCACATTCGTCCGACGTCGTCGTCGGCGACAGGGCCAGAGGTCCCGTCCCGAGGCTCGGTTCCCGGCGTCGATCACGGAGATGCGTCGTGGGTGACAACGGGCGTCGGGAACGCGTCCGACGTCCGGGGTGAGACGTCGCGACCGGGAAGGGCCAAGCGGTCGACGACCGAGACCGCGACGGCCGTGACGTGGTCGATCGTCGCTGCGGTGGAGATCGACACGGCCTCCGGCCAGGGTTCGTGCTGCCTCGCGACGTGGTCGACGACGTCGGGTGTGGCGTCGGAGGGGTCCCAGGGGTTCGACATCCGGCGTGCGATGCGCTCGCGGGCCGTGGCCGGGTCCAGCGAGCACTCGATCTCGACCACGTCGGCGCCGTGACGTCCGGCGATCGTTCGAGCAGCACGGCGGTGCTCCTCGCGACTCCACGACGCATCGAGGACGACGCCGTTGCCGGCGGCCAGGAGGATTCCGGCCTCGCGTTCGAGTTCGCGGTAGTTGTCGGCGACTGCTTCGGGTGTGTACATGCCGGTGCCCGGCTCGACGAAGTGGTGCTCGCCTGGCGCAGTGCCGGCGACGTCGCGTCGGATCTCGTCGGACGAGAGGTGGATGTAGCCGGTGTGCCCGGCCAGCGCCGACGCAACGGTCGTCTTGCCGACGCCGGGTCCGCCACCGACGAGGACCATCCGCACCTGGGAACGTTCCAGATGGTGCAGTGCGAGGTGATGGTAGGTGCGGGCGAGTTCGACCTGCGTCGTGTCCCCTTGGGCCACGCGGAGGCATGCGATCTTCGCTCGCACGTGAGCGCGGTAGGCGACGTAGTGGTGGGCGAGCGTCGACGGGTGTTGCTCGTTGGAGAACTGGTGGTAGGCGTCCATCAACAGGACCGCGGCTCGCCTGCCGGCGAGTCGGTGGACGTCCATGACGAGGAATCCGATGTCGGCGAGGACGTCGGCGATGCGGAGGTCGTCGTCGAACGCGAGACAGTCGAGGAGACGCGGTCCGTCGGCGAGGCAGTAGATGTCGTCGGCGGTGAGGTCGCCGTGCCCGTCGACGACGAAGCCCTCGGCGATCCGGGCGTCGAACAAGTCGGCGCGTCCGGCGAGGTAGCGGGTCGCGAGGTGTCGCACCCGGTCGTACTCGTCGCGGTCGATGATCGTTCCCACGTGGGCTTCGAGTGTGAGGAAGTTCGACGTCCAGTTCGCCTCGACCCGGTCGCGGGTTGCCATGGGTGCGTCGACGACCGGTTCGGCCGCGGAGTGGAAGCCTGCGACCTGACGAGCGATCGAACGCAGGCAGGCGTCGAAGTCGGGATCGTGCACGATCGCGGACAGGCGCCGGTCGGCAGGAAGTCGACGCATGACGATCATCCGCTCGACGGTGTCACCCTCTTCCACGACGTCGGCCGACCCGAGATAGACGTCGGGAGCGAAGCGGCGGTTCAGTTCCAACTCGCGGTCGGCAGCAGCCAGGCGGTCCGACCGATCGCTGAGGTCGAGGAACCCGAACTCGACCGGTTTGAGCATCTTGTAGACGCGATCGGGGGAGAGCCACAGACGCGAGATGTGGGTCTCGGTGGACCCGATGGCTTCGTCCGGTCCGGCTGCGATGGCGTCGGTGGCCCCTCTCTCCGGGACGCGTGTCACGACGACAGTGCTGCGTGAGCTGCGGACAGGCGTGCGACGGGGACCCGATAGGCCGAGCAACTGATGTAGTCGAGTCCGAGTCGCTGGCAGCGGGCGATCGAGGCGGGGTCTCCGCCGTGTTCGCCGCAGATGCCGATGGTGAGGTTCGGGTCCGTCGCCCGACCCTCGACGCTGGCCAGCTCCATCAGTCGGCCCACCCCGGCGCCATCGATCGAGGTGAACGGATTCTCGACGATGATCTCGTTCGCCAGGTAGTCCAGCAGGAAGCTCGCCTCGGCGTCGTCGCGGCTGACCCCCATGGTCATCTGCGTGAGGTCGTTGGTGCCGAACGAGAAGAAGTCGGCGTGCTCCGCGATCTCGCCGGCGGTGAGGGCCGCCCGTGGTACTTCGATCATCGCTCCGATCGGCACGTCGAGGGTCGCTCCCTGCTCGTCGAAGATCACCGCCATCTCCGATTCGATCAGTGCACGAGCAGCTGCCATCTCGGTGGCGTGGCTGACGAGTGGAACCATGATCTCGGGGCGTACGTCGACGCCTTCGGCCTGCACCTGGAACGCGGCCTCGAGGATCGCGCGGGTCTGCATCCGGATCAGTTCGGGGATCCGCAGTCCGAGGCGGACCCCACGCAGACCCAACATCGGATTGGTCTCCCGCATCCGGTCGACGCGGTCGAGCATCGAGCGCACCTCGGTCAACTCGTCCAGCAGCGACTCGACCTGTCGGAGGTCGCGAGCGTGCACCAGTCGGATCCGCAGATCGGCAGCCGAGCGGCTCAGATCGTCGAAGCTGGGAAGGAACTCGTGCAGCGGCGGATCCAGGAGGCGGATGATCACCGGATCGCCGGCCATCGCTCGGAGCATGCCGACGAAATCACCACGCTGCAGCGGCAGCAGCGCGTCGACCGCCTCCCGGCGCTCGGCGAGCGTCTGTGCGGTGATCATCCGCTGAACGATGGGGAGTCGTTCGGGGTCGAAGAACATGTGCTCGGTTCGACACAGACCGATCCCGGTCGCCCCGTAGGCACGGGCCCGCTCCGCTTCGACGGGGTCGTCGGCGTTCGCCCGGACGCCGAGCGTGCGGAACTCGTCGGCCCACTCGAGCAGGGTCGTGACCCACTCGTCGTCGAGGTGCGGAGCGACGGTTGCGATCTGGCCCGAGTAGACGTGCCCGGACGTCCCGTCGACGGAGATCCAGTCTCCTTCGTGCACCTGTGTGGAGCCGACGGTGAACGAACGCAGTGCCATGTCGATCTCGATCTCGGAGGCACCGACGACTGCGGGCTTGCCGAACTGACGGGCGACGAGCGCGGCGTGACTGGTCCGCCCGCCGCTCGCCGTCAGGATGCCGGCGGCGGCCAGCATGCCGTGGACGTCGTCGGGCTTCGTCTCCTGGCGCACCAGCACGACCTGGCGTCCTTCCTCGACCCAGCGTTGCGCGAGGTCGGGATCGAATGCTGCCACGCCGACGGCAGCACCCGGCGAGACGTTCAACCCCGTCGTCAACTCCGTCGCCGACGCGATCGCATCGCGATCGAACTGCGGATGGAGGAAGAAGTCGAGTTGGTCGGCCGAGACCCGCATCACCGCTTCCTCCCGGCTGATCAACCCCTCGCCGGCGAGTTCGACCGCGATGCGAACGGCGGCCTGAGCGGTTCGCTTTCCGTCGCGAGTCTGCAGCAGCCACAGTCGACCGCGCTCGACCGTGAACTCCATGTCCTGCATGTCCCGGTGGTGCCGTTCGAGGGTGCCGGCGATCTCGGCGAATTGAGCGGCAACGCCGGGCATGTCCTCGGCGAGTCGTGCGATCGGCAGCGTCGGGCGGATACCGGCCACCACGTCCTCGCCCTGGGCGTTGATCAGGTAGTCGCCCTCGAGACGTGCTTCCCCCGTCGTCGCATCACGACTCATCGCCACACCGGTCGCCGAGTCGTCGCCCGTGTTGCCGAACACCATCGTCACGACGTTCACGGCGGTGCCCAGGTCGTGATCGATGTGGGCGGCGACCCGATAGTCGTGGGCGCGCTTGCTGCGCCAACTCTCGAACACCGCCTCGATCGCCATCCTCAGTTGGACGAACGGATCGGTCGGGAACGGCTGCGACGCACGACGATCGATCACGGCGTGGAAGGACGTGATCACGTCGCGCAGGTCGGCGGCGGCCAACTGGGCATCGCTGGTCACGCCGGCGGCGTCACGCCGCGCTCGCAGCACGTGTTCGAAGTGCTCGTCGGCGACGCCGAGCACGACGCCGCCGAACATCTGGATCAATCGCCGATACGAGTCGAGCACGAATCGTTCGTCGCCCGTGGCCGCGATCATGCGTTCCACGACGTCGTCGTTGAGCCCGATGTTCAGCACGGTGTCCATCATCCCGGGCATCGAGAACTTGGCGCCCGAACGGCACGCCACGAGCAGTGGCTCGTCGGAGCCCCCGAATTCCTTGCCCGTCGTCGACTCCAGGTACTCCATCGCCGCGATCACGTCGTCCCACAGCCCGGGAGGAAGGACCCCGCCGCCGTCGGAGAAGGCGTTGCACGCGGCGGTCGTGATCGTGAAGCCGGGTGGGACAGGGACGCCGAGCCGGGTCATGTCGCCGAGGTTCGCTCCCTTGCCACCCAGGAGCGATCGGACCGCGTCCCACTCGCCGCCGACGTCGGCCTGCGCCTCGTCGATCTCGTCGAACGTGTAGAGCCATCTCCTCTGGGCGCGGGCGATCGGGATCTCGTCCAGGAGAGCTGTCGTGTTCATCGTTCGATACTGCACACGATCGAGCGTCGGCGTCGACGGTACAAAGACCTGACCTGACGATGTCCTGGCCGTGTGCGCCGATCGGGGGACCTTCGGCACTGTGCGCACGGCCGTCGGTGGGTGGAGGGTCGATGGTGCGGGCGACGAACCGGAGCCCGATCCCGACCCCCGAGCGACGAGGACATCATGACCAGTGACCCGACCACCGACCCGACCACCGGCCCGACCGGTGACACGAGCACGATGAAGGCGCTGGTGTACCACGGCCCCGACACCAAGGCGTGGGAGGACGTCCCGAAGCCCCGCGTCCAGGCCGACACCGACGCCGTCGTCCGGGTCGACGCCACCACGATCTGCGGAACCGACCTGCACATCATGAAGGGCGACGTGCCCGCCGTGACCGACGGCCGGATCCTCGGCCACGAAGCCGTCGGCACCGTCGAGTCCGTCGGGACCGGCGTGAAGAACGCGAAGGTCGGCGATCGCGTCCTGGTGTCGTGCATCACCGCGTGCGCTGCGTGTCGGTTCTGTCGAGAAGGACGCCCGGGGCAGTGTCTCGGCGGCGGCGGGTGGATCCTCGGCCACGAGATCGACGGGACGCAGGCCGAGTACGTGCGGGTTCCGTTCGCCGACACCTCGACCTACCCGGCACCCGCCGGGATCGAGGACGAAGCGCTGCTGATGCTGGCCGACATCCTCCCCACCGGGTACGAGGTGGGCGTCCTCAACGGCCACGTCCGACCCGGTGACGTCGTGGTCGTGGTCGGTGCCGGCCCGATCGGCCTCTCCGCCATCATGGGGGCTCGGCTGTTCAGCCCCAGTCATATCGTCGCGATCGACATGGCCGACTCCCGGCTCCTCGCGGCGAAGCAGTTCGGTGCCGACGTCACGATCAACAACAGCACCGACGACGCTCTCGCGATCGTCCGGGAACTGACCGGCGGGCTCGGTGCCGACGTCACGATCGAAGCCGTCGGCGTTCCTGCGACGTTCGAGTTGGCCACCGAACTGGTCCGACCCGGCGGACACGTCGCCAACATCGGCGTGCACGGAACGCCGGTCACCCTGCACCTGGAGACACTGTGGATCAAGGACGTCACGATCACGACCGGCCTGGTCGATGCCACTTCGACGCCCACCCTGCTGCGTCTGGCGACCAGCAAGCAGATTGCCGCCGACCAGTTCGTCACTCATCGCTTCGCTCTCGACGACATGATTGAGGCGTACGACGTGTTCGGGCGTGCCGCCGACACCGGAGCTCTCAAGATCGTGCTGAGCAGGAGTGCCTCCACCGAGCGCTGACGGCGACGGAACCGCCGTCGTCAGCGGGCTCGACGGGGTGCGATCCGACCGGGTCCGGTCATCGTTCCACGAGATCCGACTCGGCGACGTCCGCGGTCGAGGATCGGACCACCACCATCGCACCGTCGACGTGGTGGAGCAGCCAGGTCGACACCGAACCGAGCACCGCGGCGCCGATCGCTCCGTGACCACGGGCACCCATCACGACCAGATCCGAGTCGGCCGCTCGCTCCGCGAGCACCGTTCGCGGGTGCCCTTCGACGAACACCGCTCGGACGTCGACGTCGTCGCGATCGTTCGCATCGACGGTGGCGGCAACGAGATGTTCGGAGCGTTGGCGTGCGAGGTCGGTGGCTTCCGGGAAGAAGAAGCGGTCGCTCCCGACGGCGATGGGCGAGGTGTCCCACACGCTCGCGCATTCGATCACCGTGCCGCAGGACGCGAACCCGATCGCCCAGGAGAGCGCGGCGATCGAGTGATCGGACCCGTCGAAGGCCACCAAGATGGACGTGATCGGCCCGATGCCCGCCGTGGCGGGAATCACCGCCACGGGACCGGGGGAGTGGGTGGCGCACTGCGCGCTGGTGGATCCGAGCAGGAGCCGAGCGAAGCCTCCACGACCCCGCGAACCCACGACCAGCAGATCGCTGTCGCGGGCACTGTCGAGCAGCAGTGAGGCAGCACTTCCCCGGCCGACGCAGCGGGTCACGACACCGTCGAACGACGGTTCGATCTGTGCGGCGAGTTCGTCGACGGTCGCGAACGCCGATTCCTCGAGTCCGTCGAACGAGGCGGCGGTCGTCAGCGGACTCATCGGGGTCATGGTCGAAGCCACCGGAAGACTCCACGAGGTGGCGAGTCGCAGTTCGCTCGCTCGCCCGGACGCGTGAGCCACCGCCCACAGGGCGGCGTGACGGCCGCACTCCGATCCGTCGATGCCCACGATCCAACGGCCGGACCCGGGCGAGGTCGCGGGATGATCTGCATTCGTCGAGGTCGGTTCGTCGCTCACGTCTCCAGTCAGCCGGACTCGTCGCTCGACCGTCAGGGCCGAAGGTCCTGCCGTCAGATGACGAGGGCAGCGAGCAGATCACGCATCGAGACGACACCGGCCAGCGTGCCGTCGTCGTGGCAGACGAGGATGTGGCGGACGTTGGTCTCGAGCATCTCCTCGGCCACGTCACCGACCGCTGCGGCGGCCGACGCCCAGTTGAGCGAGTGCGACTCGATGTCGCGCGCCGTGGTCGCATCGAGGTCGTGCCCGAATGCGATCGCTGCGACCAGATCGCGCTCGGAGATCACGCCGTCGATGTCGTCACCCTCTCCCACCACCGCGAAGCTGACGTCCCTGGCGCGGAGTGCGACGGCGACGGCGCGCAACGTCTCGTCGAGCGGAACCCGCACCACGTCCTCGACGACGAAGGGACGAACGGGTCGCCGTTCGCGCTCGCCGGTGGAGAGCGGGTCCAGATCCACGGTCGGTCGTTCGGGCATCACTCCACCATGGAACCGGTTCCGGCCCGTCGGTAGAGGCGAAGGTCCCCGGAGGCGAAGCGGCCTCGTGTCCGGATCGGGACCTTCGCCCCTTCCGGTGGCGAGCGTTCGGTGCTGGGATCGACGCATGGAACCTTCAGAGAACGGCACCGAGATCCTCAGCGAGATCCTCAGCGAGACCGTGTGCTGGGAGCGTCTCCGTCGGACCTCGATCGGCCGGCTCGGCGTCCACCACGAAGGTCAACCGGCGATCTATCCCATCAACTACCTGGTCGACGGATCGTCGATCGTGTTCCGTACACGCGCCGGCAGCAAGATCTACGACGCGCCGCGCCTCGAACGCGTCGCATTCGAGATCGACGGTTTCGACCCGAGCCACGGCGATGCCTGGAGCGTCCTCGTCAAGGGCTTCGGTCGCTTCGTCGACAGCGCCCCGGAGATCGAGCACGCCGACACGCTGGCGCTCTACCCGTGGGTGGACGTCGACCGGTCGGCGTGGGTCCGCATCGTCCCGGTCGAGGTGACCGGCCGTCGCTTCCACGTCGTCGGCGACGCGATCACCGATGGATCCGTCGGCTGGGCGGCGCGGGTCGGTGGCTGAGTTGCATCATCGGCGGCCGGGTGGAGGCTGCACCCCGACCGGCGGGTGACGACGAGCGTCGTCGCCGTCGCCCCCATGGACGACACGTCGCCACCAACTGACAGAATCGAACCATGAGCAGCACGACGACCCTCGACGGTCGCACCGCAGTCGTGACCGGAGCGACCGGTGGAATGGGGCGGGCGATCGTCGCCGCGCTGGTCGGATCCGGAGCGAACGTCGTCGCCACCGATCGAGACGATCGGCACGCCGACGCACTGCTGGCGTCCGCCGCCGACGCGCCCGGCGGTGTCGTGTTCGTCCCCGGTGACGTGTCGATCGCCGACGACGTCGCTGCGGTCGTCGACGAGGCGACGTCGCGTCACGGGCGACTCGACTGTGCGGTGAACGCCGCAGCGATCGAGTTCGAGACGGTGCCGCTCGCCGATTGTGCCGACGACGACTTCGACCGGATGATGGCGGTCAACGTCCGAGGCGTCTTCCTGTCGATGAAGCACGAGCTGCGGGCGATGCTGGACACGGCGAGCGGACGACATGGTGGCGGCGCGTCGATCGTGAACATCGCGTCGACGAACTCGTTCAGGCCCCAACACGACCAACCCGCCTACACCGCGAGCAAACATGCGGTCCTCGGTCTCACCCGCAGCGCGGCGATGGACTACTCGGTTCACGGCATCCGTGTGAATGCGATCTGCCCGGGAGCGATCGACACGCCGATGCTGCGACAGGCGATGGAGCGCCGAGGTCGCGACGTCGACGATGTGGCGAAGCGGTTGAGTCGGTTCGGGCGTTTCGGCGAGCCGTCCGAGATCGCGAACGCTGCCCTGTGGTTGTGTTCCGATGCGTCGTCGTTCACGACCGGTCACGCGCTCGCCGTCGACGGCGGAATGCTCGCGACGTGACCGTGCGCCGACGGCGGACACACTCCGATCGGAGTGGCCACGGCGCGCTCGCAGCTCCGAGTGGCTAGGTCGACGGTGCGTGACCGATCCGCGCGCTGTACGCGTCGACGATCGGTTCGATCTCCACCGGGGCGGCGCCGTGGAGGATGACGCCGTCGGCTCCCAGCTCGAACTGGTCGCCGACCTTGGCGGCGCACTGCTCCGGCGAGCCGGTCGCAGCCGGGGCGAGCCACTCGTCGGGGATCAGCGTGGCGACGTGTTCGAGTTCCTCGGTCGAGGCCTTGTCGTCGAGCGCACCTCGGAAGCCGGCCACCATCGGGTCGGCCCGGAACCGTTCGAGCACGGCGGGGTCCCAGCCGTTCGTCGACACCATCAGGTCGCCGTACGCCTGGAGGTAGGTGGCGAGGCGCCCGACGGTCTTCTTCAGCCGCACCGGCTCGGGGAGGTGGTCGCCGATCGTGGCGTAGCAGGACCACACGCTGACCGACGCCGGATCGCGACCCGCCCGTTCCGCCGACTCCTTCACGGTGCGCACGCAGCGCTGGAGCGTCTCGTCGGTGAAGAACGTGTGCAGGACGACCTGGTCGAACGCCCGTCCCGCGAGTTCGAGGGTGTTGGGGCCGAACGCCGTGATCCCCAGCGGGATGTCCTCGTCGAACTCGTTGTCGAGACGCAGGAACGGGAACCGCCCCGCGGGCCCGTCGTGGTCGAGGATCGTCTCGCCGTGCCACAGCCGCCGCATCAACCCGGCGAAGTCCTCGAGCTGAGCGGTGGTGACCGCCGGCAGGCCGAGCGCCTTCACGAGTGGCGCGATCCCGCGGCCCAGGCCGAGTGTGAATCGTCCTCCCGTCAGGCGGTGCATCGTGGTGGCGTACGCCGCGGTGACGAGCGGGTGGCGGGTGTTGTGGTTGGTGGCCGCGGTGGCGATGTTGATCTTCGACGACACCGCACCGACCGCACCCGAGATCGTCGCCGCCTCCTTGATGTTGAACCGTTCGGAGATGAACGTCCAGCCCAGCCCGAGACGCTCGGCATCGTGCACCTCGTCGATGAGATCGCGGGGCGAGCGGGGCGCTCCGGCCAGGGTGTAGAACCCGAGACGGTCGAGACCGGTCACGTCACGACCCTCTGTGGCGATCCGTCCATGGCACGTCACCGTACTTCGCAGGTGCGGTTCACCGAGAGGTCGGCGACCGTGGTGCGGCGGGGAAGCCGGTGCACCACTGGGAACCTCTCCGACCGGGTCACGTACTGTGCCGGGATGGGAACTCCTGCCGCCGACGTGACCGATGCGACGATCGAAGAGGTGGTGACGCACCATCGCTCCTGCCCACTGTGCGAAGCGTGCTGCGGGCTCGAGATCACCACGAAGGGCGATCAGGTCGTGCGGATCCGTGGCGACATGGACGACCCGTACTCGAAGGGGTTCATCTGTCCGAAGGGGTCTGCTCTCAAGCAGCTGCACGAGGACCCCGACCGGCTCACGTCGCCGCGCATCCGCACCGACGACGGCTGGAAGGAGGCGACGTGGGACGAGGCATTCGCCGAGATCCAGCGGCGGCTCGCTCCGATCGTGGAGGCGCACGGGCGTCAGGCGCTGGGCACGGTTCTCGGCAACCCGAACACCCACAACCTGGGTGGGCAGCTCTACGTCCGCCCGGTGATGACCGCGGTCGGCAGTACCAACGCCTTCTCCGCGTCGACCGTGGATCAAATGCCCAAGCACGTCAGCGCCGGCCTGATGTGGGGACGACCCGACATGTTCCCGCTCCCCGACCTCGACCGCACGGACTACCTGCTGATGCTCGGTGCGAATCCGTACGCATCGAACGGCAGCCTGCTCACCGCGCCCGACATGCCCGGCCGCCTCGAAGCGATCCGTGAACGCGGCACGTTCGTGGTCGTCGACCCGCGCCGGACGAAGACCGCCGAGAACGCGTCGGAGCACCTCACGATCGTTCCGGGCACCGATGCCTACTGGCTGATGGCGCTGATCGACACGTTGTTCTCCGAGGGCCTGGTCGACATCGGCCGGCTGGAATCGCACGTGAGCGGAGTGGACGAGGTCCGCGAGATGACCGCTGCGTACACGGCGGACGCAGTGGCCGAACGCTGTGGGATCCCGGCCGACACGACGCGGCGCATCGCCCGTGAGCTCGCCGCGGCACCGACCGCGGCGGTCTACGGCCGGATGGGCGCGCACACCGTCGAGTTCGGCACGATCGCGAGTTGGGCGACCGACGTGCTCAACGTGCTGACCGGCAATCTCGACGAACCCGGTGGAGTGATGTTCAACTGCGCACCGACGCAGAACATGGCTCCATCGACACCCGGTGGCCGGGGTTTCACCCTCGGACGCTGGTCGGGCCGGGCATCGGGTCGCCCGGAGGTGAAGGGCGAACTCCCTGCGGCCACCTTGGCCGAGGAGATCACCGCACCGGGTGACGGCATCAAGGCGCTCTTCGTGCTGGCGTGCAACCCCGTCCGCTCGTTCCCGAACAGCGAACGCATCGACGAGGCACTGCAACAGCTCGACCTCCTCGTCGTCGTCGACCCGTACGTCACGGCCACGGGTCGCCACGCCCACGTGATCCTTCCGCCGACGTCGGCGCTCGAACGCAGCCACTACGACTTCGCATTCGAAGCGAACATGATCCGATCCTTCGCGAAGTACTCGCCGGCGGTGTTCGAGACGGACGCCCCGAGCGAGGAGCAGATCCTGAGCCGCCTCGCGCTGGTGATCCAGGGGCAGCCGGTCGACACGGACCCGGTGATCGTGCACGACCAGATGATGGAGCAACTCGTCGATGCCGAGCTGGGACGTGCGTCGTCACGCATCCACGGGCGCGACCGGGCCGAGATCCTGGAGGCCCTCGCCCCGTGGGAGTGGTCCGAGCAGATCATCGACTTCCGGCTGCGTGTCGGACAGCACGGCGACGCGTTCGGTGCCGACCCCGACGGGCTCACGTTGCGCAAGCTGATCGACGAGCATCCCAGCGGCGCCGACTTCGGGCCGCTCGTGCCGCGCTTCCCCGATGCGATCAAGACCGTGTCGGGAACGGTCGAACTCGCCCCTCGCCCCATCGTCGACGACATGGCGCGACTGGGCGCTCGTTTCGCCGAGTACGACGCACAGCGTGAGCAGGCGGGTGGGCAGTTCGTGCTGATCGGCCGTCGTCACCTCAAGACCGTCAACTCGTGGATGCACAACCTGAACGTCCTGATCAAGGGCAGGACCGACTGCACGTTGCAGGTCCATCCCGACGACGCCGCCCGGCTCGGGCTGGTCGACGGCGGATCGGCGAACGTCCGTTCACGTGTGGGAGCCGTCGTCGCTCCGGTGGAGGTGACCGACGAGGTGATGCCCGGTGTGGTGTGTCTTCCCCACGGCTGGGGCTACGACGAGCCGGGCATCGAGATGCACACGGCGAAGACCAAGCCCGGTGTCAACTCGAACGCACTCACCGACGACGCCGCGCTCGACGACCTGTCGGGCAACTGTGCGCTCAACGGAATCCCTGTCGAGGTGACCGCCGCCTGACCCGGCAACCCGGGCGCCGACCTCAGACGTCGCAGGGAATCGGCTCCCGGCGTGCTGCGGAGCGACGCTGGAGTCTCGCCGCCACGGCCAGCGACGACAGAGACAGCCCGATGCCGACGATGATGTCCAGGATGTAGTGGTTGGCGGTGACCACCACGGCCACCGACATGAGCACCACGGGCACGAGCAGTGCGACCCGCAGCCACCAGCGTTCGGTGCCGAGCATCATGGCCGCGCTGGCGAGCGCGACCCATCCGACGTGGAAGCTGGGGAGAGCGGCGAACTCGTTGATGAACCCGTCGGGTTGGCCGACGAAGGCCGACCCACCCGATTGGCCGACGGTGTCGATGAAGCCGGGAAGGAACCGCGGCGGAGCGACGGGGAGGAGGGAGAACACGACCAAGCCGACCGTGCCCGAGATCAACATCGCGTTGCGGTACAGCGTGAACACCGACCGGCGCCAGAACCAGGCGATCACGAACGTCGAGATGATGTAGGGCCAGTAGGTCCAGGCGTAGACGAAGTTGAAGAAGTCGATGACACCCGGAAGGTGCAGCACGGCGCCCTGCACCTGCTTCTCGACGTCGATTCCGAGGGCGGCTTCGATGTCGAGGAGGCGGGCGGCATGACGGAACGCCGCCTCCTCGGACCCGTTGGCGACCCAGCGCACGGCCAGGTAGGCGAGGAACGCCGAGGTGATCACCACCGCCTGGGTGGCGATCGCACGCGGTGCGAGTCGCTCGCGACCGGCGCGGTGCTGCCGGTCGATCTCGATCAGTGTCATGGCGGCAATGTTCCCAGCTGAACCTCGAAATCACCTGAGAATTTCGTGTGACTCATCTTCCGTTCCGATCTGACCATCTCGGGAATCGATGGGCACTGGGCTCTCAGGATATCCCGAGGTGTCTCCAAGAGGATCCCGAGTTCCTCGTGGCCTTCGCACACCCGGCGACTCGATCGTGGGCTGCTGCGACGACATTGCAAGACTCGTCGGATGGGCAGACTCGGACGCACCAGGATCGAAGCGAACACCACCACCGGCCGCGTGCGCGGTGCCGCTCAGGAGGCAGGTCGGGTCGCGGTCTACAAGGGCGTGCCGTACGCGGCGCCACCGATCGGAGATCGGCGCTGGAAGCCGCCCGTCGCGGCCGAGCCGTGGTCGGGAGTGCGTGACTGCCGGCGGTTCGGACCGTCGGCTCACCAGCGCGTCGCCGGGTTCGAGGAGTTCTTCGACGGCCTCGTCCGTGGTCTGGGTCTGGGTGTCGTGCGACGCACGGTGCTCGGCGCTGCGATCAAGCTCGCCCCGACCAAGCAGAGCGAGGACTGCCTCACGCTGAACATCCGCACCCCCACACATGCCAGTGGCCTGCCGGTGATGGTGTGGATCCACGGTGGCGACCACACCGACGGCAGCGGCTCCGAGCCGATGTACCAGAGCAACGTGTTCCCCGAGCGAGGATGTGTGCTGGTCACGATCAACTACCGGCTCGGGCTGTTCGGGTTCTTCGCCCACCCCGAACTCTCTGCGGAGTCGGACGAGGGGGTGTCGGGCAACTACGGCCTCCTCGACCAGATCGCCGCGCTGGAATGGGTGCGCGACAACATCGCGAACTTCGGTGGTGACCCCGGTTCGGTCACGATCTTCGGCGAGTCGGCCGGTGGCGAGGCGGTGTTGAACCTGATGACCTCGCCGCGAGCCCGCGGGTTGTTCCAGCGTGCGATCGCGCAGAGCCCGAGCGACAGCGGACGGTGGCTCCATCTCGATCGCCCTGCCGTCGACTTCGATCCCGCCGTCGACGCCGGTCGCCGGTTCGCCGACGCGGCGGTCGGAGCCGGTGGCGGCCAGGTCGAGCGGCTTCGGGCGATGGACCCCGAAGCGCTCAGCGACCTCTACCGGGAGCGCGCCGACCTGGGGCGGTACTTCTACCCAGTCGTCGACGGCGTCGTCCTGCCGACGGCGCCGATGAATGCGTTCTCCGCCGGGGCCCAGGCCGACGTGCCGTTGCTGATCGGGTACAACAGCGACGAGGGGTCGTTGCTCGCCACGTTCATGCACCCGGCGGGTGCGGAGTTCGAGGCACCCGCCGACGGCGCCTCGGTCGGTCGGCCGCAGATCCGGGCGGCCTTCGAGCGTTCGTACCCGACCGGGGAACACGTCGACCGTCTGTTCGCGGAGTACCCGGGTCTCGCAGCCGGAGAGTTCGAGGCGAGCAGTCGACACGCCGGTGACCACATGTTCGGAGTTCACGTCGACCATGCGTCGCGCTGCCATGCGGCTCAGGGGCACCCGGTCTACCGCTACCACTTCCGTGCCGTCCCGGCGTCGAAGCGCCAGACGGCCGGAGCGTTCCACGCAGCCGAGGTGCTCTACGTGTTCGACACGTCGTTCCCGCTCGTTCCCGCCGCAGAGGATGCGCACCTCCTCGTTCGCGACATGGGTGATCGTTGGTTCGCCTTCGCCGCCACCGGCGTCCCCGATGCTCCGGGCCGTGAGCACTGGCCGGCGTACGACGTCGACGACCCGCGCCACATGGTGTTCGACCGACCGATCTCGGCGGTGCAGCAGTGCCCGGCCCAGCCCGGTCTCGACCTGATGCGCGAGCGCATCGAGTGGCTCACGGGCGAACTCGCCACGCCGGTCGGCGCCCGGTGACGGCGCGACGGTCTCCGGCGCCGCAGTGAGACGTCAGGGCGACTCGGAGTCAGGACGCTCGGACTGCACGGCAGCCGCGACCATGTGAGCGAGTCGTACGGGCAGGTCCGGCTCGAACGGGCGCACGGCTTCGAGTCGCCGCACGTAGAGGGGCCCGACCGCCATGTCGATCGCCAGGTCCACGTCGAGGTCGCCACGAGCCTCACCGCGCTCGATCGCTCGGAGGAACACGGTGGCGAGGTGGTCACGTGCCGGTCGGCTGATGTTCACGTAGAGAGCATCGGCGAGTTCGGGGTTTCGACCCGCTTCGTCGAGAAGTGCCGACAGCAGGCTCCCACCGCGGCGCGATGCCAGGAACGCAGTGAGGCGGTCGAGGTAGAGGGCCAGATCGTGGCGCAAGCTGCCGGTGTCGGGAACCGGCCGGTCCGGCGACTGGGAGGCGAGCGCGTCGATGACCACGGCGATGATGCCGTCGTAGCGGCGGTACAGAGTCGCCGTCGACACTCCTGCTTCCCGCGCGATCCCCGACATGGTCGTCCCAGCGAATCCGACCGACGCGAGCGACCGCAACGTGGCGGTGAGGATCGCCTGATCGGCCGCTTCGCTGCGAGGGCGACCGCGGCTGTGCTCGGTGCCTCGTGTCTGCTCGGTGACGGGCCGGGCGGCTGCGGTGTCGGTCATCGCATGTCGAGTCCGTCGAACCCGCCGTTCGTGCGCCAGCTCTCGAGGATCTCGAAGAACGCGATGGCACCGCGTCCGTAGGCGCCGTTCTGCGCAGCGCTCTGCGAGGGTCGGCCCTCGTTGTTGTAGTAGCCGGGCGTGCACGTCTCCTGGAAGGCGGCGGAGTTCCGGGCGGTGGCCACGATCTCGTCGACCCACGCCTGCTCCGCCTCCTCGGTGACCTCGACCAGATCGAGGTCGTTGTCGAGCGCGTGGCCCACGACGTGCGCGACGTGCTGCGCGACCTCGTCGAGCATGTGCGGATAGTTGACGGTGAAGCCGCCCTGAGCGGCACCGAGGATGAAGTTGTTCGGGAAGCCGGAAACGTGCATGCCGTGCATCGTGCGCACGCCATCGGCCCAATGCTGGGTGAGCGTCGTGTCGTCGCGACCGATGATCTCGTAGCCGGCGCGACGCGAGTAGGCGGTGCCCACCTCGAAGCCGGTGGCGAAGATGATGCAGTCGAGTTCGTGCTCGACACCGTTGGCCACGATGCCCCGCTCGGTGATGCGGTCGATGCCGCGTCCGTCGGTGTCGACGAGCGTGACGTTCGGTCGGTTGAACGTGTCGAGGTACTCGTCGTGGAAGCAGGGACGCTTGCAGAACTGGCGGTAGTAGGGCTTGAGCGACTCGGCGGTGTCGGGGTCGTCGACGAGCGCCTCGACGCGCGACCGGACCTCGTTCATCTTCTCCAGGTCGGCGAGTTCGATCAGCGCACCCAGCGCCTGCTCGTCGCCGACCTCACTGCCCGAGCGGATCATCGTCATCAACTTTCCGACGATGTCGGTCCATCCGTCGTCGACGAGGTCGACGCGCTGCGGCTGACCCGACACGAGCGCGTTGAAGTTCTGCATCCGGTCGCGTTGCCAACCCGGCTCCAGCCCGGCGGACCACTCGGGGTCCGTCGGACGGTTGTCGCGTACGTCGACCGACGAGGGCGTGCGCTGGAACACGACGAGCTGTTCGGCATGTTCGCCGAGGTGAGGGACGCACTGCACGGCGGTGGCGCCGGTGCCGATGATGCCGACGCGCTTGTCGGCGAGCCCGGTGAGGCCGCCGTCGGGGTTGCCGCCCGTGTAGTCGTAGTCCCAGCGGCTGGTGTGGAACGTGTGGCCTGCGTAGTCGTTGATCCCCTCGATCCCGGGCAGCTTCGGTCGGTGCAACGGGCCGTTGGCCATGGCGACGAAGCGCGCCCGGATCGCGTCACCGCGATCGGTGGCGATCACCCAGCGGTGGTCGTCGTCGTCCCACCGTGCCTCGGTCACCTCGGTCTGGAAGAGCGTCCGTTCGAACAGGTCGTAGTGGCGGCCGATCGATCGGCTGTGTTCGAGGATCTCGCGAGCCTTGACGTACTTTTCGGTCGGTAGGTAGCCGACCTCTTCGAGCAGTGGGAGGTAGACGTAGGACTCGACGTCGCACATCGCCCCGGGGTAGCGGTTCCAGTACCAGGTGCCGCCGAAGTCGCCGCCCTTCTCGATGATCATCACGTCGTCGATGCCCGCTTCGCGGAGCCGACCCGCGGCGAGCAGTCCGCCGAAGCCGCCGCCGACCACGACCACGTCGACGAGGCGGGTCGACGGTTCGCGCTCGACGGGGGCGTCGACGTACGGGTCGTCGACGTAGTTCGAGAAGTCACCGGTGACCTCGATGTACTGCTCGTTCCCGTCGGGCCGGACGCGCTTGTCGCGTTCGATGCGGTACTTCTCCCGCATCGCCTCCCGCTCCGCTTCGGTGGGAGACGACCCTGCGCTCGGCTCGGTCAGGACATCGGACTGGCTCATTCCGAAACGGTAGTCTTTCGTTTCGCTCCCGGTGAAGCTCAGCGTCGGGGTGAGAGGTCGGCGGTGTCGCCATTCGACGGTCTCGAACATCGCGATGTGCCGGGTCGGTGGATCGAAATCGTGTTCGGGTTCCGCTGGCGGTTGCGGGGGCGGGGCCTCCGGCGGATCGGGAACGGCCCAGTCGGGAGTCGTTTCACCGACGGGCATGACGACCGTGCCGTCGGGGCGAATCTGGTAGATCCGCCCGGTGGCGGCGTGCCGACTCGTGAGGCCCTTGGCGTGCTTCTCGCGATCGTGGACGCCGCAGAGCGGGCCGCCGTTGGCTTGGTCGGTGGGGCCGTCGTTGCTCCACGGTCGGAGATGGTCGACGTCGCAGAACTCGGCGGGGACGTCGCAGCCGTTCTTGTAGCAGGTGACCGCCAGCAACTGGGCTGCCTCGCGAGGCGTGCCGACGAACAGTCGGCTCGAGCGGCCCAGATCGGTGATCACCCCGTCCGAGTCGACGACGACGCGACGCACGCGGCCGTGGATCATCGCTCGCAGGGCTGCGTGCGGATCGATGACGATGCCGGACGAGGTCTCGCACCGGCGGTCGAGCAGGTCGCGCCATGCTCGCGTGAGACGACCGACGCAACGAGTGGAGTCGCGTTCCCGTGAGGACCGTCCGAACGTCCGCCTCGCGGGCGGCGATCGCAACGATGGGATCGATCGACGGATCGGAGATTGGAGGCTCGACACCAGCCCAGCCGACCGCTCCGGCCCCCTCAGCGGCACAGAAATCCCGGAGAAATTTGGATTCCGAGCGCCTCCGACTCCGGGTCACCAATCGGTGCCGTGGACCTCGTGTCCCGGTGTGCGGCGCAGGAGGCCGCGGAATGTGGCGGTGACGGGTTGGCCGTGGTTGATCACGGCGTCGACCTCGGAAGCGATCGTCGCGTCGACCGAGAACTCGTCGGCGATGGCCACGACCGAACCGGCGGTCTTGATGCCTTCGGCGACCTGGTTCATCGACGTGGTGATCTCCTCCAGGGTCGCACCCTTGCCGAGTTCCACGCCGACGTGTCGGTTCCGGCTGTGCGGGCTCGTCGCAGTGGCGATCAGGTCACCCATCCCGGCCAGGCCGGAGAACGTCTCGTCACGGCCGCCCATCGCCACGCCGATGCGCGACATCTCGCGGAGCGAACGGGTGATGACCATGGCGCGGGTGTTGTCGCCCGCACCGAGACCGTCGCCGAACCCGACGGCGATCGCATAGATGTTCTTGAGCGCCCCTGCCGCCTCGACGCCCACCACGTCCTCCGACGTGTACACGCGGAACCGCTGGTGGTTGAACAGGCTCTGCAACATCACCGCCGTGCCGTGGTCGGGCAGCGCGATCGTGGCGGCCGCGGCGTAGCCCTGCACGATCTCGCGTGCGATGTTCGGTCCGGCCAACACGCCGGCGGGATGGCCGGGCAGGATCTCGGCGACCACCTCGGTCATCCGTTTGCGCGTCGACTGCTCGAGTCCCTTGACGAGGCTGATCACGGGCACCCACGGCCGCACGAAGGGCGCGGCGGCTTCGAGCACCGACCGGTAGTGCTGGGACGGCACGCCCACGACGAGGACGTCGGCGGTGGACACCGCGTACTCGAGGTCGCTGGTGGCGCGCAACGTCGGCGTCAGTGCGAGGTCGGGCAGGTAGCGCGGGTTCATGTGCGTCTCGTTGATCGCCGTGGCCACCTCGTCGTCACGCAGCCACTGCAGCGTCGGGGTGTTGCGCGCAGCGATCGACGCCACGGTGGTTCCCCACGACCCGCCTCCGAGCACGGTCACCACGGGTTGACGTCGATCGTTCATGCGCGTGTCCATTCTTCGGTCGTCCTGACCACGACATCGTGGCAGGTGGCGGCATCGTGACGGTACGCCGGCATCTGGGCAACGGAGTCACGACGTGCCCGACTGTCATTCGGTGTCGGACACCGTGTGGTTTCGCGGCGGTTTCGCGGTGGGTTCGGATGTCGCCCTGCGACCGACTCAGTCGACGAGCGTGAAGCCGCCGCTGCGGGCATTGGCGAAGTTGTCGTCGATCAGAACCGCGTCGTGGCCGGCGCGATCGAGAAGCGACACGGCGATGCTCGCCCGATAGCCGCTCTGGCAGTGGACGTACACGAGGCCGGCGGGGACCTCGTCGAGTCGGCCGAGGAGTTCGTGGAGCGGGATGTGGGTCGACCCGTCGACGTGGCCCGCCGCGTACTCGCCGTTGCGACGCGTGTCGAGGATCGTGGGGGAGTCGAGATCGGTCATCTCGGCGAAGGTGGTGACCGCGTAGGCGCTGCGGTCGGCGTCGGGCGACCACCGGTCGATCCCCCCGTCGGCGGCGCCGGCGGGCCGGTCGATGCCGATCCGCACGAGTTGTGCCTGTGCCTCGGCGATGTCGTCGCGGGAGTCGGCGAGCAGCGTGATCGGCATGCCCCACGGCAGGAGCCACCCGAGGTAGGTCGAGAAGTTGGTCGCGAGCTCGATGCCGATGGTGCCGGCCAGATGCGATGCCGCGAAGTCGCGTCGGTTGCGGAGGTCGACGACCCATTCGCCTCGGTGGATCCGTCGTGCGAGTTCGACCGGGTCGACGGCCGCGGGTGCCGAGAGGTCGGCGGCCGAGGCACCCGCGGTGTTCAGCGGGCCCATCTGGGCGTAGTACTTCGGGAACGCGTCGAGTCCGGCGATCAATCGCGCGACGAAGCGGTCCTCGTCGGGAGCGGTGAGGGCGATGTTGGCAGTGCGTTCCGTTCCGAGCGTGCCGTCGGACTCCTCCTCGCTCGCCGCCGACGCACAGAAGCTGCCGAACCCGTGCGTGGGGTACACGAGGGTCTGGTCGGGGAGTGAGTCGGCGAGCGCGTGCACCGAGCGGTACTGCGCGTGGGTCAGTTCATCGGTCGACTCCGGACCGATGAGGTCGGTGCGCCCGACGGTGCCGTACAGCAACGAGCCGCCGGTGAACGCCGCCGGCGCGGCGCCGTCGGCGGTGACGACGTACGAGAGGTGGTGGGGGGTGTGGCCCGGCGTGTGGCGGACCTCGACGCGCATCGAGCCCACGGTCACCGCGTCGCCGTCGGACACCGCGTGGTAGTCGAAACGCAGGGGTTCCGCAGCGGCATGGAGGTAGGTGGCTCCGGTGACGCGAGCGAGTGTGAGCCCGCCGCTGACGTAGTCGTTGTGCACGTGGGTCTCGGCGACGTGGGTGATCGTGACCCTCGCAGCGTGGGCCGCGGCGAGCACCCTGTCGATGTCGCGCTGTGGATCGACGACCAGCGCGACCTCGCCGTCGTGGACGACGTAGGACCGGTCGCCGAGAGATGCGGTCTCGATGGTGATGACGTTCATGTCTGCTCCTCCGGGGCGGGCCCGCCGATTGTACGTACATTACCCGACGCGTCGACCGACTCCTCAGTCGCTCGACGTCGCCGTCATCGCGGGAGCCGTCCCGGCTGCGAAGTTCGACACGAATCGGTACCGGGCGCCGCGGATCAGGGTGGTGCGCCACTCGATCGGCCGACCCTTCGCAGTGCCGAGTCGTTCGAGGGAGAAGGCCGCCTCGCCGCGTCGCATCTGGAGCGTCGCTCGCTGATCGGGGTTCGGGAGCACCGGGGAGATGCGCTCCCAGCCGGCATCGGGTCGCGTTCCGACCGTTCGTTCGAGTTCGTCGTACAGCGCGGTGCGCTCGAAGTCGCTCGTGAGGAGACCGCGTGCGAGTTCGAGCGGCAACCACGAACGGTCGAGGGCGAGTGGCTCGTCGTCGGCGCAGCGGATGCGTGCGAGGTGGAACAGCGCCGCATCGGGCGCGAGCCCGAGGTGTCGAGCGATCACCGGGTCGTGGTCCTCGCGGAGTTCGAGCACGTGACTGCGTTGGGTCGCTCCCGACGACTCGACGGAACGGAACAGGCTGTACAGCGCACCGAGCGGTTGCTCGAACGTCGTCCGGTTGATGACCGTGCCGCGTCCCCGTTCGCGGCGAAGGATGCCCGAGGCGTTGAGATGGCGGATCGCCTCCCTCACCGTGTGCCGGCTGACCTCGTACTCGGCGACGAGTTCGGCATCGGTCGGGAACCGGTCCTCGAACTCGCCCGCGTCGAGGCGATCTCGCAGCATCGATTCGAGTTGCGCCCAGAGCGGCATCGGGCTGTCCCGGTCGAGTGTCATCGCATCCCCTGTTCTCATCCTGGTCCGGACAACCGGACCCTACGTCGAACATGGACGTCGCGGGCGGCTACGGTGCGTCGCGACGAGGCCGAGACGTGGAGGGTGCATCCGATGGCTGATTTCCTGACCGACGTGGAGACACTACGAGCCCGGGCGCGGGCCAACATCGAGCAGGGTCCCATCACGTCCGCGTACGGTGCCGACCGTGAGCGGGTGATCGCCGTCCTGAACGAGGCGCTGGCGACCGAGTTGGTGTGCGTGTTGCGGTACAAGCGGCACTACTTCACGGCGACGGGGCTCAACGCCGGGCCGGTGGCGGCCGAGTTCCTCCAGCACGCCACCGAGGAGCAGGGTCACGCAGATCAGATCGCACTGCGGATCACCCAGTTGCAGGGCGAACCGAACTTCGACCCGACCGGCCTCGCCACACGCTCGCACGCCGAGTACGACGACAGCCTCGACCTGCTCGACATGGTCCGCGAGGACCTCGTCGCGGAGCGGGTGGCGATCCAGAGCTACAGCGAGATCATCGGGTGGCTCGGCACGAACGACCCCACGACTCGTCGGATGCTCGAAGAGATCCTCGCCGTCGAGGAGGAGCACGCGAACGACTTGCTGGGGATCCTCGAGACCATCACGACGTGACCGGGTCCGAGCCCGCCGGCCGGATCAGGAGCGACGGTCGGAGATCAGCCAGGACGCACCTGCGCTGAGCGATGCCGCGGCCGCAACGGCTGGCCAGGCACCGATCTTCTTGGCCAGTGGGTGGGAGGCTCCGAAGCCGCCCAGGTACACGGCGCTCAGCAGAGCGGTGCCGACCGGCCCGACGCTCCGGTGCCACTGTCGTCCAGCGGTGACTCCCGCCGCGGCGAGAACGGCACCGCCGAGCGGGCGGATCTCGGTCTCGCGGGCGACGAGGTAGCCGCCGAGCAGGCCGGTGGCGACGACGGGTGCGGTGGGGATCTTCACCGTGTCGAGCCTACGAGGACCGGTACGAGGCGATGAATCGGTCGACCACGTAGACGGCGAGATGACGCACGCGATGGTGGTCGCCGGTGATCGCCGCGAGTGCCAGCGGCCCGAACATCAGGCTCGCGACGTCCTCGGCGTCGACCGATGCGGGAAGAGCGCCTTCGGCGACTCCCAGTTGCAGGATCGACACGAGCGCTCCGCTCTTGGCGGCACGGTCGGCGTCGACCATCGCCGCCAGTTCCGGCATGCTCGTCTTCAGGGAGAGCAACGCGGGAAGGATCCGCGACCACTGCGGATCGCCGAGGGTGTCGGCGGCAGCGGCGACATAGGCGTGCAGCGCCGCCTCGAAGCCGATCGAGAGGTCGGGTGCGCTGTCGTCGGGAAGATTGCATCGCACCACGTCGACGAGCATCTCGTCGCGCGACGACCAGTGCCGGTACAACGTGGACTTGGCCACTCCGGACGCATCGGCCACGGCGTCGACCGTGACCGCTCGAGGGCCCGACTCCACGAGCAATTCCGTGGCCGCACTCAGGAGTTTCTGCCGACTCTTCGACGTGCGCGTCGACGTCTCGGTGGACGATCGGCTCCGGTCGGTGGTGATGTCGGTCATGGGCGTGCGCTTCCCTTCGTCGTGACGCGTGCGCCACGTGTCACACACTGACGAAATCTCTTGACGTTGCGCAAGTCCACTGTAGCATCGCTACGAAACAGTTTCGTTTCACTTCCAGGAGATCCCTTCATGTCGTCAGCCATCGATGCATCGGGCGGTTCCAGCACCGTCACGACCGACCCGCGAGAACAGCGGAACATCCTCATCGCCATGTGTACGGCGCTGATCGCCGTGATCGCATCGGTCTCGGGTCTCAACGTCGCTCAGCAGGACCTCGCGATCGATCTGGGCGCTTCCCAGAACGGCATCCTGTGGATCATCAACAGCTACACGATCGCGCTGGCCGCCCTGCTGCTGCCGATCGGGGCGATCGGCGACCGCTGGGGGCGCAAGCCCGTCCTGCTCACCGGCCTCGCCGTGTTCGGCTCCGCCAGTTTCGTGGCGGCGATCGCACCGAGCGTCGCCGTGATGATGGTCGCCCGAGTCGCAGCGGGTGCCGGTGCGGCGATGATCATGCCGGTCACGCTGTCGGTCATCACGTCGAGTTTCCCGCCCGCCGACCGGTCCCGTGCGATCGGAATCTGGGCCGGCTTCGCCGGCAGCGGCGGCATCCTCGGCCTGTTCGTGTCGTCGTTCATGGTCGACGTGCTCACGTGGCGCTGGCTGTTCGTCCTGCCGATCTCGCTCGTCGTCGTGTCGGCCGTGGCCACGATCGCATTCGTGTCGAACTCGCGCGAAGAGTCCAGCCACCGGTTCGACCTGACCGGCTCGGTCCTGTCGGCGGTGGCCATCGGTGCGATCGTGCTCGGCATCCACGAAGGGCCTGAGCGAGGCTGGACCGACCCCATCGCCCTGGGTGGCGTGATCGTCGGCGTTCTCGCCCTCGTGGCGTTCGTGCGCTGGGAACGCCGGCACGAGAACCCGCTGCTCGACATGTCCGCATTCCGCGACCGCGGCCTGTCGTCCGGTTCCAGCACGCTGCTGATCGTGTTCGCCGTGATGTTCGGCATCTTCCTCGTGCTGTTCCCGTACCTCCAGGCGGTCGTCGGGTTCTCGGCGCTGCGCTCGGCGGCGGGTCTGTTGCCGATGGCGGCGCTGATGATGCCGACCTCCACCATCGCGCCGAGGATCGCCGGTCGGTTCGGAGCCCGGCGCACGATGATGGCCGGCGTCACCATCTTCGGTGCCGGCATGGTCACGCTCGCACTGCGGGCGTCGGTCGAGGGCGGATATCTGTCGGTCCTTCCCGGCCTGATGATCATCGGCCTGGGCATGGGCCTCACCATGACGCCCGCGACGGAAGCGATCACCGCCACTCTCCCCGCCGCGAAGCAGGGCGTCGCATCGGCGCTGAACGACACGTCGCGCGAAGTCGGTGGCGCCCTCGGCGTCGCACTGCTCGGATCGATCCTCAGCTCGGGTTACCGCAGCGCGATCGCGCCGTCGCTCGTCGGGTTGCCCGACGACGTCGTGCAAGAGGCGTCCGAGGGCATCGGCAGTGCCTACCTCGCCGCCGAGAACGCCGGCGCCGACGCACCGCGGATCATCGATGCCGCACAGCACGCCTTCGTCGACGGGTGGGTCTCGTCGATGTGGGTCGGCGTGGTGATGGCCGCCGTGGCACTCGTGATCCTCGTCGTTCGGGGACCGGGCACCGGCACGAAGCTGGGAGTCGACGAGGTCGACTTCGCGGAGGAAGACGCGGTCGCAGCCGGCTGACCGTGGACGATCAGGAGGGTGCGGTACAGGAGTCGACGGGCTGATCGTCGACGAGTCGGGCGTTCAGCCAGGCTGCGGTCTGATCGGCGGTGTCTCCGATGATGCTGTCGTGGGTCGCTCCGTCCACCACCAGCAACTCGGTGACCTGTCCGGCCGCGCAGAACCGGGCGAAGGTGTCCTGGAAGCGGTCGATGACCACGAGGTCGTCGGCCGTCCCCGACACCAGGAAGAGCGGGGCCGCGACGGCAACGTTGCCGACGTCGCTCGCGAGGAGCACCGAACTCGCCGGTTCGGTGGTGCGAGGGTCGTTCGTGAAGAGTCGTCCCCCGGCGGCGAGTCCGGCCAGCGATCCGGTGATCTCGGCGAGGCATCCGGTCTCGAACACGTCGGCGGCGGCCGCGAGTTCCGGCGAGACGTAGTCGTCGATCGAGATCTTGGGGTGCTCGCCCGCACCGCCGTAGAGACTCATCGCGGTGAGGACCCCGGTGACGGTCGGGTCGGCGCCGCCGTACACGCGATCGAGCAGCGCGGCGGGCGCGAGGGCGAGGGTGCCGGCGAGTTCGAGTTCGGGGGCGTAGTCCGCTGCCAGTTCGCTGGCCGAGAGTGCACCGTGACCACCCTGGGAGTGCCCGACCGAGAGCCAGGTGGTGCCCGCCTGGGCCTCGGCGAGGTTGCGTGCGGCGCGCACGCCGTCGATCACGCTGTGGCCCTCGCTCGGCTTGGACAGGTAGGGGTGCAGAGGGCCGCCGGTGGGGCCGAGCCCGATGTAGTCCGTGATCACGCGCACTCCGTCGACGCCCCAGTCCGGTGCCGGCTGGCCCTGGATGATGCGACTGATCGCGCACTGCGCTGCGATGCCGGTGGTGCCGGGAGCGGTCGCCACCACCGGCCATCCGCCGGTGGGCGCCTCGCCCGTGGGGTACGTGATCACGCCCGTCACCGGCCGATCGCGATCCTGCGCGTCGCGCGAGTGGTACATCACCTTGACGCTCGCCGTTCCGTCGTTCTCGCTGAGGTCCATGATGCGGATCAGGTCGCCCGGCTCACCCGCGGGCAGCGGGTCGGGCGGCGCGTAGAACTCCTCGTCCGTACCGGTGAACCGCTCCGGAGCAACCCCCGGCCGTTCGGTCTCGGTGGTCCCCGGGCCGGGTTCGGTGGCGACGGGCTCGGCGGTGTCCGGGTTGGTGGCGTTCGGCTCGGTGGTGTCCCGACCAGGCTCGGCGGCTGGCTCGGTCGTGTCCGGAGCAGGCTGGGTCGTCGGCTGGTCGGTCGAGTCGGTCACCGCCGTGGTCGGGTCGACGGCGGACGCGTCGGTCGAATCGCTGCTCGAACACGCCGACGACGCCGTCACGACCACCAGGACGGCCGTGGCGACGGCGCCCCATCCGGTGGGCGGGCGGGGGGAGTGGGCTCGGGGTCGCATCGCCGGCGAACGTAGCCTGAAGCTGCCGCCGGTTCGCTGCCCGGTCGTCGTCACCGTGATCGGATCGGAGGATCGGCAACCGGCGAACTGACGTCGTCCGCCCCGGATCAGACGACCGTCTCGAGTCGGGCGTAGGAGGTCTCCATCCCGTCGACCATGCCGGTGGCGAGGATCTCGTCGCGTAGTTCGGTGGTCGGATAGGTGATCACGATCGAGAGCAGCGTGCCGCCGGATGCCGGTGTGAGCGTCATCTCGTTGCGCGTGGACGGGCCGTCCATCCCGGTCATCGCCTCGGTGGTCACGCTGCGACGCGGCGGCGTGGATTCGAGGAGTTCGCCCTCGAAACCGAACCGGTTCTCGCCGTCGTCGGAGGCCCACTCGTAGCGGTACGAGTCGCCGACCTGCTGTGCGGGTTCACAGACGGGCATCGTCCAACCGTCGGGTCCCAGCATCCACTGCTGGACCAGTTCGGCGTCGTGGTGGGCGCGCCAGACCTGTTCCACGGAGCCCCGCACCACGCGGCTCACCCGGACGGTCGTGTCGGTCAGCTCGTCGACCCGAGTGCCTGCCCCGTGAGCGAACGACGCGAGGTCGGCGAGCACGTCGGGCATCTGACCCCACGCTGCCGTCACCCCGTCGACCATGCCCATCGCGACCAACTGTTCCATCGCCTCGGTGCTCGGGAACCGGGTCGTGCTGACGAATCGGCAGCCGTCGTCGGTCGCCTCGAAGTGGACGTCGAAGGTCATCGTGGGCATCTCGTCGTTCTCCGTGCCGTCGTCGGCGGCGAACCCGTCGATGGCGGTGAAGCCACGGCCCTCGTCGACGGACTCGAAGGTCCAGTAGCCGGCGGATCGTTCGCCGTCCGGACCGGTCATGAAGTAGTCGGACCGCCCACCGGCGACCATGTCGTGACGGGTGAACGTCGCCGGCCACTGCGGAGGACCCCAGAATCTCTCGATCTGGCGGGGGTCGCTCCAGGCCTGCCACAGCCGTTCGACGGGCACGGTGTACTCGCCGGTGACGGTGAGCGTGAGCGCAGTGGGATCGGAGGTGACATCGGTGATGGGCATGACGGTTCCTTGGTGTGAGTGGGGCGTGGTGTGACTGGGTCGTGGTGTGAGCGGGTCGTGGTGGATCAGGTGGGGCCGGCGAGGACGTCGTCGAGCTGGCCGAAGCGGGCGAGCCACAGCTCTTCCAGGCTGGTGAGCAGTTCGCGCGCGCGTGCGATGCGGGCCGGGTCGGCACGAACGATGCGTTCGCGTCCGCGAGTTTCCTTGGTCACGAGACGGGCCTCCCCGAGGACGGCCACGTGCTTCTGCACCGCGGCGAAGCTCATGTCGTACGACGCTGCCAGTTCGCTGATCGAGGCGTCGTCGACCAGGGTCCGGCGCACGATGTCACGTCGTGTGGCATCGGCCAACGCCCGGAAGAGGCGATCGACGTCGTCGTCGGAGAGTGCTTCACGTACAACCATGTGGTTGTACGTTAGGGATGCAGGTCGGCGGTGTCAAGCCCCTGCTCGGAGCTGGTCGGAGTCCGGTCGGTCCCGAAGGGACGTCATTAGGTCGCCTTTACAGATGTCATCAGCACGCGTTACGATGTGGTCATGATGTCGTCCGCTGCGGCCACGCTGACCGCCACCGTCGTCGGCTCGACGCGCCTCGAACTGACCGATTCGCCGGACCGGTACGTGTTGGCGGTCGAGACCGACGGAGCGCCCCTCCGATTCGACCTCGAGGCGACCCCGTCCCTGTCAGGTGCCCGACGGTTCGAGCGGTGCGTCCGTCGTGTCCACCTGATCCGCTTCTGTCGGCATGCGGACGGTTGGAGCGCCTCGGTGGAGGTGACCGGTCACCGCCTCCCTCACTGTCGCCCCGTCCCGATCGGGATCGCCGTGGCGCTCGGCCTCCAGGGTCGCCGCATCACGGTGTGCCCGGACACACTCGCATCCGAAGGAGTCGACGATGGTCGTCTGCCACTGTGAACTCGTCAACGACCGCACGATCCGGGAGATCGCCGTCGGCGACGTCGTGACCGTGGCGCAGGTCACCGAGCGTTGCGGCGCCGGTGGCCACTGCGGCGGTTGTCACGAATCGATCGAACGGTTGCTCGATGCAGCCGCCGCAGTTCGATCCGCCTCCGTCGACGCGATCACTCCGGTCCGGGTCGTGGCCCGAGTCGCCGCCTGAGCGTCGGGTAGGTTTCGTCGCCATGCAGGGATCACCCAAGATCATCGAGTTCCTCAACGAAGCGCTCACCGCTGAACTCACCGCCATCAACCAGTACTTCGCCCACTCCAAGCTGTGCGAGAACTGGGGGTGGAAGAAGCTCGCCGAGAAGTACCGCGAGGAGTCCTTCGAGGAGATGCGTGACGCCGAGCACGTGATGGACCGCATCATCCTGCTCGATGGAATGCCCAACATGCAGCGTCTGGGCAGCGTCCGCATCGGTGAGACGGTGGAGGAGCAACTCGACGTCGACCGAGACCTCGAGATCGCCGCGATCGAGCGGTATCGGCGAGGGGTGGTGCTCTCCGTGGAAGAGGGCGATCCGGGCACGCACGCCCTGCTCGAACGCCTCGTCGTCGGCGAGGAAGAACATCTCGACTGGATCGAGACCCAGCTCACGATGATCCGCGACATCGGAATCCAGAACTACACCCAGTCCCAGATCGGCGACTGAGCGACGTGGTCGCCGCGATCGCCGGTTGACGTGCTGGAGCGGCTCCGGCCCCTCGGTTCCGGGTCTCCGATTCCCGAGTTGTCAGGCTGGCCTGACGCCGTCACCCCTCGCGTCAGGCCGGCCTGACAACCGCCCGGATCGACTCCCGGAGCTCACCTGGTCGGGATGACGACCGGGTGGTGGTGCGCCACCAGCGTCGGAGTGACCGTCGTGCCCAGTGGACAGGCGTCGACGTGTGACCGCGTCGACCGCACGGTCGAGCCGTCGGCGAGTTCCAGCGTGTAGCACCACGTCGAGCCTCGGAACTCGGCGTGGCCGATCCGTGCGGGTCCTGTGGGGTCGACGTCGAAGCCGATGTCGTCGGGTCGGAGCATCACGATCTCGTCGTCGGCGACTCCCCGAAGGCCGTCGGTGCCATCGGCCGTGTGCGCGATGGCGCTGCGGAAGGCGGCCACGGTCATGAAGTCGGCCTCGCCCATGAACGCTGCAACGAAGCGGTCGGCGGGTCGGTGGAAGATCGCGTCGGGATCGTCGACCTGCAACGTGCGTCCGTCGCGCATCACGGCGATCCGGTCGCCGACGGCGAGCGCTTCGGCCTGGTCGTGCGTGACGAACACCGCTGCCGTCCCGGTGGATCGCAACACGTCGACCACTTCGCTGCGCACCTGGGCGCGCAGGTTCGGGTCGAGGCTCGCGAACGGTTCGTCGAGGAGCAGGAGTGCAGGGTCGGGCGCGAGAGCTCGCGCGAGTGCGACGCGTTGACGCTCGCCTCCGGACAGTTCGTGCGGGTACCGCTTGGCGTGCGAACCGAGCCCGACCAGTTCGAGCATCTCCGCGACGCGGCTCGCACGCTCGACGTTCGTCGTGCGCACGCCGAATGCGATGTTCCTCTCGACCGAGAGATGGGGGAACAGCGCATGTTCCTGGAACACCAGCCCGACGTGGCGCTGTTCGGGAGGCAGCGATCTGCGACCGTCGTCGGCGACCGTGCCCCCGAGCTCGATCCGTCCGGACTCGATGGGGATCAGCCCGGCGATCATCCGCAGCAACGTCGACTTCCCGCAGCCACTGGGACCGACGAGCGCCAGGAGTTCGGCATCGGCCACGTCGATCGAGACGTCGTCGACCGCCAGTACCTCGGCGAAGTGCTTCGACACGTCGGTGACGGAGAGTGCGGGATGGTTCACGGGTCGGTCCGGTCGAGTCGTCGCGCGAGCAGTGCGACCGGGAGCAGTGCGACCACGATGATCGAGAGCGCCGGCAGCGCCGCCTGTTGGAAACGCGATTCCGACGCCAGGTTGTACACCCAGACGGGCAGGGTGTCGAAACCGAACGGGCGCAGGAGGAGCACGATCGGCAGTTCCTTGAGTGCGTCGACCCCGACCAACACGGTGGCGGCCAGCAACGACGACCGCGAGAGCGGGAGATGGATCCGACGCGCCGTCTCGAGCGGTGGCGCGCCGAGGGTGCGTGCCGACGCGGTCACCTCCTCGCTCACCTGGCCCATCCCCGCCTCGACCGCGGTGAGCCCCGGAGCGAGGAACCTCACGACGTAGGCGTAGACCAGGATCAGCAACGAGCCGGTGCGCACCGCACCGGGCAACGCCAGCCCGGCCCGACCGAGCAGCTCGTCGAGGCCCACCACCGCCAGGATGACGCCGATCGCGACCACCGGCCCGGGAACCGCGTACCCCATCGCGGTGACCCGCGTGGCCCACTGAGTGATGCGCGGGCGTCCGAAGCGCTGCGCGTTGGCGAGCACGACGGCGACGCCGATGCAGGCGACGACGGTGAACGCTACGAGTTGCAGGCTGTTCGCCAGATACTCCGGGTATTGGTCGATCAGGGGCGTCCCGCGTTCGCTCTGCTGCTCCTGCACCGCCCACACGACGAGTCGGACGACCGGCCCGGCGAAGGCCGCGAGCACCATCGCGGTGCATGCGCCCGTGGCGAGTGCTGCGCGACCCCCACGAAGTCTCGACGGCTCGATGCCGGCGCCCGTCGCGCCGGTCTGACTGAAGCGGGCGCGGCCGCGGGCGACCCGTTCCAGGCCGATCGCGAGCAGCGCGAAGGCGAGCACGAGGGTGGCGATCTGGCTCGCTGCATCGCGGTCGTAGGTTCCCCGCCAGATCCGGAACACGCCGACCGACACCGTGTCGACGCCGAAGTACTGCACGGTGGCGAAGTCGGTCAACGTCTCCATCATCACCACCGCGACCCCGGCGGCGATCGCCGGCCGGACGAGGGGGAGCACGATGCGTCGACTCGCTTCGGACCGGGTGGCGCCGAGTGTGCGCGCGGCCTGGTAGGCGCCGCTGGCCTGGTCGCGGAGTGCGGCGCGAGCGAGCAGGTAGACGTAGGGGTACAGCACCAATGTGAAGGTCACGATCGCACCGCCGAGCGACTCGACGTCGGGGAACCATGCGTCGGTCCCGAACCGGTCGCGCCACCAGTCCTGTACCGGCCCGGTGCGTCCCACGCTCGACAGGGTCAGGAACCCCAGGATGTAGCTCGGCATGGCGAGTGGCAGGATCAACATCCACCCGAACTGGCGCGAGCCAGGGAATCGGTACGCCGACACGAGCCACGCGAGTCCTGCCCCGAGCACGACGGTTCCGACGGCGACGCCGACGAGCAGGATCGCGGTGTCGCGCAGTTCGCCCGGCAGTCGTGTGCGCCACTGCTGCGACCACACCTCTCCGCTCGGTGTGAGGATGCTGCTCGCCAGCATCAGGACCGGCACGGCGACCACGATCGCGGCAACGACGGCGACCGAGGTCCACCCTCGCTGGCCACCGCCGGCGAGTCGGGTGATCGCGAGGCGCACGGGTGGTTCCATTCGGGGGGTCGAGCTGGGATGAGGCCGTGGTCGCGGCGTGTCAGGAAAGCCTAACGTCACACGGAGGATCCCGACGTGGCCGCGGCAGCGGATCGGGACCGAGGCTCACCGACGGCGAATGTGCGTCGTACATCCCCGAACTCTCACGTGTCGACCCGGACAGGTTCGGGATCGCCGCCGTGACCCTCGACGGCGACTCGACGCTGCGGGGCGACCACGATCTTCCCTTCACCGTCGAGTCCATCTCCAAGCTGCTGCTGTACGGCCTCGCCCTCGAGACGCACGGTCGTGACGCCGTCCTGGCGCGCGCCGGGGTGGCGCCGACGGGCAACCCGTTCAACTCCATCGAGGTCGACGACGTCCTCCATCGCGGCTCCCAACCCGATGGTCAACTCGGGCGCGATCATGGTGGAGGGTGTCGATGTGGGGGAGCGCACCGACGTGGTGCTGTCACTGGTCGAGCGCTACATCGGGCGTCGCCCCGACGTCGACCGACGGGTGTTCGAATCCGAACGATCCACCGGGCACCGCAACCGTGCCATCGCCTACCTGTTCCTCGACCAGGGCGTGATCGACGACCGGGTGGACGACACGCTCGACGTGTACTTCCGCAGTGTTCGATCCTGGTCACCGCCGTGGCGGGATCGTCGGCATGATCCCCGGGGTGGGAGGCCTCGCGGTGTACTCGCCGCGACTCGACGGCTACGGCTTCGACCTGCACGTGTTCGACGCCGACCGACCCTGGAGTCGCTGACCCGTCGGGATCACGGCTCCGGGAGGACCACGTCGTCGAGATGCCGTGCGAGTTCATCGGCGATCAGCCGCGTCGGTGAGCCTTCCTTCTCGTTGGGTCGCACCAGCGCATTCCACTCGAGTGGCAGGCCACCCTCGCCGCAGCGCACCTCGACGATGCGTCCGGCGTCGATCATCGGGGACAACGCCCACCGGCTCAGGATGCTCACACCTGCGTCGGCCGCGACCAGTTCGGCGATCGCATTGGTCTGCTCGACGACGGTGACGGTGCGTGGGTACGTGGCAGCGGGACCGATGAAGCGATCGAACTCGAACCCCGGCGCAGGGCGGGGGTTGTACGTGAGGTAGAACTCGTCCGTGAGGTCGGTCGCCTCGACCGAACGGCGTCCCGCGAGTCGATGCTGCGGCGACACGCACAGGACGAGTTCGTCGAGGAACAGTGGCTGCGTGTCGAAGATCCCCTCGGTCGTGCCCGGCGCGATCACGAGGTCGGCCGATCCGGTCGCGAGGTGGGCGGAGGGCTGGTCGTCGATCACGACCAGCTGCAGGTCGATCGTGGGGTGGTGCGCCCGCACGTCGCGGAGGAACGCGGGGAACCAGTGGTAGCAGTCGTAGGAACCGACGGCGATCCTCACCGTGGCGGTGACCGTCCGCTGCTCGGCCAGGAGCAGGTGTTCGGTCCGCTCCAGATCTGCGAGCGCTCTGCCCGCCGCCTGGTGCACCATCAAGCCGGCCCGGGTGGGCAGCAGCCGACGCCGCGGTCCGCGCTCGAACAGCGCGGTTCCGAGACGGCGCTCGGCTTCGGCCAGGCGATGGCTGAGCGCCGACTGCGACGAGTGCAGCAGTTCCGCCGCCGCGGTCATCGTGCCGAGCTCGGTGATGGCCACGACCGTCTCGTAGTGGCGCAGGTCGAGCTGGAGAGGCACCCCTGGACGATACATGAATCCTGTACATGGAAGTGATGTCACAGCATTCGTTGGACTCATGTCGCCGGATCTGTCTCACTGGAACCCGTGGCGTCGGACGGCGCCGCGAATGAGATGGGAAGGGAAGGAACATCACATGACGACGACTCTGCACGAACTGTTGGCGAACCCCGAGGCGGGAGACCTGACCGACGTGATCGATCTCGATCGGTATCCGATCCACGAACCGGGTAGCCGGGCGTGGTGCGAGCTGCTGGATCGGGCTCACGAGCGACTGGACGACGACGGGTGCCTCGTGCTCGACGGATTCCTCCTGCCCGCCGCGCTGCGACTGGCTGCCGAGGAGATCGGCGAGATGGCATCGCACGTCTCCATCCGTCGGCATTCCTCGACCGTGTACGCACGCAAGGACATCGAGATGTCGCTCCCCGCCGACGATCCGCGGATCCGAGCTCTGACGTGGCATGCGGGTCACGTCACACGCGACATGATCCCGCCGTACACGGTCGCACACCGGGTCTACGCCTCGTCGTACTTCAAGGCGTTCGTCGCCGCATGCACCCGTCGCGAGCGGGTGTTCGAGTACGCCGACCCGTTGGCAGGCCTGGTCGCCACCGTGCTGCCACCGACGGGCGCGTACCCGTGGCACTACGACACCAACGAGTACGTCGCCACGATCATGACCCGCAAGCCCGACGTCGGCGGCACGTTCGAGTACTGCGCCGACCTGCGCGGCCCGGACAGCGAGAACCTGGCGGGGCTGGCCGACGTGTTGTCGGGTGACCACCCCGAGATGATCCGGTCCGTCGAGATCGAACCCGGCGACCTCCAACTGTTCCTCGGCCGGTACTCGCTGCACCAGGTCACGCCGACCGCCGGCGTGACCGACCGCCACGTGATGGTGTTCAGCTACGCGGACCGGCCGGGGGTGATCGGGCCGGTCGATCGGACCCGAGCGGTCTACGGACGGGTCACCGAGGCGCACCTGGTGGCCGAGGCCCTGGCCGCGGTGTCGGCCGACGGCCTGATCCTGTGAGCGCTTCGTCCGCCACGCTGATGCGCTCCACAGCGACGAGCAGGGCTGCGTCGACCAGGGATCACACGGCGATCGACACCGGTCGCGCGGAACGCCTGCGCGCCGAGATCGCCGCCGACGGGTGCGACGCCGGGCTGTTCTACGACCCCGTCAACATCCGCTACGCCACCGGCACCTCGAACATGCAGGTGTACTCGCTGCACAACGCGTGTCGCTACGTGTTCGTGCCGGCGGTCGGCCCGATCGTGTTGTTCGAGTTCAAGGGGTGCGAGCACCTGTCGATCGGGCATCCGATGGTCGACGAGGTCCGCCCTGCCGTCGGTTGGTACCACTTCGTGTCGGGGCCGCGGGTCGCCGAGTTCGCCACCGTGTGGGCCGCCGAGATCGCGGCGCTGCTCGGCCCCGGTGCTCGCGACCTGACCGTCGACCGGTGTGATCCTGTCGGAGCCGATGCTCTCGCTCGCCACGACATCCGGTTGCACGACGGCCAGTCGACCGCGAACCGGGCCCGGATGATCAAGACACCCGAGGAGCTCGCGCTGATTCGCACCGCCGTCGCCGGCTGCGAGGCGGGGGTGGCGCAGATGCGCGCCGACATGTCACCGGGCATGACGGAGCAGGAACTGTGGGCGCGGTTGCACGCCGCGAACATCGCCGCAGGCGGGGAGTGGCTCGAGACCCGCCTCCTCACGTCCGGGCAGCGGACCAACCCGTGGTACCAGGAGTGCTCGGACAAGGTCATCGAAGCGGGCGACCTCGTCGCGTTCGACACCGACCTCGTCGGGATCGGCGGCTACTCGGTGGACATCTCGCGGACCTGGACCGCGGACGGCGTCGCTCCGACCGCGGACCAGCAGCGACTGTTCGACGCTGCGACCGAGCAACTGGAGCGCAATCTGGAACTCTTCCGACCGGGGGCGTCGTTCGCGGAGATCTCGCAGCGCAGCCATCTTCCGCCCGACGACATCCACTCGGTCACCAACGCAGCCGTGGCGCACGGCATCGGGCTGTGCAACGAGTACCCGTTGATCCTCAACCGTGACCACTTCGACGACGGGGGGGTACGACGGCCAGATCGAGGCCGGCATGGTGTTGTGCGTGGAGGCGCTCGCCGCTCCGCCCGGCGGGACGGAGTCGGTGAAACTCGAGGAGCAGATCCTCGTCACCGAAGCCGGGATCGAGCGACTCTCGACGTGCACGCTCGATCCGGCGTGATCCGACGGCCGGTGCCACTTCCGTGATCCGGTTGCCCGGAGAACTTCGGGGGAATAGGGTCACCGCGCAATGGCCCTCGATGTGGTCCGCACCCCTCCCGGGTCGGAAGAGAATCTTGTCGATGCGCTACGCGCCGGGCCGATCACGGCGGGCTTCGCCGACAGTGCAGGGGTCTGGCTCGAGGTCGACGGTCGGCTGGAACTGGTGGCGGGCACGCATCGCGACGAGGCGATCGGCGAACGTCTCGTCGCCGAGTTCTCGTCGTTCTCCGTCGAGACCACGGGGGACCACGCGTATGCGCAGGTCGTGCGCAGTGGTGAGCCGTTCATCGGGCCGCCGTCGGGAGAGAATCCGATCTGGGGGCGGCCGGGTCCCGACGTGGTCGCGGAGTACGTCGAGTCGACGCTGATCGTCCCGATCGTGACCGACGACGGTTGCGTCGGTGCTCTCGTGTTCGGCTCGGGCACCGTCGACCGCTTCCGTCGCCCCGACATCGCCGTTGCCGTCAGGTTCGCGACCGAGATCTCCGCACTCGTGCAACGCGGCCCGCAGGGCCGCGCCTTCGCCGGAGGCATGTCGCAACTGCGGGCGTTGAGCGATCTGTCGGCGGGGCTGGTGGGCGCAGCATCGATCGAGCGGGTCGGCCGGGAGTTGATGGGCAACGGACTCCATGTCGCCGGCGCCGACGGTGGATCGATGATGCGGTGGGTCGACGACCACTTCGAGATGGTCGACTTCGCCGATCTCACCGCGGAGTTCGTCGAGCCGTGGGCGCGGTTCGAGTTGCAGCCCGGTGTCGACCCGTTCTCCGACGCGGTCACGTCCGAGTCGGGTCAGTTCTTCACGTCACGGGAAGCGTTCGTCGAGTCCTATCCGCATTTCGCCTCGACGATCGAATCGAGCGAGCACCACGCATGGGCGGTGCTGCCGCTGATCGAACCGGGTGGCGTTGTCGGCGCACTCGGCTTCACCTACCGCGAACCGACGGCGTTCCACCCGGCACGGCGTCTCGCGTTGTACACGCTCGGAAGCCTCGCCTCGCAGGCTCTGGGCCAGGCGATCGCACGTCAGGAGATCGAGTCGACGCGAGCTCAGTTGCGCACGGTGCTCGACTCGGTGTTCGTGAACATCGCCCTCGCCGACGCGCACGGTCGCCTGGTCGACCTCAACGCGACGTCCACCTCGACCACCGGCCTCTCACCGGATCTGGTCATCGGTCGACCTGCCTGGGAGACGCCGGCGGTCACCTGGTCGGCCGAGGTCGCCGAGCAGATGCGTACCGAGGTGGAGACGGCGATCGCCACGAGAGCCACCCGTCGCTTCGACATCCGGGCGTCGGTGAGCGGATCGATCGTCCCGTTCGACTACCAGATCGTCCCGGTCCTCGACGACGACGGCACGGTCGCATCACTCGTCCTGTCGTCGATCGACATCTCCGCGCGTGTGGCCGCCGACGAGCGCACACAGGAGGCGCTGCGCACCAAGGAGCGCCTGGTCGCGCGTCTGCGTGTCGCGGTCGGTACCCAGCGGGAACTGGTGAAGCACCTGCAACGCAGTCTGCTGCCGAGCGAACTACCGGCCCTCGCGAACATCGAGATCGCGGCGGTGTACCGCCAGGCCACCGACCACGTCGACGTGGGCGGAGACTGGTACGACGCCTTCACGTTGCCCGACGGGCGCCTCGCCCTCACGATCGGCGACATCGTGGGCCGAGGGGTCGAGGCGGCCGGCGCCACGGGGATGCTGCGCTCGGCCACGCGTGCGTTGGCCAAGGAGCACTCGAGGGCGGCCGAACTGGTGGCGCATCTCGACGACTACGCGGCCGATGTGCCCGACGCGTTCGCGTCGACCACGATCTGCGCGCTCGTCGACCTCGAGTCGCTCACCGTCGAACTCTGTCGAGCGGGACACGTGCCGCCGGTCGTCAAACGGCCCGGACGCGACGCCGAGGTGGTCTGGGCGGCGGGGAGTGCGCCGCTGATCCAGATCGCTGCATCGGACCGGACGTCCACCACGTTCGACCTCACCCCCGGTTCGGTCCTGTTGATGTGCACCGACGGCCTGATCGAACGCGCCGACGCCGACCTCGACGTGGGCCTGGCGCGACTGTGCGAACTGATGGACGGTGTCGACGACGATCTGGAGGCGTCGCTGCATCGCATCGCCGACCGCATGGCCGACGACGGTCGCACCGACGACGACGTCTGCATCATCGCCGTGCGGAGCCGGTCGTCCGACTCGACCGACTGATCAGTCGCCGGTCAGCGCGATCGCGGTGTGCACGGCCAGATTCGGCTGGTCGCTCAGTCCGAGTTTCTTGCGCAGGGCGACCAGGTCGTCGAGATCCTCCCCTTCGATCGCGAGCGTGTGCATGACCTCGGAGGTCTCGACGATCTCGATGTCGGTCGCCTCGGCGCGCAACCGACCCACCGTGTACCGCTTGCGCTGCTTGACGACGAACACGACCTTGGTGTCCGGGTCGGCTTCGAGCCGGTCGACGGCGTCGTACAGATCGTAGGACTTGCCGCGCTGGGGCCGATCCAGTCGGAGTTGCTCGAACAGCACGTCGAAGGGTTGTGGAGCGTCACCCGCCGAGCGCGGCCGGTCGGCGCTCCAGCGCTCGAAGCCGCGGTCCTCGGCGATCAACTGTTTGACCTTCAGTCGGTTGTTGCGGACCTTGGCGTTCCAGGAGCCGTCGCCGGCGAGGAGGTAGCAGTCCTTCACGCGTTCCTCCGACACGGTGGACGCCAACTGCTCCAACAGCTTGCGGGCACGGGGGTGCTCGCCCCAGACGCGGTACTCGTACCGCGCCACGGACGGTGCTCTGGTGATCGTCGGTTTCTTGCTCATGTGGTCGGCCCCTGGTGTGGAACCTATGCCATCGGCGCACCGAGGAGCGGTCATTCGATCGGGTGAACAACGGGTGAATTCGATTCAGCGATCGTTGATTCAACACTCATTGATGAAATGATGGACGAGTGAAGCGGCAGTGGGACGACGACCGAATCGACACCCGGGCCGCGGTCCACGCAGCACTCGCGGATCCGACGCGCCTGGCGATCGTCGACGAACTGGGAGTCAGCGACCGCACTCCGAGCGAGCTCTGCGAACGATTCGTGTTGGCCGGCAATCTGCTCGCACACCACCTCGACGTCCTCGAACGAGTCGGCCTCGTCGAACGGTTCGTCTCGTCGGGCGATCGGCGCCGTCGGTACGTCCGCCTCGATCGTGGGCCGCTGTCCGCACTCGTCCCACCGACGCTCGCTGCGCCGACATCGATGCTCTTCGTCTGCACGCACAACTCCGCACGATCGCAGCTCGCTGCTGCACTGTGGCGTGACCGGGTGGGCACCCCCGCCGCCTCGGCGGGGACACATCCGGCCGAACGAGTCCACCCGGGAGCGGTGGCCGCCGCTCGGCGCGTCGGGATCGACCTCTCCGCAGCGCAACCGCATCGACTCGGGCCCGCCGACCCGAGCGTGCAGATCGTGACGGTGTGCGACCGCGCGCACGAAGAACTCGATCCGCACGAATCGTGGTGGCACTGGTCGATCTCGGATCCGGTCGACGTCGGAACGCCGGATGCGTTCGACGCGGTCGTCGTCGACATCGAGACACGCCTCGCCGCGCTCGCCACCTGAACCACAACCGCCAACCACGGCCCCCACCGGTGGGCCGACCAGAAAACCGACCGAAAGGGTCAACGCCATGACGACACCGAACGACCGAGCCACGGGGGTCAGCCTCGACCCCGACGAAGTCCTCCTCGTCCGTCACTCCGCCGAGCGACTGCAGCGGGACTTCGCGGGAACCTTCAACGCCGAGACGATCGAACGGTTCATCGTCGAGTCCCAGGATCGGCTCACCGCTCAGGCGACGATCTCGATGTGGCTCCCGGTGTTGGTCGAACGCCTCACCCGCGACCGACTCCGCGCCCTTGCGCGGCTGGACAACTCGCATCCCACCAAGCCCGCCGTGCTGTTCCTCTGTGTCCACAACGCAGGCCGCTCGCAGATCGCAGCCGGCTGGATGCGGCACCTCGCCGGTGACCGTGTCGACGTGTTCTCGGGTGGGACGACGCCTGCTGCGAGCAGCAACGCCGACGTCGTGGCTGCGATGGCTGCGGTCGGGATCGACATCTCGACGGAGTATCCGATGCCGTGGACCGACGAAGTCGTGCGGACCGTCGACGTGATCGTGTCGATGGGCTGCGGCGATGCCTGCCCGATCCTGCCCGGCAAGCAGTACCAGGACTGGGACATCCCGAGCCCGACCGGACGGTCGGCCGACGATCTCGCGGGGATCCGCGACGACATCCGGACCCGCGTCGAAGCCCTGATCGCCTCGCTCGGAATCCTGGCATGACGGTGCGGGTCGGGATCAACGGCTTCGGGCGCATCGGGCGTCTGGCCGTGCGGGCCCTGCGCGATCGACCGGATCTGCAACTCGCGCACGTCAACGAGACCGCAGGCGACGTGGCGACGGCGGCGCACCTGCTGGAGTTCGACACGGTGCACGGCCGCTACCAGGGCAGCGTCGCCACGAACGGCTCGTCGATGGTGATCGACGAGCACGCGGTCACGTACTCGTCGCACGGGTCGCCCGGCGAGGTGCCGTGGGGCGACCACGACGTCGACGTGGTGCTCGAGTGTTCCGGAAGGTTCAAGTCCACCGAGGCGCTCGACCCGTACTTCGAGCAGAGTGTCCGCAAGGTGATCGTCGCCGCTCCGGTGAAGTCGGAGGGTGTGCTGAACATCGTGATGGGCTGCAACGACCACCTCTACGACCACGAGGTGCACCACGTCGTCACCGCTGCCTCGTGCACGACGAACTGCCTCGCTCCCGTGGTCAAGGTGCTCCACGAGCAGATCGGGATCGAGCGCGGCGCGATCACCACGATCCATGACGTCACCAACACCCAGGTCATCGTCGACGCACCGCACAAGGATCTGCGTCGAGCACGATCGGCGCTCAACTCGCTGATCCCGACGTCGACCGGATCGGCCACGGCGATCACGATGATCTACCCGGAACTGACCGGCAAGCTGAACGGCATCGCCGTGCGCGTACCGCTGTTGAACGCATCGCTCACCGACTGCGTGTTCACCATGGTCCGTGACGTCACCGTCGACGAGGTCAACGGGTTGCTGTGCGACGCAGCGGACGGAGAGTTGCAGGGGATCCTCGGCTTCGAGGAGCGTCCGCTCGTGTCGGCCGACTACGTCAACGACACCCGGTCCGGCATCGTCGACGGCGCCTCGACGATGGTGGTCGACGACCGGATGGTGAAGGTGCTGGTCTGGTACGACAACGAGTACGGCTACGCGCACCGCATGATCGACCTCGCCTCGAAGATCGCAGCATCGTTGTGATCGGCGACCGATGAAAGTCCGCAACTACGCACTCGTCACCGCCGGCTACTGGGCGTTCACGATCACCGACGGCGCACTGCGGATGCTGGTGCTGCTGTACTTCCACGACCTCGGGTACTCGCCGATCTCACTCGCCTTCCTGTTCCTCGCGTACGAGTTCATGGGCATCGTCACCAACCTGGTCGGCGGCTGGGTGGGGGCGCGAACCGGTCTGAACCGGACGCTGGTCGCCGGGCTCGGGCTGCAGGTGATCGCGCTCGCCGCGCTCACCGTGCAGCAGACGAGTTGGGCCGAGTGGGTGTCGGTCGTGTTCGTCATGGGAGCCCAGGCGCTCTCCGGCGTCGCGAAGGACCTGACCAAGATGAGTTCGAAGAGCGCCGTCAAGTTCGTCGCCGGAGACGCCGACGGCGCGCTGTTCCGGCTCGTCGCGATCCTCACCGGATCGAAGAACGCGTTGAAAGGCGTCGGCTTCTTCATCGGGGCCGGACTGCTCGCCTGGATCGGCTACGACGCGGCGCTCTGGTCGCTCGCCTCACTCGTCGGCGTCGCGCTGGTCGTGGTGGTGGTGATGCTCGACGAGGACATCGGTCGCTCGAAGAACAAGCCGGCGCTGCGCTCGATCCTGTCGAAGTCGTCGGCCATCAACCGGCTCGCCGCCGCCCGCTTCTTCCTGTTCGCCTCGCGTGACATCTGGTTCGTCGTCGCCCTGCCGGTGTTCCTGGACGAGCGACTCGACTGGAGCTACCAGGGCATCGGGGCGTTCCTCGCGCTGTGGGTGATCGGGTACGGCATCGTCCAGACCGCCGCTCCACGTCTGTTGCGACGACGCAGAGGAGTGGCCCTCGACGAGATCCACGCCGCCCGCCGGTGGGCGTTCGTGCTGGCGCTCGTGTCGGCGGCCATCGCACTCGCGGTGGGTGTGGAGTTCGCCACGACCGTGGCGATCGTGGGTGGCCTCGTGGTGTTCGGTGTCGTGTTCGCGCTCAACTCGTCACTGCACAGCTACCTCGTGCTGGCGTATGCCGACGACGACGACGTGTCGCTCGACGTCGGCTTCTACTACTCGGCCAACGCCACCGGTCGTTTCGTCGGCACCCTGCTCTCGGGACTGCTCTACCTGTGGGGAGGGCTCACCCTCGCTCTGATCGGATCGACAGTGGCCGTCGTCCTCACGTGGCTCCTCACCCTGCGGCTCCCGGCCATCGGCGCCACCGCGACGGCCGTCGGCAGGGTTCAGACCGCGAGGTCGTGAACGATGCTGCGCGTCGAGGGCCCGAACCCGAGCGACCGGTAGAGGCGCGACGCTCCCGTCGGGTTCTCCGAGTCGACCGCCAGAGCAGCGTGGGTCAGGCCCGCCTCGGCGAACGCCTGGAGCGATCGCACGATCAACGCCGACGCCACCCCTCTGCCGCGCCACGCTTCGAGCGTGCCCAGGCTGTCGATCCAGGCCTCCGAGCGACCGAGCAGTTCGTCGTCGGCCTCGTACCGGTGGTTCAGTGCGTGTGCGACGACTCGGTCCTCGTCGTCGAGCGCGACGAACGAGAGGTCGGGTCGTGCGCCGAACCCGTGGACCTGCGCGTGCCAGTCCTCGACGCTGCTGGGGGTCGAGCCCCAGTGGTCCATGAACGCATCGTTCTTCTCCCGGCGGATCTCCTCGTCACGCCCGTCGGGCCACGGCACGATCGTGATCCCGTCGACGGCGGCTGGTGCGGGCATCGCCGCCACGTCGTCGAGTGGGCGGATCAACTCGTCGATGTAGCGCACGATGCCGAATCCCATCGCCCCCATCAGCGCATGCGCCGACGTCGCCGATTCGGAGATCTGGAGGCGGACGTGGCGCGGCAGGTCGCGCCCCGTCGACTCCAACAGCGAGCGAGCCTGCCCGATGCCCCAGGTCATCAGCGCGCGGCCGACACCGAGACCGCGGTGGGCCGGGTCGACGTTGCCGAACAGGTAGCACCGCTCCTCCTTGACCTCGCTCGGCAGGTGCAGTGCGTACACGTAGCCGACGACGTCACCGTGCACTTCGGCGACCCGGACGTGGGTGGCGAAGGGGATGCGGGCGTCGTCGAGCTCCTCGCACATCTCGTCGAACTCCATCACCCGCGCGACGTCGTCGGCGGCCTCGGCGCGCAGCAGGACCGAGTGGATCGCAGGCAGGTCGTCGCTCGTGGCGGGACGCAGAACGGGTGTGGACACGGCACGAATCTACGCCCGACGGCGGGCGCCGACGGAGTGGATTCCGACCTTCGCCCGACCGCCGGGGCGCGGGCGGTGGCGGTCGACGTGGCCGGGTGGCGGGAGTAGTTTTCCTCCACCCCTCTATGCACACCCAGCCGTCGAGCGACGCCGAGTTCCATCAGGCCTCGAACGAACGATGCGCGTCCTGTACCGCCGTCATCACCGCTGGCGCTCGGTTCTGCAGTTCGTGCGGCGCCGGCGTCTCCGACGGGAGTGCGGTTCCAGGAACCGCGGCCGAGTCGAGGGCCGGTCGGTCGACTTCCGAGCCGGAACGACGGCAGGTGACCGTCCTGTTCGCCGATCTGAGCGGATTCACCGAGTTGACCGGTCAGCTCGAACCCGAGGACGTGCGCTCGCTCGTCGACTCCTTCCTCGTGATCGCCCGCGAGGCGATCGAGGGGTGGGGCGGGCGTGTCGACCAGTTCCTCGGCGACGGTGTGTTGGCGGTGTTCGGGGACCCGCTCGCGCGAGAGGACGATGCGGAGCGTGCGCTGCGCGCTGCGGTCGACATCAGGTCGTCGACGCACTCGCTCCGGCCGTTCGGTGCATCACGGGACGGCGCCCAGACCGCTCACTTCGGACTGGCCACCGGAATGGCGGTCACCGCCGATGCGAGGAATCCGGTGGGTGTCACGGCGCCGATGGGGCCGGTCGTCAATCTCGCCGCCCGGTTGCAGTCGCTCGCCGGCGCCGACGAGATCCTCGTGTGCCCGACCACCGCACTCCTGGTGCGGCGTGTCGCGACGCTGGCATCGCTCGGCGAACGCACGATGAAGGGGATCGAACAACCGGTGGACGTCAGTCGGCTCGTCGGACTTCGTCGCTCCGACTCGATCGGTCCGAGTCTGAGCGTGCTCGCCGGACGTGGGAGCGAACTCGCGACGCTCTCGAACGCCGTCGAGTCGCTCGTCGGCGATGGCCGCGGATCATCGGTCACGGTGGTCGCCGAAGCGGGTGCCGGAAAGTCGCGGTTGTTCCACGAAGTCCGCCTCTCGTGCACGTCCGGAAGGGGTGCCGACGTGTCCTGGCACGAGGGCCGAGGACGCTCCACGGCCACCGCCACCGCCTACGCACCGATCGTCGAGATCATCGAATCGATGGCGGGCATCGAGGAGGGTCATGACGCCCACGAACTGCGGTCACGACTCGTTCGACTCGTCACCGGTCTCGACCTCGAGGGCGACGACGTGATCGGTACGTTGAACCGACTCTTCGCCGTCGAGGACGCCACCGAGGCCTCACGTGACCGCGAGGGATACCAGGCGCGTCTCGTCCACGCCGTCGCCGCGTTGCTCACCGCTGCATCCGGCCGGGGGCCGACCGTCGTCTGCGTGCAGGACCTGCACTGGGTGGACCCGTCGACGCTCGCGCTGCTGCGTGCCGTCGTCCCGTCACTTCGCGAACACATCCTGTTCCTCTTCAACAGTCGACCCACGGACGCCACCACCGTGGGCGAGGACCACGTCGCCATGTTGCTCCGCGATCTGGACCTCGAATCGATCCGTGCCCTGGTCGAGTCTCGGCTCGGAGGCAGAGCCGACGTCGACCTGATCCGACTGGTCGCCGAGAGATCGGGCGGCAATCCGTTCTTCGCGGAGGAGGTGACGAACCGACTCGTCGACCAGGCCGGACTGGAGAAGCGGTCCGACACCTGGGTGCTCCGAGCCGATGCCTCCGACGCCGACGTGCCGAGCACCGTCCAGGGGGTGATCGCCGCACGTCTCGACGCTCTTCCCGATCGGGCGCGAACGCATCTACGGCACGCAGCGGTGTTCGGGCGGACGTTCACGACCGAGGACCTGCGGAGCCTCGACCCCGACGCGAGTCCGTCGGAGGCTCTGGCGACACTGGTCCGTGCCGACCTCGTCCGGCCGCTGGGCGGCAGCGGAACCGATGGTGCTCCCGGTCGCTACGAGTTCAAGCACGCGCTCACGCTCGACGTCGTCCGGAGCAGCCTGAGCAAGGGCGAACGGCGGCGGCTCCACCGCGCTGCGGCGATCTCGATCGAGGCCCGGACGGGGGGCCGAACGATCGAGTCGGCCGATGTCCTCGGGTTCCACTACCACCTGGCCGGCGACGTCGAGCCGGCGGTCCGGCACCTGAGCATCGCTGCCCGTCGTGCGCTCGATCGATACGCCATCGACGAGGCCGACCAGTTGTACGCGATCGCCTATCGCATGCTGATCGAGGAGGCCGACGGAGGGGAGCGGCACCGGCATCTCGGTTCGCTGCTCGTCGAATGGGTGCTCGTCCACTACTACCGCGGCACGTGGCGCAGCGCCACCGATCTGCTCGCAACGCACGATGTCGACATCGAAGCGAGTGGCGACTCGCGGGTGGTGGGGATGGCATTCGCCTGGCGTGGTTTCTCCGCTGCGATCGCCCGAGCCTCGATCGGTGAAGCGCTCGAGCTCCTCGACCGCGCCGTCGCCATCGGCGAACAGGCCGACGATGTCGAGGTGCTCGCGCACGCTCACACCTGGCGCATCTGGGCGCGGTTCCTCGGTGGCCAGCACGCAGGCGCTCTCGCCGACGGCGAACGCGTCGACGAGTTGCTCGACCGACTCGCCGACAAGCGGTACGTCAGCATCAAGTCCGCCGGTGCCGTGGGGCTCGCCCACATCGGCCTGGGACGCTTCGCCGACGCTCGACGGACCGCCCACTGGCTCATCGCGACGGGCACGGAGACCGGAAGCACCCGGGCGACGTCGATGGGTCAGTCGGTCCTGAGTCTGGCGGCCACCGTCACCGCCGACACCGAGGCCAGTGCCAGATTCGGACGCGACGCCGTGGCGACGGCGACCGATCCGATCTATCGCGACATGGCTCGGTTGATGGCGGTGCACGGGTTGGTCGCAGCGAGCGCCGTCGACGAGGCACGCGCGCTGCACACCGATCTCGTCGAGTCGTGTACGAAGCTCGGCCTCGACGGACTGATCCTCGCGGCCTCGTCGGGGTTCGCAGTGATGACGGTGCTCGACGGAGACCTGACCGAAGGGATGTCGCAACTCGACGACTCCATCGCCCAGGCCGAGGCTGCCGGAAGCCTGCTCCTGGCGGCGTTCGGCCGCGTGTACCGGGCGAGCATCCGGGCGAGGGCCGTGACGCGCGAGGTGTCCGTTCCGCTCACGACGGTCCTGCGGAACCCTCGGTTCGTGACTCGCCATGCGATCCCGGGACGGCGACGTGGGGTCGCCGAACTCGAGCAGCTGATCGTCGGCCTCCCGACGCAGGGCTGTGCCGGTCTGCGGTGGTTGGTCTCGCTCGAACTCGCGAAGTTGCTCGTCGCTCGCGGCGAGGAACCACGAGCCGATGCCGTGATCGCCCGCGCCACGGAGTGGATGCCCGACGCTCCGCTGAACCGAGCCGACCAACTCACTGCACCCTGACCTCTCCGATCAGCGTGTCTCGACCGGCACCGCCGACCACGAGGTCGCGGCCGGTTCCGCCATCGACGTGGTCGTCGCCGACACCGCCGAGGAGGATGTCGCTGCCGGCCCCGCCGAACACCAGGTCGTCGCCCCCGAGTGCGAAGACGATGTCGTCTCCGTTCCCGGAGCAGATCACGTCGGATCCGTTCGTGCCGACGATCAGGTCCGCCCGCGGCGAACCCGTGATCGTGCACGGTCGACCGACCTCGATCTCGTGGACCACCAGGCGGGATGTGCCGTCCGGTGCGATGCCCTCCAGCGTGATCGTGTGGCTGCCCGGCGCGGTGTCGGCCGGCAGCGTCACCGTCCTCGACACCCGTCCCGATCCATCGGCGGTCACGTCGCCGAGCTCGATCGGCTCGCTGCGCAGCACGATCCTCACCCGACCTCCCGGAACGAATCCGCCGCCCGAGATCGGAATGACCTGACCGGCCGGTGTGATGCCGGGGTCGATCGCGTTGATGCGGTTCACGATCACGGGGAACGACGCTGACGACACGTTGCCGTAGATGTCCTCGGACGTACATCTGACCACAGTCGTTGCGTTCATGGGGAACGACGAGCCCGACCGCGGCGTGCACTGCGGGCGCAGGAGAAAGAGCATCTCGGAGTCGTCGGACTGTGCGGGGAACGGATAGCTCACACGGACGGTGGCCTGGTTCGATGTCGTAGCGACCGAGATCGAGGGTGGGACGGCGATGGTCGGACCGCTCGTGTCGGGATCGAACCGGTGGGAGCCCATTGCAGCCCCGAGCCGGACGTCGTACACCCCGGTGAACACCCCACACGCAGGCATGACGCAGGCCCCGATGCTCTCGGCGGGTTGGTCGCGCATCCCGGATCGCATGCGTGTCTGTCGCTCGACACCCTCGATTCCGATTCCGAAGCGGACGGGGAACGTCGCAGCGAAGGCGGCGGTGTTCGGGCGGTCGACGTGAATCCACCAGAGGCCGCTCGGCTCGAGTACTCCGTTCGTCACGCGTCCGGAGGCCGGCCCCCGTACGACGACGGACACCACTCGCGATTCGTCAGGTCCCAAGGTTCCACCGACTGCGAGTTCTGCCGTGGCCGCCGAGTCGAAGAGGGTGGGTGGAGCTGCGGCCAACCTCAGTCCATCGAGCGCGATCGCCTGACCCGTCGGGTTCGTCAGTTCGATGGTCACGATGTTGTCGATCGGCGTCGGTGGAAGGGTTCCCTGGCCCGGAGGCAACACCGGTTCGACTCGCGCCTCGGTGATGATCGGCAGTGGGCGGTCCTCGACGTCGTCGTCCTCGATCGTGAACGTCGCCGTGTCGACGGGCCGCGTCTCGGGAAGTGTCGCCTCGATCGTGAACGACTGATCGGACTCGACGAGGGTGTCCTCGACGATGCCGACCGTCAGGGTGGCCTCGGTGACGCCGGGAGGGAACCGGAAGGAGGACGGGAGGTTCGGGATCACATCGCCCTTGATCGTCACCGGATACGTGACGTCGAAGACGCTGACGCCGTTCAGTCGAGCCGTGATGACCTCCGTCCGGGTGACACCCCTGCTGCCCTCGGTGAACTTCGTCGTGCCCGTGATCGTCACGGTCGGGATCGGGTTCGTGTCACGGATCTCGATCCGGCGCAGGTCGACGAGTGCCCTCTGCTCGTCCAGCACGACGTAGTCGAACCGCTGGACCGGTTCGTCGATGTCGTCGGCCACGGCGATGATCGACGCGAGCTCGATCTCGGTCACGCCGGCCGGGACGACGAACTCGCCACCGGTGTCGACGTAGTCGTCGGGCTCCGCGTCGAGGTCCAGATCGAGCCCCGGCACCGACGCATCCGACTCGAGGAGTCTGACCTCGAACGTCCGATCGACATCTGTCGGTGACCCGATGTCGAGCATCACGGGGAGCGTCGCACCTTCGTCGACCCGGGAAAACTCCTCGAGGCGCAACCGAGGGTCGTCGTCGATGATCGTGTAGGTGACCGAGGCCGATTCCGGGTCGGGCTGGAGGAGGTCCGGCACGAGCACGAAGGTCTCGTCCGCCTCGGCCCGACCGTCCTCGACGATCCCGATGGTGATCGAGGTCCGGCCATCACCCGGGGGCACGGAGTACACGACGTCGGTCGGAATGGTGAAGTCGACGTTCGACGTCGAGTCGTACGGCGACGTCGCGGTCCCTCTCGACAGTCCGAGCACGAACGTCAGCGGCACCTCGGTCGGAATGTTCAGGGCGAGATCGACGGTGTAGTCGCGCACGCCGGCGAGTGACGACGTTCCTTCGCGAATGTCCGCCGTGCCGTCGATCAGCCGAGGATCGACGACGGCGATCGTCGGTCGCGGATCGGTGTCGGCGACGTCGAGACGGGCGCGGGCGACGAGAGCGTTGCCGTCGAGGACGTCGACGAACGTGGATTGTGTGCGCTCGTACCGACCGTCGGCGCGAGCCGTCAGGGTCGGGAGGGAGACGACCGAGGCACCGGCGGGCACGACGAAGACCCCGTCGGCGGCGAGCGGATCGAAGTCGTCGGCGTCGGCCACGGAGCCGAAGAACGGCGGGGACAGGACCAGGCGAACCGTGCGATCCGCCGGGGCCACGTCGACGAGTTCGAGCGTGAACGTCGCTGCCGTTCCCTCGTCGATGGTGAGCGTGGACGGGGTGATCGATCCCAGAAGATCGTCGTCGTCGTCGACGATCTCGATCGTCGCAGTGGCGACCACGGGGTCGTCGCCCGCTGCGGGACAGCCATCGGTGATCCTGACCTCGAACGATTCCGTCGACTCGGCGACGTCGTCGCCGACGACGGTGACCCCGATGTCGACCGCGGTCGCACCCGCCGGGATCGAGAACTCGCCGATCGATCCGCCGCCGTCGGCGACGACGTCGCCGGTGATCGTCCCCTGGTCGGGCGAGAAGACGAACGCCGTGAGGCATCGGTCCCGGTCGGTGACGCCGACGCCGGTGAGCGGCAGCGTGAACTCGCCGTCGGCGTCGCTCTCGGTGAACACGGCGTCGTCCATCGACAACAGCGGACGTGGGTCGTCGTCCAGGATGGTGAGCAAGCCCTGTGCCTCCACCTCGATGGTCGCTCCACCGGTCACCCGGACGCCGACCGAGCGTCGCTCCGGCTGCTCGTGGATGTCGTCGTCGAGCACCACCGCCGCCAACGCCGCCTCCGTGCCACCGGGAGGGATCGTCACCCGCCCGGCGGTGACCGGCTCGAAGTCGACACCGGGCCGCGCCGCGGTGATGAAGGCGTCGCCCGGATCGAACGTCTCGTAGTCGACGGTCACGCCGTCGACGCCGGCGGGTTCGTCGAGGACGATGCGCACGGACGCAGGGTCCGACGACGATCCCTCGTCGACGACCGCTCCTGCGAGCGACGCAGTGGGGAGTGGCGGTGCAGGTGCCTCGCCGATGACGAGTTCGATCGTCGAGTCGACCCGGCGCACCGTCACCGGCGGATCACCCGGACCGCTCACCCCGGCGAATGCGCCCACGATCGACGACGACGTCACGAAGGGGTATGTCGCCTCCACGATCGCGTCGGGTCCCTGGGTCGCCACGATCGCACCGTCGAGGTCGGCCACTCCCGACACGGCGACGGAGCCCGGCGACGTCTCGCCGAGTTCGAGTCGGATCCCGGCGTCGATACCGACGGCGAGCGAGTCGGTGGTCACCGTCGCACCCTTCGACAGCGAGAGCACGCCGTCGACCCGCAGCCCGTTCACGGCGAGCCGTGACGTGTCGAGAGTCGCGCCGTCGAGCAGGTCGAGGCGGCCCGTGGGTCCGATACGTTCGAGATCGTCGAATGCGGTGGTTTCGCCGCCGTTGAAGCGGAGCAGACGTGCGTCACCGCGAAGCGCCACCGTTGCACCGTCGATCGTGCGGATGGAGGGGAAGCCCAACCAGGTCGTCCCCTCGGCAAGCGTCCACGAACCGCCGGCCAGGGTCCCGTCGACATGCTGCGCCACCGACGTCGAGCGGAAGTCGACGCGTCCTGATCCCACGTCGATCTCCCCCACGTTGTCGAGCGTGCCCGAGAAACCGAGCTGGGCGTCGCCCGGGCCGTCGATCGTCATGCGCCCCTCGTTGCGCAGGACCGTCGAGGAGCCCAAGCGCACGTCGGCACTCTGCGTGATCGTCCACGACGCGCGGTTGGTGATTCTCGCCGAGCCTTCGACGCCGATCGTGGGACCGTCCTGACGGATCTCGCCGTCGTTCACCAACCGGACGGAGTCACGGAGGAAGAGCGCATTTCCGCCCGACAGCGTCATCGCCGAGCCCTCGGGGATCGTCACCGAACCGGTGCCGGCGAGGACGGCCGACTGCCCGGGCTGCACCGCGAGGAGACCACCACCGACGACGGTGTCGCTGCGCACGTCGAGCACTGCGCCGCCTGCGATGCGAACGAGCGGGAGGGTCCGGTCACCGTCGACGACCATCCGGCCGGTCATCAGGTGGAGTTCGGCGGGCTCGAAGGCCGCCGCGGCATCGACGGTCACCGAGGTGGTGTCGGACAACACGCCGAACACGCTGACACGGACCGTGCCGCCACCCGCCACGACAGAGTCGGGACCGAACACGTTCGACGGAGCGGAGATGCCGAGTTGCGCATCGGCGTCGACCCGGAACGTCCCGTTGTGTGTGCCGCCCGATCCGAGCGCACCCTGCCCCGAGCGCACGTGCATCGTGCCGTCGTTGGTGTACCCGATGCCGAGGAACTGGGCAGCATCTCCGATTCCACCGACCGACAACGGAACGAATGCGGGACCGTCGACGAGCACGGTGCCGCCGGGCTCGTTGCGCGCCGTCGGTGCCGGCGACCCGGGCTCTGCGTTGATCGTGGTCGGTCCGTTCAGTGCGAGCGTGCCGCTGTTGCTCAGGCTGGTGCCGGGTCGCATCCCGATGCGGGCGAATCGGCCGTTCACGGTCACGGTCCCCTGGTTGACGATGTCGACGCCGGCCCTCGCGATCGCATCGACCGTGAATCGGCCACCCTCGCGAACCGTCAGTGTCGGTCCGGACTCGGTCGCCTCGATGTTGGCGGGATTGGCGGCGGCGACGAGGGTCTCGCCACTCTCGACGTACGCATCGGCGCCGAGCACCACGCGGCTGTTCGCGAGCGTCAGGCCGCCGAGGTCGGCCTCGCCGGTGACGGTCACGTTGGATCCGTTCTCGAGGCGAACCGAACCTCCCGCCGTGATGTCCCACCCGGCCACCGTGAGCGTTGCTCCCAGGACGCGGATCGCGGTGTTCGACCTGAAGCACACGACGTCGGCCGGCGTCGGCGCCACACCGGTGCTCCAGGACGACGGCGTCGTCAGTGGCGTCACGCCGGTGGTGGGGCCGACCCAGGTGGTGGTGCACACGGGAGCCGCCGAGGCGATCGGCTCGGCGATGGGCGCGATCGACACCCCGACGGTGACGAAGAGGAACACGGCGAGAGGGCGCAGGACCGACATGGAACGATCGTCCTCCCGGCGGAGTCGACGTTCCGTCATGCCCGACACACAACGGGGAAATCCCGGCACTGTCAGCAGCTTCCCCACTGCTGGGTGGCGAAGTCGCCGGGTTCGCCCCATCGGAAGCAGGCTCTGCCGGTGGCGGAATTGACCGCCACCCGGAAACTCACCGGGGCGTTCCACCGGGTCCGAGTCTCCTCGACGAACCTCGTGGAGGAACCCCGCTTGAAGGCTTCGGAGTACAGGATCTCCGACGCCCCTTCGAAGTCGAATCTCGGCGCACGGTCGTGTCGGACCTCGATCTCGAGCCGGTAGCTCGCGCTGCCGTACAAGCGTCCGACGACCTGTTCCAACGGACCGTTCTGATGCGACGGCGGCGCCGGGTCCGCTGCGAACACGGCCAATCGGATCGCAGAGTGGAGCGAGTTGGCTGCGGCGTCGCCCCCGGTGATCGGATTGGGGTCGGGGTTCGAGTTGATGACGTGGGCGCTCTCGTCGACCCTGAGTGCCGACTGACCGACGAGGGTGTACCGCATCTGGCCGTTCACGAAGACGATGTCACCCTTGACCGTGACGCTGAACCCCGGCCGCGAGACCGCTCCGGAGAGTTGGCCCCACGTGGTGCGGGTCGGCGATCCGAACGGGTCGACCGATCCGGCGGAGAAGGCCCACGGTGCCGACACGCCGCCGAGTGCTCGGCCCTGGTCGAATCGTCCGTCGATCCGCCACGACCCCGGCGAGGGCCGCACGGTCGTGGTGGCGTCCTTCACCCTCACCCGCTGGTCGGCGAGCAGAGCGTCGGCACCGTGGAACAGCGTGCCGTCGACGTCGAGGCTCCCGAGGGCGCCGAGGGCCACGGTTCCCTCGAAGCTCGCGAGCCGGCCGTCGACGAGCGCCTTCACCTGGGCCTTCACCGAACCGGCTGCCAGTTCGCCGTTGAAACCGATCGCGATCGGCGGACTGGCGGCGGCGACGTAGTCGAGTTGGAAACACGCGCCGGAGGTGCCGAGCCGTGGTGGAGCGGTGGGTGTCAACGGTCCGTTGAAAGCGCCTCGCCCTCCGGTCGAGGTCGTCGGGGGTGGAGTTCCCACCAGCGAGGTCTGGCAGCGGCCGTCGCCGAAGATCACGACGCCGTTGACGCTCATGTTGCCCGGGTTGAAACGGATGTGGATCTCCTCGAAGCTGCCGTCGGCGAACGTCGCCTCACCTTCGAAGGCCATCTCCTGGCCCATCACCGTGGCGTCGGCCCGTGCGGAGAACGACGCATCGAACGTGGCTTCCACTGCGTCGAGCGAGGCCTCTGCGTGCAGCTCGAAGTTCCGGAGCGACGTCCCCGGAGCGATGTTCCAGGTGTCCGCGCCCATGTCGACGATCACGAAGAGTCCGGCGGTCGGTCGGGGGAGCGATGTACTCGGCAGCGGGGCCGACGCGGGTGCCAGCGCTTCGAGTACACCCGCCTGGACGTCGAAGGTCGCAGCGACGCTCGGGCCGTCGGGGATGTCGACCCCGCCGGAGATCCGCGCTCGGAATCCGAGTGGCTGCAGATCGAACAGCACGTCGGTGTCGTTCACGGTGATGCCGTTGATCTCGAACGTGCCGACGAAGACGGAGGCCTGGATCCGCAGCCCGGGGACGTCGACGCTGGCGTCGACCTGGATCGGCGTGCCGAGCAGGGTGGCGCCGAAGCTCATCGACACCCCCGGTTCGTACGTGATCGATCCGATCGACCCACCGAGCGGGGCGAACACGATCGACGCGTTGTCGATCGTCAGGGCGTCGTCGAGGTCGGTGGCGTCACCGTCGATCGCCGCCAGCGGCTTCAGGACGGCACGCTCGTCACGGACTCCGACCGAGATGTCGACGATCGGGTTCTTCGGGGCGATGTTGATCGCCATCCGGACCGGTTCACCGTTGTTCGTGTAGCCGATGAGCTCCGCCAGCGGATCGGGGAGACGGCTGACCTCGGCGAGGATGCCGATCGAGGGGACCGGGGCATTGGGCACCGTGAAGTCGATCGATCCCTGAGCGACCAGGGCGTTGACGGTCAGCCCGGGGATCCCCACGGCGTCGGGCCATCCGTCGTCGGCGAGCAGCGAGAACGACAGGCCGACCTCGGCGGGTGGCCGGAAGAACGCCTCGACGGCCAGATCGAGCCGACTGCGCTCGGCGGTCGGGGTGATCTCGGCGGGCGGGAGGAACAGCGAACCCTCGCCGCCGACGCCGAGTTGGAAGCCCGACGTCCCGACCCGCAGCTTGAGGAAGCCCGAGTTCAGTTGGAAGCGGGTGGTGGTCACCGCATCGGGGTCGCACGGGGCGGTCGGGCACGTCGTGAACAGCTCGATGCCGTCCGCTCCGAAGTCGATCGCCGCGGTGAACGTGAGGCTCGATCCGCCGAGGGTTGCCGACACGATCAGCGTGCCCTCGATCGGGGTCGGCGGCGAGAGCACGTCGTTCAGCAGTTGGCGTTGCCCTTCGCCGAGGTCGATGGTGGCGATCAGCGACAGTCCGGCGTCGACGTCCACGACGAGGCCGTCGTCGATCTCGACGTCGTTCAGGTTCGCCGTCGAGAAGACGATCGTGCCCGTCGAGATCGGCGTACCGAGTGGCCGGACGTCACCGGTCGCGAGCGCGACGAGCACGTCGCCCGTCGGACTCGTGCGGAACAGCAGCTTGGCCGACAGCGAGATGCCCAGCACCCGTGCATCACCTCGCAGGCTCGCCTCGATCTCACCGCTCACGTACTCCACGCTCAGTTCGAGGCGGTCGATCGAGAAGTCGACCGCGGGGTCCGGTGACAGCGGCGGGAGCGCCGTGACCGACCGGAGGCTGAACGCCGGGTCGTCGTTCGACGGGAGCCCGAGGCAGGCCTCGACCTGGGACGTGAGCGTGGAGCGATCGGGGATCTCGATCTCGGCAGTGCCGCCGAGGGTGATGAACAGCGAGCCCTCCTCGATCGTGGGGCACTCGTCCGGGGCGACGGCGTTGGTGATGCGCACACCGATCTGTCGGACCGTGACACCGGCGGCGACCGACCACGGTGTGCTCGTGGTGGCGGCGATGTCGACGGTGACTCCATCGGTGGTCCGTGCCAGGACACCGGCGATCTGTCCGGCCGGAAGTTCCACCCCGGGCGACGGCTCCCACGGCTCCGTGGTCGCAGCGGTGACGGCGACGCTGAACTCGTCGAGTGAGGTGAAGCTGCCGTCGACTTCGATCCCGAGGCGGGGCGCGGCCTCGCCGAGCAGCATCCGACCCGTCAGGCGAAGCGTTCCGTCCTCCAGCGAGAGGCCGAGCCGTTCGACGTCCAGTCCGTCGACGCCGAGGTCGGGGTCCACGACGTCGAGGGTTCCCGACACGTCCAGGGACCCGTCGTACTCGAGCAGGAGTTCACCGTCGAGCGAACCTCCGAACAGCTCGATGCCGGACGCCGTCACACGGGTCGATCCGCCGCCGTCGGCGGTGATCTCGCCGGCGAACTCGAGACGACCCGCTGCGTCCACCGTTGCATCCGACGTGAGGGCGAGCCGGTCGCACTCGATCGTGAGGATCGTCGTGCCGGGCGTGAAACCCGACGGCAGGTCGAAGAACGGCACCTCGCCTTCCCAGCGGAGATCACCGAGCAGCGGGAACGAACACGGCGTCTGCTGCGCGACTCGGCCCCGCTCACCGGCCGGACGCACCAGCCCCTGCGGTGTCGGGTTCTGCACTCCTCCGACCGAGGCGTACACCACGCACAGCGGGATGGCGCCGATCGTGATCGGGGGGAGGTCGAACTTCGACGCCAGTCGCACCGTGCCCGACGTGAAACAGACCTTCGTGTCGTCGATGGTTCCGGCCAGGTCGTCGCCGAGGATGAAGTCGAACAGGTTGACGCTGGTCCCTTCGTGGGTGAGCGTTGCCGCCGGATCGCAGTCGTCGCCCCCATCGGGTACGTCGCCGAGCAGCACCGTCGAGTTCGACCCGAGCAGCAGCACTCGCTCACCGTCGGCGACGCGCTGGAGCACGGACCCGTCTGCGCATCCGGCGACCGGTGCGGCGGGCTCGAGCGTGCCGACGTCGATCGCCTGGTCCGCGGTGACGACCCGTTCACCGGCGGTCACCGTGACCCGCATGACCACGAGCGTGTCGGCGTCGGGTGCGGTGAACGTGGCGGAGGCTTGGGTCGGACGGGTCGTCACCACGGTCGGCCCGGCGAGCTGCGACCACTGCACGGTGGCACCCTGGGGGCCACCGATCACGGCATCGAGGGTCACCTCCTGGCCGGGGTCGACCGGCTGCGTGGGTGCGAGGACGACCGAGAGCGGCGGTGCCGGGGTGGCCAGCAGGGAGATGTCGCTGCTCGCCGGCGATGCGCCGTCGGCGGGAGTCGCCGTGGCTCGGATGACGATCGTCTGGGGCCCGAGCACCGTGCTCGGGAGGGTGACCCGTGCCGTCGCACCTCGCTGCGGAGACGGGGCAGTTCGCGGAAGTGTGACCGACGGTCCGCTCACCTGGGTCCAGGCGATCGTGACACGGTTCGTGCGGCTGGGCAGGGCGGTCATCGTGACGACCGAACCGCCCGGCGCCTGGGTGGTCGACGCGGTGACGGCGAGGGTGACCGGGACCGGAGGTGTGCCGATCGAGATCGTGTCGACGCTCGTCAGTCCGAACGCATCCGTCGCCTTCGCTTCGATCGACACGAACGGTCGGCCGGGGATCGGCCAGGGGAGCGAGACGTTGTCGCCCGCCGTGGTCAGTCGGACGTCCGGTGCGCCGACCGCCGTCCACGTGACCGTCACGTCGTCACCGTCGGGGTCCGACACCTGCGCCGTGAGGGAGATCCTGCCGAGCAGGACGGGTGGAACGATCGCCCCGTTCGCAGCGGGGTTCGCCGACCCGGTCCCGATGGCGATCGTCGGCGCCGCGTTCGAGCGCAGGGCCGTCACGGTGACGGTGTCGACGTCGGTGCTCACGCCGTCGCTCACGGTGAGTTCGAAGACGAAGGTGGCGTTCTCGGTGAGGGGATCCGGCACGGTGAAGCGGGCGCGCTGCCCACTGGGGTCGGCCCCGGTGTCGACGACGACGGTCGGTCCGTCGGTCTGGCGCCAGGTGAACGTGCGCGGCCGCCCCACCGCAGCGGTGGACCCGCTGCCGTCGAGGATCACGGTCGTGGCAACGGGCTCGCCCGTGTTCGACGGTTGCGTCGCGTCGACGGTCTGATCGGGTCCGGCGTCGGCGTCGAAACCTTCGACGCGCAGGTGGATCGTTCCCGAGACGGTCGTGAGCCCGGGGGACTCGAGAGCGGAATCGATCCGGATCGTCGGCGGTGCGGCCAGTGGGATCGGTCCGAGCGTGACGTCCAGGACCGGACTCGATCCGAGCGGGGGAACGTCGTCGGTCGTGCAGGTGGTGCCCGTGCACTGCCAGCCGTCTGCGCTCGCGGTGATCTGTGTCCCGTCCGACACCTTCAGCGTGAGCGTCGGTGCCTCGAGGACCTTCGTGCCCGGGTTGACGACGAGCACGGGCAGTGTGATGGATTCGCCACGGGTCGCCGGTGTCGAGGTGTCCGCGACCACGGTCGCGGAGTCGGATCCCTTCGGGAGCACGGTCACGGATCGTCGGCTGCGGGTGACGCTCCCGTCCGCTTCGACGGCGGTGAGGTCGGCATGGAAGACGACGGGCTCGTCGCCGTCGTTGACGAACGTGTGTGGCACGGTGGTCAGTGGGCCGCGCCCTCGGGTCTGGCCGGTGCCGTCGCTGAACACGACGGTCCAGCTGTCGAACGTGCGTGTGGCGTCTCGTTCCGACGGAGCGAACTGGACCGCGAGCGGAGTGACCCCGAACTCGACGGAGGCGTTCCAGTCCACCGCAGCGGCAGCGGCGGCGGTCGGTGCGGGTTCGATGGCGGCCGTGCGGGCGTCGGGCTCACGCGGTTCGCCGATCGCGATCGGGGCGACCGGGGCCGGCTGACCTCGCACCTCGCCGTCCTCGCCAGTCGACTCCTCGGCCGACTCCTCGAGTACCTGGGTTGCCTCGGTGACCTTCGCGGCCTCGATCGTCGCGACGGCGACGGAACCGGCGCCCGGGGCGTTCGCTGCCACGGGCGCACCGGAGACCACCGTGAACGCCCCGTCACCCGGGACGACGTCGATCGTGAGCGTGCACGTCGCGCCGGGCGCCAGCACGATGCCGGACCCGACGACCTGGGGGTCCCCGGCGAGTCGGCGCTTCGGGTCGATCGGCACGAACGATCCGGCGCACGTGGTGGTGACCGAGGTCAGGTCGGGCACGACAGGATCGGGGAACGCGAGCCCGAAGGCGACGTCGACGAGGTCGACCTTGCCGGGGTTGGACAGCGTGCCCGTCCACGTCGACGTACCACCCGACGCCACGACTCCCGGCCGGAACTGCGAGCTCAACGACGGCGGCGTGTCGCTCTGGGTCGGCAGCACCGGGGACGGGGCGGTCGGGGCAGGGCCGCTCGCGGTCGTGGTGGGAGCCGGCGGCGGGGGCGGAGGAGCGGGCGGTTCGGCCGCTTCCTCGGCCGGCGGCGTGTCCGGTGCCGAGGCCTCCGTCGGCACGGCTTCGGTGAGGCTCTCGGGGGTGATCTCCACGACGGGTACCTCGTCGACGACGGGGATCGTCTGGGTCGGGTCGACGCGGAGGTCGGTCGCGTCGACCTCCGGAGCGGGCTCGGTCACGGTGGTGCCGTCCGGAGCGACCACGGTCGACACGCCGCGGACGTCGCCGTCGTCCTGCACGATCCAACCCGCCACGACGCGTTGGTCGCCGACCGTCTGATCGGCTCGGAACACGCCGCCGTCTCCTTCGGGCAGCGACGCGGTGAACGACGACACGGTGCCGTCCGTGGCGTGGAAGAGGCCGACCGCCCGACCGTTCGCGAACGCGCCGGTCACTCGTCCGCCGGTCGGAGTGGTGATGTCGAACGAGTTCGCGAACACCTCACCGGCGAACCAGTGGCCGAACTCGTCGCCGTCGCAGATGTAGATGCGCACGAGTCCCTCGTCGGTGGTGATCGAGACGAAGACGTCGGGCTGGTCGTCGAGCGACCCGAGATAGGTGCCGCGGCGTGAGTCGTCGGACAGTGGCTGAGTGAAGTCGATCGGTGCGTCGAGCGCCTGGGCGACCGGTGGCGAGGCGAGCTGATCGGTCAGCACGACGGTGGCGACCGTCGCGCCGCTCAGCAGCGAGATCGCGGTGAGCGCGGCCACGGCGGATCGTCGGGGACGTCGCAGCGTCAGGCGTGGGGACGGGAGCGATCCGATGGCAGGCATGTGTCGAGTGTCCGCTTCTCCGCAGCGACGTTCCGTCGCCGTCGACACACAACCCCATCGATCGCACGGATCGATGGCCGACCCGGACGCTGCATACAGTCGAGTCGTGGCGATCGACCTCTTCGGCGGGCTGAGCGACGACGATCGCCGCCTGGTCACCGGGCAACTGGTCCGTCGCTCCTTCGCCATGCGCGAGGCGCTGTTCCTCCAGGGAGACGTCGGCGACAGCCTGCACATCATCGAGCGAGGTCGCGTCGCCGTGCGAACTGCGACCCCCGACGGTGACGAACTGACCTTGGCCGTCCTCGGAGCCGGCGACTTCTTCGGCGAACAGGCGTTGATCAACGACGACGCACGTCGCACGGCGAGCGTCGTGGCACTCGATGCGGTCGAGACGCGCATGCTGCATCGCCGGGCGTTCGACGAGTTGTGCCGGACGCGGCCCAGCGTGCAGGGCCTCCTGGTCCGCCTCCTCGCGAGCCAGGTTCGTCGTCTCAGCGAGCAGATGCTCGAGGTGCTCTACGTGCCCGTCGAGGACCGCGTCGTCCGCAGCCTGATCCGTCTGACCGACCTCTTCGATCGGGGCGACGGCGGCGATGTCGACGTCCCGGTCCGCCAGGAGGACCTGGCGTCGCTGGCGGGAACGACCCGACCGACGGCGAACCGCGTGTTGAAGCGGCTCGAGCAGGAGGGCCTGATCGTTCTCGGTCGCGGCCGCACGCGCGTGGTCGATCCGGTCGCGCTGCGAGCCCTGAGCCCCGATGTCATCTCGCCCGAGTAGCCGCCGCGACGACCTCGACATCGATCCCACTCCGCACCCCACCCCCCGACACCCTGTTCGGCGTGAGGATGATCCCGCTCCCGGGCGGGGCGTGGCTCACGTCGAGGTCGGCACCCTGTTCGGCGTGAGGATGATCCCGCTCCAGGGCGGGGTGTGGCTCACGTCGAGGTGTGCGGGCCTTCGGCCGAGAGGATCTGGTCGGCGCGGCGCCCGTGGAGGATCGTCCACCCCCAGAAGGCGACGAACGCGATCGCTCCGATTCCGACGCGGATCGAGGTGGGCCACGGGCGACCCGTGACGAACCCTTCGATCAGCCCGGCCACCGCGAATGCGACCACCAGCCCGATCACGACGTTGCCGACGTCGCGGCCCTGCGCGGACAGCGCCTGCCAGCGGGTCTGGTCGCCGGGCGCGATGACCGTCCAACCGATCCGCAGACCGGCCGCGCCGGACACGATCACCGCCGAGATCTCCAGCAGCCCGTGGGGCAGGATCAGACCCCAGAAGCGCTCCCACTCGCCGACGTGGGTGAACAGCCCGCCGGCGATCCCGACGTTCGCGCCGTTGTAGACGAGGATGAAGGCCGTGAACACGCACAGCAGTGCGCCGGCGGCGAAGGCGAGGATTCCGACGCGGACGTTGTTCAGGAAGACCTGACCGGCGAAGTTCTGGGCCGGCTGGCTCGAGTAGTACGCCTCGAAGTCGTTCTCGATGTAGCTCTCCGTCACGGCGGGGTCGCCGGTCAGGTCGAAAGCGTCGGGGGAGACGCCGATCCACACCTGCATCACGGCCCACGGCACGATCGTGAGCAGAGCGGCGACGACGATGAAGCGTCGGATCCGCCAGACCGCCGCCGGAAACGTCAGCACCAGGAAGCGGGTGACGGACTGGCGGACGTTCGTCTCGCGGCGTCCGTACAGGATCCCGTTGGCGCCGGCGACCAGGTAGGTGAGCCGGCCGACGATCGCGTCGTCGGCGCCGTAGGCGAGTCGTGCGTGAGCGAGGTGGCTGCTGGTCCGCTGGTAGAGCCCGACGAGTTCGTCGAGTTCGTCGGGGGAGACGGACTTCAGTTTGCGGGCGCGCTGCGTCAGGTCGCCGAGGCGTGTCCAGGAGTACTGGTGCGTCGCGACGAACGCATCGATGTCCATTGGCCGCCTACGGTAGTGCTGGAATGAGCGTCGTCGTGGTGCAGGGCGCAGGCGCCCCCGATCAGTTCCGCAGCGGCATCGTCACGCCCGAAGCCGTGGTGCTCGACATCGAGGCGGCCGGGTACGCGTCGCGGATCCTCGCCGGACTGCTCGACCTCGTGATCCAGCTCGCGCTCCTGCTCATGATCGGCGTCCTCCTCGCACTCGCGTTCCTGGGCGACGACTCGGGCGTCCTCACGGCCTTCGCGATCTCCACGTTCCTCGTCCTGTTCGGGTATCCGATCGGGTTCGAGACCTGGCTGCGGGGGAGGACGCCGGGCAAGATGGCGCTCGGCCTGCGGGCGGTCACCATCGACGGTGCACCGATCCGGCTCCGGGAGGCGACGTTGCGGGCGATGGGTGGAGTGGTCGACCGACTGCTCCCGCCCGGCGGCGTGACCGGTGCACTGTTCGTCATGTTGACGCCGCGACACCAACGGCTCGGTGACCTGATCGCCGGGACGATGGTGGTGCGCGACCCGGAGAAGTTCGTGAGCACACCGGCCCTCTGGTTCAGTGCGCCACCCGGCCTCGAGCAGTACGCTGAGACGATCGACCCCACCTCGATCACCGTCGACCAGTACACCGTGATCCGCTCGTTCCTCACACGCGGCTCGTCGCTGTCGGCGCCGATCCGCGCGACCCTCGCTCGAGACCTGGCCAACCGTCTCGCCGCCCGGATCCGTCATCAGTCGCCGCACTTCGTCGCACCGGAAGTCTTCCTGATCTGTGCGATGGCGCGGTACCAGCGTCGCAACGGACCCGGCCGGGCCACCGGTGCACCAGCGTCGATGTCCCGACCCGTCCATCCGGGCATGCCCACGGCTCCCGGCGCGTACCAGGGACCCGTCACGACCGGCCCGTGGCAGTGACGCCCGTGCCGGCGCAGGACGTGCCGACGCAGGACGTGACGGTGAAGGACGTGACGGTGAAGGACGTGGCGACGGCGTCGTCGGCGGGCACGATTCCCGGATGACCCTCACGTACCTCGACCATGCCGCCTCGACACCGATGCGGCCGGAGGCGATCGACGCGATGATGCCGTTCCTCGCCGGCACGTACGCCAACCCGTCGGGCTCGCACCGCTTCGCACGTGAGGCACGCAAGGCCGTCGACGAATCCCGCGACGTCGTGGCATCGGTGCTGGGGTGTCGACCGAACGAGGTCGTGTTCACCGGGTGCGGAACCGAGAGCGACAACATGGCCATTACGGGGGCGCTCGCCCGGACGCCGGGCGTCGCCGTGTGCGCGGCCGACGAACACCACGCCGTGCTCGAGGTGGTCGAACACCACGGTGGTCTGGTGGTCGGCGTCGACGGGGTGGGACGCGTGGATCTCGACCTGCTGGCTCAGGTGCTGCAGGACGCCGTCGACGCGGGACGCCACGTCGCGGTCGTCAGCGTGATGACGGTCAACAACGAGGTCGGCTCGATCAACGACATCGCACAGGTGGCGCGCATCGTGCGTCGCTTCGCACCTGGTGCGCTGGTGCACACCGATGCGGTGCAGGCGCCCAGTTGGATCGACCTGCGCGACGTGACGCCCCACGTCGACCTGCTCGCCCTCTCGGGGCACAAGTTCGGCGGGCCCAAGGGCGTCGGCGTGTTGGTCGAACGCGGCGGTCCGAGGATCGACCCGTTGATCATCGGTGGCGGCCAGGAGCGAGAGCGACGCAGCGGCACCCACAACGTCGCGGGGATCGTGGCGATGGCGACGGCGCTGCGACTCACCGACGAGGAGCGGACGACCGAGATCCCCCGGATCGCCGCGCTGCGCGACGCGCTGGTCGACGGGTTGCTCGACGGCCTCGACGACGTGGTCGAGACCGTGCCGCGTGCGGACAAGGTCGCCGGGTCGGCGCACGTGTGCATCGCCGGCGTCGAATCCGAGTCGCTCCTCTTCCTGCTCGACGAAGCCGAGGTGTGCGCATCGGCGGCGTCGGCGTGCGCCAGTGGCGCGATGGAGCCGAGCCACGTGCTCGCGGCGATGGGCGTCGACCGCTCGGTCGCGATGGGCGCTCTGCGTCTCAGCCTCGGCCACGCCAGCACCGAGGCCGACGTCGACCGCGGGATCGACGCCGTGACGGGCGCCGTCACCCGCCTCCGCCGCTGACGTCGCCTTCTCCTACGGTCTGACGTCGCCGAGCGACGTCGAACCGTAGGAGAACGCTGGAATCCTGTTGCGGCCGACCGGGCGGGTCAACTTCCGGGCGGGCGGATCTGACCGGTGTCGTTGCCGCAGTTGCCGCCGGCGAGGGACAGGTCCTGGCAGATGGTGGCCCGGGTGATCTTCCAGGTTCCGTCGACGTTCACCGCGATGCCGAAGCGCTCCGGGAAGATCCCGGTGGTGGTCTCGATCCGATAGCGGAACCAGGCGTCGGTCGGCGACGTGAACACGAGTTCCTCGACGATCGCCTCGGCGTTCGCAGCGGCCTCCTCGAAACCGCCCTCGCGCACCTGCTCTCTGGCCTCGGCCACGCCGGTCGGGTCGTCGATGCGGGCCTCGTTCCCGCCGTCGTCGTCGCCGTAGATCGTGACCATCAGGTCGACGATCGTCGCCTCGTCGGCGGCGGGGTCGGCGGGTTGCTCGCCCGGCTCGGGCAGTGCCGGCGGCGGGGGCGAGCAGGACTGCTGGTACTCGGGGTCGTTGTACCCGGTGCGGGATCCGTCGACGACGACGTCCTCGGCCGCCGAGTCGTCGAACACGACGTCGAAGTCGGTCGGCGGACCGACCCAGCCGTCGCCCGTGTCCGTCGACGGTCCCGCTCCGGGAACCGCGAGGATCGCCACGCCGTCGACCGGTGCCGTCGAGTCGGATGCGCCGTCACCGAACGTCACGGTCACGTTGCCGACCGAGGCCGGGGCCTGCACGAACACGACGCGATGAGGGTTGGCGTCGGCGGTGCCCATCGTGAGCGCACTCACGGATCGACCGCCGAACGGGGTCGTCCACCAACTCACCGAGCCGACGTCGATCACACTCGTGCCGGTCGCCTCGCCGCCGCCCATCGCGATCCGCACCTGAGCCGATTCGAAGCACCAGTCCGGAGGGCGCCACCCCTCGGGCCCACCGAAGTCGTCGTACCCGGAGAAGTCCTGTTCCCAGACCTGCCCGAGGTGTGCGCGCAGGACCACACCGGAATCCGTGGTGCGTTCCGTGAGGAGGGTCATCGGTTCGCCGCCGAACATGGTCCACCCGCCACCACCCGACGATTCGGTGACGACGGCATCGCCGGCGACCTCCCCGTCCATGCCCCCGGCCATCTCCTCGGACGTCACCACGGTCACGACCCCGGGCACCCCCTCGGCCACGCCGGTGGTGTTCGGCTCGATCGGCGGGAGCGTCTCGGGCGCACGTTCGTCGGGAGTGTCGGCTGTCGCTGCGGTGTCGGTGACGGGAGCGGCACTCGGGGCCACCGCGTCGTCGGCCGAGTGCCCGAGACCGAACCCGATGCCGCCCGCACCGGCCACGAGCATCGACGCGCCGAGCACGGCGAGTGCCCGAGGCTTCCGGCGGGCCGGTCGTTCGGGCTCGCTGGTGATGGAATCGAATTCGAAGGTCATCGGGGTCCTGTCGTTCGGCGCACGTACATCGTCGTCTCCCATGTGACGTTCGGCAAGCCCGTTCGGTTCCCCGGGATCGGTCCCGGCCCGAGACCTGCCGGTGTCTGGCGCCGAATGGTTCGTAGCCTGGTCGGCATGAAGGTGATGTGCGCGATGAGTGGGGGAGTCGACTCCTCGGTTGCCGCGCTCCTCCTCACGCAGGCCGGTCACGAGGTCGTCGGAGTCACCATGAAGCTGTGGGGTGGCACCTCCGACACCGGTTGCTGCTCGGTGTCCGACGTCGACGACGCACGCCGCGTCGCCCAGCAACTCGGCATCGACCACCTCGTGTTCAACTTCGGTGACGACTTCGACACCCACGTGGTCGAGCCGTACGTGCGTGCCCATGCGAGCGGCGTCACACCGAACCCGTGCATCGAGTGCAACCGGGAGGTCAAGTTCGCGCGTCTCGCCGAACGAGCCGAACTGCTCGGCTTCGATGCGGTGGCGACCGGTCACCACGCTGCGATCGGCTCGCTCGACGACGGCACGCTGACCCTCGAGCGTGGACACGACACGAAGAAGGACCAGAGCTACGTCGTGCACATGCTCGACCAGACGCAACTGGCCCGCACGATGTTCCCGGTCGGTGGGATGGACAAGTCCGAGGTCCGCGCCCGAGCGGCCGAGATCGACCTGCGGACCGCCGACAAGCCCGACAGCCAGGACGTCTGCTTCATCACCAAGTCCGACGGACGCGAGTCGTTCCTCGGTGATCGCATCGCATTCCGCCCCGCCGACGTGGTGGACACGGCCGGGACCCGGGTCGGTGCGGTGGAGTCCGTCGAGATGGTCACGATCGGCCAGCGCAAGGGCCTCGGTCTGCCGGGCGGTGGCCCGAAGCAGTACGTCGTCGACGTCGATGTCGCCAATCAGGTCGTGACGGTCGGCGACGACGCCGATCTGCTCCGGCCGGCGCTCGAGGTCACCAGGACGAGTTGGGTGAACGGCGCGGTGCACGGCCGGGTACGGGTGCAGGCGAGTGCGCACGGGGCGACCCGGATCGCCGACATCTCACCGTCGTCGGACGGCGGGGTCGATGTCAGGTGGCACCAGCCACAGCGTCGGATCGCGCCGGGCCAGAGCGTCGTGTTCTACGACGAGACCGACCGTCGGGTGCTCGGCGGCGGCATCTGTCTCTGACCATCTGTCCATGGCGTCGACGGATTTGGAGCGGACACCGCTCGCCTGAGAGTTTCGATCCGTCACCCCCACCCCCTCCCTCCCCCCAGGAGATTCGACATGGCCGACACCACCCTCCCTCTGCCGACGCGTGCACCCAGCGTGCTCGCCGACGTCATCCCCACACTGCGTGAACGGAGCCTCCTGCTCGTCGTCACCGGTTCGATGCTGATGGCCGCCGCCTCGCAGGTGCGGATCCCGCTCGGTTTCACGCCCGTCCCGATCAACCTCGCCACGTTCGTCGCCGTTCTGGTCGGTGGGTCGCTCGGCGCACGTCGCGGCGCCGCGTCGATGGGCTTGTTCCTGATCGCCGGGATCGTCGGGCTCCCGTTCTTCGCCGATGCGAACGGCGGATGGGAGTACTTCACGGGGGCGACCGGTGGATACCTCGTTGCGTATCCGCTCATGGCGGTGCTGGTCGGCGCGGCCGCCGAACGCGGTCGCGACCGCAACGTCGTCACGTTCGTGGCGGCGGTCGTCGTCGCGAACCTCGCCGTGTACGTGATCGGTGCGGCGTGGCTCGCCCACGTCGTCGACGTCCCTGTGTTCGGTTCCGATCCCACGGCGTGGTCGCTCGGTGTCCGGCCGTTCCTGGCGGGCGACGTGGTGAAGATGCTGGCTGCGGGCGTGTTGTTCCCCGCGGCGTGGCGCGTCGTCGATCGTTGACGCGGGCCGACGACTCAGCGAATCGGGATCCGACGGGCCGCGGCCAGGCGGAGTGCCTCGCCGGGGCGACTCGGAGCCACGAGGAAGCCGGTCATGTGGATCGCCCTGCCGTTCGGCTCCTGTGGCGTGAAGGCGAAGACCGTCGACACCGTCTCGCTCGTGTCGATCTGCACCGCGTAGCCGCTCGCCGGGCCGGTGAGGTCGGCGGCCTGGGTGTCGGTTCGTGCGAGTCCGATGCCGAGCAACTGGTCGGTGCGGACCATCAACGTGTCGGCGAGCACCACGGGGTCGTGGACGACGATGCCCGCCGGCACGAGCACGAGCCACCGCCGCGACATCTTGTGCCAGCGCGGCCCGAGCAGCACGGTCGCCGCCACGGCGAGTGCCGCGAGCGGTACGCCACCGATCCAGTTCTTCGCGGCGAGCAGGAGCGGGGCGGCCACGACGGCCGCGGCCCAGATCACCCAGGAGGCGACGGCGGCGGTGCCCACGGGCACCGGGCTGCGCAAGGGGAGTCGGTCCTCGTCGCCGTAGGCCGAGGCCTGGACCATGCACCGGCCGAACTCGGCACTGAACGCGGCGATCACGGCGATGGTCGCCGGTGCGGCGAGCAATGCGACGTCGACGCCGGGCGCCCCGGCGACCGCAGCGACGACCGCCGCAACCGGCGCGAGCGGTGTTCCGAGACGGGCCACGGTGAGCGAACGGACCGAGGGGATCGACAACGCGACGGCGATCGCCGCGAACACGCCCCAGCCGCCCACGGCGACGGTCCACCGCACGGCCGTACTCCGCCCGTCGACGGCCGCTTCGAGGGCGCTGCCGCCGACCACGGCGACCAGCACCCACGCGACTCGCGCTGCCCACGGGACCACACGTGCCGACAACGTGCCCGGCCCGGGGCCCGTGCTGCGGTCCGCGCCGGCGTGGCCGGGCGGCGTGGACTGCGACGGGGATCGGGGATCGGCCATCCCACAGTTTGGTGACGGAGGCACCCGAGGGGCAACGTGTGTCGATGACGTCGCCGAACGCGCCGATCCCGGCACCCGTCGGTGCGCACGCGCCTGCATCGGTCGCGGCGTTCGCGAACGGCAAGTCGGTGGGCATCGGCAGCTTGCCGCATCGCGACGCAGCGGCCGCAGCAGCGTTCTCGGTTGCCGAGTTCGACATCGCGACCGTTCCGTCGTTGCCGACGCGTTCGCCGGCCGAGGGGATGATCGCGCAGGCGATCGCCGGGCTGCCCGGTGTGTCGCTCGGCCAGTACGGCAGCTTCGCGATCGACCCGGTCGGCCTCACCGTCGACGTTCCGATCACCACAGGTCTCGGCACCGACGCCTTCGCGGGGCTCACCGCGTTCCTCGACCTGGCCGCGAAGATCAACCTCGACGGCCAGCCGATCAAGTGGCAGTTCGTCGGGCCGGTCACGCTCGGCGTGGCTCTCCAGCGCGCCGGGGTCCGCAACGCGCAGGCCTTCTCGATCGCGGCCAACGCCGTGCGCCACCACGTGAGCCAGATCGCCGACGCGCTGCGCGAGGCGCTGCCGAACAGCCCGCAGTTGCTTCTGCTCGACGAACCGTGGATGACCGAGTTGATGTCTCCCGACTTCCCGATCCCGCCCGATGTCGCCGTCGATCTCGTCTCGACCGGCATGGCCGCCGTCGGGCCGGACGTCGCCGTCGGCGTGCACTGCTGCGGACGCGCCGACATCGCCACGATGCTCGAGACCGGGCCGCAGGTGCTCTCGATCTCGGCCTCGACCGACCTCGTCGACTACGCCGGATACATCGGCCGCTTCCTCGACACGGGTGGCGTCGTCGCCTGGGGGGCGATCCCGACCACCGGCCCGATCACCGTGCGCGTGGACCGCTACTGGAACCAACTGAGCGACGTGTGGTGTCAACTGGTGGAGCGCGGCGTCGATGCCGGACGGATCCGACGCCAGTCCCTGGTGACCCCCGAGTGCGGACTCTCCCGGCATCAGGTGTCGAGCGCTCGCAAAGTGGCGCGCCTGGCATCGGAACTCGGTCACAAGGTCAGCACTCAGGCGACGTCGAGCAAGCTCGCCCTCGGCGCCTGAACGGGCGACTCGATCGGCGAGGTACCGTCGGCTCCGATGAGCCCCGAGCCCGCCGTGAGGATCGACGACCTCCGCACGCAGATCGCCCACCACAACGAGCGGTACCACACGCTCGACGACCCCGAGATCAGCGACGCCGACTACGACGCGCTGGTGCGTGAGCTCCGCGAACTCGAAGCCGACAACCCCGATCTCATCACGCCGGACTCGCCGACCCAGCAGGTCGGCGGAGCGATCAGCGCCACGTTCGAGCCGGTGCAGCACGAAGTGCCGATGATGAGCCTCGACAACGCGATGGACCGCGACGAGTTGCGTTCGTGGGCCGACCGTGTGGTCAAGGGGCTCGACGGCTCGACACCGCGGTTCGTGTGCGAGCTGAAGTTCGACGGCCTGGCGATGAGTCTGCGCTACGAGGACGGGGCGTTCGTGCGCGCCGCCACGCGAGGCGACGGTCGCACGGGCGAGGACGTCACCGCGAACGTCAGGACGATCGACGACGTCCCCCACCAGGTCGGCGACGCGCAGCATCCGGCGCCACGGGTGCTCGAGGTGCGCGGCGAGGTCTACATGGCCAAGTCGGCGTTCGAGCGGTTGAACGAACGGGCCGCCGCAGCGGGCGACAAGCCGTTCGTGAACCCTCGCAACTCCGCCGCCGGCAGCCTGCGCCAGAAGGATGCGGCGAAGACCGCAGCCCGCGAGCTGTCCTTCTTCAGCTACCAACTCGGCCAACTCGTGTTCGACCCGCCGGGAGATGCGCCCGATCTGGCGAGCCACGGGTCCCAACTCGAGTTCATCGGTGCGCTCGGTTTCCCGGTGAACGAGCACGTGAAGTTCCTGGACACCGTCGACGAGGTCGCCGACCACTGCCTGCACTGGCAGGAGCATCGTCACGATCTGGACTACGAGATCGACGGGGTGGTGATCAAGGTCGACGACCTGCGCCAGCGTGACGTCCTGGGGTTCACCTCGCGGGCGCCGCGTTGGGCGATCGCCTACAAGTTCCCGCCCGAGGAACGCACCACCACGCTGCTCGACATCCAGGTGTCGGTCGGACGGACCGGACGGGCGACGCCGTTCGCCGTGCTCGATCCGGTGTTCGTCGGCGGCTCGACGGTCGGCATGGCGACACTCCACAACCGCGAGCAGGTGCAGGTCAAGGACGTCCGGCCGGGTGACACCGTGATCGTGCGCAAGGCGGGCGACGTGATCCCCGAGGTCGTCGGCCCGGCCGCCACGAACGAGCGACCGGAGGGGAGTGTCCCGTGGCGGTTCCCCGACGACTGCCCGGCGTGCGGCACGCCGCTCACCCAGCCCGAGGGCGAGGCTGACACCCGTTGCCTGGCTCCCGACTGCCCGGCCACCCGTGACGGCAAGATCGCCTACTTTGCCTCACGCGGCGCGATGGACATCGAGGGGCTGGGCGAGCAGATGGTCGAGAAGCTGACCGCAGCCGGGCTGGTCCGCGACTCCGCCGACCTCTACTCGCTCACGGTCGAACAGTTGGTCGAGCTCGACCGGGTCGGCGAGACGAGCGCACAGAACCTCGTCGCCGAGATCCAGAAGTCGGTCGATCGTCCGCTTCCCAAGTTCCTCACGGCGCTCGGCGTCCGCCACCTCGGCCCATCGGCCTCCGCGGCGCTGACCGGCGCGTTCCACACGCTCGACTCGATCACGTCCAAGTCGGTCGAGGAGTTGGCGGCGGTCGACGGGGTCGGCGGCGTGATCGCGACGACCGTGTCCGAATGGTTCTCCCAGGAGGCCAACCAGGCGTACATCGAGAAGTTCCGGTCGGCGGGCGTCAACTTCGGCGATCCCGACGCGGCCGAACGCGAAGCCGCCGCCCGTGCGGCGATTCCGCAGACGCTCGAAGGACGCGCCGTGGTCGTGACCGGCACGCTCTCGGGCTTCAACCGGGAGGAGACCGCCGAGGCGATCACCTCGCGCGGGGGCAAGAGCCCGGGCAGCGTGAGCAAGAAGACGTTCGCTCTCGTGGCCGGTGAATCGGCGGGGGCCAGCAAGATGACCAAGGCCGAGTCGCTCGGCGTCCCGGTGATCGACGAAGCCGAGTTCGTCGTGCTGCTCGACACCGGCGACCTCCCCGACCGCTACGCCGTCCCCGACACCGCCGACGCCCCGCCCGATCAGACCGACGAGACCGACGACTCGCTGCCAGATCAGCCCGACACTGCTTCCGCCCGCCAGGAGCCCTCACCTCCAGGTACCTGATGACCGGGATGTCAGGTTGACCTGACATCGTCAACCGTCGTGTCAGGCTGGACTGACAATTGGGCCGATCGATTCCCGGAACCGAGTGCGCTCCGCCAGGTCCACCCCGGTCGACCGGCGGCACTCGGGCACGCGTTCACTCGGGCACGCGGTGAGGTCGGGTCGGGCGTGCCCGTTCAATCGAGTTGGTCGAGGATCGCCGCGAGTTCGGTGCGGAACGTTCGCAGCTCCCTGCGGTGCAGGACCGAGAGCGCACCGAGCACCGACCGGCCGCGTTCGGTGAGGGCCAGCAGCGAGCGGCGCGCGTCGTCGGGATCCTCCTGACGCTCGACGAATCCGTTGGACTCGGCGCGGTCGATCAACTCGCCGACGGAGTGGAGCCGCAGTTGGAGCACCTCGGCGAGGTCGCTCGTCGAGGGGTGTCGTCCGGGCGCGGATCCCCGGATCGCGAGGAGCAGCTGGTGTTGAGCGGGCGGGATGTCGTGATCGCGCGCGGCGCGCTCGGAGAAGGCGAGGAACCGCCGCAGTGCGTGGCGGAACTCGGCGAGGGATCGGTAGTCGTCGTCGGTCAGTGCCGGATCGTGGTCGACCGGCAGCCGGTCACCCGGATCGCCCGGTTCCTCGTCGTGCCCGCTCCGGTCGGCATCGATCACGCCGTGCTCGATTCGGTTTCGCCGCCCATGGGTTCGTAGACGTCGAAGCGCCGACGTTGGTTGTCGATGAGACCGATCGGTGACGTGAGGACCAGGCTCGTGAGGGCGCCGATGATGGTGACCGGGCCGAGCGTGAGCCCCGACATCTCGGTGACCACGAGCGTCGAGCCGATCGGCGTCTTGGTGACCGCGACGTTGGCTGCGACCATCGTGGCGGCGACGAACATCCACGTGTGATCGATCCCCAGCCAGTCGGCCGCGACCCGCCCCAGGGTGTAGCCGGTGAAGAAGAGCGGGATGATGAACCCGCCACGCCATCCGGTGACCAGCGCCACGGCTGCCGCTGCGAGCTTCGCGAGACCCGCCACCAAGAGCGTCGCCGTGAGCGGGTCCGTCGAACCGAGCGCGATGATCTGGACCTCGCCGTTGGTCAGCGCGCCGGGGCTCACGAGGGCGAGTGTGCCGAGCACGAGGCCACCGGCGGCAGGTCGTACCGACGGAGGGACCCGCATCGTGACACGTCGGAGGACACCGACGAGCAGGGTGAAGGTGAGACCGATCGCTGCGCCGAGGACGCCGGCGACCACCGCCCACGCCAGATCGACGCCGTCGACCATGTTGACGCTCGGCAGGTTCCACAGCGGTTCGAGGCCGAACCCGCCGAAGGTGGTGGAGACGGCGAAGCCGCACAGGGCACCGATCACGGCCGGGACGATCGCTTCGTAGTACTCGAGCCCACGGCGGTGGGGGATCTCGAGGGCGAAGACCGCTGCGCCCAGCGGAGCGCCGAAGAGCACGGTGAAACCGGCGGCCATCCCGGTGATGGCGAGAACCCGCCGGTCCGACGTGTTCAGCCCCGATCGGCGAGCGAGGCGGCTGGCGAGCGTGCCCGTCATCGTGACGAGCGGCGCTTCGGGCCCGAGCGTTCCACCGGCACCGATACAGAGCAACGACACGGGGATCAGCGCCCGCAGCCGCCCGCCGGAGTCCGGACCGGAGGCGCTCGTCCCGGGATCGGTCGTGCCCGGGACGTGGATGTTGCCGACGAGCAGTTCCACGTCGGCGGTCCGTCCGAGCAGCTTGACGAGCAGGCTCACGATCACGCCGGTCACGACGAGGACGGCGATCTGACCGCCATCGTTCCACTGTTCGGGGCCGATGTGCTCCGACAGCACGTCCAGGACGAAGAGGTACGCCGCGCCCAGCGCGCCGCCGCCGAACCCGATCACCACGATGAGCGCCACCGTGCGGGACCTGATCCCGAAGAACCTGTTCAGTTGGTCGCGGGGGAGTGATCTCGGCACGAAGAATGGATCGTATCACGATCCAAATGTCGGTGGATCACGCCGTGGTGCAGTGCTGTCAAGGCAGATCCTGGTCAGACGACGTCGAAGGACCAGCGGTAGCTGCGAGCGTTCTCGCGCCCCTCGTCGGTCTTCCAGAAGACGACCTGCACCGTGTGCCGGCCTTCGCTGTAGCTCTGGATCAGCGCATCGTCGCTGGGGCGGAAGGTGATGATCGAGTTGCCGGGGTCGAAGACCGCAGTGGGCGGGGCCGACACCTGCGTCCCGGCGCTCTCGGGCGTGAGGTCGCCCGAGAACTCACCGATCCGGGAGGTCGGGAGTTCGATTCCGTCGACGATCAACTCGGCCTCGTACCCGAACTCGAGGTCGACCATGATCTGTTCCTGCTGGAACGCCTGCTGTGCGTTCTCGACAGGCGACAGGTCCTCGATGGCGTCGGGACGGTCGATGCCGTCGGAGCCGGTGATCGCGGAGCCGACGCCCCAGGCGATGGCGACGAGGCCACCGGCGATCACGAGACAGGCGACGAGGAGTCCCCAGTCGATGCGGCGACGAGCCGCTCCGGGCTCCGCACCCTGGTCGTCGGGCGTGGTGTCGCCGTCGAGGTCGGGGACGGCGGGCACCGCTGCGTCGGTGCCGATGTCGGTGTCGGCGCCTTCGACGGGATCTACGTCCGTGTCGCTCACACCTTCAGTGTGCCTGGGACCGTCGAAGTTCGTGCAGGCGGTAGCGTCTCGCGAGGTGGAGAACGTGGACGGAAAACGCGAGAAGTCGAGCGGCGGCGCCCTCGACGGGCACGTGCTCGCAGGCCGGTATCGGGTCGCCCGTGTGGTGTCCACCGGAGCGAACACCGTCATCATCGACGCGATCGACATCCAGTCCGACAGCCCGGTCACCGTCAAGATCGTGCGGCCCGAACACGCCGTGGAACCCGAGTTCCGGCGCAAGTTCCGCAGGCTCGCCGAGATCTCGAACGCCCTCACGCATCCGAACATCGCGTCGGTGACCGACTGGGGAGAGATCGAACTGTCGGGTGAGTCCACCGTCTTCTGGACCGTCGATGCGCTCGGCGGCGGCAGCCTGCGCGATCTGCTCGATCGCGGACGGCTGCTGGAGCCGGGTCAGGCGCTCGTCATCGGACTCGAAGCGTGTCGTGCGCTCGACGCTGCACACCAGAAGGGTCTGTTCCACACCGAGCTCACGCCGTCGAAGATGGTGTTCGGTGCCGACCGCAGACTGCGCGTCGTCGACTTCGGCATGGCACGGCTGCTCGCCGAACCCGCGTGGGTCGACGCGTCCGCCGTTCCCACGCACGTGGCGCGCTACGCGTCGCCCGAACAGGCTCTCGGGCTCCCGATCGACGCGAAGACCGACGTGTACGCCCTGGCGCTGGTGATGATCGAGGCGGTCACCGGGGTGGTGCCGTTCGCTGCCGACTCCACCGTCGCGACCCTCGCAGGGCGCGTCGACAAGCTGCTACCGGTGTCGGCCGACCTGGGCGCGTTGGCCTCGGTCCTCGAGCGCGCCGGCCGACCGGAATCGCCGGATCGCTTCACCGCCGCCGAGTTCGGGAGGGCCCTCGTCCAGGCTGCACCGCGGCTGTCCAAGCCCGAGCCGATCCCGATCATCACGAGCGGCAGGTTCGACACCACGGCGATGCGTCGCCCCACCGACCCGACGGGTGGCGTCGAACGGCCCGCTCCGGTTCCCGGGCTGTCCGGAGTGGACGAATCCGGCGTGGCGATCGGCGCTGCTGCGGGAGTCGCCGCTGCTGCTGCCGGCGTCGCTGCTGCCACCGTCGGACCGCCCGAGTCGGACCGGATCCTCACTCAACCCGGCCTGGAGTCCGACGACGAACCGACGACCGAGACGGCGACCACGACCGTTGCGCCTGCGGCCACGTCGGCCGCTGAACCCGTCGACACCGCCGCTGCGTCGGAGTCGGCCGAGACGCTCGAGGAACCGGAGGGGGAAGGCGAGGTCGTTGCCGCAGAGGTTGTTGCGTCGGACACACCGGACGCGGAGGTCGCGGAGTCGGCCACCGGTCCCGATCGACCATCCGATGACCCACTCGAGTCGTCGGTCGTCGTGGCGGAACCGACCGTTCCCGAACCGTCGACCGTCCCCGAACCACCGACCGTTCCCGAACCGCCGACCGTCCTCGGTCCGGTGCTCGGCGTGGCCGCTACGACCGACGCCACCACTCGGGACGATCCCGATCCCGATCCCGACGCCGATGCCGAAGACGATGACGACGCCGATGACGATGACGATGACGATGACGATGGTCGGAGGATCGCCGATCAGCCGACGACGGTCGCTCCGGTCGTGGCCGCCCACGACGACACGGTCGATCCGTCGGAGCCGGTGCTCTACGACGACGAGCGTCGTCGGCGTCCGCGCGCGTCCGTCGCCCTGCTGGTCGTGCTGCTCCTCGCCGGGCTCGGTGCGCTCGGCTACGCCGGTTCACTTCTCCTGCAGCCGAAGTCGTTCGAGGTGCCGGTGTTGGCCGGCGTGCCCGACGACGAAGCCATGAACCAGATCGCCGGCAACGAGTGGGAGATCTCCGTCGTCACCGAACGCAGCGACTCGTTCCCGGTGCCCGACACCGTCATCCGCACGGACCCTGCGGCCGGGGTCGAACTCGAGGAAGGCGAGCCGTTCACCCTCGTGTTGAGCGCCGGACCCGAGTTCCGGATCCTCCCCGAACTCGACGAAGTGACGTTCGACGCCGCGGTGACGCAACTGGCGTCACTCGGCCTCGTGGGGATCGAGGCGCCCGAGCGGCAGTTCTCCGAGACCGTGCCGCCCGACGCGGTGATCTCCTGGCAGGTCCAGGGCGATGCCGACGCCAGCATGCGCGCCGGTGCCCAGATCCTCCCCGGCGAGACGATCGTGATGACCCTCTCGATGGGTCCCGAACCGCGTGTGGTGCCCGACCTCGCCGGTCAGACGATCGAGCAGGCCGCGGCAGCGCTCGAGGCGGTGCAACTCGATCTGTCACAGGGCGAGGACGTGTTCAGCGAGGACGTCCCGGTCGGCGTGATCGTCAGCCAGGACCTCGCTGCGGACTCCTCGATCGAACGGGGTGGGACCGTCACCGTGCAGGTGTCCAAGGGCCCCGACCGCATCGCCTTCCCCGACCTCGACGGGCTGACCTACGCCGATGCCGAGGCACTCCTGATCGAGAACGGCTTCGCGATCGGCAACCTGCTCGGCACCACCGACGGGACGTTCGTTCAGGCGACGGTCGACGGTGAGGACGCTGCGGTGGGCGCGTTGTTCCGACGACAGCAGGTCGTCGACCTGATCTTCCTCTGAGCGTCGCCGGTGATGAGCCGTCGGGGTCGTCGCGGGATTGCGGATCGATCGGGGCGGGTCACTACGGTGCTCGCATGACGTCACTGGACGGGCGAGTCGCCATCATCACCGGAGCGGGCCGTGGGCTCGGGCGCGAGCACGCACTGCTGTTCGCTTCGCTCGGGGCTCGTGTCGTCGTCAACGACCACGGTGGCGACAACGACGGTTCGGGCAGTGATGCGTCGCCGGCCGAGGAGGTCGTCGAGGAGATCCGCGCCGCCGGCGGCGAGGCCGTCGCGAACGACGACGACGTGGCCGACTGGGACGGTGCGGGTCGCCTCGTCGCCACGGCGATCGACGCATACGGTGACCTGGACATCGTCGTGAACAACGCTGGGATCCTGCGCGACCGGACGATCGTCAACATGACCGAGGCCGAGTGGGACGACGTGATCGCGGTCCACCTGAAGGGTCACTTCGCGCCGACGCGACACGCAGCGGTGCACTGGCGCAGCGAGCACAAGGCCGGGCGCACCAAGCGACGCAACCTCGTCCACACGGCGAGCACGTCGGGGCTGTTCAGCAACCCGGGGCAGGCGAACTACGGGGCGGCCAAGTCGGGCATCGCCACGTTCAGCCAGATCGCTGCGAAGGAACTGTCCCGCTACGACGTCGTGAGCAACTGCGTGGCTCCGGCCGCTCGCACCCGACTCACGCTCGCCACGCCGGGCCTCGAGGACATCATGGCACCGGCCGCGGGCGGGCTGGACGAGTGGGATCCTGCCAACGTGTCGCCGCTCGTGGCGTACCTCAGCGGCGAGACGTGTCCGTTCAACGGCGAGACGTTCTTCTCCCAGGGTGGAGTGGTGAAGCGTGTCGAGCCGTGGGCGATGGCCGAGACGGTCGAGCAGTCCGAGCGGTGGACCGTCGACACCCTGGCGGCCGCACTCGCGCCCCTGGCCAACCCGTCCTGAACGCACGGGGCGCCGTGGCCGCCTCAGTCCGCTGCGGGCGGGCGTTCGGTGATGTCCTTGATCTCCTGAGCGATCTTCTCGGAGGAGTCGTTGCTGGGCAGTGACGTCTGCATCGCCATCAGCTTCATCATGTCGCCCTGCACCTTGACCTTGCCGTTCATGAACGCCTGCATCGCGATGGCCGGATCCTGGTCGACGAACAGCGCCTGGGCGGTCGGATAGTCGGTGGTGACGGTCACATCGGGTTCGTCGAGCGCTCCGAGTTCCATCACGACCGCACCCGAGGTGGTGTCGAGGTAGGCGTGGACGGTCTCGTCGTCGAACGGGACGTCGGTGACCGCGACGTTGATCCGCAGGTCGGCATCGACCTGGGGGACCTCGTCGGCGTACTTCTCGCGGATGGCGCGTGCCGCGTCCATCCATTCGTGTGACAGGAACGGGTGCGCCATATGCGGCCCGACTGTACTCATCCGGCGGGATATCGCCATCCCGCTCGATTACCGTCGGCGCCGTGGCGGCACGGGCGAGTACGGGAAGGCGACGCCGATCGAGCGCGAGCCGACCGACCCGGGCCCCGCAACGGTGGGCTGCGCTCCTGCTCATGGCGGTCGCTGCGTGCACGTCCACCGACGTGGGGGTCACCGCGTCGCGTTCCGAGGCGATCACCACCACCACGACCACCACGACGTCGGTCCCGGTCGCGGTTCCCGACCCGCCGGACCCGGCCGAACCCGCCCCGACCGAACCCGTCGCGTCGGAGCCCGACGTGGGTCGCCAGTCCACGATTCCGAAGGACGACTCTCGGGTCCCCGACGACGTGGCGACCGATGTGCCGGACATGGGGGGCGAGCAGCCCCCGCTCACTCAGGCGGAGATCGACGTGCTCCTCGCCGACCTGGCTGCCCAGGGGTTCTGTGACCCCGACGACGTGCGCGACGACGGGATCGTCACGGCCATGCACTTCGTCGTCCAGGGCCAGCTCCAGTCGCCGTGCTACGTCGACCAACTCGGTGAAGGCGACGATGTCGACCCGGTGGTGATCGACGACGATCCGCGACTCGTGGCTGCGTGGGAGTCGCTCGTGGCGATCACGCCGATCGAACTGGTCTCCGACATCAGCCTGGTCGCCGGGTACGAACCGTGTTCGACGTGCGACACCCTGGCGTTCGTCACGACGCTCGACGACGAGTCCACGTTCTTCCTCCTGGCGGTCGACGTGGTGTCGGGCACCGACGACCCCGAGGAACTGCGCCTCACGATGATGCACGAGCTGAGCCACGTGTTCAACCAGAAGCCGGGGGAGCAACTCGACATCGGCGTGTCCAGCGCTGCGGGGTGTGACACGTTCTTCAACGGCGCCGGCTGCTTCACCCGGGGCTCCTACATGTGGGCCTGGATCCAGGAGTTCTGGCCGCCTGAGATCCGGGACACGCTGCCGTCGGACGGCTCCGTCGGCACCCCCGAGGAGGCGTCCGAGCGGTGCGACCTCGATGCCGGTTACGTCGGCTCGTACGCCGCCGTCCACCCCGAGGAGGACTTCGCCGAGACCTTCTCGGCCTACGTGTACGACGTGGTGGTCGACCCGGCGCTCGCCGACAAGTACGCATTCTTCGACCGCTACCCCGAGTTCGTGTCGATTCGCGAGAGCGCCCGCGAACTCGGCCTGGCCGGCACCGAGGCCAATTTCGAAGGGTGCGGCTGAACACCGCTGCGTGAGCACGGCGTCGGCGACCTCGAGCGACGTGGCGACGTCGATGTCGACGCCCGTCAGGTCAACGTCGGTGGTACAGCGTCGAGGTGCGCCGACTGTCTCGCCAGATCAACGGTGCGACGACCAGGGACACGACACCGCTCGAGGTGGCCTGTGCTGCCGGTGAGTCCTCGACCAGGGCACCGAACAGGAACGTCACGCCGAGCACGATCTTGGTGTTCGCCGCCAGGAAGTACCAGTAGTCGAGGTGCAGCCACATGAAGATCAGGAGATGAGCACCGTCGGCGATCATCAGGATCGCCACGAGCACTCCGGGTCGGGTGTCACGGAGCAGGAACATGACCGGCAGTGCGGCGAGTTCGGTGGCCACGGCGAGTGCCGCAAGCGAGGCGTACCGAACATCGGAGAACAACCGCGCACCCTGGCTCCGGGCGATCGCCCAACCGACGACGGGAACGAACACCCCGCCGTAGAGCAGGACGTTCACCCATTCGTCGTCGCCGAGGAGAGCGGTCGCGGAAACGGCGAACCAGAAGATCGCTCCGGCGAACAGGAACGCGCTTCCGCCTCGGGAGTCCTCGATGTAGGTCCAGAGCCCACGGTCCACGCCCGACTCGGCGAGGTCGTCGACCTTCGGGATGAACGGGATCCTCATGTGCGGGTGCCTCCGTCGAGGGTCGCGACGTCGAGCTCGATGCTCCTCAGAACGAGATCGTCGTGGTGGAGGTGGTGACGGAGTCGAGGACGTCGAGGTCGATGTCGAAGCCCATGCCGGCCACGGTCGGAACCGTGACGTGGCCGCCGATGATCTGGATCGGGTCGGTGACGATGTCCTGCGCGTAGAACCGGGTCGACGCACTGATGTCGCCCGGCAACGTGAAGCCCGGCAGGGCCGCGAGAGCGGCGTTGGCCGCCCGGCCGATGCCCGTCTCGACCATCCCGCCGCACCAGACGGGGATGTCTCGCTGCACGCACAGATCGTGGATGCGGATCGCCTCGAGGTAGCCGCCGACGCGGCCGGGTTTGATGTTCGCGATCTCGCAGGCTCCGAGTTCGATCGCATCGGCGGTGCCGGCGGCCGACACGAGGGACTCGTCGAGGCAGATCGGCGTCTCGACCTCGGCGGCCAGCCGTGCGTGGCCGACGATGTCCTCCTCGGGCAGCGGCTGCTCGATCAGCAGCAGGTCGAACTCGTCGAGACGGGCGAGGTGCTGCCCGTCGGTGCGACGGTAGGCCGTGTTGGCGTCGACCTGGAGCGGCGTGTCGGGGCCGATCAGGTCGCGCACGGCCGCCACGTGGTCGATGTCGGCGCCCGGTTCGATCTTCAACTTGATCCGGACGTAGCCGTCGTCGACGTAGCCCTGCACCGCGGCCAGCAGGTCCTCGACGTCGTCGAAGATGCCCACGCTCACGCCGCTCGGGATGCGTCGAGGTGAGCCGTCGTCGGCGGCGGCGACGCCGAGCAGGTCGGCGAACGATCGGCCGGCGGCGCGCAGTTGGGCGTCGAGCACGGCCGCTTCGATCGCGCCCTTGGCCATGGGGTGCCCGTGGACGGGCGCGAGGATGCGGCCGACGTCGGCGGCGGTGAGCTCGGGCACGGCGGTGAGGCGAGGGAGCAGATGGCCCTCGGTGACGTGCTGGGCGCCGTCGACGTATTCGGCGGAGTAGGTGGGGTCGGCGAGGGCGACGCACTCACCCCACCCGCTGACCGCCACACCGCCGACCGTGCCGAGCACGTTGACCAGGAGGATGTCCCGATCGGCTTCCACACCGAAGCTCGTCCGGAACGGCGTGACGAGCGGCATCGCGATGCGTCGCAGTTCGATCCGCTCGACGCGGACCGGAGGCAGCACGTCGAGTTCGGTCACGACGGCTGCTCCGCGGCGTCGCTCGGGACGACCACGTACTCGCCCGCGGTGGTGAACCCGATGATCCGGCCGCCGCCGTCGAGCGCCGACTGGAGCGCGGCTCGCGTCTCGCGACGCCAGCGGGCCACTTCGGTCGGGTCGGTGCGACGGAGGGCGACGATGTCCTCGGGAGTCGGCACGAGCAGATGATCGCTCGCCTCGACCTCGGCGGGGTCGATCGGTCCGGGTGTGGCACCGTCGACGGCCCACGCGAGCAGCAGGCGATCCGAGTCGTCGCCGGCGTTGATCGAGTCGGTCATCGTCCCGTAGAACGACGGCAGGTATTCGTGCGCTTCGGCGCCCAGCACCGACAGGTTGAACCAGGCGTTGCGACGAACCAGCGGGTCGAACGTCCACACGATCCAGTCGATGTCGTTGGTCGCGGCCCAGTCACGCTGGTGCATCTTCATCGCCCGCCCGAGACCCGACCGTCTCGCGCCGGGGAGCAGCCCGGTGATGTGGCTGTGCAGGGCCGGCTTGCCGTGATGCCGCGCGAGGATGGCCACCGATGCTCCGAGCATCCGCTCCCCGTCTCCGCGGGTCTCGTACGCGGCGCTGACGTATCCGCCCGAGTGCGTGACGGCCATCAGGATCTCGATCGTGACGAGTTGGGTCACCGACCCCCACACCTGCTGGAACACCTCGCCGAGTTCGATCATCTCGTCGGCGGTGTGCAGCGTGCGGATCTCGATGCCGTCGAGTGGCGAGGCGGTCGTGTCGGAGTGCGGGTCGATGGGTTCGTTCCCACCGGATCCGTCGAGATCGATCGTGCTCATGTCAGTGGCCTGGCCTCTCCGGTGTCGCGCCCGGGTCGACCGCCCCGGCCTGCGTCGTGATCGCTCTGGTAGGTGCCACGGGCAACACGGTACGCGGTGCGCACGGCGAGCGCCTCGCGAATCTCGGGGCCGACGTCGTCGCTGAACTCGGTTCGGTACGTGTCGTCGGTCGTGAGGACGACGGTGAAGTACATGCCGGAGAAGGCGCCGAGGAACGCGGCCACGCGGATCAGCGGTTCGGACAGGATGAGCTCGCGGCCACCGAACGACGCCTGGAACAGGATGTGGATGTCGTCGAGTCGCGTCCAACCCACCGAGGTGGACTCGGTGATCCCGAAGAATCCGAAGCCGACGAAGAACACGGTGAGCGACACGGTGACGAGTGTGATCTGCAGGGCCTGGCCGAACAGCACGACCAGCCCGATGTTGAAGCGCTGGCGCAGTCGGAGTTGGTCCTGTGGTCCGAGGTCGTCGATCGCTGTGCCGCCCGGACGCACCGGAGCCAACCTGGCGGCCGGAGTGGCCCCCACGTGGTGGTCGATGTCGCTCCACGACTCGAAGGTGTTCACGGAGCGGATGGTGCCGGGAACCCGGCTGAGGGCGAACGCGGCGCCGAGGGCGAAGAACGTGAACAGCACCACGAAGTACGCCGGACCGGTTAGCGTGCCGGCCAGTTCCCACACCTCGGCGTTGATGAACAGGAACGTGTTGAACAGCAGGAGCAGTGGAAGCGCTCGCGCCACCAGCGACCCGAGGCTGGCGATCTGCCGGCTGCCCCGGCGCGACCCCCACCGCAGCAGCGGCCCGATGCCGTACGCCGACCACACGTAGATCAGCACCAACAGGATCGCTGCGGTGATCACGCTCTGGGCGGCGTCGCCGTACTGACCGTAGACGAGTGCGGGAATCGCTGGTCCGAGCAGGAACAGCGCGAGCTCGGGAGCGTCGATGTCGGTCGGCCGGGCGAAGGTGGGGACGCCACGGAGCCGGTTGCTGATCGCCCACGCTCCGATCAGGATGGCGACCACCGCCGCCGACGCGACGAGGTTCTCGGTGAGGGTCTGAGTGGCCAGGTCGAGCGCGTTGAGGCCGAGCAGCAGGTACGCCACGACGAGGAGCGGCAGTGCCCGGGTCCAGGCGTCGAGCATCGAACCGTCGGTCTTGCGTTCGACGAAGTGCGGAACGCCACGCACCACGAACCAGTGCTCGATGTCGCGCAGATCCGGGGCGGCGCGGGTGGCGTCGGACGGTGTCGGCGGCGACGTGTCGGCTGCTGCGCCCGAGCCCTCGACGGCGCGGCGATCACCGGATCTTCGAGCGCCGATCTTCATCAGGCGAAATGTAGATCCTGGGAGCTGTGACACCGTTGCTCTTGACGGTTCGTACAACGGGTGGGAAGCCGGACCGCAACGGCGATAAGCATGTCGGATATGGCACGCATCCTGGTCACCGAAGAAATCGCTGAGGGAGGACTCGATCGTCTGCGGTCCGCCGGCCACGAGGTCGACGTGCAGCTCGGTCTGTCGCCGGAGGAGCTGATCGCCACCATCCCGGGTGCCGCTGCGCTGATCATCCGCTCCGCCACGCAGGTCACCGCCGAGGTGTTGGCCGCCGGCACCGACCTGATGGTCGTGGGTCGCGCCGGGATCGGACTGGACAACGTCGACGTGGCGAGGGCCACCGTGCAGGGCGTGATGGTCGTGAACGCACCGCAGTCGAACATCGTGTCGGCGGCCGAGCACACCATGGCGCTCCTCCTGGCGTCGGCGCGCAACGTCGCGCAGTCGCACGCCGCACTCGTCGACGGTCGCTGGGAACGCAGCAAGTGGGAAGGCGTGGAGCTGTTCGAGAAGACGCTCGGCGTCGTCGGGCTGGGTCGCATCGGCAAGCTCGTCGCCGATCGCGCGAAGGCCTTCGGCATGCGCCTCGTGGCGTACGACCCCTTCGTCTCCGATGAACGCGCGCGCCAGATGGGCGTGGAGTTGATGGAACTCGACCAACTGGTGGCCGAGGCCGACTTCCTCACCGTGCACCTCCCCAAGACCCCCGAGACGCTCGGCATCATCAACCGCGACCTGTTGCTCAAGGCCAAGCCGTCGCTGCGCATCGTCAACGTCGCTCGCGGCGGCATCGTCCACGAGCAGGACCTGGCGGACTGTCTGAACGACGGCATCGTCGCGGGCGCCGCCCTCGACGTGTTCTCGACCGAGCCGATGACGGAATCACCGTTGTTCTCGATCCCGTCCGTGGTGGTCACGCCGCACCTCGGTGCCAGTACCCGCGAGGCCCAGGACAAGGCCGGCGACACGATCGCATCGATGGTCGAGCTCGCTCTCGCCGGTGACTTCGTCCCCTTCGCCGTCAACGTGAACGCGGCCGAGGCGAACGAGACGATCCGCCCGTACCTGCCGCTGGCCGAGCGTCTGGGAAGTCTGTTCCAGTCCCTGGTCGGTGCGGCACCCGACGTGCTCGAGGTCTGCGTCGAGGGCGACATCGCCGGCTACGACACCCGCATCCTCGAACTGGCCGTCCTGAAGGGCTTCTTCGGGTCGATCACCGAGGATCCCGTGAGTTACGTCAACGCGCCGCAGATGGCCAAGGACGCCGGGCTCGAAGTCCGCGAGGTGAACAGCGCGACCTCGCCCGACTACGTCAACCTGCTGACCGTACGCGGCGGCGGCCACTCGATCGCCGCCACGTTGGCGGGTCCCAAGGCCGAGCAGCGGATCGTGAACATCGACGGCGTGCCGTTCGACGTGCCGCCGGCCGATCACATGGTGGTCATCACCAACGACGACCGCCCGGGCGTCATCGGCATCATGGGGACCCTGCTCGGTGACGCCGGCGTGAACATCGCCGACATGGCCGTGAGCCGGGTGCCCGAGACCGAGAACGCCGTGATGCTCATCGCGCCCACGGCCCGCATCGACGATTCCGCACTCGCTGCCCTGCGCGCCGCCCCCGGCATGATCGAAGTCGTCACGCTCGACGCCTGAACCCATCCGGCGTCAATCCATCCGGTGTCAGACACCGGATGGATGCTTTCGGTGTCGGACGCCGTTGGGATGCGGTGTGGACCTCGTGGCCGACTGCTCAGCAGGCGAGGGATGCGGCGGTGCGTTCGGCTTCGGCCCGCGCGGCGTCGGCGAAGTCGTCGCCGCTGCCTGCGTAGAGGATCGCCCGCGACGAACTGACGATCAGACCCCGGCCGCGCGCCGACGCCCCGTGTTCCTTCACCGTCGCCGCGTCGCCGCCCTGGGCCCCGACGCCGGGCACGAGGAGCGGCATGTCGCCCACGATCGAGCGGACGTCGGCCAGTTCCGTCGGATACGTCGCACCCACGACAAGGCCGCACTCGCCCATGTCGGACCACTCGTTCGCCGCCCGCTCGGCGACGTGGACGTACAGGGGTCTGCCGTCGCTCACGAGTGACTGGAAGTCGTCGCCGCCGGGGTTGCTCGTCCGACACAGCAGGATCGCTCCACCGCCGTCGGGGTTGTTGGCGGGGTCGAAGAACGGCGCGATCGAATCGGTTCCGAGGTACGGATTGACGGTCACGGCGTGCGCCCCGTATCGCTGGAACGCCTCACGGGCGTAGTGGTCGGCCGTCGAGCCGATGTCGCCACGCTTCGCGTCGAGGATCAGCGTCACGTCGGGGTGGTCGCTGCGGATGTACTCACAGATGCGTTCGAGCGGTCCTTCGGCCCCGACGCTCGCGAAGTACGCGATCTGGGGTTTGAATGCGCAGGCGATGTCCGCGGTGGCGTCGATGATCGCCCGACAGAACCGTTCGATCGCATCGGGTCCGTTGCCGATCGACTCGGGAAACCGGGTCGGGTCCGGGTCGAGCCCGACGCACAGCATCGACCCCGCCGCCGCCCACGACCGGTCGAGTTGCGCATGGAATCCCACGCCAGGAACCTACCCGTCGAACCAAACGGTGTCTGTCAGACGGTGTCAGACACCGGATGACAGACCACCGGATGACGGACGTGGTTCACCAGGGCGAGAGCACCATGGCGTTCGGACCCTGGTTCGGGGTGTTGGTGCAGCGGAACTGTCCGCCAGGAGCTTGCGACCAGAGCAGCGACAGGCAGCGACCCATGGCCTGCTGGCCGTATGCGTTCGGGTGGACGCTCTCCTCGAGGTCGCCCTGCAGGGCTCCGGACCCGACCCAGCGCGTCCACTCGGCGGTGGCGCCGTTCGGCCCGTTCGATCCCGCTCGCTGCGCCTGGTTGGAGCAGTTCTCGTTGCCCTGGAAGGCGTCGCGGTAGTCGAGGAACTCGGCGCCGTTGGCCGAGGCGACCGCACGCAGGTTGTCGGAGATCTGCGGGACGAGGCTGTCACGGGCCCACGTGGCGTCGGCGTTCCAGAAGGGGCAGCCACCCGTGGTCAGTCGGCTGTAGCCGCTCTGCTGGTAGCGGATCTCGGCGCCGCGGGGGATGGGCGACGGGTAGGAGACGACAACGAGTCGGTAGTCGGTGTTCGCGTAGCCGGCGGTGTTCATCGACGCACGGATCGAGGCGATCGAGGCGTTCACGCCGGCCATCGCTGCGGGCATGTTCTGGTCGACGACCTGTTGCTGGTCGTCGTTGCAGTAGTTCGGGTTCGCGCTGGGCGACGTGGAGAACTGCAGTGTGCAGGACACGATGATGTCGGAGAAGCCGAGGTCGTTCCCGCCGATCGACAGCACGATCATCTCGACGTCGTTCGCCTGCGCGACCGGTACGAGCTGCTGGGCCTGCGGGGCCTCGCCCTTGTAGGTCTGGTTGATGATCGCCGAGGTCTCGGCTCCCGAACAGGCGAGGTTGATCTTGTTCTGCACCGGAATGGTGTTCGAACGGATCGGCGCCACGTCGCTGCGATGGCATGCGTTCTGCACGGTTCCGGGGTAGACGGCTTCCTTGTCGTACTTCCAACCCAGCCATCCCGACGTGCGGTAGGCGCGGTCGGTTCCGTTGCGTGTCTTCCACGAACTGTCGCTGTTGCCGTTCCACCGGCCGGCCTCACCCGAGATGAAGCTGTCGCCCAGCGACACGATCGCCTTCGGCCCGTTGCCGGGTGACGCCTGGACGACCGGCCCGACGTCGGTCAGCGCCGTCGGCAGCGCGACCGATGCGAATGCAGCGACGATGGCCGCGATCTTGCGTGTACCCCTCATGTTCGATCCCCGATCGGTGTGTGCCCGCCGACACACCGTACCCGACGAAGCCCGTCCGATGGGAAACAACCGGTGCCTGTCCGGATCGGTCAAACGGTGTCTGACACCGTTTGGATGATCAGGTGACGGTGATGGCGGCGGTGGGGCACATGTCGGCGGCTTCGTTGACCTTGTCGGCCAGTTCGGCCGGCGGCTCCTCCTGGAGGACGTAGAGGTAGCCGTCGCTGCGGACCTCGAACACTTCCGGACACACCTGCATGCACGCGCCGGTCGAAGCGCAGAGATCGAAGTCGACGGAAACCTTCATGGTGTGTGCCCCTGTGTTGCGGTGAGTGTTCGGTGACGCCGTACGGGTCAGCTCTTGGCCCGACGGTAGCCGTCGCGCGTGGCGGCTACCGCGTCGGAGTAGCAGCGCTCCGGCTTCGTGCGATCGTAGAAGCGCCCGCCCGGCACGTGGAAGATGCCCGAGTTGTCGTTCGCCTTGATCGGATACCCGTCGGGGCACGAGCCGTCCTCCAGCGGGTCGGCCCACCCGCCCACGGCCCCGTCGGTGGTTCGCGCGTCGGGAGCGTCCACCAGCGCGTTCACGAACGAGGCCACCGACGCAACGGGCTCGGTCGGTGCAGCGACTGGTTCGCTCGGAGCGGCTGGTTCGCTCGAGGTGTCGGGTCCGGCCGTCGTGGTCGGTGGCGGGAGCGGCGGCCACTCGGCGGGGCCCGGAGGCGACGCGTCGGCGGCGTCGCGCCGCCACGACCAGAGCGCGCCGCCCGCCGCCGCGATCAGAACGAGCAACAGCGAGCGACGGAGTGCGGTGGTGAGCCATGCCATCACTGCGACAGTACCGGGTCGGGTCGCTGCGGGTCAGACCTTCGCTGCCTGACCCGCAGCCGATCAGGTGTCGGACGTCTGGCGTTCGAATGCGGCGAGCACGGCGCGCAGCGATGCCGTGGTGATGTTCGCACTGCGCCCGACCCCCCAGCGGATCTCGCCATCGGCGCGCACCGTCTCGAGGTAGGCGACGGCCATCGTGTTGGCTCCCTGGCCGATGGCGTGTTCGGCGTAGTCCAGCACGTCGAAGTCGTCGCCGACCTTGTCACCGAACTCGGCGACGAGCGCCGCGACGAACGCTTCGACCGGTCCGTCACCTTCGCCGCGGATCGACGATGCCGCGCCGTCCACCTCGACCTGGGCCTGGATGACCGTCCGGCCGTCGTCGTCGGACGCGCTGGTGTTCAACTCGTGCGAGCGCAGCACGAAGCGAGGCTCGGCCGGCAGGTACTCGGCCTGGAAGTTGTCCCACATGACGCCCGGCCCGATCTCGGTGCCGGTGTCCTCGGTGATGTGCTGGATGGTCTTGGAGAACTCGATCTGGAGGCGACGCGGCAGGTCGAATCCGTGCTCGGTCTTCATGACGTAGGCGACTCCGCCCTTGCCCGACTGGCTGTTGACCCGGATCACCGCTTCGTAGCTGCGCCCCACGTGCTTGGGGTCGATCGGGAGGTACGGCACGGCGAACATGTCGTACTCACCCGTGTCGGGGTCGCGCTTCGCGTCGAGTGCGTCGAGGCCCTTCTTGATCGCGTCCTGGTGGCTGCCGGAGAAGGCGGTGTACACGAGATCGCCGACGTAGGGATGCCGCGGCGACACGGGCAGCCGGTTGCAGTACTCGGCGACGCGGCGCAGCTTGTCGATGTCGGAGATGTCGAGTTCGGGGTCGACGCCGTTCATGAACAGGTTCATCGCCAGGTTGACCACGTCGACGTTGCCGGTGCGTTCGCCGTTGCCGAACAGGGTGCCCTCGACGCGGTCGGCGCCGGCCATCACCCCGAACTCGGCGGCGGCCACGGCGCAGCCCCGGTCGTTGTGCGGGTGCAGCGAGACGAGCACCGACGAGCGGTCCTTGATCGTGCGGCCGAACCACTCGATCACGTCGCCGTACACGTTGGGGGAGTAGCACTCGACCGTGGCCGGCAGGTTGAGGATGATCGGGTCGTCGGTGCTGGGCGCGATGACGTCCATCACCGCTTCGCACACCTCGATCGCGTAGTCGGGTTCGGTGAGGGTGAAGCTCTCCGGGCTGTACTCGTAGCGGATCTCGGTGGCCGATCCGTCGGCGAGCGCGGGCAGGCGTGACTCGGCGGCCTTGCACATCGTCGCTCCGTCGACGGCGACCTGCTTGATCCCGGCGCGGTCCATCCGGAACACCACCTCGCGCTGCAGCGGGTTGGTCGAGTTGTAGAAGTGGACGATCGCACGGGGTGCTCCGGCCAGGCCCTCGTAGGTGCGTTCGATCAGTTCCTCGCGGCACTGCACCAACACCTGGATCCACACGTCGTCGGGGATCAGGTCCTCCTCGATCAGTTGACGCAGGAAGTCGAAGTCGGGCTGGCTCGCCGACGGGAACCCGATCTCGATCTCCTTGAAGCCCATGGCGACGAGTTCGGTGAACATACGCAGCTTGCGGGCGGGGTCCATCGGGTCGATGAGCGCCTGGTTGCCGTCACGCAGGTCGACGGAGCACCAGGTCGGCGCCGTGGTGATCGTGACGTTCGGCCAGGTGCGGTCCTCGAGCACGATCGGCACGAACGGTGCGTACTTGTCGAACGGCATCGACGTCGTGGCGGTGGGAACGGGGCGGGTCTGGGTGGGCATGGGGTTCTCCGGAGTGGAATCGGGTGCTGGCGGGTGAGCGAACGAGGCCGTGAAAAATGAAAGAGCCCCCGGCCGGAGGGGCGGGGGCGGGCGAGCGCGTGAGTACAGCGATCGCCCTACATAAGCAGGAGGAGGCCGAAGTTCGTTCCGATCACGACGTGAACCATAGCACGCCGCGCAGCCGACGCACTCGGCCCGCACGGCTACATTGACGCGCGTCATGCAGCGCCACCGCGTCAACGAACAGGCGGTCGGTGTCGTCACGCTGGTCGCGGTGGTCGTGGCCTGCCTGACGGACGCTGCGCCCACCGGTTCGAGGGTGATCGACGTCGTGATCGTCGGTGTCTCCGTGGCGGTGACGGTGTGGGCCGCCGGCACGGCGCCGTGGTGGACGATCTCGATCCTCGCCGCTGCCGCGGTGGCCCTGTCCACGACGTGGATCACGATCCCCGTCGCGCTCGGCGCACTCGTTGCGAGCTGGTGGGTCGGGTCGGAGCGTCGGGACCTGTCGGTGCAGCGGTCGGTGATCACCGCGGTCGCCTGTGTCGTGCTGCTGTCGTCGGACGTGGTCGGTTTCCACGGCTTGTCGGCGCTGATCGGGATCGGAGCCTCCCTGCCGCTCCTCGTCCTGGGTCTGCGACGCCGACGCAACCGCGTGAGCCGATCGATCCCCGTCGGGTTCGCCGTGGTCGGCGTCGCTGCGGTGGCCGCCACGATCGGCACGGGGATGGGTGCGCGCGCCGCGCAGGACGACCTGGAGAGCGGTCAGGCCCGTGCGACCGAGGCCATCGCGTCGGTCGAACGCGGGGACTACCTCGAAGCGTCGGCGTCGTTCGCCACCGCCTCCGTCGAGTTCGAGCGTGCTCACGACTCGCTGACGACGCCGTGGTCGGCCGCCGGTTCGGCCGTGCCCGTCGTGGCCCAGAACCGTCGTGCCGTCACCGACCTGGCCGACCGGGCCGCATCTGCGTCCGAGGCGCTCGCCGCCGCCCTCGCCGTCGTCGACCCCGAGCAACTCCGTCTGGAGGGCGGCCGCCTCGACCTCGACGTGGTGGCGATCCTCGGCGCACCGTTCGAGACGATCCGGGCCGAGTTGACGGCACTCGACGAGTCGATCGAGTCGATCGGATCACCCTGGTTGGTCGAACCGATCGAGACCCGCCTCGCCGACCTGCGCGAGGATCTCGACGCGAACCGACCGGGCCTCGATGCAGCGGTCGACGCGGTGGCGCTGGCGCCTCGCCTGCTGGGCGGCGAGGGTGAGCGCCGGTACTTCGTGGCGGTCACGACGCCGGCGGAGGCACGCGGGATCGCGGGGTTCATGGGGAACTGGATCGAACTGTCGGCGAACGAGGGTCGGCTCTCGATCGCCCGGTCGGGTCGCACACGGGACCTCAACCGCGCCGGGGACGACGAACGAACGGTCACCGGCCCCACCGACTTCCTCGACCAGTACGGCCGGTTCGGCTTCGACTCCGGCGGTGACGGGGCGACGGCGGCGGACCCGTGGTCGAACATCACGCTGTCGGCGGACTTCGCGTCGACGGCGCAGGTGATCGCCGAGCTGTATCCGCAGAGCGGGGGAGGTGAGGTCGACGGCGTGTTCGCGCTGGATCCCGAGGTGATCGGTGCGCTGCTCGGCTACACGGGGCCGGTCACGGTCGACGGGTCCGACGTGTCACTCGACTCCTCGAACGTCGTGGACTTCCTGCTCGTCGACCAGTACGCCGCCGAGGACGACGACGCCCGGGTCGACCTGCTCCAGGACGTGTCCGAGGAGGTGATCGCCCGGATCTTCGCCGGCGCACTGCCCAACCCCGCGGTCGTGGCCCGTGACCTCGCGCCGCTGACGAGGGAGAGTCGCTTGCTCGGCTGGTCCGCCGATCCCGAGGAGCAGCAGTTGTTCCGCGACATCGGCCTCAGCGGCGAGCTGCCGACGCTCGACGGGGGCGACGGACTCGGCGTCGTGTTCACCAACGTGGGTGCGAACAAGCTCGACGCCTACCTCGGCCGCCAGGTGTCGTACCGGTCGACGGTCGACGAGGAGACCGGAGCGGTGAACGGCACGGCCGTCATCACCGTCACCAACGATGCGCCGACGAGCGGCTTCCTCGAGGGAGCGATCGGGAACTACGCCGGTGATCCGGTCGGGACCAACCGGACCCGCTTGTCGGTGTTCTCCGCCCTGCCGGTGGTCGATGCCGAGGTGGACGGAGCACCGGTGTCGATGCGCGTCGGCACCGAAGGTGGGTGGACGGTCAACTCCCTCACGCTCGCGATCCCCCCGGGCGGGACCCTCGAGGTCGCCATCGACTTCGCCGGCGAACTCCCGTCGGCGGCACCGGGCGCCCACCGGTTGGTCGCGTTCACCCAGCCACTCGTCATCGACGAGACCCGGTCGATCACCGTGGTCGACGCCGACGGTCGTGAGATGATCGTGTCGGCGGGGACGTCGTCGGGTGTCGAGCGGTTCATCGGGTTCGACGTGGCGGGCGGCGATACCGTCACCCGTGGTGATTGAAGTGACCGACGACACGAACAGAGCGACGCTGCTGGCGCGGGCACAGCGCCGGATCCCGCTCGTCCACTTCGTCGTCGATGCCGCGATCTGGGCGATCGCCGTGCCCGTCGGTGTGGTGCTGCGCTACGACATCGGATTCACGTACGTCTGGGAGGCCGAGGTCGCGATCGCCGTCGTCGCTGCGGTGGTGCTCCAAGGGCTGGCCGGACTGGTCGGCGGGTTGTACCGGCGCCGCTGGCGCTACGGCACCTTCGACGAGGTCGGGGCGGTGGCCGTCACCACTCTCGTCGTCGGTGTGCTGATGACCGCCGGGCTGTGGGAACTCGGTGCGGCCGAGCGTGCCGTTCCTCGGTCGATCCCGCTGATCGCTGCGGGCTTGAGCCTGCTGGGCCAGGTGACCATCCGCTCGATGTGGCGGCTGTACACCGAGCGACGTCGGCGATCGGGTCGAGCCGATGTGGAGCGGGTCGTGGTCGTGGGTGCCGGTGATGCGGGTGGCCTCGTCCTGCGCACGATGGTGGCCGACGTCCAGACCCCCTTCGTCCCCGTGGCGCTGGTCGACGACGATCCGAGGAAGCGCAACCTGCGCATCGGGGGCGTGCGCGTCGAAGGGCGCGTCGACGACGTGGTCCGCATCGCCGAGTCGAAGAACGCAACGGCGGTGCTGCTCGCCGTCCCCTCCGCCGATACCGGGTTCGTCGCCGCGGTGACCGAGCGGTGCCGAGCGGCGGGACTCGACGTGTACACCCTGCCGCCCGTCGAGCAGCTCTTCGGTCAGGTGCGCCTGACCGACATCCACCCGGTCACCGAGCAGGAGATCCTCGGGCGTCGACCCGCCGAGATCGACCACGCCGCGATCGCCGCCGACATCACGGGCCGCTGCGTGCTGGTCACGGGCGCCGGCGGGTCGATCGGCAGCGAACTGTGCCGCCAACTGGTCGCCTACCGGCCGTCGACGCTGCTGATGCTCGATCGCAACGAAGGCGGGTTGCACGCGACGCAGCTCTCGATCGAGGGATCGGCGTTGCTCGACGACCCGACGCTGATCCTCGCCGACATCCGTGATCCGGCGCGGATCGACGCCGTGTTCGCCGAGTGGCGCCCCGACGTCGTCTTCCACGCTGCGGCGCTGAAGCACCTCCCGCTCCTGGAACGCAACCCGGAGGAAGCCTGGAAGACCAACGTGTGGGGCACCCGCACCCTCCTCGAAGCGGCCCGCACGCACGGCACGCGACGCTTCGTCAACGTCAGCACCGACAAGGCCGCCGATCCGATCAGCGTGCTCGGCTGCACCAAGCGGATCGCCGAACGTCTCACGGCCGACGCGGCGCGTGTCGGGCCCACCGAGTGCGTGTCCGTCCGGTTCGGCAACGTGCTCGGTTCGAGTGGATCGCTCCTGCCCACCTTCGAGGCGCAGGCGCAGCGCGGCGGGCCGATCACGGTCACCGATCGCGACGTGACCCGCTACTTCATGACGGTGGGGGAGGCCGCCCGCTTGACGATCTTCGCCGGTGCGATCGGCGCATCGGGCGACGTCCTCGTGCTCGACATGGGCGAGCCGGTCCGGATCCTCGACGTGGCGCAGCGGTTCGCGAGTCGCCACGAACCGCCGCTCGAGATCGTGTTCACGGGTCTGCGCGAGAACGAGAAGTTGCACGAGGTGCTGATCGGCTGCGACGAGATCGGCGAGCAGCGCGTGCATCCGTCGATCAGTCACGTCGTCGTGCCGCCGCTGGGCGTCGGTCGGGTCCTGCAGGTCGGCACGGGGATCACCGCCGAGGAGATCCGGTCGATCGCGTCGTCTCCGACGCTGACGTGGCTGCGTCCCACGAGCGGCGCGTGAGCATCGAGCGGATCCATCTCAGTGCGCCCGACGTCGGGCCACTCGAGCGGGACGCCCTGCTGCGAGCGTTCGATTCGGGCTGGATCGCTCCCGTCGGGCCCGAACTCACGGCGTTCGAGTCCGACCTGGCAGCGCTCACCGGGTGGCCGGGTTCGGTCGCACTGTCGAGTGGCACCGCTGCGCTGCACCTCGCGCTGCTGGCCGTCGGGGTCGGTGACGGTGACGACGTTCTCGTGCCCACGGCGACGTTCGTCGCCTCGGCCAACGCGGTGCGCTACGTCAACGCGCGGCCGTGCTTCGTCGACAGCGAGACGACGTCGTGGAACATCAGCCCCGACCTGTTGGAGGTGGAACTCGACGAGCGGGCCCGGCGCGGGGAGTTGCCCGCTGCGGTCATGGTCGTCGACCTGTACGGGCAGTGCGCCGACTACGACCGGATCGTCCCGCTGTGTCGGCGGTACGAGGTGCCGATCATCGAGGATGCCGCCGAGGCGCTCGGCTCGACGCACGGTGGCCGGGCGGCGGGCACGCTCGGCGACGTCGGCGTCTTCTCGTTCAACGGCAACAAGATCGTCACCACGTCGGGCGGTGGAGCCCTGATCGCTCCGTCGACGGACACGGCCGATCGCGCTCGGCACCTCGCGACCCAGTCGCGGGTGGCCGCCCGGCACTTCGAGCACGACGGTGTCGGGTACAACTACCGGCTGTCCAACCTCCTCGCAGCGATGGGTCGGGCGCAGCTCGCCCGGCTGACCGACATGATCCGGCGGCGGCGCGAGATCTCCGACCGCTACCGGGCGGCGTTCGCCCACGACGAGGGCATCACGTTCATGCCCTTCGCTCCGTGGGGGGACTGGAACGGCTGGCTCACGTGCGCCACGTTCACCGACGTTCGGCGACGCGACCTGGTGATCCAGGCGCTGGACGCCGCCGACATCGAATCGCGTCCACTGTGGAAGCCGATGCACCTGCAGGCACCCTTCGCGTCCGCGCCGGGGCGTCTCGACGGCACGAGCGAGGACATCTTCGATCGGGGCATCTGCCTGCCGTCCGGGAGCGGGCTCGGCGGCGCCGACCTGGAGCGTGTGATCGAGACGATGACCCGAGCGCTCAGCTCCGGGTGAGCGTGTCCCGGGGGTCCTCGGCCACCACCGGGTCGCCGAGGAACTCCGGAGCGGTGGCGTGCCCCAGGGCGTTCACGCCGCCTCGACGGACGATCGTGCCGACGGTTCGCCGGAGGATGTCGACGTCGATGCGCCACGTGGCGTTGTCGACGTACCACACGTCGAGGTCGAGCTTGTCGGGCCAGGAGAGTTCGTTGCGACCGCTCACCTGGGACCACCCGCTCATCCCCGGGAGTGCGTCGAGGCGTCGGGCCTGGTGTGCCGAATAGCGGGTGTCGTAGCCGGCCGGGAGCGGGCGCGGCCCGATCAGACTCATCTCGCCGCGCACGACGTTCCAGAGCTGGGGGAGTTCGTCCAGGCTGCTCTGGCGCAGCCACGTCCCGAACGGGGTGAGACGCCGTTCGTCGTCGAGCAGTTCGCCGTCGGGGCCCCGCTCGTCGGTCATCGAACGGAACTTGTGGACGACGAAGGGCTGCCCGCCGCGACCACTTCGGGTCTGACGCAGGATGACCGGCTTGCCGTGCACGATCCGCACGGCGAGTCCGACGGCGACCATCGGGATCGAGAGCACGACGAGGAGCGACGTGGCGAGGGTTGCGTCGATGGAACGACGCAACGGTGATGCGAGCCAGGCGGTCATCTCGACGCCGATCGTACTGTCGCCGGTGCGCAGCACGCCGGCCTCCGACCGTCCGCGGGGCGGCGGTAGCTTGTTGCCGATGTCGCCGAGAACCGAGCCCGGCGAGTTCGTGATCGTCGGTGCCGGCGGGGTCGGTCGCGAGGCCTACGACGCCGCCGTGTCGTCCCGTGTGGTCGACGGATTGCTCGGGTATCTCGACGACAGCGTCGATCCGCGAGCGGCCGCCCGACTCCAGGCCGACGTGCTCGGTCCGATCGACACGCCGCTCGGCCCCGATGTCTCCCTCGTCATCGCGATCGGCGACGGTGCGGCGCGTCGGTCGATCGCGTCGCGGATCGAGGCGCGGCTCGGCCCGGCCCGGGTCGCATGGGCCACGATCGTCGATGCCTCGGTGACGATCGGTGGCAACTGCATCATCGGCGGCGGCGTGCTGCTCCTCCCGGGGGCACGCATCTCGAATGCGGTCACGCTCGGCCATCACGTGCAGGTCCACACGAACGGGGTCGTCGGCCACGACTCGATCCTCGCCGACCACGTCTCGGTGTTCCCCGGTGCGACCATCGGAGGCTCGGTCCGCATCGGTGATGCGGCGACGATCGGGTCGGGGGCGACGGTGCTGCCCGGGGTCACGATCGGCGCAGGCGCATTCGTCGGTGCGGGCGCCGTCGTGATCTGCGACGTCGATCCTGGAGCGACGGTGGTGGGCGTTCCCGCGGTGCGACTCGATCGATCGGACGGAGCGCGATGAGGGACCTGGCGCTGGGCAGGATCGCCGACCGGTCGGCCAGGGTCGTGGTCGTCGGGCAGGGCTACGTCGGGCTTCCGGTCGCGCTCCGCGCCGCCGAGGTCGGCTTCCAGGTGGTCGGCTTCGACGTGTCCGAGGACCGGATCGCCTCGCTGCGGTCGGGACACAGCTACGTCGGTGACGTGAGCGACGACCACCTGGCGCGTGCGTTCGCCGCCGGATACGTGGCCACCGACGACCCGGCGTCGCTCGCCGACTTCGACGTCGCGGTGATCAGCGTGCCGACCCCGCTCGTCGACGGTCTGCCGGATCTCACGGCCGTCGAGTCGGCGGGGGCGATGCTGGCCGAACGCCTCCGCCCCGGAGCGTGCGTCGTGTTGGAGAGCACGACGTATCCCGGCACCACCGACGAGGTGCTCGGCCCGCTCCTGGCGTCGTCGGGTGTCGAGGTCGGCGACTTCTTCCTCGGGTACTCGCCGGAGCGGATCGATCCGGGCAACCTCGACCACGGCCTCGTCGACACGCCGAAGGTGGTGAGTGGGACCGACGCCGACTCGCTCGCGGTCGTCGATGCGTTCTTCTCGACGCTCGTGGACACGACGGTCCCCGTCGGTTCGTGTGCCGAGGCCGAGCTGGTCAAGCTGCTCGAGAACACGTTCCGCCACGTCAACATCGCACTGGTCAACGAGATCGCCATGTTCGCCCGTGAGCTCGGTGTCGACGTGTGGAGTGCGATCGACGCCGCGGCGACGAAGCCGTTCGGTTTCATGAGGTTCACGCCGGGGCCCGGCGTGGGCGGGCACTGCCTGCCGATCGACCCGAGCTACCTCGCCTGGCGCGTGAAGCAGCATCTGGGTCGGTCGTTCCGGTTCGTGGAACTGGCGAACGACGTCAACCAGCACATGCCCGACTACGTGCACGACCGGGTGGCCGCCATGCTCAACGAGCGGCGCAAGTCGGTCAACGGAAGTCGCGTCCTGCTGCTCGGCCTGGCATACAAGCGCTCGACGAGCGACTGGCGCGAGAGCCCGTCGGTGGCCGTGGCGGATCGTCTCGCCGCGAGCGGCGCCGAGGTGCGGTTCTGCGATCCGCACATCCCGCAGATCAACGAGTCCGGACTGCGTTTCCCGCTGGTGGCGTTCGACTCGGCCGAGTTGGGCGACTCGGATCTGGTCGTCGTGCTCGTCGACCACCCCGAGTTCGAACCCGACGTGATCGCCGAGCACGCGCCGCTCGTGTTCGACGCGAAGAACCACCTCCGCAATGTGGAGTTCCGTGGCGACGTCCTCTGACGGCGCACGCCCGAGGATCGTCCACCTGCTGACGAGCGACATCTCGAGTGTCCTCGTCCGCGGGCAACTCGGATTCATGGTGGAGCGCGGGTTCGACGTGACCGTCGGCGTGGCCTGCACCGGGCCGGTCGGTGGTTCGTCCGCGCCCGGGTGGGGCGCAGGAGTGTGCGTCGAGCACGTCCCGTTCGTGCGGGAGATGTCGGTGTTCCGCGATCTTCGGGCGCTCGTCGCCACGATCCGGCTCCTGCGTCGGGTGCGGCCCGACATCGTCAACGCGTCCACTCCCAAGGCGGGTCTCCTCGGCACGGTGGCGGCCCGGCTCTGTCGGGTGCGGGTGCGGGTGTACGTCATCCGTGGGTTGCGATTCGAGACGGCGTCGGGATGGCAGCGCCGGATCCTGCGGGGGACCGAGTGGGTCGCGGTGCGGTGCGCCACTCACGTGGTCGCGAACAGCGAGAGCGTGCTGTGGGCCGCTCGTGACGAGGGCGTCGTGCCGTCAGGCGTGGGGGAGGTGATCGGCGCCGGTTCGGGCAACGGCGTGGACGTCGAGTGGTTCACGCCATCGACGCCGGCCGAGCGTGTCGCCGCACGTGCGTCGCTCGGGCTCGACGGCACGGTGATCGCATTCGTCGGCCGGCTGACGAAGGACAAGGGTGTGGCCGACCTGGTCGACGTGTTCACGACCCGCTTTGACGGGCGCGACGACGTGTCGCTCCTCCTCGTCGGTGACTTCGAGTCGGCCGATCCACTCGATGCCGTGACTCGTCGGGCGATCGACAGCGACGAGCGGATCCATCACGTGACCTGGCTCGTCGACACCCGCGACGTGTACCGAGCCGCCGACGTGCTCGCGTTCCCGTCGTATCGCGAGGGGCTGCCGAACGCGCCGCTCGAAGCGCAGGCGTCGGGCGTTCCGGTCGTCGGCTACGCCGCGACCGGAACGGTCGACGCCGTGGTCGACGGCGTCACCGGTGTGTTGGTGCCGACGGGTGACCGGCAGGCGCTCGGGGACTCGCTGGTCGATGTCGCTGGGCAACCCGCGCGCTCGATGACACTCGGCATCGCTGCACGCGAGCACGTCGAGGAGCACTTCGACCGTCGTCTGGTCCACGACGGCATCGCGAATCGCTACGAAGGTTGGCTTGCCGACGCATCACCTCGAAGTGGAGGTGCGCAACATCGCACGGGATGTTCCGTCAGGTGAGGGGGCACGTCGCGGAGTCCACGAGCGTCCGGCCGGTGACCGACGGAACCGTCACCGTGGGATTTCCGAAGAGGATGCACGTGAGCCCGGTCTGAACATTGAGCGACCAGTTGTAGATCGCAAACTGCGTGTCGCCGTCTCGGTCGGTGCAACGGAGAGCGACCCGACCGCTGTATGGGCGAGTCGTGAGTCGAGGCGCACTCGCACTGAACACGAGAATGTTGGTCGTTGAGGAAACCAACGGTGCGGGTGCCTCCTTGCGAGCGCACCAGGTCGAAGGTCCGCCACACGGGCAGGATCCGATAAACGTCAGAGTGACTCTGTACGTGAAGTCTCCGAGCACCAGGGGACAGGCGGTGTACTCCACCGCAGCCGTTGCCGTGACGCTGCCCGGAGCGCACTTGGCGGTGAACACTCCGGCTGCGGCAGGTGAACTGCTCAGGATGACCGGGGATGCCCACCCCACTGCGCCGGCTGCGGCGAGTCGGCGCAGCACTTGCCGACGGTCGAGGTCTATGCGCTCCGGCGGCTCCATGTTCACTCACTGTAGTGTCACCGCCACCGCGAGAGGTCTGCAGTGTCCGGTACGGCGCTCGATGAGCGATGACTGGCTGGTGCCGACGGGTCAACCGGGTGGTCGAGTCCCGGTGGAGCGAGTCGTCGACGTTGCTGGCGCGGAGGTCGGCATCATCGACGCGAGTGATGGACACGCGATCGACGTGACCAGTGTTCGACCCGTCAACACCACCGGCGTGACCGAACTGGCGGTCGTGCACGCGGTGCCGTTGTCCCGGGCGGTCATCGTCCAGTTGTAGACGGCGAACTGACGATCGCCGTCACGATCCGTGCACCCGAGGGCGACCCGGCCGTTGATCGTGATCGTCTGACTGATCGGTACCGAGACGGAGAACGAGATCGTCGGCGTGGTCGAGGACACCACACCACCGGGCGAGTTCTTCTGCACACACCATGTCGAGACGCCGCCGCATCGACACGGTCCGGCGAAGGTGATCGTGACGGTGATCGTGGTCCCGGTGCCCGTGCACCCGGTCTGGGAGAACGAGGGTGCTCCTGCGGTGACGACGCCGGGAGCGCACTTGGCGGTGAACACTCCCGCTGCGGAAGCGGGGCTGCTGATGATCATCGGTGATGCCCAACCCACTGCACCCGCTGCGGCGAGTCGGCGCAGCACCTCCCGACGATCCAACTCTCTTCCCTGCACCGAATCCACGATGAGACGGTAGCAATGTCACCCACAAGGACATAGGTTCTCCTCGCAATTCGGCAGCGCGAGCGATGGTCGTGCCACGTCGGCGACCTCCTGGTGAATTCTTGGCTTCCGAAGAATCAGATGGTTTGTCGGGTGGCGCCGGTCGGAGCTTCACCCTGAGCCGAACGTGCGGCAGCGGCGGTCACGATCGTTGCGCACGCAGGCTGGGTGACGAGTGTTCGGTTGCTCAACGTCATCCCCGAGATCGAGTTGATGGCCGTGTTGCACGCGTTCCCGTTGTCGAACGCGACCATCGACCAGTCGTAGCGTGCGAACTGGGTGTCGCCGTCGCGGTCGGTGCAGCCGAGCGCGACCCTGCCGGTGATCGTGACCGATCCGATCGGTACGAACTGGAGGAAGCTCAACACCGTGGCGGTCGAACTCGCGGACGTGGTGGGCGTGTTGCGCTGCGAACACCAGATCCTCGTACCGCCGCACGGGCAGGGTCCGTTGAAGGTGATGGTGATCGTGACGTTGCTTCCGTTGTTCAGACAATTGACGGGGACGAACGCGTTCGTCGCCGTGACGTTGCCGGGCGCACACTTGGCGGTGAAGATGCCGGCGGCCGCCGGCGAACTACTGAGAATGGTCGGAGCAACCCAGCCCACAGCTCCAGCGGCCGCAAGCTTCCCGAGGAGCGTGCGACGGTCGATCTCGCGGGTGTCGGACGAGCCCATACTTCCGACAACTCTACTGTCAGTAGCGTGGGAAGTCGATGAGCCGGGGACATGATGGAGTCGTGACCCGGGGGCGCACCAGGCGTGGAAGCGACGTGGTGTGGCGTGCAGTGCCGGGGTTCGTGACGGTGGCGTCGATCGACGGCACAAGTGTCCGTGCGAGTGGCTCCGCCACTGCGGTGTGGAACCTGCTGCCGAGCGCTGATGCCGAACCGATCGACGTGGACGAGATCGTGACGCGACTCGCCGCCGAGTATCGGGCCGACGAGGACGAGGTGCGAGCCGACACGTTGCGGACTCTCGCTGCATGGGAGGAGATCGGTTGTGCAGTTCGCGAACCGTGACCATCCCGCGGTGATCGCGGCCGCTCGACACGCGCTCCCCGAGTTCGGCGGCGTCGCCTCTGCTCGACCCGTGGTGCTCGAGGAGGATGACCTGGAAGGTGTTCGCGTCTTCTGTCGCACGGATCGGATCAGCGGTCTGCTCGCAGACGCGGTGCGTTCGGGCGAGATCGTGATCGAGACTGCGCAGGAACCCGGCGACATCGCGACGTCCATCGACGACGATTGGCACGATGCACTCCACGCCTGCGTGTTACTCGAGGCACTCCTCGTGCGTGTTGCCGAGCAGATGGACGCAGCGGACATCAGGTGGCTGGTCACGAAGGGTCCCGCGGTCGCACACCTCGACTTCGCCGACCCAGCGCTGAGGACGTTCGGTGACATCGATCTCGTCATCCACCCCGACGACTGGGACAGAACGGTCGCGATTCTCGCCGATGACTCGTCGTCGCATCAGTGGCACCATCGATACGTGCGGCGGTACGGCAAAGGGGTCACTGCGATGGTCGACGGGATGGAGGTGGATCTCCATCTGCGGTTCGCAATCGGTCGCTTCGGCGCCCGATGTCGGACCGAGGAGTGCTTCGACGGACCGGGTTCGATCACGCTGGCCGGTCGGCTGATCCCGGTTCCGTCGACGCCGCATCGGATGCTGCACGCCTGCTTCCATGCAGCGCTGGGCGGCAGCCGTGAGGTGCGTGCATTCCGCGACGTCGCACAGATCGCGCTCGGTTCCCCCGAGGACCTGGAGACTGCATGGCGGATCGCCGACCGGTGGAAGGTTCGGGCTGTGATGGCAGCGGCCATCGTCGAGACGTGGCAGCGACTCGACCTGCCGTCGGGACACGATGTCGCCGTTCGGGCGGAACGGGTCGAGATCGATCGGGCAGACGAGCGCGCACTGCGCGTCTTCGCGCACCGGGCCGGTTTCCGCCGGCAGGCGCTCACGACTCTGACCGAACTGCCGTGGAGTGAGCGTCCACGCTTCGTCGGGACCTCGTGGATGATGGGCCGGGAGCGCCGGCGATGACCGAACGAGGATCGATGTCGCTCGAGGTCGGGCCGCTGCGGGTCGGCGACAGTGACGTCTTCCTACGAACGGACTCACTCGATTTCGAACGCACCGCCAGATCGGTGTTCGCAGACTTGACGACGCCCGACGGTGCCGCAACTCCTGACCGAACCGTGAGGTTCGACGCGACACGGAGCGTCGGACCGCCTGTCACGTGGTCGATCCGACGTGACGGGGAGCCGTGCGAGATGGAGTTGATGGACGAGGCGGTCCTCGTCCATCAGCAGTGGGAGCTCAACAGGCTGGCGATCGAGTCGCAACCGGTGGCGATCCATTCCGCAGCCGTCGCCCGCGGCTCACGGGCTGCGCTGTTGATGGGTGCGTCGCACAGCGGCAAGACGACGTTGGCGGGCTGGCTGGCTGTTCACCACGAGATGGAGTACCTGACCGACGAGGTGGCCGTCATCGACGACGAGGGGAGGGTGATCCCCTTCCCTCGCCCGCTGGGTGTGCGATCCGACAGCCCGCTCGCCCGCCTCGCGACCGAGCGGGCACCGGTCGACTCGTCGGGCCACGTCGCGTACGAACGACTCGTCCCGGCAGGGGTCCTCGGAGCCCGAGTCGGGACCCGGCCGACCCCCGTCGGGCTCCTGGTGTTCCCGACGTACCGGTCGCTGGCTGAGTCGTCGGTGCAGCAACTGGATCACGCCGACGCATTCGAGCGGATCGCGGCGTTGACGCCCGGGCTCGGAACACACGGGCGCATCGTGTTCGACCGTCTCTGCCGGATGGTCGAGGATGCACGTGCGCTCGCCGTGACCTACGGCGACGTGGGCGATGCAGCGCGCGTCGTGTCGGACGCACTCGATCGGTCGGTCGACACGTGACGTGGCACGCCAGCGAGGTTCCGCACGCCAGCGACGAAGCGGCGACGTTCAGCCCCTCCGACGGGAGCGACATCATCCTGTTCCACGACTCCACACGCCGTTGGCATCGGCTTCCGGGGACCGCAGGAGCGATCTGGGCGACGATCGACGGCCGTCGGACCGTCGCCATGATCACCGAAACTGTGGCCATGGCATACGACGTCGACCCCGCTTCGATCCGCAGCGATGTCGACACGATGCTGGACGGTCTCCTCGACCGACAACTCCTGGTTCAGCCGTCGGTCGGTTGATCGCGGCCGCAGCCCACGCACGGAGGAGCGATCGCAGCGAAGTCGACCAGGAGGCCGTGGTCGGCCAGCACCGACAGCGACTGGTCCACGCGGGCCGGCACGGAGTCGTCGACCGCGTCGAGACCGAATGCGTCCGCGAGGTCTGTGGCGATCTGCTCGACCGGACGTGTGCCGTCGCACGACATCCACACGCCGGCCGTGAATCCGTCGAGACGGTGCACGACGGAGGTTGCCACGTCGAAGAGAACGGCGGCCCCTTCGAAGACAGCGACGTCGGCCTCGTGGATCGCCTCGGGCCGATCGTCGGCATCGAAACGCAACGTGGCGGTGTGTGGCTCAGCGATGTGCGGCTCGGTCACGACCCGAACCCTACGACGACCGGTCGAGCGCCCGCGCCGTTCGGCCGAACGTTGCGATCGGTCATGACAGCGTGGTGCGGATTTGCTCGATCCCCGCACGATGGCTCTGCCACTCGAGACGGTGGACGGGCACCGTCCTCACGACCGTCTCGAGGCGGGCGAACATCCGGCGCTCGGAGCCCTCTGCGCCGACCGAGTTCCGGTACAACTCGACGAGCGCATCAGCAGGATCGATTCGCTCACATCGATCGACGTCTGACGTCTGAACGAGGAAGACGGCGCGGAGCGGCATCAGGTTCTCGCCGTGTGAGGTCGGCGCGATCCGGAACGGGAACACGGTGTCGAAGGGTCCGGGAGGGATCTCGACGCCGAGCCCGTCCGCCTCCTCTGGCTTCAGTCCGACCGGGCGCGCAAAGCACCTGACCCGACCGTTCGGGTCGATGGCAGCGACGTCGTTCGAGACGTGCAGGTGCCCGTCGAGCACGGCGGTGGCAGCCAACACTGCGGTGCCGGAACCGTCGTGCCCGACGAGGGCGACCGCGTGCCCGTCGATCGCCACGGCGCCACCGTGGAGAACGGCATCGTGCGCCGACGCCGAGCGAGCGGCTGCTGCGCTGATGTGGGCGAGTGCGTCCTGGAGGGCATCGCCCTCCTCGCGAACGGTCTCGCCATGGGAATGGTCTCGTCCGGCCCGGTGCCATCGACACTCCCAGCCGGATCGCCGTCGGTATCGCACGACGAGGCGGTCGTCGGGAGCGTCGTCGCATCGGAGGTCGACCAGTGCCGATTCCAACGGGTCCGCGAGTGCAGAGTGGGTGCGGAGTTCGAAGACGCAGTCCAGAGCCCGGTAGGTACCGACCCGCTTCACGGTCACGTCTCAGCTGCTCGGGGCGTGATCGCCGGCGAGATACGAGGTCATCCAGGCCACCGTGTCGCGCAGGCCGTCGTCGAGCGAGGTGGGGACGATCGTGGGGAACAGCTCGTCGAGCAACGTGTGGTCGGCTTGGCTGTGCGGAACGTCGCCGACCCGACTCGTCGAGTGCTCTCGTTCGAGTTCTCGGCCCAACTGCGTCTCCAGCAACTCGATCACGTCGAGGAGTGTGGAACGCGTCCCGAACGCGAGGTTGACGGGACCGTCGGTGGCGACGTCGCGCCGCAGCGCGTCCGCGATCACGTCGACCACGGTCCCCACGTACGTGAAGTCACGACTCTGGGTTCCGTCACCGTGGACGGGGATCGGTCGCCCGGCGAGGGCCGCGTCGACGAACGCCGGCACGACGGCGGCGTACGCGTGACCCGGCGTTTGGCGCGATCCGTACACGTTGAAGAACCGGAACGGCAGCGTTCGCAGGCCGAAGCAGCGCGACCAGGTCGTGCAGTACTGCTCGGCGGCCAACTTGGCTCCGGCGTACGGACTCATCGGCATCGGCGTCATCCGCTCGTGCTTCGGGAGTTCCGGGTTCGCTCCGTAGACCGAGGACGACGACGCCATGACGACGAGCGGATCATCGAGCGCGCGTGCGACTTCGAGGACGCGGAGGGTTCCGGTGACGATGGCGTCGTGGCTGGCGAGTGGGTTTGCCATCGACCGGGGGACCGACGGGATCGCAGCGAGGTGCACGACGGAGTCGGCGCCGGAGGCTGCTGTGGCCAGGGCATCCGGGTCGAGGATCGAACCTTCGACGAACTCGATGTCGATGCCGTCCAGGTTGGAACGATCACCCGTGGAGAGATCGTCGATGCCGACGACATCGTGATCCTCCGAGAGTCGAGCGCACACGTGGGAGCCGATGAATCCCGCAGCGCCGGTGACGAGGACTCGCATCGCGGCAGGCTACCGATGGTGCGCGTCGTCAGGGTCCGACCGCTTCGTGCGGAGGTCGGTCAGTTCACTGCGTCGCGGTAGCGGCGGTGTGCCACGAGTTCGCGGAGTTCGCCCTCGAGTCGCATTCCACCTCGGGCCTTGGCGGCGAACTCGGCGGGCCCGTCGTCGCGTTGGATGGGTGTGCGAGTGAGGCGGTGCAGGTCGAATCGTTCCGGTCGGTTGACCCGCCCGCGAGCGACTGCGGCGGTCGTGAACGACTGGCGCACGGTCGGCTCGACTCCAACCGACGCTCGCAGTGCCTTCGGGTAGGCGAAGTGCTCGGCGACGACGCCGACGTTGTCACCGATGGCGTCGATGGACCGGGCGATCTCGTCGGCTGCCTGCGTCGGGCCGATCCGGTCGAACAGCGCATGGGTGTGCGAGTGCGACCCGATGGTGACGAGTCCGGTCGACACGGCATCTCGCAGTCCCGACCACGTGACGGCCGGCGTGTCCCAGTGGAAGCCCTGCGGGTCCTCGACGAACCCGGTCGTGACGTAGAGGGTGGCCGGGACGAAGGCGGCCACGAGTTCGGGAACGACCACGTCGCAGAAGTCCGCAGTGCCGTCGTCGAACGTCAGCACAACGCCCGATGTCGGGGCGACCTCGTTCGACTCGAGTCGCGACACCGCGGTGTCGAGATCGATGACGTCGTGGTGCTCTCGCAGGTGGTCGAGCTGGCGACGGAACTCGTCGACGTCGAGGTCGACCGCGCTCGGCGTGCCGCCGCCGACACGGTGGTAGATCAGGATCGTGATGCCCGGCGGAGGTCGCAGGATCGAGTCGACGAGGGGACTCGTCCTCTTGACCAAGCTCCTGATCGACACGGTCCCAGTGTGGCAGCGGCGATCAGGATGGCGTCGGTCGCCTCGCGAGGACCACGAGGGCCGCAAGAGCGATCGAGACGGGCACAGCGACAGCGACCGCAGCCACTGCCGGCCCGATGGTCGGTTGGATCGCACCGGTGCGGGCGACGCCGATCGCTGCGGCGACTCCGACGATCTCGATCAGGATCCGCCGGGATGAGTCGACCCGGACACGATCACCGAGTCGGTGCGTGACCAGCAGTGTGAGCGACGTGAGGGCGAACGGCCAGAACGAGAACCAGGCACCCACGGTCGCGGAGTCCCGGCTCGTTGCACCGTAGAGCCCGGCGGCCAGGACGACGCCGGCCTGGACCGCGACGACGGCGGGCCCGAACGGCCGACGTGCCAGCAGTTCGAGCACGAGCACGACGCCGAGCGCCACTCCCACCTCGTCCATCTGATCGGTTTCGGGCACGCAGAGGAAGATCGACGCGGCCACACCGATCATGACCGCCGGGACCTCGCCCGGCAGGACCACCGATGGCCACGTCAATGACCGTGCGCTGCGAGCCACGATTCCAACATCAACACGCTCCACAGCCGGTCGTCACGGTTCCGGCGGCCCCTGAGATGATCGGACCAGGCGGTCGCGACGACATCGCCGGAGATCCAGCCGCGTTCGACACAGGTCGGCTTCGCCAGGAGGTCCTCGGCCCACGTTCGCAAGTCGGTCCGGAGCCAGGCGCCGAGTGGGGGGTCGAAGCCCATCTTGGGTCGCGTCGCGATCGACGCGGGGACGAGGCGCTCCGCCACGTCGCGCGGCACCTGCTTGCCGACACCGCCTGCGACCTTGACCGAGGTCGGTTGACGCCACGCCCATTCGAGAACCCGATGGTCGAGGAAGGGCGCACGAACTTCGAGCGATGCGGCCATGCTCGCCCGGTCGGTCTTGACGAGCATCTGGTCGCACAGGACGGAGGACGTGTCGGCGAGCATCATCCGCTCGACTGCGTCGAGTTCGATCCCCGGGTCCGGCGAGAAAGGCCGGTGGGGCGTCGGCGTCAACGCGTCGACGGGCCACACGCCGGCGAGCGCCTCCCAGGTCGACCCGTCACCGCGATCCGCTGCCATCAGTGCCGCGAACTTCTGGGCCTTGTCGCCGGGGTTCGGGATGCGCCGGAGACCGGGGACGAAACGCGCGGCGCCGTCCACGACCGTCGGCGGAACGGACAGTGCGAGTCGCGCGAGGCCGCGGCGAGCGAACTCCGGCAGGCGTGCGGTGCGGCGTTCGACCGCCGAGCCGAGCACGTGCCGGTTGTACCCGGCGAAGAACTCGTCGCCCCCGTCGCCGCCCAGGCACACCGTGAGGCCGTCGCTCGCTGCCGAACAGAGCAGCAGGTTCGGCAGCATCGAGGGATCGCCGAACGGTTCGTCCCACACGTGGGGCAACTGTGGGATCCGCTCGAATGCGTCGGAGGCCGACAGGTGGAGCTGGTGGTGATCCGTGTCGAGATGTGTGGCCACCGCTCGGGCGTGATCGGATTCGTCGAAGCCGATGTCGGGCATCGACACCGTGAACGTGACCAGTGATCGATGGCCCGATGCCCGTTGGGCGAGGGCGGCGACCACGGAGGAGTCGATGCCGCCGGAGAGGAACGCTCCGAGCGGGACGTCGCTCTCCATGCGCAGGGCGACGGCATCAGCGAGGAGTGCCTCGAGTTCGTCCGCTGCTCGGGTGGGTGTCGTGTCCGTCCGGTCGCCGACTGCTCCGACCACGGTGTCCTCGAGCGACCACCAGCGACGCTCGGTGACCTCGTGGCCGTCGGCGTGGACGGCGATGTCGAGTAGTGATCCCGGGGCCAGCTGCAAGACGTCGCGGTAGATCGTGTGCGGGTGGGGAACGAACGACCACCGTAGCAACGCGGTGACGCTCGCATCGTCCAGTTCGAAGTCGACGTCGGGGAGCTGGCGGAGCGCACGCAGTTCGCTGGCGAACGCGAGTCGCCCCTCGCGATGCCACCAGTAGAGCGGTTTCTCCCCGAACCGGTCGCGGGCGATGACGAGCCGGTCGTCGACGGCGTCGAACGCGGCGAGGGCGAGCATCCCATTCGTTCGTTGGAGCGTGGCATCGACACCCCAGGCGTCGATCGCCTCGACGAGCGTCTCGGTGTCACTGTGTCCGCGGAAGTGGGCACCTTCGGCCGAGAGGTCCGTCCGGATCTGGCGGTGGTTGTAGATCTCGCCGTTGAAGGTCACGATCCATCGGCCCGAACGGGAGACCATCGGTTGGTGCCCGGCGTCGGAGCGGTCGATGACGGCGAGTCGGCGATGGCCGAGCACGCAGTTGGGTGAGACGGCAACGACACCGGATCCATCCGGCCCACGATGCGTCAGCGTTCCGACCATCGATTCGACCAGAGCGGTCGCCCGTTCAGTAGAGCCGAGGCCGGTCCCGACGATGCCGGCTATCCCACACACACGTGCCACGCAGCCATGGTGGGACTGTAACGGTGAGACCGGCAGCGCTAGCGTCTGCCCTGTGGCGATCCGTGTCCTGTGGCTCGTCAAGGGTCTCGGACCGGGCGGCGCCGAGCATCTCTTGGCGTCCGCTGCCGAGTCGCACGACCTCACCCGGTTCCACATCGAGTGCGCATTCGTCGTGCCCGAGAAAGACCATCTGGCAGAGCGCCTGGAGCAGGTCGGCGTCCGATGCCACTGCCTGTCGCAGCATTCCGGCGACACCGCATGGCCGAGGCGTCTCCGTCGACTCGTGGTCGACGGCGATTGGGATGTCGTCCATGCGCACTCGCCGTTGCTCGCTGCCGCCGGCCGGCTCGCGGTCCGGTCGATACGCGGCAACCGTCACCCTGCGCTGATCTCGACCGAGCACAACGAGTGGAACACGTTCGCCCGTCCGACTCGGTTCGTCAATCAACTCACGTCTCGACTCGACGACGCAGTGATCGCAGTGAGCGACAGCACGCGACGGTCCATGTCGATGGAGGCGGCGGCACGTACCGAGGTGCTGCATCACGGCGTCGACGTCGCGGCCGTCAGTGCGTTGAGTCGTGAGCGCGAAGTCGTGCGTTCCGAACTCGGCATTCGCTCCGACGAGTTCGTGATCGGGACGGTCGCGAACTACCGGGCGCAGAAGGACTACTCCAACCTGCTCCGGGCGATGAGAACCCTGATCGATCGCGGCATCGAGGCACGCCTCGTCGCTGTGGGCCAGGGGCCGCTCGCATCGAAGGTCGAAGCGCTGGTGCAGACACTCGAACTCGGCGACCACGTCGTGCTCACGGGACACCGCACCGACGCGACTCGCGTGATGGCATCGTTCGATGTCTTCACGCTGGCCTCGTTCCACGAAGGCCTGCCGGTTGCCCTGATGGACGCATGCGCGCTCGGGCTCGCTGTGGTCGCGACCACCGTCGGCGGAGTCGCCGACGTGTGCACCGACGGCGTCGACGCGCTCCTCGTCGAGCCACGCGAGCCCAATGCGCTGGCGTCGGCATGGGAGCGCCTTCACAGCGACCCGGAATTGCGGATCACACTCGCAGCGGCGTCAGCCGAACGGGCCGGCTCGTTCGACATCGGGCGGACCGTCGAACGGATCGAAGCGTTGTACGTGCAACTGGCGAACCACGGGAAGATGCCGGCTCGACGTCCACCGGAACCGCCAACGCCATCGGACCGGGTTCGTGTCGGTGGCAGTTCACCGGCGAGGCGAGAGTTCACGATCCGCGAGGCGACCGATGTCGACCGGGCGTCGATTCTCGGGCTCGGTCGAAAGGCCCTCGGTTGGCCGGACGACGATCGGGTCGACGAACTGTTCGCGTGGAAGCACGACCGCAACGCATTCGGGCCGTCGTTCGCCTACGTGGCGGTGGACGACGACGACGTGATCGGTTTCCGTGCATTCATGCGCTGGCAGTTCCGGCGCGACGGCGAGATGCTCGACGCTGTGCGCGCCGTCGACACGGTCACCGATCCTGCAGCGCAGGGCCGAGGCGTCTTCCGCTCGCTCACCATGCACGGCCTCGAGGAGATCGGTGGGGCCGGCGTCGACTTCGTGTTCAACACTCCGAACGACGCGAGCCGGCCCGGCTACCTGAAGATGGGTTGGCGTGACGTCGGGTCGCTTCGGGCGGCCGTCAGGTTCACCGGTCCTCGGGGAGCGCGTCGCGCCGCGTCGAGCCGGGTTCCGGCCGAGTTGTGGTCGGTTGCGAGCGACATCGGGGAGCCGTTCGACGACTGGTTCTCTCCGGACTCAGCGCTGCCGGACGCAGCGTGCGACGGTCGCACGCTGTCGACCGCATGGACGCACGACCGACTTCGTTGGCGGTTCGGAGGCGACCTTCTCGACTACCGGGTCATTCCCGGCGCGCAGAGCGGGACGGGCGTGGTCGTACGCGAACGGACGAGAGGGTCCGCCTCCGAGCTGGTCTCACTCCTCGCGCTCGGAGTCGATGCCGGCGAAGCAGATTCGATCGTCGGTCGCGCGGTGCGAGGGACCGGAGTCACCCACGCGCTGCGGTTGGGGAAGGCGTCGCCACGGAACGGGTTCGTCCCGATGCCGGGAGCGGGACCCGTGCTCATGTGGAGGTCGCTGGGGATGAGCGCCTCGCCGCCCCTGGCGAACTGGGAGCTGACGATGGCCGACGTCGAGCTGTTCTGATGACCGCTCATTCGAACGAGCAGGCGCTGCGGGTGTTGGTCGTTCTGACCTCCGATGCCCGCCGCGGCGCCGAGATCGAAGGCGAGCGACTCGCGAGAGAGCTCGCGGGCGGCGACATGGTCGCAGACGCCGTGGCTCTTGCCCGGGCGGAGTCATCGGCACCGCTCGACGTCGAGACGCTCGGACGTTCGACGCTCGCGCTCGGAACGCTTCGCGCACTGCGTCGTCGCGTCCGAGATGTCGACGTTGTCATCGCGTTCGGGTCGCGGGCATTGCCAGCGTGTGCGATCGCCACGCTCGGATCCCGGACACCGTTCATCTACCGGAGCATCGGTGACCCGTCAGCGTGGGCGCACACGGGGTGGCGCCGCCGACGGACCGGATGGCTGATGCGTCGTGCGGCTGTTGTCGTCGCACTCTGGCCCGGCGGTGAACAGGCGATCCGAACGCTGTACGGCGCGGAACGAACCGTGTCGATCCCGAACGCCCGGTCGGCGGAGGAGTTCCATCCCCCGGAACCGCAACAGCGTGAAGCCGCACGCGAGCGCCTCGACGTGAAGGCATCCGACCGAGTCATCCTGTGGGTCGGGTCGATCACCCCCGAGAAGCGACTCGGTCTCGCGATCGACGCGGTTGCATTGTTGTCCGACGAGCACCTCCTGCTCGTCGTTGGTGATGGTCCACTGCGCGACGAACTCGAGGAGGAGGCGGCACGAGCGCTCGGCGGTCGCTGTCGTTTCCTGGGCACGCTCGCTGACGTACGCGAGACGTACTGGGCTGCCGACGTGGTGCTGTCGACCAGTTCGACCGAGGGAATGCCCGGAGTGCTGATCGAAGCTGGCTTGTGCGGAGTACCGGTCGTGGCCACATCGGTCGGCGCAGTGACGTGGATGTTCGATCGCGGCCAAATGGGGACGACGTGCGGTGTGGACGAGTCCGCTCGTCGGATCGGCAGCGCGATCGTCGAAACCATTGAGGCCGACGCCGACGAGGTGCCGAGCACGAGTGATGTGCCGGCGCTCTGGGGGTGGGTCAGCGCTGTGGCCGCCTGGGAAGAGGTGGTGTTGCAAGCACGAAGCCGTTGGTGACCTGGTTGGCATCGACGCCACGCGGGTTGCGTCCCAAGATCATGGCATCGGACGAGGGAAGATGAGGGCTGTGCGACGACGTTGCGAACGCTCCGCGTCACGCCGTGGACAGCGAACGCAACCGCTCGAACCGATCGAGCGATTGCCTTCGCGTGTCGTGGAACAACTTCACGCCGTCGGCTGCGACGCCGAGAGTCCTCATGGCATCGTCATTGAAATGATCGACCTGGACCCGTTACCAACCACCATGGCCACTGGCCGCCGTGATTGGCCCCGCTTTGCCGCTGCCGACTCTAGGTTTGGGACGATGTTCTCGCCGTCTTCGTCCCGCGCAGGTGGATGATGCTGGCCGACCCCCTGATCACCGTCGTGATTCCGACCCACAACCGGCCCGTCGAGACCCTTCGCGCTGTGCGCAGCGTCCTCGGCCAAGGTGAGACCGACTTCTCGCTCATCGTTGTCGACGATGGGTCGACAGACGACACCGTGCAGGTTCTCGGAGCCGTCAATGACCCTCGCCTCCGCGTGAAACCTCGCCCACATTTGGGAGTGTCGGCCGCACGCAACCACGGCGTTGCGTCGTCGCAGTCCGAGTACGTGACCTTTCTCGACAGCGACGACGTTGCGCTCGAAGGCTGGTTGAAGGCGTTCGTGACGAGTGCTCGGTCGGGTGTTGATCTGTTCTCATGCGGTGTTGAGTATCTGTCCGAGGGAACGGGCGCGGCGGAAATGGTTGCTCCGGCGAATTGTGGTCCCGCCTTCGATGACGTGTGTGCGCTGTTCCAAGCGGGTGCTTACATGGTCCGCCGGAGCACCTTCACGTCAGCAGGAGGGTTTCCCGAGGGTCTCAGATTCGGGGAGAACTCCGATCTCGGTATGCGAATCGGAGCACTCATTGCATCGGATGATCTGATGGCTGCCTCGATCCCCGACCCACTCGTGAGGATTCACCGTAGCGACCGCGTCTACGACGCCGAGGAGAGGTTCGATTCAGCGACACGGCTGCTGTGTGCTTCGTACGACTTCATCTCGAAGGACCCTTCGCTCCTCGCGTCGCACTATGCGATTACCGGTGTGGCTGCATCCAGACTCGGCCATCGCCGGCAGGCGCTCTCGAACCTGGCGCTCGCCGTGCGCCATCATCCGACCGAATGGCGGCACTGGGGTCGGTTGGCCAGAGCGGCGGCTCCGAGAGCGCCTCGTCGCAGTCGAGGCACCGATGACTGAGAAGAACTCACCGGGCTTGGTCGAACTGCTTCGTCCGCCGCTCGCCGGCCGTCGGCGCCAGTTGTTCGGGGTCACGGCGACCGCGCTGGGAACCGGGGTGGCCGAGGCCCTCGCACTCGTGATGGTGACGCGAATTGCCTTCGCTCTGTCCCAGGGCAGTGATCGAGTGTCGCTCGGCGGGGGTCCGGTCGTGATCGACCTCACGATCGTCAATGGACTGTTGCTCACCGCAGCGGTCATCCTCGTCCGTGGCGGTGCTCAGACGTGGAACGGGCATCAGGCGGCGCGTCTGGTCACGGACGTGCTCGCTGCGGCTCGCAAGGAGATGGCGTCCGCGTATCTCCACAGCAGCTGGTCGCGCCAATCACGGGAACGGGGCGGTCGGCTCCAGGAACTCCTGACCACCTACGTGTCCAGGGTGTCGACCGTGGTGGATGCGATCACCAAGGGGATCACGAGCGGATTGAGCCTGCTGGCGCTCGCAGTCACCGCACTGCTCGTGAGCCCGATTGCGGCGGTCGCGCTGCTCGTTGCGGTGCTTCTCTTGGGCTTCACCTTGCAGCCGTTGAGGCGCCTGGTTCGACGGACGTCGCGTGGCTCGGCTGACACGGGACTCGACTTCGCGACGGAGATCAGCGAAGTCTCGGGGTTGGGGCAGGAGATCCAGATCTTCGGAGTCGAGCACACCGTCAACCAGCGGGTGGATGACGTGATCGTTGCCAACAGCCGGGCGCTACGACGCCAGTCGTTCGTGGCGTTCCTCTTCACGCCGATGTACGCGACCGTGCTGCTGCTTCTGCTGGTCGGGGCATTGGGAGCGATTCGTGCGTCGGGGACCGGAGACCTCGCGTCGCTCGGTGCGGTCATGGTCATGATGATCCGATCACTGGCCTACGCACAGTTGGCGCAGGCGGTGTACGGGACACTTCAGGCGAGCCAGCCGTACCTGGCCGATCTGTCCGAGCAGCTCGATGCCTACCGTTCGGATGCGGTGGACCGCTCCGGCATCGACAGCGCCGACTTTGAGTTCGTCGAGTTCCGAGATGTCGGGTTCTCGTATTCGCCTGACGGCTTCGGACTGACGGATGTGAATTTTCGGGTCGACGTGGGCGAGAGCATCGGGATCATCGGTCCGTCCGGGAGCGGCAAGTCCACGCTCGTCCAACTGCTGCTTCGGCTCAGAACGCCCACGTCAGGCTCGATCTTCGCATCAGGCGTTCCGGCGAACGAGATCGCCATCGATGGATGGCGTCGACGCGTGGCCTTCGTCCCACAGGACGCAAAGCTGATCAACGGGACGATCTCCGACAACATCCGATTCTTCCGACCCGAGATTCCTCCGGAGCGCATCGAGGCGGCGGCGCGTGCGGCGAACATCCATGACGAGATCGTTGCTCTACAGGGCGGCTACGAGGCCGTCGTCGGTGGAACGGACCTGCACCTGTCAGGTGGTCAACGGCAGCGCATCTGCATCGCCCGAGCCTTGGCGACCGATCCTGACCTGCTGGTCCTCGACGAGCCGACGAGTGCGCTCGACGCGAGATCCGAGGCTCGAATCCGCGAGACGCTCCACGCGCTTCGTGCCGATGCTGCTGTCGTCATCATCGCCCACCGTCTCTCGACTCTGGATTCGTGCGATCGGATCATGGTCGTGCAGGACGGCAGGATCGTTGCCTTCGACCGACGAGAGGTACTCGAACAGTCGAGTGAGTTCTACCGCGAGGTCCTGGAACTCTCGGGCTTGGTCCCAGCGGGCAGCCATCGTGCGTGATTCGACGAGGCAGTGGGCACGGGAAATCGCTCGGACCCGTCACGCCTACCTGCCTTCGTTTGCCGCGGAGCACGTCGCCGAAGTCGCTCGGCTGGCGAAGGAGCGCGCCGACCTCGTGAATGCACGAGGTGATGGAGACGTGTGCTGGGTCGACGAGCATGACGGCGAGCCACTGGTCACGGTTCGTATTGCCACCCGCAATCGGCCGGACGAACTGGTCGAACGTGCGCTGGCGTCAGCGACGCGGCAGACCTATGAGCGCCTGGACATCCTCGTCGTCGGAGACGACTGCGATGAACGAACCGCAAGAGCGGTTGCGTCCATTGCCGACGACCGAATCCGGTTCGTCAACCTGCCGGTGATGGGTCGGTATCCGGAGTCCGGCGTGGATCGCTGGCGAGTCGCCGGATGCAAGCCCATGAATGCGGCCCTCCTGCTCGCCGCTGGCTCGTGGATCGCTCCGCTGGACGATGACGACGAGTTCACCCATGACCACGTCGAGGTTCTCCTGAACCACGCACGGCGCGAGCGATTGGAGTTCGTCTGGAGCGATACGGAGCAACTCTGTTCCACGGGTGTTGTCGGTCGCATTGGAAAGAATCGAATGGAAAGGGGAGCGACGACGCACGGTGCCGTTCTGTACTCCGCCGGCCTGTTCTTCATGGAGTATTCGGCCACTGCGTATCGGCTGCATGAACCAGCGGACTGGAACCTCTGGAAACGAATGAGTCTGATCGGCGTACGTATGGGCTACTTGCCGACCGTCACCTATCGGTATTGGCAGGCCGGGCCTGATCAGTATCCGGGAGCGGCGGGTTGACCGCGCACTCGGAGGCGTCGGCGCTGGTCACGCATCGGGCGATTTCAACCCACATGACACCGGCGCCTCCGTACTCGGCCTCCGTCGATTTGGCCTGAGAACCGAGCCTCGCACGCAGTAGTGGCTCGTCGAGCAGACGTTGGATCGTTCGTTTGACTGCGGGTGGGTCGTGGGGCGGCACAACGAGCGCCGTCACCTCATCGGTCGCGTACTCCCGCATCGCTGGGGTGTCGGTGACGACGCATGGCTTCCCGAGAGCCATGGCTTCGAGCAGCACGGTTTGACCCGAGGGATAGGCGCGAACGTGAGTCGGAACGACCACGATTGTCGCATCGGCGAGGAGTTGCAGATACTGGTCCCGCGGCAGCGAGTGGCGGTGACGGATCTCTGCGGGAAGATCGATGTTCTCCACCTGCATCGCACGAGTGACGAGTTCGACCTTCCAGCCTGTCCCTCGCACGGCGTCTGCCAGAGTCCTCCAGTCGCGGCCGAGGTCTCGCCCCACCGCGACGATGGTTCCGGATGAGTCCGAGACGTCGATCTCGGCGAGCTCGTCGAGGTCGACACCGAAACGGACGGACGTGATTCGGTCGCATGGAATGCCGAGCCGAGCTTCGAGCACGTCTCGCTGATTCTCCGAGAACACGACGACGTGGTCGACGGCTTTGTACAACTGGCGATAGAGGCGCTGCCTCAGCGGCGACTGTGTGGCGACTTCGGTGAGCCAACATGCGATGACGATGAGTGGTGGGTGCCAGCGTCGACTGATCCGACGCCACAGGGCCAGGCCGTGCGCCTCGCTCTCGAACATGGCGATGGTCGCGACGGCGTCACGACGAAGCCGACGCGTCCGCCATGCCTGCGAGAACGGCACCGTGAGTCCTTCGAGGCGGCGGACCAGGGAATCGAGTCGAGACGACCTCTGCTCGTCCGACCAGCGCAGCGAGAATCCACTGCTGGCGAGCAGGTCGATGCGGTACGGGAGCAGATCGGTCGTTCGGGCGGGGCCGTAGCGCGGTGACTTCAGGAGCGCGATGGTGGGCTCGGTACTCTGACTTGCATGTCGTCGCCGGTCGCGCAACCACCCGGTCATCACGTGGCTGAGCGTATGGCGGGTTGCTGCTGATGGGAGTCGACAGGATCACGGTGCCCAACCGCAGTTCGATCGGCGCGCCGTGACGGCTGCTCCCGAGACTTGGCGACCGAAAGTACTTCTGGTTTCGCATGAGGCCTCACGCACAGGCGCTCCGCGTGTCGCCGTCGACCTCCTCACTGCCTTCGAAAACGCCGGTTGGGAGCCCGTCGTGTGGCACCGGTGGGGAGGCCCGCTTCTCAGCGAACTCGATGCCAGAGCCTCGAAATCGGTTCGCCAGCCGCTCAACGTCGTTCGCGCCCGACTCCGCCAAGTCGGTCCGCTGCGCACGTTTGCGAGACGCCTGGATCGATGGGGAATCCGACGGACGATCGCGCTGGTCGATCCCGATCTCGTGTGGTGCAACACGACGGTCACCGCCGGTGTCGCCGTCGCCTCGTTGGAAGCCGGTCGGTCGACTGTGCTTCACGTCCACGAGACAGCTGAGTGGGCGCGAGAGAGGATCCGTTCGGCGGATCCGATCCTTCGTTCCGCAACTCTCGTTGCGTGTTCGGACGAGGCGGCACTCACCGTCTCGGACGCGCTGGGCATCGGCGTGGGCGGGGTATCGGTCATCACATCAGCCGTCGACACGAAGGCGATCCGTTCGGCCCGTTCGTCGGATGACCGATCAGTCGCTGAATCGATTGTGGTCGCATGCGGCCGAGGCGTTGCAAGCAAAGGCTTCGACCTCTTCGTGGACGCCGCCCGACTTGCCGAGGCGGGCGGGTGTGACGCGCGGTGGAGATGGATCGGGGCAGTTGATCCAAAGTTGCCCACTGGACGAGTCGAGGTGGCGGGAGAGAGCCAAACCGCGCTGCGCGAGATCGCTGCGGCCGCGGTCTTCGTTCTTCCGAGCCGGAATGATTCGTTTCCTCTGGTCGTTCTCGAAGCGATGGCACTCTGTCGTCCCGTCGTCACGAGTGATCTACCCGGGCCGGTCGAGCAGGTGGGCGATGCGGGAGTCGTCGTGCCGCAGGAGGATCCCGCTGCGTTGGCGGCCGCAGTGATGGCTCTGTTGGACGACCCGGACCGCGCCGCCGACCTCGGACGCCGAGCTGCCGAACGCTGTGCCGAGCGCTGGGACGTCGCTCGATTCGCTGACTCTGTCCACGACGTGCTGGACAGTTCAGGGACGGTACGGCAGCAACGGCCGATCTCGGTCGCGCACGTCGTCACCGGTGTAGCGGCGGGAGGAGGAGTGCAGACGGTCGTCCGTGACTTGGCAGTATCAGCGTCGCCGATGTCGCTCACGACACACGTGATCACGACGCGACCGGCGGAGCGCAGCGGAGATCTGGGTGCGCTTCCGATCACGTTGCATCCGCTCGACTACGTCCGGGGCGGGTATCGACCGATCGATCGACTCCGTCTCGCCTGGGGAGTTGCTCGGCTCGTTCGACGCATCCGTCCGGACGTCGTTCAACTGCACAGTGGGATCGGCTGGCTCGGAATCGTCGCACGGTTCACTGCTCCTCGCACGCCGTTCGTCTTGGAAGTCCACGACGCTCCGGGCTCGGGTCGTCACAGCCACTTCACCGACATGATGGAGGGGTGGTGGGTGCGCCGCCTCGGCGTCACGGCGATCTGTCACTCGACCTCGGTGCGCGACGAGGTCAGAGCCAGTTGGCGGCCCGGTGAAGGGAAGGTCGTCATGTTCCCACTCGGTGTCGACACCGACTTGTTCTCCCCGATCGACCATGGTGAACGTGACCGATGGCGATGCGAAGTCGGTGTCCAGGACAGCGACGTGGTCGTTCTCGCCGTCGGGCGGATCGTCGAATCCAAGCGCTTCGGTGACGCCGTGGAAGCGGTTGCTTCGGCGGATCGCCTCGGGACGCGGGTCCATCTCGTGGTTGTGGGTGGGGGAAGTGAGACGATGGAAGCCGAGTTGCGGGATCGCGCCGAGGAACTGGGGGTGTCCGACCGGGTACACCTGATCGGACCCCGTTCCCGCAGGGCGTTGGCCGATGCGTACGGGTCGGCCGACATCGTCCTCTCTGCGTCGGGTTACGAGGGGTTCGGACTCGTCGTCGTCGAGGCCATGAGCGCCGGAGTTCCCGTGGTGGCGACTGCTGTCGGAGGTGTGACGGACCTCATCGACCCGGACGTGACCGGCCTCCTCGTGGACGTTGGTGACGTCGGTGCCATGGCCATGGCACTGCAACGTCTCGCTGAGGACGATGAACTACGACTCCGGATGGGAGCAGCTGGCCGGATCCGTAGTCTCGAGAAGTTCAGCATGGGGGTGGCCACCAGGAACTTCGTGAAGACGTATCGAGAGTTGGCGAGACGATGAGTACCCGTACGTTCGTGACGTCGGTGAAGCACAGCGTCTTCGAGTTCGTCCGTAGCCGATCGGATAATCGGATTGTTCGGCGCCTTGCGCATGCGTGTCAGGTGTTCCTCAAGGCCTATCGGAACAACGACCACAACGCTCGGAACAACGGCGAAGCCGTCTACCTCTTGAAGGTTCCGGCCGGTGAGTTGGCGTGCGTGGTCGATGTCGGTGCGCACCACGGGGAGTGGGCCGCACTGGTCCGAAACGCCCAGCCCGAGGCTGTCATCCACTGTTTCGAGGTCACCCCTGGAAGCGCCCGGGAACTTGTTCGTGCCACCGACGGTGATGACCGAGTCGTCGTCAATGCATTTGGGCTCGGCCGGATCGATGAACGTCGGACGCTGTTCCTCAACGAACACTCGTCCGATCTGAACTCGCTCGTCAGGCACGCGGACCATCGAGGGACGGACATCATGGTCGAGATCCGGACCGGCGACAGCTACGTGAGCGAACATGCCCTCGCGCACATCGACCTTCTGAAGATCGACACCGAAGGTCACGACATCGAAGTACTGCGCGGTTTCTCAGAGACCCTTGCCAAGGGTGCGATCACGATGGTCCAGTTCGAATACAACGAGTGGAACATCCACAGCCGTGTCCTGCTCGCCGACTTCTACGATCTCCTCGAGCCGCTCGGCTTCACCATCGGCAAGGTCAAGCCCGATCGAATCGAGTTCATGCCGTACTCGACGGCGGAGGAGACCTGGGTCGGGCCGGCGTGCGTCGCGGTCCTCCGCAGTCGCCAGGACCTGATCGCTCGACTGTCGTGACGGGTCGGGGCCCGATGCGGGTGGTGGTCGTGATCGACTCTCTCGGCCAGGGCGGAGCCGAGCACTCACTCGCAGCGATCCTTCCGGGAATGCGCGACCTCGGGATCGATGTGGAGTTGGTGTGTCGTTACCGAGCCGACAGCTATGTCGAGCAGCGACTCGTCGATCAAGGTGTCGCCGTCACCACGATGCCGAACGCGGCGCCACTGTCTGCCATGCGTTGGCTTCGTCGGTACGTCAGCTCGACGGCGCCGTCGCTCCTCCACCTCAATCTGTTCACACCGACAATGATCGGATCGATGGGAACGATCGGGACAGGCGTTCCCATCCTGATCAGCATCGTCAGCACGCCCGAAGCACGTCGGCCGGGCGTCGCCACCTGGAAGCTGCGTGTCGTTACAGGGGCCGAAGGATTTGCGACGCGTCATCTCTGTTCAATGGTCCATGCGGTGACCCCGGGCGTCGCCGACTCGGTTCGCCACGAGTTTCGGGTTGCCGAACGCAAGATCCGAGTCGCCGAACGCGGCCGGGACGGCTCACGATTCCGGCCAGCGCACGAAGGCGAGCGACCGACGATTCGGGACGATCTCGGAGTCGATGGTGCGACGGAACTGGTGGTGGCCGTCGGACGCCACGAGCACCCGAAGGGGTTCGACGTGCTGTTGGACGCTGTCGAGATCCTCCAGGCGGACCGCCCGGGCTTCGTCCTCATGATCGCCGGACGCTCCGGACAACAGACGGCAGCGATGCGAGTCCGAATTGCTGCCCTGAGGCGGCCGGAAGACGTACGGATTCTCGGCGACCGTCGCGATGTCGACGAGATTCTGCGCGCTGCAGACGTGTTCGTCCTGTCGTCTCGACGCGAAGGGGCTGCGGGTGCTGCGATCGAGGCGATGGCGACGCGCCTACCGATCGTGGCGAGCGATCTTGCCGGCCTGGTGGGAATCTTGGATGACAATCGCAACGCTCTGCTCGTACCGATTGAGGAGCCCGCCGAACTTGCTCGCTCGATCGGACAACTCCTCGATGATCGCAACCTCGCAGCAACGCTCGCAGATGCTGGTCACTCCACCTTCGTCCAGCGATTCGGGCTCGATCGGGCCACTCGGTCGATGGCGGCCCTGTACACCGAGGCAGCGGCGAAGTCGCCGGTCACATGGCGTTCGTTGCTGCCGTTCTCGCGGTGGTGACATTCAGCCGGTACCCGACATCACCGCACGACGCGAAGGACCGCCGCCGAGGGCAGACGGCGTGACAGGACTAGCCTCGCGTCGATGTCCGGAAGCCGACCGATCGATGCGTTGAGGCGCTTCTGGTGGGTCGTTGCGTTGTTCGGAATCGCCGGTGCGGCGGTCGGGGGACTGCCTCAGCCGCAGACGGCCGCCGACGCAACGGTTCAATGGACCGCGAGCCACACGATTCTGGTGTCGAGTTCCTCCGATGTCGGTTCGCTGTTCACCGATCCGCTCGCCTTCAACCAGCTGCAGCTGTTCGCCACGACGGGTCAGGTGCCCGCACGCGCAGCAGAGTCGATCGGCTTCGACGGAGCTCCGGCAGGGCTGGCGGCGCAGGTGGTGGTGACCGCGGACCAACAGAGCGGAGCGCTTCGGATCAGTACCACGCAGGCAACGCCCGACGAGGCCGTCGACGTCGCGGACGCCTTCGCCGACGAGCTGATCTCCTACCTCGCCGAGCGTCAGGACGAACTGCGCGAGACGCGTCTCACGTCGAATCTCGATCGCCTGACCGAACTCGAGACCGAACTGCGTGATGCCGAGGACCGGGCGGATCGGAGCCCCGACGACAGGGTGGCAACGGCCGAACTCGACGCACTCACGCGCCAGTACGGCGTGGTGTTCGAACAGTTCAACGTGCTCCAGGCCGATGTCGGCCAGCTCGTGCTGACCACGTTGGAACGCGCCGAGGCCGTCGCGATCACCGATCAGGGGCTCGGCGCCCCGCAGTCCCGAGTGGGGCGAGGGACGTTCGGCCTGCTCGCAGGTGTTGCGATCGGGTCCGCCGTCGCGCTGGTGCTCGCCCGATCCGACCGCAAGATCCGGACCCGTGCCGAGGCCGAGGCGGTCCTCGGACTCGAGGCGATCGTCACGATCCCGATGGTGTCCAAACACGACGTCTCGAGAGTGTCGGTGGTGCCCGATCGTCACGACGCCCTCTCCGATGCGTATCGCACGCTGCGGAGCATCGTCGTGTTCGCCGACGAGGAACGTGCGTCGGAGTCCGGCGAGGCGCCCGTCACGCTCGTCGTGTCACCTGGGTCGGGGGACGGCAAGACGTCGATCGCTGCGAACCTGACGGCGGCGTTCGCGGAGACCGGCGAGCGCACACTCGGCGTCAACACCGATTTCCGTCGACCGGCGCTGACGAAGCGACTGCTCGGATACCAGCCCGAACCCTTGGACCTCGGGCTGCGCGAGATCGAGGAGGCTCCGCTGGGGCTCGTTGCCAACCAGAGCGACACGCTGAACCTCTCGATCATCGACCTGTCCGGAGCCGGCGGCCACAGCCCGAGCGAGCTGGCTCGAACGTCGGCCCGTCTGCTGCCACGACTCGTCAAGGTGTCGGATCGCGTCGTCGTCGACACGTCACCGATCGGAGCGACGGCCGAAGTGCTTGAGTTCGTCCCCCACGCCCAGACCGTGCTCGTCGCCGTGCGGCTCGGCCACACGTCGATCGCGTCGGCCCGCCAGGCGATGGAGATGATCCGGGCCCTGCACAAGGGCGACGTCCTGCTGGTGATCCTCGGTGGTGGCGTTCGCAGCGACGGCTACTACTACAGCCAAGAGCACGATCGGGGGTCCAAGCCCGGCCGCTTCCGCCGCCGTGTGAAGCCGGCCGCGGACGTGCGCGAAACCGTGTCGGTCTGAACCGATCGTCGCGACCGGATGACCTTGGACCGTCGCAGCGTCTCGGCCGTCATCGCAGGAGTGATCGGCGTCGCAGTCGTCGGGCTGTCGATGAGCCGGTTGTCCTACGACATCTGGGGGGCGGTCGTCCTCGCCCCGATCGTCGGGTTCGCAACGGCTCCACTGATCAACCTCGGATTCCGGGATCGGTATCCGGAGCTGGTGCCGTTCATCTGGACGGGCCTCGGAGCGAAGTTGGTCGGCACGGTGCTGGGCTACTTCGTCCGTTTCGACGCCTACGGGGGCAACGCAGACGCTGGTCGCTACCACGATGCCGGTCGGTTGTTGGCCGCCGGTGTGCGCTCGGGCGAGCGTTCACCGGTTGCCGTGCTGCCGACCTCGACGGACACAGCGTTCATCGAGCAGGTCAACGGCCTCGTGTACGCGATCGTGGGGTCCAGCCTCGTGGGCGGCTTTCTCGTGTTCGCCTGGTTCAGCTTCCTCGGCACGCTGCTGGTGATGCGTGGCGTGCTCGACGCCGTCCCCGGGCTGGGCCGTCGCCGCTACGCCTGCCTGCTGATGTTCACGCCGAGCCTCATGTACTGGGGTTCGAGCCCGGGCAAGGAAGCCGTGATCGGGCTGCTGCTCGGCATGACGACGTTCGGAGCGGCGCAGCTGCTCGGTGACCGGCAGCGACGACGCGGGGCCGTGATCTGGTGCGTCGTCGGCCTCGGCCTGACGGCTCGGATCCGTCCGCACTTCGCCGCCATCTGGGCCGCCGCGCTCGTCCTGGCACTCGTCGTGAAGCTCGTGTCGGAGTCGCTCGGTACCCGACGTCGGGAACGCCGGCCGCAATCCAGGATCGCGATCGCCGTGATGATCGCCCTGGCCGTGGTGGGGTTCGCTGGCATCTCGATGGCCACACTCTCACGCCTCGACCCGATCGCCGAGGACACGGCGACCGAGGGCGCGCCCGAGTCGGTGACGGACCGGGTGAACAACATCTTCGAACGAACCGAGAACCAGACCTCGCAAGGTGGATCCAACTTCGAGACGGTGTCGATCGAGAATCCGCTGAACTGGCCGGTGGCAGCGGCGAGGACGTTGACGCGACCCTTGCTGATCGAAGCGCGTAGCATTGCCGAGATGTTGCCCGCCATCGAGACGACTGCGCTGCTCGCGCTGCTCGTCGTGAGCTGGAGTCGACTCCGAAGTCTTCCTCGTCTGCTGAGGCGTCAACCGTTCATGGTGTTCGTCGTGCTCGCCGTTCTGATGTTCGGCGTGGCGTTCTCCAGCATCGGGAACCTGGGCATCCTCGCCCGCCAACGTTCGCTGGTGCTGCCGCTGATGTTGGTCTTGTGGTGTCTGCCCGCGTCGATGCCCCGCCGGCACGACACGTCTCGCGTCACTCGGCCCGACGCTGCCCGATCCACGCCGAAGTCGTCGCCGGGAGTGTTGGCGTGATGTTCGTCCGTCGACTTGCAGCGTTGCTGGTGATGCTGTGTGCGTCCGTTTCGGTCGCGCCGGCCATGGCGAACCCGGTCGCGGCAGCTCTGCCGTCCACCGCGTACCCGCCTGACGAGCCGCTCACCGTCACCGTCACGAACCCCGAGGGGACGCCCGGCTACCCGGTCGAGGTCGTCATCACCGGATGCGTCCCCGGCGAACGAGTCGTCGTCACCATCGGCGGCCGCACCGTCGAGGCCACGTGCGATCCGATCACGCTCCAGGTGACCGTCACGATCCCGGCGCCCGACCAGCCGGGTGACTACGACGTCGTCGTCGCCTTCCCGGACCGGGCCGAGGCGACCACCCGCATCATCTCGATCAGGGTGCTCTCCGCCGGGGCGACGACGACCACACCGACCACGACGCCGACGGCGACCACCACACCGGCCGGACCCGCGACGACCGTGCCGGGCAACCTTCCGCGAACGGGCTCCGGCGGCGTCTTCGGCTCGCTGTGGGTGGCTCTGGTGATCCTCGTCAGCGGTGCGGGTCTCGTGGTCGTCACGAGGCTCAGGTCGAGTCGCGACGAGCGCTCGACCAGCCCATCCGGGCACACGTCGTCGTGACGGCGGTACCATCGCATCCCACATGACACATGACAACTCCCGGCGGGGCGCCCCCCGCGGCAGGCGTACACGATCCGATGACTCGCACGATCGTGACCACGTCAACACCTCGAATCTGACCTCCATCAATGCGCTGCCTCCCGTCGAGGCGCCGACCGGCTTCTTCGAACTCGGCGTTCCGGCACGCATCGACGACGGGCTCGCCACCTGCGGATTCGCGCAACCCTTCAACATCCAACTCGAGGCGATTCCGGTCGCCATGACCGGTCGCGACGTGTGCGGGCGGGCCAAGACCGGCTCCGGCAAGACGCTGGCGTTCGGCATCCCGATGCTCGCACGCATCACCGACAAGGCCGCTCCGATGAAGCCACTCGGCCTCGTCCTCGTGCCCACGCGTGAACTCGCCGTGCAGGTCGCCGAAGTGCTCCATCCGGTCGCCGCGCAGGCTGGCATGAAGGTCATCCCTGTCTACGGCGGCGCCTCACGTCACCATCAGGTCGAGGAGATGGCCAAGGGTGTCGAGATCGTCGTGGCCACGCCGTTGCGTCTGATCGACCTGATCAAGTCCGACGAGATCAGCCTCGACGACATCCAGATCGTCACCCTCGACGAAGCCGACCGGATGGCCGACGACGGGTTCACCCCGCAGGTCGAATGGATCCTGCGTCACACGGGCAACCGCAACCAGACCATGCTGTTCTCGGCCACGCTCGACGGCGACGTCGGCCACCTCATCCGGGCCTACCAGACCGACCCGGCGACCGTCGCGATCGACGAGACCACCGATACGACCGGCCAGATGAGCCACGTGTTCCTCGGCATCCACCACATGGACCGCGACAAGGTGATCGGTGCGATCGCCCGTGGCATCCCGAAGATGGTCGTGTTCTGCCAGACCAAGCGGCAGTGCGACCGGGCGACGGAGAAGCTGCAGGAACTCGGCGTCGACGCGATGGCGATCCACGGCGACCTCCAGCAGAAGACCCGTGAGCGCGTGATGCGTTCGTTCGCCGAAGGCAAGCTGCAGGTGCTCGTCGCGACCGATGTGGCGGCCCGTGGTATCGACATCGACGACATCGGCGCGGTCATCCACTACGAGCCGGCCAAGGACGTCAAGGACTACCTGCACCGGTCCGGTCGCACCGCACGTGCGGGTCGTGACGGTTGGGCGATCACGCTGTCGGAGTACAACCAGGTCACCCAGGTGCGCATCCTGCAGCGGATGATGAAGATGGAGCCGACCAAGCCGGTGGAAGTGTTCTCCAACGACCACCGCCTCCAGAAGCTCGAAGAGTTCGGCGACGACGTCAAGTTGTCTGCCTCGAACCCCAGCAACATGTAGGGCCGAGGACGCGTCGGCGCCGTCCGACCGTCGACGAAAGGTGCGAGGCTCGACCCATGGTCACGCGGAACATGGCGACTGCGAAGGTCGACGTCGACGAGAACCTCGTCCGATCGCTGCTGGCCGATCAGCATCCCGACCTCGCCGACCTGCCCATCCACGTTCTGGCCAACGGGTGGGACAACGTCATGTTCCGGTTGGGCGACGAGTTGACCGTCCGGTTGCCGCGCCGGGAGATGTCGGCATGCCTGGTCGAGCACGAACAAGCCGTGTTGCCGGGCCTCGCCGAGGTGCTGCCGATCCCGATTCCGGCACCGGTTCGCTTCGGTCGGCCCGCTCTCGGTTACCCGTCGTCGTGGAGCGTCAATCCGTGGATCCCGGGCACGTTCGCCGCCACCACACCACTGGCCGATCCGACCCGTGAGGCACGACGCCTCGGCGAGTTCCTCGCAGCGCTCCACGTGACGGCCCCGACCGATGCTCCGCCGAACCCTCACCGCGGTCACTTCGTCGGTGACAACACCGTCCGCAACCTCGATCGGGCGTCCCGGATCGACGACGGAGATCGGATCCTCGAGCGGTGGCACGAACTCGTCGACGTCGAGCCGTGGCCGCACGCTCCGACGTGGATCCATGGAGACCTCCACGGGGCGAACGTCCTCGTCGACGCCGGGGAGATCAGCGGCGTCATCGACTTCGGCGACGTGTGCGCCGGCGACCCTGCGACCGACCTCTCCGTCGCGTGGTCGATGTTCGACGTCGACGATCGTGACGTGTTCCGAGCCGCAGCCGGCACGGGCGCGCACGAGATCGACGACGCAACCTGGCAGCGCGCCGAAGCGTGGGCTCTGCACTTCGCCCTCGTGTACACCCTGCACTCCGCCGACGACCCGACGATGCGTGCGATCGGCGAACGTCTGCGGACCGTGCTGCTCGCGTGACCTGATCGCGTGTGAGCCGCTCCCGGACCTCTCGGGATGCCTTCGAGCGCGTTCCCCGTCGAACCACCCCGACGGCCGCGGGGCATCGAGCCTGCGGGGGTCGGTACCGTGACGTGCATGACGATCACCGAGTCCTCCGCTGCTGACGTCGTGCGCGAGCGATGCAACGAGGTGTGGGACGACATTGTTCCCGTTCTGCACGACTACATCGCGATCCCGAACGTGTCGGTCGACTTCGATGCCGACTGGCGTGAGCACGGCTTCATGCAGCAGGCCGTCGACCTGATCTCGGGCTGGTGTCGAGACCGTCCGATCGACGGGCTCACCGTCGAGGTCGTCGACCTGCCCGAGCGCACGCCGGTGATCCTGATGGAGATCCCCGCGTCCGGCGACGCCGGATCCGACGCCGACACGGTCCTGCTCTACGGCCATCTCGACAAGCAACCCGAGATGGAGGGGTGGCGCGACGGCCTCGGGCCGTGGACTCCGGTGCTGGAAGGCGACCGGCTCTACGGCCGTGGCGGTGCCGACGACGGCTACTCGGCGTTCGCGAGTCTCACGGCCATCGAGGCCGCCCAGGCCGCCGGTCTGTCGCACGCACGCTGCGTCGTGCTGATCGAGGCCAGCGAGGAATCCGGCTCGATCGACCTGCCGGCGTACGTCGACCACCTCGCCGACCGGATCGGATCGCCGAGCCTCGTCGTGTGTCTCGATTCGGGTTGCATCGACTACGACCGGATGTGGGTCACGACGTCGCTGCGCGGGATGGTCGCCGGCGTGCTCAGCATCGACATCGTGCGCGACGGCCTGCACTCGGGTGACGCGTCGGGCATGGTGCCGTCGACGTTCCGCATCGCACGACAGTTGCTCGACCGGGTCGAGGATTCGAGCACCGGCGAGACGTTGCTCCCCGAATTGATCGTCGACATCCCGTCGGGTCGCCTCGCCGAGGCGGAGGCGACCGCCGCGGAGATCGGGGCGATCGCGGACCACTACCCGTTCGTCGACGGCGCCGGGCCGAGCACCGACGACCCGGCCGAACAGTTGCTCGCCCGCACCTGGCGAGCCACCCTCAGCGTCGTCGGTGCCGACGGCCTCCCGCCGACCGAGCGGGCCGGCAACGTGTTGCGTCCGTCGACGTCGCTCAAGCTGTCGTTCCGTCTGCCTCCCACCGCCGACCCGCTCGCCGCCCGCGAGGCGATCACCGCGGCCCTCGAAGCCGACCCGCCGTACGGTGCGCGGGTGTCGTTCCACGACGTCGACGCCGCTCCGGGCTGGAACGCCCCGGCCACCGCGCCGTGGCTCGCAACGGCACTCGACGATGCGTCCACGTCGGCGTTCGGCTCGGCGGCGCGCACGTTCGGTGAAGGCGGGTCGATCCCGTTCATGGGGATGCTCGGCGAGAAGTTCCCCGACGCCCAGTTCGTGGTGACCGGTGTCCTCGGCCCCGACGCCAACGCCCACGGCCCCAACGAGTACCTCCACGTGCCCACGGGTCGACGCCTCACCATGGCGGTCGCGCACATCCTCGACGCCCACGCACGTCGCTGAGTTCTTCGTCCGGTTCGGAACCGGCCGGATCGGGTCTGACCTGACGGGTGGTGTGGCAGGGGTCTGACCCACTCCACACCATCTTCCGGCCGACGGGTGCCCGCGATCTGGCACGTCGTCCGGATCATCGGGTCCGGCCGGATCGGGTCCGACCCACTCCGGCCGTCTCTGCGCTCCCGGGGGATCGCTCGATGCGAGACGCGACGGGGACGGACGAGCGCCACCCGTCGTTAGGGTCGACGACATGACCGACACCCGCACCAGCCGTCAGATCAACCTCGTCGCCCGCCCGAACGGAGCGCCGGTCGAGTCCGACTTCGAGGTGGTCGAGGTGGACGTGGCCGCTCCGTCGGACGGCGAAGTGGTCGTCGCCAACCGCTTCATGTCGGTCGACCCGTACATGCGCGGACGGATGAACGACGTCAAGTCGTACGTGGCGCCGTTCCAACTCGGCGAGGTGCTCGCCGGCGGAGCGGTCGGAGAAGTGATCGAGTCGAACTCGCCAGACGTGGCCGTCGGCGACCTGGTGACCCACGGACTCGGATGGCGCGAGATCGCTGTCGTGCCGGCCGACGAGACGCAGCCGGCCACCGCGGTCGAGGGTGTGCCGTTGTCCGCCAACCTCGGGGTGCTCGGCATGCCCGGTCTGACCGCCTACGCCGGACTGCTCGAGGTCGCCTCGTTCGTCGAAGGTGATGCGGTCTTCGTGTCGGGCGCGGCAGGCGCCGTCGGTTCGGTGGTCGGTCAGATCGCCAAGCTGAAGGGCGCATCACGCGTGATCGGCTCGGCCGGTTCCGACGAGAAGGTGTCGTTCCTCACCGATCTGCTCGGCTTCGATGCTGCGTTCAACTACAAGTCCGGCCCGGTCAGCAAGCAGCTGCTCGCAGCTGCGCCCGACGGCATCGACGTGTACTTCGACAACGTCGGCGGTGACCACCTGCAGGCAGCGCTCCACGCGTTGAAGCCGAACGGTCGCGTCGCGATGTGTGGTGCGATCTCGGTCTACAACAACACCGAGCCGGCGCCGGGCCCGAACAACCTGACGCTCGCGATCGGCAAGCAGTTGACCTTGAAGGGGTTCCTCGTCGGTGCCCATGCATCGCTGCGCGAGCAGTTCGTCACCGAGGTCGGTGGGTGGCTGGCTGACGGGTCGCTGCGCAACGACGAGACCATCGTCGAGGGGATCGACAACGCTCCCTCCGCGTTCATCGGCCTGCTCGCCGGAGCCAACACCGGCAAGATGGTCGTCGCGATCTGACGAGTCGGATCGTGCTGGGGTCCGTCGCAGCGTCGCAGCGTCGCAGCGTCGCAACGTCGCATCCCGCCCCCGCTCGTCGCTCGGCGTGACGTCAGTCCGTGCGGCGGGCGACGAAGACCGGAATGACCCGGTCGGTCTTCTCCGCGTACTCGTTGTACGTGGGGAAGACCTCGGCGGCGCGATCCCACCAGACCTGACGCTCGTCGCCGGTGACGATCTCGGTCGTGTAGTCGTGCGGCTCGGGCCCGTCCTGGATCTCGACGAGCGGCTCGGCCACGAGGTTGTGGTACCAGCCGGGGTTGGCCGGCGCGCCGCCCATCGAGGCGACGAGTGCGTACTCGCCATCGTGCTCGACACGCATCAGCGCGAACTTGCGCAGCTTGCCCGTGCTGGCCCCCATCGACGTGATGACGATGATCGGGATCCCCGTGTCCCGCAGCGTGTTCGCCTCGGTCCCGTTCGAGGCCTCGTAGGTCTCGACCTGTTCGCGGACCCAGTCCAGCTTCGACGGTTCGTACTCTCCGGTGAGGGGCATGCGTCGATCGTACGACTGCGGGCGTCCCGCAGCCACCGTGACGTCGACCCGGACCTCAAGCGAACCGTCGTCGCTTTCCACACGATCCCCGCCTCCTCCCCGGATCCGAACCCGATGACGTGAGGATCGCCCCGGTCTGGGGCGGGGTGTCGCTCACGTCGAGGTGGGTGGGGTGGCGGACGTGAGGATCGTCCCAATCTGGCACGGGGTCTTGCTCACGTCGGCGGTGGAGGGGTACGACCGGGTTGTGTTCGTCGAGCCCTTCATGCCCGCCATGTGCTGTGTGGCACCGGAGATGCCCGCTGCGATGTACACGTTCGGCACGACGACTTCCGAGTGCCGGCTCGCGAAAAAGCGCAAGCCGGCTGCCGATACACCCTGCTCGGCTCGCCTGTCGGCAGGCTGGCTTGCGCTTCGGCTTCATCGATGCCCGGAACTCATGAGTGCTCGTCCGGAGCGCGGATCCGACTCGCCGCCGGAGGAGACCGACGTCGCCCGATCTCAACGTCGACCGAGACCATCACGATCCCGCAGGTCCAGGATGCGCTCGCCACGACGTCCCGGTGCCATGTTGGGGGGATGAGCGATGAGGATCTGTGCACGTACGTCGTCGACGAGGGCGTCGCGGTGCTGACGTTCAACCGTCCGGACTCGATGAACGGGATGACCGGCAACATGGAGGTCGCCTACTTCGAGCGGCTGCGTCAGGCCGAGGTCGATGCCGACGTTCGGGCGATCGTCGTGACGGGTGCCGGTCGCGCCTTCTGCCCGGGAGCCGACCTGGCCCACCGACCGGGCCCCGACGACGAGCCGCTCCCGAACGCATCCATTCCGCGCACCACGCCACTGGAGATCACCAAGCCGATGATCGCGGCGATCAACGGCGCGTGCGCCGGCGTCGGATTCGCCTATGCGCTGCAGTGCGACCTGCGCTTCGCCGCTGCAGGTGCGAAGTTCACCACCGCCTTCGCACGCCGCGGTCTGATCGCCGAGTACGGGATGGCATGGCTGCTCCAGGCGATCGCCGGACGTCAGGTCGCACTCGACCTGCTGCTGTCGGCCCGTGTCGTCCTGGCCGAGGAGGCACACGACCTGGGGCTGGTGTCGCGCGTCGTGGATCCCGGCGAGTTGACGGACGTCGTCATGGCGTACGCGCGCGATCTCGCTGCGAACGCATCGCCGGCATCGATGGCGACCATCAAGTTCCAGGTCAACACCGAACCGTCGATGAACGCCGCAGAGGCCCTCCACCACGCCGAAGCGCTGATGCGCGAATCGCTGGCGGGAACCGACGTGTCGGAGGGGATCGCAAGTTTCCTCGAGAAGCGGCAGGTCACGTTCCCGTCGTTGGGCACGGGCACCCGTTTCGCGTGGATGTCTCCGCTCGACGAGGCCGACGGACACCCGACCCACTGACCAGACCACGATCCCACGACGACCATCGGTATCTTCCGAGCGCCGACCCACCACAGGAGCCCATCATGAACACCTTCAATGCACTCGTCGTCCGTGAAGCCGAAGCAGGCAACCCGAAGTCCGCGGCGGCGTCGATCGAGCAACTGACCGATGCCGACCTCCCGGTCTACGACGGTGAGGAGACCGTGGTCGTCGACATCGACTACTCGTCGCTGAACTACAAGGACGGCATGGCCCTCACCGGCAAGGGCCGGATCATCCGCTCGTTCCCGATGGTGCCGGGCATCGACTTCGCCGGCACCGTCGTGTCGTCGGAGTCCGACCGCTTCGCCGAGGGCGACGGTGTGATCCTCACCGGTTGGGCGGTGGGCGAGCGCTTCTGGGGTGGCTACAGCCAGCGTCAGCGGGTGAAGGCCGACTGGCTCGTCGCACGACCCGTCGGGCTCACCAGTGAGCAGGCGATGGGCATCGGCACCGCCGGGCTCACGTCGATGCTGTGCGTGCTCGGCCTCGAGGCGGGCGGCGTGACACCCGACGACGGGCCGGTCGTGGTCACCGGTGCGGCAGGCGGCGTGGGCAGCGTGGCGATCGCGATCCTCGCGAAGCTCGGCTACGAGGTCACCGCCGTGACGGGACGCCCCGAGGAGCACGACTACCTCCGGTCGCTCGGTGCGTCGGTGTTCCTCACCCGTGCGGAGATGTCCGAGGACCCCAAGCCGCTGGAGACCGAGACGTGGGCGGGCGCCGTCGACGCGGTCGGCTCGACGATGCTCGCCAAGATCATCGCGCAGACGAAGTACCAGGGCGTGGTGACGGCATGTGGGCTCGCCGGCGGTGTCGACCTGCCGAGCAGCGTGATGCCGTTCATCCTGCGTGGCGTGCGTCTGCAGGGCATCGACTCGGTGATGGCGCCGACCGCCGACCGCGAAGCGGCATGGGCCCGACTCGCCACCGACCTCCCAGGCGACATGCTCGCGACGATGACCGAGATCGTCCCGATGAGCAGCCTCCCCGAACAGGGCGACGCGATCATGGCCGGCCAGACGAGAGGCCGCATCGTCGTCGACCCCAACGCCTGACGCCGTGTGGATGTCCGTCGGGGGCGAAGAGGATCGGGGTGGCCCGAGAACTACTGTCGTCCACATGCCACGGATCGTCGGAACCTCCCCCCGAAACGGACGCCGCGTCGCCGGAGTGATGATCGTCGGGCTCAGCATGCTCGTGTCGTGCAGTTCGTCGGACGGCGAGGACGGTGCCGAGAGCAGCACCGGCGACGGTGACCTGTGCGCGGGTTTCGAAGCCCTCGGCCCGGCGTCGGAGTCGATCCAGACCCAGATCGCCGGCATCGACGTCGGTGAGGGCGTCGCCGCTGACGGCACCGTGGACGAGGCGGGTGCCGAGGCCGCCGAGGAGGCCGCTGAGGAGTTCGAGACGATCGTCGATGAGGCGATCGGAGCCTACGACGACCTCGTCGAACGGGCCGACGGGGAACTGGCCGACGATCTCACGGTGATCGCCGACTCGTCGGAGGAGTTGCTGGACGGGATCACCCAGTTGCTCCGCGACGTCGAGCCGGGGATGACGCAGCTCCAGCTCAGCGAGGATCTGCTCGAAGTCGTCTCCGACATCGACCCGGAACTCGAGGGAGCGACCGAGCGCGTGGCCGCGTTCTCCCTCGACGAGTGCGGCGTCGACTTCGCCGAACTCTGACGTCGGTCCTCGACACCGACCAGTCCGGACCCGACGCACGGAGACCACACGGTGTCGGACACCGTTCGGTTCACGCCGTTCGGTTCACGCCGTTCGGTTCAGCGGGGGAGGTAGGCGGGCCGGGCGGCCTCGAAGGCGTCGATGGCGTCGGCTTTGCCCATCGTGATGCCGATGTCGTCCAAGCCGTTCAGGAAACGGTGCTGGACGTCGGACTGCATCGGGAATGCGATGTCGATGTCGGCCGCCGGCACCTCGACCTTCAACCGCTCGACGTCGACCACGATCGACGTCTGCGGGTCGGCCTCGATGGCGGCCCAGATCGCTTCGACCGTCGCCTCGTCGAGAACGACCGGGACGAGGCCGTTCTTGGTGCAGTTGTTCTTGAAGATGTCCGAGAAGCTCGGAGCGATCACGGCGTCGAACCCGTACTGCTGGATGGCCCACACGGCGTGTTCACGCGACGACCCCACGCCGAAGGCCGGCCCGGCCACGAGGATGTTCGCCCCCGCGTACCGCTCGTCGTTCAGGACGAAGTCCTGCTCGTCGCGCCATGCCGAGAACAGGCCCTTCTCGAATCCGGTCCGCTCGACCTGCTTGAGCCACACCGCCGGGATGATCTGGTCGGTGTCGACGTCGGAGCGCTTCAGCGGCACGCCGGTTCCGTTGATGACGTGAACGGCTTTCACTTGGACACCTCCGTGTCGTTCTGTGCAGTGAGGTCGGCGGGCGTGCAGAACGTGCCCTTGACCGCGGTGGCCGCAGCGACGGCGGGGGAGACGAGGTGGGTGCGACCGCCCGGACCCTGACGGCCCTCGAAGTTGCGGTTGCTCGTCGACGCCGCCCGTTCCTTGGGCGCCAACTTGTCGGGGTTCATCGCCAAGCACATCGAACAACCCGGCTCGCGCCAGTCGGCGCCGGCCGCGATGAACACCTTGTCGAGCCCTTCCTCGATGGCCTGGTTCCGCACCCGGTGGCTGCCCGGAACGACCATCACGCGTGGCACGGTCACCGTGCGACCCTCCATCACCGCGGCTGCGGCACGGAGGTCCTCGATGCGGCTGTTCGTGCACGAACCGATGAACACGGTGTCGACGCTCACGTCACGCATCGACTGGCCGCCTTCGAGGCCCATGTAGTCGAGGGCGCGCTGCACGGTCTCACGGGTGGTCGGGTTGTCGAAGTCGCTCGGCGACGGGATCGGCGTGTCGATCGACGCGACCTGCCCGGGGTTGGTGCCCCACGTGACGTGCGGGGTGATGGCCGCTGCATCGAGCACGACCTCCTTGTCCCAGACGGCATCGTCGTCGGAGAAGAGCGCCTTCCAGTCGGCCACGGCGGCATCCCAGTCCGCCCCCTTCGGCGCCTGGTCGCGGCCTTGGAGGTAGTCGAACGTGGTCTGGTCGGGAGCGATCAGCCCGGCCTTGGCGCCGGCTTCGATCGACATGTTGCACACCGTCATGCGGCCTTCCATCGACAGCGACCGGATCGCAGAACCGCGGTACTCGATCACGTGGCCGAGGCCGCCACCCGTGCCGATCTCGCCGAGGATCGCCAGGATCACGTCCTTCGCGGTGACGCCCGGCTGCAACTCCCCGTCGACGGTGACCGACATCCACTTCGGTCGTTCCTGCGGCAGCGTCTGGGTGGCGAGCACGTGCTCGACCTCGCTGGTGCCGATGCCGAACGCGAGCGACCCGAACGCTCCGTGCGTCGCCGTGTGCGAGTCGCCACAGACGATGGTCATGCCGGGCATCGTGCGACCCTGCTCCGGGCCGATCACGTGGACGATGCCCTGGTCGGGATCGCCCATCGGGAAGTTGGTGATGCCGAACTCGGCGGTGTTCGCCCGCAGCGTGTCGACCTGCTTGCGTGACACCTCGTCCGCGATCGGCTGGTCGATGTTCTCGGTCGGGACGTTGTGGTCCTCGGTGGCGATGGTCAACTCCGGCCGCCGGACGGAGCGCCCGGACAGACGCAGCCCGTCGAAGGCCTGCGGGCTGGTGACCTCGTGCACGAGGTGCAGGTCGATGTAGATCAGATCCGGCTCACCATCGCCCGACTGGACGAGGTGGCGCTCCCACACCTTCTCCGGCAGTGTCTTCGACATCCTGGACTCTCCTTGCTTCGTCTCACATTCTGAGATACGATTCCCTGAATATGGACATCGTAACGGGTGTGGGCGTTCTGGACAAGGCGATGACGGTGTTGCAGTCGGTCGCCGACGGACCCCAGGCGCTCTCACAACTCCAGCAGTCGACAGGCTACCCGCGGGCCACGGTCCACCGTCTCGCCGCCGCGCTCGAATCGCACGGCATCCTGCGCCGTGACGTCGACGGCCGCTTCGAACTCGGACACGGACTCGTCGCTCTCGGATCCGCTGCGCAGGCGCGATTCCCGCTCGTCGAGCTCGCCCGCCCGATCCTCTCGGAACTGCGCGACCGGACCGGCGAGAGCGTGCAACTCTTCGTCCAGGAGGGCCGCCAGCGACGCTGCGTGCTGTCGCTCGAGACGCCGCACGGCCTGCGCTGGATCGTCCCGGAGGGCTCGGTGTTCCCCCTCGATGCGGGTTCGGCCGGTCGGGTGCTGTCGGCGAAGGGTGCCGCGACCGGCTGGATCGAGAGCGTCGGGGAACGTGAAGCAGGCGTGGCATCGGTCAGTGCTGCGGTCCGCGGCCCGGCCGGCGCGGTGGTTGCTGCGCTGTCCGTGAGCGGCCCGATCGAACGATTGAGCCGCCAACCCGGCGAGCGCTTCGGCGATGCCGTGGTCGCCGCCGCCGACGAACTGTTCGTGTCGCTCGGCGGCTGATCGCTCACGACGACGTCACCACCCGAGTGGTGTGGAGTGGGTCAGACCCCTGCCACACCAGGGTGTGGAGTGGGTCAGACCCACTCCACACCCGCGAATGCCGACCGACCCGGTCCGAGTGGTAGCAAGGCTCGATGAGGATCGGGATCAACGCCACCGCCCAACTCGGCCGAGCCGACATCGACGGGTTCGTCGAACACGCGCGCACGGCGGAGACCGACGGGTTCACGAGCTACTGGATGGCCGAGCATCCCGTCGGCGGATTCGACGCCCTCACGATGCTCACCGTGATCGGCCGCTCCGTGGAACGGATCGAGCTGGGCACGGCGATCATCCCCACCTACCCGCGCCACCCCGTCGCGCTCGCTGGCCAGGCGCTCACCGTCCAGGCCGCGATCCGGGGCCGCCTGTCGCTCGGGATCGGCATGTCGCACCAGGTGATGATGGACGACCTCGGCCTGCGCGACGACAAGCCGATCCGTCACCTCCGCGAGTACCTCGAGGCACTGATGCCGCTGATCCAGACCGGTCACGTCGATGTCACGGGCGAGACGATCCGAGCGAAGGCCGACGCGATCTACCCGGTCGTCGAGCCGCCCGAGGTGACCGTTGCCGCACTCGGTCCGCAGGCGCTGCGGGTGGCGGGGCGCATGTCGGCGGGGACGAATCTCGCCTGGGTCGGGCCGAACACGATCCGCGATCACATCGTGCCGACGATCACCGATGCCGCCGACGCCGCCGATCGACCGGCACCGCGCATCATCGCGACGCTGCCGATCTGCGTGACCGACGATCCGGCAGCGGTACGTCGGGTGCTGACGGCGAACACCACGATGTACGCCCAACTCCCCTCGTACCGGGCGATGCTCGAGCGCGAGGGCGTGTCGGACACAGGTGACCTCGCGATGGTCGGCTCCGAGGACGAGGTCGAGGAGCGAGTCGCCGCGCTCGCCACGGCCGGAGTCACCGACTACGGCGCGTCGGAGTTCGGCTTGAACTCCGATGACCGAGCACGCACCCGGGCACTCCTGCGCCGACTGGCGACGACGTCGAACTGAGCGACGCCGGAGTGCGAGAAGGAGATCAGCCGCCGGCGTTGGCGATCGCAACCATCGGGTTGCGGTTCTCGTCGTCGGGATCCGAGAGCGCATCGTGGAACGACGTCAGTGCGACGGCGCGCTGGTCCTCGTCGAGGGTCTCGGAGTCCATGATGCGGGCGACCGACGGCTCGAGATCGCGGCGCTCGGTCACGATCGCGTGGGCGACCTGCTCGGTCTCGGACAGGTCCTCGATCTCACTGACTCCGTCATGCCAACGCGATGCTGCAACCTTCTTCTTGGCCATGTGATCCTGCTCCTGTCTGTGCCGGGTCGATCCCGGCGGTCGAATGTGACGGCGTCACGAGAGCAGTGCGTCAGCAGAGGTCCCCGGTCGGTCGGTGGTTCGCATTCTAGGCCACGCCGCCCGCTTCGACCTCAGGCGCTCCGCCGGGCGATGCGCCACATCGCAGAGGCGAGGGGCAACTGGAGCGGCAGTCTGACCCAGTTGACCAGGCGCGACGGGCCCGACGCCGTTCCGACCGAACGCGTCATGGTTCCGTCGACGGGCGTGACCTCGACGTCGTTCACGGCCATGTCGAGGTTCGCCGGGAACACGATCGCGAGGAGGGCGATCAGGCCGATCGCCGACCACCGACGCGTCCGGCGCGGGAGCAGGCCCACGCCGAGCACGACCTCGGCGGCACCACTCACGTAGTTGGCGAGCGGTGCGTCGGGGAACCAGTCGGGCACGATCGCCTCGAACACATCGGGTCGTGCGAAGTGCAACGTGCCCGCCCCCGTGAAGAACGCGCTGGCCAGGAGGGTGGTCGGTTCGATCGGGATCGGACGAGGCATCGGCCACGAGTCTTGCGTACGGTGATGTGATGAGCGAAACGACCGGCGATTTCGACGACGCCACCGATGTCGATCGGGACGATCCGGTTCTCGAGCCCGTCGAACTCCTTCCCTCGGACTGGCGCGAGCGGGTGCGCGCCCTGGCCGAGGAGAAGGACGCGGTGATCCTGGCCCACAACTACCAGTTGCCCGAGATCCAGGACATCGCACACCACACCGGTGACTCGCTCGGACTGTCGCGTGTCGCTGCCGAGGTGGATGCGTCCACGATCATCTTCTGTGGCGTCCACTTCATGGCGGAGTCGGCGAAGATCCTCAGCCCCGACAAGACCGTGCTGATCCCCGACGCTCGTGCGGGATGCTCGCTCGCCGAGACGATCAACGCCGACCAGATGCGGTCGTGGAAGGCGCAGCACCCGGGCGCCGTCGTGGTCAGCTACGTCAACACGACGGCTGCGGTGAAGGCCGAGACCGACATCTGCTGTACGTCGTCGAACGCCGTCGACGTCGTCAACTCGATTCCCGCCGACACCGAGGTGCTGTTCGCCCCCGACCAGTTCCTCGGCGCCCACGTGCAGCGCGAGACCGGGCGGGAGAACATGCACATCTGGATGGGGGAGTGCCACGTCCACGCCGGTATCAATGGCGCCGACCTGAAGGACAAGGTCGAGTCGAACCCCGACGCCGAATTGTTCGTCCACCCCGAATGCGGGTGCGCGACCAGCGCGTTGTACCTGGTCGGAGCGGGCGTGGTGCCCCAGGAGCGCACCTGGATCCTGTCGACGGGTGGGATGATCCGAGCCGCCGGCGAGACCACGGCGTCCACCGTGTTGGTGGCGACGGAGACCGGGATGATCCACCAGTTGCAGAAGGCGGCGCCGAACGTGAAGTTCGAGCCGGTCAACCGGGCGGCCGTGTGCAAGTACATGAAGATGATCACCCCGGCGAAGCTGCTGCGCTCGCTGCAGACCGGGACCGACGAGGTCACGCTCGAACGCGACATCGCCGACGCCGCACGTCAGTCGCTGGAACGCATGAACGCCATCGGCACCACTGCCCCCACCGCCAACTGACGTCGAGAAGGATCCGGGCATGGCGATCGCGTCACGACTGAAGGCCCCGAGCGCCACCTGGGAGCGCGATGTCGACGTCGTGATCCTCGGGTCGGGCGCCGCCGGATTGTCCGCTGCGCTCGCGGCGCGTCCGGTGCGCAGCGTGCTGGTGGTCACGAAGGACGTGCTCGAGGCGGGCTCGACCCAGTGGGCGCAGGGCGGGCTGGCCGGCGTACTCGATCCGGCCGACTCCACCGAGAACCACGTGCAGGACACGCTCGCCGCCGGAGCCGGCCTGTGCGACGAGGACGTGGTGCGCGACCTCGTCGAGGAGGCCCCGAAGTCGATCCGCTACCTGATGCGGTTGGGTGCGGCGTTCGACCCCGACCACCTTCGCGAACCGCGTCCCGGTTTCGATCTCGACATCGCACTCACCCGCGAGGGCGGGCACAGCCACGACCGGATCGTGCACTCCGGTGGTGACCGGTCGGGTGCCGAAGTGCAGCGCACGCTCGACGAGTCGGCGATCGGCGCCGGCGTCGACGTGATGAACCACACGTTCGCACTCGACCTCGTGATGGGCGTCGGTGAGAACGGTGTGCGCCAGGTGGCCGGGGTACGGGTCGCTCGGACCGACGCACACGGCGCGGTCACCTCGGTCGGCACGATCACGGCTCGCGCCGTGGTGATCGCGTGCGGTGGGTACGGGCAGGTGTTCGCGTCCACGTCGAACCCGGCAGCGGTGACCGGCGACGGGATCGCGATGGCGCTGCGGGCCGGATTGGCGGTGCGCGATGCCGAGTTCGTCCAGTTCCATCCCACCGTGATGTGGCGCGGGCCCGAGGCTCGCGGCCAGCAGGCGCTCGTGTCCGAAGCGGTACGCGGCGAGGGTGCGCTCCTGTTCGACGCAGCGGGGGAGCGGATCATGCAGGGCGTCCACCCGCAGGAGGACCTCGCGCCGCGCGACGTGGTGTCGGCGGCGATCAGCGCTCGCATGGCCGAGGCTCCCGGCGGCGTCGACGACCACGTGTACCTCGACGCCACCCACATGGGCGACCGGTTCGCCGAACGGTTCCCGACCATCTTCGCCGCCTGTCAGGAGATCGGGTTGGACCCCGCGGTCGATCGCATCCCCGTGGCTCCGGCCGCCCACTACAGCTGTGGCGGGATCACGGCGGGCCTCGACGGCACCACCGGTCTCGCCGGGCTGTTCGCCGTCGGCGAGGTCACGTCCACCGGCGTCCACGGAGCCAATCGGCTCGCGTCGAACAGCCTGACCGAGTCGATCGTCGCCGGGACGCGGCTCGGACGCGACCTCGCATGGGAACTTCCGTCCCGTGCCCGCGTCGAACCCGACCACGACGATCCGACTGCGCACGACCTGTTCGACCCCACCCGGCTGCGTGAGGTGCGGGCGCTGATGTCCCGACATACCGGGGTGGTCCGCAACGAGTCGCAACTCGCGATGGCGATGGGGGCACTCGGTGCGCTCGCTCGGTCGGCGTCGCCCGACGTCGCCGCGAATCGGGCATCGTGGGAGGCGACGAACTTGTTGACGATGGCGTCGGCCATCGTGTCCGCCGCGCTGGCGCGGACCGAGAGTCGCGGGTGTCATCGACGCAGCGACCACCCCGACACCGACCCGACGTGGGTCCGCCACCTCGAGGTCGTGCTCGACGCCGTCGGCTCGATCGACATCCGCCCCGAACCCCCCGACCCGGCCTGACCAGTCCGGACGCGCCGACGGATCGGACGGGGTGTGGAGTGGGTCAGACCCCTGCCACACCATCGGATGGGGTGTGGAGTGGGTCAGACCCCTGCCACACCTGCCGTCATAGGGTCGGGGGCATGTTCGTGTTCCATCCCTTGTCGACCGAGATCCGAGACCAGCTGCTGCGAGCCGGGCTCGACCCCGACGCTGTGGCGAGCTTCGTCCGGATGGCGGTCCAGGAGGACCTGATGGGCGGAATCGACGTGACCTCCACGGCGACCATCCCCGCCGATCACCGCAGCGTCGCCACCTTCGGCGCTCGGGAGGAGGGCATCGTCGCCGGGCTCCCCGTGCTGGCTGCGGTGATCGACACGGTCTGCGGGCCCCACGCCAGCGATCTCGAGTACCTCGTGGACGACGCGTCGCGGGTCTTTCCCGGTGTGGACGTCGCACGGGTCACCGCACCGACGCGGTTGTTGCTGACCGCCGAGCGGACCGCACTCAACCTGCTCTGCCACCTCTCGGGGGTCGCGACCCTCACCCGGCGATGGGCCGACGCTCTCGACGGCACCGCCGCGACGGTGCGCGACACGCGCAAGACGATGCCCGGGATGCGGGCGCTCCAGAAGTACGCGGTGCGCTGCGGTGGGGGAGCGAACCACCGGATGGGGTTGTCCGACATGGCGCTGGTGAAGGACAACCACGTTGCCGCAGCGGGTGGCGTGACCGAGGCCTACTCGCTGGTGCGCGGACTCGAAGCGACCATTCCCGTGGAGATCGAGGTCGACACGCTCGATGGCCTGCGTGAGGCGGTCACGGCGGGTGCCGACGAGGTCCTGATCGACAACTTCTCCCCCGACATGATGCGGCAGGCCGTGCAGATCCGTGACCAGATGAACCCGTCGGTGCGACTCGAGGCGAGCGGCGGCCTCACTCTCGCGACGGCGCGAGCGGTCGCCGAGACGGGCGTCGACCTGATCGCCGTCGGCGAACTCACGCACTCCGCCCGGGTGCTCGACCTGGGACTCGACCTCCGAGAGGCCGTGTAGCGGGTGCGTCCCCGGACGCACTCCTGCCGACGCACCGCCGCCTGACGACTCCCCGGTCGGTCAGTACTTGCCGGCCAGTTCGACCACGAAGATCATGTCGGTGTCGGCGGGCAGGCCGGCCTCGGGGCTGCCCGCTTCACCGAAGCCGTCCTCGGGCGGGATCGTGATGGCGCGCTGCCCGCCGACCTTCATGCCTTCCATGCCTTCGAGCAGGCCCGGCAGCAGGTTCTCGCCGTAGGGCACCTGGAGCGGATCGGTGCCCCAGTTCGTCTCGATCACCTCGCCGGTGTCACCGACGAAGTTGACGTAGCGGATGACTGCGGTGTCGCCCACTTCCAACGTGTCGCCGTCACCGTCCACGAGGTCCTCGAAGACGGTGTCGTCGACGCCCGGTGCCGGAGACAGGTCGACACCCGGCTCGGTCGGAGCGTCGGCCGGGTCGCCGGCCTTGATCACCGCTCGCACGTCGATCACGAAGGACAGGTTCTCGTTCGCGCAGATGACCTCGCTGCGCTGCGTCTCGCCGTACGCCTGCTCGGACGGGATGTCGAGTTGCACCCGTTCACCGGTCTGGGAACCGACGAGACCGTCGTCCCAGCCCTGGATGACCGAACCCTGGCCGAGGACGACGGGGAAGGGTTCACCCCGGTCGTAGCTGTTGTCGAAGGGGAGGCCGTCGCTCGAACGCACGCCGGTGTAGTCGACGATCACCGTGTCGCCCGACTCGGCTTCTTCGCCCGTGCCCTCGACGAGAACGGTGCGCACCAACTCGGTCGGCGCCTCGGCGGGGATCTCGACCTCGGGCTTGTCGACCGCGACCTCGTCTGCCTCGCTGGTCACCGGGTCGGTGCCGTCGGTCTCGGGCTCGCTGGTCACCGGGTCGGTGCCGTCGGTCTCGGCGTCGTCGGCTTCGCCGGTCTCGGGCTCGCTGGTCTCCGGATCGGTGCCGTCGGTCTCGGGGTCGCTGGTCTCGGGCAGTTGAGTGTTGCCGGTCTCGGTCTCGTCCGGTTCGGTGGTCTCGGGGAACGCCTCGGGCACGGTGTCGGGCAGTTCGCCGCCGACGGGGACGCAGTAGTCGGGGGGCAGCGTGGTGGTCGTCGTCTCGGGAACGGCGCCCTCGGCGGGCGGGAGGCTGACCGGCGTGGAGGAGTCGTCGTCCCCACACGCAGCGAGCGTCAAGGCGATGAAGGCAGAGATGGCGAGTGTCCGGCGCATTGCGACGAAGCTATCGGTGGCGGGACGCGTGGCGGGGTCAGCCGTTGCGTTCGAGCCATTCGGCCTCGGCGCGACCGAGCTCGGTCGAGGGCGTGGCATCGACGAACGGCCAGAGTTCTTCGGCGATGCGCCGGTAGTTGCCCGTGGCGCCCAGGTCACCGAGCAGCGCGTACAGGCCGAGGTTGATCCGCTGGATGAACACGAACGCCCGCGGCACCGTGGCGTACTGGCTGATCGGACTCGAGCGGTCGAAGGTGTGGCGCACGACCGAGCTGGCGTACTCACCCGTCCAGGTCATCTCACGGTCCTCGCGAACGGTCTCGTAGAACAACGAGAAGTACTCGCCCACGGCCTCGGTGTCGGCAGGCGCGCCCGGCAGGAGCATCCCGGCCTCCTCGACGATCCGGCGGAACTCGACCTGGTCGAAGTCGACCACGGCGGCCTTCACCATCGAACCGAACATCGAGAGCTCGTCCGGTGTGAAGTGCTTGACGAGCCCGAAGTCGAGGAACGTGACGGTGCCGTCGTCGTGGAAGAGGTAGTTCCCCGGATGCGGATCACCGTTGAACGCCCCGAACCGGTACAGCGAGCGGAACACGAACCGGAAGATGATCTCTCCGACCCGGTCACGGGCTTCCTGGCCCCACTCCATCATCTCGGCCCAGCGGTGCCCGTCGGCGAGCTCCGTCGTGAGGATGCGCTTCGTCGAGTACCCCGCGACGACTTCGGGGATCCGCACGAACGGATGGCCGCGGAAGTAGTCGGCGAACAGCTGCTGGTTGGTCGCTTCGAGTTCGTAGTCGACCTCGTCGGCCAGGCGGATCTTGATCTCGTCGACCATCTCCGAGGGGTCGAGCCCGCCGAAACTCTGCTTGAGCAGCACGCCGAGCATGTCGGCGTTTCGCAGGTCGGACGCAATGGCCTCGCCGACTCCCGGGTACTGCACCTTGACCGCCACGGCCCGTTCTGCGCCGTCGTCGCCCCGGATGATCGCCCGATGGACCTGGCCGATCGAGGCGGCGGCGATCGGTTGGTCGTCGAACTCGACGAACAGTTCGTCGATCGGTGCTCCGAGTTCCGCTTCGACCGTGGATCGGGCGAGCGCCGTCGACATCGGTGGAGCGTCGGCCTGGAGTTGGGCGAGGGCGATCCGCATCGGCTCGGGGAGTCCGTCGTCGAGGTAGCTCGCCATCTGGCCGAGCTTCATCAGCGCACCCTTCATCTGCCCGAGTTCCTCGGCGACCTGCTCGGCGGTGCGGAACTCGCGCTCGCGGTCCAGTTCGTCACGGCGCTCCGCCGAGGCGAACGTCTTGCGCGCGGCGGTCGAGGCATAGGTGCCACCGACCTTCACGCCCATCCGGGCGAGGCGTGCGCTGCGACCCGCCCAGGACAGACCCATCCGGCCGCCCGCGTCGCGCCGGGCGAGCAGGACCGCTCCCGCAGCGACGGTTGCCGACAGGCCGCCGAGGACGAACGGCCATCGACGTCGTCGGCGCCGCCCGCGGAGGGGAATCCGCGTGACGTTCGACAGATCGCGTCCGAGACGGGGCGCGGTCATGTCCGTCGTTGCTCCACGGACGAGAGTGCGCGCAGCAACGCGGGCACGAACCGGTCGGCTCCTTCGACGACGGCCCCGTGGTCACCGTCGACGCGGTACACGTCGGCATCGGGGATCAGTTCGAACAGCATCGTCTGGCGTCGACGGCTGACCACCGGATCGCGGGTCGTGATCACGAGCGACACGGGCACGTCGACCTCGCCGATCCACGACGTCGAGTCGAACGTGCCGAGTGCGGCTCCGGCTTCGAGCAGCATCCGCCAGTCGTGGCTCGACGCCTCACGGATCGCCCACGGCTCCCACTCCTTGGACTTGCGTTGCAGGTACAGCTGGTCGGTCAGCCACACGCGGGCCTGCTCCGGAGTGATGCGGGCGATCGCGGCGAGGGCGCTGCCGCCCAGGAATCCGAGGCGCTCGGCACGTTCGACGTTGAAGATCGGTGCCGTTGCGCACAGCACGAGGCCGTTGATCCGCTCGGCGTGGCGACGCCAGATCAGCTGTGCGACGGGCCCACCCATCGAGTAGCCGACGGGGACGAACCGTTCGATGCCGAGTGCGTCGGCCACCGCCACGGCGTCGTCGGCGCAGTCCTCGAGTCGGAAGCGCTTCTTGGACCTGAGCCCCGAGCCGTGGCCCCGATGGTCGAATGCCACCACGCGGTGGTGCTCGGCGAGCGCCGAGTAGCAGCGGAACCAGTTGAGATCGGCGGTGGCCGTCCAGCCGTGCAGGAGCAGGATCGTGGTCTCTGCGTCGCGAGGTCCGAAGTCGCGGACGACGATCGTCCCGCGACCGGGCAGATCGACGAACCGCCCCGGCGGGAGATCGGGCGCCGGCACGTCGGCATCCGCTGCGGTCACGGCCACGGCTCCGAGGTGAGCGGCGCAGTGCGTCGGGTCGGACTCGGGAGCCGGGTCGCCCGCGGGGTGGTCGACGATCTCGGTCGTCATGTCGATCTCGGCGGCGGTGTCGACCCCGTTCAGACCGTCTCGACCTTCAGGACCTTCACCGTCAACTGGCCGTTCGGCGCGTCGTAGGTGATCGAGTCGCCTTCACGGGCGCCTTCGAGGGCGGCGCCGAGCGGCGAGGTGGCGCTGATGACGTCTGCGTTCTCGGCCACCTCCTCCATGTTGCCGATCAGGTAGCGCTCGGCCATGTCGTCGGAGTCGCCCTCGTAGACGATCGTGTACACCATCGAGGCGGCCACGATCTCGCTGTTCTCCAGCAGATGCTCGAGTTGACGGATGCGGCCTTCCATGTGGCCCTGCTCATCCTTCGCAGCGTGGTATCCGGCGTTCTCCTTGAGGTCGCCTTCTTCGCGTGCGACCTCGATCTTGTTGGCCACTTCGATGCGACCGCGGGTGGTGAGGTCGTCGAACTCGGCCTGCAACTTGTCGTAGGCGACCTGGGAGAGCTGCGGATTTGCCATGCCGGGGAGGCTAGCGACTACGGCGTCGGCCGATCAGCGATCGCCCGGCCATCCGTGCCGCCCGATCGTCGGGTGCCCGCGCCGAGGCGGGGTCGCGACGTAACCTCGCTGCGATGGGGGCCGGGTCCGATTTCGATGCGCCGGACGGCGCAGGGTCCTCGTCGTCATCGTCCGATCCGGGGGCGTCCGCCTCCGCCTGGTCTGCTCCGACGGCTTCGGCGATGTCGTTCGATCCGCGTCACGGCGCCGACGGTGTCGGTGATCGGTCGGAGGGTGTCGACGCTCCGTCGCCGTCGAAGGTGGATCGCCGGATCGTCGTCGCCGGGTTCGTGGCCGCCGCTCTCGCAGTGACGGGCCTCGTGGTGCTGGCGGGATCGAACGGCACCGGGGGCAACGTCAGTGCCGAACTCGCCCTGTCCTCGACGACGGAGCCGCTGGGCGTCGGCCTGCCGCCCCGGACCACCGTCCCCGTTCGACCGACCACGACGACCACCGCGACCAGGTCCGATGCCTCGACCGTCGCATCGACCACGGCGGCGCCGACGGCCGTCGCCGCGACCGTTCCCGCCACCACGGTGCCCACGATCGAGGAGCCGCCGGCGACAGCGCCGCCGCTCACGGAGGAACCGAGCGTCGTCGCCCGGCCCACTCCCGTCGATCCGCCGCCTCCCCCTCCCGACGCGCCTCCCGCGCCGTGGGCCGACAGCGTGTTCACGACCGCCGGAGGTCACGTCTCGACCGATGTCGGCTGCGCATGGGACACGTCGGCCGCAGGACTCGACGCGTTCTTCGCGGCGCGTGTCGGACCCGTGCTGGGCTGGGACTACCAGCACGTGTATTCCCTCGGTGGGAGCCGGTACCTGTGGCTGTTCCAGGACACGTTCATCGACCACTCCAACACCGCCGGCACGCTCGACAAGGCGAGTTTCGTCCACAACACCGCGATGATCCAGGACGGCAACTGCTTCCGGCTCCTGCACGGCGGCTCCACCGGCCGGCCCGAGCCGTTCGAACTCGGCACGGGCACCCGAACGCTGGCGACCTGGTTCTGGCCGATGGGCGGCGAACTGATCGACGGCCGACTGCACGTCTTCTGGGTCCGGATGCGCAAGGACGCCGTCGACCCGGTGCCGCCCGACGGCCTCGGATGGCATCCCGACGCCACGTTCGTCGGAACCTACGACCCGAACACGATGGCCCGGCTCGACTTCCGCATGGCCACCCAGCCGGGGGCGACGCCGATCTACGGGTACGCCGTGCAGTCGGACGCCGAGTTCACCTATCTCTTCGCCAACACCTTCGAGCAGAACCTGTCCCGTGAGGGCGGTTGGTCGAACGGGCCGCACAGCGGGACCAAGATGTGGCTCGGCCGTGTGCCTCGAGGCCGGATCTTCGATCAGCCGGAGTACTGGACCTCGAGGGGATGGAGGCAGGATCGTCGGGTCGCCGAGCCGTTCCTGCAGCGGCACTGGGCCGAGTTCCCGTTCCAACCCCGCCTGATCGACGGCCAGTGGGTCGCGACCACGGCGGTCAACGGCTACTGGGGCGACTCGTTCGAACTCGACGTGGCGACCGATCCGTGGGGGCCGTGGACGACCGCCGAGTCGCGCCCGCTCCAACCTCGTGGCGCCGATCCGAAGATGAACACGTATCACGCACACCTGATGCCGTGGCGTGACGCGCAGGGCAACCTCGTCGTCTCGGTGTCCAACAACGCACGCGACATGCTCCGCGACGCATGGCCCAACCCGGCGCGCTACCGCCCGACGCTGTCGACGT
>NZ_JBDVNU010000029.1:0-32515 GCF_039969435.1 Ilumatobacter sp.
CTCAGCGACGGGCGCGGCTCGCGAGCAGCGCCCCGCCGATCACGAGCACGATCCCCGCAACGGCGAGTGGGGCGACGGTGTCGCCGCGGAAGGCGATGCCGAGCGCGAGCGACACGACCGGGATCAGGTAGGTGATGAAGCTCGCCCGGGTCGAACCGACGCGCCCCACGAGTGCCCCCATGATCGCGAACGCCACGCCGGTTCCGAACACGCCCAGCACGAGCACCGCGACGAACGGGCCGACCTCCCACGATGCGTCACCGATCTCCCACAGACCGTACGGCGCGGTCCAGACCGTGGCGAGGGCCAACATCCGCGTCATCAGCGGCAGCGATCCGTACCGCTGCTGCATCGGGGCCGCGAGGTTGATCGCGAATCCGTAGCAGACGGTGGCGGCGAGCACGAGGACGACACCTCGCGCCCCGCTCGCGCCGTCGCCGATCGACGGCAGACTGATCAGGGAGATGCCGACGAAGCCGACGACGATGCCGGCCAGGAGCGGACCGCGCGCCCGCTGGCGCAGCAGCACCGCTGCGACCGACGCGGCGAAGATCGGCGTCGCTCCGTTCAGCAACCCCGTCACCGACGAGTTGATGTACTGCTCGGCGATCGGGAACAGCGTGAAGGGGATGGCGACCCAGATCACCGAGAGGAGCACGAGACGAGCGCGGTCGTCGGCGGCGATCGTGACCGTCGGTTTCGGCAGGACCAGCAGCGCGAGGGCGCCGGACCCGATGCGCAGGAACGTGATCAGGCCGGGCGGGAACGCATCGAGTCCGATGTCGATGAACAGGAACGATGCGCCCCAGATCAGGGCGACCGAGACGAACAGGCCCCAGTCCTGCGGTGTGAACGAACCGTCGTTCGCGGCAGCCGACTGCTCGAACAGCTTGCGCTGTACGGCGGGGACAGCGGGTTCGGTGTGCGACGTCACGGAGTGAAGATACGCGCCCGGGGGAGTGAGCAGCTCGCCGGATTCGGACATCGCAGCGCGGCTTCCCGCCAGTTCCGACCGTCGTGCGTCGTGCGTCGTCGACGGACGGGAATGGATCGGCGCCGGCGCGGTTGACCAATACCCGACCGAATGACTCGACTTTCACCGTTAGGCTTTTCCACCATGGCAACGTTCCGTGACCTGCTCTCCGCCGCCAAGTCCTCGATCACCGAGATCGACACCGACACCGCGTCCGCCAGGATCGACGAAGGTGCGCTGATCCTCGACGTACGCGAACCCGACGAGTACGAGGAGGGCGCCATCCCCGGCGCCGTCCACATCCCTCGCGGGCACCTCGAAGCCCAGGTCGAGGGGCGTCTCCTCGACAAGGACGCACCCGTCGTCGTGTACTGCGCCGGCGGCGTCCGGTCCGCCTTCGCGGTCCAGACGCTCCAACAGCTCGGCTACGCCAACGCACTGTCGATGGACGGCGGCTACGGACGCTGGAAGGACGAGGGTCGCGACTGGAAGAAGCCGGCCTCGCTCACGCCGGAACAGAACAACCGCTACAAGCGCCACCTGCTGCTTCCCGAGGTGGGCACCGAGGGCCAGCTCAAGTTGCTGGACGCCAAGGTCCTGATGCTCGGTGCCGGTGGCCTCGGGTCGCCCGCCGCCCTCTACCTGGCCGCCGCCGGCGTCGGCACGATCGGCGTCGTCGACATGGACGACGTCGACGCATCGAATCTGCAGCGACAGATCCTGCACAACATCGACCGCATCGGCGACCGGAAGGTCGACTCGGCGAAGAAGACGTTGGTGGGGCTCAACCCGGACGTGAACGTGGTCACCTACGACACCCGGCTCGATGCGTCGAACATCATGGAGATCATCGAGGGCTACGACGTGATCGTCGACGGCGCCGACAACTTCCCGAGCCGGTACCTCCTCAACGACGCGAGCGTGAAGCTGGGCATCCCGGTCGTCCACGGGTCGATCTTCCGCTTCGAGGGCATGGTCAGCGTGTTCCACCCCACCGAGGGCCCGACGTACCGCGACATGGTTCCTGAGCCTCCTCCCGCAGAACTCGCTCCGTCGTGCGCCGAGGCCGGAGTGCTCGGCGTGCTGCCCGGCATCGTCGGGTCGATCCAGGCGCTCGAGACCATCAAGGTGATCCTCGGGCTCGGCGACCCTCTGATCGGTCGGATCCTCACCGTCGACACCACCGACATGGAGTTCCGGGTCTTCAACCTGAAGCCGAATCCCGACAACGAGGTCACGTACGCGAACCGCGACAGGATCCGCATCGAGGAACTCGACGGGCTCTGCGCGCCCGGCCTCGATCACTGATCGACCGCCTGCCGTCTGCGCTCGGTCGCCGAGCGGTCGACGCGATCTGCCGGCCGTGCGACCGTCGGTCAGGCGGTGCAGTGGCGAGCGGCGTCTGCTCGCTTCGCGTCGTACATCGCCGAATCGGCACGTGACACGAACGTGTCGATCGATTCATCGGGGGCGACGGTGGCCGACCCGAATGCGATCGACAGTTCGCACGTGCCGACGGGCCCCCGCCCCGGTGCCGGCCGAGCACGGTCGATCCGGTTGTCCTCCACGATCCTGTCCTGGATCGTGGCGATCGCCTGCGATGCGCCGGCGGCGTCGGTCCCTAACAGCAGGACCGCGAACTCGTCACCGCCGATGCGTGCGGCGAGGTCGGCTCGGCGCATGGCGTGGTCGATGCACGATGCCGCTCGCTGGATCAACGAGTCGCCGACGATGTGGCCGAATTCGTCGTTGACTCGCTTGAGTCCGTTCAGATCGGCGAAGACCAGGGAGACGGGTTCGTTGCGTCGCCGCCCGAGCGCGACGAAGCGATCCGCAGCGGCCATGAAGGCACGCCGGTTGGCGAGTTGGGTGAGCGGGTCGGTGAGCGCCCGACCGTGGTGCCCGATCTCGATCTCGACCAGATCGGCGAGATCTCGCAGTACGCCGCGCTGGCGGGCATCGAGGTCGCGCGGCGCAACGTCGAGGATGCAGAGCGTGCCGATGTGGGCGCCACCGGGCGTGGACACGGGTGCGCCGGCATAGAAGCGGACGTGCGGCGGGCCGGTCACGACCGCCAGGTCACGGAAGCGGGGATCGAGGGTGGCGTCGGGCACGACCAGGACGTCGTCGAGACGGACCGTGTGATTGCAGAAGGACTCGGCCCGACGGTTGCCGGTCAGGTCGGTGCCGTAGACACCGCAGAAGTACTGATCGTCGTCGTCGAGCATCGTCACGAGCGCCACCGGAACGTCGAAGGTGAGGCTCGCGATGCGTGCCACACGGTCGAACGTCTCGCTGCGCACGCCGTCGATGAGATCGAGAGCGAAGAGGTCGACCAATCGTCGATCGTCGACATCGGCGGACTGCATGCGATGTCATCGGCTCCATCGCCTCGTTCTTGAGCTGGATGACACTTCCTTACCCTCGGCCATACCGACACGAAAAGTGGTTGACGGCACACTTTCAGTGGTTGTAGCCGCACTCAATCGACGATGGAGAAAGGAGGCGAGATGAGCGACACTCTGCTGACCACTGCCACAACGGCAGCGCAGAGATGGGAACGACAAGCGTGGCGGGCGCACGTCGTGCGGGCACTCGCGTTCCTCGTCCCGCTGGTCGGTTCGGTCGCAGCGGGCTTGCTCCTCGCGACGATCCTGCCGTCACCGACCACGACGACAGGGGCCGTGATCCGCTGGTCGTTCATCGCCCTGGTGTCGACGGCTGCACTCGTCGCCATCGAGCGCGTCGCACGTCGACTCGTTCCGTTGTCGATCCTGTTCAAGCTGACGCTCGCCTTTCCCGACCGCGTGCCGTCCCGGCTCGGTTTGGCGCTGCGGGGCGGTACCACGACCCAACTGGCTCGTCGTATCGAGGAGGCCAGTACCGGCGCTCACGACGAGACGGCGGGGGAGGCCGCGCACCGACTGTTGGAACTGGTCACGCTGCTCAGTCGTCACGACTCCCTGACGCGCGGGCACTCCGAACGGGTCCGTGGTTACGCCCAGGTGATCGGTGCCGAGATGGGGATCGAGGGGCAGGAACTGGAGCAACTGCGGTGGGCTGCGCTCCTCCACGACGTCGGCAAGATCCGAGTGCCACGGGCGATCCTCAACAAGGGCGGGAGACTGACCGACGACGAGTTCGACGTCGTCAAGACGCACCCGATGGCGGGGAGGCGATGCGTGGAGCCGCTCGCCGACTGGCTCGGCGAGGCGGCACGCGCCGTCTGGGAACACCACGAACGCTTCGACGGCAGCGGCTACCCCCAGGGTCTGAAGGGGACGGAGATCGCTCGGGCCGCACGCATCGTGAGCGTGGCCGATGCCTACGACGTGATGACCTCGGCTCGCTCGTACAAGCCGCCGATGAGCGCAGCGGAGGCACGCGCGGAGCTGTCGAAGCACGCCGGAACCCAGTTCAACCCCGAGGTCGTGCGGGCCGTGATGCGCGCGTCGATCGGCGCACCACGCACCACCTCACGCGCATCGGCGGCGTCGGCCCACGTGGCGTTCCTGCCCGCTGCACTGGTGACCAACCTGGGGTCGGTTCTGGCCGTCGGGGCCGCGGTCGCCGTCGGCTCGGCAGCGGGAACGATCGGGATCGTCGCTGCACAGCGGCCCGCCACGGAGCAGCCCGCTGGACGCCAGGACCAGGTCCAGACGACGTTCGACGACGCAGGCGCGACGGATGACGCAGTCGATGGGCAGGGCGCCGGACCCGTCGTACCGGCCCGCTCCGCAAGCGACGATCTCGACGCGGATCCCGACCGGTCGCCGACTCCGTCGTCGACGACGACGGTCGCCGCCCCGGAGGACGCTGTGCCCACCGGCGAGTCGCCCACCGAGGAGGTCGGCGGGCCGTCGACCACGACGCCGACGAACGCAGGGCCGAGGGTGACCCCGCCGGCGACGGTTCCGCAACCGGTCCCGACTGCTCGGTCCGCAGCTCCCGGAGCACCGCCACCGACGGTCACGTCCACCACCTCGCCGGCTCCGGTCGTGCCCACGTCGATCGCCGAAGGACCGCCTCCTGCGCCCACGCCGACGACGCGGCCCGGCGAACCGGTGGTCTCCGTGCCACCCATCACGGTGCCGGTGATCTCGGTCCCGCCGATCACGGTGCCGGTCGTGTCGGTCCCGCCGATCACGGTGCCGCTGGTACCGCTCCCGCCGATCACCGTTCCCGTGATCTCGCTGCCACCGATCGCACTTCCCGTGATCTCGTTGCCGCCCATCACGTTGCCGCCGATCTCGCGGCCGCCACTGCTGGGACCCTGACCCGCCGACGGGCCCGGTCCGAGGGCCGGCGTCGCTGGGGCCTCAGTCGAGGAACTCGGGCTCGCGAGCAACCAGTTCGTCCCAGAACGGTTGGAACTGGAACCAGCCGGCGATGTCACTGCCCTGGCTCTTGTGGCCGTCGATGCAGTACGCCTCGGGGATCTCGATCGGGGTGCCCGCCGACTCGGCGAGCAGTTGGGACTGGCACGCACGCTCGAGCGCGATGAACCACCACACGGCGGCATCGACCGAGCCACCGGTGGTGATCAGACCGTGGTTCTGGTGGATCATCGCCTTCTTGTCGCCGAGCGCCGTGGCCATCGCTCGGCCGACCTCCTCGGACAGCACGACCGCACCCGAACCGTCGTTGCACAGGGCGACGTCGTTGTAGAACATCGTCGAGTCCTGCGTGATCATCTTCAACGGCTTGCCCAGGGTGGAGAACGTCTTGCCGTACATCGAGTGGGAGTGGGCGGCGGCGATGACGTCGGGGCGAGCTTGGTGGATCTGGCCGTGGATCGCGAACGCTGCGGCGTTCAATGGGCCGTCACCCTCCACGACCTCGCCCTCGTGGCTCACGCAGATCAGGTCGCTGACGGTCATCAGCTTGAAGTTGGTTCCGAACGGATTGACCCAGAAGCGGTCGGTGAACTCGGGGTCGCGCACGGTGACGTGGCCGGGGACTCCTTCGGCGAGGTGCAGTCGGCCCATCGTGCGCAGACCGCAGGCGAGACGCTGCTTGCGATGCAGTCGTTCCGCGGCGAAGTCGGTCGGTGTTGATTGCGCCTGCTCCTGTTCGAGTTCTGCGAGCTTGTCGTCGATCGTGTTGGCCATGCCCACCAGTGTAGGACACCCGAACCGGGCGGATCGGAGCCGCACACGATCGGAGGCGTCGAGCGTCGTCGGGTGGCTTCACGCCGGATCGGTGCGCACGACGGCCTCGACGCGTTCGATCTCGTCACGCTCCTGGACCGCGACACCCACGAGCACGAGGGCGATTCCGCCCATGTCGAGCGGCGACGGCGGTTGGCTCAGGAACAGCCATCCCATGATCGCTGCGGTGACCGGCAGCAGTGCGAGCAGCAACGAGAATCGGCGGATCGGGATGCGCCGCATCGTGAACTGGTCGATCCCGTATCCGATGGCGTTGGAGAACACGCCGACCACGAGACACAGCGCGAGCAGGCCGGGCGCCACCCACACCGGACCGCTCCACGGCGCACCGATCGGCGTGGTCGCAACGGTGCCGATCGCGAGCCCCAATCCGAGTCCAGCGACGCCCCGATCGACGCGGGCGACACTCGACCCGATCACGATGTAGGCCGCCCACATGGCCGACGCGAGCAGGATGAACACGAGACCTGCGGTGTTGCCGTCGTCGATCTCGACGCCGCCGAGCACGCACACGCCGGCCACGGCGAACGCCAGGGCCACGGCGTTGCGCCCCGTGCGGGTGGTCGCCGCAGCGACGGCGATCGGCCCGATGAACTCGATCGTCACGCCCTTGCCGAGGTCGATGCGGTCGATGGCCAGGTAGAAGAAGATGTTCATCGCGGCCGTGGCGACACCGAATGTGGCGATTCCGGCCAGTTGTGACCGCGTCCACCCCGACCACCACCCTCGCGACACGAGGAGCAGGGCGGCGGCCGCTCCCATCACCCGGAACCACGCGACGGTCTGAGGCTCGACCTGGTCGAACAGGCCGACGGCGATGACGGCGCCGACGTACTGCGCGATGGCCGACAGGACGAAGAGGGCCTCGGGCTGCGCGGTGCCGAGCCAGCGAGCGACGGGCCCGGGCGTGGAAGCGGCCTGTGCGTCGGTCACTGCGTGAGGATGCCAGAGTGAGGCGATGAATCGTCAGATCTCACCGACGTCGATCGCCCCTCCGGCTGCCAACTACGTGCACGCCGTCCTCGTCGAGCAGCCGTCGAGATGGCTCCACACCTCGGGCGTCGTGCCGATCGCGCCCGACGGGTCGACCCCCGACGGGGTGGGGGAGCAGGCCGAGGTCGTGTGGCGCAACATCGCGGCGATGCTCGACGAGGTCGGGATGGTGCCGCCAGACATCGTCTCGGTCGTCACCTTTGCCGTGGTCGGCGAGCCGCTCGGCCCGATCATGGCCGCACGTGACGCGTTCCTCGACGGCCATCTCGCGGCGTCGACGCTGGTGACCGTTCCGGAGCTGGCACAGCCCCAGTGGCGCATGGAGATCGCGGTCGTCGCAGCGAACTGAACCCCCGCATCGGCCGGGTCGGGTCGGCCGGGTCAGGATCGGCCGGGTCGGGTCGGCCGGGTCAGCCGGGTTCCACGCCGAGCGGATCGGGGGCCACTTCGCGACGCACGTCGGCGACGAGCGACACGAGGGCCGCCATCACCTCGTCGGTGGCGGCGCGCAGCGCCACCGCATCGTCGAGTTGCGACCGATCGAGGAGCGCACCGACGTCGATCGGCTCGCCGACGGCGACGCTGACCTTCGGGCGCAGGACCACGTTGAACATCAGCCTGCTGACGACGCGCCGACGAGCGACGACCCGATGGGCGCCGACGAGCGCGACGGGCACCACCGGCGCTCCGCTCCGGACCGCGAGGCGAACGACGCCGGTGCGTGCCCGCTCGGGCCACTGGTCGGGGTCACGGGTCGTCCGGCCCTCGGGGAACAGCCCGACGGCCTCCCCGGCGGCGAGCGCCTCGGCGGCCGGCCCCAGTGCATCTCCTGCACTGGCGGACCCGCGATGCACGGGGATGAATCCGATCCGACGGGCGAGGTGGCCGACGATCGGCACGCGGAAGACCCCGGCCGTGGCGAGGAGGCGCAGCGAGCGACCCATCCGCCGACACACGAGGGCCAGCAGGAAGCCGTCGGCGTAGCTGGTGTGGTTGGCGATCACGATCACCGCGCCGTCGGGCAGGGCCTCGGCGACCCTCCGGCGTCCCCGCTGCCGCTCCACCTGCAGTCGACTGACGACCGTGATCGCGGTGCCGACGACGGAGGCGACGACGCCGTAGACGATCGCTCCCGATCGACCCGGATGCTTCCACGACGCACTCATCCGCCAGTCTCTATCGCCCGACTCCGCCCGTCATGCGCTGCCGCCGCCCAACCTCTGTTGTTCGCTCCCGGACGGAACAACAGAGGTTGGGGCGTTCCGGCCTGGGTGGGGTGCTGGGTCGGTGCGTACGATCGAGGGATGGCTGACGCTGCTGTCGCACTCCCCACCACCGACTCGGGTATCCCGATCGCCAAGATCTACACCGGCGAGGCCCTGGCCGACTGGAACGCCGAGCAACGCCTCGGACTGCCGGGTGAGGCACCGTTCACCCGTGGCGTGTATCCCTCGATGTACACGAGTCGCCTCTGGACCATGCGCCAGTACTCGGGCTTCGGATCCGCGGAGCAGACCAACCAGCGATTCAAGTTCCTCCTGGACGCCGGCCAGACCGGACTGAGCTGCGCCTTCGACCTGCCGACGCAGATGGGGTACGACTCCGACGCTCCTCGGGCCGAAGGCGAGGTCGGCAAGGTCGGCGTGGCCATCGACACCATGGCCGACATGCGGCTGCTGCTCGCCGACCTGCCGCTCGACAAGGTGTCGACGTCGATGACGATCAACTCGACGGGAGCGATCCTCCTGCTGATGTACGAACTCGTCGCCGAGGAGCAGGGTGTGTCGGCCGACCAGATCAACGGCACGATCCAGAACGACCTGCTCAAGGAGTACATCGCCCGCGGCACGTACATCTTCCCACCGCGCCCGTCGATGCGGATCATCACCGACATCTTCGAGTACTGCAGCAAGCACGTCCCCTCCTGGAACACCATTTCGATCTCCGGGTACCACATCCGCGAAGCGGGCTCGACGGCCGTCCAGGAGATCGCCTTCACCCTGGCCAACGCCATCGCGTACGTCCAGGCGGCCGTCGATGCCGGCCTCGACGTCGACGACTTCGCACCCCGGCTCAGCTTCTTCTGGAACGGTCACAACAACTTCTTCGAGGAGGCCGCCAAGTTCCGAGCCAGTCGGCGGATGTGGTACACGATCATGACCGAGCGGTTCGGTGCGAAGAACGAGAAGTCGAAGATGCTGCGCTTCCACACCCAGACCGGTGGATCCACGCTGACCGCACAGCAGCCGATCAACAACGTCGTGCGAGTGGCCATCCAGTCGATGGCCGCGGTGCTCGGCGGCACCCAGTCGTTGCACACGAACGGCTACGACGAAGCACTGTCGCTGCCGACGGAGACCGCAGCTCGGATCGCCCTTCGCACACAGCAGATCATCGGCTACGAGTCGGGCGTGACCGACACGGTCGACCCGCTCGCCGGTTCGTACTTCGTCGAGTCGATGACCGACGAGGTCGAGCGCCTGGCGTGGGAGTACATCGAGACGATCGACGAGAAGGGTGGCGCCGTCGCCGCGATCGAACAGGGCTACCAGATGGACGAGATCATGGACGCCGCGTACGCGTACACGAAGTCGATCGACGACGGCGAGCGGGTGATCGTCGGCGTCAACAAGTTCACCGTCGACGCCGAGGAACCCATCGAGCCGTTCCCGATCGACCCGCAACTCGAAGTCGAGCAGAAGGCTCGGACCATCGAGTACAAGGCGCAGCGCGATCCTGCTGCGGTGGAGTCGGCGCTGGCCGCCGTCAAGGCCACGGCCGAGTCCGACGAGAACCTGCTGTACGCGATGAAGGATGCGCTCCGCGCCGACTGCACCCTCGGCGAGATCAGCGACAGCCTCCGCGACGTGTTCGGCACCTACACCCCCTGAGTCGGCGTCGACGTGTCCGGCCCGGCCCCATCCGGTGCGGGGTACCCGGCGACTCGACACGCACGGGCCGCTGTCGTCACGCGCGGGCGCTGTCGTAACCTTCGATCGTGGCGTGGGACCTGTTCGAGCGTGTCGGCGACGGAGGTTTCCAGATCTGCGGCATCGACTCCGACGCGCGGGCCGAGGCCCCGGTCGTGGGGCTGCCGATCGGGTGCGAGGTCACGGTCGAGTCCGCATCGGCGTCGCCCGACGCGCTCGCGACGACCGAGCGTGACCTGGAAGCGGTGACGGCGTCGCTGAAGGGACGGATCGTCGCCACCCGACGGACGCGCACGACGCTCACCACCCTGTCGTACCTGCCCTCCGACGACGGCGCCGATCGGTACGCCGCGATCGCCCTCACGAGAGGAGCCTCCGTCTCGGTCGCTCCGGCCGTCGACCCGGACTGGACCCTGTTCGCATCGGCTTGCCCCAGTGGCATGGAGGAGCAGTCGCTGCTCGACCACCGGGTGCGCAACGGGTTGCATGCCGCCGGCGACACCGGTGGGGTCCGCGCGATCGGCCACCTCGTCAGCGGCCTCTCGACCGATCGGGTCGGATCGCTCGTCGCTGCCGTCGAGAGCCTGGGCGTGACGGTGACACAGGTCGACGGTGGTCGGGTCGAGATCGCTCACGAGGCGGACCCGACCGACGTGACGGAGACGTCGTGGACGATTCGGCTGATCAGCGAACGATTCGGTGGCGTCTACGACGGGTGGGGCTGCGCCGTCCTCCGTGACGAGACCTCCCGGCCGAAGATCCCCGCACGGTCGAAGCCGTCGGACGACCACACATCGCGTCCGACCGCGGCGGGTCGCGTCAGGCGCTGGTTCCGCCGCACCTGATCCGGCCTCGAGTCGACGCCTCAGCCTGCCTCGTAGGCACCGAGCAGCGCGTCGATCAGGTTGTAGGCGTACACGGTCGCCCCGACTTCGTTCGGGTGGATGCCGTCGTCGTACGCGCCCGCGCCCGTTCCTTCCCGGCCGACGAAGTACCGACGGTCGGCGCTGCCGTCGCCATCGGCGTCGAGGAGTCGGAACTCGTCGAAGAGGAACGGAAGGCCGCTCGCGACCAACAACTGGTTGAGTTCGTCGATCCGCTCGTTCGCGCGGAAGTGACGCAGGGTCGGCTGGTTGATGCTGTGCAACACGTCGAAGATCTCGGAGTTCACGCCGAACACCGGGACGAACACCGTGCGCACCCCCAGGCTGTCGAGGTAGGTCGACGCATCGAGGAGTGCAGCGATGATCGCCGGCGCGACGTCGGCGACGTCGGCGTCCGGCAGGCCGTTCAGCCCGGTCGAACTGACCGCCACGATGACGAGGTCGGGAAGATCGGAGCCCGCGGTGAAGGTCTGTCGGACGTGGGCCCCGAGACGGCGGAACTCGGGTGGCCCGAAGTGGTTCGTCAGGCCGGCGACGGCGAAGTTCCGGATGCGGACGTCGGCGGTGTCCGGCCGGGCGCGCAGGGTGTTCGCGACCTCGTCGACCACGAACGTGGGCGCCCCGCCGAGCGCTTCGAGGTCGGCGAGGAGGGAGTCGCCGACGATCGCGATGTCACGGATCGACGGGTCGAGCGTGACGCGTGCGATCTGCGTGCGAGCGGCGGGACTCGAGGTCGTGGTGTCGGCGGGCCCGTCGACCTGTCTCGGCCGCACGGCGCTCACGTCGCCCCCGGGCAACGACGAGACCGCGAGCACCAGGGCACACATCGCGAGCGCGGGTCGGAGAGCGGGGAGGTGCATGGGCGAGATGTCAGCCGACATGACAGCGTCGGACGAGGTGACTGTAGTTCCTCGCCACGGCAGACTGGCAGCGATGTTCGCGGCGGGGATCACGAAGTGGCCGACCTGGCAGGAGGCGTGGATCACCTCGGCGATCTGCCTCGTGCTGCTGGTGGGGTTGCGCCGGGTGCGGACGTCGCGCTTCACCGAGTTCGCCCTGCCCACCGTGTCGGAGCTCGCCGTGCTGACCGGGCTGTACGGCCTGTGGCGCACGGCCAAGAACCTGCCGCTCACGCAGTCGGACGGGGCGATCGAGCGCGCTCGTTCCATCGTCGACTTCCAGAATGCGATCGGGCTGCCGAGCGAACTGGGTCTGCAGGAGTTCGTGATCGACCACGACCCACTCGGATGGCTGGCGTCCGCCTACTACATCACGATGCACGTTCCGGCGCTGTTCCTGTTCCTCGCCTGGATGTTCTGGCGTCATCGCGACGAGTACGGCCGGTGGAGGAACGTCCTGTCGCTCACGACCGCCGGCTGTCTGTTCATCCGCTTCGTCCACGTCGCGCCGCCGCGCTTCCTCACCGACCTCGGCTACGAGGATCTCTCCGAGGTCTACGACATGTCGGTCTACGGGCCGGTCGGGACGGGCGTGTCCGGTCAGTTCGTCGCGATGCCCTCGATCCACGTCGCGTGGGCCGGGGTGATCGGGATCGGGATCGTCGCAGCCGGTCCGAGTCGGTGGAAGTGGCTGTTCGCCGCGCACCTGCCGATCACGATCCTGGTCGTGTCGGCCACGGGGCACCACTGGTGGCTCGACGGCATCGTCGCACTCGGTCTGATCGGCCTGTCGTGGATGATCGACGAAGGCGTCCGGCGCGCCTGGCGAGCCTCCCCGTTCGGCACGGACACCGTGGGGGACGTGTCAGAGCAGGTCGGTGAAGGCGGCGAGGAGATCGTCGTAGTCGGTGAAGGAGCGGAACTGCGGGAACTCGGCGATCACGTTGGCGGGTGAGCGGAACAGGAATCCGGTCGACGCAGCGCCGAGCATCGTCGTGTCGTTGTAGGAGTCGCCCGCAGCCAAAATCCTGAAGTTCAGCGACTGGAACGCTTCGACCGCCCGGCGCTTCTGGTCCTGCTGGCGCAGTTCGTACCCGGTGATGTCGTCGCCGTCGACGAGCAGTCGGTGGCACATGATGGTGGGCCACCCGAGTTGGCGCATGAACGGGGTGGCGAACTGCTCGAAGGTGTCGGACAGGATGATCACCTGCGTGCGCTCGCGCAGTGCATCGAGGAACTCGCGGGCACCCGGCATCGGTGCGAGGGTCGAGATCACCTCCTGGATCCGGGCCAAACCCAGGCCGTGCTCGGCGAGCAGGCCGAGTCGGTAGCGCATCAAGACGTCGTAGTCGGGCTCGTCGCGCGTCGTGCGCAGCAGTCCGTCGATGCCCGTCGCCTCCGCCACGGCGATCCACACCTCGGGGATCAACACGCCTTCGAGGTCGAGCGTGATGATCGACTGGCTCGGTTCGTTCGCGACTGCCACGACACCAGTGTCGCGTGCCGGTTCGTGCCCGGCACAAACCTCGTGAGGGTCGAAGCGGGCCGGGTGGCCGAAGCGGGCCAGTCGAAGCGGGCCAGTCGAAGCGAGGTCAGTGGTCGACGTGGGCGAGGGTGACGGGATGTCGTTCGGGAACGGCGACCTCCGCGGTGGCCCAGCCGAGATAGACGATGCCGACGATGCGGTCCTCGGCATCGAATCCGCACAGGTCGAGCACGGTCGGAGGCGACACGAGTGCCGGGGTGGACCAGAACGACGCCAGGCCGAGCGCCGTCGCACCGAGGAGAAGGTTCTGGATCGCCGCCGCGACGGCGTCGCGGTTCTCCTGGTGCAGCATGTCGTTCGGGTGCGGTGTGCACCCCACGACCAGGGTGGCCGGGGTGCGGAGGTACTTGCCCGCGGTCTTGGCGCGCTTGGCGTCGTCACCGAAATCGACCGCCACCATGTCGGTGGCCATCGACTCGCCCAGTCGTCGACGGGCATCGCCCGTGAACAACGCGAACCGCCACGGCCAGGTCTTCTTGTGGTTGGGAGCCCATGACGCCAGCTCGCACAGTTGCTCCACCACGTCGACGGGAACGTCGCGAGCCTGGTCGACGAGCATCGACGTGCGACGCGACCGGATCAGCTTCGCCAGGGCGTCGATGCCGGGGACGTCGGTCGGGTCGGTCGGGTCGGTGGAGGTCACTGCGCGGCGCTCCCGTCGAGTTCGATGTCGACCATCAGTTCGTTGGCGATCTCCTCGAGTGCACGCTGGAGCGTGTCGGTGGCGAGCGAAGGAGGCGCGCTCAGCACGAGCGAGGCCTCGAAGAGAAGTTCGCCCGACATGGGCGCATTCGACGTCGCCGACTCGAGTTCGACGATGCTCACGGCGTGCGCCGCGAGCACCCCGGCGACCTCGCTGACGATGCCGGGCCGATCGGCCCCCACCAACTGCAGCGCCAGGAACCGTTCGTCGGCCGGGTCGGGTCCGGCGCCGCCGTCGTCGGACGGCCGCGAGACGGTGATCTGGAGGAGTCCCGACGTGCGGATGGGATCGAGGTGTCGGTCGAGGTCATCGGCGCGATCGGCGTCGAGCGAGACCACGGCGATGCCGGCGAACTTCCCACCGAGGCGGGACATCTGGCTCCGATTCCAACTGCCGCCGGCGGCCGCCACGGCGCCGGCGAGAGCATCGACCAGGCCGGGCCGGTCGTCGCCGATCACGGTCAACACGATGTCTGACATGGAGCCATCCTCGCATCGTCACACCCGAGATCCTGAACGCTGGGGATCGCACCGACGGCGAGCGGCGCCCCTGGTCAGTCGGTCGCAGGATCGGGTCGCTTCGCCCGGCTGGGCTGGACCCGCGGTGCCTCGTTCGGCATCTTCGGGTACTGCGGAGGCCAGGGGGCGTCGGGGACACCGTCGGCGAGGTCGTTCGCGAACCGCTCGACGAGTGGGGTGATCGAGCACGGAGCTTCGTCCATCAGCTCCCACGGATCGCCGAACTCCTCGAGTCGTGCCGGCACCGTGTCGATCGTGCACGTCTCGGGGTCGATCGTCTCCAACTCGTCCCACCGGAAGGGGGTCGACACCTGAGCGCCGACCCGGGGTCGAGCGCACCAGGCGCCGAACATGTTCTTGTGCGGCGCGTTCTGGTTGAAGTCGACGAACACGCGCTCGCCGCGTTCCTCCTTCCACCACTTGTCGGTGATCAGGTCCGGGTGGCGTTCGGACAGCATGCGTCCGAGCGCGACCACCGCTCCGCGCACGGAGAACGAGTCCCAGCCCGGCTCCACTCGCACGTAGACGTGGATGCCCTTGGAGCCGGTGGTCTTGGGGAACCCGACCATGCCGATCTCGGCGAGGAGATCGCGGGTGTGGCCCGCCGCTTCGCGGGTCATGTCGAAGGTGACGCCCGGAGAGGGGTCGAGGTCGATGCGCATCTCGTCGGCGTCGTCGGGCTCCGACGCACGGAACGGCCAGACGTGCAGGCCCAGCACGCCCTGGTTGGCGGCCCACAGCACGTGGGCGAGATCGGAGATGACGAGTGCCCGGGACGGGGTGCCGTTGATCGTCTCGACGGTCGTGGTGGTGAGCCAGTCGGGAGCCGAGTCGGGAATCCGCTTCTGGAAGAACGACTTCCCGCGCACGCCGTTCGGGTAGCGCTCCAGCAGCACCGCCCGATCCTGCAGGGTCCGCATCACGGGCTCGCCAACGGCCACGTAGTAGCGGGCGAGGTCGAGCTTCGTCCGCTCCTCCTTCTCGCCCGTCGGGCCGATCACCGCCGGGAACATCACCTTGTCCGGATTCGTGATCGACACACTCCGTCGCTCGCCTCCGGGAAGGTCGACGTCGATCTCGACGGGTGCGCCGAACTCGTTCGCCTTGGCCATGCCCGAACGCTACGCCATCGGCTGTTCCGCCACGGGTTGGCCCGGTCCCATCCCGCACAACGTCGCTCGGTCGGACCGGCGACGACCGACGTCTGGACCGACGCCGAGTCGTCGCGCGCGGTGAAGCCCGTCGCGGATCGCCGTTCACACAGCGTTCAAGTGCCGGAGGTGATTCATCCTCACCCGAATGAGGTATGACTGAGGGCTGTGGACGAATTCCTGAACGACGACGGCACTCCGAGACCAGCGGCGGCTGCGCTGTGGAAGTTGTTCGACGAGATCGGGCCCGACGAGATCCAGGCGCGTCAGCAGGCGACGGAACTCGACATCCTCACGATGGGGATCACGTTCACCGTCTACAGCGACGGCGAGAACATCGACCGTGCCTGGCCCTTCGACGTGGTGCCACGGATCATCCCCGGCGACGAGTGGAACCAGGTGCAACTCGGTCTGCACCAACGACTCCGGGCGGTGAACATGTTCATCGACGACCTCTACAACGATCAGCGGATCATCGAAGCGGGCGTGTTCCCCGCCGACCTGCTGGAGGACTCGGTCAACTTCCGCCCGGAATGCGTCGGCACGCACCCCAAGTTCGGCGTGTGGGCGCACATCTCCGGATCCGACCTGGTCCGCGACCACGACGGCACCTTCTACGTGCTCGAGGACAACCTGCGCGTGCCGTCCGGTGTCAGCTACGTCATCGAGAACCGCGCGGTCACCAAGCGTGCGTTCCCCGAACTGTTCGGCCGCAACCAGATCCGGCCGGTCGACAGCTACACCGACGAACTCAACAAGGTTCTGTCGTCGCTCGCACCCGACGGCGTCATCGAGCCGACCATCGCCGTCCTCACTCCCGGGATCTTCAACTCCGCCTACTTCGAGCACTCGTTCCTCGCACAACGGATGGGAGCCGAACTGGTCGAAGGCGGCGACCTGGTGGTCGGCGACGACGACTGCGTGTACATGCACACCGTCGACGGTCGCGAGCGGGTCCACGTCGTCTACCGCCGCATCGACGACCTGTTCCTCGACCCCGAGGTGTTCCGCGCCGACTCGTTGCTCGGCGTGGCCGGGCTGATGCGTGCGTGGAAAGCGGGCAACGTCGGCATCGCCAACGCTCCGGGTGCAGGGGTGGCCGACGACAAGTGCGTCTACGCCTGGATGCCCGACATCATCCGCTTCTACCTCGACGAGGAACCCAAGATCGCGAACGTGCCGACGTACCGCTGCATGTACGAGAGCGAGCGGGAGTACGTGCTCGAACACCTCGACGAACTGGTGATGAAGCCGGCCAACGAGAGCGGTGGGTACGGCATCACCATCGGCAGTCGTGCGACGGAGGAGGAGTTGACGGCGTGCGCCGCGGCGATCCTCGACGATCCGCGCAACTGGGTGGCACAACCGATCATCGACCTCTCGACCGTCCCCACCTTGATCGACGGGAAGATGGAGTCCCGCCACGTCGACCTGCGCCCGTTCATCCTGACCGGAGAACACAGCTACGTCACGGCGGGAGGCCTCACCCGGGTGGCGTTGAAGGAAGGCTCGCTGATCGTCAACTCCTCCCAGGGTGGCGGCAGCAAGGACACGTGGATCGTCGACGACACCGGTGGATGGGAGCCCCAACCCGTACCGGCGAGCCACACTGCCTCCCAGTCCCAGTCCCAGTCCCAATCCCAATCCCAATCCCAATCGAGTGCGGGCCTCGACCAGGAAGGCGGCGGCTGACATGGCGCTCCTGTCTCGCAACGCCGATCGGATCTTCTGGGCGGCGCGCTACCTCGAGCGCGCCGAGGACACCTCGCGCCTGGTCCAGGAGTTCGGCGAACTCTTCGACGACATGCCGAGTGACGACCCGCACGAGAACGAGTACCGCTGGGCCCCGCTGCTCGCCGTCTGCGGCGACCGCTCGCTGCTCACCTCGGAGGCGACGGAAGGCGACGTGGTCAACGCGCTGGTCTGCGACCCGGAGGAGGAGGGAAGCGTCGCTCAGTGCGTCGCAGCGGCCCGCTCCAACCTGCGCACCACCCGCGAGGTGCTGCCGCGAGAGGCGTGGCACACGGTCAACGATCTGTCGATGTTCGTCGCGAGCGAGGTCGCCCGCGCGCGGGACCGTCGTTTCCGGTCCCACGTCCTGACCCGCGTCGCGAACGACAGTCGCCGTCTCGACGGAATCCTGACGTCGTCGATGACGCGCGACGCCGCATGGCAGATGTGGAGGATGGGTCGCTACCTGGAGCGTGCCGACATGACCACACGCGTCGTGGGAGTCCGTGCTGCGGTGCTCATGGCGCAGTCGACGGCGCCGGACGAAGCGGGCCGGGCGCTGAGGTACGACGAGGTGCAGTGGATGGGCGTGCTCAAGTCGCTGTCCGCGCTCCAGATGTACCAGCGGTCGACGCGCAACGCCATCGAGGCCACCTCTGTCGTGCGCTTCCTGCTGTTCGATTCGACGTTCCCCCGATCGGTCCGGTTCTGCCTCGACGAGATCGACCGGTCGCTCGACCAGATGTCACGTCCCGACAGCGTGCGTGTCGCCGTCGCCGAGGCACGCGACGGCTTGATGTCGACCATGGCCACCACGACCGACGGAGCCGACCTCGATCAGGCGATGGACTGGGTACAGTCCTTGATCGGCAAGGTCAACGGCGCGATCACCGATCGTTATCTCAGTATCGGCGCCGCTTGAGCACTGATCGAGAGACGAAGCCGATGAACACGTTGGTCCTGACGAACAGGTTGCTCCCATGACCACGGTCGCTGCGAACGAACCGGTCAGCGCGCTGGAACTCGGCCGTCGTCAGGGCGCGATCGACCGTCTGCTGATGGCCGAAGGTGCCGGACACATCGTCCACGACCTGCCCGTGCGCTCCGACGGACGGTCGGTCGGACTCGCGAGCAGGCCGTGGCGGCTCGATCCGTTGCCCTACGTGCTCACCGCCGACGAGTTCACCTGGATCGAGGGAGCGGTCACGCGACGCATGCAGATGCTCGAGGCGATCCTCGCCGACCTGTACGGCGAACGACGACTGGTCGCCGACGGAGTGATCGACCCGGCGGTGCTGTGGGCCAGCCCGGCGTACCGGCTGTCGGCAGTCGGAGCCGCGTCCCGGCGTCGACAACGGCGCTGGCTGTCCACCTACGCGGTCGACCTCGTGCGCACCGCCGACGGCGTCTGGTTCGCGATCGCCGATCACACCGACACCCCGGCGGGCCTCGGGTACGCCCTGCTCGATCGCGGCGTACTGACCCAGGTCGCCGACGTCGGCAACGATCTCCCTCGGAACGTCGACACCGCGCTCGCCCTGATGCGGCGGGCGCTCGTCGACACCACGGCCGTCGAGGGCCCGCGCGTCGTCGTGCTCACGAGTGGCATCGACCACCCGGCATACGTCGACCACTCCTATCTCGCGACGCAACTGGGGTTCAACATCGTGGAGGGGCCCGACCTCGTCGTGCGTGAGGGACAGCTCTGGTTGCAGACGCTCGGCGGGCTCGAACAGGTCGACGTGTTGCACCGACGCATCGTCGACCGTCAACTCGATCCGCTCGAGACCAACACGTACGGGTCGGCGGGCATCCCGGCGGTGCTGCTGGCCGACGACGCAGGCACTCTCACGATGGCCAACGCCCACGGCACAGGTGTGATCGAGGACGCGTCGCTGCTCGGGTTGTGGGATCGTGCAGGCGCCGAGTTGACCGGCGAGGCCCCGTGGCTCAACATGCGTTCGCCGAGGGTGGCCCGCGGCTCGACGCGTGTCGACGACATCCTCGGTCGCGCTGCCGAACGGGTGCCCTGCCTGGCGGACGGGCGTGTGGTGCAACAGCCGATCGTCCTGCGGTTCCACGCCGTCGCGACCGATGACGGCATCGCCGTGATTCCCGGAGGCAACGGTCGCATCATCGAGACCCACGACGACCCCACGTTGCCGACACCGGCGCGCGCCAAGGACGTCTGGGTGCTCGGCGACGACCACAGCACCTCGTTGATCGCGGAGGCTCGCTCTGCGCCGCAGGTCGACTTCATCACGTCGGTTCCGACCCGAGCCGCCGACTCGCTCTACTGGCTCGGTCGAGCGTCGGAGCGCGCCGAGGCCGTCGCCCGCTCGATGCGCGTCATCACGACAGCCCCGCCGCTCGCGTCGTGGTCGGGCGCTCCGACCCCTGCGATGGAGCTGCTCGCCGCTCTCACCGGCGCTGACGCACCGGTTCCCGTCGAGGTGAAACCCGGTGCGCTCAGCCATCCGGCGGCGCTTGCGGAAGCTCGACGCAGCGCAGTGCGTTCGGCGGCGGAGTCGCTCGAGTTCCACATCGGCTCCATGCTCGCCGAGGCGGCCAGCGTGCGCGAGTTCCTGTCCACCACGACGGGCCGTGTCCTGGGGGAGATGGTCGACAGTCGGGAGCGCCTGACCGCGCGCCCCGACGACGTCGATGCTCTCGACGCCCTGCTGTTGCAGCTGTCGGCGTTCGCCGGGCTGTGGAGCGAGAGCGTCGTGCGCGGCCCGGCCTGGTACTTCGGCGACTTCGCGAAGCGCTACGAGCGTGCGCTCGTCGCGATCGTGAGCGCGTCGGTCGCCGCCCGGGTCGACGCAGACGTGTCGCTGTCCGACTCGGCGCGACGGCGTGGTCTCGAGGCGGTCCTGGGCGCGAACGACAGCCTCGTCGCGTACCGTCGCCGCCATCGCAGCGACGTCGAACTCGAAGCGGTGCTCGCACTGGTCCTCCACGATCAACGCAATCCGCGCTCGGGCGCGGCGTCGATCGCCGGCATGGTGCGCAACGCGACCGCGATCGGGTGGACCGCAGGGATCGCGCGTCTGGAGGCGGTGGCCGACGGCCTCGTCGGCTTCGGTTCCGGCTCCCCCGTCGCGCAACTCGACGAGGCGGTCGAGCAACTGCACGTCCTCGCGAAGGAACTGACGTCGACACGCCTCGTCGCTCCGCCCCACCCGACGCTGGTCCGCTCGCGCCTCGTCGACCCGGGAGCCGTCGCGTGACCCGCTACCGGGTGCGTCACCGCACCTCCTACGAGTACGGCCTGCCCGTCAACGACGCCTACACCGTGGCGTGCCTGCTGCTGCGCGACCGAGACTTCCAGGAGGTCCTCACGTCGTCGGTGGTGGCCACGCCGACACCCGACGAGTTCGTCGAGACGCGCGACGTGTTCGGCAACCGGGTGGTGCAACTCGGTGTCCACCACGGCCACGACGCCTTCGAGATCGTCGCCGACAGCACGGTCGAGGTGCGCGTCCCCGAACTGCCCACGACGACGATGCCGTGGGAGGACACGGCGCGGGCCGCTCGAGAGCTCCTCGGGCGCCCGGCTCTGCGCGTCGGGCCGTACCGTGCCGCCACGCGTGCGTCGGCGCCGACCGAGCGCCCCGACCTGTTGGCCGCTCTGGCAGGACGGATCTTCCGACCCGGACGACCCATCGTGGAAGCGGTGACCGACCTGTCGCGCGAGATCTTCGAGACCTACACGTTCGACCCGATGGCGACGGACTGGGCCACGCCGCTCGACACGGTGCTCGAACAACGCCGCGGCGTGTGTCAGGACTTCGCACACCTGGCAACCGCGGTCCTGCGCTCCGTCGGGCTGCCGGCCTCCTACGTCAGCGGATACATCGAGACCCAGCCACCGCCCGGCGAGGTCAAGTCGATCGGCGCCGACGCCTCGCACGCATGGTGCTCGGTCTGGACCGGCCCGACCGACGACACCGGCTCCGGTTCCGGTGGGTGGCTCGACCTCGACCCGACGAATCATCAGGTGCCTCCCACCCGCCACGTCACGGTCGGGTGGGGGCGCGACTACGCCGACGTCGCTCCGGTCCGCGGTGTCGTGCTCGGACCGAGTTCCAACCAGATCATGGACGTCGCCGTCGACGTGACCCGCCTGGAATCGGTCGCATCGTCACCATCGACAGCCACACCGTCATCGTCATCGTCATCGTCATCGTCATCGACATCGACATCGTCAGCGCCGGGCCCTCCGGAGTCGGACGACCGATGACACCGAAGAATTCGTACCTTTCCGACCACACATGAGACAAGGGGTCTCCCCATGGGCATCAACGTCGCCATCGAACACCGCACCACCTACAACTTCGACCGGGCCACCACGATCCATCCGCACGTGCTGCGGCTGCGTCCGGCACCACACTCGCGTACGCCGATCCTCGCGTACAGCCTGAAGGTCACGCCCGAGGACCACTTCGTCAACTGGCAGCAGGACCCGTTCGGCAACTACATGGCACGTCTCGTGTTCAACGAGCAGGCACGCCAGCTCGAGTTCACGGTGGACCTGGTCGCCGACCTCACGGTGATCAACCCGTTCGACTTCTTCGTCGACTCCTCGGCCGAACACTTCCCGTTCACCTACGACCCCCAGACCCGTCTCGACCTCGACGCGTACCTCCGCCCGGCGTACCACGCAGGGCCGCACATGCGGAAGTGGCTCGACGGCATCGACCGTTCCGAGCGCATCCCGATCAACGACTTCCTCGTCGACATCAATCAGCGGCTGTACAAGGACATCGGCTACTCGGTCCGGATGGAACCGGGAGTGCAGAACCCGGAGGAGACCTTCGAGCGCCAGATCGGCTCGTGCCGCGACACGGGTTGGCTGCTCGTGGAAGCGCTGCGCCACCTCGGACTCGCCGCCCGCTTCGTGTCGGGGTACCTGGTGCAACTCACCAGCGATCAGAAGTCGCTCGACGGGCCGAGCGGTCCGGAGAAGGACTTCACCGACCTCCACGCGTGGTGTGAGGTGTACGTGCCCGGTGCCGGATGGATCGGGCTCGATCCCACGTCGGGGCTGTTCGCCGGCGAGGGTCACATCCCGTTGGCCTGCACGCCGCACCCCGTGTCGGCTGCGCCGATCACCGGCGCCACCAGCAAGACCGAGGTCGAGTTCGACTTCGCGAACATCGTCACACGGGTGCGTGAGGACCCTCGCGTCACGCTGCCCTACACGCCCGAGCAGTGGTCGGCGATCGACGCCCTCGGCACCTCCGTCGACGAACGCCTGCAGAAGAACGACGTGCGCCTCACGATGGGCGGCGAGCCGACATTCGTGTCGATCGACGACATGGAGGGTGACGAGTGGAACACCGCGGCCGACAGCCCGGCCAAGCGCGCGCTCGCCCACGACCTGACCGAGCGACTGCGTGACCGCTTCGCCCCCGGCGGGCTCGTGCAGTACGGCCAGGGCAAGTGGTATCCGGGTGAGCCACTGCCGCGTTGGCAGATGGGGATCGTGTGGCGCCGTGACGGAGAGCCGCTGTGGAGCGAGCCGGACCTGCTCGCCGACCCGTCGCTCCCGGGCACCTCGACCACTGCCGACGCCGACGCCGTCATCCGCGGCATCGCCGATCGGTTCGGGCTCGAGAGCGACGCCGTGATGGCCGCCTACGAGGATCCGATCGAGCAGGTCTGGCACGAAGCGCGACTTCCGGCCGGCGATCCGCCCGCCGTGGACGTGACCGACGAGGAAGCCGATGCGATCGGTGACGGCGATGCCCGCCGACGGTTGCTCGATCGGCTCGCCGGGCCCGCCGCCGATCCGGTCGGCTACGTGCTTCCGCTGCGTCCCGACGACGACGGTGACGGCTGGGTCACCACGACGTGGACGCTGCGGCGCGGTCGGCTGTACCTGATCGGCGGCGATTCGCCGATCGGTCTCCGACTCCCCATCGATTCGCTCACGTGGCGTTCGTTCCCCTCACCGTTCGAGCGTTCGCCGTTCGAGCCGCGCAGCGTCCTGCCGCAACCCGGCGTGATGCCCGAACCGATCCGCTCGAACCGGCGCGACTTCACCGACCTCACCGTCGTCGATCCAGCGGCCCCGACGGCGATCGCCGTCGAGACCCGTGACGGCCACGTTCGAGTGTTCCTCCCGCCGATCGAGTCGGCCGACCGTGCGATCGAACTGCTCAACGTCCTCGAGGACGTCGCGAACGAACTCGAGTTGCCGATCGTGGTGGAGGGGTATCCCATCCCGCGCGACCCCCGACTCGACACGTTGATGGTCACACCCGATCCCGGCGTGATCGAGGTCAACGTGCAGCCCACGAGTTCCTGGGCGGACCAGCGCGACGTGGTCGAGACCATCTACGACGAAGCTCGACGCGCACGCCTCGGCACCGAGAAGTTCGACCTCGACGGCAGCCACACCGGCACCGGGGGCGGCAACCACGTCACCCTCGGCGGCGTCACACCGGCCGACAGCCCACTGCTGCGCAGACCCGACCTGCTGCGCAGCATGGTCACCTACTGGCAGCACCACCCGTCGCTGTCGTTCCTGTTCTCCGGCCAGTTCATCGGCCCGACCAGTCAGGCGCCGCGTGTCGACGAAGGGCGAGCCGACACGCTCTACGAGTTGGAGGTCGCGTTCGCCGAACTCGAACGTGCGAGCACGGGGACGGACGGCGACGGGCAGGTGGCACCGCCGTGGATCGTGGATCGTCTGCTGCGCCACCTGTTGGTCGATCTCACCGGCAACACGCACCGATCGGAGTTCTGCATCGACAAGCTGTTCAGCCCGGACTCCGAGCGAGGGCGGCTCGGGATCCTCGAACTGCGCGCGTTCGAGATGCCGCCGCACGAGCAGATGGCGTTGGTGCAGGCACTGCTCGTCCGTTCGCTCGTGGCCCGGTTCTGGGAGGAGCCGTACACCGGGCCGCTGGTGCGGTGGGGGACCGAGTTGAACGACCGGTTCATGCTGCCGCACTTCGTGCGCTCCGACATCCACGACGTCGTCGCCGACCTCAACGACCACGGCATCGACTTCGCCTCGTCCTGGTTCGACCCGTTCCTCGAGTTCCGTTTCCCGCTGATCGGCGAAGCCGTCGTGTCCGGCGGGCCGGGCGGCGACGCCGGCGGCGAAGTGCGGTTGGAGGTTCGTCGAGCGATCGAGCCGTGGCACGTGCTGGGTGAGGAGTCGTCCGGGAGCGGCACGTCGCGGTACGTGGACTCCTCGGTCGAGCGTCTGCAGGTGAAGATCGACGGCATCAACCCCGAGCGTCACATCGTCACCTGCAACGGGATCCCGTTGCCGCTGCGTGCGACGGGCACGGCGGGCACCAGCGTGGCTGGGGTCCGGTTCAAGGCGTGGGCCCCGTGGTCGGCCCTGCACCCCACGATCGACAAGACCGGTCCGCTGCACTTCGACGTGGTCGACCGGTGGAGCAGCCGCTCACTCGGCGGCGCGACATACCACGTCGTGCATCCGGGCGGACGAGGCTACGACGCCTTCCCGATCAACGCCGCCGAGGCCGAGACGCGTCGAGGCAGCCGCTTCGTGGCGCGTGACCACACGCCGGGCCGCGTCGACATCGCTGCACTCGACGAGATCGCTGCACGCATCCCGCAGGAACACCCCCGCACCCTCGACCTGCGCAAGTTCGCCGGACTGCTCTGAGTGAGCTGTCACCGAATGAATGATGTCTGAACGGTTGGGTAGCTTCGCCTCGTGAAGTCGTTCGGTTGCTCGGTGTGTGGTCAGATCCTGTTCTTCGACAATTCGCGATGTCTGAGGTGCGCCTCCGAACTCGGCTATGCGCCGGACTCGGGTCACCTCGACGTCGTGGTGGCGAGTGACGACCCGTCGTCACTTCTCCTCGAGGGCGATGGGACGGGGACGCACTACCGGCGATGCGCGAACCAGACGCTCGCGGCGTGCAACTGGCTCGTTCCGGTCGACGACCCGGAGCACCTGTGCGTCAGTTGCCGACTGACGACCGTCCGGCCGAACGACGCCGAGACCGACGCGCTCGTCGAGTTCGCCGACGCCGAGACGGCCAAACGTCGACTCATCCACCAGCTGAACAGCCTCGGTCTGGACATCGTCGGCAAGGACGCCGACCCCGAGCGGGGCGTGGCGTTCGAGTTCCGCTCGTCGGACGCAGAGGACGTGATGACCGGCCACGACGGGGGAGTGATCACGCTCGACCTCTCCGAATCCGACGACGTGCACCGCGAGCGCGTCCGTCACGACCTGGGTGAGCCGTACCGCACGGTGCTGGGGCACCTGCGTCACGAGATCGGCCACTACTACTGGCCGCGTCTCGTGGTCGATGCGGGGCACACCGATGCCTTCCGCGAGTTGTTCGGCGACGAGACGGTGTCGTACCAGGATGCGCTCGACGCCCACTACGGCTCGGGAGAGGGTCCGACCGACGCGACGGCGGGAACGGGCGACGCCGAATGGGTGAACACCCACGTCAGCGAGTACGCCACGATGCATCCGTGGGAGGACTGGGCCGAGACCTTCGCGCACTATCTGCACATCCGTGCCGGCCTCGACACCGCGAACTCGTTCGGGTTCGTGCTGGGTGAACCGGCGCTCACCGCGTCACGCGACGCGTTGGCCGATCACACCGGCGTGTCGGTCGGCCCGATGGTGCAGGCATGGCTCGGAACGACGCTCGTGATGAATGCGATGTCGCGCTCGCTCGGAACCGGCAACCACTATCCGTTCGTGTTGTCGCCCACCGTGATCGAGAAGCTCGACTTCGTCCATCGTCTCGTGAACGAGGTGGCCGGGCCGATCGAGGAGGAACCCTCGACCGAGGTCCTGACCGTCGACGACGTGTGACGAGCGGGTGTGGAGTGGGTCAGACCCCTGCCACACCTACTGGCCGGAGTGCAGTTCGGCGTTGAGTTCGCCCCACGACTTCGTGCGTGGCCGGGCGATCACCTGGCCGGATTGGCCGTCGCGGATGAACAGCAGCCCGCTCATCCCGGAGATCTCGCGAGCCTTCTTCACGCCGTCCGGGGTCATCACCGGAGTCGCCGCGGTGACGTAGAGCCCGGCTTCGACCGCGCAGTCGTCGCCGAGGCTGATCCCGATGCCGGCGTTCGCGCCGAGCAGGCAGCGTTCGCCGATCGAGATGACCTCGGTCCCACCGCCGGACAGCGTGCCCTGGATCGATGCGCCGCCACCGACGTCGGAGCCGTCCCCGACGACGACGCCGGCGGAGATCCGCCCTTCGACCATCGACGTCCCGAGCGTGCCGGCGTTGAAGTTGCAGAACCCTTCGTGCATCACGGTGGTGCCTTCAGCGAGATGGGCGCCGAGGCGGACCCGGTCGGCGTCGGCGATGCGCACGCCGGTCGGCACGACGTAGTCGGTCATGCGTGGGAACTTGTCCAGTCCGTGGACCGAGAGCACGCCCCCGGTCTTCCTGACCGCGAGCCGGACGTCGTCGAGGTCCTTGACGGCGACCGGCCCCAGGTTCGTCCACGCGACGTTGTTGAGCGCTCCGAACGTGCCGTCCATGACGATCGATCGAGGGGCGGCCAAGCGGTGTGACAGCAGGTGGAGGCGTAGGTAGGCGTCCTCGGGCGAGGCAGGGACCTCGTCCACGTCGATCGAGATGCGGACCGGCCGGATCGTGACCTTGCGGACCTCGTCGATCGTGTCACGCATCCCGAGCTTGGATTCGATGTCGCTCCAGAACACCGAGTCTCCGCCGTGTCCCTCGGCGTTGCGGTCTGCACCGAATTCGCCCCACCCGAGCCACCGGTACCAGGTGTCGAGTGTGGATCCGTCGGAATCGATCGTCGCGAGGCCCGCGCCCCATGCCATGCGTGTCATGGGGTCGAAGGGTAGGGAGTGTCGAACGGTGTCACATCGAACGGTGTGTGACAGGTCTCAGGATTCCGGGCGCAGGGTGGGGAAGAGGATGACTTCCTTGATGCTGTCCACTCCGGCCAACAGCATCGCGAGGCGGTCGATACCGATGCCGAGGCCACCCGTCGGCGGCATCCCGTACTCCAGGGCACGGATGTAGTCCTCGTCGACCGATCCGGCTTCGGCGTCGCCGGCGTCCTTGGCCGCCTGCTCCTCTTCGAACCGGGCCCGTTGCTCGACCGGATCGTTGAGTTCCGAGTACCCGTTGGCGAGTTCGCGTCCGTCGACGAACATCTCGAACCGCTCGGTGAGGAACGGGTCGTCGCGGTCGACCCGGGCCAACGGTGAGATCTCGACCGGGTGCCCGGTGACGAAGGTCGGTCGGACGATGGACGACTCCGCCGTCTTCTCGAACAACTCCTCGATGATCTTGCCCGATCCCCACCGCTGCTCGAAGAACACGCCGTGGTCGGTGGCGACCGCGCGGACGTCCGCGACGGGCATCGAGGGGTGCAGCTCGACGCCGGTGCCCTCCGACGCGTAGTCGATCATGCGCTTGCGCGGCCAGGGGTCGGCGAGGTCGACGGCCTCGCCGCGAATCTGCAGCACGGTCGTACCCAGAGCGTCTCGCGCTGCGGTGGTGACCAGCTCCTCGGTGATGTCCATCACGTCGGTCCAGTCGCCGAACGCCTGATACAACTCCATCATCGTGAACTCGGGGTTGTGACGGGTGGACACGCCCTCGTTGCGGAACGTCCGGGCGATCTCGTAGACCCGCTCCATGCCGCCCACGATCAGGCGCTTGAGATACAACTCGACGGCGATCCGCAGGTACAGCGGCATGTCGAGTGCGTTGTGGTGCGTGGTGAAGGGACGTGCGTGGGCACCGCCCACCTCCGGGTGCAGAACGGGCGTCTCCACCTCGATGAAGCCGTGCGAGGCGAGGGTGCGCCGGAAGCTGGCCACCGTCTCGTGGCGGATCTCGAAGTTGCGGCGCGCCTGGTCGTTGACGATCAGGTCGGCGTAGCGCTGACGGAAACGCGTGTCGACATCGGACAACCCGTGCCACTTGTCGGGGAGCGGTCGAACGGCCTTGGACAGCAACTGCACGCCGTCGGCCTTCACCGAGAGTTCGCCCTTGCGGGTGGTCATCACCGTGCCGGCGACACCGACCCAGTCGCCGAGATCGAGGCGCTTGATCGCGTCGAATGCGTCGTCGCCGACCACGGCCTTGGAGATGAACAGCTGCAGTTCGCCGGTCCGGTCTCGGATCGTGGCGAAGATCAGCTTCCCCGAGTCGCGCTGGAGCATGATCCGCCCTGCGACCGACACCGCGTCCGCGGTCTCCACACCGGGCTCGAGTTCGCCCCAGGCGACGCGCACCTCGTCCAGGGTGTGGGTCCGATCGAAGCGGTACGGATACGGGTTGGTCCCCTCCGCGCGCATGTCGTCGAGTTGCGCGAGGCGGCGAGCCTTCTCGGGTCCGAGGCCGCTGCCGGTCGGATCGGTCGGCTCGTCCGCCGCTGGATCAGGTGTCACGTCGCTCACGACTGAGTGACCGTAGCCAGCACGAGGCTCGGTGCGAACACGCGATTGCGATCCGGTGGCCCGTCGATCGACGTGACGACCATGACACCTTCGGGCCGTCATGGTTTCGTAACATGTCGCGGTGCTCGTCACCACTCGCAACCGCAACCGCCGCCGCCTCGGTGCGGCCATCCTGTTCCTCGCTCTCGCCGGTCCTGCGGTGGCCGTGGCCGCCGTCACGCAGGTCGGACCCGGCGGAGCGGTCGTCTCGGAGCAGGCAGTGCGGATCTCGCCACCGGTCGGCGACATCGTCGACGTCTACGACAGTGGGGAACTCGACGCGTCCACCGAGGCCGATGCTGCCGCCGCGGCCCGCCAGGCCGGCGCCGACTTCACGGTCTCCCAGTCCGCATCGATCGCGATGCAGCGGATCGTGCGCGGATCGAGCGTGGTGCAGGAGGCCCCTCCCACGTTGTCGATCCCGATGGGCACGACGGTGTTCGACCGCGACGTGATCGGAACGCTCATGGGAACCGACGTCTCGGCGGCGGTGTCGCCGACCTCGCTCGTGATGGGGCGTCGTACCGCGGATCTCCGCGGCGCTCGGGCCGGCGACGTCGTCACGCTCCGATCGGCCTTCGGTGCCGACGTCGACTTCACCATCGGTGCCGTCTTGGCCGACGAGGTGACCGGTGGAACCGAGTTGCTGATCACACCCGAGGGTGCCGCACGCCTCAGCCTGAACCGCAAGAGCAGCGTCACGATGTGGGGATTCGATTCGCGCGCTGCGATCGACCAGGCCCTGGCCGACAACGGCCTCGTGTCCACGAGGATCCGGATCCGGCGGAGCTGGGATCCGTTCGATCCGGACTCGACGCTCGGCATGGCGGCGACGAAGGCTCTGCTCGGCGAGTTCGCCTACCGGGTGAACAGCAGCGGTTCGGTCACCCAGGAGACGGCCTGGCAGTCTGCCAACCTGCCGTCCGGACGCCGCAGCATCGGGATCGGGATCAGAGCGCGTTGCCATCTGGTCGTCGAACCTGCGTTGCAGGCGGCATTCGCCGAGATCGCGCAACGCGGGCTGTCGGGCGTGTTCGACGTCGGCGACGCGAACGCAGCCGGTGGCTGTCACAACCCACGCTTCAACCGACTCGCCAACAGCGCGACCATCGGCTTCCTGTCGCGCCACTCCTGGGCCATGGCGATCGACACGAACACCGTCGGCGCATGCCAGGGCTGCGCTCCACCCAACTTCGCCTCACGTCCGGGCGGATGTACGGCGGTGCGGATCCTCCGCAAGCACGGTTTCTCGTGGGGTGGCAACTACCTCACTCCCGACGGGATGCACTTCGAGTACGTCGGCGAGCCGCGCGACCAGCTGCCGTACCCGTCTCGGTGGTGCCCGAACATCGTCGACGGCAACACGCTCACGGTCGAGGTGACCCAACGTGCCACGCTGTTCGACGGTGCCGGCCTCATCACGGAATGACGGGTCCGCTGTCGCCCGCCCACGGGTGGCTCTAGCCTGAGCGGCGTGGCAGAACGTTTCGTGATCATCGGCGGAGGCCCGGCGGGCAACGTCGCAGCGACCTATGCAGCGAGGATGGGGGCCGAGGTCACCGTCGTCGAACGGGACGTGATCGGTGGTGCTGCACACCTGTGGGACTGCATTCCGTCGAAGTCGATGATCGCCACCGGCGGGGCGATGAGCTTCATGCGTCGATCCGAGGGAATGGGCCTCGAGCACGAGACACCGTCGGTCGACACCGACGCGTTGACCGCACGCATCGGACGCATCAAGGACAAGATGGAAGGCAACACGACCCGGTTGCTCGACAGTCAGGGCGTCCGACTGCTCCGCGGGGTGGGTGTGTTCACCGGCCCCAACGAGGTGGAGGTGACGACGGCCGACGGCGCCGTCGAGACGATCGGATTCGATTCCGCTCTGGTGTCCACCGGCTCTCGGCCGCGCATCCCGGAATGGTGCCACCCCGACGGCGAGCGGATCCTCACCACACGCGACTGCTACCCGCCCCGGGTCTTCCCCGAGAGCGTCACGGTCGTCGGCTCGGGCGTGACCGGCGTGGAGTTCGTCCACATGTTCTCGTCGTTCGGCTCCGACGTGACGCTCGTGGTCAGCCGTCAGCAGGTACTTCCCGGCAAGGATCCCGAAGTCGCCGCCGTCCTGGAGCAGGAGTTCATGGACCGGGGTGTCAAGCTGTTGATGGGGGCTCGGGCGCAGAGCATCGAGCGCGTCGATGCCGATGGCAACCCGGACCCGACCGGCGACCGCGTCGTCGTTCGCTGCGATGACGGCCGCTCCGTCACCTCCTCGCACGCCGTGCTCGCCATCGGTTCGGTCCCGAACACCGACGACATCGGGCTCGACGCCGCCGGCGTCGAGGTCAACAAATGGGGCTACGTCGACATCAACCACCACTGCGTCACCAACGTCGATCACATCTACGCGGCCGGCGACATCAGCGGCAAGCTGCCGCTCTCGTCGGTGGCCTCGATCCAGGGTCGCAAGGTCGCCGAGCACGTGATGGGCATGCACACCCGCAGCCACCGTCACCTCGACTACGACAAGGCGGCGTCGGCGATCTTCACCGAGCCCGAGATCGCCGACGTCGGGCTCGCCGAAGCCGAGGCGTTCTCCGAGGGCCGCAAGATCCGCGTCACGAAGGTGCCGTTCTCCGCCACCGCCAAGGCGATGATCAACGACGACACCCGCGGGTTCGTGAAGATCATCTCCGACCCGGCGACCGGGGTGATCCTCGGTGGTTCGATCGTGGGTCGCCACGCCGCCGAGCTGATCTCGGTGATCGCCGTGGCCGTGACCGCCAACCTCACCGTCACCGACCTGCTCGAGAGCATCCTGGTCCATCCCGCGCTCAGCGAAGCGCTCGCCGAAGCAGCCGAGTAGCGGACGGGTCGCGTCGACGCACTCGGTCAGGCATGTCAGGTCGACAGTCCCTCGGTCGGGGGAGTTCCACCCTCCACGATCCCGAAATGTCAGGCTGGCCTGACTCGATGATCTTCGGTGTCAGGCCAGCCTGACATCTCGGTCGACGGCAAGGTGGAACCCACCCTCCCGCACCGACCGTCTGTATCGAACGCGTGTGCCGAGCTCCGGCGATGTCACCACGGGACGAGACCTCCGGCCGCATCATCGGCGTCGGCGTCGATCGTTCGTCTGAGCTGTGCGGAACGGTCGCGGCGTTGATCCTCGTCCAGGTCGATGTGACGGAGCGGTCCGGGCGGAAGGACGTCCGACATGGCGGCGGGCATCGAGAAGCGCTGGTGGACCGACTGACGTTCGACACCGAGGAGTCGGGCGATGCCGGCCCACGAAGTCCCGGCCTCGCGTGCCCTGTGCACGCTGCGGCGTTCGAGCCACGGCAGGTAGTCGTCGACCAGGAGTCGCAGGCTGCTCAGCGCGATCCCGGGACGTGATCCGAGCAGGTCGATCGTCAGTTGCACGACCTCGCGTTCGACCCGGGTGTCGGCTGAATCGCTCAGTTCCCGCAGGAGACCGAGGGTTGCGTGGTCACCGGTTTCCCGGAGGGTTCGGATGTCCATGCCCGCCCATCATGACGAAGGGGTGACGCAGAGTTTCCGGGG
>NZ_JBDVNU010000030.1:0-248788 GCF_039969435.1 Ilumatobacter sp.
CCGACCCACCACACCGCCCGCCACACCGCCCACCACTCCCCCGGCGACGCCGGTCTCCCCACCCGTCACGTCGGCACCGGTTCCCGTGACGCCCGCCCCGACCACCGCCGCACCCACACCGGGTCGTCTCGAATTCGGCGGTACGTCGATCGCACTCGGTACCGGTTCGGGCGCCTCGTCCGGATCCGTCTCGCTCTCCAACCCTGGTCAGTTGCCGGTGACCTATTCGGTCAGCGGCATCACCGGTCCGTTCGCCGTGTCACCGCAGTCCGGCACCCTCGACGGCGGGGAGTCGACCGCGATCACCGCCTCGATCGATCGCAGCGGACTGGCCGAGGGGTCCGGCCCAAGCGGCGGCTTCACGATCTCGGGGAGCGACGGATCGAGTGCGAACGTCGCGATGAGCGCGCAGGTCGATCGTTCGCCCGTGATCGTCCGGCCGACGGCGTCGGGGTTCTGCAACCAGGCCCCGAACGGAGCCACCAGCGTCGGCATCTCGGCGTCGGCCGACATCTCCGACGAGTCGAGCGTGTCGGCGCGGTTCTCCGTGTCGGGGCCGGGCGGTCAGTCGGCGAGCGGGTCGTTGTCACCCGACGGGCCCACGTGGTACGGCAGTACCAGCGTCGCCTACCCTCCGAACGAACCGGCAACGGTCTCGGGCACGTGGTCCTGGTCGATCACCGCGACCGACGCGCGCGGCAACAACGCCAGCACGAGCGGCAGCTTCAGCCTCACCTGCTGACCGCTCCGCCACCCAACCTCTGTTGTTCGCTCCCGGACGGATCAACAGAGGTTGTCGTTCGCTCGAGTCCAACCTCTGTTGTTCGCTCCCGGACGGATCAACAGAGGTTGCGTCGATCGGTGTCGGGCCGGATCGATGCGAGCGTGCGCTGACGCAATGTCGCGAACATCGGATCGCGTCGCAGACGAGCGCGCCCCGATGCAGCGGCGTTGCGAACCGCCTGCCCACTCCCGAACCCGAATGCCGCCGCGAGATCATCGGGAGGGGCGATGCGAAGTTCGACACCGAGCGTCGCCACCATCGTCCTCGGGTCGTTGCGCCTTCCCGGTGAATTCACGATGATCGATTCGATCCCGGTCGCAGCGGCACGGCAGACGCCGTCGACCAGATCCTGGGTCGACAGCGGCCGCACCGGAGGACGCGAACCGCTCCACTGAGCGTCGGACGGGTGGTCGCGTTCGACGAAACGCTGCAGCGCACGGCCGTCGCCTGCGAACGGCTCCAACAGGGCGCCGGTCGTGAGCCACGGAGGCGTTCCGGCGCTGCCGATGTACGACGGGAGGCTCGAGAACATGTAGTTGGCGAGCGCCTCCTTTCCGACGACGTCGATCGGGTTCCGATGCACGTATCGACCTTCGATCATGAGCATCTCGGGGGACGTGATCGGGATCGAGTTGAACCGGCCGTCGAAGAGTGGCCCGGATCGCCCGACCGACGGGTTGTACCGCGTGACGTAGCCACGACCGAGCCGCCCCATCGCGTCGGACAGTTGCCGCCCGACGGCCTCGACCACGAGGTGGAAGTGATTGGACATCAGGGAGTAGGCGTGGATCCTCACGCCCGTCGCCTCGACGACGTCACCGAGCAGGCGCTCGAAGAACGACCGGTCCGACACGTCGACGAAGATGTCCTGGCGATCGACACCTCGGTTGAACACGTGGAAGTAGGTCGACAGATCGAGTCCTCTGCGGTACGGCATGGTCCCATCTTGACGAGGGGGTGCTCCAGAGTTCTCCGGTCCCGCCGTCGAACTGCAACCTCTGTTGATCCGTCCGGGACGGATCAACAGAGGTTGGTCACTTACCGATCGGTAACCCGCCAGCGCTAGCCTCGCTCCGATGGCGCCGCACGGGAGAATGCTGGATCCGGACGCCCCGTTGAAGGTCGCGTACCTCACGTACCGAGGCAAGCCGCATGTCGGCGGTCAGGGTGTGTACACGCGTCACCTCACCAAGGCGCTCGCCGATCTCGGCCACACCATCGAGGTCTTCGGTGGCCAGCCGTACCCCGTGCTCGACGAGCGCATCGTGATGCACGAACTGCCGAGCCTCGACACGTTCAACGACCACTTCCCCGGTCGTCTGCCCGGCTACTGGGAGATCAACGACCGGTTCGACCTGCTCGAGATGGCCGAGTTCCTCACCGGCACCTTCCCCGAACCACGCGCGTTCTCCGCTCGTGCCGCCCACGCGCTGAAGAAGCGGGCCCGGGACTTCGACCTCGTCCACGACAACCAGTGCCTCGGCACGGGCATCCTCAAGATCGAGGAGAGGATCCCCACGATCGTCACGCTCCACCACCCGATCACGAAGGATCGCGAGCTGGAGATGGCGGCGGCGAAGAACGCATACCGTCGATGGTCGATCGGACGCTGGTACTCCTTCGTCAAGATGCAGGGCAAGGTGGCGTCGAAGATGCCGCGCATCGTCGTGGTCTCCCAGAACTCGATCGACGACATCCACAAGGACATGGGAGTGAGCCGTGACCGGATGCGCCTCGTGCCCGTCGGCGTCGACCCCGAGCTCTTCCAGCCGGTTCCCGGTGTCGAGCGCACCCCCGGTCGCCTGATCACCACCGCGTCCGCCGACGTCGCACTCAAGGGTCTGTCGTACCTGCTCGAGGCGATGGCCAAGCTGCGCACCGAGCGCGACGTGACGCTGACGATCATCGGCAAGCCGAAGCCCGGCAAGTCGATGCGGCTCATCGAGGAACTCGGCCTCCGGCCGCACATCGAGTTCGTGTCGGGCGTGACCGACGAGCGCATCGTCGAGTTGTACTCCGAGGCCGAGTTGGCCGTCGTGCCCAGCCTCTATGAAGGCTTCAGCCTCCCGGCGATCGAGGCGATGTGCTCCGGTACACCGCTCGTGTCGACCGACGGCGGAGCGCTCCCCGAGGTGACCGGCGTCGACGGCGAGACCACGCTGCGATGCCCGGCCGGTGACAGCGACGCGCTCGCTGCGACCATCGCCCGCGGACTCGACGACGCCGAACTGCGTGCGCGCATCGGCGAGGCGGGACGCCAACGCGTCCTCGAACGCTGGACGTGGAAGCGATGCGCCGAGTTGACCGTCGAGCAGTACCGCGAGGTGCTCGCCTTGCCCGCCAACATCGCCAAGTCCAAGCGCAACGGGCGCATCTGAACGAACATCGGAATCGAAGAACATGTTGACCATCCGTTTCGATCGCCTCGGCCTGCGGCCCGGCGATCGCGTCCTCGACGTGGGCGCCGGCTTCGGCCGCCACGTCTACGAATGCGCGCGGCGCGGTGCCGACGTCGTCGCACTCGACTACGCCCACGACGAGGTCGTCGAGACCCGCGCCACACTCGGCGCCATGGTCGAAGCGGGAGAGATCGACCTCGCACGGTTCAAGGGGGTCCTGCGGGGCGATGCGACCAGGCTTCCGTTCGCCGACGCCAGCTTCGACAAGGTGATCACGTCCGAGGTGCTCGAGCACATCCAGGACGACGTCACCGCGATCTCCGAGATGATCCGTGTCCTCAAGCCGGGCGGGATGTTCGCGGCCACGGTGCCGGCGTGGGGCCCCGAGAAGATCAACTGGATGCTGAGCGACGACTACCACGCACCGGTCGCCGTGGGCGGCCACGTGAGGATCTACTCCAAGACCGAGCTGGCAGCGAAGCTGCGCGCTGCCGGGCTCGAACTGCGTGGCACCCACCGCGCGCACGCGCTGCACTCGCCCTACTGGTGGCTGAAGTGCGCCGTCGGGCCCCGCAACGACGACCATGCTCTGGTCGCGAAGTACCGCAGGTTCCTCGAGTGGGACATCATCGAACAGCCCACCTCGACCCGGATCGCCGAGAAGGTGCTCTCGCCGGCGCTCGGCAAGAGCATCGTATTCTACGGCCGCAAGCCGCTCCTCCGTTCCCCGGCCACGGAGGCCGTGGATGACCGCTCGCTCGCCGGCGCTCACTCCCTCGCATCACGACCGGGTGTCCGATGACGGGCCGGAGAACGATGTGGACACTCCGTCGGAGGTGCGATTCATGAGTCCCGTTCCTGCTCTCGACGGCGTGATGGCGATGGACGAACTGCGGGCCACGGCAGATCACCTCGCGTCCCTTCAACTGCCCACCGGGATGATCCCGTGGTTCCCCGGAGGGCACTGCGACCCGTGGAACCACGTCGAATCGGCGATGGCACTCGACGTCGCCGGGCTGCACAAGGAAGCCGAGCAGGCCTACGAATGGCTGCACGACATCCAACGCGCCGACGGCAGTTGGTACGCGTACTACGGGAACGACGGATCGATCGAGGACGCCAAGCTCGACACCAACGTGTGCGCCTACGTGGCGACCGGCGTGTGGCATCACTGGCGCAGCACCTGGGACCGGGGTTTCGCGGACAACATGTGGCCCACGGTCGAGCGGGCACTCGAGTTCGTCCTCTCGTTGCGACGTGACGACGGCCTGGCGCTGTGGGCGATCGAACCCGACGGCCGGCCGTGGGACTACGCACTGATGACCGGCACGTCGAGCATCCAGCACGCACTGCGCTGCGGCGCACACCTCGCCGACGCACTCAACGACCCCAAGCCGCACTGGCGGCGGGCGGCCGACGAGATGATCCTCGCCGTGCGCACGCGCCCCGAGGCGTTCGAGCCGAAGCTGCGGTGGGCGATGGACTGGTACTACCCGGTCCTCACCGGCGCGATGGTCGGCGACGAGGCCAAGGCCCGCATGGGCAACGGGTGGGACACCTTCGTGATGGAGGGCCGCGGGATCCGCTGCGTGAGCGACGAGCCGTGGGTCACGGCGTCCGAGACCGCCGAGTGCGCGCTCGCGTTCGCCGCCATCGGTGACATGGACACGGCGACCGATCTGCTGCGCTGGACCCGCACACACCGTCGCGACGACGGTTCGTACTGGACCGGGATCGTCCACCCCGAACCGGGTGGCAAGCATGCCGAGCCCGTCCTCTTCCCCTTCGACGAGCACACGAGCTACACCGCGGCCGCAGTGATCCTCGCCGTCGACGCGATCACCCGCTCCACGCCAGCCGCCAACCTGTTCGTCGGCTGAACGGGCACTCCCTCGCAGGACGCGGTGTCGGGACGTTCCTCCGATCGCGCGACTCAGTCGACGGCGTGACGCAACGGCGTCCGTTGCACACCGTCGGCGTCGAAGTTCTCCGGATCGAGCCATCGTTCGAACTCGGCGCGACGCGCCGGCCACTCGGTGTCGATGACCGAGTACCACGCGGTGTCCCGGTTGCGCCCCTTGTACGTGGTGGCCTGACGGAAGACGCCCTCGAACGAGAACCCGAGCCGTGACGCTGCCGAACGTGACCCTGCGTTCAACGCATCGCACTTCCACTCGTACCGTCGGTAGCCGGCGTCGAAGACGCGTTGCATCATGAGGAACATCGCTTCGGTCGCGGCGGCGGTGCGCGCGAGGCGCTGAGCGAAGTGGATGTGACCGACCTCGACAGAACCCGAATCGGGGTTGATGCGCAGGAGGCTCGCGATGCCGCACGGCCCGTGGCCGTCGTCGATCACGAAGAACAGGGGGTCGGTACTCCCTGCGATCGTCGATGCCCATCCGTCGAAGTCGGCCTGTGAATCGAACGGCCCGTAGCCCAGGTACGTCCACTCCCGCTCGTCGGAGGCTTCGGTGAAGGCGAGGTGCAACGCCGCTGCATGCTCGTCGGGCCGGAACCCGGTGAGCGAGCAGCTCCGCCCGACCATCGGCGAGGAGTCGGGTCGCCCCGACGGGAGTGGCGTCGACACCTCGTCACCGATCGGTTGTCCGAACTCGTTGGTACGCAACGTCATCGCAGCAGACGATACGCGTAGAGTCGCAGAGATGGGGTCGAAGGGGGTCGAGGCGACGCGCACGCTGATCGGTGCCGTCACCGCTCCTCTCTTCGATCCACTCACCGACGAGCATCGGCGTCCAGAGGCGGCGTGACCGTGCAGGTACCGGTCAAGCTCCTGCTCGCGCGCCCCTCGGTCGACGTGATCACCATCGTCACCATCGCGTCCAGCACCGCCGTGTTCACGGCGACCCCGTTCCTCCTGCAGCCCCTCGCGACCGAGTTCGGTGCCACCGTCGGAGCCGTCGGGTGGATCTCCACGGCACAACTCGCCGGTTTCGTGCTCGCGTCATGGCTGGCGGGCCGCTATCTGCGCCCGGTGCGCTGGGTGTTCGTCATGCTGGCACTGATCGGGCTGGTCTCGAACGTGGCGTCCGCTGCCGCTCCCGGAGTCGGTCTGCTGGCGGTGACGCGATTCGGCAGCGGGATCTCACTCGGATTGGCGGCCTGGTTCGCCTGGCAGGATGCATTCGGTGACGCCCAGAAGACCCGTGACGTGGCGGTGGTCGGGCCGCTCATCGGCGTCGTCCTCCCGCCGCTGATCACGATCTTCGTCGACGGCGTGGGGTATCGGTGGCTCTTCCTTGCCATGGCCGTCGTCACGGCGTCGCCGCTCCTGTTCGCGCGCCAGGTGCCCAAGGTCGACCGACTCCGACCGCACCGGACCCGACATGCCGCTACCCGCGGCGCCCAGGCGATGCTGGTGGCACTGACCCTCGTCACGCTCGGCGGGTCGTCGGTGTTCGTGTACGCAGCCGCCATCGGCACCGAGTACAACCACGTGTCGCCGTTCGTGGTCTCGCTCTTCTTCAGTGCGAATGCGCTCGTCGCGATCCCTGCGGCGAAGTGGCGCGGTCGGCGCGGGCCGGCGGGTCTGTGGTTCGGCCTCACCGCCGTTCTGGCGATCGTGATGCCGAGCGTGCACATCCCCGTGATCTACGCGGCAGCACTGATCACCTGGGGGATCTTCTTCTTCATGGGGATCCCGGCCGCCTTCGCTCTGCTCGCGTCACGATCCCGGTTCCCCGAGGAACGCGCCGGGGACGCTCAGGCCGTGATGGCACTGGGGCGCGTGTTCGGACCGCTCCTCGGTGGGGCGTTCATCGCCGCGGACCAGACCACGGTGATGGGTCTCGCCGCCGGGGCGATCATGCTCGGCGCCGCCGCGCTGATGCTGTACGTCGACCGAGACCGCTTCGCCCTCGTCCGCTGAACCCGAACGGTGTCGATCCGAACGGTGTTGCGAACGGTGTCAGACACCGAATGCAACGCGAGCGATGCGCACCGTCAGCCGGCTTTCATTCGGTGTCCGACACCGTTTGGATCGTGTGGATTCGGCGGAGGATGCGGAGGCTGCCGGTGCTCGAGACCTCGTCGAACCGGCCCGACTCGATCGCCGGGAGGTAGATCTGCTCGTACGGCGGTCGGCCGCCGTCGGCCGGGTCGGGGAACACGTCGTGGATCGCGAGCGTGCCGCCCACCGCCACGTGTGGTGTCCACCCTTCGAAGTCGAGGCGAGCAGGCTCGTCGCCGTGCCCGCCGTCGATGAACAGGAACGACAGCGGCGTGGTCCACACCGCCGCCACCTGGGGTGACCGACCGACGACGGCGATCACCGCGTCCTCGAGGTCGGCGTCGTGCATCGTGCGCCGGAAGAACGGCAGCGTGTCCATCTTCGCGGTCAGCGGATCGACGACCTCGGTGTCGTGGTGCTCCCAACCCGCCTGGTTCTCCTCCGAGCCACGGTGATGGTCCACGGCGAACAGCGTGCGGCCACACCGTTCGGCAGCGTCACCCAGCCACACCGTCGACCGGCCGCAGTACGAGCCGACCTCGAGCATCGGTGCGTCGACGACCGATGCGGCAGCCGACACGGCTGCGTCCCACAGGGCCTCACCCTCGTCGGCCGGCATGAACCCCTTGGTGGCCAACGCCAGTTCTCGGCGGGCCGGCGACATCCTGACACCTGTCATGGCGCCACGCTACGACGGCGCCACGGGCATCGGATCAACCGCCCCAGGTGTCCCAGTGGATGATGCTGTCGGGGTCGGGCCGCATCGCCTGCTTGAAGTCGGTGCCCACGGTGTGCGCGAGCGGGCTGAGACATGCCTGCTGCACCTCGTCGAACGGCATGCCCACGACGTCGGCGATCTCCTTCTCCATCATCAGACCCACGGTCGTCCACGCCGTTCCGAGCCCTCGGGCACGCGCGGCGAGCATGAAGCTCCACATCGCCGGAAGGACGTTGCCCATCGCGGACGCCGCCATCATCGCCGGGGCACCGTCGATCCGGCCCGACTTCGAGCATGCGATCACGAGCACCGGTGCCTGGCCCATCGTCGCCGCGAGGTGCTCGGCGGAGTCGGTCACCCGATCCTGCTGGGCCTGCTCGGCGTCGCCGTCCTTCTTGATCGATCCGGCGTACACACCGTCCATGGTGCGGTAGATGTCGAAGCACTTGCCGTAGATCTCGCCGATCGCGGCACGCTTGGCGGCGTCCTTCACGATGACGAACTGCATCGTCATGTTGTTCGAACCCGACGGCGACTGCATCGCGATCCGCACGCACTCACGGATGTCGTCGTCGTCGACGGGGCGGTCGTAGTCGAGTCGCTTGCGAACGGCCCGGGTGGTCGTGAGGAGTTCGTCACTGCTGAGGTCGAGGAGCGCCATCGGCGAACTGTACGTTCTCGTGCCACACGGGCCACGACTGCAGCGACGGGCTGTTCGCGCCACGCGGATCCGTGGCAACATGAGCCCACATGACCCACGCGAACATCCCGTCACCCGAACAGAACCAGAAGGCACTCGACGAACTCGTCGAACTGCTCGACCTCGAGGTGATCGAGGTCAACATCTTCCGTGGCGCCTCCACCGACGAGGAGCGTGTGCGGGTGTTCGGAGGTCAGGTCGCCGGGCAGGCCCTGATCGCGGCGAGCCGCACCGTCGACGAGCCGGGTCGCCACGTGCACTCCCTGCACGCCTACTTCCTGCGCCCCGGCGACCCGAAGCGTCCGATCCTCTACGAGGTCGACCGGATCCGCGACGGCCGGAGCTTCTCCACGCGACGTGTGGTGGCGATCCAGCACGGCAAGGCGATCTTCAACCTCCAGGCCAGCTTCCACGACGAGGAGCCGGGCGGACCGAGTCATCAGCTCGCGATGGATGCGGGGCTCACCCGCCCCGAGGAACTCCCCGATTTCCACACCCGCATGGCGCCGCACCGTGACCGCATCGGCGACTGGTACGAACGGCCCCGTCCGATCGACCTGCGCTACGTCGACGGCGATCCGATGAGTCGAGAGGGCGGGTCGAACGAGAGCCAGCACGTGTGGCTCCGGGCGAACGGCGCGCTGCCCGACGACCCGGTGCTGCAGGCCTGCGTTCTCACGTATGCGAGCGACATGACGTTGCTCGACACCACACTCCTGCCGTTCGGTCTCGCCTTCGACCATCCCGGCCTGCAGATGGCCAGCCTCGACCACGCGATGTGGTTCCACCGACGGTTCCGTGTCGACGAGTGGCTGATGTACCAGCAGCGGGCGATCTCCACCGGAGGGGCGCGTGGCCTCGCCGGTGGGGCGATCTTCACGGCCGACGGCGCACTCGCGGTGAGCGTCGTGCAGGAAGGCCTGGCACGATTCACCCAATGACCACCTTCGTCCGACACACCGCCCGAAACGGGTCCCCGAACCGACCAGAGCCGAGGTCTCACATGAAACGCACTCGTGGCGCCGTCGCAGCGCTCGCAGTGATCGCCGCTGGATGTACCGGGAGCAGCGGCGGGGAGGCCAACGGTCCGACGGTCTCGCTCGGCACGATCCCGTCGGCGGGAGCGACCACCGCTCCTCCTCCTGCGACCGAGGAGGTCGCCGCCACCGACAGCGCAACGACCCCACCCGACCCGTCGGTCGACGGAGCGGCCGCATCGACGACGGTGCTGACCCCGTCACCCGATGCCGATCTGCCGACCGAGGCCACGCCGTCGGAACCGGCTCCGGTCACCACGATCGCCGGGCCGCTCCCCGAGCCCGTCGTGCGACTGATCGAGGTCGGGAACTTCGCCGAGCCGGTCGAGGCCACTCGCGTCGACGGCGACCCGCGCCTGTTCGTCGTGGAGAACGGCGGCCGGGTCATCGCCTCCGATGACGAGTCCGACGCGATCGTGCTCGACATCGCGCAGGTCGAGGCCGCCACGTTCACCGACGACGGCAACGAGCAGGGCCTGCTCGGGTTGGCGTTCCATCCCGAACTCGACCTCGCGTACGTCGACTTCACGAATGCCGACGGCGACACCGTCGTGGCCGAGTTCGCTCACGACCCGCTCACCTACGAATTCGACCCGGCCTCGTACCGCGAGGTCCTCACCGTCGACCAACCCTTCGCCAACCACAACGGCGGCGAACTCGCCTTCGGTCCCGACGACCTGCTCTACATCGGGTTCGGCGACGGGGGTTCGGCCGACGATCCGAGCCGCAGTGCGCTCGACGCATCGTCGCGGTTGGGCAAGATCCTGCGCATCGACCCCGTCGCGTCCGACACCGCGCCGTTCACCGTTCCCGACGACAATCCGTTCGTCGGGGTCGAGGGTGCCGAACCGGCGATCTGGTCGCTCGGTCTGCGCAACCCGTGGAGGTTCTCGTTCGACTCGCTCACCGGCGACCTGTGGATCGGAGACGTCGGCCAGAACCGGCTCGAGGAGGTCGACCTCGCTCCCGCCACGGACGGACGCGATGCCGGCAAGGGGCTGAGCTTCGGGTGGAGCGCATTCGAGGCCGGTGACCGGTTCAACGACGACCAGCCCGCCGACGGACACGTCGCGCCCGTCGCCTCCTACGTCCACGAGGACGGGAACTGCTCGATCAGCGGCGGCGTGGTCGCTCGCGACTCGTCGTACGACGACCTCAACGGCTGGTACGTGTACGGCGACTACTGCTCGGGACGTGTGTGGGCACTCGACACCACATCGGTGGCTTCGACACCTGACGGTCCCGTCGGGGAACCGAGAATCGTCGAGATCGGCACGGTGCCGGCACTGTCGGCGGTCGTGGAAGGACCGTTCGGCGACATCTACGCGGTCAGCCTGAGCGGACCGATGTACCGCCTCGCCCCGGCCTGACGGATTCGCTCGACGGCACCCGGGCCTTCTCGGGAATGGTCAGCCGACCCGCTCGAACTCGATGCGACGCTCGGTCACGTCGACCGAGACGAGCTTCACCTGGATCGCGTCGCCGGGGTCGACGCGTCGTGCGCCGACGCGTGCCACCACTGCCGGTTCGCAGATCTGGAGGCGGGCGCCGCGATCGTCCTCGTCGGTGACGACGGCGTCGAACACGTCGCCTTCGCGACCTCGGAGCAGGATCGCCTCGGCCAGGTCGATCGCCGCTCGGTCGACGCGGCCGGCGAGGGTGTCCCCGCGTTGCATCGCAGCGGGTAGGTCGGCGAAGGCCGCGGTCACCTCGTCGGGAACGTCACGTCCCTGGGCGATCGCGAGGGTGGCTTCGATGACGTACCGGTCGGCGAGGCGCCGGAGCGGCGCCGTCGCGTGCACGTAGGTTGCGGCGAGCGCCGCATGCCACGGCTTGCCGTCCTTCACGCCACCGTCGGCCGGCCCGCCATCGTGTTCGAAGTGTTCGTAGGGCGTGTACGACGCCCCGCCCGACGCGCGGCGCACCGCCAGCTGGAACGACGCCGCTCGCGGGTCGTCCGTCGGAAGCGACTTCTCTAACGAGCTCAGCGACACGTCGTTCGACCAGTCGAGTCCGAATGCCCGTGCGGTGTGGCGGAGCCGCCCGAGGTGGCGTTCGTCGACCGGGGGCATCGTCCGGAACAGTCCGGTCCGCGCCTCCCACAGCGCGTCGGCGATCGCCATGTTCGTGGCCAGCGACATCGCCGCGTTCTGGTTCTCGGCCTCGTTGCGCGGCCGGAACCGCAGGGTGAAGCCACCCCGATCGGACCGGACGACCTCCTGTTCCGGCCACTGGATGCGATCGGCACCACGGGCCGACTCCGCGATCTCGATCCGACGTGACAGCTCGGGGAAGGCGTCGGGCAGATCGGACGCCGCCACGGTCGAGTAGGCGAGCTTCGCCCTGTTGCGGATCATCGCCCGTTCGGCTCCGTCGAGACGGACACCGCCGTCGGCTGCGATCAGCACGGTGAACACGATCGCCGGCTTCGGCGCGCCCGGCAGGAGGCTGCCGGCATCCTCGGCGATCCGATCGGGATGCAGCCCGGCTCGACCATCGGGGAGGTACACGGTGACGCCGCGCGTCCACGCTTCGCGATCGATCGCATCGCCGGGGCGGACGAACCACCCGACGTCCGCGATGGCGTACTGGAGCACCACGTCGTCGCCCGCGAGCGAGACCGCGAACGCCTGGTCCAGGTCGGTCGAGGAGGCCGGGTCGAGTGTGAGGAAGTCGATGTCGGTGCGATCGACGTGCTGCCAGCGAGTCGCGGTGGTGCCGGGGTCGACGATGTCGAACGGCCGAGACGCCGCGATCTCGGCGGTCTCGAGCACGTCGGCGGGGTGCTCGCCGGGAACGTCGAAGTCCTCCCGGAGCCGTGCGAAGCCCTCGGCGAACTCGCCCGCCAACTCGTCGGGAAGCAGCATCCGTCCGGTTCGAGCCATCACATCACCCTACGCCCGGCCGTTCCGTCGGGGTGTTTCCTTCCCACCGGGGTGGTGACGTCAGGGTTTCCCGGACGAAAGCAGCCCGACCGCGAGCCGGACCCGACATCGTCTCCCGGTGCATCCGTCCACCGGTCAGCATCCCACCGGCAGGAGATCAGCTGGCTGAGCGCCGATCAGGTTCTCGTGTCGCACGGCGCGGCGAGCCGAGCGGCCTTCCGGCCGTGAGCAGCGATGTCGGAACGCAGCGAGACGGAAAGCTGGCGCCGCTCAGCGGCGGGCGCCCATGAACATGCCCTTGAGCGCTTCGTAGTGCTCGATGACGTGTCCGGCGCCGAGCACCACCGCTTCGAGCGGAACGTTCGACATGCGGACGGGCACCTGGGTCTCGCGCTCGATCCGCTCGGCGAGCCCACGGAGCAACCCACCGCCACCGACGAGGTACATGCCACGAACGAGGAAGTCCTGGGACAACTCGGGTGGCGCCTTGGACAGGCAGCGCACGACGGAGGCGACGATCGACGACACGACGTCCTCGATGGCGAAGCGCACCTCTTCGGGAGTGAGCACCACGGTCTTCGGCAATCCGGTCATCAGGTCGCGCCCGCGCACCTCTGCCTGGTTCTCGTCCTGGGTCGGGTCCGCCGAACCGATGGCGACCTTGATCTCCTCGGCGGTGCGCTCGCCGATCGCGATGCCGTGCTCGCGGCGGACGTGGTTCTGGATGGCCGCGTCGATGTCGAACGACCCGACACGGACGGCTTCGAGCGAGACGATCCCACCGAGCGAGATGACGGCGGTCTCGGAGGTTCCGCCTCCGACGTCGATGACCATGTTGCCGACGGGCTCGTCGATCGGCAGGTCGGCACCGATCGCTGCGGCCATCGGTTGCTCGATCAGGTTGGCATCGGCGGCACCGGCACGCCGTGCCGCGTCGGTGACGGCGCGCCGTTCGACCTCGGTGATCGCGGACGGCACGCAGATGACCACCTTGGGCCGGGTGAAGCGCGACACGCCGACTCGCTGGAGCAGGAGGCGGATCATCCGTTCGGTGATCTCGAAGTCGGTGATCGCTCCGCCGCGCAGCGGCCGCACCGCCACGATGTAGCCGGGCGTTCGCCCGATCATCTGCCACGCCTCACGGCCCGTCGCCAACACCTCACCGGTCTGACGGTTGAGGGCGATCACGGACGGCTCGTTCAAGACGATGCCGCGGCCCTTCATGTAGACGAGCGTGTTCGCCGTCCCGAGGTCGATTGCGAGGTCACGAGCCATGGAGGACGGCCATCATGTCGCGGCCGGAGCCGAACCGTGCACGGCGAGGTACGTCTGCTCGTCAGGAATCATCCGGCTCATTGTCGCCGGAATCATCGGCCGCGTCGCGGACCTGGTCGATCGTGGGCCTGCGGGCCTCGGGCGACAGCGCGTCGATCTGTCGTCGGAAGGAGTCGACCGGGTCGTTCTTGGGTCGCACGAGCAGGGCGATCCCTGCGGCCGCGACGACGATCGCGACGCCGACGATGACGATGACGAACACCTAGGAGATCCCGACCGTGCCACGAGCGTCCGGAGCGACGGTGGACGCGTTGGTGGGCACGGACCGAGGATCCGATGCTGCGTGCGCGCCCGTTCCCCAGTCGGCGCCGTCGGCCCAGACCTCGTGCTTCCAGATCGGCGCCGACGCCTTGAGCGCGTCGATCGCATACCTCGCTGCCTCGAAGGCCTCGGGGCGATGCGGTGCCGAGACGACGGCGATCACCGACGACTCGGTCAACTCCAGGCGCCCGGTCCGGTGGAGCAGGACGACGCGACCGGTGTCCGGCCAGCGCTCGCGCAACTCCTCGACGATGGTGACGAAGATCGGCTCGACCTGCTCGTCGTACGCCTCGTAGGTCAAGTGCGTGACGCCGTCGCGGTCCTCGGCGTGGTCACGAACGGTTCCGCTGAAGAGGACCACCGCACCGCATCGAGGAATCACCGCCCATTCGTAGGCGTCCCCGATCGGAAGTTCCTGGTCGGTCAGGCCGAGCCAGTCGTCTCCATGGTCCGGGGCGTTCACGGTCGCCGATGGTATCCGTGACATCCCGAGCGGTTGCCTCGCGCGCGTGCATCGCTTCACGAAATTCGCAGTTCCGCAACGTCATCGACGCCGACCGGACACGTCCCGGGTCGACCGGCGATGTGCGCGGCCCACTCCGCTGGAACCGCGCTGCGCCGATCGACCCGAACCGGGCGGTTCGTCACTGCACCGAATGCGGCCGCGCGAGGACAGCGGTGGGCGTGATGTGGCTACGATCTCCAACTCGTGGGACCCGCACCGCTACCTCCGCACGAGCGTGCCTGGCGCCACCCGTCCGAACTCGCCACCGCCACCGCGGTCGGCCTCGACACGCCGGTCAATGGTGGACGCGCCGTCGTGCTCGCCACGGGCGTGGCGGCGGTGATGATGGCCGCGGTGATGGTCGTCGCACTCACGCCTCCGAGGGCGACGGCACCGAGCGCGATGAGTGCCACGACGTTGCCCGCCCTGACGGTGCAGGTACGTGCCACCGCCACCCAGGGAACCGATCGCGCCACCGCCGCGCAGGACGCCGACGCCGTTCGGATCGACCGCAGCACCCTGACCCGAGACAGTGCCCTGTCCCTGGTCGGTTCACCCGGCGCCGTCTCCGCCGCACCGTCGGACCCGTCGTTGCTCGACGTCGCCGAGCGCGCTCCGGACGGGGCCGAGACGGTCTACGTGATCAGCCGGTCGCGCACCTACTCGCTCGACTGGTCGCAGATCGACCGCCTGGTCGCACCCGACGGTTCGGTGGTCGTCGACGCCGACGGCCAACTCCTGGCCACCTTCGTCGCCGGGCAGCTGATCGTCCTCGTCCGGTAGCGGACCGGTCGAGCGGTCAGCCGGTCGACGCTCGGATCCGACGGCGGCGAGCCCACCACCGGCGGCCGATCGAGGTCGCGATCAGCGCGGCGAGAAGCGCACCGGCGACCGAGATGCCCAGCGTCAGTTCCTGGCGACGCTTGGGCGACACCATCGTCCACCACGGTGCCTCGGTCGCCTCGACGTAGGCCTGCTCGTTGGTGATCGTCGGCTCCCAACCGACCTCGCGCAGCCGCCCGTTGGAGACGATCCACGGCTCACGCGTGTACGACGCGAGCCCCGGTGGCAGCGGTCCACGCTGGAACCGCCACCTCAACGACGCCACGACCTCCGACGCCCGTTCCGGGAGCGGGAAGCGGGGGCGCTCGCCCGACAGGGCGCGCACGCGCTCCCCCGGCACCCACCCGTCGGGCGCCACGTTGAACACCCCGTCGAGGCGTCGGCGCACGGCGAGCACGACGGCCGCGGCGAGGTCGTCGAGGTGCAGGAACTGGCTCGGCGGATCGACTTCCGCGACACGCCGCCCGAGACCGGAGACCAGTGCGCTCGCCAGCCTCGAACTGTCGCCCTCGGCCAGCGAGATCGCCGGACGCAGGACGCTGGTGACACGACCGGGGCGAGCGCGCCGCCACTCGTCGACCAGTTCCTCCGCTGACGCCAGCTGCCGAGCGAAGACGAACTCGACATCCGGGCGCAGGACCGCGTCCTCCGTGAGCGGCTTCGGGTTGTTCGGCGCGGCGCCGTAGACGAGCGCCGACGAGACGAACACGATCTGGTCGGCACAGAACCGATCGGCGGCAGCGAGTGACGACGTGACGAACTCGCTCGCACTCTCGCGTCGTTCCGCACGTCGGTCGTAGTCGCTCGTTCCCAGGTCGATCACGACGTCGGCCACGTCGGGCAGGTCGCTGTCGGCCTCGGTGGCGCCCGACGGATGAACCGTCTCCTCGAGGAACACGACGTCGATCGGCAGTGCCTGGACCCCACCAGCGGTCGTGACCTGCGGCGGGTCGCGCAACAGTCGGGCGACCCGCACGCCGAGCGGGCTGTCCGCTCCCGTGAGCACCGCGGTCGTCATCGGGGGGACGCTACCGCTGCGGTGTCGACTGGTCGTAACATCGAACCATGGCCGACGACGGTGGCGACGATCAGAACATCAACCCGTTCGAGATGTTCGGGGGCATGCCGATGTTCGGGGACATCTCGCGGATGCTCGCCGGGCAGGGCCCGCTGAACTGGGACGCTGCGCGTCAGTTCGCGATCATGTCGGCCACCGGCGGGTCGGGGGTCCCCGGCGCACCGGGTGCTGCGATCACGGCGTCGGCGAACATCGATCCGTCGGTGCGGATCAAGTACACCGAACTCGCCGCCATCGCTCGTCTCCACGTCGCCGACGTGATGGGTGTCGACGTCCCCGAGGTGGAACCGTCCGTGGCCACGCCCGAGCAGTGGGCCGCCGAAACCCTCGAGGCCTACAAGCCGCTCTTCACCGACCTGGCCACGTCGCTCGGCCCGCAGGACACCGACGACGCCGGGTCCGATCCGATGATGCAGATGATGGCGGGGCTGTCGAAGATGATGGCGCCCGCCATGCTCGGCATGGCGGTCGGTTCGATGGTCGGCAACCTGGCCGCCCGCGCCTTCGGGGTGTACGACCTCCCGATTCCACGAGCCACGCCGGCGCTGGTCCTCGTGCCGCCGACGATCGACGCCTTCGCGGCCGAGTGGGAGATCTCGATCGACGAGATGCGCCTGTGGGTCCTCGCCCACGAACTGGCGGGGCTGGCGTTGTTCTCGATCCCCCACGTGGCCGATCATCTCCGTGGCCTCGTGCAGCGTCACGTCGGGGCGTTCCACCCGGACCCGTCGGCGGTCACCGACAAGTTGACGTCTCTCGACATGGACCAGGGCGATCCGATGGCCGCCATGCAGCAGGCGTTCGGCGACCCCGAGGTCCTGCTCGGTGCCGTGCGCTCCGACGAGCAACTCGCCATGGAGCCCACCCTCGACGCCGCCGTCGCGACGGCGATCGGCGTGATCGACTGGGTGGTCGACGCCGTGGCTGTGCGGATCATCGGGGGCAACGCACTCCAGATCGCCGAGGCGGTGCGACGGCGCCGTGCCGACACCTCACCCGACGACCTGTTCGTCGAGCGCCTGCTCGGCATCCGGCTCGGAGCCGAGCAGACCGCTCGCGGCAAGGCATTCGTCCAGGGCGTGGTCGATCGTGCCGGCGAGCGCGGCCTCGATCCGCTGTTCAACGATCCCGAGGCTGCTCCGACGCCGAACGAGATCGGGGCGCCGGGCCTCTGGTTGGCCCGGGTGTCTCCGGATTTCGACGCGTAGCCGGTCGCTTCGTCGAGGTGCCGCGACGACCGCTCGGTCCACCGTTGGCACCCTTCGACGATCGCCGACGGCGGCGACCCGACCGTTTGGCACGGCGCACGTCCGGACGTTGCTCGCGCATGCGGATGTGGACGAGCGTGCCGAGTGCGCAGATCCCCACCATGGCCAACCCGATGGCTCCGGGCGCCTGGATCGCCACGGCGAGGAACGCCGCGACCGCCCACGAGAGCTGGAATCGGGTCTCGAAGGTGGCGAACGCTCGACCCTGGTTGGCCTCGGGGGCGTCACGCTGCACGATGCTCTCGAAGCCGAGGCGACCCAGCGCGGCGACGAAGTTGACGACCGCCGTGAGCGCGATGCCTGCGGCGGGTCCACCGACGACGGCGAGTCCGAGGCCGCCGACGGCGCTGATGATCAGCGCGGAACTCAACATCGTCTCCTCGCTCATCAGCCGGCGGACCCGCGGCGCCAGTGCATTCCCGACGGTCGTGGCCACGACCGACGCGCCGACGGCGGCACCGAACAGGAACGTGCCGTTGTCGAACGTCCGCAGCCAGAACGCCAGATGGAAGAAGGTGAAGCCGACGTTCGCGCGCAGCATCGTCATGGCGATCGCCCCGAGCCGGAGCCGCGGTGAGTGCAGATCCTCGACCTCCTGGTCACCGGCAGGTGTCGCCGCCACGACCTCGGGCGCCAACTTGCGCGCTGACGCGAACGCCAGCGCGAACAGGATCGCGCCGTAGAACAACGCCGGGCCCGAACCGAGCGTGGCGAGCAGGATCCCGGCGGGGACGACGGCGACGCCTCCGAGCAGACCCGACACGAGGCCCAGCTTCGAGTTGGCCTCCACCAACTCCGTCTCGTTGCGCACGGTGGACGGCACGAGTGCGGACTTGGAGATCGCATAGGTCTTCTGGAGCACCAACGACGCGAACACGAGGGGGAACAGCCCGAGTCCGTCGACGTAGCGCGCCATCAGCAGCAACAGCACGACGCGGAGCACGGCCACGACCTGGATCACCAGGCGACGGCCGCCTGCGACCCGGTCGATCATCGGACCGATCAGCGGCGCCACGAACAGAAACGGCGCGAAGCTGATGGCGAGGAACAGCAACACCTGTGAGCGAGCGGCGTCGAGGTCCACGCTGAAGAAGAAGGAGTCGGCGAGGGCGACGACCATCGCCGCGTCGCCGCCCATCATCAGCGCATGGGTGATCGCCAGCCTCGTGAACTTGGACGTCGGTGGTTTCGCCGATGTCGTGTCAGCCCGCTCCACGGGCTCACCCTACGTCGGGACGATCGGGTCGGCCGGGCCACCCCTCACACGATCATGACCCGGTGGGCCCCCACGTCCATGATCGTCCCCGACGCCGACACCGACGAGGGTCGGGACGCCGGGATCAAGGCTGGATAGGGTCGGGTGCATGACGCTGACGGACCGCATCCTGATGGGCCCGGGGCCCTGCAACCCGTACCCCGAGGCGGTGCAGGCCCTCGGTCGCCCGATGCTTGGGCACCTCGATCCCGAGTTCATCTCGTTGCTCGACGAGACCAACGAGCGCCTCCGCATCGTGTTCCAGACCAAGAACGCGCTCACCTTCCCGGTGTCCGGCACGGGGTCGGCGGGCATGGAGGCGGCGATCGTCAACTTCGTCGGGCCGGGCGACACGGTCGTCGTCGCCGTGAACGGGGTGTTCGGTGGTCGGATGGTCGATGTGGTCCAACGGACCGGTGCCACCGCCGTCGCCGTCGACCACGAGTGGGGTCAGCCCGTCGACGTGAAGCGGATGCTCGCCGCCCACAACGGTCCGACGATGTTCGCGATGGTCCACGCCGAGACGTCGACCGGCGTGGAGAGCGACGTGGCGGCGATGGGCGCTGTGAAGGGTGATGCTCTCCTGCTGGTCGACTGCGTCACCTCGCTGGGTGGCGTCGACCTCCGAGTCGACGAATGGGGCGTGGACATCGCCTACTCCGGCACGCAGAAGTGCCTGGGCGTCGCTCCGGGGCTTGCGCCGCTCACGGTGTCGAACCGAGCGATCGCCCGCATCAAATCCACGCCGCAGTCGTGGTACCTCGACCTGAACATGATCGCGAGTTACGTCACCGGGTCCGGTGCCCGGGCGTACCACCACACCGCACCGATCTCGATGATCATGTCGCTGCACGCAGGCCTGGGCGCCGTGCTCGACGAAGGCCTCGAACAGGTTCGGGAACGTCACCAGAGCGTGGGCGACGCCATGAAGGACGCCATGGTCGACCTCGGCTTCGAGCTGTTCGCCGCCGAGGGGCACCGACTCGCACCGCTCAGTTCGATCTCGATTCCCGACGGTCGCCTCGGCTCGCTCGACGAGGCCACGGTCCGTTCCCGACTGCTCGCCGACCACGGCATCGAGATCGGCGGCGGCCTCGGCCCGGTGGCCGGCAAGGTCTGGCGGATCGGCACCATGGGCCACTCCGCCCGCCACCGCAACGTCACGCTCCTCCACGCCGCCCTGTCCGAGATCCTCGGGTGACCTTCACCCCGACGTGAGCGAGACCCCGCCCCAGGACGGGGCGATCCTCACGCCCCCACACCCCACCACCCCGACGTGAGCGAGACCCCGTTCCAGGACGGGGCGATCCTCACGTGGGGGGAACGAGGGGGTCAGCGGGAGTACTTGTAGCCGAGGCCGCGGATGGTCGTGATCCGTGTGGGACTGGCAGGGTCGACTTCGATCTTGCCCCGGAGTCGTTTGATGTGGACGTCGAGCGTCTTGGTGTCACCGACGTAGTCATGACCCCAGATCCGGTCGATCAGCGTCTCGCGCGGCAGCACACGACCTGCATTGGCCAACAGCAGGTGCAACAGTTCGAACTCCTTGAGCGGCAGGGTCAGGGACACGCCATCGACCGACACGTCGTGCTCGGAGGGGTCGAGCTCGACGCCGCCGACCTCGATCCGGTCCGACACCATCCGCGCCGTGTGGTCACCCGTGGACGACCGTCGGAGGAGCGCCCGGATCCGGGCCACCAGCTCGCGGATCCTGTAGGGCTTGGTGACGTAGTCGTCGGCACCGACCTCGAGGCCGACGACGGTGTCGATCTCGGCGCTCTTGGCCGTCACCATGATGATCGGCACCTGGCTCTTCTTGCGGAGTTGGCGGCACACGTCGATCCCGCTCACCTTGGGCAACATCACGTCGAGCAGCACCAGGTCGGGCGCCACGTCGTCGAAGCGGGCGAGCGCTTCGGCACCATCCGTTGCCGTCTCGACCTTGAAGCCTTCGCGCGTCAGGCCGATGATCAACGCGTCGACGAAGCTCGGTTCGTCCTCGACCACGAAGATGGTGGGAGCGCTCATGTGGTGTGTCCTTCGGTTCGCGGTTCGGCCTGCGTGGGCGATTCATGGTCGCGGGCATGACGGTCGCCGCCCGGATCGGGAGAGACGAGCAGACTGGCGGGGAGACGCAGCACGAAGGTCGAGCCTTCGCCCTCGGTCGACGACACGAGCACTTCGCCTCCGTGGTTCGACGCGACGTGGCGCACGATCGAGAGACCGAGCCCGGTGCCGCCGGTGACCCGGCTCCGTGCCCGGTCGACGCGGTAGAAGCGCTCGAAGATCCGGTCGAGGTCCCGCGCCGGGATCCCGTCGCCCTGATCGGCCACCATCACTTCGACGCCCCGATCGTCGCGCCGGGTCCGGACCTGGACCACCCCGTCGTCGCCGCTGTACTTCACGGCGTTCTCCACGAGGTTCCCGATGGCCGACACCAGTTGACGGCTGTCACAACGCACGACGATCCGCTCGGCGGAGTCGAACGCCGTCACCTGGACGTTCTTCGCGGCGTCGACCACGCGACCTCGAGCGATGGCCGAGGCGACCACATCGGCCAGCACGACCTCCTCATCCAGACGCGGAGCGGATTCGATGCGGGCCAATTCGAGGAGGTCGTCGATGGCGGCGACGGCGCGATGCGCCTCGTCGACCATCCGACCCGCGACTCGGGTGATCACCGCTTCGTCGTCTTCACCGAACAGTGCTTCTGCCAGCACGGCGATCGCACCGACGGGGGTCTTGAGTTCGTGCGAGATGTTCGCGACGAAGTCGGTCCGCATCGAGGCGATCCGGTTCCGTTCGCTCACGTCCTCGATCGTCGCAACGGAGAAGCCGCCCGGCATCGGCTCGGCGGTCAACTGCAACATCACCTTGGGTGGGCCGTGCAACACGAACTCGTCGTCGATCCGCACGCCCGATCGGCCCGCGGCCAGGACCTGGTCGACATGCTCCTCGATGATCACCCCGGCGTGCGTCCCCCGCAGGGCGGCGGCCGCGGCGTTGCGGTAGACGATCCGACCATCGGCGTCACCGACGACGACGCCTAGGGACAACTGGTCGACAGCGGCGCGCAGCGTTCTACCGATGCCGTCGGGTTCGTCGACCGTCGGCGAACCCTCGACCGGTGGCCGGACCCCGATCGCATCTCGGGGATCGAGGCGAGAGGGGGAGTTGCGTCGGAGCGAACCGATCACGACACCCATCGCCCCGCCGACCAGGAGGGCGATCACGACGGCTGCGATCATGACGTCAGGTCGGGATGTCCGACGCCTCGGGAAGATCGTCGCGGCTCTCCGCGTACGGAACCTGCGGAATCCATCCGTCGACGATGTAGCGAGTCCGCTCGCCGACGTTCACTGCATGATCGCCGATGCGCTCGTAGAAGCGAGCGACGACCGCGAGTTGTACTGCGACCTGCAGGTCGATCTTGCCGGCGGCGTGACTCTCGAAGATCACCTGGATGAACTGACGATGCAGGTCGTCGAGGTAGGTGTCCATGTCCTGCAGTGCGGCGGCGCGTACACCGTCGTTGTTGAGGTATGCCTCGGTCGCCTCCTTGAAGAGCAACGACGCCTGGCTCCCGCACTTCTGGATGATCCCACGGAGCTGGGAGTCGAGGTCGTGGCTGTAGATCCGACGCGCTGCCTTGCAGATGTTGACGCACAGGTCGGCCGAGCGCTCGACGTCGGCGATGATCTTGATCGCCGACACCAACGCTCGCAGGTCACTGGCAACCGGAGCCTGGAGCGCGATCTGGCTGAAGCACTGTTCCTCGATCTCGATCGACTTCGCGTCGTACGCATCGTCGCCCTTGATGACGTACTCCGCCCCTTCCAGATCGCCGTCGAGCAGGATCTCGGTGACGCGCGGAACCAGCTCGGTGACACCGGCGCCGAGCCGGGCGATGCCGGTCCGGACCTCGTCGAGTTGCTCGTGGAAACTGGAGCGGAGCTCCTGACTCATCCGAATCGTCCCGTCACGTAGTCCTGCGTCTGCTGTTCGGTCGGGTTGGAGAAGATCTTCTCCGTCGTGTCCATCTCGATCAGCCTGCCCGGCTTCCCCGTCCCTTCGATCGAGAAGAAACCGGTGCGCTCGCTCACCCGAGCCGCCTGCTGCATGTTGTGCGTGACGATGACAATGTTGTAGGTGTCCTTCAGCTCGAGCATCAGTTCCTCGATGGCAAGGGTGGAGATCGGGTCGAGCGCCGAACACGGTTCGTCCATCAGCAGCACGTCGGGCTCGACAGCGATCGCACGAGCGATGCAGAGACGTTGCTGCTGGCCGCCCGACAGGCTGGAGCCCGGCTTCTCGAGCCGGTCCTTCACTTCGTTCCACAGGTTCGCCCCGCGCAGCGACTGTTCGACGAGCGCTTCGGCATCGCCCTTGCTCATCCGCTTCGCGTTGAGCCGCTTCCCGGCGAGCACGTTGTCGGCGATCGACATCGTGGGGAACGGATTCGGGCGCTGGAACACCATGCCGACCTTGCGACGCACCGCGACGGGGTCGACGCCGGGCCCGTAGAGGTCGCGCCCGTTGATCACGACACTCCCGTCGACATATGCGCCGTTGATCACCTCGTGCATCCTGTTCAGCGAACGCAGGAAGGTCGACTTGCCGCAGCCCGATGGGCCGATCAGCGCCGTGACGGAGTTCGGGTTGATCGTCATCGACACACCCTCGACCGCCTTGAAGTCGCCGTAGTAGATGTCGAGGTCGGTGACGTCGATCCGATTCGGACGATCGACTGGCGAGTTCGGGTCGACGTCGCCGGTCGGCGCAGCCGCGTGCAGCTCGGGAACGCTGACGGATTCGGTCATGGAATGTGCCTTCGTCTGGAGCGGGGAGGGCGTTGCTCGTGCGGTCATTTCAGGCCCTTCGGCTTGAGGATGGTGGACAGGATACGTGCGATCGAGAACAGGACCATCACGATCAGGACGAGGGTGAGAGCCGCCGCCCAGGCTCTGTCGATACTGGCTTGGGGAGGCAGGGTCGGGAACTTGTAGGAGTTGTAGGAGAACACGGGAAGCGTCGCCATCCGGCCCGACATGGGGTTCCAGTTGACGTCGTTGGTGATGCCGACCGTCACCAGGAGCGGAGCGGTCTCACCGATCACACGGGCGACCGCCAGCACGATTCCCGTCAAGATCCCGGCGATCGCCGTCGGAAGCACGACCTTCACGATCGTCCTCCACTTCGGGACACCGAGCGCGTAGGACGCTTCACGCAGTTCGTTCGGCACGAGCCGCAGCATCTCCTCCGAGGTTCGCACCACCACCGGCGTCATCAGCAGGGTCAATGCGACCGCACCCGCCAGACCCGACGTGTGACCCGGGCCGTCGAGCAGCACGAACAACGCGTACGCGAAGAGACCCGCGACGATCGACGGGATTCCCGTCATCACGTCCACGAGTCCGGTCACGAGTCGGGAGAAGGCGCTTTCCTTGGCGTACTCGACGAGGTAGATCGCGGTGAACAGACCGAACGGGATCGAGAACAGCGCGGTCAACGCCGTGATGACGAGTGTTCCTACGATGGCCTGGTAGCCGCCGCCGCCTTCGCCGACCACCCCACGCATGGTCGTCGAGTAGAACGCCCAGTCGAAGCGGTTGGAGCCCCGCTCCACCACCGTCCAGAGGACGGACACGAGTGGAAGCAGGACGACGAAGAACGAGCTGGTCACCAACGCCTTCGCGACGCGGTCGGTCGCCTGTCGCGGCGACTCGACGATGCGCGACACGATCGCCGTGCCGATGACGTAGACGAGGAGCGATGCGACGACCCAGCGCGCCCAGTTCACCGAACCCGACGGGACCCAGGTGAGTGCACCGAGCGCCAGCGCGGCCACGACGATGCCCCGCATCGGCCAGCCGTCGAGGCTCCCGCTCGTCATGTCGTCGGTCGGGCGAGGATCGGTCACGGGCTCGTCGCGGACGAGTTCGTCTGTGGTGCTCATCCGTCTGCTCCCGAGAATCCGGCACTCGCGATTCGTCGAGCGAGTGCGTTGACACCGAACGTGATGACGAACAGCACGAGGCCCGTCGCCACCAGCCGGTTGACCGACAGCCCCGCAGCCTCGGGGAACTGGAGTGCAATGTTCGATGCGATGGTGTTCGAGTTCGAGTTCGTGAGTGTGTCCCAGAAGAAACCGAACGACGGCGAGAGGATGATGGCCACGGCCATCGTCTCGCCGAGTGCCCGTCCCAGGCCGAGCATCGCTCCCGAGATCACCCCCGAGCGACCATACGGAATGACCGCCTGGCGGATCACCTCCCAGCGCGTCGCGCCGAGAGCGAGGGATGCCTCTTCGTGGAGCCGAGGCGTCTGCACGAAGACCTCACGCGAGATCGCCGTGATGATCGGCAGGACCATCACCGCCAGCACGATGCCGACGGTCAGGGTGGAGCGCCCGCTCGGCGACAGGACGACGTCGGAACCGAAGAACGGGAGGAAGCCGAGGTTGTCCCGCAGCGGCGGGAAGACGCTCCGGGCGAGGATCGGTGCGAGCACCGAGATTCCCCAGAGCCCGTAGACCACGCTCGGGATCGCCGCGAGAAGGTCGATGAAGTAGCCGAGCGTCTGGGCGATCTTGCGCGGCGCGTAGTGACTGACGAAGAGCGCAACGGCGATGGCCACCGGAGTGGCCAGGAGCAGCGCGATCACCGAGATGTAGATCGTGCCGAAGAGGAACGGGCCGACGTACTCGACGAACCCCTGGTCACCGTCGAAGTTGGTGGCGTCTGCCGTCACCCCCTCACGGCCCTGGGTGAACAGGAAGATGGCGACGGCGCCGAGGGTGACCAGGATCGCCGCAGCTGCGCCGAACGACAGTCCGCCGAAGATCCTGTCTCCGAGACGGCCCACGGGCTCGTCGAGTTTGCGGTCGCTACCGGCGTCTTGTTCGCCGGTCGGCAACGGGTCGATGATCGTCACGTGACGTGTCTCCGGGCGGGTCGAGGCAAGGGGATGGAAGAATCGTCGACGATTGCGGTGTCGACGACGCCGTGGCCGACAACGTACTCCGGTGGGAGTTCGCTGCCGGCCACGTTCATCGGGGGATGTTCAGTCAGCCGATCGGATCAGCCGGCGACGGAGATCGCATCGATCGAGGCGAGGATCTCCTCGCGTACCTCGGCCGAGATCGGGGCGGAGCCAGCCGATTCGCTCGATGCAGCCTGACCCTCTTCGGAGCCGACGTAGGTCATGAACGCCTTGACGAGGTCGACTTCTTCCTGAGTCTCGTACTGGAGGCAGACGATGTGGTAACTGACCAGGGCGATCGGGTAGACCGAGGCATCGTCCGGAGTCCGGTTCACCTCGATGGCGAAGTCGAGGTCGTTACGACCCTCGAGCTGCTCGGATGCATCGACGATGCGGCCGGCAGCCTCGGGGCTGAACTCGACGAACTCGCCGGCGACGCCCACCGAAGCGGCGGGGAGGTCACCGATCTGGCTGGCGTCGGCGTAACCGATCGATCCCTCGCCGGCACCGACCGCTGCGACCACGCCGGACGTGCCCTGGGCACCTTCGCCGCCGCCGGGTCCGTCGATGTCCCACGGCTCGATGGCGCCGAAGGTCCACACGTCGGGAGCGGTCTGGCTCATGTAGTCGGTGAAGTTCTCGGTGGTTCCCGAGTCGTCGGAGCGGTGGACGGGGTTGATCGCGAGGTCCGGGAGTTCGGCATCGGGGTTGAGGTCGGCGATCGCCGGGTCGGTCCAGTTGGTGATCGTGTTGGCGAAGATGCCGGCGATCACTTCGGGGTTCAGGTTGAGGCTGTCCACGCCCGAGAGGTTGAACGGGATGGCGATCGGCGAGATGTAGTGCGGCAGGTTGATCGCTCCGTCGTCACCGGCGCAACGTTCCTGCGACGCAGCGAACTCCTCGTCGTCGAGGAAGGCGTCGGATCCGGCGAACGTGGTCGCACCTTCGAGGAAGCGCTCGCGTCCTCCGCCCGAACCGATCGGGTCGTACTCGATCGTCGCATCCGGGTTCGCCTCCTGGAAGCCGACGCGCCACCCTTGCATCGCGGCGTCCTGAGACGACGCACCCGCTCCGACGAGCGTTCCCGAGACAGGCCCTGCGGTGGCAGGTTCTTCGTCGGTTGCGTCGGTGCCGGCGGGCGCTTCGTCCGTTGCGTCGGTGCCGGCGGGCTCCTCTTCCATCGCGTCGGTGCCCGCAGGCTCCTCGACTGCGTCGGTGTCGGCGGTGGCGGCTTCGGTGGTGTCGGTAGCCGTGTCGTCGTCGCTGCTGCATGCGGCGGCGGCGAGGGTCAGGGCGAGTGCCCCGGTGATGATGCGACGTTTGCTGTTCACGCTGTCGTTCTCCAATGGTCGTTTCGTGGTGGGTTTCGGATCTCGCGCATCCCGACACGAACGATGGCCGGTCGGTGATGCGAGGCGCACGCTACGGACGCAAGGTGAACCGGTCGGCGAGATGGGTGAACGGAGGGTGAACGGACGTCGTCCATCGCGCGAACAACGGCCGGGGACCTCGTCCATCGAGGGATTCGGGCCGAAGAGGAGCAGCGCCGACGGCCGATCGGAGCCGGTCCGGGAACAGTCGGACGTCAGTCGGCGGTGCGTTTGCCGACGGACTGCTGCTCGACGGCCCACTCGTACATCAACGCCTGCGGGTGCGGTTCGAACGCATCGAGTGGGCCCACTCGCCGCCAGGTGTCGTCGGGCTGCAGGTCCCATGCCACCACGTCGGGTCGCAGCGCGAACTCGATGGCCTGGTCGAGCCACAGCACGTGGCGCGGGTGCACGATCGGCACGAGCACCTCGACGCGACGGTTGAGGTTGCGCGGCATCAGGTCGGCCGAGCCCGTGAGGTGGATCGCATCGTGCTCGGCGCCTGCGACGCGCTGACCGTCGATCACGTTCCCGTGGGCGAACCGGTAGATCCGGCTGTGCTCCAGGTAGCGGCCCAGGATGCTGCGGGCCCGGATGTTCTCCGACAACCCCGGCACACCGACACGCACGCAGCAGATACCACGCACGAGCAGGTCGACCCGAGTTCCCTTCGCCGAGGCCGCGTAGAGCGCCTCGGCCATGTCGGGGTCGGCGATCGAGTTGCACTTCAGCGTGATGTGGCCGTCCGGCCCGAACGACGCCTCGTGCTCGATGAGGTCGGTCAACTGTTGGCGCAGCTCGCGTGGCGCGACGAGCAGGGTCTCGTAGCCGACGGCGCGGCTGTAGCCGGTGAGGTGGTTGAACAGTTCGAGTGCGTCGTTGCCGACTGCGTCGTCACAGGTGAGCAGGCCGAGGTCCTCGTAGATCTTGGCGGTCTTTGCGTTGTAGTTGCCCGTGCCGATGTGGCAGTAGCGACGGAGTTGGTCGCCGTCGTCGCGCACGACGAGCACCACCTTGGAGTGCGTCTTCAGGCCGACCATTCCGTACACGACGTGGACGCCGGCACGTTCGAGCTGCTTGGCCCACTGCACGTTGGTGGCTTCGTCGAAGCGCGCCTTGAGCTCCACGAGGACCGCGACCTGCTTGCCGCGCTCGGCCGCTCGGATCAGGCTGCGGATGATCGCACTGTCGCCGCCGGCGCGGTACAGCGTCATCTTGATCGACTGCACCTTGTCGTCGGCCGCCGCCTGGGAGATGAACTCCTCGATACTGGTGGCGAAGCTCTCGTACGGGTGGTGCAGGAGCATCGCGCGCTGGCGGATCGCGTCGAAGATCGGTCGATCGGCCTCGTCGGCTGCGACGAGTCGCCCGGCGGTGACCGACGGCCACGGCTCGTCCTTGAGATCTGGCCGATCGAGCGCCATCAGTTCCCACAGGCAGCTCAGGTCGAGCAGGGAGCGGTGGTAGGTGACGTCGTCGTGGGTGATCTCCAACTCGCGCACCAGCAGTTCGAGGATCTCGGGGCCGACGTCGTGAGCGACCTCCAGTCGCACCGCCTTGTTGAACCGACGTCGCCGCAGTTCCATCTCGACCGCTTCGAGCAGGTCTTCGGCGTCGTCCTCCTCGAGCGTGAGATCGGCGTTGCGGCTGACGCGGAACGGCGCCCACTCCTCGACGATCATCCCGACGAACAGCGTGTCGAGCTTGGCGGCGATCAGTTCCTCGACGGGGATGAACCGTCCGGTCGCCACTTCGACGAGGCGCGGGAAGATGTTGGGCACCTTGAGGCGGGCGAAGCGTCGATCACCGGTGTCGGGGTCGGCGACGTTGACCGCGAGCGACAGGGCCAGGTCGCTGATGTAGGGGAACGGGTGACCGGGGTCGACCGCCAGTGGCGTGAGGATCGGATAGACGCGCTCCTCGTACCACGCGTCGAGCGCTGCCACCTCCTCCTCGGTCAGGTCGGCGTAGTGGACGATGCGCACGTCGTGCTCGGCGAGCGCCGGGACGAGACGGTCGACGAATGCCGTGTCGAGGTCGTCGATCAGGTCCGGCACACGGGCCATCACGTCGACCAACTGCTGGGCCGGCGTGCGACCGTCGGGCGTCGGACGATCGAGCCCGGCGGCGATCTGGTCCTTGAGGGCGCCGACGCGAACCTGGAAGAACTCGTCGAGGTTCGTCGACGCGATGGCGCAGAACTTGGCGCGCTCGAGCAGGGGAATCCCGGGCTCGGACGCGAGTTCGAGCACTCGTTCGTTGAAGGCGAGCCAACTCAGTTCACGGTTGAGGAACCGCTGGTCGGTGTCGGTGCGGACGGCGCCGTCGTGCGCAACGAGTGGAAGCGCCGGTGACGTGTCACCCGACCGCGAGCGCCCGCTCGGCGCCGGCCAGGACGACTCGTCGCTCACGATCCGGACCCTGCTCAGGTGTCGGCGGTGTCGACCGACGCCGCATCGGTGGCGTCGTCGGTGCCGGCGGTGTCGGCCTCGGCAGAACCCTCGGCCTCGGGAGAATCTGCACCGGAAGCGACGGCGGCGGTGGCTTCGTCGGACTCCGCGGCGGCGGCCTCGGCAGCTTCGGCACGCTCTTCGGCGGCGTGGCTGCTGGTGATCGGCTGAGTGACCACACCGAGGTCCCACTCGATCGAGATCATCTCCCGCTCGGCGTCACGTACGATCCGCTCGCGGTTGCGACGGAACTGCGGATCCTCGCGCGGCAACAGGACGAGGCGGGCCAGGCAACGGGCCCGGAACTCGTCGAGGGTCTGTCGGTCGCCCCAGTCGCCGTACACCTCCCAGTGCGGAGACACCGGGCCCAGGTAGACGATGCGTGCGTGCGCCCTGGGTTCCGTTGACTCCGTGCGGTCTGACATGGCGAGGTCTGACATGGCGCGCACTCTATCGACTGGGGCACCGCTCGCCGCCCGGCCCGCGAACGACATCGATGTCATCTGGTTGTGTTCTACATGTCAGTTCTGTTACGGTTGTCTGACGCTGTCGACATGATGACGATATCTGTCGCAGAAGCAACGAGATCGAAAGATCCACGGCCGCTCCTGGCACGAACCAGGAAAACGAACGAGAAATCGGGAACCGTTTGCGATTCCCGAACGTCAACATGGGGTATCGGTGTCGCCATCGACACCCCGTCAGGAAGGATGCGCATGATCAAGCGAAGCAAGAGAGCAGCCCCTCAACGAACCGGCAACGGTCTCAGCGCCGAAGCGATCGCAGAGCTCAACGGCCGCCCCACTTCACTCGCCACCGCTCCTCCGGACCCCGACTCGGAGAGCGCATGGATGTCCGAGGGCAACTGCCGCCTCCATCCTCCCGCCACGTTCTTCCCGAGTGACGGAGTCGGAGTCGACAAGGCCCGCAAGATCTGTCGTGACTGCCCGGTGATGGGTCGCTGCCTCGAATACGCCCTCGAGGAACGCATCGACCACGGCGTGTGGGGCGGCTGTTCCGAGCGGGAACGCCGGCGGATCCTCAAGACACGACGCCAGGAGGCCGCCGAGGTCTCCGTCTCGGTCTGACGGCTCAGTCGAGCGAGTACACCCGCCTGGCCGTTCCGGCGAACATCGTCGCCTGCTCCGGCTCGGAGAAGTCGGCGACGAGCTTCTTCATCGCGTTCCAGTAGGTGCCGTAGGAGAGCGAGAAACGGTCGACGGGGAAGTTGCTCTCGAACATGCAGCGCTCGGGCCCGAAGCACGCAATGGCGTGTTCGTACCATCGTCGTTGCACCGCCAGGAACTCGTCCGACGTCGGCGGCCTCCCGGCCTCGTGGAATCCGAAGCCGTTGTCCGGCATCGCGAGACCGCCCAGCTTGGCGACGGTGTTGGGGCAGGCGGCGATCTCTGCGATGTCATGCTTCCACGACTCGAAGATCTCGTCGTGACGTCCTGCGTCCGAGCCGATCGCCACGGGGCTCCCGAAGTGGTCGAGCACCATCGTGGTGTTCGGAACCGCACGAGCGAGCGCAGCGAACTCGTGGTTCTGATAGTGGAAGTGCCAGCTGTCGTACGTCAGCGCACGCTCGCCCAGTCGCTCGACGCCACGCCGGAACGCGGGATCCTCGAACTTGCCGGCAGCATTCGCGCCGGGAATCAGGTGCGCTGCCGGCTCGCGTGACAGTGCGAGTGCATCGCGCACACCTCGCAAACGGCCCCGGGCGGCGGCGACGTGCGCGTCGAGCACGTCGTCCAGGTCGTCGATCGTCAGGTCGACGCCCGCCACGATGCCGACGATTGGCGCGGCGTGCGGGTGACGCACGGCGAGATCGTCCGCACTCGACGCGACGAACTCGGTTTCCCCGAGCGATCGGCGCTCCAGCGGCCCGTCGACGCGATACGACGCGTGACATTCGACGAACACCGTCGCGACGATGTCGTGTCCTGACGTGGTGTCCGCGACGAGGTCGTCGACCCCGTAGGGCAGAGCGCCGCCGTCAGGCCACAGATGGTGGTGCGGATCGACGATCTCCCGGGACGGATCGAGCGGTGCTTCGTCGATCTGAGCGAGCCACTCGGAGGAGGAGGGAGTCATCCGCCGACCGTAGCCACTCCGCCATCAGCGTCGAGACGCGGACGACCCTCGACCGTGATGGGCCGAGGGTCGGTCGCAGTTGTTCGAGAGGGTGAACGGCGGGACGCGCCGTGAGGTGTCGACCTCGGAGAATCGACGGCGGCGTCGCGCCGTCAGGAGTCGGCGACGGTCTTCTCCTCGTCGGAGGAGTCCTCGGCCTTGGCTTCGGCGAGGCTGTCCTTGAATTCCTTCTGAGCCTTGCCGAGGTTGCGAGCGAGCTTGGGAACCTGTGCGCTTCCGAAGAGCAGCAACACGACGACCAGGACGATGATGACTTCGTTTCCTCCGAACATGCTGTCAGGGTAGCGCACACGGAACCGACCCCACCGTCGCTTCCCCGAACGCGTGCGGCAGCGCCTGCGTGGGCGTGGGCGTGCTCAGGCGCCGATGGTGCTGCGGGCGACCTGTGCGCGCTGGCGGCGGATGCGTCGGCGCTCGCGCTCGGACAGACCACCCCAGATGCCGAACTTCTCGCCGTTCTGCAATGCGAACTCCAGGCAGTCGTGACGCACCTCGCAGCCTCGGCACACTTCCTTGGCTTCACGCGTCGAGGCACCCCGCTCGGGGAAGAACAGATCGGGGTCGACTCCGAGGCAGTTCGCGCGATCGTGCCAATCCGGGTCAGGTTCGACCGGTGTGGCACTGATCGTGATACTCGACGTGGTGATGAATTGCATGTGATGGACCTCTCCTGCCGGGCGCCGGGTCCAGTGGCGGTGCGAATGGGTGCGAACGATGTGGCTGATCCGGCCCTCACGACCGCCGTTTCCCCAGGGTGACGACGGTGCTTGACGCGACCGGAACAACGTTGTAACTACAGCAGCGTCATTCTGCCAGAGTCGTGACTCGATTCGCAAGGGGCCATCGAAGTTTTCGCGCGGAGGGCGCGAGTTCCTCGCGCGCAACGCGCGAATCGAGAGCGGACGCGCCCGGTGACGACCAGCGGCTCACGACGCCCGGACCGGATGCGGTCGGCAGGAGTCCTGCGTCGCAGCCACAGATGTCACGGGCCTGCTGGGGCCCCGCCTCGAAGGGCGCGGTACGGTCGACCCATGAGTGCACGATTCACGTACTCGGCATGGGACGGAACGCAGACAGGCTTCGAGTTCGATGCCGACGCCGCCTTCGACGAGTTGACCGACGAACTCCTCTATCACGGCGACGTCAATGCGGCACTGCGGCGAATGATGCAGGAGGGGATGCGCGACCGCGATGGAAACCAGTTGTCGGGTCTGCGCGACCTGCTCGAGCAGTTGCGCGAGCAGCGCGAGCAGCGTCTGGCCGACTCGAACCTCGGTGGCGTCTACGACGAGATCAACGACGAACTGAACGACATCCTCGACGAGGAGCGTCACGCGATCGACAACGCGCTGCGCGACGCCCAGAACTCCGGCGACCAGCGACGCGCCGACAACGCCGAGGCCGGGGCGATGGAGAAGAACATGCGCCTCGACCTGATGCCCGACGACCTGGCCGGCAAGGTCCGTGAACTCAGCCAGTACGACTTCGAGTCGAAGGAGGCCAAGCAGCGCTTCGAGCAGCTGATGGACAAGCTGAAGGAGCAGCTGACGCAGCAGATGGTCGACCAGATGTCGGGCGCGATGCAGAACATGTCGCCCGAGGACATCGCCCGGATGAAGGACATGATGGCGTCGCTCAACGAGGTGCTGGAGGCACATCAGCGCGGTGAGGACACCTCCGACGCCTTCGCCGAGTTCATGGAGGAGTTCGGCGACTTCTTCCCCGAGAACCCCGAGACGGTCGAGGAACTGCTCGAGCAGATGGCGCAGCGCATGGCGGCCATGCAGGCGATGATGAACTCGATGTCGCCCGAGCAGCGCGCACAGCTCCAGGAGTTGAGCGATCAGCTGATGGACGACATGGACCTCCAATGGCAGATGGGACAGCTCAGCTCGAACCTGCAGCAGATGTTCCCGCAGATGCAGTGGAACCAGAGCTACGACTTCGAAGGCCAGGACCCGATGGGGTTCGCCCAGGCGATGCAGGCCATGCAGGAACTCGGCGACATCGACCAGTTGGAGAACCTGCTGCGCAATGCGTCGTCACCGTCTGCACTCGCCGAAGCCGACATGGACAAGGTCCGCGACCTGATGGGCGACGACGCCGCCAAGTCGCTCGAGCGTCTCGCGGAGTTGACCAAGCAGTTGGAGCAGGCCGGCTTGGTGGAGAACAAGGAGGGCAAGCTCGAACTGACACCGAAGGGTCTGCGCAAGATCGGCTCGAACGCGCTCAAGGAACTCTTCTCCAAGATGTCCAAGGACATGGCGGGCCAGCACGAGATGAGCCAGTTCGGTGTCGGTCACGAACGCACCTACGACTCCAAGGCCTACGAGTACGGCGACCCGTTCCAACTCGACCTGAATCGCACGATCCGCAACGCACTGACGCGCCGTGCCGGCACCGGCGACACGTCCACCCCCGTGCGCCTCTCACCCGATGACTTCGAGATCGAACGCACCGAGCACCTCACCCGGTCGGCCACGGTGCTGATGCTCGACCTGTCGCTCTCGATGCCGATGCGCGACAACTTCCTGCCGGCCAAGAAGGTCGCGATGGCGCTGCACCACCTGATCTCCACGCAGTTCCCGCGCGACTCACTCGGCATCGTCGGGTTCTCCGAGACCGCGCGCATCCTCACCGCCGAGCAACTCCCCGAGGTGTCCTGGGACTTCGTGTACGGCACGAACATGCACCACGGGTTCACGCTGGCCCGTCAACTCCTCGCGCGCGAGTCGGGCAACAAGCAGATCATCATGATCACCGACGGCGAACCCACGGCGCACATCACCCCCGACGGCTACCCGTTCTTCAACTATCCGCCGGCGCGCGAGACCGTGGAAGCGACACTGCGCGAGGTCGTGCGCTGCACGAAGAGCAACATCCGGATCAACACGTTCGGCCTCGGCGCCGACGGATCGCTGCGGGCGTTCATCGAGAGGATGACGGAGATCAACCAGGGTCGGGCGTTCTTCACCACTCCGGAGAACCTCGGCGACTACGTCCTCGTCGACTTCCTCGACGGCAAACGCCAGCAAGCCCGCGCCGGCCGCCGCTCCGCCTGAGTCGGTCCTTCTGGTTCTGAATGAATCGGACCAACTCCACCCCCGACCTCACACCAGTCGGTCCTTCTGGTTCTGAATGAATCGGACCGACTGGTTCTGAATGAATCGGACCGACTCGGCCGACGTACCGCACGGTTTCGTCAAGCGGCTACCAGCTCGGGTTGGAGGACTGTGGTCCACAGGACGGATCTTGCACGATCAAAGGCCTCGGCGAACGCCGGATCGCTTCCGCGAAGCGCTCGTCCCTTCGCCACCAACCTGTGGAACGCACGTCGACTTCCGACGCCGAGCACTTCGCTCGGCGGGCGCGCCGAGTCCGGTCGGAACGAGTCGACGAGAACTGCTGAAAGGGCTCGATCGCGACGGATGGTTCCGCTCGTCGGTGTGAGCAGATCAGCAACGGACACGCCGGACACCAGCGCGGCAGCAGCGATGATCTGCTCGATGAGATACGGCTCGTGACGTCGCCCCGCAGCCGGAGTCCGGTCGCTCGGTCGTGCTCGCTCGGTGAACTCTCGCAGCGACGACGTCCTGCGCCCGAACATGTCCGACAACACGTCGGTCCGCAGCCAATCCGGTGCAGGTCGTTCGCCCAGGTAGACCCCGTAGCTCGAGTACGGGTATGCCGACAATCGCGCCAGCGGGACGATGTCCAGCGGATTGCGGTGCACGTACCGAGCCACGACGAGCCCGCCGTCATCGGCATCCGCATCTTCGAGCCCGATCGGAAAGGCTCCGAAGCGACTGATGAACAGCGGCCCACGGCGACCGATGGCACGGTTGTGCTTGAGCACGTACTGCTGCTCGAAACGCTGCATGAACCGCGACAGGTTCCCCTCCGGACAGTTCACGACCAGATGGAAGTGGTTCGACATCCAGCAGTACGCGTGGATCTCGACGCCGAAGATGCCGGCAGCCACCTCGACCTCGTGCTCGAAGACCACGTGATCGACCTGCGTATCGAAGATGTCCACGTGGTCGACGCCGAGGTTCGTCAGGTGGAACCAACCGTGTTGCGGCCGGACGAAGGGTGGCTGACTCATGCCGACATCTTGACGGAGGGGTGTCGCAGAGTTTCGGGACCGAGTCGGTCCGATTCATTCAGAACCGGCAGGACCGGCTGGTGTCGGCTTGGGGTGGAGTCGGTCCGATTCATTCAGAACCAGAAGGACCGACTCGGAGGCGGATCGCGTCAAGGCGCTTGAAATACTTTGCAATCCTCAAGGCGCCGGGCGACCTGACCGAATAACATCAGCGACATGCGCGTTCCCCGAACCTTCGTGTTCGTCGACCTCTCCGGGTTCACGAACTACACGGCGGCTTTCGGCGACGACGCGGCCGGACGGCTGTTGAGCGCCTTTCGTACGATCACCCGCTCCGTGGCGTCCGAACGCGGTGTCCGCATCGCCAAATGGCTCGGTGACGGCTGCATGTGCGTCGCGGTCCAACAGCGCGATGCGATCGCGTTCGTCCAGGATCTGGAACAGCGAGCGAAGGACGTCTGCAATCCGCTGACCGTCCGCGCCGGCATCGCGACCGGCCACGCCCTCCTCTTCGAAGGCGACGACTACATCGGTTCGGCGGTCAACATGGCCGCCCGACTGTGCGACCATGCCCGACAGGTCGAAGTGCTGATTCCCGCCATGCAACTCGAGCGGCTGCCCGAGGGCGTCACGGCCAAGCCGTTCGGCGAAGTCGAGCTGCGCGGATTCCCCGGCCCGATCAGCGTCGTCGAACTGATCGGCGTCCCGGAGCCCGTGGACGCCGACACCGGCGATCTCTGGACCCGCACACCGTTCATCTGACCCGCGCTCACCCGAGATCGCGAGTGCCGTGGCGACACCGGTGCGGAGATCGCGGTCAGCCCAGCCCGAGTCGTGCGTATGCGCTCTGGTACTCGGCGATCTCGATCCGCTGATTGCGTGACACCGACGCCGCGAAGTCCATGATCTCCTGGCGCGCACCGTTGAGTGCGGCGTGGTCTCCCATGTGGACGCCGCCGAGGTGGTGCTCGCCCATCATCCGGAAGAACAGCCGGTCGGCGGCCTCGCCCGTCGCAGCGTCGAGCTGGTCGAGGCGCTCCTGGCTCTGCATGCCGGGCATCTCCGACACCGGAACCGGTTCGTCCATCCACTCCATGGCCGTCCGGTCGGGCTCACCGACCGAATGGCCCTCCTCGGCCAGCCATTCGTTCATCCACTCGATCTCGCGTTGCTGGTACAGCAGCACCTCGCGTGCATACGGGGCGACGTCGCTGTCGGGGCGTTCGTCCAGGTAGATGTTCGAGATCAGCAGGGCCTGCTCGTGGTGGTCGAGCATGTCGCGCAGGAACCCGACGTCGACGGCGTTCATCGGCTGCTCGACGGGTTCGTCGCCATCCAGGGCCCACACCGCCGCCGCACCGAAAGCTCCGGCCAGCAGAGCGGCGACCACGAATCCGAGGATGACCCGGAACAACCGCTCGGTCAACGCGTCGGAGACGACCTGCTCGTCCGGATCGGGACCGGACGACGCCGTCGCACCCGTCGGGGCGGCGACGACGTCCACGGCGTGTTCGTCGTGCGCGACGACGGTCACGATCCGACCTCTGCGCACGGCTGCGCTCCCGCTCGAGCGGCGCCGACGGCGCGGTCGGCGAGGACCCGACGCGGAGCGGTGACTTCGATCACGAAACCGATCGTACCGCCGGGCTGCCCTCCGGTGGGCTCGCCCGAAACCGTACAATCGACGCCGTGGACACCACGTCGAGTTCAACGATCAGCCGACGGTTGTTCCTGGTGGGATCCGGTGGTGTGCTGCTCGCAGCATGCGGATCGGACAGGGACGCCGAGTCCACGACCGGCGCCGGTGGCGACGACACGTCGGCACTGCCCGACGCCGAGACGAGTGGCGACGACTTCGCGCTGATCCGCTACTTCAACGATCCGAGTGTCGTTGCCGGCGAGGACAGGCGCCTCGCCGTCGGCCTCGCCGACGTCGACGGCACGCTGAGCCCCGACGGTCCCGACGAGATCTCGGCGGTTCTGCTCGACGAGCAGGGTGAGTCGATCGTCTCCCTGACCGGGACGCGTCGCACGGAGGCGGTCGCCCTGCCGTACTACGAGTTCCGGTTCGACGTTCCGACGCCTGCGATCTACACGCTGCGCGTCATGGCCGACGACGGCAGCGCCGACGCGTCCTTCAGCGTCGTCGAGCCCGGTTCGCTTCCCTTCGCAGGGCCCGGCGACACGCTCGAGCCGTTCGACACTCCCACCGTCGACGACCTGCGCGGAGTCGACCCGATCTGCACCCGCGAACCGAGCTGCCCGTTCCACGACGTCACGCTGACCGACGCGCTCGCCACCGGCAGGCCCGTCGTCTACCTCATCGGGACACCGGCGTTCTGCCAGACCGCCACGTGCGGTCCGATCCTCGATCTGTTGATGGACGTCGCCGGCGACTTCGAGGACATCACCTTCGTGCACAGCGAGGTCTACATCGACACGACGGCGACCACGACTGCGCCGGCCGTCGAGGCATCGGGCCTCACGTTCGAACCGGCGATCTTCCTGGTCGGTGCCGACGGAGTGGTCGTCGAGCGTCTCGACGTGGTGGTCGACACCACCGAACTCCGCGATCGAATCGAGAGACTGACGACGTGATCGCCCCCCGGACCACCTCCCGCCGCCTCGGCGTGCTCGCGGCGGCGACCGCGGCCGTGCTGTGCGGATCGACCACCGCATTCGCGCACATCGACCCGAACCCCACCGAGGCTCAGGCGGGCAGCCGACTCTCGGTGGGCTTCACGGTGGAGCACGGCTGCGACGGGTCGCCGACCACGTCACTCGACATGCGGCTGCCCGACGGTGTCACCGACGCCACACCCGAGCCGCCCGAGGGATGGGAGGGCACCGTGGACGCCAACGTGGTGACCTTCACCGGCGGAATCCTTCCGGACGACCAGGAACTCACCTTCGGCGTGGCCATGAGCCTTCCGCCCACTCCGGACTCGACGATCTACTTCCCCTTCGTCCAACGGTGCGAGGTCGGCGAGATCCGCTGGATCGACGTCCCCACCGACGACTCCGCCGGCGAACTCGACGAGCCCGCCCCGGCCATGCAGTTGTTCGGCCCGGTCGCGACCACGGTCGCTCCGCCAGTGACGGCCGCTCCGACCACGGCCGCACCCGTCGCCACGTCCGAGCCCGTCGAGTCGACACCTCCGGGGACCGACGCGCCGGTCACGACCGAGGCAACGACGGACACCACCGCCGAGCCGACCTCGTCGGGCCCCGCGCCCGACTCCGTCACCGTCGACGACGGCTCCGGCGACAGCGGAAGCTCGTCGACCGTCGCGATCGTCGCGGTCATCGCGGCGCTGGTGCTGGCGGGTGCGGCGGCAGTGTTCGTGCGGCGCCAGAAGAGCGGATGATCCGCCGGGCGCTGCTCGTCGTCGCCACGATCGTCGCGATCGTCGCGGGTTCGCCGGGGACGGCATCCGCGCACGCCGAACTCGTGTCGACCACCCCCACCAACCAGTCGGTGGTCGACGAGTCCCCGACGGAGGTGGTCCTCACCTTCAGCGAGGCGATCGATCCGATCGACCCCGCGATCCGCATCGTCGACGCCGACGGTGCCGAGGTCGACGCCTCCGCGGCGACCCAGGACCGCGGCGCCGACACGCTCGCGGTGACGATCGACGAACCGCTCGACGACGGGACCTACGTCGTCGCCTGGCAAGCGGTCTCGGCCGATTCGCACAACATCCGCGGCGCGTTCACCTTCTCGGTCGGCGAAGCGTCGCCGACCCGCCCCGGGCTCGTCGACGACGTGTTCGCCTCGGCCGACGCTCCCCCGGGAGGATCCGGCTTCCTCGGTGTCGGTCGCTTCGCGGGCTACGCGGGCATCGCGGTCGGTCTCGGCGGACTCTTCGCTGCGACGACCATCGCTCCGCGCACGCTCACGAGCCGTCGGACGGGTCGCATCCTGTGGGCCGGTCTGGGTGTCGCCCTCGTCGGAACGGCGATCATGATCTCGGCCCAGGCGAACATGATCGGCTCGTCGCCCCTGGACTGGTCCGCCGTGGCCGACACACGATCCGGACGGTGGTGGGTCCTGCGTCTGTTCGGCTTCGCCGCGCTCGCCCCGTTGATCGCCGGACGCAGAGCCCTCACCACGCTCGCCGGGCGAACCGTGGCCCTCGCATCGGGGATCGGTGTGCTCGCCGTCGTCGCTGCCGGCGGCCATGCGGTCACCGGACGTTGGATCCCGGTCGGGTACGTCGCCACGGTCGCGCACCTGGCGGCGATGACGATCTGGGTGGGCGGACTCGTCGTCCTCGCCCTCGGGCTGAAGCGGTCGGACATCACCACGGCGGCCAACCGCTTCTCCCCGTGGGCGCTCGGGTCCGTCGCCGTGCTCGCTGTGAGCGGGTCGGTCAACGGGTGGCGCCAGATCGGTTCGCCGGGGGGCATCACGGAATCGAGCTACGGACGGTGGCTGATCGTCAAGCTCTCCCTCGTCGCCGTCGTGGTCGTCGTCGCCGCGGTCAGTCGTGCGGTGCTCCACCGTTCGAGCACGTCGAGTGCGGCCGTTCCGCTCGCTCTCAGCGCTGCCCCCGTCGACGAGCCGCGCCAGGCCGGCGGCGAGCGACTCCGGGCGAGCGTGTGGCTGGAGGTCGTGGGGGTCGCGCTGGTCGTCGCCGCCACGTCGGGCCTCGTCGACTCCCCACCGCCGGAACTGGACGCTCCCACCAACCAACTGGTGTCCACGGTGCAGGGTGACCGCATCGCTCAGGTCGAACTGGAACCGGCGATCACCGGCGGGACCGTCATGCACGTCACGATCACCTCCCCACGCGGCGGACTCGATCGCGCGGACGAGATCACGGTCACCGCGGAACTCGTCGCCGACGGCATCGGACCGATCGACATCGACACGATCGACTCCGGGCCCAATCACGTCATCGCGGACGATGCGAACTTTCCCGTCCCCGGCCTCTGGACCGTCGAGGTGACCGCGCGCTACGGCGAGTTCGACCAGATCGTGTTCGACGTCGACATCCCCGTCGAGTCCTGACCGGAAGGGGGTCGGCCCGGAACCGGCGTCGCCGGTCTCGAGACCAGCGCCTCGGCGATGATCAGACGCGACCCCGGTAGGTGGCCGACGATCCGGACGAATCCTTGTTCAGCCGCTTGCTGAGGTGCAGCCCTTCGAGCACGAACTCGACGGCCGCTGCGAGTGCGGCGGGAGACTCGTCGCCCCCGGTGAGCGCCAGGACCGGCTCGCGCAGCGCCTCGACCTCGGCGACGAGGCCGGCGAGTTGGTCACTCGTGATGTCCTCACCGGTGTGCGCCACCGCACCCTCCTCGAACGCATCGACGACGGCGCGTGTCTGCGCCGGGTCGACCGCGTCCTTGAACACCGTGAGCACCGCACCCTTGATCAGCGTCTGCAGGATCAGGCCTTCTCGACCCTCTTCCAGCGACTCGATCTCGATCTTGCCCTGGGACGATGCCGGCAGAGCGTCGAGGTCGTCGACACGGGCCACGACATTGCGCTCCCCCGCTTTGAGGCCACGCCGCAGTGCGTTCGCCGACAGTGCTTCGAAATTCGACACGCTGAGTCGCACCGACACACCCGAGCGCTGGTTGACCTGGTTGCTCGAGCGGGCGAGGTGGCTGAACGTGGCGATCACCTCGCCGAGGTACTCGGGCACCGAGACCGAGATGTCGCCGTCGGGCGTCGAGATGTCGAGTGACCGGGCCTCCTGCTTCATGATCGCGACCTCGGTGGCGACCTCGAGGGGGTAGTGGGTGCGGATCTGGGAACCGAAGCGGTCCTTCAACGGCGTGATCATCCGCCCGCGGTTGGTGTAGTCCTCGGGGTTCGCCGACGCCATCAGGATCACGTCGAGCGGGAGGCGCACCTTGTAGCCGCGGATCTGGATGTCGCGCTCCTCGAGCACGTTGAGCAGACCGACCTGGATCCGTTCGGCGAGGTCGGGCAGTTCGTTCATGGCGAAGATGCCCCGGTTGGTGCGCGGCACGAGCCCGTAGTGGAGGGTCAACTCGTCGGAGAGGTAGCGGCCCTCGGCCACCTTGATCGGGTCGACCTCGCCGATCAGGTCGGCGATCGACGTGTCGGGTGTGGCGAGCTTCTCGCCGTAGCGACGGTCACGGTGGACCCAATCGATCTGTGTGGCATCGCCGTGCTCGGCGACCAGGTCGATGGCGTACCGCGACACCGGGTTGTAGGGGTCGTCGTTGATCTCGCTGCCTTCGATGATCGGCATCCACTCGTCGAGCAGACCGGTGAGCGAACGGATCATGCGGGTCTTGGCCTGGCCGCGTTCGCCGAGGAAGATCACGTCGTGTCCAGCGAGCAGAGCGTTCTCGAGTTGCGGCATCACCGTGTCCTCGTAGCCGGACACACCGGTGAACAGCGGTTCACCGGCGGCGATCCTGGCGATCGCATGCTCGCGGATCTCCTGCTTGACGGGACGCGACACCCATCCGGAGTCGCGAAGTGCCCCCAGCGTCGTGGGGCGAGAAGCGTTGTCGTCTGCCATGGGTCGAACCTACAACCTCCTCTGCGACCCCACCCATCGGAGACGAATGCAGGTTCGTGCCTGGCACCAACCTGCAGATCGTTACGCTCGGCGTGATGGAGTTGGACGGCCGGTGGGTCGCACGGGTTGCGACCGACGACGTCCGCCGGTTCGGGATCGGCCTCGACGCCGACGACAGTGACTGGGATGTGGTCTCCGTCCCGGGGCACTGGCAGCACGAGTCCGCGTTCGCCGACAGCGACGGCCCGCTGATGTACCGCCACCGCTTCCGCTCGGACGCGCCCGATGCAGGCCGACGGCGCTGGATCACCCTCGACGGCGTGATGTACCAGAGCGACGCCTGGCTCGACGGCGCCTATCTGGGTGACGCCGAGGGGTACTTCTTCCCGCACTCGTTCGACATCACACAACTGGTCGGGATCGGAGACGAACACGTCCTCGCGGTCGAAGTGGCCTGCGCACCCGAGACCGGGAAGCGCACGAACATCACCGGCGTGCTCCAGGCGTGGGACGGGCTGCCGCCCGGCTGGAACCCGGGAGGGCTCTGGCGCAAGATCAGGATGTACGACACCGGTCCGATCCGCATCGACCGGCTCCGAGTCCTGTGCCGTGACGCGGACGAGCAGCGGGCGCACGTCCTGCTCTCGGCGAGCTTCGACAGCATCGGACACCACGACGTCACGGTCGTCACCCGTCGCGACGGCGAGGTCGTCGACGAACGCACGTCGATGGTGGCGGCCGGCCTGAACGAGCTCGGATGGTCCGTCGACATCCGCGACCCCGACCTGTGGTGGCCACGCGAACTCGGCGAGCAACCGTTGACCGAGTTCACGGTCGAGGTGCTCGTCGACGGTGAGCCCAGCGATCGTCGGATGCGACGGGTCGGCCTGCGCCAGGTCCAGTGGAACGACTGGGTGTTCTCGATCAACGGCGAGCGCCTCTTCCTGCGCGGCACGAACATGATGCCGATCACCGTCGGGATCGGCGACACCACCGACGAGTTGATCGAGCGAGAACTCGACCACGTTCTGGACCTCGGTCTCAACACGGTTCGCGTCCACGGACACATCGGTCGTCGGTGCCTCTACGACCGCGCCGACGAACTCGGTCTGCTGCTGCTCCAGGACTTCCCTCTCGAACGGACCCAGGCACGAAGTGTGCGAGCTCGGGCGGTTGCGCAGGCCGAGATCGCCGTCGATCAACTCGCTCACCACCCGTGCGTGGTGCTCTGGTCGGCACACAACGAACCGGCCGACGCACCGATCACTCCGGCGACCGACTGGCGCGGCCGGTTGCGAACCGCTGCGGCACAGAACCTGCCGTCGTGGAACAAGTCGGTACTCGACCGCTGGGTCAAGCGGACGTTCGAGCGGGCGGACCCCAGCCGCCCGGCGATCGCCCACTCGGGAGGCGCGACGCACTTCCCGCTGCTCGACGCGACCGACAGTCACCTGTGGTTCGGTTGGCGGTCGGGCGAGGCACGAGATCTCGCCGGGCGGGCGAGGATCCTCCCGCGCTCGGTCCGATTCGTCAGCGAGTTCGGTGCCGACTCGGTCCCCACGGTGGCTCCGTTCGTCGACGAGCAACTGCGCGAGCGGCAGTGGCCGGACCTCGACTGGGAGGATCTGGCACGACGCTTCGGCTACCAGCGAGAGCCGATGGAGACCCTGTTCCCACCCGCCGACCAACCCTCGTTCGAGGCCTGGCGAAAAGTCACCCAGCTCTACCAGTCGCATGTGTTGAAGGTGCAGATCGAGACGCTGCGCCGGCTCAAGTACCGACCGACCGGAGGATTCTGCTTCTCGACGTTGGCCGACCCGTCACCGAACATCTCGTCGAGTGTGCTGGACCACACCCGCACGCCCAAGGACGCCTACTCCACCGTGCGCGACGCGTGCCGACCGGTCATCGTGGTCGCCGACCCGCTTCCCGACTGGGTCAACGCCGGCGATTCGCTTCGTCTCGACGTGCACCTCGTGAACGACACCCGGCTCGCGATCGGCGACGCCCGGGTCGAAGTCACCGCGACGTGGGCCGGTTCCAGTCGACGATGGACCTTCGGTGGGCCGACCGAGGCCGATGACGTCGTGAAGGCGGGCACCCTCGAGATGACGGTGCCCGACACGCTCGGCGAACTCGCGATCGAACTCGTGGCAACCGCCGGCGACCGCGTGATCGCCGGCAACCGCTACACCACCGCGGTGGTCGTCCCGACCGAGTGATCCTGCCCCATCGGGTGCCGAACACCCGATGAAACTCCCCCGGAGACGCTGTCGGTCAGAGCAACGAGCCGATCACGTCGACGAGGACGTGGGTCGACGTGTCTCCTGCTCGAACCTTGATCCTGCCTGCGCTCACGGCCGTGATCACGCCGTTCGCAACGGTCTGGCCGGGCGCCGTGTAGTTCACCGACGACGTGCCCGGGAAGGCGATGCCGTCTCGGTACACCGACAGGAATCCGCGACCCCCGACGCCGACGGCAGTCACGTTGACCACCGCTGCCCGGGCGGTGGCGATGATCCGACCCGAGAGGTCGACGACCCTCTCCTCGCCGGCGTCGAACCGCACGCCGGTACGGGTGTCGAGCACTCTGGCCTCGGTGCCGGAGTACGGGATGAACGCCTGCGCCGGCGGGATGTAGCCGATCGTCATGCCGAGCACCGAAGCACCCGCCGAGCAGAACGCCCGAACGGCGTAACTCGCACCATGCGTGAGTTCGCCGTCGACGGCGAGGGTCTGGGTCTTGACGCCCCCGCCTGCCGTGAGGGTGGTCAGGGTGGTGAGGTCCGTGTACCCACCGGTCAGCTGGCGCCGGGTGATCGCCACGATCGGTTGACCCAGGAAGCCCACGTTGATCTGCTTGACGACCGATCCGATCGGGATCGGCAAGGGTGCGTGGATCTCGCCCGGTGCTGGCTGCGGCTGCATCCCGGTCGTCTGCTGATAGAGGCGGTATGCGGCCGGGCTGACGCCGGCGACGTCGAATGCGAAGGCGTCGAGGGTGACGTAGGTGAGGCCGTCGATCGTGGGCGCCAGGAGCGCCGCACCGTCGGCTGCGGGAAGAGCGTGGGCGTGGCCGGGCTGGCCGAGCGAGATCAGACCCGCGCCCCCGATCAGGGCACCGGCCCCGAGCAGCGTTCGACGAGAGATGTCGGATCGGGAGTTCGGGTCCACGACGGGCTCGATGTCGGTGTGGTGGGTCATGGCGTGTCTCCTCGTTCCGAAGTGGTGAGGAGACAGTAGACGCCGGCCGCAACTCTGCCGACCGATATTCGAACCCATGTCGTGACACTGCGTCACGACGGCGGAGCAGATCGCGATGCGCTCAGTCGCGTGCGAGGGATTTGCGGTTCTTGACCTTCGACTTGCGGTAGTCGGTGTTCATCAGGGCGATGGAGTCGATCGAGATCTCCTTCGGGCACGCCGACGAGCACTCGCCGTGGTTCGTGCACGAACCGAAGTACTCCTCCATCGTCTCGACCATCGCCTCGGTGCGCTTGAAGCGTTCCGACTGGCCCTGGGGCAAGACGTTGAGGTGCATCAACTTCGCCGAGGTGAACAGCGACGCTGCACCGTTCGGGCACGCAGCGACGCACGCACCGCAACCGATGCACGCCGCGTTGTCCATCGCCGAATCGGAGACGGGCTTGGGGATCGGGATCAGGTTCGCGTCGGGCGCTCCGCCGGTCGGCGCGGTGATGAAGCCGCCCGCTTCGACGATGCGGTCGAACGGTGACCGGTCGACCATCAGGTCCTTGATGATCGGGAACGCCGTGGCACGCCAGGGCTCGATCACGATCTCGTCGCCCGAGGAGAACGTGCGCATGTGGAGTTGGCACGTGGCCGTGCCCTTCTGCGGGCCGTGCGCCTGGCCGTCGATCATCAGCGAGCACGTGCCGCAGATGCCCTCGCGACAGTCGTGGTCGAAGACGATCGCCTCCTTGTTCTCCTCGATGAGTCGTTCGTTCAAGATGTCGAGCATCTCGAGGAACGAGGCCTCGTCGCTGATCTCGGGGATCTGATGGGTCTCGAATCGACCCTGTGCGTCGGGCCCGTCCTGGCGCCAGACCTTGAGGCTGATGTTGGTGAGTGTGTGGCTCATCTGCTTCTCTGCTTCTCGTTGCGTTCGTGGAGGTGTTGCTGAGTCTGTGCGGTGAACGGTGTCAGACGTCGTTCACCGAGTCCGGTCGCCGCGAGCAGACCGGACACCGCGGGTGAACCACGTCTGACACCGTTCACCGCGATCACTTGTAGCTGCGGGTGGCGAAGTGGACGACTTCGTACTCCAGCGGCTCGCGGTTCTCGATCGGGTTGCGTGGATCGCCGCTCCACTCCCATGCGGTGACATGCGCGAACTCGTCGTCGTTGCGGACCGCTTCGCCGTCGTCGGTCTGGTACTCCTCGCGGAAGTGGCCGCCGCAGGACTCCTCGCGCGTCAGCGCGTCCTGGCACATCAGCATCCCGAGTTCGAAGAAGTCGTCGACTCGCGCCGCCTTCTCCAGCGTCTGGTTCAGACTCGTGCCGTTGCCGGTGACGCGCAGGTCGGTCTTGAACTCCTGATGCAGCGCAGGGATCTCGGCGAGGGCCTTCTCCAGCCCGACCCGGTTGCGGGCCATCCCGCAGTAATCCCAGATGATCTGGCCGAGCCGGCGATGGAAGTGATCGGGGGTCTTCGTACCGCCGATGTCGAGATAGCCCTGGTAGCGGTCGCGAGCCTCCTGTTCGGCGGCGCCGAAGGCTTCGTGCGTCTCGTCGGGGATCGGCTTGTTGAGCAGGTCGGAGAGGTACGGGGCGATCGTGTACGGGAGCACGAAGTAGCCGTCGGACAGCCCCTGCATCAGCGCCGATGCTCCGAGGCGGTTCGCTCCGTGGTCGGAGAAATTGGCTTCGCCCGCCGCGAACAGGCCCGGGATCGTCGTCTGGAGTTCGTAGTCGACCCAGAGCCCACCCATCGTGTAGTGGCTGGCGGGGTAGATCCGCATCGGACGGTCGTACGGCGACTCGCCGGTGATCCGCTCGTACATCTCGAACAAGTTGCCGTAGCGCTCCTGGATGACGTCCTTGCCGAGCCGTTCGATCGAGTCGGCGAAGTCGAGGTACACGCCGTTCTTGAGCGGTCCGACACCCTGGCCGGCGTCGACGGCCCGCTTGGCCGCACGCGACGACACGTCGCGTGGCGCCAGGTTGCCGAAGCTCGGGTAGATCCGCTCCAGGTAGTAGTCACGGTCGTCCTCGGGGACGTCGGCGGCCGGACGGGTCTCGTCGGGATCCTTGGGCACCCAGATCCGGCCGTCGTTGCGCAGCGACTCCGACATCAGTGTGAGCTTCGACTGGAACTCGTCGGCCTGGGGGATGCACGTGGGGTGGATCTGCGTGTAGCTCGGATTGGCGAATGCGGCCCCGCGCCGGTGTGCACGCCACGCTGCGGTGACGTTGCACGCCATCGCGTTCGTGGACAGGTAGAAGGCGTTGCCGTATCCACCGGTGGCCAGCACCACGGCGTGGGCTGCGTGGGAGCGCACCTCGCCGGTCATCAGGTCGCGGGTGACGATGCCGGCACAGCGACCGTCGATGTTCACCACGTCGACCATCTCGATGCGGTTCCACAGCTTGACGTTGCCGAGCCCGATCTGACGCGACAGCTGCTGATAGGCACCGAGCAGGAGTTGCTGGCCCGTCTGGCCTCGTGCGTAGAAGGTCCGGCTGACCTGTGCACCACCGAACGATCGGTTGTCGAGCAGACCTCCGTACTCGCGGGCGAACGGCACGCCCTGGGCGACCATCTGGTCGATGATCTTGACCGACACCTCGGCGAGACGATGCACGTTGGCCTCGCGGCTGCGGAAGTCGCCACCCTTGACGGTGTCGTAGAACAGGCGGTGGACCGAGTCACCGTCGCCCTGGTAGTTCTTGGCGGCGTTGATGCCGCCTTGCGCAGCGATCGAGTGGGCGCGCCGTGGCGAGTCGTGGAACGTGAACGACTCGACCTGGTAGCCCAGCTCACCGAACGTGGCGGCCGCCGACGCACCGGCCAGGCCGGTGCCGACGACGATGATCTTGAACTTGCGCTTGTTGGACGGGTTGACCAGCTTCTGGCTCGCGATGTAGTTGTTCCACTTGTCGGCCATCGGGCCTTCGGGGATCTTGGAGTCGAGGTTGAGGGTCATGTCACACTTCGCTTTCTTCGCCGACGGGATGCGTGACGGCTGCGGGGTCGTACTCGACGACTCCGGCCATCACGGCGATGGGGAACGAGACGTTGCCGGCCACGATCAGTGCCGCCGTGCCGACGGCGACGTTGCGACGCCATGCGTTGAACTTCGGGTTGTTCCAGCCGAGCGACTGGAAGAGCGACCACACGCCGTGGAAGAGGTGGATGCCGAGCGCCACGTTGCCGACGATGTAGAGCAGTGCGACGGGGAGTCGGCTGAGCGACTGGTCGATGTTGTAGTAGGCAGCGCCGACGACGTGGTCCGGGTGCACGAACCCCCATGTGAGGTCGGCCAGGTGCCAGACGATGAAGATCGACACGATCGACCCCGTCCACCGCATCGAACGGCTCGCGAAGTTCGCGACCTGGTAGTCACGCGCCGACTGGTACTTCACCGCTCGTGCGTGGCGGTTCATCCTGGTCAGACCGACGGCGGCGTGGATGTGCAGGGCCACCGCGGCGATCAACACCAGCCGGAGCCCCCACAGCACGTAGGTGCGCGGCAGCAGCGGCACGGCGAGCTCGCGGAGGAATTCGCCGTAGATGTCGATGTCGTAGGCGGTCTCACCGTTGCTCTCGGTGATCACGCCGAGGTACATCTTGAGGTTGCCGATCATGTGCGTGATCACGAACCCGATGCCGATCAAGCCGGTGATCGCCATCACGTACTTCTTGCCGACCGCGGTCCCGTAGAGATCGAGGACGAACGGTTTCTTCTTCGCGGGCGCCTTGATGGCGGTGCCCGTGACGGGCCCCCGGCTGAACGTCTGTGCCATAGGGTTCCGAACCTACTCCGCAGCCGTCGGCTCCCGCAGAATCGATCCTCGAGATCGGCGGTGTGGGCTCGGTCACGTCGGTGAACGCAGCATCCCACCGGTTGCTCCGATTTCTCCTTAGCATCGTCGAGCGGTCAACATGGACCGCCCGCCGGGGTCACCCGGCACATCGACCACTTCGGCGCGATCCGCGCGTCGTCTGATCACGCCCAGGAGGCACCACCCCGTGGACGTCATTCCCTATCTCGCAGCACTGTCGGCCCTGGCGGCCCTCGGGCTCGCGTTCTTCTTCTACAAGGCCGTCGAGAAGGAGTCGCCCGGCGACGAGCGCATGGTCTTCCTGATGACCGAGATCCAGAAGGGCGCCAAGGCGTTCCTCCAGGCCGAGTACAAGTGGGTGGCGGTGTTCGGCGTCATCATGGCCGTGCTGCTCGCCGTCGTCATCGCGCCGCTCGCCGCCGTCACCTATCTCCTCGGCGCGATCCTGTCGTCGGCAGCGGGTTATGCAGGCATGACCGTCGCCACGATGGCCAACGCCCGCACGACCGAAGCCGCCAAGCAGGGACCGGGCAAGGCGCTGCCCGTCGCATTCCGTGGCGGCGCCGTCATGGGCTTCTGCGTCGCCGGCCTCGCACTGCTCGGCCTCACGATCACGTACGTCGTGTTCGTCATGCTGCTCAAGGTCGACGAAGCATTCGAGATCGTCACCGCCTACGGCCTCGGCGCCTCGACCATCGCGCTGTTCTCCCGGGTCGGCGGCGGCATCTACACCAAGGCCGCCGACGTCGGCGCCGACCTCGTCGGCAAGGTCGAAGCCGGCATCCCCGAGGACGACCCCCGCAACCCGGCCACGATCGCCGACAACGTGGGCGACAACGTCGGCGACGTCGCCGGCATGGGCGCCGACCTGTTCGAGTCCTACGCCGGATCGATCATCGCTCCGATCTCGCTCATCGCCTTCGCGGGCGCCGTCACGGCAGAGGGCGGCGGCGGGTTCCCCGGCGCCGGAGACACCGGAGTCATCGAGTTCCTCGTGTTCCCGATGTTCGTGGCGTTCATCGGCATGATCGCGTCGATCATCGGCTCGTTCCTCGTGAAGGGTGGCGACTCCACCGACAGTCATGCACTGAGCAAGGCGCTGCACCTCGGCACGAACGTCGCCATGGGCATCACCGCCGTCGGCGTCCTCGGCGGTGCGTACTGGATATTCGGAGACGCCTCCGACAAGCCGTGGGGCCTCGCCGTGGCGGTCATCGGCGGCCTGCTCATCGGTTGGGCACTCGGCAAGACCGCCGAGTACTACACCTCCGACGCCTACAAGCCCGTCAAGGACATCGGTCAGCAGACCGAGACCGGCCCGGCCACCACCGTCCTCAAGGGCATCAGCATCGGCATGCAGTCCGTCGCCGCTTCGGTGGCGCTCATCCTGCTCGGCGTCGGCATCGCCTACTGGGGCGGACAGCAGGCCTTCGACGACGAGATCGGCGGCCTCTACGGCATCGCCGTCGCCGCGATCGGCATGCTCGCCACCACCGGCATCGTCGTCTCGGTCGACGCCTACGGTCCGATCGCCGACAACGCCGGCGGGATCGCCGAGATGGCCGGCCTCGACCCGTCCGTCCGGCAAGTCACCGACGCGCTCGACTCGCTGGGCAACACCACGGCGGCCATCGCCAAGGGTTTCGCCGTCGGCTCCGCTGCGCTCACCGCTCTCGCACTGTTCAAGAGCTTCGAGTTCGCGATCATCGATGCCGACCCGACCAAGGCCCTGAACCTGGACATCGGCGAGGTCGACGTCTTCATCGGCCTCTTCATCGGCGCCGCGCTGCCGTTCCTGTTCGCCGCCCTCACGATCGACGCTGTCGGTCGTGCTGCGGCGAAGATGATCGAGGAAGTCCGTCGACAGTTCCGCGAGATCCCCGGGCTGCGGGAAGGCCTTCCGGGCGTCATCCCCGACTCCGCACGCTGTGTCGCCATCTCGACCGAGGCCTCGCTGAAGGAGATGGTCATCCCCGGCGCACTCGCCGTCGTGGTGCCGCTCGTGGTCGGATTCATCAGCGTCGATGCTCTCGGTGGCCTGCTGGCCGGCGCACTGGTCACCGGCTTCGCCCTCGCGATCTTCATGGCGAATGCGGGCGGCGCATGGGACAACGCCAAGAAGTACATCGAGGCGGGCGCACACGGCGGGAAGGGCTCCGACGCCCACAAGGCGGCTGTCGTGGGTGACACGGTCGGCGACCCGTTCAAGGACACGTCGGGCCCGTCGATGAACATCCTCATCAAGGTGATGACGATCGTCAGCCTGGTGTTCGCCAGCGCCTTCGTCTGACCGACCACGTGACGTGATCGAGGGGCGGGCCCGTTGGGCCCGCCCTTCGTCGTTTCGTCGCCATGCGTCACGTTGACGACGACGGTCTCGGGGCGCACGATCGGAGGTGCGACGATCTTCCCCTCCGATGTGCGACACACCGCCGGAGAACCTCGCCGTGTCGAACGGTCAGCACGAGTCGACCGACGGAACACCTGACGGCGGCGGCTCTCGCGATGAGGAGGATGCAGTGTTCGGAAGTGGAGAGATGGTCGTCGTGCTCGCCATGGTCGTGCTGCTGTTCGGCAGCTCCCGGATTCCCAAGCTGGCGCGGAATCTCGGGATCGCCCAGAGGGAACTCAAGGACGCACTCCGAGGCGACGAACCCGATGCGGAGTCGGCCGACACCGAGTCGGCAGCAGCCGCGGTGACGGCCGATGCCGAGATCGTCCGGGCGACGACGGAAGCACCGCCCGCTCCCGACCGAGCACGGACCGAGACCGACACCACGATCGACGCCTGAGCATCCTCGACTGCCCGGCCGGCCCGTCCACGCCGAGGGTGCCTGGCCTCGTCGACGTGTCTCAGCCGAAGGTGTCGCGTAACTCCCGCTTGAGGACCTTGCCGCTGGCGTTGCGCGGGATCTCGGGGATGGTGTGCAGACGGGTCGGCAACTTGAACCGTGCGAGCCGGTCGTTCGCGAACTCGCGCAGCTCCTCGAGCGTCAACTCCTCGCCCTCCTTGAGCACGGCCACCGCGGTGACCGCTTCGCCCCATCGCTCGTCGGCGACGCCGATCACGGCGACCTCGACGATCGCCGGATGGTCGTACAGCGCGCTCTCCACCTCGGCTGGGTAGACGTTCTCGCCTCCGGAGATGACCATGTCCTTCACCCGGTCGGCGATGAACAGGAAGCCGTCGGCGTCGATGTAGCCGACGTCGCCGGTGTGGAACCAGCCCTGGGTGTCGATCGCCTCAGCGGTCGCCTCGGGGCGGTTCCAGTAGCCCTTCATCACGTTCGGGCCCGACACGCACACCTCACCCTTCACGTCGGGCTCGGTGATCGTGGCGCCGTCGTCGTCGACGAGCTTGACCTCGCACAGCAGCGGCGTCGTTCCCGCCGAGCCGATCTTCTCCATCGAGAACTCCGACGTGAGGAACGTGACCATCGGTGAGGTCTCGGTCAACCCGTATCCCTGGTTGATCGGGATCCCCCGACCGGCGTAGGCCTTCAACAACGGCTCGGGAACGGGGGCGCCCCCGCAGATCAACATGCGTACCGAGGTGAGGTCGGCGTCGGCGAAACCGGGCATCTGGCTGATGAACAGGAACATCGCCGGCACGCCGAAGATCGTGGTGACCCCGTACCTCGGGACGTCCTCCAGTGCGAGGTTCGGGTCGAAGTTGCGATGCAGCACGACCTCACCGCCGCGCAACATCGTCTGCAGCGTGGTGACGTTGAGACCACCGATGTGGAACAGCGGGGCGAACACCAGCGTCACGTCGGACTCGAGCATGTCGAGCGTGCACGACGCATTGGCGTTGTTCCACCAGAAGTTGTCGTGCGTGAGCATCGCCCCCTTCGGCAGGCCCGTCGTGCCCGAGGTGTACATGATGACGGCCGTGGCATCGGCGTCGACCGCTTCGGTGTCGGTGACCGGCTCGGCGGCGTCGCGCAGCGCCAGTTGGTCGTCCCAACCGTCGGGAGCGGCTTCGACGCCGAGCCAGCGGCGAACGCTCAGGTCGTTGCGGACCGAGTCGAGCACCGCGGTGTGTGCGCTGTCGGCGACGAGGGTGTGGCAGCCGGCGTCCTCGATGATGAACGCCAACTCGGGTCCGGTGAGGCGGAAGTTGAGCGGCACGAAGATCGCGCCGAGGCGGGCGGTGGCGAACATCGTCTCGAGGAACGCCGGATGGTTCACGCCGAGGTAGCCGACCCGGTCACCCGTGCGCACCCCACCGTCACGCAACACCGTCGCCGTGCGATCGACCCGGTCCTGGAACTCGCCGTAGGTGATCGTCGTTCCCTCGAAGGTGATCGCCCGCCGCTTCGGCGACCGCTTCGCGCGTTGGAACATCCAGTTGCCGAGCGAGACGTCAGGTGTCATGAGCGGAGACTGTAGGCGCCGTGGGCGCAGGGCGATCGGATCTGCGGTTCTGCGGCCGCCGTCGGCCGTCACCACTGGCCGGGGTCAGCCCGCTTCGGCGACGAAGTCGATGAGTTGCTCCACCGCACCGACCAGCTCGGGGGTCAGGTCGGCGAAGGTCGTGACCCGGTTGCGCAACGTCGGCCAGAAACCCTCGAGCTGGACGCCGAGCGCCCGGCACATCCCTTCCTTCCACGTGACCTCGGGGTCGTACGGGACCTCCGGCCAGGCGTCGAGGCCCACGACCTTGGGGCGGATTCCGGCCCACACGTCGACGAACGGATGACCGGTGATCAGCACGTCGTCGTCACGCACGGTCTGCGCGATGCGGGTCTCCTTCGACCCGGGCACGAGGTGGTCGAGCAACACGCCGAGGCGCCGTTGCGGTGAGGGTCCGAAGTCGGCCACCGCGGCAGCGAGGTCGTCGGCGCCGTGGAGCGGTTCGACCACGATGCCGAGTTCGCGCAGGTCGTCGCCCCACACGTGCTCCACCAGTTCGGCGTCGTGCTTGCCTTCGACCCAGATCCGACTGGCCCTGGCGACCTTCGCCCGACCGTCGCCGGCGACGGAGCCCGACGCCGTGATGCGCTGGGTGGCGGCGGCGACCTGCTGGGGACGCACGAGCGTGACCGGTCTGCCGGCGATCAGGAACCCACCCTTCTTCCACCCGAAGTGGCGAACGTAGTCGTCGCGATTCTGCAGGGTGACGCCCTCGGCGCTCCACCTCACCACGAGGCCGGTGAAGTGGCTGCCACGGTCCTCGACGAGCATGCCCATCTCGACGCACACGTCGGGATAGGTGGGCCCGTTGCGACGGCGTGCCTCGTCCTCGGCGAAGTCGTCGAGGATGTCGCGGGGAGAACTCATCGACGTCGATGATGCCACGGGAACCGATCGCGCCCGCGGCACGGGCCGGGCGATGCCGACCCGGCGTTTCCCGACGATCTGCGGGCGTCCACCGGGGTGCGCGGCGTCCGAGGTCGGGGGTCGCCCGCGCCCTGGGCGTCGCGGTCAGCGGGTCCGCCAGCCGGTCGGGGTCAGGACGAGGTCGAGGATCGTCGCATCGGGGAAGGCGAACGGCGCACGAACGCCGGTGTGGGCCGAGGCGGTCGGCACGGGCCTCGGCCCCATCGGCTCGCCGGGCAGGTCGGTCCAGCGATGCCACCGGGCGCCGGGCACTTCGACGAGTTCGATCTTCGGTTCCCCGAGCACCTCGATCGCTCCGTGCACCACACCCACCTGCTCGTAGCCGTCGACGTGATCGCCGATGATGGGGGTCGGCGCGCCGGTTGCGTACCACTCCAGGTCGAACGCGATCGGTGTCGGGACCCCGTAGGCGCGTCCGAGCGCTTCGGTCGGATCGTCGAGTGCCGATGCGTAGGTCTCGTTCCCGACCGTCCACTGCGTCATCGGATCGTCACGGAAGTGTTCGGCCCACATCGCCTCTCCCTTCACGATGAACGGGTCGGCACGGACGGGCACCTCGAAGTCGGTGATGTGCAAGAGGGGACGACCCTGGCGCGCCAACGCCGCCCAGTACCACGCGGTCGCACCCACGATCCGGTGCCCCGACACGGCACCGAGTGACCCGTCGGGCGACCATGCCGAGAACACCCACTCCTCGATCGACCCCGGATGACGACCGTCGCTCCAGGTGCCCACCACCCCGAGACTAGACCCGGCCACGCAACCGGCATCCCGGGTGTGAGCCGCCATGGGTGTGCCTGACCGGACATCGACGCCAGAATGGGGGCGTGTCGAACGAACTGCGGTACCTCAGCCTCGACTGGATCAGCGCGCTGTCCGCCGCGGTCGAATCGAGCGACCACATGCGTGAGATCGCTCAGCAGCACTCGCTCGGCGTCACCCAGGTGGTGAGCGACGGCCCCGAGGGCGACGTCACCTACCACCTGGTCGTGGGCGACGGGTCGGCATCGTTCGGCGCGGGCCCAGCCGACCCCGAGGACGTGAAGATGCAGCAGAGCTGGCAGACCGCGGTCGACGTCGCCACCGGAGAACTGAACGCCCAGGAGGCGTTCATCAACGGCCACATCCTGCTCTTCGGCGACCAGCAGAAGCTGCTCGAATCACAGCCGGTGTTCGGTGCGCTCGACGCCGTGTTCTCCACCGTGCGCGACCGCACCACCTATGCGTGACGCGCAGATCGCGTAGGTTGTCGACATGCCGGAGATGCCGGAGATCGAAGCTCACGCCGAGCGACTGGCCGTCGACTACGTCGGTTGCACGCTCGTCGAGCTGCACCCGTTCAACTTCACTGCGCTGAAGACCGCGGTTCCATCGCCCGAGTCGGCGTACGGCCACCCGGTCCGTGCGATCGGTCGACGCGGCAAGTACCTCACCGTCGAGTTCGAGCCGCTCACGATGGTGATCCACCTGATGCAGGGCGGCCGACTGCTCCCGGACCTCAAGCTCTCCCAGAAACCGCGTGGCGGCCAGGCGAGGATCGTGTTCGACGGCGACGTCGCGCCGTTGCTGCTCACCGAGCAGGGAACCGAGCGGCGCGCCGGGATCTGGTGTGTCGCCGCCGGCGAACTCGACTCGACCGCCCCGATCGACAAGCTCGGACCGGAGGCCTGTGACATCTCGACGTCCGACCTCGCCGAACGATTCGCCGAGAAGTCGATGCGCGTCCACGGGTTCCTGCGAGACCAGCGCGCCGTCGCCGGAATCGGTAGACGACTGGCCAACGAGGTGTGCTGGCAGGCTCGGATCTCGCCGTTCGCCACGACCAAGAAGCTGGGTGCCGACGGCGCCGACAAGGTGGTCCAAGCCATTGCAGTGTGCGTCGCCGAGGGCCTCGACTACGAACGTGGTCGCAGCGACATGAGTTCGTCGAAGGACCGCCCGAGCAATGCGCACGGCCAGACCGGCGAACCGTGCCCACGGTCGGGCGAGCACGGCGACGACACGATTCGCGCCGTCGAGTACTCGGGCTACACCGTCAACTACTGCCCCACCTGCCAGACGGGCGGCAAGATCCTCGCCGACAACACGACCAGCAAGTTCCTGAAGTAGGCGGTGTCCCCGTCCCCCAATGCCATGCGGTGAGTCTCCCTCGCCCTGAGCCCGACCAAGCCTCACCGCCCCGCCACCACCCACCCAAGCGGTGAGTCTCCGTCGTGCCGATCCCGACCGAGCCTCACCGGATGGATCAACTCGCGAGCCTGCGCCGATCGAAGTCATGTCGCAAGCGAGCGACGGTTGCCGCCATCGATTCGGCCAGGTCGGCCTCGATGATGCGCGTCGTGTCCCATCCGATCGCCATCGCTGCGTCGTCGCGCCGCAGATCACGCCGGCGACCATCCGTCTCGGCATGCGTCGGGAACACGTCGACCTCGATCGCCCACCGCATCGACGGCACCGCCAGGTCGAAGCGCGCTGGACCGTATCCAGGGAGGTCGACCGCGAACTGGCGCTCGAGCGGACGCACTCCGGCGGCAGCGAGCGCATCACCGAACACTGTCTCGTGGTGTGAGTCCGCAGCGCCACCGTCGAGTCGTCGATCGAGTTGGAGCAGATAGCGACGGAGCCACGGCCGATGCTTCGACATGAAGTCGACGGCGACGTCGCGGAGGGCTGCGTCGAGGAGGTGTCCGTCCCTGGCGGCCTGCTCGATGATCGACAGCAGGTCGCGGTCGCCGACGAAACGTGCGAGATCGAGGGCCGTTCGCGCCCGGCTCGTGATTCGGATGCCGTCCTCACGCTCGATGACGTCCTGCTCCCGGATCGCTTTCGTTCGATACGGGACGATCCAGGGTTCGATGGACGGTTGTCGGTGTGGATCGACGATCACGTGTGTCCGCAGATCGTCGGGCAGCCGACGGAACCCCCACAGGCGCCCTGCGGTCGGGCCGCACACCACGGCGTCCTGATGAGCAGCACACACCGCAACGGCTCGGGCATGTTGATCGAGCGGCAGCACGGCGATCCGGTAGACGCCCTTGAGGATCGGCACGAGGGTCCCCGCGTGACGTAGACCGATGATCTGGTCGCGGGTCAGGCCCGAGTCGACGAGACGGGCGTGGGTGGCGACGCCGTGATGCGAAGCGAAGTGATCGGTCACTTCGGTGGGAAGGAATGCCATCGGTTGCTCCTGGGATCGTGTGGATCTCGGGAGGAGTCGGCAAGAAGAAGCGTAGCGACTGCCCACCACCCCCCAACTCGCCGATGAGACTCAGTCGGCCCCAGGGCGACGCACACTCACCGCTGCGGACCCACCCGGCCCGGACCTCGACACCGGTGAGACTGCATCGGGCCCAGGGCGACGCACACTCACCGCTGCTCGGTGGATGCGGACACTCGCGACGGAGGCGGGGTGGGGGCCGGGGGTGATCGCATAGATTGGCTGGATGCCGATCCATCTCCGCGCCGAACCCGGCGACTACGCACCCAACGTCCTGTGTCCCGGTGACCCGATCCGTGCCCAGTACATCGCCGAGACATTCTTCGACCCGGGCTACCGGCTGGTGAACGAGGTGCGCGGCATGCTCGGGTTCACGGGCACCATCGACGGCAAGCCGATCAGCGTCCAGACCACCGGCATGGGCGCACCGTCGGCGGGCATCGTGTTCGACGAACTCGCGCAGTTGGGCGTGAAGCGTCTGGTCCGCGTCGGTACCTGCGGCGGGATCGCCGACGGCATGTCGATGGGCGACACCGTCATCGCACTCACCGCTGCGGCCGAGGATCACGCCCCGCGTCAGCTCAGCCAGATGGACTGCATCGCGCCCACCGCCACGTTCGAACTCGTCGAGACCGCCGCGCGCCTCACGCGCGAAGGATCGATGGGCAAGGTGCACGTCGGACCGATCGTCACGTCCGGCCTCTTCTACGAGCCGCAGTGGGAGAAGTTCAACGTATGGAAGTCGCTCGGCCACCTCGCCGTGGAGATGGAGGCGGCGATGATGTACACGGTCGCGGCGATGAAGGGCATGGAGGCGCTTGCGCTGATGACCGTGTCGGACATGATCGGCGAGGACGAGGGCGATGCGGTGCGGATCTCCGACGAGGAGATGAAGGCCGGCGTCGACCAGATGATGAACATCGGCTGCCAGGTGGCGATTTCGTAGGTGACACGCCCGAGCGGTGGCCCCTCCGAGCAGTGACACGCGTCTTCGGGCATTCGATGTGTGTTCACCTCTCGTTAACTTTGGTCGGTGACCGAACTCGCGACTGCCCCATCGTCCGGATCTCCGGCGACGAATCGACCCCCGTATCGGATGGGCGAGCGCGAACTCCTCACGTTCGTCTCCGCGGTGATGGCGTTGATGGCACTCGGCATCGACCTGATGCTTCCTGCGTTCGACGACATCCGTGTCGCGTTCGACCTCGGCGTCGGGTCACCCGAGACCGGGAAGGTGATCACCGTCTTCTTCCTCGGTCTCGCGGTGGGGCAACTGTTCTACGGCCCGCTCGCCGACCGGTTCGGACGCAAGCCGATCCTCTACGCCGGCATCGGCATCTACCTCGTCGGCGCGGTCGGTTCGGCGCTCGCTCCATCGTTCGAGATGTTGCTCGCCAGCCGGTTCGTCTGGGGGCTCGGGGCAGCGGGCACACGCGTCGTCGCGACCTCGATCGTGCGAGATCGGTTCTCGGGTTCTGCCATGGCCAGCGCGCTCTCGCAGGTGATGGCGGTGTTCATGCTGGTACCGGTGCTCGCACCCACGATCGGCACGGGAATCATCGCCATCGCGCCATGGCAGGGTGTGTTCTGGTTCTGCGTGGTCTTCGCGCTGGTGATGGCGACGTGGAGCCTGCGGATGAGGGAGTCGCTCGATCCGGCGCACCGGCGTTCCCTGAACCTGCGATCCACCTTCGGCGGATACGTCGAGGTCGCCCGCACCCGCGTCACGGGCGGGAACATGATCGCGATGATGTTCCTCCAGGGGATCTTCACGACCTACCTCGCGAGCAGTGAACTGATCGTGTCCGAGGTGTTCGACCGCGAGACACAGTTCCCGTACATCTTCGGCGCAGTGGCCGTCGTGTTCGCCGTCACCGCGATCATCAACGGGCGGATCGTCGTACGAGTCGGCGTCGACCGTCTGATCGACAAGGTCTTCGTCGTGGTGATCGCGTTGATGGCGCTGTCGATCGCGATCTCGCTGCAAGCCGGCGGACGACCGAACTTCTGGCTGTTCATGTCGGTCCTCGCGCTCACGCTCGGATCCTTCATGTTCCTGATGCCGAACCTGAACACCGCGGCGCTCACCCCGGTCGGCCACCTCGCAGGCACCGCCTCGGCACTCTCCGGATCGGTCAGCATGGCCGGAGGCGCCGTGCTCGGAACGATCGTGAGCGGGTACATCACCGACTCGACCACGCCGTTCTCGATCGGCGTCGGGCTGCTCGGCGCCGGCGCCTGGATCACCGTGCTGGTGGTCAGGCGACGCTCACCGGGAACGGTCATCGATCGGCCCCACCACGCCGTCGAACCCATCGCGCCGGCGGTCTGACCGCGGCCGGAGGTTCGTGACGGGCGGGGGCCGACGACCTCAGATGAGGCCCATCTCCTTGACGGCATCGCGCTCCTCGACCAGTTCGGCAGCCGACGCGTCGATCTTGCCCCGACCGAAGTCGTTGATGTCGAGGCCCTGGACGATCGCGTAGTCGCCGTCCTTGCAGACGCACGGGAACGAGGAGATGATGCCCTCGGGCACGCCGTAGCTGCCGTCGGACGGCACCGACATCGACACCCAGTCACCGTCGGGCGTGCCGAGGACCCAGTCGCGGATGTGATCCACCGCGGCCGACGCCGCCGATGCCGCCGACGACGACCCACGAGCCTTGATGATCGCACCGCCACGTGTGGCGACGGTCGGGATGTACGTGTCGGCGTACCAGTCCTGGTCTCCGACGAGTTCGAGAGCGTTCTTGCCGCCGACCTCGCAGTGGGACAGGTCGGGGAACTGGGTGTTCGAGTGGTTGCCCCACACGGTCATCTTCTTGATGTCGTTGACCGATGCGTCGAGGCGGGTCGCGAGTTGACTCATGGCCCGGTTGTGGTCGAGGCGGGTCATCGCGGTGAAACGTCCGTTGTCGAGGTCGGCGGCGTTGTTCATCGCGATCACGGCGTTGGTGTTCGCTGGGTTGCCGACGACGAGGACCTTGACGTCCTTCTTCGCCGAGCGGCTGAGTGCCTCGCCCTGCGGCTTGAAGATGCCGCCGTTGGCCGCCAGCAGGTCGGAGCGGTCCATGCCGTCCTTGCGGGGCATCGACCCGACGAGGATCGCCACGTCGGCATCGCCGAACGCCACGTCGGCATCGTCGGTGCAGGTGATCGAGTCGAGCAGCGGGAAGGCACCGTCGTCGAGTTCCATCCTCACGCCTTCGAGGGCACCGAGCGCCGGCGTGATCTCCAGCAACTGCAACGCCACCGGCGTGTCCGGGCCGAGCATGGTGCCCGAAGCGATGCGGAAGAGGAGGCTGTAGCCGATCTGGCCTGCAGCTCCGGTGACGGCGACACGTACTGGAGTGGTCATGTCCCGAAGGCTACGCCCGAGGCCCCACCTCGCCCACAATCGTCAGAGCCCGAGCAGTCTCGCGATCAGGTCGGCGTAGTAGGTCTGACCGGCCCCGTTGAGGTGGATCTGATCGTCGTAGAAGCAGTCGCCGGGGCACTGCGGGCCGATCACCTCCCAGTCGAGAACGGTCACGTTCGGGTAGACGGACGGGAGCGCTCGGATCTTGGCGTTGTTGTCGGCGATCCAGACCCGGTCGGCCTTGCCGGTGACGAACACGACGATCGGCACGTCGGCGAGGATCCCCATCATCTGATCGAGCGACGCCTGGGGGAACGAACCGTTCGTGCCGAGGTGCACCACGACGGCCGACCCGAGGAACCCGTTGTCACGGATCGCCTGGAGTTCGGGGAGTGCTCGGGAGAACTGTCGGCTCTGCACGGCGTCGACGACGAAACCGCGCTCCGCGAGGCGGCCGGCGGAACCGAGCATGACGGAGTCACCGAAACCGACGAGGCGGATCGCCGGTGCCGGTGGTTGTGGCGGGACGGCGAGCGGGGTGATGGCCGCCGGATCGGTGACGACGCCCAGCGAGGTCACGGCGGACGGTGCGGGCTCGACCGGCGGTGTCGGCTCCGGAGGGTCGGTCGACGCCGGGACCGGAGGTGCAGTGGTCGGCGGCGGCACGGACTCCGCGGGAACCACCGTCGTGGCCGACTCCGGCTGCGACGTGCCCGACGAGTGCTCGTCGACACCACCATTGAGCGGCGGGTCGTCGGCGAACGTGGCGGGCAGCGTGGTGAGCACCGTCTCACGCTCGATCGTGGTCGGCGCGACCGTGGGGTCCGGATCGTCACTCGTGGCCGGCGCACCCTCCTGCTCACCGACGACTCCCCCCTCGCTGTCACGACCGTCTGAGTTCGGTGAGGGAGTACGGGTGAGGTCGGTCGTCGATTCGGCATTGTCGGCGAAGGCGTCGGCGATCTCGTTCTGTTCGAGGTCGGCGGTCGCGAGCGACACCCCGGCGAAGAGCGAGAGGGCGGTGACCACGGCAACCCCACCGACGAGGATCCGTCGTGGTGCGGGACGCGCGTTGCGCCGGGCCCGGCGAACCATGTCACCGAACGCACCGGTGCGGACCGGTGTCTCCACGAATCGGAACGAGAGTTCCGTCACCACGGCCGTGATCACCATGGCAAGGGCGAACTGCTCGATGGTCAGCTTGTTGCCGGCCAGTTTGCGGATCGCCTGGTAGATCGGCCAGTGGTACAGGTACAGCCCGTACGAGCGCACACCGATCCACGTCAGGAGTGGGTTGCCGACGACCCGGTTCGCCCGACCGCCGGGGTGACTGATCGCTGCGATCATCACCACGGTGAGGAACGAGGCGAAGAACAGTCCGCCACGGAACAGACGCTCGTCGGCCGCACCCTCGGGTGTGACCAGATGCAGCTGCCAGCACATCAGGCTGAACGAGCCGAGCGCCATCAGCGCCATTGCGTCGAAGGCCCAGCCCTTGTCACGAAGCGGTCCGCGCATCACCGCGAACGGCCTCCAGAGCATCGCGAACGCCGCGCCGAGGAGGATGCCCGAGGCACGCGAGAACGTGCCGATGTAGAGGAAGTCGAGCTTGGAGATCGCCCGCCCGCCGATGAACCAGTACGCCTCGGGAGTCTGTTCGGGCTCGCCGATCACACCGGGGTGGTACAGGAGCGCGGTGGCGATGGCGATCCCCACCGCAGCGATGAACAGCCAGCGACTCACGTCGGCGACGCGCCGCGTTCCCTTGCGCCCCAGCAGCACCACCATCACGACGGGCCAGACGAGGTAGAACTGCTCCTCGACGGCGAGGCTCCACAGGTGACGCAGCGGTGCGAAGTCGAACGCTGCGGTGTAGCCCAACCCGACCAGGAGTTGGTACCAGTTCGACCCGTAGAGCAGACCGGCCACCACGTCGCCCCGGAGTTGGCCGACCGCCGACGGCTCGAAGATCACGGTGTACACGGCGACGAGGACGAGCAGCACGCCGAGCGCAGGGAGCAGTCGACGTGCCCGGCGCTTCCAGAAGTCGATCAGCGAGACCGTGTAGGTACGTTCACGCTCGGCGATGATCAGCAGGGTGATCAGGTAGCCGGAGATGACGAAGAACATCTCGACGCCGAGAAAGCCACCGGGGAGCCACGACGGGTTCGCGTGGTAGATCATCACCGCGATCACCGCGAGCGCCCGCATCCCGTCGAGACCGGGAAGGTAGGGGACGCGACTGATCTGCGTGTCGTGCTCCCTGCGATCCGCAGTGGGAGATCTCGGCGGTGCGAACGTGGTCATCCGGCGACAAGTATCGACGGCGAGCCGACAGAAACCGGGTCACCCGTCGCGATTGGTGGCGGGTCCTAACCCGCCAGCGTGTCGTCGATCAATTGCGCGTAGTAGCGCTGGCCAGCGGACTTGAGGTGGATCCCGTCCTGGTACAGGCAGTCGTCGACGCACTGCGATGCGAGGCCGTCCCAGTAGAGGACCTCGACGTTCGGGTTGGCCGAGGCCGCGTCGATCATCAGGGCGTTGTTGCTCGACGCGAGGTCCTGGTTGTCCGGGAGGTCGTTGGTGACGAGGAGGACCTGGGGCACGTCGGCGACCGCTGCCATCATCCGGTCCATGCCCGCCTGACCGATCGGCCCGTTGGTGCCGAGGTGCAGGACGAGCACGCTCGGGAGTCGGTCTTCGCGTTGGAGCGTCTCGACGATGTCGATGCCGGACACCCATGCCCGACTCTCGATCGCATCGACCGCGAATCCCCTCTCGCGCAACTGCTCGGCAGCGCCGAGCATGACCGAGTCGCCGATGGCGATCCTGGTGACCGGGACCGGCTCGGCTGCAGGCGGCTCGGTGGAACCGGGCACGGGCGCGACGCTGTCGCCCGTTGCGTTCGGGTCGACGACCGATTCGGGATCGGGCTCGACGCCGTCCTCGGCGGGGACGTCCGTTGCTCCGGGCACCTGTTCGAACTCGTCGTCGACCGAGGGGCTCGGGTCGACCGCGTCGTCCACCGCCGGTTCGGTCACCGGGTCACTCACCCCGGTGTCATCGCAGTTCTCACCGGTGATGACGTTGCAGGAGAACTCCTTGCCGGCCTCGATGCCCTGGGCCACCTCGTTCTGTTTCAGTTCGGCGGTGGCCATGCTGCCGACGGCAAAAACGGCAAGCAGTGCCGCGACCGCCGCACCGCCGAGGGCTCCCTTGCGTTGACCCGCGGTCAGGGTCGACCGGGTGCGCACTCCGGCGCGGCGACGCTTCAACAGTTCACCGAAGCGGCCTTCGCGGATCGGCGTCTCGACGAAGCGGTAGGACAGTTCGGTGATGATCGCCGTGGCCACCATCGCCAGCACGAACTCGTGGAAACGGAGCTTGTTCGCAGCGATGTTGCGGATGATCTGATAGATCGGCCAGTGGTAGAGGTACAGCCCGTACGACCGGGTTCCGATCCAGATGAAGACCGGCAGCGACAGGACCTTGCCGGTCACCGCCCTCTGGTGGGTGACCGCCGCGATCACTGCGAGCGTGGCGAGACCGGTGAGGAAGAACCCGCCGCGGAACAGCAGCGGATCGACGCCCTGCGCCGGGGTGAACGAGACGAACCAACACAACGCACCCAGCCCGACGAATCCGAGCAGGGCGATCGCGTCGAACAGGCCACCCTTGTTGCGCAACGGGCCGCGCATGATCGCCGCTGGCCGCCAGATCATCGCGAACGCAGAACCGAGGAGCAGGCCCCCGGCTCGCGAGATCGTCGACAGGTAGAGCGCGTCGGGCTTCGAGATCAGGCGGCCACCGATGTTCCAGTAGGCGCCGGACGTCTCGGTGGCGGCGACGCCGAGGTCGTTGATCACCACCGCCGACTGCGGACCCGAGTGACTGAGCACGGCCACGGCGACCGTGACCACGATCGCAGCGAGGAACAGCCATCGGGCAACGCCCGCGATCCGTCGGCTCCCGACCTTCACGAACCCGATCATCACGAGCGGCCACACGACGTAGAACTGCTCCTCGACGGCCAGGCTCCACAGGTGACGCAGCGGGGCGAAGTCGTTCCCGGCGCTGTACCCGGCACCGGTCCAGATCTGGTACCAGTTCGAGCCGTAGAGGACCCCGGCCAGGACGTCGCCACGCAGCTTGCCGAGCGCGTCGCGCTCGAACAGCGCCACCCAGACCGACAGCAGCAGCAGCATCACGAACAGTGCCGGGAGGAGGCGTCGGAACCGACGGATCCAGAAGTTCTTGAGGTCGATCGTTCCGCTGCGCTCGTGTTCGGCGATGAGCAACAGCGTGATCAGGTAGCCCGAGATGACGAAGAACACCTCGACGCCGAGGTACCCGCCGGCGAGCCAACTGCTGTTGGCGTGGTACACCATCACCGCGACCACGGCCAGCGCCCGCACGCCGTCCAGGCCCGGCAGGTACGGCAGTTGACTGATCTGCTGGCGCCCGAGGATGTCAGCCTTGCGGCGGCTGAGGGGACGCGTGACGGGTCCGGTTTCGCGCAAAGCGGAGGTCGCGGCGTCGGTGGCGGTCACTGGCCACCAGTATCGCTCAGACTGCAGCCAGATCGACGTTCACGGCGATTTCTTTCGCCGTGGCCGCCGAGTTCAGGGTGTAGAGGTGCAGGCCGGGAGCACCGGCGTCGAGCAGGTCACGACACAGCTTCGATGCGGCGTCGATCCCCACCCGGCGGACCTGTTCGGGCGTGGTGCACATCTCGAGCCGATCGATCAGCCACTGAGGGACCTCGGCACCCGACATCTCGGCCATCCGCGTGATCTGACGCAGGTTGGTGACCGGCATGATCCCCGGGACGATCGGTTTGTCGTTGCCGAGCGCCGACATCTCGTCGACGAGGCGGACGTAGTGCTCGACGTCGAAGAAGAACTGGGTCAGCGCGAAGTCGGCCATCGACAGTTTGGTCGCGAGGTGTTCGCGATCCGAACGGCGTGACGTGCTGCGAGGGTGGACCTCGGGGTGGGCGGCGACGCCGATCGAGAAGCACCCCGTCGCTGCGACGTCGTGCAACAGGTCGAGTGCGTACCGGTAGTCGCTCTTGACGGGGACCCCGTCAGCTGGGAGGTCACCACCCAGTGCGAGGATGTTCTCGACTCCGTTGCGGCGGTGGTCCACCAGCAGCCCCGCCACCTCGGTCCGCGTGTGACCCACACACGTGAGGTGCGCCATCGGCACCAGCGTCGTCTCGGTGCGCATCCACTTGACGACTTCGCCGGTGCGGTGCCGGTCCGATCCGCCGGCCCCGTACGTGATCGACACGAAGTCGGGCGCCAACGCCTGCAACTCCCCCACGGCCTTTCCGAGGTTCATCTGCGCATTCGAGGTCTTGGGCGGGAAGAACTCGAACGAGAGCGTGCGGCGCGCTGCCAGGAGGTCGCCGATGCGGGCCATCGGCCCAAGCTAGACCCCCGAGTACCCCGTTCCACATCGTGGACCGAACGGAACGATTCCGCCATGCGGAACGAGCACCGAGACGCCCGGCCGCGCCACCTGCGCCGATCAGTTCGGGCAGCGCAAGTCCCTGGCGATCCGGCCTGACTCGCGTCAGTGGCGGAAGTGGCGTTGGTGAGTGAAGACCATGGCGATGCCGTGCTCGTCGGCGGCGGCGATCACCTCGTCGTCACGCACCGAACCACCCGGCTGGATCACACACGTGACCCCGGCGGCAACAGCGGCTTTGAGGCCGTCGGCGAACGGGAAGAACGCGTCGCTCGCGCACGCACCGCCCGCCGCTCGGCCGTCGGCACGCTCCGCCGCGATCCGAGCCGAATCCAACCGGTTCTGCTGACCCGCACCCACCCCGAACGCCTGGCGGTCCTTCGCGTACACGATCGCGTTGCTGCTGACCGCCGCACACACCACCCAGGCGAACTCCATGTCACGCCACTGGGCATCGGTCGGCTGGACGGTCGTGACGACGGTCCAGGCCTCACTGCGGCCGGCGACCACGTCGGGCTGCTGGACGAGCAGGCCACCGTCGACCGGCCGCAGGTCGAACGGGAGTGCCGACGGGGCGCTCGCACTCATCACCCGCATGTTCTTCTTGGACAGCAGGATCTCCAACGCGTCCGGCTCGAAGTCGGGGGCGATCACCACCTCGGTGAACACCGCCGCGAGCGGTTCGGCCATCTCCTTCGTCACGGTCCGGTTCGCCGCGACGATTCCGCCGAACGCACTGACCGGGTCGCAGGCATTCGCCGCGACGTACGCCGCGCCGATGTCGTCACCGATCGCCACGCCACACGGGTTGGCGTGCTTGACCACGACGACTGCGGGTTCGTCGAATCGCTGGACGAGTCGCCACGCCGCTTCGGTGTCGAAGACGTTGAGGTAGCTCAACTCCTTGCCCCCGTGCTGGGTCATCGAGTCCCACCAACTGGTCGCTCCGACCTGGCGGTAGCGGGCGCCCTCCTGGTGCGGGTTCTCGCCATAGCGGAGCGGCTGCGCCTTCTCGAGGGAGAGGTGGATCGAGTCGGGCAGCACCTGTTCGTCGGCGGCGGGCGGCGCGTCGGACTCGTCGAACCAGGTGACGACGGCAGCGTCGTACTCGGCGGTGTGAGCGAATGCGTTGCGTGCGAGGCGACGTCGCGTGTCCGCACCGAGCGAGCCGCTCCCCTGCAACTCGGTGACGACCCCGTCGTAGTCCGACGGGTCGACGAGGACGCCGACGAACGCATGGTTCTTCGCTGCAGCGCGCACCATGGCGGGGCCGCCGATGTCGATCATGTCGACCTTCGACGCCGGGCCCGAACCGTGCTGGAAGGACGCGGAGTCGGCACCGAACGGGTACAGGTTGGCCACGACCAGGTCGATGGCGGTGATGTCGTATGCCGCCATGTCCGCCTGGTGCTCGGGGTCGGTGGGGTCGGCGAGGATGCCACCGTGCACCTTCGGGTGCAGCGTCACCACCCGGTGCCCGAGGATCGCCGGCACACCGGTCCACTCGACCACGTCGGTCACGGGGATCCCTGCGTCGGCGATCGCCTTCGCCGTTCCCCCCGACGACACGAGCGACCACCCGAGGTCGACCAGTGATCGGGCGAGGTCGGCGACCCCGGTCTTGTCGTACACGGACAGCAGGGCGGTGGGCACGCAGCCGACGGTAGCGGCCCGGTCTGCCCGCCGCAGCGCTCGCGCGCGTGGCCAGGTATTCGCTGCACACCGTCCGGTGGTGTCGTATGGTCGCGTTGTCGCTCGGGTCCCCGACCGATCGACGCAGGTAGTTCGCTTCACAGATCCAGGAGACTTCATGAACGGCAAGATCACGGTCGCCAACCTCGTCATGGCCATCGGAGCGTTGGTGACGTTCCTCTTCTCGTTCTTCGGATTCTTCAAGTTCGGGAACGACTCGTTGTCCGCCTGGAGCACCGACGCCTTCGCCTTCGTCACCACCATTCCTGCGATCCTCGCGCTGGCGACGATCGTCTGGATCGGGCTCGAACTGTTCGGGGTGAAGGTCCCCCAGGACGTCCTGACGTTCAACCCCGATCAGATGAAGGCCACCTGGGGCATCGCGGCCACCGGCGTGATGCTCGCCTTCGTCACCACCGACGGCGACAAGTCGGCCTTCTTCTGGCTGCAGATGCTCGGTTCGATCGCCATGGCGGTCGGAGCGGTGATGGCGCTGCTCGGGAAGGGAACCGACACGATCGATCTGCCGACGAAGACCGGAGCCGGTGCGGGCACCGAGACCGGCCAGCCGGCTCCGTACCAGCAGGCACCTCCTCCCCCGCAGCAGGCGCCGCCTCCGCCCTCGTACGGCCAGCCCGCCCCACCGCCTCCTCCGCAGGCGCCCCCGGCGCAGGGCACCCCTCCGCAGTCGCCGGGGTCGCCCACGCCACCGCCCCCGGTCGGCTGACACCCACCAACGGCAGGCCACGACCGGCCGCCATCGGCGGACTCGCACGCGCTCACGTCCGAGCCGAAAACGAGATGTGCGCACCGGACGCCGCTGAGCGGAGTCCGGTGCGCACATCGCGTACGAGCCACGTCCTGACCGGACAGTGGCCTGATCAGGGAGTCGGTGATCAGAGAGTGGCGATGATCTCCGCCATCCGCTCGCCGGCCTCGGTCGGGTTGAGGCCGACCTTCACGCCGGCGTCGGCGAGAGCATCCATCTTGCCCTGGGCCGTGCCTTTGCCACCGGACACGATCGCGCCCGCGTGTCCCATCTTCTTGCCGGCCGGCGCCGTGACACCCGCGACGTAGGCCGACATCGGCTTGGAGACGTTCGCCTGGATGAACTCGGCGGCCTCCTCCTCGGCCGAACCACCGATCTCGCCGATCATCATGATCGCGTGGGTCTCGGGATCGGCCTCGAACTCGCGGAGGCAGTCGATGAAGTTGGTGCCGGGGACGGGGTCGCCACCGATGCCGACACACGTCGACACGCCGATGCCCTTCTGCTTCAACTCGTACAGCGCCTGGTAGGTGAGCGTGCCCGAGCGGCTGACGATTCCGACGTTCGGGCCGTCGGCCGTGGGCTCCTGTGCGATCTCACCGGCGGTGATGCCGATGTTGCACTTGCCGGGGCTGATGATGCCCGGGCAGTTCGGGCCGAGCAGGCGCGTGTTCGGGAAGTCGCGGATCAGCCGGTTGTACGTGAGTGCCTCGTCCTGGGCGGGAATGCCCTCGGTGATGCACACCACGAAGGCGATGCCAGCTTCGGCCGCCTCCAGGATGGCGCCGGCGGCGAACTTCGGCGGAACGGCAGCGAACGACGCGTTCGCTCCGGTCGCCTCGACGGCCTCGGCCACCGAGTCGAAGATGGGGATGCCGTCGACGTCCTGGCCACCCTTGCCGGGCGTGACGCCGCCGACGATCTGGGTGCCGTAGTCGCGGTTGCGCAGGCCGTGGTACTTGCCCTGCCCACCGGTGAGGCCCTGGACCAGGACCTTCGTGTTCTCGTCAACGAAAATTGCCATGTGTCTGTTCTCTCTGTGCGATGAGGTGTTGCGATGGGTGTTCGGTGTCAGACACCGAACACCGTGCGTGGTGTCGTCGGTCGATGGTCAGTTGGCGAGTGCGACCGCGGCGCGGGCGGCGTCGAGCATGGTCGGCTCCGAACGGAGCTTGTCCTCGGGGATTCCGGCATCGAGTAGGATCTGTCGACCCTCCTCGGCGTTGGTGCCGTCCAGGCGGATCACGATCGGTGCCTTCAGGTCGACGCGACCCATGGCCTCGACGATGCCCTTGGCGACTTCCTCGCCGCGGGTGATGCCGCCGAAGATGTTGATGAAGATCGACTTCACCTTGTCGTCGGAATTGATCACTTCGAGTGCCCCGGCCATGACGTCGGCGTTGGCACCGCCGCCGATGTCCAGGAAGTTCGCTGCGGATCCGCCGACCTGGTTGACGACGTCGAGCGTGGACATCGCGAGACCGGCGCCGTTGGCGATGATCCCGACGGTGCCGTCGAGGCCGATGTACTGCAGGTCCTTCTCCGCGGCCATCTTCTCGCGGTCGTCCATCTCGGTGAGGCCCTTGAACTCCTCCCACTCGGGGTGGCGGAACTCGGCGTTGCCGTCGAGGGTGACCTTCGCGTCGAGCGCGTGCACCTCGCCGGTGGGCTTGAGGATCAAGGGGTTGATCTCGGCCAGGTCGCAGTCGCCCTCGGTGTAGCAGCGGTACAGCTTGACGATGATGTCGGTCGCTCCGTCGACGGCGCGCTCGGGGAGCCCTGCGTCGAGGACGGCCTGGTGGGCCACCTCTCGCGACAGACCGTCGACCGGGTCGATGTGGCGCTTGATGATCGCATCGGGGTTCTCCTCGGCGACCACTTCGATCTCGACGCCGCCTTCGCGGGAGAGCATCATCAGGTGCTTCTTCTCGGCCCGATCGAGCGTGAAGGAGACGTAGTACTCCTCGTCGATGTCGGACGCCTGCTCGACCCACACGCGCTTGACGACGTGGCCCTTGATGTCCATCCCCAGGATGTTCCCGGCGTGCTCTCGTACAGCAGCCTCGTCGTCGGCGAGTTGGATGCCCCCGGCCTTGCCACGGCCACCGACCTGGACCTGAGCCTTGACGACGACGGGGTACCCCGCGTTGTTGGCCTCGCGCACGGCCTCGTCGACCGTGTCGGCCGGGCCGCCCTTGCTCACCGGGATGTCGTAGCGGGCGAAGTACTGCTTGCCCTGGTATTCGAACAGATCCACGTCAGATCACTGCTTCCTGTGTTGATTGCTGCCTGGGTTGATTGCTGATGGTCGACGGGAGTGGCCTCGAAGTGCGACGCACCTCAGGAGGACTCCCGAGCGTCGAGCGCGGATTCGAGCCATTCGCCGATGGCGCGGAGCGACGATCCGGGGCCGAAGATCTCCGACACGCCCTGCTCCTTGAGGACGGCCACGTCACCGTCGGGGATCACGCCGCCACCGAAGACCATGACATCGTCGAGGTCTCGGTTCTTCAGTTCCTGCATCACGCGAGGGAACAGGGTGAGGTGTGCGCCCGAGAGCAGCGACAGACCGACACCGTCGGCGTCCTCCTGCAGCACGGTCTCGGCGATCTGCTCCGGAGTCTGGTGCAGGCCGGTGTAGATGACCTCGAAACCGTGGTCGCGAAGCGCTCGGGTGATGGTCTTGGCACCACGGTCATGGCCATCGAGTCCTGGCTTGGCGACGACGATTCGGTACGGACGTTCCACGAACATCAGACCTTACGCAACGCCCCGCCACTTTCACCAACCTGGTGCCGCCGGTCGCCACCCGAGCGGTGAGTCTGCGTCGCCCACCACCCGACCCACACTCACCGCAACCCCCACACCCCAACCGAGCGGTGAGACTGCGTCGCCCACCACCCGACCCAGACTCACCGCTCGCCACATCGCCTGCGCACACCACGGCCGGGCCGACCACATCGGGTGCGGTCGTCGTGGCAAGTGGTCGGGGAGTCGCCAGACTGGACCCGTGGCTGCTCTCCCGAAGGTGCCCGAACTGCGTTCGCCTGTCGCGCGTGCTGTTGCGCCGGTCGCAGCAGGCATCGCCTTCTTCGCTCTCCTCGGGCTGATCACGTGGGGGATCGCGGCCTTCCTGGCGAGTGACAGTTCCGAACCCACCGACAATCTCGCTCCCCCACGTCTGGAACTCGGATCGGTGAACGGTCGGGCCACCGACGTCGAGGAGGACGGGCCGCTGCTGTTCGCCGAGCTGTCGACGATCACGGGTGCACGTTCCCTCGTCCTCGATCACGAAGGCGACGATCCGGCGAACGGGTGGCGGCTCTACTACGCCTTCCCGCCCGATCGACCGGACTGCCCCGTGACGCAGGTACGCGGGACGGCGACGTTCCTCGACTGCGATGGCAACGAACTCGACGTGACCGAGCTCTCTCCGCCGACGGACCCGGTTCGCCCCGTCGTGGAGGACGAGCGCACCCTCTACCTCGACCTCCGTGCGTTCTCCAGCATTGCGGACCCGTCGGACGGCTGAACACGCCCCGGCCGACTCCGGGATCCGCGGGCGCCGCGAGCCGTGCAGACACCCGACTCACCCAGGCGCTGCGCCCGAACCAGTCGCCGGATCGACCCGATCACGACCGATGCGGTCGAAGGAACATGGAAACGACGGCCCGATGTCCCGGTGTCGGGCGGGGGCTGGACCTCTGTCGTGGTGGGGCTCGGACGATGAGGGGTCAGGCGTCGGAGGCCGACAGGGCGTCGACCAGGCGGGTCGCGAACTCTTCGCTGTGCTGGTCGAGCTTGCTGCGGCTGATCGCGAGGCCACCGATCACATAGGCGCCGGTGTCACCGACGGCACTCGTCAGCTTGTCGAGAGCCTTTCCCGGATGCAGCGCGAACGTGCAGAACGCAGCAGCCTTCTTCCCGCGCATCGCCGGCAGGTTCGAGATGCTGTTGACCGCCCAGGGCGCCTGACCGAACACGAACGCGCCGTGCACCCACGACCCGATCAGGACGAGGTCGGCCGCCTGGATGGCGGCGTGGTCGGGATGGCGGACCTTCGACAGGCCGGTGATGGTCCATCGCTCCTGCGTGAGCAGGTCGGCGGTCTTCTCGGCCGCCTTCCACGTGTTGCCCGTCAAACTCTCGACCAGAATCGCTGCCTTCACGCCCGACAGTCTGCCACGCCGTCGACCTCACATCTCGATTCCCGGCGCTCGGGATCGGGGGCGTCGCCCGGGACGGAAAGTCGCACCGTGACGATCGCACCACTCCCGTAGTCTGCGGCGCGTGGGATCGATCGCCGTCAGCCATCTCGCCTGGCGACTTCCCGGCGGCGACGAGTTGTTCCGCAACGTCGGCTTCCACGTCGGCAACGGCGAACGGGTCGCCCTGGTGGGCGCGAACGGGGTCGGCAAGACGACGTTGCTGCGCCTGATGATCGGTGAGGCGACGCCGTCGGCGGGCACCGTGAGCATCGACGGCAGCCTCGGCGTGATGCACCAGCTGGTCGGCACCGCCGACCATGCCGCATCGACCGTTCGCGAGCTACTGCTGTCCATCTCGCCACCGCGGCTACGAGACGCCGCCGGCGCGCTCTCCACCGCGGAGCAGCGACTCGACGGCGACCCGATGGCGTACGCCGAGGCGATCGGCCACTGGAACGACGTCGGCGGGTACGACGCCGAGGTGCTCTGGGACGAGTGCACCACCCGGGCGTTCGGCGAGTCGTTCGACGACGTAGCGGACCGACCGCTGGGAACACTGAGCGGAGGTCAGCAGAAGCGACTGGCGCTCGAAGCGCTCCTGCGCAGCGAGTTCGAGGTCCTCGTCCTCGACGAGCCCGACAACTTCCTCGACGTCCCCGCCAAACGGTGGCTCGAGCAGCAACTGAACGAGACCCGCAAGACGGTCGTGTTCATCAGCCACGACCGCGAACTCCTGGCCGCGACCGCCACGAAGATCGTCACGATCGAAGCGTCGGGCTCGTGGACCCACGGTGGATCGTTCGCCACCTACGCCGACGCCAAGGCCCATCACGACGAACTCCGGGTGCATCACCGCTCGCTCTTCGACGACGAGAAGAAGCGGTTGGAGGACTACGTCAAGCTGATGCGCCAGCGAGCGTCGATCAGCGAGGCGTTCGCTCCGAAGCTCAAGGCCGCCGAGACCAAGCTGCGCCACTTCGTCGAGAAGAACGAGCGCCCACCCGAGGTCGCACGCCAGAAGATCGACATGCGGTTGCGCGGCGCACGCACCGGCAAGCGGGCGGTGATCTGCGAGTCGTTGGAGATCGATGGGCTCACCGACCCGTTCGATCTGGAACTCTGGTACGGCGAACGGGTCGCCGTACTCGGGGGCAACGGGGTCGGCAAGAGCCACTTCCTGCGACTGCTCGCCTCGGCGGGTGACGGAGCGACGAACGGCGCCGATTCCCACGTGGCTCACTCGGGTGTCGCCCGCCTCGGAGCGGGTGTCCGCCCCGGTCTGTTCCACCAGACGCACGAGCACCCGGACTGGATGGGTCGCGAACTCGTCGACATCCTCCACGACCAGGACGTGATGCTCGGCCCGGCGATGGGGATGCTGCGTCGCTACGAGTTGCAACCCTGTGCCCGTCAGTTCTTCGAGACGCTGTCGGGCGGCCAACAGGCCCGGTTCCAGATCCTGCTGCTGGAGTTGTCGGGAGCCACGCTGCTGCTGCTCGACGAGCCGACCGACAACCTCGACCTCGTGTCGGCCGAAGCACTCGAGACCGGTCTCGAACAGTTCGACGGCACGGTCATCGCCGTCACCCACGACCGCTGGTTCATGCGCGGGTTCGACCGCTTCGTCGTGTTCGGCAACGACTGTGCCGTGACCGACCACGCCGAACTCCCGCCGGTCTGGGCCGACTCGGACTCGAGCTGATCGGGGTCAGCGGCCGCGGGGATCGTCCGGCGGCCGCTTCGTCGACCAGAGTTGGTAGCCGTTCGAGAAGCTGATGAACGCGAAGACCGCAGCGGGAAGCCAGAGGCCGCGGAGCAGGCACAGGATCAGCAGCGGGATGCAGATCGACAGGATGGCGATGTTGACGCGCACGATCGTGTCGGCGGTGCGGGAGCGCGGAGCCATGCGGTTCAGCCGAACGTCCGCCGGACCCATTCCGCCAGGACCGGGTCGATGATGTCCAGTGCGCTCCCGTTGCGCTGCAGGTGCCCCCGGTCGACGAGCGTCGACCGAGCGTGCTGCGCACGACCGTTGGACTGGCCGAGCGACTTGGCGAGCGGCCCGAAGATGCTGTCGCCGTGGGCTGCCGAACGAAGCACCAACTGCTCCCCCGTCGACATCGACGAGAACAGGCGCTCCATGCCCGCCGACCCGGCAGCCAGCACCGCATCGATGCCACGCACGACGTGCTCGACCGACGCGACCCCGCCCCGGTCGACCTGACGCCACACTGCGTCGGCCAACTCCATGGTCCGGTGTGGATGGCCGAGCGTGAACGACCGGATGTGCGCAGCGACGGATCCTGCGTCGCGTCCGCTGTCGGCGAACCCCTGGCGGACGATGGACTCGACGGCCCCGGTCGACAGCGGAGGCGCCTCGACCAGGTCGGCCTGCGCGTAGAACGGCTCGGCCCGATCGGTGAACAGCATCTGCATCGTCGACGGCTCCGACCCTGCGAAGAGCAGGCCGATCTCCTGGAAGTGATGCTGGAGGGCCGTGCGCATCAGCGCCGCCGCACCGTCCACGCCGACGATCCCGGAGAACTCGTCGACGATCAACACGATGGGTTGCAGCGCCGACGCGGCGACCAGCAGATCGAACTGGGCGTGCACGGTGAGCATGGCGTCGGGGCGCTGCGCGGCGGGCTTGCGGAACTCGACGCCCATCACGCCCAACTGCAGTTGCAGACCCGCAGCGATCTCACCGAACGCACTCGAGCCCCGACCGACCACACCGGCGATCGCCCGGTCGAGCCGGATCGCGAAGTCCGCCCACGACGTCAACTCGTAGAGGTCGAGCCAGACGGGCACGGCGGTGTCCTCGAGGCGCTCGGCGACCGAGCGCAGTGCGGTGGTCTTGCCGAAACGTCGCGGCCCGAGCACGGCGGTGACACGACGCTCGGTGACGCGTTGCACCAGGTCGTCAACGAGATCCTGGTTCGCCGGCAGCCACGACGGGTCGAGCGGACCGTGGTGTGGGAAGGGGGTGAGCTCCATCTGGATCAGATTACCATTCTCTGGTATCATTCTGTACCGATTTTTGGCATCGCGTCGACTTTCTTCAGCGGTGCCCACGCCAGCGACAGGTGCTTGAGGCCGACACCGCCGGAGAAGTTGATGACCGCTTCGGTCCGCTCGCCCTCACCGTCGACCGCGATGATCGTGCCGGCCCCGAACGCCGGATGCTCGACCTTGTCGCCCACGCCGAGCCCGAGGTCCTGGCTGTTCGACGGCTCGGACACCGTGCGTCCGGCGCGCATCGCCGCGTCGACGACCCGGTTCTTGTGGGCGTCGTCGACGTCTTTGATGTCGGCGTTGATGTCGATGCCGCCCGTCTCGTCGTCGGACCTGGCGCGCCGATACGGCGGTGGGTCGTACCGGTACGCCGAGCCGCGTTCCTCGCGCCCGCCCGAGCGGTAGCTCTGGCGTCCGTACGACGACCGGCCCGTGACGTTGCCCTTCGACTCGATCAGTTCGGTCGGGATCTCGTCGAAGAAGCGCGACGGCGGGTTGTACTGCGTGGACCCGAACAGCTGACGGCTCCACGCATGGCTCATGTAGAGCTTCTGCATCGCACGGGTGATCCCCACGTAGGCCAGACGCCGCTCCTCCTCCATCTCGACCGGCTCGGTGAGCGCACGGATGTGGGGGAACACGCCTTCCTCCACCCCGGCGAGGAAGACGGTCGGGAACTCCAGACCCTTGGCGGAGTGCAGCGTCATCAGCACGACCTGGTTGTCGTCGTCCAACTGATCGGTGTCGGCGACGAGCGCCACCTGCTCCATGAACTCCTCGATCACGGTGAACTCGCGCGCCGACCCGACCAGTTCGCCGAGGTTCTCGATGCGGGTGTGGTCCTCGATCGTGTCGGACGCTTCGAGTTCGGCGATGTACCCCGAGCCCTCGAGCGCGAGTTGCAGCACGTCGCCGGGACCGTACGACGGGTCGGCCGCCGTTGCGTAGAGCCCGTCGAGCAGTTCGACGAACTGGCCGATGCCACGGAGCGCCTTGCCCGACACCCCGGCCTCCTCGCAACGGCGCAGCGCCTCCACGAAGGGGATCGCCTCGGCCCGAGCGAAGGCGTCGAGCTTGTCCACACTCGCGTCACCGATGCCACGCTTGGGTGTGTTGAGGATCCGCTTGAGCGACACCTCGTCGGCCGGGTTGACCACCGTGCGCAGGTACGCCATCGCGTCCTTCACCTCGCGACGATCGTAGAAGCGAGTTCCACCCACGACCTTGTAGGGCACGCCGACACGCATGAACGCCTCTTCGAGCACGCGGCTCTGCGCGTTGGTGCGATAGAGCACGGCGATGTCTCGCCAGTTGGTGCCGTTGTCCTCGGCGACCTGCCGGGCGGTCGACGCGATGAACGTGGCCTCGTCGCCTTCGTCCTCGGCGTGGTACCGGGTGATGATCTCACCACTGCCCAGGTCGGTCCACAGGGCCTTCGGCTTGCGTTCGGTGTTGTTGTCGATGACGGCGTTCGCGGCATCGAGGATGTTCTGGGTGCTGCGGTAGTTCTGGTCGAGGACGACCGTCGTGACGTCGGGGAACGCCTCCTCGAACTGCAGGATGTTGCGGAAGTCGGCGCCGCGGAATCTGTAGACCGACTGGTCGGTGTCGCCGACGACGCACACGTTGTGGTGCCCACCGGCGAGCAGCAGCACGATCTCGTTCTGCGCCTGGTTCGTGTCCTGGTACTCGTCGACGAGGATGTTCGTGAACCGTTCGCGGTAGTGCTCGAGGATGTTGCCGTGCTCCTGGAACAGACGCACGACGTTGATCAGCAGGTCGTCGAAGTCCATTGCACCCGCCTTGAGCAGGCGGGCCTGGTACTCGGCGTACACCTCGGCGTGCTTGCGGTCGAAGATGTTCTCGGCCTGCTGCAGCATCGTCTCGGGAGTGATCAACTCGTTCTTCTTGAGCGAGATGATCCCCTGCACCGCGCGCGGGGTGAACCGCTTCGAGTCGAGCCCGAGGTCACGGATCACGTACGACACGAGTCGGTTCGAGTCGGCGGAGTCGTAGATGGAGAACTGGCGCGGGTAGCCGATGGCCTCGCCGTTCGCCCGCAGGATGCGCACGCACGCCGAGTGGAACGTGGACACCCACATCGTCTTCACGATCGGGCCGATCAACTCGTACACCCGCTCGCGCATCTCCTTCGCGGCCTTGTTCGTGAAGGTGATGGCGAGGATCTTCGAGGGGTGGACGCCGGTGTGCACGAGGTGGGCGATCCGGTGCGTGAGCACCCGCGTCTTGCCCGATCCTGCACCTGCCACCACGAGCAGCGGTCCGTCGGCGTGGACGACCGCGTCGAGCTGATCGGGGTTCAACCCCTCGGTGAACGGCGACGGACCCTTCACCCGTGGCTGCGCGGCCTCGTGCGCCGAGGCGGCGTGGTCGAGTTCGTCGCTCGAGGGCGGTGGCGCTGCCGACGACTCGGCCGGGTGGGGGACGTCGGCGAACAGTTCCTCATCGGTCATGGCGATGCCCACTCTAGGGAGGGGGTACCGCAGAGATTCTCCGGTCCGGACGAGAACGGTCGAGCGACTCCGCCGCACCGCTGTGCCACCGATTCGGGCCGCTGCGTCGGACGAGGCCGTCAGCTCGCCAGGCGCACGACCGCGACGTGGTATTCCCATCCGTCCGGACCTGCGTCGCGGACCTCCCACCGCTCGATCGTGCCGTGAGCTGCCAACAACGCACGGTTGTGGGCTGCGGTGCGCAGAGCGAACAGGCGCGGCAGGCCTGGAACCGTGTGATCCGAATCGATGTCGCCGAGCCTCCCACCCCACTGACCGATCATCAGCGGCGCACCCCGCATCAGGACCCGACAGATCGAGCGCATCGTGACCGCGACCTGGTCGGTCGGCACGTGCATCAGGGTGCTCATCGACCATCCGGCGGAGAACGTCTCGTCCCGGAACGGCAGGTCGAACATCGAGGCGGCGATCACGTCGGCTCCCGCTTCGCCCGCGAGCGCGCCGTTCGCAACGGCGAGATCCACGCCGGTGTAGACGATCCCCGCATCGAGGAACGCAGACGCATCGGTCGCCGGGCCCGCACCGACGTCGAGCACGGACCGGCGACCTTCGGCGACGATCATCTCGGTGAAACGGTCGAGCAAACCCAGTCGGAAGCCACTCGGGCGGCCGCGGAGACGGTTGGCTGCCTCGTGCTCGTAGTACCGGGCGAGGTCGGCTCGTACGCGATCCATCGCGCCCACCGTGCCATGCCGGCACCCGCTCGACGCGACGTGTTCGCACGCGCCGTGCGACTCCGCACCGGCCCGGTCGCATCAACCCACGCCGGTGCCGACACCGGAGAGGACTACCTTGCCGAACGTGACCGAAGTAGCACCCGCATCTCCTCGAACCACGCTGCGGCGAGGGGCGAACCGCGCCGTCTACGAGCGCGATCGGGTCCGGGCGATCCTCGACGCCGGAGTCATCGCACACGTCGGCGTCACCACCGATGACGGACCGATCGTGCTGCCGATGGCCTACGGCGTGCGAGCCGGTGAGACGGGCATCGGGGACGGCGAGATCCTGGTCCACGGGGCGCTCGCGAACGCGATGTTGCGGGCGGGCCGTTCGCTCGACGTGTGCCTGACGGTCACGATCGTCGACGGTCTGGTCGTGGCACGCAGTCCTTTCCACAACTCGATGAACTACCGGTCGGTCGTGGTGCGCGGCGTGGCCACGGCGATCGACGACCCCGACGAGAAGGCCGTCGCGCTGCGCGTCATCAACGATCACGTCGCGCCGATCTGGGACACCGCTCGCCCACCGTCCGCGTCGGACCTGAAGAAGACGCTCGTGTTGCGTGTGCCGCTCGCCGAAGCATCCGCCAAGGTGCGCGACGGTGACCCCATCGACGACGACGTCGACATGGACGGTCCTCACTGGGCGGGCGTGGTCCCACTCACGACGACGTGGGGCACACCCTGCCCGGCCGCCGACCTGGCCGACGACGTCGTCGTCCCCGATGCCGTTCGAGCGCTCGGTGGTGCCGACGCCCACCCGCACTGAGCCGACGACGAACGGAACGGGGCGAGCGGACTCCGGGACGACGGACCGGATGGTCGGTCTGCGTGCGGGCGGCGCGGTGGTCAGCGGTCGTGCGGATGCGTGAGCAGGCCGGCGAGGTCACCCGATTCGGCACGAGGCGATCGGATCCAGTCGGTGGACGACAGGTACGACCGGTCGATCAGTTCCCGAGCACGACCGAAATCGCTGGGGCCGACGGCCACCGGACAGAGCGGAGGCAGCACGTGCATCGTGCAGCGGTCCTGGAAGATCTCGATGTCGCGCTGCAGCCGTCGGTTGATCAGCACCGTGACGGCGTGGAGCGCGATGCCGAGCGTGCTCGACGGCGCCGCGGCGAGCCCGCACGCGGTGCCCGCCGGCAAGACCCAGATCTCGTCGGCACCGAGGTCGACCGCGTGGGAGATCGGTGTGTTGTTGACGACGCCTCCGTCGATGTAGGGCACTCCGCCGATCACGACGGGCGGGAACACCGCAGGGATCGCCGCGCTCGCCATGACCGCGTCCACCGCGGGACCCGACGAGAACCTGCGGTCCACGCCGGTGAGCAGGTCGGTCGCCACCACGTGCAACGGAATCGGCGCATCCTCCAATCGCCCGAAACCGGCGTGCATCTCGACCAAGCCACGAAGTCCGTCGGGCGGCACCAGGTGATCGCGCCGGCCGATGAACCCGAGCAGCCCGCCGACGAAGCGCGTCGGGAAGACCGTCGAGCGGCGCATGGCGCCCCACAGCACATCGAGCCCGTCGACACCGGCGCGGTCCCATCGACTCGCCATGAACAACCCGTTGAGCGCACCCACCGAGGTGCCCACGATCAGATCGGGGCGCACGCCTTCGTCGATCAGTGCGTGGAGCATCCCCACGTGTACGGCACCGAGGTTGGCACCGCCGGAGAGCACGACCGCAGTGGTCACGGCCAGGACGTTACGCCCTGGGCGACACCGCCTCGACGACGCCCGGAGAACCGGCGCCGTCCGTCGGTGAGACGTGGTGATCCGTCAGGCGTTGCTGAGCGAAGCGGAGCACTCGCGCACGACGCCGGCGAGCTTCGGCAGGACGCACGGACGGCCCGAGCAGGCGTCCCAGGTGCGGATTCCGCCGGCCATCAGCGGCTCGGAGGAGAGGGCTCCGACCTGCATCGCGACCTCGAGGGCGGTCGCGAGCTGGTCCGGCGTGTACGGGGTCCACAGGGTTCGGTCGTCGGCCTCGACGTCGAGGATCGGTGCACCGTCGGTGCAGTTCCAGCCGTCATCCGCCGACGTGCGGCTGCGAACGATGCGCACTCGACCTCGAGGGTTGATCAGGATGCTGCCGGACTCCAACTGACTCACGTACAAGTCTTCGGTCGGAGCGCAGGACGAGTTGAGCGATTGGTCACGAATGCCGTCGATCCGACTCCGCCCGGACGATCGAGCGTCGGGTTCGGCCCGCACACGTCACGAATGGTGTGGCAGGGGTCTGACCCACTCCACACCCCCCACCCCACACCCCCCACCCCACACCCCACACCCGTCGGGTCAGTGGTGTGGCGGGGGTGTTGCGTCAGACGGGTGCGCATCCGTCGGTGGATCCGTCACCGACGAACTCGGCGACCACTTCCGACGTCTCGGCCACCTCCACGTCGGCGACTCGCACGGTGGCGTCGGGCTCCAACTCCAGTGCGTACTCGAGAGCGATCCGACAGATCTGCTCCGCCGCCTCGTCGACACTCGACCCCCGCAGGTCGATGTTGCGTTCAGCGATCACGTTGTAGATCACGACGTCGTCGAGGAGGTCGGCCGTCGACGGGTCGGCCTCGAAGAACATCTGGAGACCTTCGATGCTGATCACGCTCGGGTCGAAGGGTTCGTCGTCGTCCGGGGCTTCGGGTCCGTCCGAGTCGACGTCCGACTCGTCCCCAGCGTCGACGTCGTCGAGTCCGCCCAGATCGTCGAAGTCGACGTCGTCACCCTCACCGAGATCGATCCCGCATGCCTCCGACGTGTAGGCAGCGAGGTTCTCGTTCGCTTCGGTGAAATCGGGGTCGAGCAGGATCTCGACCGCGGCGTCGATCGCGACGGGATCGTCCTCCTCGGTCGACACACCGAGTTCCGCGATCGCGTCCAGAGCAGCCACGACGGTGCCGACGTCGTCCGCGATCTCGCGAGGCGCCGACGACTGCACGTCGTCGAACAACTGGCGTGCTTCGTTCCCGAACGTCTCCTCGAGTTCGAAGTCCGCCGACTGGATCGCCGAGATCGCAGTGCAGAAGCCGTCGCTCGATCCGTCGGCCGACTGCCAGGAGTCGCTGGACTCGGACGGAACCGCGCCCCGCACCTCGGACCCCGCAGACGCGGGATCTCCATCTGATGCCGAACCGCTCGCGCTGCATGCCGCGGCGCCGAGCAGGAGGACGGACATCGCGATGGCGTGATGACGATGCATGACCGGAAACGTAGCGACCCACGGTGTGCGGCGTCTCTCACCGACGGGCACGATCCGGACCCCGCCTCGATGCGCGACGCAGATCGATCGGACACCCGACGGCGGGATCAGGCCTCGGACTGTTCGGCCAGTTCGAGCCAGGCCGCTTCCAACCGGTCGAGTTCGATCTGCGCCTCGGCGAGCGACGCGCCCCGTTCCGCGAGCACCGAATGATCGGTCGTGGATGCGAGCTCGTCGTTCAGTGCGTCGACGCGCTTCTGCGCCTTCACCATCGCCTGCTCGGTCTCACGGAGCCGGCGACCGATCGTCGAGGCGCTCGGGCCCGTCCGCGACGCCTTCGGCTTCCCCGACGACGACGCCGACTTCTTCGCCTTCGCGACCGACGGCACGCCCGAGCGCGCCGCACCGGATCGCGCTGCACCGCCGCTGGTGGCACGTTCGTCGAGCCAGCCGCGCACGCCACCGGGGACGCGTCGCATCGACCCGCCCGGTTCGATCGCCAGCACGTGGTCGGCGACCCGATCGAGGAACGCGCGGTCGTGGCTCGCGACGACGAGCGCACCGGGCCAGTCGTCGAGGAACTCCTCCATCGACCGGAGGGTGTCGAGATCGAGGTCGTTCGTCGGCTCGTCGAGGAGTAGCAGGTTCGGCTTGCGGGCGAGCACCATCACGAGTTGCAGACGCCGCTTCTCACCACCCGACAGCATCCGCACCGGCGCGTACTGCGCCGTCGCGTCGAACCAGAACTTCTCGAGCAGCGCCTTGTCCTCGTGGTCGGGCTCACGCAGCGGCCCGGCGACCATCTTGCGCACCGTCATGTCGGGGTCGAGCGACGCGGAGTGCTGATCGGCATAGCCGACCACGACCGTCTTGCCGGTGCGGATCTCCCCGAGAGCCGGAGCGCGTCGCCCGGCGATGATGTCGAGGAGAGTGGTCTTGCCGGAACCGTTCGGTCCGACGACGGCGAGGCGGGCCCCCGGTTCGATCACGAGGTCGACGCCGTGGAAGATCGTCGTCGGCTCACTGCCCGGGTTCTCGAACCGCTGACCGACGTCGATGAGTTCGACGACCTGGTTGCCCAGGCGGGTGACGCCGGCACCCAGTTCGAGGTCGTTGGCACGCACACCGAGGTCACGAGGTCCGCCGGCGACGATCTCGTTCGCCGTGCGCAGACGTGCCTTCGGCTTGGCGGTGCGGGCGGGAGCGCCGCGGCGCAGCCACGCGAGTTCCTTGCGGGCGAGGATCTTGCGAGTCGACTCCTCCTGCTCTTCGCGTTCGATGCGCTCGGCGCGAGCGTCGAGGTAGGTGGCGTACGCACTCGAACCGGTGGCCGCCTGATGGACGAACGACCGGCCGTGGTCGAGTTCGACGATCTTGCTCGGCCCGACCTGGCTGGTGAGTCGGTCGAGCGCATGGCGGTCGTGGGTGACGAGCACGAGAGCCGCCGACATCGACACGAGACGGGCCTCGAGCCACTCGATCGCTTCGAGGTCGAGGTGGTTGGTCGGCTCGTCGAGCACGATCATGTCGTGCGCGTTCTCGGCGTCGCCCGACCCCGAGTTGTCGACCAGCATCTTCGCCAAGGCGACGCGTTTGGCCTGCCCACCCGACAGTTCGTCGGTGCGACGCCCGAAGAGGGGCTGGACACCGAGCGAGGTGGCCACCGCGGCGATCTCCCACCCGTCACCCAGGTACTCCTCGACCGTGCCGGCCGGCAGGACCGGATCCTGTTCGAGCATCGTGATGCGTGCACCCCGACCGAATCGGACGTCACCGCGGTCGGGTTGCAACGCGCCCGTGAGGATGCGCAGCAGCGTCGTCTTGCCCGAGCCGTTCACGCCCACGACGGCCACCCGGTCGCCGCGCGAGATCGTCACGTCGAGGTCGTCGAACAGGACCTTGTCCGGCTGAGCGAGGTGGACGCCCGAGACGTCGACGCAGATCACGCAGCGACGATACGCACCACTCGGCGGATTCGTGGGGAAGTCGGACGGTGCCGGCCGACGGGGTCCGTAGCCTGGCCCCGTGGCGAGCCGAGCATCCAGCGGAACCGACGATGCACGGTTCTTCGGTTCGATCGGCCCGGCAACCCGTGCCCTCTCGGCGTTCGGCACCTCGGCGCTCGTCCCGCTCCTGCTGATTGCGATCATCGTCGGGAACCCCCTCGCGATCATCGGCTGCGTGGTCGCGATCCTGCTCCTCGTGTGGTGGACGATGCGGGCCCTGCGCGTCGGCTACCGCCTCGACGGATCGGTGTTGACCTCCTCCCACGCGTCGCGACGGGCCCCCGCCCAGGAGATCGACCTGCGCGAGGTACGTCGGACCGGCCGTCAGCGTCGTGGCCGGTTGGCACTGCAGATGAAGGACGATGCCCCGGGCCGAACGGCCGACGAGTCGGTCGTGCACCTCGACCTGACGAAGCTGTCGTTGGATTCCATGGTGCGACTGCGATCGGTGATGGCAGCCGAGTTCGGCATCGACTGCGCGACGTGGGGTGCGACCGGATACGAGCGTGCACGACGGGACCGCGAGCCGGATTCCGGCGCGAGCCCGGCGCTCGACTGAGCGAACCAGGGCCCGGACGCCTCGTTCACGCCAGGAGCGCCAGGTCCCGTCGGACGTAGCGCAGGTGCGCCCACTCCTCTTCGAGGATCACGCGCACACAGTCCCCGACCGTGGGATGCCAGTCGTCGCCGCCCCACGGATTGTCGCGCTCCTCGGCGAGCAGCTCGGGCGTCGCGGTCGCGAGGAAGTCCGTCACCATCTGCTGGCGCTCCGCTCGCACCGCGACGATGTCGTCGTACGTCGGCGTGTCGGTGCGGAAGATCGACACGTCGAATCCCATGTCCGCCGCGCCCGTGAAGATCAGGCCGATCTCGTGGAACGGCTGTTCCATGCCCATGATTCCACCGCGGAGCCAGGCATCGGTCGCCAGCACCAGGTGCCGCAGCGTCTGCGACAGCGACCACTCGTCGCCGACGTGAGCGTCCCACCACTCCGCTGGCGCGCTCGTCATCGTCGTCTCCCACGCTGACTGCACCGCCGACCATCCGTCCCGCAGCCCCTCCGGCGTCTGCGCCTTCTGCAACTCGCGGCCGGGGAACTGTCGATTCAGCTCCGCCTCGACGAGTGGCACGACATCGACGCCGTTGACGACGAGGCTGCCGAAGAACAGGTCATGACTGTCGATGTCGAGCCCACCGACGTCGACGCTGCGCATGGTCACCCCGCTCAGGTCGCACGATCTCATGACCGCACCACGAAAACTGGTCCGGACGAACGTCGCGTACTCGAACTGTCGTGCACCGGGGTCGATCGTCATCTCCCCATCCTGCTCGGTCCGAGCGGGTGGCCGCCGGTCGCGCGCCGTGGAGCCTCGAGCCGCGTGGACGTCGAGGCCCGTGCCGGTGTCGCGCGGTTCGGACCGAACCCTCTGACCGCCATCGTCGAGAACGGGCGTCGCCGTCGCCGAATTCCAGCCGGCGGCCCGCGCAGGGTGGCTGCGAGGATGGAGCACATGGCGCTCACCATCGACCCCGTCCTGATCGACTGCGTGGATCTCGGGGCGATGACCGGGTTCTGGTCCGAGGCACTGGACCTCGACCATGTGTGGACGGGTCCTTCCGGCGGACACCTGCTCGCCGCCCGTGACGGGTCGGACCGTCGGCTCGGTCTGATGCCCGCACGCGAGGCCAAGTCGTCCAAGAATCGGTTGCACCTCGATCTTCGCCCGGACGTCGATCAGCAGACCGAGGTACGTCGACTGGAAGGCCTCGGAGCGCGCCGCGTCGACATCGGTCAGGTCGACACGACGTGGGTGGTCATGTCCGATCCGGAGGGCAACGAGTTCTGCGTGTTGCGGTCCCTCGCCGAGAAGGACGGCCACGGCACGGATCGCGACGACTGAGTCCGTCGCGGTACCGACGGTCGAGCCCCGATCGACGGGGCGTTCGACGCCGAGAGACATCGCGTTCGGATGCGTCGACGGCGTGGTTCCGGGCACGGGATCCGCACGCGCCAACGACCCGGGCGATCGGAGCGCCCCGACGGCCCCGGGCAGCGTGCCCGGACCGGGTTCGTAGAGTACGGACGATGGCGATCGACGATTCCGATCCCGCCGGGCGGGGCGGCAGGGCGACTCTGGCTGCTGCGGCCGGTGGGGTCGTCGGGGCCGGTGCGCGGTGGCTCGTCGGCGAACTGGTGACCGATGCCGGGGCGTCCGGTCTCCCCTGGGCGACGCTGACCGTGAACGTGCTCGGCTGTCTGCTCCTCGGCGTGTTGGTCACCCGGTTCGAGCGGGGCTCGATCGCCTGGACGCTGCTGGCGACCGGCGTGCTCGGTGGGTTCACCACCATGTCGGCCTTCGCGATCGAGTTGAACGGCTTCGCCGACGACGGCCGCACGACCGCCCTCGTCGTGTACCTGGCGATCACGATCGCAGGTGGCGTGGGAGCGCTGGTGCTCGGCGAGCGGGTCGGGACGAAGTCGATGCGGACGCGCCCGTGACGGTCGTCCTGTTCGCCGTCGCCGCCGGAGTCGGGGCGGCGCTGCGACACCGTGCCGAGGTGTGGGTCTGCACCTGGCAACGGTTGCTCGTCGTGAACGTCGCCGGGGCGGCGCTGCTCGGCTGGCTCGTCGAGAACGACGTGCGTCGATCGACGCTGACCGTCGTCGGCGTCGGGTTCTGCGGAGCGCTCACAACGTTCTCGTCGTTCGCTCTCGAGGTGAGGTCGCTCGGCCTCCGTGCCGGGACCGCCTACGCCGCGCTCACGGTCGCCTGCGTCTGTGGCGCCGCGGCACTCGCCGCCACCTTCTGAACTCCGGAGCGGTCGGTCCGCCGACGTTCAGGCGGCGTCGCCGGGCCAGCGGAACACCGAGTGGACTCTCGACCACTCGGGCTCGTGGATCTCCAGGAATGCGGCCACCTCGTCCGCTCGATCCTCGCCGAGGCACAACCGACGCAACGTCGCCGCCACGCGGCCGGACGGGTCGTCGGCATTCCGAGCCAACGGCGGTCGCGGCATCTCCCACCGCTCGGCGTCGAGGCCCATCTCGGCGAGCACCGCGGCGAAGTCGTCGGAGGTGGGTCCGTCGGGACGCTCGATGTTCCAGAACCGGCGCCATGCGTTGTTCCACGCCGATTGCGGATGCACGGTCGGGAGCACGACCACCACGGCGAGGCGGGCGCGTCCGGTGAGAGCGACGAGGAACGGCTCGATCTCGGCGACGTTGTAGGCCACGTGATGGCACACGACCACGTCGGCGATCGGCGCGTCGAGCGCGACGTCGGGCCAGTTGCCCTGGATCGTCATCGAGCGCACGCCGGCCGCGGCCGCCGCCTCGGTGAACGACGCGAGCATCGCTGCGTCCTGGTCCACTCCGATGACGCGCTCGGCGGGTGGCACGAGCGACATCGCCGCGCGTCCGCCACCGCACCCGACGTCGAGCACCGAACCTCCGGTCGTCGGCAACACGACTCGTGCGACCTCCGCCGACAGCACCGTACGATCGAGCGTGTCGTCGACGGCGAACGTCGCCGTGTCGTGCGCGTACGGTGATGCCGGCGCTCCATCGAGAACGTGCTGGGGGATCGCCCACGCTTCGAGCTGCTCGGCCCAGTGCTCCACCGCTGTCATCGCTTCACGCTACGTCCCGACGATCGCCGGCCTCGCGCTTGCGCGATCGTCATCGCGCCTTCGACCCCACCGCCTCTGCCGACGACAGCCGCCCAAGCGGTGAGCCTGCGTGGCCCAGAGACCGACGCAGACTCACCGCCGTGCGTACCTGGCGGCGAAACGGCCGGGCCGGTGAGCGTCCGTCGTCCGCAGGACGACGCAGACTCACCGCGACGTGTGATGCTGCTCGTTCAGGCGAGGATGCGGACCGGCAGGGCGCGCGGGCCGCGGATCTGGCCGACGGACCACTTGGTGTCGCCCGCCAGTTCGAAGTTCGGGAACCGAGCGATGAACTCCTCGATCGCGACCTTCAACTCCAGCCGTGCGAGGTTCGAGCCCAGACACCGGTGGATGCCCAGCCCGAACGCCGCGTGGCGGTTGACCTCACGGTCGATGATGAACGTGTCGGGATCCTCGAACTGCTTCGGGTCGCGGTTGGCGGCCGGGAACGGAAGGAGCACCCAGTCGTCCTTCTTCATCGGGCACCCGTGGAAGTCGTGGTCCTTCGCGACCATCCGCGCCATGGTGACCGGCGCATACGCACGGAGGAACTCCTCGATCGCGAACGTCATCACCTCGGGGTCCTCGGTGAGGCGCTGACGGTCGTCCGGGGACTGGGCGAGGTGCCAGAGCGAGGAACCGATGGCGGACCAGGTGGTGTCGATCCCGGCGATCAGCAGGAGGATGATCGAGCCGCCGACGATCTCGTCGGACAGCTTCTCGCCCTCCATCTCCATGTTCATCAGGTAGCTCGTGAGGTCGTCACGCGGGTTCTGGCGGTGGTCGTCGATCTGGTCGGTGATGTACTTGCCGAGGTCGTCGAGGCCCTCGCGGGTGCCGGGTTCCTCGGTGATCCGCTCGAGCGCGTCGTGCACGAACTTGCGGAACAGGTCCTCGTCCTTCTCGGGGAAGCCGAGCATCCGACCGATCACGTTGACCGGGATGTGCTGCGCGTACTGGATCGCTGCGTCGACGACGGTCTCGCCCGGCGTGATCTCGCCCATGTCGTCGAGGAGGCGACGACACAGGATGCGCACCTCGTCCTCCCACGGTTCGATCTGCTTGGGAGCGAACGGCGGGAGCAGCATCCGACGGGCCATGTTGTGGAAGGGCGGGTCACTGGAGATCGGAGGGACGGTCCCGATCGGTGCGGGCATCGCCAGGTCACCGGGACGGCCCACGGACACGACGACCGCTCGACTGGTGAAGTTGTCGGTGTCGTACGCCACGTCATGGACCGCGTCGTGGGTGATCGGCACCCACATCCCGCCGTAACGATCCGAGTGGGCCACAGGGCAACCACCCTCGCGGAGTTCCTTCCACACCTCGGGAGCGTTCGGGTTGTACGCGGGGTCGGCGTGGTCGAAGTCGGTCGCGAAGTCGCTCACCGGGCCGTAGTGGTCCTTGTCGTACGGGACTCGCTGCCACACGTCGGTGCCTTCGGGAGACGTACCGAAGATCGGCTCGCGTTCGCCGAACCGGCCGCCGACGGGTGCGGCGAGCGGGTCCTCGGGGAGGGTGTCGTTGTCGACGGTGTCGGTCATTTGATGGTCCTTCAGTCCGTGATGGAGATGGCGTACTCGGGGCAGTTGGCGGCCGCGAGGCGAGCGTTGTCGTGCTGGTCGGCAGGAACGTCGCCCTCGACCAGGAGCACGGCCTGGCCGTAGTCGTCCACGTCGAAGAGTTCGGGAGCGAGTGCGTAACAGCGGTTGTGCCCCTGGCACTTCTCGGCATCGAGGTGGATCTGCATCATTGCTCCTGACGGGACGTCGGTGACTGGCCGCATTCGAACAGTGTTCCAATCTTGCTCGATCGGGACGCGAAAGGCAAGTCGAGGAGACCTCTGGCCGCTCCGGCGCAGCCCGGCGCTCAGGACCTCGACGACGCGGTCGGTCGGGCGTTCATGCCGATCGGCGTGTGGCCACGACGAAGACCGCGGCGGCGGGAACCGTGAGGATTGCCGTCGCCGCACCCACCGAGAGCCGCGATGTCGCCAGGGTGCCCACGGCGATCGGGGTCACGAGGAGTGCCACTCGGGAACCGCCGGTCAAGGCTCCGAGCCCCACGCCGGGGCGCCCCGGGTGCTTGGCCGCGTCGTCGTACAGCTTCGGGAACTGCGTGGCGATCCCGAGTCCCGCCGCGAGGTAGCCGAGCACGACGATCCACTGATTCGGGACGAACGCCGCGACGACGAGGCCGACGATCGTGACGACGATGCCGATGTCGGCGACGCGCTGGTGACCGAATCGGAAGATCATCGAGTCGCCTCCGAAACGCCCGATGGTCATCCCGACCGTGAACGCCACGTACGCGAGCCCGGCGATTCCGGCCGACGCTCCGAAGTCGTCGGTCAGCCGGATCGCCGCCCAGTCGCTGGAGGTCAGTTCCATCGCGATCGAGCAGCCGCCGACGAGCGCGAAGACCAGCAACGGACCACGGAACCGACGTCGCGCCCGGTCCGCCCCGACCAGCGACCCACCCGCTGCGATGATCGGCTCCAACCCGATCCCACCCGGCGTGCCCGCCATCGGTCCGGCGGCTCCGGTTCCGTCCGCAGCAGGTCCGTCGACGAGCGAGGCGTGCTCGTCGGTCCTCAACAGGCCCGCTCCGACGACGATCACGACGACGAGCAGGATCGCGGAGACCGCGAGGAGGTGAACCCGCAGCGTCACCCCGACGCCCGCCAACTGTGACGCTGCGACGCCACCGACGACCGTGCCCAGGCTCCACAGTCCGTGCAGCCGGTTCATCACGGGCGCTCGTCGGCGGCCGCTGATCCACGACCCCTGCAGGTTCATCGCCGTGTCGACCAACACGTCGAAGATCGCCAACGAAGCGAGCCCGATCACCAGGACGGCAGGCGCCGTGGCGAGACCGACGATCGACAGCGACGAGCACAGACAGACCCCGGCGACCCACAGCAGATTGCGCGTCCCGAACCGCTCCACCGCTCGCCCGACGAGCGCGCTGCCGACCAGACCGGAGAGTGCGCCGATCGCCAGGAGTCGTCCGAGCGCGTCGTTGCCGATCTCGATCCGGTCGCGGATCTCGGGAAGCCGTGGCACGAACGACGCGAAGAGCGCGCCGTTCACGAAGAACTGGACGGCGACCGACGCGAGCGCTCGTCGGTCGCTCGGTGACAGCCCGTCGTCGCTCATGAGGTGTTCACGCTCCCACATCGGACCACGCACACTCGGATTCGCATGAGGTCCGTGCGTCCCACGACCGCGACGACCTCACGCGAACCGGGATCGAGGATCGCTGCGGGTGCCGCGGACCGGACGCGTTCAGCGATGCAGATCGGCGACCGCTTCGGACAACCGGTCAGCGGCATCGTCGAGTGTCATGTCGATGATCGCAGCGATCGCACGACCCGGTCCCGTCACCGTGGCGAGCGGACCACCGCGGACCGTGCCGGCGGTCAGGACGATCAGCGACTGACCGGCCACGCCGTCGACCGTCGACTCCTGGAGGACCGCCGCCTTCGCAATGGTCTTCCACACGGTGTCGATCCGGTTCATCCCCGGTCGCGACGGTGTGTTGACGCCGCCGAACTCGAACACCTGCGAGACACCGTCGGATCGACCGGCGCGCACGCTCACCGTGACCCCCGGCGCGACGCGCACGTTCTCCTCCAGCGTGTCGAAGCCGCACTCGGCGAGCAGCGTCCGCGCCATCTCCTTGACCGTGCGCCGATCGGGGAGGTCGGTCGGAGCCAGCGAGGCGATCCGTTCGTCGGCGGCGCGGACGTACGCCTGATCGGTGTCGTAGCCGATGTAGTGACGCCCGGTCCGCTTGGCGGCCACGCCGGTCGTGCCCGAACCCATGAACGGATCGAGGACCACATCGCCGTCGTAGGTGAACAGGTGCAGGCACCGCTCCACGAGTGCGACCGGGAAGGGTGCCGGGTGGCCGACGCGTGTGGCCGACTCGGCCTGGATCTCCCACACGTCGAGGGTGGCCTCCATGAACTCGTCGCCCGGGATCGTGGACCGCCCCTCGACTCCGTGGGCGCCGCGGCCGTCACCACCGCGACCGACGCGGTCGAATCGACCCTTGCTCGCGATGATCAGTCGCTCGGTCGTGTCGCGCAGCACCGGGTTGGCCGGCGACTGGTACGAACCCCAGGCGCACGAACCGCTCGCGCCGCGCTGCTTCTGCCACACGACCTCGCCCCGCAGGAGCAGGCGCAGGTCGTCCTGCAGGATCGACGTGACGTCGGCGGCCAGGTTCCGGTACGGCTTGCGTCCGAGGTTGGCGACATTGACCGCGATCCGGCCACCGGGCTCGAGCGTGCGGACGGCTTCGCGGAACACGTCGCGCAGCATCTCGAGGTACTCGATGTAGTCGGCCGGCACGTGTCCTTCACCGAGTGCGGTCTCGTACTCCTTGCCGGCGAAGTAGGGCGGCGACGTGACCACGAGCGCCACCGATGCGTCGGGCACGTGCGACATGTCGCGGGCGTCGCCGACGTGGATCACGTCGAGGTCACCGCGCTCGCCGAGGGTGTCGTCGTCGCTCACCTGCGGCGGCGCGAACCGTGCGTAGAAGTCGGTCGCGTCGTGCGACTCGCGTTTGCCGGCACCGAACGCCGAGGTCGAGGTACCCATCTACACGAACTCCTTCATCACGATCCCAACAGGGGCGGGTTGGTCTGACTGGCGGCCCGCTCCATCCGCTCGACGGGCAGTGCCCGCATCTCCTCGTGAGTGAGGATCCAGAACTGTCCGGCGTCGACCGCCGACACCACCGCATCGGCCACGTCGGCGGCCGGGACACCGGTCTCGACGCCCGTGGTCAGCAGTTCGCCGATCAGAGCACCGATCGGACTCGACACCACGGTCGGTTCGTGCTGCATCAGGTCGGTCTTGACGAAACCGGGGCACAGCACGCTCACGCCCACCGGCGACCCGGTCGAGCCGAGCTCGAGGAACAGCGATTCGCTGATCGCCACGACGGCGTGCTTGGTGGCGTTGTACGGGGCGGCGCCCGGCAACGCCATCAGGCCGGCCATCGACGCGGTGTTGACGATGTGGCCGACGCCCTGCTCGGTCATGATCGGCAGGAACGCGCGGATGCCGTGCACCACGCCGTAGAGATTGATCCCGACGACGCGATCCCACAGGTCGAGCGGACCGTTCCAGGCGTCGCCGACGCCTGCGATTCCGGCGTTGTTGAAGACCAGGTGGGCCGCACCGAAACGCTCCAGTGTCGCCTCGGCGAGTTCGGTGACGGACGCAGCCGAGGCGGTGTCGCACACGACGCCGGCGACCTCGGCGCCGGCTTCGGTGAGGCGGGCCTCCACGTCGCGGAGCTTGGGTTCGTCGATGTCGGCGAGGACGACACGCATCCGCCGAGCGATCAGGCGGTCGGCGACGGCCAGGCCGATGCCGCTCGCTCCGCCGGTGATCACCGCGACGTTCCCGGCTGCGATCACCGACGAGGTTTCGGACATGGCGGCAGATGTTAGAGAACATCGCGCGCCGAGTGGTCGATACACACCGCAATCGCGCGCTCCGCGCGAGGTTGGTCTTTCTGGTTCAGAACCAGAAGGACCAACTCGGGTTCGGGTGGGGCGACCGGCCAGCACCAGCAGGGGCATTACAGGCTCGGTCGTGGGCCTGGCCGTCACGGATCGTGGAAGCGTCGGGACGTGCGTGTCATCATCGCGGGGTGATCGACATCGAAGCCGCGCTCGGCGCCCTCTCCCTCGACGACAAGTGCCGCCTCGTGGCCGGCGAGACGAACTGGCGGACTCACGCCTTCCCCGACGCCGGGATCCCACAGTTGAAGATGAGCGACGGCCCGACCGGGCTACGCGGCGAAGGTCACGGAAGCGCCGGTACGCCCGGTGTGGCCGTTCCGGCCGGCATCACCCTCGGCGCGTCGTGGGACGCCGACCTCCTCGCGGAGATCGGCGACCTGCTCGGCAAGGAGGCGATCCGCAAGCGTGCGCACGTGGTGCTCGGCCCGACGGTCAACCTGCATCGCACACCCGTCGGCGGTCGCACGTTCGAGTGCTACAGCGAGGACCCGGAACTGTCGGGCGCACTCGCCGCGGCGTACGTCCGCGCCGTGCAGGCGCACGACGTAGCGGTCACCGTGAAGCACTTCGTGTGCAACGACACCGAAGTCGACCGGATGACCGTGAACGTCGACGTCGACGAACGTCCACTGCGCGAGTTGTACCTCCGCCCGTTCGAGCGGGCGGTCAAGGAAGGAGGCGCGTGGGGGATCATGAGCGCCTACAACCGCGTCGGCGGCGAGCACGCTGCCGAGAACCGGCGGCTGCTCACCGACATCCTGCGCACCGAGTGGGGGTTCGACGGCTACGTCGTCTCGGACTGGTTCGGCGTGCACGAACCCGTCGGCGCAGCGAATGCCGGGCTGACGCTGGAGATGCCCGGACCGATCCGGGTCTACGGCCAGGGCCTCGTCGACGCAGTCGAGCGTGGCGACGTGACCGAGGCGACCGTCGACGGCCTGGTGCGCGATCTCCTCGTCGTGATCAACCGCACGCGCGCCGACGAACGCAGCTGCGACGAGCCCGAGGAGTCGGTGGACGATCCGGCCGAGCGTGCGTTGACGCGCCGTGCGGCGATCGCGGGCACGGTCCTGCTCCGCAACGACACGGTGCCGTCACTCGGTCGCCCGGTGCTCCCCCTCGATCCCTCACGGCTCACCTCGGTCGCCGTGATCGGACCCAACGCCGTGGTGGACCGGTCGATGGGCGGCGGCTCGGCGAGCCTCACGCCCTTCGCGTACCGCACCGTCCTCGCCGCCCTCGAGGACCGACTGGGCGAACAGAGCAGCGACATCACCGTCACCTACCAACCGGGAGTGCGCATCGATCGCCTCACGCCCGTCGCCCGGCGCCAGCAGTTGCGCACGCCGAGCGGTGAGCCGGGCCTCCGGCTCGAGTACGTCAACGGATCGGACTGGGACGCGCCCGGCTCGTTCGACACGATCTCGCCCACGTCGATGCTGCGCTTCTTCGGGACGACGCCCCCCGAGGTCGACCCGGTCTCCTTCGGCGCCCGGGTGACCGGATCGTTCGTCCCCGACATCGACGGGCCACACGTGATCGGCGTCGTGTCGACCGGCCCGGTCGAGATGACGGCCACTCCGGAGGGCGGTGACCCTGTCGTGGTGGTGGACGATCCCGACATGTTGATCCCGCGCACCCGGGAGTTCTTCGGGTACGGCAGCGAGGAGTCGACCGCCGTGATCGATGCGGTCGCAGGCGTGCCGATCGAACTGTCGGTGAAGTGGAAGACCGCCGCCGGCAACGGATTCGCAGCGCTGCGGGTCGGCGTGCGCACGCCCGACCCCGACGACCTGTTCGAACAGTCCGTCGCGGCCGCGGCAGCAGCCGACGTGGCCATCGTGGTCGTCGGCACGAACGACGAGTGGGAGACCGAGGGTTTCGACCGGGAGGTGATGGATCTGCCCGGCGAACAGGACGAGTTGGTCGAGGCGATCGTCGCCGCGAACCCGAACACGGTGGTCATCGTCAACGCCGGGTCACCGGTCACCATGGACTGGGTCGACGAGGAACACCCGAACCCGGCGCCCGCGGTGCTCACGTCGTTCTTCGCCGGCCAGGAGCAGGCCGAGGCCTTGATCGACGTGCTCACCGGTGTGGCCGACCCGGGCGGGCGACTGCCCATCACGTACCCGAAGCAACTCGCCGACCACGCCGCGTTCGAGCACCACGAACCCGAGCGCCCCGCCGACGGCCCGCCACAGCAGCGCTACGAGGAAGGGCTGTTCATCGGCCACCGCCACTTCGAGCGGGCCGGCATCGAACCCCGCTTCTGGCTCGGTCACGGGCTGAGCTACGGCACCGCCGAGTGGGGTGACGCCTCGGCGTCCGAGACGACGGTGTCGGCCGCCGACCTCGGAGACCATCCGATCCGCGTCGTCGTGCCACTCACGTGCACCAGCGAGCGGTCGGCCACGGTCGTGGTCCAGGGCTACGTGGCACCACTCGCTGCGCCGGTCGAGCGTCCGGTTCGCGAGTTGAAGGCATGGTTCAAGACGAGGGTCGCTCCCGGATCTGCGACGGAGGTGACCCTGGAGTTCGGCCCGGACGCGTTCCACCACTGGGACGTCGAGTCCGGGGCCTGGATCGTCGCTCCCGGCGACTACGACATCGTGTTGGCCACGTCCGCAGCGCCCGACGCCGAGCACCAGCGGATCCGGGTCACCCTGACCTGATCACGCCGGGCACGGACCCTTCTCCTGCATCGATTCGACGAGGCGCGGGAGCATCCGTCGTCCAGCGATCGCGGGGCCGATCACGAGGGTGTCCCGTTGCGATGAAAGCGCTTACATTGTCGGCATGAATGCACAGCACTGGTGGCAGGAAGCCGTCGTCTATCAGGTCTACGTCCGGTCGTTCGCCGACTCGGACGGCGACGGCGTCGGCGACCTGGAGGGCATCCGCAGCCGCCTCGACCACATCGCCTCGCTCGGTGTCGACGCCATCTGGCTGAACCCGTGCTACCCGTCGCCCCAGCGCGACCACGGCTACGACGTCGCCGACTACCACGCGATCCACGCCGAGTACGGCGACCTCGCCGCGTTCGACGCGTTGCTCGCCGACGCCCGCGACCGGGACATCAGGATCCTCATGGACCTCGTGCCCAATCACTGCTCGAACGACCACGCCTGGTTCGTCGAGGCGCTCGCCGCCGCCCCCGGCAGCGACGCGCGCTCGCGCTTCTACTTCCGCGACGGTCGACCGGGTGACGACGGTTCGGACCCGCACGGCAACCCGCCGAACAACTGGATGGCGGCGTTCGGCGGGAGCGCCTGGACCCGGGTCGGCGACGACGACCCCCAGTGGTACCTCGGCACGTTCACGCCGCACCAGCCCGACTTCGACCACACCAACGTCGACGTCCAGCTGATGTTCCACGACGTGCTCACGTTCTGGTTCGATCGCGGCGTCGAGGGCTTCCGCGTGGACGCGATCTCTCCCGTCGGCAAGGACCCGGCTCTGCCCGACGCCCCGCCGGTCCCCCCGGGCACCGGGATGCTGCAGGTCACCTGGGAGAACCCCTACACCGTGTTCCGCCCCGAAGGCCACGACGTGTGGCGTCGGTTCCGCACGACGATCGACGACTACATGGACCGCCATCCCGGGCGTGACCTGATGATGGTCGCCGAGGCGTACATGAACGGTCGGCCCGACCTGATGGCGGCCTTCGTCAACGACGAGCAGTTCCATCAGGCGTTCGCATTCGACCTGCTGCTGTCACCGTGGGTCGACACCGAGATCGAGCGGGCGATCCGCGACACGCTCTCGATCATGACGATCGGCTCGACACCCACGTGGGCGCTGAACAACCACGACGTCCAGCGCATCGTCACGCGCCTCGGTCGGGCGAACGCGACCGACCCGAACACGATCAGCAACAACGCGCTGGAAGCCGCCGACGGTGCCGTCGACGTGACGCGAGGTGTGCGACGCGCCCGAGCGATGATCACACTCGCCATGGCGCTGCCCGGCTCGCTCTACCTCTACATGGGCGAGGAACTCGGGCTCCCCGAGGTGCTCGACATCCCCGACGACCGACGCCAGGATCCGGTGTTCCTCCAGACGCACGGCGAGCGGATCGGGCGCGACGGTTGTCGGATCCCGCTGCCGTGGACCGACGATCCGTCGACCAACTTCGGGTTCTCCGGCGGCGAGGACGACATCGACGGTGACGCCACGCCGGCCGACGCCTGGCTCCCGCAGCCCGACGGATGGGGCGTCCACGCGGTCGACGAGTTGGACGGGGACGACACGTCGATCCTCGAGCTGTACCGGGCGGTGATCGCGGCGCGCGACGAGTTCGCCGAGCCGGAGGGAATGGTGGCGGCAGTCGTCGACCTGGGCCCGGGCCTCGTCGCCGTCCGGCGAGGCGACCTGGTCGCCGTCACCAACACGACCTCGGAGCCGATCGCGCTCGACATGGACGACGACCTGGTCGAGATCGCCACCCCCGTGTTCGCCTCCGAGCCCGCCGAGATGCACACCCCCGGCGTGGTTCCGCCCGACTCCACCATCTGGCTCGTGAGCTGAAGGCGTCGCCCGGGATCCGACGGGCACGCGGTCGCATCCGGATCTCGGTCCAGCGGACGAGCGGTCCGGTCGGGTCCCGACACGACGGACGTTCCTGGCCGGTGCGTCGATCGGGCAGCCCGGTGGCAAGGATGTGTCCATGCCCGAGTCGCTGCTGGACAACCGGATCTCACCGATCACCGCTTCCGACGAGGAGATCCACGCCGCCGTCCACGGGGCAGACCTGGCGAGCTTCCTCCCGGCACTGCTCCCCGCCCTCGCCCATGCCCTGGGCGACGACTCGCTGCTCGTCGAGGCGCTGCGACCCGACGGTGACCTGATCCGCGACGAGACCGCGGGGCTCGACGCCGATCAGCAGGCCGAGATCCGTCGACTCGCGGTCGAGGTGTTGATCGACGTGCGCGACGGCCGTCGAGCCTTCGTCACCGGCGGAGCAGATCGGAACGACGACGGGCACCAGGGCGGCGGCGGAACCGATGACGCCCGACTCGGTGCGAGTGACGACCACATCCGACGACTGATGTCGCACTCGACCGGCGAGGACATCGGCGCCGAGTACGTGCCGCTGATGCGTGAGGAACTCTCCGTCACCGGCGAGGACCTGCGGGCGCCGACGTGGCGCGCGGCGGACCTGGCTCCCGACCGGTCGTTTCCCGTCGCGATCATCGGCGCCGGCATGTCGGGCATCCTCGCCGGTCACCGTCTGAAGCAGGCCGGTGTGGACTTCGTGATCTACGAGAAGAACCACGACCTCGGCGGCACGTGGCTGGAGAACACGTACCCCGGTTGCCGCGTCGACGTGTCGAACCACGTGTACAGCTACTCCTTCGCCCAGCGCAACGACTGGCCGTACTACTTCTCGCCTCAGCCCGAGTTGTTGGACTACTTCCGCACCTGCGCCGACGAGTTCGGCCTACGCGAGCACATGCGGTTCGGCCACGAGGTGACCTCCATGACCTGGTCCGACGACGACCGCGAGTGGACACTCGACGTGGACGGCGCCGAGGGGGAATCGACGCACCGGGCGAGCGCGGTGATCTCGGCGGTCGGGCAGCTGAACCGTCCGAACATGCCCTCGATCAGCGGCATGGACGACTTCGCCGGTGCGTCGTTCCACTCCGCGCAGTGGGATCACGACGTCGACCTCGCCGGCAAGAACGTCGTGGTCATCGGTGCGGGTGCGAGCGCCGTGCAGTTCGTGCCGCATGTCGCGGAGGTGGCCGGGCACCTGAGCGTGTTGCAGCGCACGCCGAACTGGTTCGTGCCGGTCCCGAACTACCACCACCCAGTCGCAGAGGGTCTGCAGTGGCTGTTCCGCCACGTGCCGGGCTACGCGCAGTGGTACCGGTTCTGGATGTTCTGGCGCTCGTCGGAAGGGCTGCTCGCTGCGTGTGCGGTCGACGACGACTGGGACGACTCGTCCCTGGCGACCGGGGCAGCGAACGCCGAACTGCGCGAACTGCTCGAGCAGTGGCTCTTCCTCTGCTACGCCGACCGACCCGACCTCCACGACACGGTGCGCCCGATGTATCCGCCCGCCTCGAAACGAATCGTGCTCGACAACGGGTCGTGGTCCACCACGATGAAACGTGACGACGTCACGCTCGACGGCACGCCGATCCTGCGGATCGAGGCCGACGCTGTCGTCACGTCGGACGCGGACGGACACGAGACGCGTCACACGGCCGACGTGATCATCTACGCGACCGGGTTCCAGGCATCGAAGTTCCTCACGCCGATGAAGGTGGTCGGCTCGGGCGGGCGTGACCTGCACGACGTGTGGGACGGTGACGCTCGCGCCTACCTCGGCGTGGTCCACCCCGGCTTCCCGAACTTCTTCCTGTGCTACGGGCCGAACACGAACATCGTCGTGAACGGCTCGATCATCTACTTCTCGGAGTGCGAGGTCCACTACGCGCTCGGCGTGATCGAGATGCTGCTGCGTGAAGGTCTGGCGTCGGCCGACTGCAGGCAGGACGTCCACGACGCCTACAACGTCCGCATCGACGAGGGGAACCTGAAGATGGCGTGGGGCGTGTCGACCGTGAACAGTTGGTACAAGGCCGAGTCGGGCAGGGTCGCCCAGAACTGGCCGTTCAGCCTGCTCGAGTTCTGGCAGCAGACCCGATCCCCCGACCCCGGCGACTACCACCTCACCTGACGCCGAGTCCGGCGCGTCCGGCGTGGCCGACTGGTCCGACTCGTCCGGCTCGTCCGGCGTGGCCGCCGTCCGACGACCTGGAGCCCGTCGCGGATCGTGTGGACACAGGCGGTTCGGGTGCCGCAGCCGACCCGGATCCGGGCCGGCTTGGGTGCGGTGGTGGACCGGCTCGTACGATGCTGCCGTGCAGAATCCTTGGTTCAACCCGTGGTTCGAGTCGATCGCGGTCGCGCAGAAGCGTGCGAAGCGGCGACTGCCGGCGTCGGTCTACGGCGCACTGATCGCCGGCGCCGAGCGGGGCATCACGCGCAACGACAACTGCGCCGCGTTCGAGGAGATCGGCTTCCGTCCGCTCACCGCCGGTCAGCCCGCCACACGCGACATGGCCACCGAGGTGATGGGCCAGTCGATGTCGATGCCCGTGATGATCAGCCCGACCGGCGTGCAGGCGGTGCACCCCGAGGGCGAGGTGGCCGTCGCCAGGGCCGCCGCGGCGCGCGGCGTGGTCATGGGACTGAGTTCGTTCTCGTCGCAGCCGATGGACCAGGTCATCGCTGCGAACCCCCAGACGCTGTTCCAGATCTACTGGGCCGGCGATCGCGATTCGATGGTCGGGCGCATGGAGCGAGCGAGGTCGAACGGAGCGGTCGGCATGATCCTCACGCTGGACTGGTCGTTCGTGCACTCGCGTGACTGGGGGAGCCCGGCGATCCCGGAATCGGTCGACCTGAAGACGATGATCAAGCACGGCCCCGAGGCGCTGATGCGTCCGAAGTGGCTGCTCGACTGGGTGAAGTCGGGGGCGATCCCGCAGCTCGGCGTGCCCAACTTCCGGGTCTCGGAGAGCGATCCCGTTCCCGGCTTCTTCGAGGCCTACGGAACATGGATGCAGACCCCGCCGCCCACGTGGGAGGACGTCGCCTGGCTGCGATCGCAGTGGGACGGCCCGTTCATGGTCAAGGGGATCAACCGCGCCGACGAAGCGCGTCGAGCGGTCGACGCAGGCGCTTCGTGCATCTCGGTCTCGACGCACGCCGGCAACAACATCGACGGCACCCCGGCGCCGATCCGCGTGCTCCCCGAGGTCGTGGCTGCGGTGGGCGACGAGATCGAGGTGGTGATGGACTCCGGCATCCGCCGGGGCTCCGACGTGGTCAAGGCGCTCGCCCTGGGGGCCAAGGCCGTGATGATCGGACGCGCCTACCTGTGGGGCCTCGCTGCCAACGGGCAGGCCGGCGTGGAGAACGTCCTCGACGTGTTGCGGATGGGGATCGACTCGAACATGCTCGGACTCGGCGCCGCCTCGATCGCCGACCTCTCCCCCGACGACCTGATCGTCCCCGCCGACTTCTCCCCTCCCCCTCGCACGTGATGGTGTGGCAGGGGTCTGACCCACTCCACACCACGTGGTGTGGCAGGGGTCTGACCCACTCCACACCACGTGGTGTGGTGGAGGTCTGACACAAAGATGGACGCGGCTGCGAGACTCTGACCGATGCGGCTGGGCGAGGCGACGTGGAACGAGGTCGAGACGGCGACCCGGTCGATGGGCGACGACGACGGCACGTTGTCGCCGATCATCCTCATCCCGGTCGGCTCGACCGAACAGCACGGTCCGCACCTTCCGCTGAACACCGACACCCTCGTGGCCGAGGAGGTCGCGGGACGCGCACTGCACCGTACGACCGGGCTGATCATGGGCCCGACGATCTCCGTCAGCGCGTCCGGTGAACATGCCGGCTTCGCCGGAACGCTGTCGATCGGGACCGAGGTGATGACCCAGGTGGCGGTCGAATTGGGACGCAGCGCCGACTGGGCGGCGGGCGTGGTGTTCGTCAACGGGCACGGCGGCAACCACGATGCGCTCACCCGAGCGGCGGAACTGCTCACCTCCGAAGGTCGCAGTGTGATGGCGTGGTGGCCCAAGTGGCGTCGGCGCACCGACGGCGGCCCCCCCGACCTGCACGCCGGACGGATCGAGACGTCGCTGATGCTCGCGATCGACCCCGGCCTGGTTCGCTTCGAACTGTCCGCGGCCGGTCCGGACACACCGCTCGATCAGTTGCTGCCCACGCTGCGCGCCGCCGGCGTGCGCGGCGTCAGCCCGAACGGAGTCCTCGGCGACCCCGACGGCGCGAGCGGGGCCGAGGGCGAGCGGTTCGTGAACGACTTCGTCGACGACCTGGTGATGACGATCGAAGCGTGGCGCCCGATCGATCCGACACCGGCCTGACCCACGTGCGATACCTCCGTGACTCGACGTGGCTGCGCACGGGCGACGAACGACGACTGGTCCTGGGAGGTTCACCCTTCCGACTGTTCCGCCTGACCGTCGCCGGTGGCCGAATCGTCGATCGTGTCGAGCGCGGCGAGTCGGTGGACCGGTCCACGCTCGTCGATCGACTCGTGGAGACCGGGGCCGTCCATCCGTTGCCCTCCCCGTCGGAACGCTGGTCGGTCGGCGACGTCACGATCGTGACGCCGCGACTGGGAGGGGCTGCGACCGACGACGGCCGGATCACCGTCGACGACGGGTCGCTGCCGCCGATCCCCGGTGCCACGACACGACTCCCGACGAACCTCGGGCCCGCAGCTGCGCGCAACGCGGGCCGCCGCCTCGTCGACACCGAGTTCATCGCCTTCGTCGACGCGGACGTGGACCTCGACGTGAACGTCGACATGAACCCCGACACGGACGCAGACAGCGACGCCGACTCCGATGTCGACGCCGACCGCGGCGCGCGCGACGCCGCTCCGTCGAGGTCGCCACGCGTGTCCTGGCTCGAACCGCTGCTCGCCCACTTCGACGATCCCCGGGTCGGGCTCGTCGCCCCGCGGGTGCTCGGTGGCCGGCACACCTCGCTCGACCTCGGAGCCGAACCCGCACGGATTCGTGTCGGCACCCGGGTGAGCTACGTACCGGCCGCCGCGATCGTCGTCCGCGCGGCTGCCTTCGACGACGTCGGCGGGTTCGACGAGACGCTGCGATTCGGCGAGGACGTCGACTTCGTGTGGCGCCTCGACGCCGCCGGCTGGACGTGCCGGTACGAACCGGGGTCGACCGTGTGGCACGAACCCCGACCGGACCGCATCGGTCGCCTGCGCCAGCAGGTCGGATACGGGTCGTCGGCCGCGCCACTCGCGTTGCGGCACCCGACGGCGCTGGCACCGTTGCGCTCCGACGGGCTGCTCACATCGACGTGGGTGCTCGGCGCACTCGGCCACCCCGTCCTCGGCGCGGCCTGTGCGATTGCCGGCGCCGCCGGCGTCCGACGCAAGTTGCCCGGTGTACCCACCCCGGTCGCGCTGCGACTGGCTGGGAAGGCTCAGATCGCGACCGGTCGGCAGGTCGCCACGGCGATCCGGCGGGTGTGGTGGCCGTTCGTCGTGCCACTCGCCGTGATGTCCCGGCGGGCGAGGCTCGTCGCACTCGCATCGGTGCTCGCCGATCCGACCGCGCTGCCGACCGACCTCGCCTACGGGTGGGGCGTGTGGCGCGGCATGCGGGGGCGGCGCACGCTGCGACCGGCCGTGCCGAAGATCGGCACACGGACCGGTCGGTCGGGCGCCGACGGGTTCAGTGGGTCGGGACCCGATCGCCGGTCGTGACCGGATCTGCGGGGACGGCCACTCGGGCTCGCAGCACCGCCTGACTCAGCCGCTCGCTGATGTCGTCGCAGTCGTCGCACCCCCAGATCGCCGAGTAGGCGATGCACCCGAGGCAGATTGCCAGGACCGCTTCGAGCGACGCCGCCACGACCAGGCCGGCGAGCAACCCGTAGGTCGCCCAGGTCGCACCCGTGACCCAGCCGATCGCCGCTGCGCCGGAGAACGCGAGACCGACCATCTGGGCGAACCGCTTCGGAGGGCCTGGCACACGACGGGATTCGATGCCGAACCGCCGCTCGACGAACGGCGTGGCGACGCGCGTCGAGAACTGCCCGAGCGGCGACAGCGTCGGGCCGGTGAGGACACGTGCAGCGAAGCCGAACACGAGCGGCACGAGCAACCAGCCCTCGCGGAAGATCAGGAAGGCCACGGCCTGTGCGACGACTCCTGTCGCCACGAGACGGGCCGAGGTCTCGTTGACGGGGTTCGGGAAGCTGAAGATCTGACGCACGCCCATGACAACGACGATCGTATTCACGACATTCCCGATCAACACGGTCGGGATTCGGCTCGCGACGAGGATGCTCAGCCGCCGATGGCGCGGTACACCCGCTCGGCCGGGCCGCGACCGAATCGACGGTGCCAGGCGGCTCCGAGGGTGATCGCCACGACCCAGAAGCAGAACGCGAACGTGAGCGCGGTGCCGAGTCCGTTCGGCTGCACCAGGTCCAACCAGTCGACGAGCAGGTTGAAGACGATGATGTGGGCGATGTACAGCGTGAGCGTCATCTGCCCTGCTCGACGGAACGGGTCGACGAGCGTCGACGCCGGGCCGGTCGCTCGGTCGGCGATCCAGGAGATCGCGGCGAAGGCGAGCAGCGCCGTTCCCATCGCACTCGCCACGAAGACGATGCCCCGATCGAACGGGTGTGGTGACAGCAGATGTGCACTGAACGGAGTGGTACCGAGTTGCGACACGATCACGGCGGTACCGAACAGGACGAGGCCGAGCCCGCCACTCCGCAGCCGCCACTCGGGCGAACCCAACTGACGACCGGCGATGATGCCGGCGCACAGGAACGCGAGCCACGGAACGAGCGGATGGGTGCCGTTGATCGTCACCTCGAACACGAACCGGCGGATCGAATCCTGCCCCGGTTGCGTCAGCCACGACACGCTCCCGCCGTCTTCGACCTGCCAGAACGACCAGGTCGCCAGCCACCAACCCGCAAGGGTCGCCGCGAGTCCGACCACCACGAGCCAGCGGGTGGCAAGCGTGAACAGCAGTGCCGCCGCGACGAACATCGCGCCGTAGAAGAGGATGATCGTGCCGTTCCAGATCACCTCCAGCACCTGGCCGAGCACGTACAACGCCAGCCCGCGACGCACGAGGCGCCACCGCATCTCGGTGATCTCGGCACGCGACCCGCTCGCCACGACCCGCCGGGTGAGCAGTGTGATCCCGACCCCCGCCATCAGCACGAACGTCGCGGCGAATCGGGTGGAGAGCGGGCCGCGGTGTGGGTGGAAGAAGCGCTCGGCGACGGTCGAGTCGGGGAAGCTGCCGCCGCCCTCGAACACGAGGTAGCCGTGGTAGTTCATCACGACCACGCCGATCAGTGCGATCGCCCGCACCACATCGGGCCCCGGGAGTCGGTCGACGGATTCGGTCGGCGGGTCGACCGGCAGCTCCGTCGCCGTGCGCTCGGTTGCCGTCACCTCACCACCACCGGTACTCGTCGACGGTGGTCATGTGCAGGGCGCGCTGCACGTCGACCTGGTCGCCGACCACCGGGCACGGATCACCCTCGGGGACGAACGCCATCGACACGTGCATGTGGGGTGGCTCGTGCAGAGCGAGGCGGGTGCGGTCGAAGTGGAACGGGCTCCGGCCGTCGGGCAGCGCTGCGATCCCGTTCGCCGACCCGGCTCCGATCACGACGAGACGACCGTCCACGGCCAGCTCTGCCTGGTGGTAGCCGGCGCGGGTGCCCGCCGACATCGGCCGGACGTCGAGCACGTCGGCGCTCAGGTGCAGTGCCGTCTTGTCGCCGTGCCACAGTGAGGTCCCCACGCGGAGCCGGTAGCGGTGCGAGTCCGGCAGCGAGGTGTAGCCCGACGTCGACAGGTGACTGACCCAGACGACGAGTGACTCGTCGATCCCGGGAAGCAGGTCGGTCACCTGGCGGACATGGTCCTCGTCGGTCCCCGCCGTCGGCGGATGGATCGACACGCCCACCACGTCGAGCCCGTTGGAGCGTGCCGCGTCGACGAGTCCGATCCCGGCGCCGAAGCGGTGCATGTCCGACTCCAGTTTCACGACGACGCGGCCGCGCCAGCCGGCGTGGGCGAGGACCGCGACGTGGTCGATCGACCCGACGGTGAGGATCGGGTCGTGATGCACGACCAGAGCCGACACCTCGGGCGAGGCGAACGCTTCGGCGCCGACGGGCGTGAGCACCACGACATCGGGCCCGCTCGGCAGGTCGGCCAGTTCATGGACGTTGCCGACGGCGATGGTGTCGGCGAGTTCGGCAGCGAGTTGGGCGAGGCGCACACGACCGAACCCGTAGCCGTTGCCCTTCACCACCGGGACCAACCCGTCGACGCCGGCTGCCATTCGTGCGATCTGGCTGCGCCACACCGCCGTTCGCACCGAGAGCCTGACCGTCACCGCACCGACCGTACTGCCGTCACGCTCCCCGGCGAGGCCAGCGACGACGCTCCGACACGACGCCGATCAGACGTCGAAGGGGTCGGCGAACGTGTCGCAGCGGTTCGGGTCGCCGGACTCGAAGCCGATGTTGAACCACTTCACACGTTGCTCCGACGATCCGTGCGTCCACGCCTCCGGGTCGACACGACCCTGGGTGGCCTGCTGGATCGCGTCGTCGCCCACCGCGGCCGCCGCGTTCAACGCTTCCTCGATCTCCGCGCCGCTGTCGAACTGGTTGCGCGCATCGGCGTCGTTCGCCCATGCGCCGGCGAGGCAGTCGGCCTGCAACTCGAGTGCGATCGAGTACACGTTGGCGTTGCGCCGGTCGCCCTGCTGCAGACGGTTCATCTCGGCGTTGATCCCGAGAGCGTCCTGCACGTGGTGCCCGTATTCGTGCGCCACGATGTACTGCGCGGCCAGATCGCCCTGGGCGTCGAAGCGGTCCTGGAGCTGTGCGAGGAAGTCGAGGTCGAAGTACACGAGCTTGTCGGCGGGGCAGTAGAACGGGCCGGTCTGCGCCGACGCCTGGCCGCATCCGGTGTTGGTGAAGCCGGAGAAGAACACCGTCGAGGTGACAGGGTACTCGAGGCCGTTGAACGATTCGGGGTACTGGTCGATCCAGTACTGCTGCACGTCGATCGTGGCGCCGCACAGGATCTGTTCGGCTTCGCTGCTGCACGTGTCGTCGTCGCCACCCGTGCTCTGTTCCGATGCCGCCGGGCTCGATCCGCCCAGCCCGAGCGAGGAGCCGGCGCCGCCTCCGAGCAGCCTGGGCAGCAGCAGCGTGGCGACGAGGACCAGGATGCCGACCCTCCCGCCCTTGACCAGTCCTCCGCCCCCGCCACCCGACGAACGCCCCCCACGGGACCCTCCGCCGAGCGCACCACCGAGGATGTCACCGAGGCCGCCGCCACCGCTCCCGGACTGTCCGCCCAGCGCGCCTCCCAGGATGTCACCGAGGCCACCGCCGCCACCCCCGCTGCTCCGTCCCGACGAGCCTCCGCTCCGGCGGTCCTGGATCATGGAGGAATCGCGTGAGCGGATCTTCGTCATCCGCACATCCTTCCAAATTCGCGACGACTCCTCCGTCCTCGATCGCGATCCCGGTCGCCGTCGACGAACTCCGAAGCCGCGTCGGTTCCCGGGCGAGAGGTCCCGACGTCGGTGCCGACCTCGGTGTGGAGGCGCCGGGTGTTGGGCGCGAGTGCTGCGGTACGACGCGAGCGACCCGGCGCGCTCGTCAGCTGAGTCCGCGCCGTGACCGTCGCAAGCCACGCCATCCCACCGCGCCGGCGCCGATCAGCGGGCCGGAGTCGGCGAGTCGTGACGGCGTGATCCGTGCTCCGCGGCTGTACGGCAACCGGGTGTGTTCGTCGAGGCTCACCTGCGCCGAATGGAAGAAGGTCGCGGCGAAGCCGAGGGCCACGCTGCCGCCCACCACGACGAGCGACAGGTCGAGCGCGTTGCACACCGAGGCCGCGGCGAGCCCCACGAGCCGGCCCGTGCGCTGCATGATCTCGTACGTCGGCTCGGTCGGGGGCCGACCCGTGATGGCTTCGATCGCCAGACCCGATGCCTCGGCTTCGAGGCACCCCTGTGCGCCGCAGCCACACCGTCGCCCACCCGGCTCGACGATCATGTGGCCGATGTGGCCGGCGTTGCCCGTCGACCCGTCGAGCAGTTCGCCGTCGAGCACCACACCACCGCCGACGCCGGTCGACACGGTGAGCGCACAGAAGTTGGGATGCCCCTGGGCCGCGCCCAACCACCCTTCGGCCAACGCCAGCGCCTTGGCGTCGAGATCGCCGAACACCGGGAGGCGCGTCGTGTCCTGCAGGCGGGCACGCAGCGGGAAGTTGCGCCAGGCCGGGATGTTCACCGGTGACACCGTCTCGAGGTGCCGAGCGACCGGACCGGCCGCGCCGACGCCGACGGCGCGGATCTTCGCCCCGTGCTGGTCACGGGCCCGATCGGTGAGTTCCTCGATCATCACGGCGAGCGACCGGTAGTGCTCCTCGGGAACCACGTCGCGCTCGACCTCGAAACGCGTCCGATCGATCAGCTCTCCCTTGGCCGTGACGAGACCGGCGGCGAACTTGGTGCCGCCGATGTCGATCGCGAGCACGACGTCGGGGGAGGACCGATGCGGCAGGGCCGGGGTCTCGGTCGCGACCTGAGCCGGGTTCGGGATCCCCGTGGTCTCGTCGCCGGACTCGGGTTCGTGCGATGCGGACGGGTCGGGACGCCGGGTCGCGACGGTGGGATCGTCCGGGCAGTTCCCGCTGGTCTCGAGCGTGCTGTTGCTGTGTCCATCCGACGTGGCGTGATCGCTCATTCCCGCCGACGGTATCGGTTCGTCGTCCACCGTCGCCGACTCCCGACCGGGCCGGAGCGACGAGGCGCGACACCCACACCATCCGACGTCCCACCGCACGACTCCGACGGACGCTCGGGTCGAACGGTCGGGTCGTATGATCGCGCCGCACGATCCGGCGTTGCCGGCCCGCGGCGAGATTTCGGAATTTCGTGCTCTACTTGGTTCGCCTTCGCGCCGATAGAACCTTCGATCGCAATGACTCGTCCTCGCCCATCCACGTCCCGAGCACCCGCGGACCGACACCTCCGCACGCCTGGGTCGGGCGCGAACGGTCGCACGATCGACCGCCGTCGGGTCGTGCGTCCCCTCGTGGGTGCGCTCGTCGGAGCGCTCGCCGTCACCTCGGTGCCGTCCGTCGGATCGGCGACGCCTGCCCCGCCGACCACCGACGCTCCCGCCACGACGCCCCCGCGCGCCCCGACCACACCGCCCACGACGGTCGCGCCGACCACGACGCAACCGACGGCGCCCACCACGACGACGACCACGCAGCCCGTGGCCACGATTCCGACGGTCCTCGTGCCGCCCCCGTCGGTGACCGTTCCGGCCGCCACGACCACGACCACCACGACGCCTGCCACACCGCCCGCCCCTGCGCCGGCCTCGACGCCCGAACCCGGCCCTGCCGCACCGACTGCTCGCAACATCACGGTCTATCCCGAGCAGATGCAGCACATCCTCGCCACGATCCGCTACCTCGAGTCACGCGGCATCTACACGCTCCCTCCGAACCGCGGCAACGCCTCGGGTGCCTACCAGTTCATCGGTTCGACGTGGAACAACTACGGCGGCTATGCACACGCCTACCTGGCGCCGCCCCACATCCAGGACGAGCGGGCCGCCAGCGACGTCAACAAGTTCCTCGCCCAGTTCGGCAACGACGTGTCGATGATCCCGGTGATGTGGTATCTGCCCGCCGCGGCGCGGAATCCGGCCCTCATGGACGTCGTCCCCCTCCCGTCGGCCGGCAACGTGCTCACCATCCGCGAGTACCAGACCCGCTGGCTCGGTGTGTTCGCGTCGATCTCGGGAAAGCCGATCCCTCTCCCTCAGACGGGGCCGGTCGACCTGTCGGCCCTCGCCGGTTTCGCCCCCGAGGTACCGCTCTCGTCGGTCGAGGCACCCGCGATCTCCTACCCGGTGCTCGGACCGTCTCGCGTGGCGATCCCCGAATGTGACGACGCCGTCCAGATCGAGGTGGCCGACAACGACGGCGACGCGACCGACGGCCCGACGCGCGCCGACAACGAGGCTGCCGGGCTCTGCACCCCCCAGGCCCCGGGCATCGTCTTCGGCGTCAAGCTCCAACCCGTCCTGGCCGTGGCCGACGGCGTGGTGACCGACGTCCGCAACGTCGACGGCAGTGCGATCACGGTCACCGTGACCGATCCCAACGGCACCAGCTACGTCTACTCCGGATTCAACGACGACAACCCGGGGACGGCCGACGGTCAGGCGCCCGACCACCTCCGACTCTCGGCGCTCGCTGCGGTCGGTGGCGAGGTGCGCGCCGGCCAGGTCATCGGGTTCATGGGCGACACCGACCCGCTGCCGCTCGGAGTCCGAGCCGACGTTCCGACCGACGCCACGGTCGAGATCGACCCCGATGCCGTCGCACCGCACATCCGGATCACGATGGTCGACATCGCCGGCAACCCGATCGACGCGTTCGGGCCGATGATCGACGCCCTCTTCCGCCAGACCTGTCGGGTGATGATCGGTCAGTGGTCGATCCCCGCGAACGGAAGCGACCACGAGCCGGTCACGATCGAGACGACCGACGACGACGACGAGATCGACTCCGAGTGGGTGATCACGGCCGACGGCCGGGTGACCGCGAGCGGATGGGGCGCACTGGTCAACCCGACCGAGAGCTGCGGCTACGCCCCGGACACGGCGTTCGGACCCGGAGCCGGCGGAGCCGACATGGGCCTCGTGCACTGGCTCGACCCGATCGTGCTCCCCACCGACGTGTGGATCGTGCTCGCACTGCAGGACGAGCACACCATCCCCGGTCTCGTCAGCCGCTGACACGCCGTCCATCCGGTGTCAGACACCGTTCGGATCGATCTGTCAATCGGTGTCAGACACCGTTTGGACACCGTTTGGATCACACCGTTTGGATCACCGTGTGGATGCTCAGGCGGGGTGGCGATTCCACGGCAGGTCGGCCAGGAACCGTTGAGCTGCCGGATGCGGGTCCATCACCGGCGTGTCGTCGGGATCGGCGAGCACACGCGGGTCGAGGTGCGACTGGCAGCTGGGGCACCAGTAGAGCATGCGGCGCGGCTGGCCGGTTCGGGCCCCGTCGATCGACCCGGGACACCGCGGGCACTTCTGCCCGTTGCGGCCGTAGACCGCGAGCCGACGGCCCTCGTGTGATCCGGCGCCGCCACGGTGGAGTTGCGCTCGCACGAGTGAGGCCGCCGTGTTCACGATGCGCACGGCGTCGGGCTCGGTGAGTTCTCCGACCGGGGCGAACGGACTCAGACCGGTCACCCAGAGCACCTCGCAGCGGTACACGTTGCCGATTCCCACCATGACCCTCTGGTCGAGCAGCACTTCGCTGACCCGTGCCGTCGCGTCCTCGTACGACAGCAGCAGGTTCACGACCAGGCCGAGGTCGGCATCGGACGCCGTGAGGTCGGGGCCGAGTCGACCGCTGCCGGGGTGGCGGCGCTTGTCGGGACGGCGGTAGGTCTCGACGTCGTGTGCGTTGAAGCACACGGCGACCCAGTTGTCGTTCTCGATCGAGACCCGCATCTGGTCGTAGGGACGACGCCAGTTCTCGCCCTGTCGATACACGTGCCACGATCCGCCCCGCCGGAGGTGGGTGTGCAGGATCATCCCGTTGTCCCACTCGATCTCGAGGTGTCGGCCGTGGGACTCGACGTGCTCGACGGTTCGGCCGGCCTGGGGAACGGGCCCGACGAGACGGGGCGAGTCGAAGCGGGTCATCGCCTTGCCGCCGAGCGCCGTTCGCAGGGCGCTCGCAGCTCGTTGAATGGTGACTTCCTCCGGCATCCCGATCACCACTCTACGCGACCCGCGATCGCCGGTGTGGACAAAGAATCGAGCGTGTGTCACGCCCGCAGGCCGCCGGACGCGCAGAGCGTGGTCGGGGCGGACGGCTCGTCAGGGCAACTTGCCGACGTGGGCGAGCGCGAGCCGGATGAGGCGGTCGTGGCCGCTCGTCATCTGCTCGCGCACCTCGTTGCCGACCGCCTCCTCGGGCGAGAACCACGTGAGGTCGAGCGCTTCCTGCGTGGGCTCGCACTCCCCCTCGACCGGCACGACGTACGCGAGCGACACCGCGTGGTGCCGCGGGTCGTAGAAGCCCGAGCGGTCGGGGTCGGGGAAGTACTCGACCACCGTGAACGGGGTCGGGTTCGGCGGGACGCGCGGAAACGCCATCGGACCGAGATCCTTCTCGCAGTGGCGCATGAGAGCCTCGCGGACCCGCTCGCCGAAGAGCACGCGACCGGTGACGATCATCCGGCTGATGGTGCCGTCGGCAGCGACGCGCAACAGCATGCCCACCTCGGTCACGTTGCCGAGGGAGTCGACACGGACCGGCACGGCGTCGACATAGACGATGGGGACGTTGGCGCGCACGGTCTCCATGTCCTCGTCGGAGAGCCATTTGGTCGAGGTCTCGGTGGTCCCGTGGGAGTCGGTGTCGGTATTGCTCACGGATCCGATGATCCCACGTTCGGGCACCGCGGACGAAACAACCACGTCAGATGTCGAGGGTGGACTCCGACTCGAACCTCGACATCTAGCCTGCCGCGATGGACGTGTTCGTGGATTCCGAGACCGCACCCCTCCGCTCGGTGCTCGTGGGGTATCCCGACAACTTCCTGCAGGTCGATCCCGAGATCATCAACGAGACGCAGCGGCAGTACTACTTCGGGGCCGACGCCCCCACCCCCGAGGCGGTGACCGCACAACTCAACGGCTTCATCGAGGTGCTCGTCAGGCGCGGGATCGACGTCCGCCAGCCCCACCCTCTGCCCTACCTGCCCGATCAGATGATGACCCGCGACATCGGCGTGGTGATCGGCGACACCTTCGTGGTCACCACGATGGCCGCACGCAGCCGACGCCACGAGTGGCGTGGGTACGCCCACCTGTTCGAGCACTTCCCCGAGCACGTGAAGGTGCTGTTCGGGCCCGAGGACCTGGTGATCGAAGGGGGCGACGTGATCGTCGACCGCGGCAAGGTGTTCGTCGGGATCGGCCAACGCACGACCCTGGCCGGCGCCGCCTGGCTGATGCAACTGGTCCCCGACTTCGAGATCGTGCCGGTCAACCTGAGCGGACTCGCCGACGGCGAGGACGTGCTGCACCTCGACTGTTCGTTCCTGCCCGTCGGTGACGGCCATGCGTTGATCTACCCGGGAGGGATGCGTGACATCCCGGCGACGTTGCGCGAGACCTACGACCTGATCGAGGTCACCAAGCAGGAGCAGCAGATGCTCGGCACCAACGTCTTGTCGCTCGCTCCCGACTGCGTGGTGTCACGCGAGGACTCCACCCGGATCAACGCCGAGATGCGTGCACGCGGCATCGAGGTCATCGAACTGCCGTACTCCGAACCACCCAAGACCGGAGGGAGCTTTCGTTGCTGCACCCTCCCCCTGCACCGGGCGTTCTGATGGCCGCTGCCGACGCCGAGCGTTGGGACGCCCGATACTCCGGCGGCACCGATCGACCTGCGGTCGCGCACGTGCCGATCGCGCTCGAACGAGCCGGTCACGCAGTCCTCGACCAGGTCCCCACGGGTGGCACCGCCGTCGACGTCGCCTGCGGACTCGGAGCGCAGTCGTTGTGGCTCGCCCACCGCGGCCTGCACGTCCGGTCACTCGACATCTCGAGCGAAGCGATCGCGTCGCTGTCGGCGTCCGCCCGGGCCGCCGGTCTGGCCGACCGCATCTCGGCGGACGTGTGCGACTTCGACGGTGGCCTGCCGGACGGTCTCGGGCCGTTCGACGTGATCGTCTGCCAGCGATTCCGGGCGCCGCACCTGTACGAGTCGTTCGTCGAGCACCTCCGCCCGGGCGGCTGGTTGGTGATGACGATCCTCTCCGAGACCGGTGCGGCCGACCCTGGCGAGTTCCACGCGCCGCCGGGCGAACTCACGCTGTTCTTCGACCGACCGGGCTGCTTCCTCGTCGCTCACCACGAAGCCGACGGCGAGGAGTCGATCGTCCTGCGACGAACCTGACACCGACCGCGGTCCTGTCGAACGGTGTCTGTCAAACGGTGTCAGACACCGGATGGATGCCTGACACCGACCGCGGACCTGTCAAACCGTGTCTGACACCGGATGGATGCCGGTCACGCGGTGTCTGACACCGTTCGAGGGTTCGATGCGGCCAGGAGGACCTCGCGGAGGGACTTGTCGTCGGGCCCGGCGGTGGTGGTGGCCATGAAGTCGAGCAGCGACGCCGTGAACTTCTCGGGCGCCTCGACGTGCGGGAAGTGCCCGACTCCTTCGAGGATCTCGAGTCGACTGTTCTCGATGGCCTCGTGCGCACGGATGCCGTGTTCGACCGGGATCACGCCGTCCTTGTCGCCCCACACGATCATCATCGGGACGCGAGCGGCCAGGTACAGGCGGTCCGTCGCGCTGACGGTCTGCCCGCCGGGCTCGATCACGCCACGCATCGTCTTCACGAACGCCTGGCGATTCTCTGCGCCGGCGAGCGAGGCGTACGCCCGCCACATCTCGCCGAGCCGTTCGGACCGGATGTTGCGTCGCCCGAGGAAGCGCCCGACGTCGTTCGCTCGGTCCACGACGAAGCCCGGGATGCCGAGCGGCATCAGGTACTCCGCACCCGGGAGAGCGAGCATCCGCAGGATCACCGACACCTCGCGGCCGAGACCTCCCGAACCCACGAGCACGAGACGGTCGATGAGGTGCGGGTACTGGTACGCCAGTTGCATCGCCACCCCGCCACCGAAGGAATGGCCGACGACGGTGACACTCGCGACGTCGAGCATCGCGAGCATGTCGCGCAGGCCACTCGCGAACGCACCCAGCGAATAGTCGCCGCGAGGCTTCGCCGATTCGCCGTGACCGAGCAGGTCGGGCGCGATCACGTCGTACTCGGCGGCGAGATCGTCGATGGTGGAGTCCCAGGTCTTGGAGCTGCCTGCGAGCCCGTGGATCAGCAGGATCGTCTCGCGTTCCGGGTCACCCGCTCGCCGGAATCCGACCTCGTGACCGTGGATCGTCACGTGCTGCAGCGGCAGGCGGTGTCCCATCCGGCCCAGTATCGCCTGCGCCCCTCCCGGAGGAGAAACGGTCCGGCGCCGCAGCGCTCTTCGGACCACCGCGCTCCAATATCGTCGAGACGATGAACGACGCCACGACCAACGGCCGGATCGGGTCCGACCCATTCCGGCCGATCGCCGGGCGGGCACAGATCGTCGTGACCGGACGCATCCCCGACTCGGGACTCGAGATCCTGCGTGCGTCGGGCGAGGTGTGGGCGTGGACCGAGGACGAGCCGATCCCGACCGATGTCAGGGACGCACGACTCGCCGACGCCGACGCGGCGGTCACGTTGCTGACCGACCGGGTCGACCACGCCTTCCTCGCGGCCGCTCCGAAGTTGCGCGTGGTGGCGAACGTGGCCGTCGGCTACGACAACGTCGACGTCGCCGCGTGCAACGCGCGCGGGGTGGCCGTCACCAACACGCCCGGCGTGTTGACCGACGCGACCGCCGATCTCACGCTGGCGCTGCTGCTCATGGTGACCCGGCGACTCGGTGAGGGCGAGCGCCTGATCCGCTCCGGCACCCACTGGAAGTGGGGGATGGCGATGATGCTCGGCACCGGCGTGCAGGGCAGGCGTCTCGGCGTCGTCGGCCTGGGAGCGATCGGCGAGGCGGTGGCGACGCGCGCCCGCGCCTTCGGGATGGACATCGTGTACCACAACCGCAGCGCCGTCGACCGGGAGACGGAGCGGCGACTCGGCGCCACGCTGGTGACGCTCGACGAACTCCTCGCCACCAGCGACGTGGTGTCGCTGCACTGCCCGTCCTCCGAGGCGACGCATCATCTGATCGACGACGCCGCGCTCGCCTCGATGCGGTCGGACTCGTTCCTGATCAACACGGCACGCGGGCCGATCGTCGACGAAGCGGCTCTCGTCGAGGCGTTGACGAGCGGCACCATCGCCGGTGCGGCGCTCGACGTGTACGAGAACGAACCCGACGTCCACCCGGGCCTGCTCGGACTCGACAACGTCGTGATGGTGCCGCACCTCGGTTCGGCGACCGTGGAGACGCGCAGTGCGATGGCCGACCTCGCCGCCAGGAACGTCGTCGCGATCCTGGCGGGCGATGAGCCACTCACGCCCGTCGGCGGTCGGTGACACGGGAACAGTCGTTGCACGGGCGCGGTTGTCATCCACCGTGCAGATCTCCGACGCCATCGAATTCGTGCGCAACAAGCGCAACGGCATGCTCATCACGACCAAGGCGGACGGTCGACCCCAGTCGTCGAACATCGCCTTCCGCGTCGACGACGACGATCGGATCCTCGTCTCGGTGACCGACGGGCGTGCGAAGACGACCAATCTGCGACGCATCCCGCGTGCATCGCTGCACGTCAACCGTGACGATTTCTGGGCCTACGCCGTGATCGAAGCCGACGTGGAACTCACTCCGGTCGCCGTCGCGCCCGGCGACTCCACGGTCGACCGACTCGTCGACTACTACCGAGCGGTGGCAGGCGAGCACGACGACTGGGACGAGTACCGACAGGCCATGGTCGACGAAGGTCGACTGTTGCTCGTTCTCAGCCCCACCCACGCGTACGGCATGCTCGGCCGGTAGACCGGCGCAACGGGTTGACCGTTCGAGGATCGGGGTAGAACGGGCGCATGATCGGAACTCGCACCATCGCTCGCTCGCTGCTCGCTTCGGCGTTCGTCGTCCTCGGGGCGAAGTCGCTGATGCGGTCGGGCCAACTGGGTCCGGTCGCGGAACAGGTCACCGACCCGCTCACCGACGCCGCCGGTGTCGACACGAATCCTGAGAAGCTCGTGCAATTGAACGCCGGGGTGCAGATCGCCGGCGGCGCACTGCTCGCGCTCGGCATCGCCCCGCGACCCGCGGCACTGGCACTCGGCGCGTCCCTCGTCCCGACCACCCTCGCGAGTCATCGCTTCTGGGAGTCCGACACGCCGATGCAGAAGGAACTCGACACGATGGGCTTCGTGAAGAACGCGGCGATCCTCGGTGGCCTGATCTTCGCCGCCCTCGACACCGGCGGCCGACCGTCGGTGTTCTGGAGCGGGAAACGCGCGGTTGCGAACGCAGCCGACGCGGTGTCGGGTGCTGCGCAGCACGCGTACACGACCGTGACGAACTGACGGACCCGGCACCTGTTCCCCTCGCACGAATTCGCGTCGTTGGGGACGGCATTTCATCGCACGGGGCGCAGATTTGGCAAAGTGTGTCCGTGCCATTGACCGGAGCGGGGGCCGCCCGACTGTACGACGACCACGTCGACGCCGTGTACGCGCTGATCACCCGACGGATCGGGAGCGCATCGAGTCCCGAGGTCGTCGCCGAGACCTTCGAGCATGCGCTGCGCTCGTGGGATCGCTTCGACAGCCAGCGCGGGACCGAGCGGCTGTTCCTGGTCGGTTCTGCCGTCGCCGTACTTCGTCGTCACAGTGCCGCCGAGCGCGAGCACCTGCGGTCGCTGCGGCTTCGCGAGCAGACGGGCCCCGTGGTCAGGATGGTCGACCCGCTGGTGCCCGATGGCGCTGCACGCTCGCCGCGTGTCGTGCAGCACGAGGCGAACCGCGACCTGTTCGCCACCGACGCACAGGCCGACGTCCGGAGCGGCTCGCCCCTGATGACCGCCGTGTCGGAACTCGCGCCCGACGATCGCGACATCGTGCTGCTCTCGCTCTGGGAGTCGTGCTCACACGCGGCGATCGCCGAGGCACTCGACCTCTCGGTCGGCACCGTGCGCTCCGCACTCGGCCGCATCCGTCGCGAACTGAAGGCTGCGATCTCCGAACCGGGGAGCACCGCGTGAACGTCTTCGACGAGATCCAGGGATCGCGTCCCGGAGTCGAACCCATGCCCATGGGGAAGCGGCGCGAGATCCGCGAGTCGCTCTTCGGAATCGGGCACGGGGACACGACGCGGAACATCACCGGGCGATCCGAGAGTGGAGCAGTGGTGTCCACCGCTCCGCACGGGATGCGTCGCCCGATCGCCAAGCGGCGGCGACCGGCCGGGTCACTCGCCAAGCTCGGTGCCGGTCTCCTGGTGTTCGCCGTCCTCGGTGCGGTGGTGTGGTCGTACTCGACACGTGACGAGACGGTCGCGGGGACGGAGACCACCACGACGACCTCCACGACGACCTCCACGACGACGATCGCGCCGGTCACGACCAGTGCGGCCCTCGTGCGCACCGGCGTCACTGCGGACACTCCACTCGCCCTTCCCACCTCGTCCCTGCCGTTCGTCGAGGCCACGGTGCGCCCGGCGATCGCAGGGAGCAGCGCACTCGTGCTCGGTGCCCCCGACGGCACCGAGGTGTGGATGGCGGAGTTCGACGGCGAACCCGCAGATCCGTCGGGACTCGACATCCGTCAGGTGGGGTCGCTCGGCGTCGGCGTCGACAGCAACCGGGCGGAGGGAGCGTTGGCGTCGTACCGACCGCAGGTGCCGTGCGGCGTCGTGATCGTCAACGACGCGATCGGCCGACCGCTCGACCGACAGCCGATGGTCGACTTGTTCTCGGCGATGTCGATCGACGGCGACGCGACGATCGACGTCACCTTGCCCGTCGACTGGTCGGTGTTCTCACTCGGCGATTCCCGGACGATCTACTCCGTCCGGTTCGACGTGCCCGGCGGTGGTGAGGGTGCTCCTGCGTCGGCGCTCCTCGTCCAGACCCCTGGCGGGTCGTTCGCCGAGTTGATGTTCGGTGGCCGACAACTCGACCCGGTCACCTTCCTCGACGGACCGGCGTTCATCGAGATCGATTCGCCCGACCCGACGCTGGTGAGCGTGTTCTGGCAGGACTCGACCACCGTCTTCAACCTGAGTTCGAACACGGCGACGCTCGCCGACCTCGAGGCGTTCGCAGCGTCGCTGACGCCCGTCGGCCTCGATGAGTGGACGGCGCGGTTCGGCGCCGCCGACCCCGTACCCGCCGCCGTCGCGCCACCGTGCTCTCCGCAACCGTCGTTCGGCACGACGTTCGAACTCTGAACAGTCCGCACGGGCCGGATGCTCCGGCGCCTCGGACGCGTCCTCCGACGGGCGAGAGCGCGGACACGTTTTCGTGCTGAATGGATTGGGCACACGCCATGCATGAGTTTTCCCCTCGCTCTCGTCGTCGTCGCAGCTGTCGTGTTCTTCGGGCTCGTGTTCGTCGCGGTCAATGCAGCCGGCACCCGTCTCACGGGCAAGCAGATCGACGAGGATCCCGACGTCCGCAAGCACGTCGACCCCGACAAGCGTGACGACGACTTCCCCATCGACAGCGAGTTCTGAACGTCGACGAGCGGGATCGACCAGCATCGGGCGATCGGATGGATTCGGGCGGTCGGGCGGAACCAGGCGGTCGCCGAACCGGGGGTGCCGCCGCGCCGTCGTGACGACCTTCAGTCGTCGGACGGTTCGTCTGGACCAGCTGTGGGGTCGACTCGTGCGGCGGCGAGGATCGCTTCCACCCCGGGCCAGAGGAGATGAGTGAAGTCGTCGGCCAGGTCCTCGACGGTCCTGCGGGGTCGGTCGGTCTCGATGTCGTCCGACTCGATCCACATCAGCGTCACGATCTGCAAGGCCCCGATGATCGAATGACTCCAGGTGAGAGGTGACGTCGTGGTCCCGAGTCCGCCGGCGGCGGCTTCGAACACGTCGATGATCGTGCGGGACGACCGATCGATCCGGCGGCGCAGTGGACCCATGCGCTGCCCCGCTGCGTTCACGAACAGGTACAGGTCGCGATGAGCCCCGACGGCGGACAGGTATGCGCTCACCGCAGCGCGGAATGCGTCGCGCGGCGCCGTTCCCGTGCTCCGAAACGCAGCGATCTCCTCCACGATGCGATCGACGAGGACGTCGGACATCGCATCGATCACGGCGTCCCGGTCACCGATCGTCCGGTAGAGGATCGGCTTCGTGACCGCCGCCTCGGCGGCGATCTGGTCCATCGTGACGTCGGTTCCGACCGACGCGATCGCCCGTTCGGCCGCGGCCAGCAACTGCGACCGGTCGGCGAGGACCGCCCGACCCTTCGGGCGGCCCCTCCGCCGCGGGCGCTCGGGTCCGGCTGTCGTGCGTCGAGTCACACCACGACCGTATCGGTCCGTGAGATTTATTTACTCCGAGTAACTTCTGACGAGCGACCACTGTTACGTTGGTCACATGACGATCGAATCCCTCGCTCCGACCGACGCGTTGCCGTGGCACCTGCGCGACAACTGGGCACCGGTGCTCGACGAACGCACCGACACCGAACTGCGCGTCGACGGCGTGATCCCACCCGAGTTGGTCGGCACCTACGTACGTACGGGACCCAACCCGGCGTCGGGGACGTCGGGACACTGGTTCTTCGGCGACGGCATGTTGCACGGCGTGCGCCTCGCCAACGGACGAGCCGAGTGGTACCGCAACCGCTTCATCCAGACGCCGAACATCTCCGACCCGCTCGACGATCCGATGGCCGGCATGGGCGACCTCACCCGCGGCACCGGCAACACCCACGTCATGGCCCACAACAAGCAACTGCTGTGCCTCGAGGAAGGGCACTGGCCGTGGAGGGTCGACACCGAATTGAACACCCTCGGCGTGCAGGACTACGGCGGCGAGCTCACCTGCTCCATGACCGCGCACCCCAAGGTCTGCCCGGTCACCGGTGAGCTGATCGCGTTCAGCTACCTGAGTCCGGAGCCACCGTTCCTCCACTACATCCGCATCAGCCCCGACGGCCAGCTCGTGCAACTGGAAGGCATCGAGCTGCCGAACATGGTGATGATGCACGACTTCAACGTCACGCAGAACCACATCGTCTTCATGGACCTCCCGGTGTGCTTCGATCTCGGCGCGCTCGAGACCGGTCTGCCCTTCAAGTTCGACCGCGACGCCGGCGCACGCCTCGGGGTGATGCCGCGCAACGGGGCCAATGCCGACGTGCGCTGGTTCGAGATCGACCCGTGCTACGTGTTCCATCCCGTCAACGCTCACGAGTCGGGGAACTCGATCGTGTTGCACGTGTCGCGCCAGAAGGAGGCGTTCGGCTCGAGCAACGACGACTACGCAGAGGTGGGTCGGCTCTGGAAGTGGACGATCGACCTCGATGCCGGCACCGTCACGGAGGAACAGGTCGACGACCGCCCGGGCGACTTCGGTCGCGTCGACGACCGCCTCGTCGGGCTCGATGCCCGCTACGGCTACCTGATGGCGATGGCCGGCGAAGGCAACAGCGAGGAGCCGGTGTACGGCTCGGCGTTCTGGAAGTACGACCTCGCCAGCGGTGCGTGCGTCGAGCACCGACTGGGCGACGGCGTCCGTGGGGCCGAACCCGTCTTCGCTCCCGCCTCGACCGACGCCGGAGAGGACGAAGGTTGGATCATCAGCATCGTCCACGACACGAACTCCGATCAGTCGCGACTCGTGATCATCGACGCCCAGGACTTCGCGTCGGAACCGGTCGCCACGGTCCACCTACCGCGACGCGTGCCGTACGGCGCCCACGGCAGCTGGGTACCCGACACCGCGATGGCCTGAGCGCCGCCGCACCGCATTCATCCGATCACCAGGGGACACACGGGGGGACATCATGATTCATCACCATCGGTTGCAACGGGGGTCCGCGACCATCGCGGTGATCGGGCTGGTCGTCGCATCGTGCGGCGGTGGTTCGGACGACACAGGCGCCGCGCCCGACGCGTCCACGGCCGGCACGGAGGCGCCGCTCGACACCGCGGCGGGCTCCGACACGTCCCCGGACGCGACCGACGGCGAGACCACCGACTCGACGGCCGACGACGCCGCGGCCGACGACACCACTCCGACCGACACCACTCCGACCGACACCACTGCGGAAGAACCCCCGGAGGATGGTGGGGATGGCAGCCAGGACGACGATGGCGCCGACGACCCGGGGACGGGCGACGGGTTCGGTGCGCTCGGACCGGCATCGGGCGAACCGATCGTCCTGGGGATGGTCAACACCGAAGGCGCTGCGGGGCTCGACTTCCCCGAGATGCGCACCGACACCGACCTGGCACTCGCCTACCTCAACGAGCACGGCGGCTTCGGCGGCCGTCCCGTCGTGATCGAGCACTGCACGGCAGCCGGCTCGCCGGAGACCTCGCAGGCCTGCGCGCAGGAACTGAGCGGCAAGGGCGTGGAGATGGCGTTGCTCGGCCTCGACCTGTTCCCCGGCTACGACACGTTCGCGGCGTCGGACATCCCGGTCGTGGGCGCGCTGCCGATCCTCCCGCCCGACTACACCGCCGATGCGCTGTTCGTCACCGGCGGCAACGCCACCACCATGGCGGCGATGGTCGCACTCGCGGTCGAGGAGTTCGATGCGCAGAGCGTCGGCATCGTCAGCGCCGACAACGCCGGAGCCAACGGTTCGGAGGCCTCGCTGATCGGCGCTCTGGAGAAGGCGGGCATCACGTACAAGTCGGTGAAGGGTGGCGACAACGAGACCGACGCCGGCTTCCAGGGTCTCATCCGCGAAGCCAACAGCGAGAACCCCGACCTGATGGTGTCGCTCTACGCCGACGCCGGATGCATCGGAGCGATGCGCGGCCGTGTGTCGCTCGGCATCACGACGCCGATGGTGTCGACGGCGATCTGTGGCAGCGCCGAGGTGATCGACGTCGTCGGCGACGACGCGGTCGGCTGGTACTTCGTGGGAGTCGGGGCGCCCGGCGACACGACATCGCAAGCCGAGTTCGACGAGCTCATCGAGCCGACCTACGGCAGCGGCGCCACCGCCTCGTTGGGCGTCGGAGCGCTCGGCATCTCGCAATTGATGACGCTCGCCCGTGTGGCGAACGCGATCGCAGCCGACGGCGGCGAGGTCAGCGGTGCGGCCATCTACGAACGGATGGCCACGTCCACCGACATCCTCACCTTCCCGAACGACAGTGCACTCGCCTGCGGGACGTCGGACACGTACCCGAGCATCTGCAACTTCGAGTTCCCGATCGGCACCTACGTGGAGGGCGGGGAGATCGAGACGGTGCCCGGGTTCGAGTCGGTGTCGGTCGTCGACTACCTGCCGTGAACACCCGGTCGCACTGACCATCGCCCGGCTCGCCCATGACCGACTACCTGTTCTTCGTCCTCCTCGGCTCGGCGGCCGCGGCGATCATCGGGGCGTTCGGGATCGGGCTGATGATCACGCACCAGGGTTCGGGCGTCGTGAACTTCGGGTTCGGTGCCATGGCCACCTGGTCCGGTTACGTGTACGCCGACCTGCGCCAGGGCGCCTATCCGTTCCCGATCCCGGGCCTCCCGGCGCGCTACCACTTCGACGGCGACATCGGATTCCGCTGGGCCATGCTGCTCACGCTGGCGACCGCAGCGGTGATCGGCTGGTTCGTGTACACGTTGGTGTTCCGCCCACTGTTCCGCGCACCGGCCCTGGCCAAGATCGTCGCCAGCATCGGCTTGGTCATCGTGTTCATCTCGCTGGTCGAGAACCGGTTCCCGGACAACGCCGGACTGCGTGTCGACCCGATCCTGCCGCGCGAACCCGTCACCGTCATGAACGACGTCACCGTTCCCCGTGACGGGTTGTGGCTGCTGGTCGTGGTCGTGGCGATCGCCGCGACGGTGTGGGCCACGATGCGTTTCACGCGGGCCGGCCTGGTCACCCGCGCCGCCGCGGAGAACGAGAAGGGCGTCGTGCTGCTGGGCTACTCCCCCACCCTGGCGGCGTCCGCCACGTTCGTCGTCGCTTCGGTGATCGGGGCCTTCGTGGTGGTGCTCGCGTCGCCGATGATCCAGTTGTCCTCGACCAACTTCACGTTCGGGTTCCTCATCCCGGCGCTCGGTGCGGCCCTGATCGGCAGGTTCCGCAGGGTGTGGCCCACGGTGCTCACCGGCATCGCGATCGGTCTCGTGCAGTCGACGTTCACCAAGCTGCAGGGCGACGTGAGCTGGTTCCCCCAGTACGGGGCGCGCGAGGGGTTGCCGTTCGTGGTCATCATCGTGGCGATGGTGGCGCTCGGCGAACGGGTTCCCGATCGTGGTGCCGTCGACACGTGGAAGTTGCCGGCGGTGCCCGCGGCGCGGGTCACTCCGCAGAGCGTGCTGATCCCGGTCGGACTCGCCGTCGTCGGTCTGCTGGCGCTCGGGCCACTGTGGCGTGGTGCGATCATGACCACGCTCATCGCCACCGTGCTGGCGCTGTCGCTGGTGGTGCTCACCGGCTTCGGCGGGCAGACCTCACTCGCACAGATGGCATTCGCCGGGGTCGCGGGGTTCTCGCTCTCCAAGCTCGCGATCGGATGGGGAGTGCCCTTCCCGCTGGCGCCGATCCTCGCGGCGCTCGTGGCCGCGGTGTTCGGCACGCTCGTCGGGTTCCCCGCGCTGCGTGTGCGCGGCGCGAACCTGGCGATCGTCACGCTGGCCGGTGGCGTCGCGATCAACGAGTTCGTGTTCAAGAACCCGAAGTACGTCGGGGACGCGTCGACCGGGGGTGCGCAGATCCCCAACCCGAAGCTCGGCGGGTGGGATCTCGGGCTGATCCTCGGGTCGCAGGCATCGCGACCCGTGTTCGGTCTGTTCCTGTTGGCGGTCGTGGTGCTGCTCGCACTCGGCGTCACGAACCTGCGGCGGAGCCCGACCGGGCGCCGGATGCTCGCCGTGCGCTCCAACGAGCGGTCCGCCGCGGCCGCCGGCATCGACGTGGCCCGCGTGAAACTGCAGGTGTTCGCCATCTCCTCGTTCATCGCCGGCGTGGGCGGCTGTCTCATCGCGTACCGCTTCGCCAGCGTGTCCGACGCATCGTTCGGCACGATCGCGTCGCTCACCGCCCTGGCGTTCGCCTACCTCGGCGGCATCGGGTGCGTGAGTGGGGCGGTCACATCGGGCATCACCGCGTCGGCGGGCGTGTCGTTCTATGCGATCTCGGAACTGACGGGCAGCCTGGGCGATTGGGAGGTGCTGATCGGCGGGGTGCTGCTGATCCTCACCGCGATCCTCAACCCCGAGGGAATCGCAGGCGGCGTGCGGGCGAAGGTGGACGCAGCGCGCTCGGGACGCGCCCGGTCGGCTCCACCGGCGAACGAGACGTCGGCGGTTCGGGCGACACCTTCGGCCGGTCCGCCCGGGTCTGCCAACATCGTCACATGACCGAACCCGCCACGCGCCGACTCGACTCCACGTACGCCGGCGCGAGGGAGCGGTTCCTCACCGCTGCCCGAGCGGCCGGCGCCGAGATCGACTCGTTCCCCCACCCGCTCGCCGGGATCGACGGGGAGGATCTGGCGATCGACATCGCGCAGGTCGGCGCCCCCGATGCCCGCGACGTGCTGCTGATCGTGTCGGGCACGCACGGCGTGGAGGGCTACACCGGGTCGGCGCTGCAGAGTTGGTGGCTCGACGAACGAGCGTCGCCGGCGCGATCCGCATCACCTGGCATCCGTGTCGTGCTGCTCCACGCCTTCAACCCGGTGGGCTTCTCGTGGGTCCGACGGGTGAACGAGGACAACGTCGACCTCAACCGGAACTTCGTCGCCTGGCCCGAACCGCCGACCAACGAGGCGTACTCCGACGTGGCCGACCTGCTCGTGCCCGCCGAGTGGACGGACGACGTGCAGGCCGCCACCACCGACGCCCTGCTCGGCGTGGCCGGCGAGGTGGGCCTCGATCGCTTCCAGCAGATCGTGAGCGGCGGCCAGTACGACCACCCGACCGGCATCTTCCACGGTGGGTCGGGCCCCGTCTGGTCGCACCGCTGGCTCGTCGAACACCTGGCCGCACTCGTCGCACCCGCACGCAGGTTGGGCATCATCGACCTGCACACCGGCCTCGGCGAGTGGGGCCACGGCGAACTGATCTCGCACGAGGCCGGCGGCGACCCGGGCTACGAGCGCGGCACCTCCTGGTGGGGAGACGTGCGCTCGATGCGCGACGGCGAGAGCGTGTCGGCGTCGTTGAGCGGAGACTGGCTGGCGGCGGTCGACGGCCTCCTGCCGGGCGTCGAGGTCACGTCGGCCGCTCTCGAGTACGGAACCGTCGACGTGATCACCGTGCTCCAGGCGTTGCGTGCCGACGCATGGCTCCACGCTCACGGCGACCCGACCGGGCCGGGTGCCGGTGCGATCCGAGCACAGGTACGAGCCGCCTTCGCCGACGACGACCCGGCCTGGCTCGACGTGGTCGTCGACCGCTTCGCGCAGGTCAGCGACGCCGCACTCGCCGCACTGACCACCTGATCCATCGCATCGGGTGGTTGGGGCCGACCGCGGCGCCACGTGCGAGGATCACGCCATGCCGGGCGTGATCTGTCTCCAGGGTGGGCGCGAGTTCACCGACCAGTGCCGCGAGATGGACGCCGAGGTGTTGTCCGTCGCCGGAGTCGCAGCTCGTGCCGAGTCCGGTCGCGCCGATCGCGGATCGGTTGCGGTACTGGCAGGCGCCGCCCGACGCGGCACCGACTATGCGGGTGCGTCGAAGCGGGCCCGTCGTCACTACGAAGCTCTCGGTGCGAGCGTCGTCGTCGTCCCCGATCCTCGCGACGGAATCGAAGCCGCCGTCGAATCCCTCACCGACGACATCGCACTGCTGGTCCTGCCCGGTGGGTCGCCGGCGAGTCTGCGCGAGGTCCTGTCGGGCAGGGTCCGCCAGCGAGTCGTCGACCTGCACGACGCAGGCATGTCGATCTCGGGCGCGTCCGCCGGGGCGATGGTCCTGTGCAGCCGGATGGTTCGACCGAACGGGGGCGCGGAAGTCGTCGACGGTCTCGGACTCGTCGACGGGTTGGCGCTCCCCCACTGGACGCCGGGGTCGGATCGCGGCTGGCCGGTCCCCGACGATCTCGACCTGTGGGGGCTGCCCGAATGCGGCGGAGTGATCGTGGAGGGTCGACCCGGATCCCTCACGGTGCGAGCAGTCGGCAAGAACGAGCCGGCCGTGCGCCGCAACGGATCCTGGCGGCCGGTCCCGCGTGGCGCCGACTGACCTCGACAGGCGATGGGGTGTCATCGTTCGTCCGAACGGCCGGCGGTCCCGGGTCCCGATGTCGGAGAAATGTCGACGTGGGTCGACATCGCGACGACCGTGTCGACGCGCGTGGACACGGGTCGTCACGGCAACCGAAGAAGAGGGGGCCGGTGGAATGACCTGTCCCCGAGCTCGGATGCCATGATCTCGCCATGCCCACCATCGAAGTGAACGACATCGAGATCTGTTACGAGAGCTTCGGCCCCGACGACGCACCGCCGCTGCTGCTCGTGATGGGTCTCGGTGCGCAGATGACCCTGTGGAGCCCGGGGTTCGTCTCCGAATTGCTCGAACGGGGCTTCCGCGTGATCCGCTTCGACAACCGCGACATCGGTCTGTCGACCAAGTCGGAGGGACCGCCGCCCGACGTGATGGCGCTCTACGCGAAGTCGTTGGCCGGTGAGTCGATCGACGCGCCGTACACGTTGTCGACCATGGCGAACGACGCAGTCGGACTGCTGGACGCCCTCGGAATCGCCGCAGCACACGTCGTCGGCGCGTCGATGGGAGGAATGATCGTCCAGGTGATGGCGATCGAGCACGCCGACCGGGTGCTGTCGATGACGAGCATCATGTCCACCACCGGCGCGTCCGACGTCGGCCAGCCCGACCCCGCTGCGATCGGCGCCCTCCTCACGCCGCCGCCGACCGACCGAGCCGGGGCCATCGCGGCAACGGTGGCCACCTCGCGCATCATCGGCGGGTCACTGTTCGACGAAGCCGACGCGCGTTCCCGTGCGATCGAGGCCTACGACCGGTGCTTCCACCCGGCGGGCGCCGCCTTCCAGATCGCGGCGATCGCAGCGACCGGGGATCGCACCGATCGACTGCGCGCGGTGCAGATCCCGACCCTGGTGATCCACGGACGCGAGGACTCCCTCGTCACCCTCTCGGGCGGCGAGGCCACGGCGGCCGCTGTGCCCGGTGCCGACCTGCTCGTGCTCTCCCGCATGGGTCACGACATGCCCACGGCGTACTTGCCGCGGATCGCCGATGCGATCGCCGGACTCGCTCTCGCCACCGAGGACTGACCGCTCCGACTCCGACACTGCGGCTGAGCGCCGGTAGTTTCCGCGCATGTCGAAACACTCGTTGATCGCCAAGCTCACCTGCACCGACGGACGCGCCGACGAGTTCGAGGCGGCCCTCGCCGGATTGATCGAGGCGAGCAACGAGGAGGCCGGCCTGGAGATCTACTCGGCGCACCGCGACGCCGAGAACGTCTACTGGTTCTTCGAGTTGTACACCGACGACGCGGCGGTCGCCGCCCACGGCAAGGGCGACGCGATGGGCAAGGCGATGGCCGCAACCGGTGCCTTCCTCGCCGGGGCACCGGAGATCCACCGGCTCACACCGGTCGTGGCCAAGGGCCTCGACATCTGACGAGCGAGAGGTGATCCGACGCCTCTGACTCGCGGCTGGCCCCCGGGTTTCAGGCGATCGACTCGGGCGTGTCGTCGTCGATCAACGGAAGGACCTGATCGATCAGGATCGGCAACGTCGCGAGCATCGTCCGCCGGACGCGCCCGTCGTCGATCCGACCACGACCGACCCACTCGACCGTGAGTTCCTGGACGAACCCACCCCAGGCGCGCACGAGGGCGCGCACGACCGGATCGTCGGCTCGATCGCCCAGGCCGATCGCCAACAGGGTCTGATCGGCGAGGATCTCACGGGTCTCGTCGAGGATCGCCGCCACGTCGTCGTCACTCTCGGCACCCCCGACGGCCGCCGAGGCGAGCCACCGGTTCGGATTGCGACGCACGGCGTCGAGGAAGCTGTCCACGGCGGTGGCCCAGGCCTGGGGAGAGCCGAGCGCGGTCTCCGGCGATGCCTCGAGTGGCGCCTGCGCCGCCTTGCGCACCACCGCCAGGTACAGGTCGCGCTTCGATCCGAAGTAGTGGTGCAACAGGCCTCGGGCGATGTCGGCCTCGCGGGCGATGTCGCTGACCGACACCTCGCTGTAGGGGCGTTCGCCGAACAGTCCGGCGGCCACGTCGAGAATCTGTTCGCGCCGCTCCTCGGGCTCCATGCGGGTGCGCTTCGGCGTCGGCGGGGCGGAACTCACCACCCCATTGTCGCCGCTCCGCCGACCGACATGCGTGAGAACTTCTATTGGACATCGTTCAACAAGATCGCTATGGTCGTCGTGGTGGGGTCCGCGAGGGGCTCCTCGGTGCCGATCCCGTCGGTGCCCACCTGCGTGAGAGGGTCCGACACGATGCAACCCACGAGAGCTCGACGGTTCGTGTCACCCCGACCGGGAGACGACCTGGCCGCGATCGCCGCTCGCGAGCTCCCCCACGCCGACGGTGCCGAGCAGCAGCTCCTGTCGTGGAACCTGCACCTCGCAGCTCGGGCCGCGACCCGACGCGACGTCGGCCTCCTGCCGAGCGACATCGTCTTCACCGAACCGCCACCGCCACGATGAGCGCCACCATCAGCCGCGCCACCGTCGTCGGCGGGCACGACGGGCGCGCCGAGATCGAGATCGAACTCACCTACGACAACGGCGGTGTCTCGACCATCGCCCTCGACGAGGACGCCTGCACCGTGTCGCTCGACGCCGCGGGCGTCGGTTCGATCGAGGAACTCGTCGGTCGGGCGTGGACCGTCGTCCTGCCCGCACTGGAACGGCGCGGCGAGCAGCCGCTCCGAACCCCCTCCTCACCCCCGCCATTCCCGTCCGATTCCCGATGACCCGACCCGACCGCCACCAGGAGACCAACATGCTCGACCTCGCCATCCGCAACGGAATGATCGTCGACGGCTCGGGAGAACCGGGCCGGATCGGCGACGTGTCGATCCGCGACGGCAGGATCGTCGCCGTCGGCGGGACCGCCGGCGACGCCGTCCGGACGATCGACGCCGGCGGAAAGATCGTCGCGCCCGGGTTCATCGACCCGCACACGCACTACGACGCCCAACTGTGTTTCGACCCGTTTGCGTTCCCGGCGCTCGAACACGGGGTCACGACCGTGGTCCCCGGCAACTGCTCGCTGTCACTCGCTCCGCTCCGCGCGGATCAGCGCGACGCGTTCAGCAGCATGTTCCGACTGATCGAGGAGATGCCCGAAGCGGCCTTCGACGCCGGCGTCGACTGGCGATGGGGTGAGGGCTTCGGCGCCTGGCTCGACGCACTCGCCGGGAACATCGCACTCAACGTGGCCCCGCTCGTCGGACACTCCGTGATCCGCATGTTCGTCATGGGCGCCGACGCCCAACAGCGCGCCGCCACCCCCGGCGAGGTCGAAGCGATGTGCTCGATGCTCGCGGAGTGCCTCGACGCGGGTGCGATCGGGATGTCGACCAGCTTCGTCGACATCGACGAGAGCTATCGCCCGGTGCCGAGCCGATGGGCCGCACCGGAGGAACTCGACGCCCTCGCCCGCGTGCTCGGCGAACACGACGCGATGTTGCAGATCGTCCACGAGTTCTTCGACGCGGACCTGACCGTCGCACGCGTCGAGCAGCTCGCTGATCTGTCGATCGCACACGGTCTCACGACGACGCTGTCGCCACTGTTCCATTCGAGCGCCAACCACGAGGCGACGACCAAGGTGATGGCCGCCGTCGCTGCAGCTCGCGAGCGCGGTGCGGTGGTGTGGCCCCAGGTCCAGACGCGGCCGATCGACATCAGCTTCACGCTCGACCAGCGCAGCCTGATGCTGCTGACGATGCCGTCGTGGTGGCGGGTCGCGTCGATCCGAGACCGGGCCGAGAAGCTCGTCGCGGTGGCCGAGCGTCGCGACGAACTCGTCGAGGAGATGAACTCGCTCGCCCGTCGTCCCGGAGGTGGGACGGGGGCCGGAGCGTTCGTCATCCGCCGGACCGTCCACGATCGCAACGCCGATCTGATCGGTCGCACCATCGAGGAGATCGCCGCCGAGCGCGGGTGCTCCCACGGCGACGCCGTGCTCGACATCGCGATCGACGAAGACCTCGGCACGTGGTTCATCCGCGAATCGATCGGCCACAACGACTCCCCCGTGGTGGGCGAACTCCTCGCCGACCCCCTCGTCCACGTCGGAGCCTCCGACGGCGGCGCCCACGTCGGCTCGTTCTCGACGTTCGGTGACACCGGCTTCCTGTTCTCGGAGTTCGTGCGTTCCACGAAGTCGCTCAGCCTCGAGGCGGCCGTGAAGAAGATCACCCTCGACCCGGCGACCATCTGGCGCATCCCCGACCGTGGGCTGCTCGCGCCCGGCATGGCCGCCGACGTCGTCGTGTTCGACGCCGACCGCATCGGACGCGGTCCGGAGGTCGCCTCCGAGGACTTCCCCGGCGACGGGATCCGGTGGATCCGCCGACAGGAGGGCATCGATTCGGTGATCGTCAACGGCGAGGTGTCGTGGACCTGCACCGACGGCTACGTCGCCGATGCCCGCGCCGGCGTGGTCGCCACGCGGTGACCCGGACGCGACCGACGTCTCGCACCCGACTGACACCCCGTCGACGCCCACCACTCCGTTCGAATCACAGGTGACCCCGATGCTCCCCCCAGGTTGTCGTTCCCGCGTGGTCTCCGTTGCCGGGACCCGCATCCATGTCGTCGAAGCGGGCACCGGCCCGCTCGTGCTGTTGGTCCACGGATTCCCCGAGTCGTGGTACTCCTGGCGCCACCAACTCACGGCACTGGCCGCGGCCGGCCATCAGGTCGTCGCGATCGACGTGCGTGGCTACGGTCGGTCGTCCGCACCGCTCGACGTGTCGGAGTACCGCATGGTCCGCCTCGTGGCCGACAACGTGGGGCTCGTCTCGGCACTGGGCCACGACACCGCGGTCGTCGTCGGTCACGACTGGGGCGCACCGATCGCCTGGACCTCGGCGCTGCTGCGTCCTGATGTGTTCACCGCCGTTGCCGGCCTGTCCGTCCCGTACACGCCGCCGTCGGAGCACCGCCCACTCGCGATGATGCGTGCCCTCGCGGGCGACGAGGAGTTCTACATCGAGTACTTCCAGGAGCCGGGCCGGGCCGAGGCGGAGATCGAGGCCGACGTGCGCGGATGGTTGCACGGCTTCATGTTCTCCGCCTCCGGCGACGCCCCGCCGCTCGAGCCCGGGGCCGGGACCATCGGCACGATCCCGCACGGCGCGCAGATGCGCGACCGGTTCGCGTGGCCGGAGAGCGAACCCGCCTGGCTCACCGACGACGACCTCGACGTCTACGCCAACGAGTTCGAGCACACGGGATTCCGCGGCGCGCTCAACCGCTACCGCAACGTCGACCGCGACTGGGAGGACCTCGCAGCGTGGCGTGGCGCCCCGATCGAGGTGCCGGCTCTGTTCATCGGCGGTGACCGTGACGGCCCGACCATCCTGGGTGCCCCGGCGATCGATGCATTCGGCACCACGCTTCCCCGCCTCCACCGCTCGGTGATCCTCGAAGGGTGCGGCCACTGGACCCAGCAGGAACGTCCTGTCGAGGTCGGCGACGCGTTGCTCGACTTCCTCGGGAGCCTCTCGTGATCGACGCCGTTCCCGGCGAGGACCCGCAGGACATCGCCGTGGTCGGCGGAGGAATGGCCGGGATGTTGGCCGCTCTCCTGTTGGCTCGTGACGGACATCGCATCACGGTGTTCGAGCGCGACGACACGGACCTCCCAGAGACCGCCGACGAAGCGTTCGACGGTTGGAACCGTGGTGGTGCTCCCCATGCACGTCAGTCCCACGCTCTGCTCGCCCGGCTCCACCGCATCCTCGCCCAGCGTGCCCCCGACGTCCTGGACGCCTTGGCCGAACAGGGGGCGACCGAGCTCACCGTGGAGCGGCTCCTGCCGCCCGAGATCGAGGATCGCGAGCCGCGTCCCGGCGACGACGACCTCGTGCTGCTGTGTTGCCGTCGGCTCACGCTCGAGTGGGTCCTGCGTCGCGTGGTGACCGCCGAGCCCGGTGTCACGTGGCGCGGTGGCGTCGGAGTCGCGGGCCTGCTGGGAGACGGGACCGACGTGCGCGGTCTGCGGCTGGACGACGGAACGGAGGTCGCCGCCGACCTCGTGGTGGTCGGAGGTGGACGCGACACCCCGGTCCTCGACTGGATCGCGGACCTCGGCGGCGACGTGCAGGTGACCGAGGAGCAGAGCGAAGCCGGGATCATCTACCTGTCGCGCTTCTATCGTCTCCGCGAGGGGCGCGAACTGCCACTGCTCACGAAGCAGGGAGCCGGCGGCGACCTCGGCTACCTGGGCTTCGCCGGGTTCTACGGCGACAACGGGACGTTCTCGATCACGTTCGGCGTGCCGACGGGTGACCGAGCACTGTTGGCACTCCGAGATGCCGACGCGTGGGAGGCGGCGATCCGGTCGCTCGTTCCGCTCGCCGAATGGACCGACGAAGGCCTCGCCGACCCGATCACGGAGGTCGAGGCGATGGCCCGGCTCCGGAACCGGATCCGACGCTTCGTCGTCGACGGGCACCCGGTCGCGACCGGCCTGGTGGTGATCGGCGACGCCGCCGTGACGACCAACCCGTGGTACGGCAAAGGTTGCTCGCAGGCCGGGATCGCGGCCGAGGCCTTGTCGTCGATCCTGCATGAGCACGGTCGCGACCGACACGCGATCGCCGTGGCGATGGATGCCGCGATGGTGACGGAGGTGAAACCGCACTACGTCGCGTCGTGCATGCAGGATGCCGACCGGACGAGGCTGCACACGGCGTTCCACGACGGGACCGAGCCCGACCCGGCGGCGGCCGCCGCACGCGAGTTCGTGATGGAGGGGTTGATTCCCGCGACACGGGTCGACGCCGACGTGTTCCGTGCGTTCTTCCGCTCGTTCAACATGCTCGACCGTCCCGACGTCCTGTTCGCCGACCCGCGCGTGCTGCACGCGGCGACCACCGCGCTCGCGACCAAGGGTGACCGACCGCCACCCCCGCGACTCGGTCCGGATCGCGACGAACTCCTCGCCATCATGGCCGCTGCCACCGAAGCCCGACCCGCGACGAGCAGGCCCTCACCGACGACGACCGGGCACTCGCCGACGAACGTCTGAGCGCGCGCAGGAGCGAGCCCCGATACGCCGGTCACGACGTCGTTGCCTCGGGACTGCGCGGGACCATCCGGGCCTGGAAACCGTCGGTCGGACCCTTCGATCTTCGGGTGCTCCACGGGCATGCGAGCTCCACCCCATCGCAACCACCGGACCGGGCGCACCCGTTCCACCCCATCGGAACCAGCGGACCGGGTGCACGTCGATCGGAGCCGACGGCCAGATCGGCCCGACCGACGACGACGGCTCGACTCCGCTCAGACCATGGCCAGCTCGTCCCCACCCACCCCCTCCCCGGCGTGGACGTCGCCATCGAGGCTGCGGGCAGACCCTCGTCGTGTCGGTGCGGTGCGTGGTGGAGGTTCACCCGGCAGCGGACATGCCGTGCGATTCACCGTCGATTCCACCATGTGCCGGACGCCGTCCGGTCGCGTCCAGGTGCCCACCCGGTCGGCGTCCACGCGCAACCCCCATCGACCTTCGTGGACCTGATGGTGGTGCGTCTCGCACAACGGCAGCAGGTTCGACAGGTCGGTCGGGCCGCGATGTTCGAGCCAGTGTTCGACGTGGTGGATGCGACAGGCGTCGAACCCGACCCCGCACTCCGGATGCGCGCACGTCCGGTACAACGCACGCAAGGCTCGGCGTTGCGCACGGGTCGCCGTCCGTTCGGACCGCCCCACGTCGAGCACCTCCGCACCGCCACCCATCACGACGGGGACGATCTCGGCGTCGCAGCACATCCGCCGGACCGTCGCAACCGGGAGGTCGACACCGTTCTCGGTCTCGCGCAACCCGTGTCGTCGGCCGGCATCGGTCAGGGCCTCGAAGTCGACGACCACGGTGATCTCCGGAACTCGATCGACCACTGCTCCACGCTGGGCTCCCACCCCGATCGAGTCGGCGCCGACACCACCGTCGGGTCGCGAGCCACCTCCACCCGTGAGCGCATGGAGGGCCGCATCGACCAGCAACTGCTGCCACGGCCTCTGCGCCGCCCCCTGTGTCGCACGCAACCGAGCGAGTTCGCGATTGATCGAGGCGCCCAGCTTCGCGTCGCGGACCGGGTCGAGTTCGAGCCGCGTGTGGTGCATCCCGGTGATCGGATCCACCCATCGACTGACCCGCGAGGCCGCTCGTTGCTGCTCCAACTCGTCGACGTCCGGGTCACACCCTGGAGCCGACGCGCAATGCTTCGCGAGCGCCCGACACTCGCGCCGGAAGGTCTCGAGCGACACCCGGGACGCCCGCCGGAGCAGATCGTCGGTGTGCCCGAGATATTCCTCACGGACCGGGCCGACGAGGTTGCGGGCCGCGCCGTGGACCGCATCGAGATGGGCGGCGGTCAGTTCGCCCCGGTCCAGGGCACCTTCCAGATCGGGACGCTCGACGCACAACTCGTCGCGCGCTGCGACGTCGAGAGCGTCTCGCTGCGTCTTCCCGGTCGCCGAGGCGATGGCCCGTTGCGGCGCGTCGGATCGACCCTCGTCGGACAGCTGGCGCAGGCGGCGCGCCACCCTCATCTCGATCGCATCGAGTCGGGAACGGGCCAGGCGCACGGCGACCAACACGTCGTCGAGCCCCTCTCGTTCGAGCGAAGCGACATCGCTGGCCACCGCTGCAGCCCACGCTGCATCGGCTCGGTCGTCGATCATGGTTGTCATCCGATCCTCGGTGTTCGAGATCGGGGGAGTCGGTTGACGGCCACAGTAACGAAGGGGTACTCCAGAGTTTCCGGTGTCGGGCGTCATGAGCCCGACTCGGTGCCACGGGACCCCACCGCGGCCTCGTCTCCGGATCTCATGGCCGGCCCTCCGGAACGTCGTCGAAGACTCCGATGTACCGACGGTCGACGCGGTAGGTCGTCACGGCCAGGTTCGGCAGGTCGCAGTCGAGGGACTCCGGTACGGGAGGCGAGATCTGCCACGAGCCCTCTCCGATGACGATCCCGTTTCCACCGCGGAGCACGTCGCAGTCGCGTCGGACGACGACCACGAGGAACTGGGTCGCCAGGTCGACACCGGTGGAAGCGACATCGACGTCGACATCCGAACCCAGAGTCGATTGCGCCAACGATGCCGCGGTCGAGATCCTGTGCGTCTCGAGGTCGTCGAACACGTCCCCGACGGCCGCCTCCCGGACGAAGATCCTCTCCGGACCGGACGGGGTCACGGTCACCGATTCGCCGACCAACCCGTCGGTCCACGTCGCCGGTGCGGTCTGTCGGAGGAGGTCGCGCTGCCGATCGCCGAGCGTGAACACGGCGATGGAACGCATCGTGGCGTCGCAATCGTCGACGGTCGGATCGATCGTCTCGAGCACGGCCTCGGTGGACATGCGGATCCTCACCGTCACGTCCTGCGGGTCGCAGGCGTCGACGGGCACGAGCAGTTTGGCCTGGTGGACGAAGCTCGTCACGCGCCTCCGTGTGTCCTCGTCGGTCACCTCGAGGGCGAGAGCGGCGTGGTCGGCGTCACCCTCGACGAACGTCGGCACGGAGATCCGGGCGAGGAGCCCGGGCGTTGCAGCGTCGGAGTCGATGAGATCTGTCGCACCGATCACATCGTCCAGATGGTCGAGCGCCGTCGGGAAGCGGTCGCGATACCCGAGGTCCACGGCGAAGAAGTGCACGACGGTCAACTGGCGGTAGCAGTCCACGTCGCCCGACTCGTCCACGTCGACGATGACAGCGTCGTTCGGGCCGATCTCCAGCGTCGGCGGAGTGGACGGGATCACGCACTGGCCGGTCGTCGCCACGAGCACGAACTGTTCGCCGAGGTCGATCTCGTCGAGCTGGTCTGCGGGGCCGCCTGCGAGTGCGATGAACTCCGCGCGCAGATCGTCGGTGTCGATGATCCGCCAGGCGCCGAACAGCGACGTGGCCGGCTCGGCGAACTCACCGTCGTCGAGCGAACTCGACAGGAACGGCTGGATCACTTCCACCGCCGTGCGATCCGTGGGGACCGGATCGTCGCCGACGACGCTGGACGGCGGTTCGGTCGACGGAGCGTCACCCGTGCCCGACGGTGCCTCGACTCCGACGTCGGAGGTTCCGCAACCTGCGGCGGCGAGGAGGAGCGCTGCACAGAGCACGCCCACGGCTCCGCCACGCCCTCGATGTGATCGTTGGTTCGCCATGTCCGTTGGACGCAGACGGAGTCCACCCGGTTCCGCAGGCACGACGGGGACGTGTCCCCTCGACTGGCCGCCCACCGTGGCCCGTCCCCGACAAGTCCGCCGACCGCCGCATGGTCTCGGCGAGCCGCCACCGCACGACCGACCGACAGCTGAACACGCGGCCGCGCCACTGCATCCCGGCGGCCGAGCCGATGTCACCGAACTCGGGTCGGACTCAGGTCACTCGATGCGCAGACCGGAGATGGCCCGGCTGATGACCAGCTGTTGGATCTGCTCGGTGCCTTCGAAGATGTCGTGGATCTTCGCATCACGGTGCCAACGCTCCACCGGGTACTCGCGGGTGTAGCCGTACCCACCGAGGATCTGGATCGCACGCTCGGTCACCCAGGTGGCAGTGCGGGCCGCCTTGAGCTTGGCCATCGAGCCTTCGGCGTTCTTGAACCCCTTGTTCTTGCCGAGCCACGCAGCCCGGTAGATCAGCAGACGCGACGCCTCGATCTCGGTCGCCATGTCGGCGAGCATGAACGCGATCGACTGGTTCATGATGATCGCCTTGCCGAACGCGTGACGCTCCTTCGCGTACTCGAGCGAGTACTCGTAGGCCGCACGAGCCACTCCGAGAGCCTGAGCGCCGACCGCGGGGCGAGTGGCTTCGAAGGTCTGCATCGCAGCCTGCGCATTGCCCTTCTCGCCGCGCTTGACCCGAGCGATCCGCTCGTCGAGCTTCTCCTTGCCACCGAGCAGGCAGCGTCCGGGAACACGCACGTCGTCGAGCACGACCTCGGCCGTGTGCGACGCACGGATGCCGTGCTTCTTGTACTTCTGACCCTGCGACAGGCCCTTGGTGCCGGGCGGCACGACGAACGACGCATGGCCCTTCGAACCGAGCTCGGGGTCGACCACGGCGACCACCACGTGGATGTCGGCGATGCCACCGTTGGTGATCCAGGCCTTCGTGCCGTTCAGCACCCACTCGTCGGTCTTCTGGTCGTAGACGGCCGAGGTGCGGTATCCGCCGACATCGGAACCGGCGTCGGGCTCGGAGGCGGCGAACGCACCGAGGGCGAGCTTGCCCGTGTCGGCGTTCTCGTAGCACTGCGGCACCCACTCCATCATCTGGTCCGGCGTCGCGGACGACGCGATGCCCGCAGCGGCAAGACCCGATCCCATGATCGCCATGCCGATGCCGGCATCGCCCCAGAACAACTCCTCGATGGCGATCGGCATCGAGAGGCCCGTCGGGTCGTTGAACATCGCCTCGGCCATGAACTCCCAGCCGTACAGGCCGATCTCCTTGGCCTGCTCGACGATCGGGTACGGGAACTCCTCCTTCTCGTCCCACTCCTCGGCCGCCGGGCGCACCACGTCTTCGGCGAAGCCGTGCACCCACTTCTGAAGGGTCTGCTGATCTTCGTTCAGTGCCATCGAGAATTCGGTCATGTCTCCAAGTTACCCGTCGGTAACAGCGGCGTCTACTCGTCGGTAACTTCGCGACGAGATCGTCACGACCGGTCAGGAGGTCCGGGGGCACGGCCGCGGTCGACGAGGACACGACCTGCAGGGTCGACTTCGCATGCCCGAACCGTTCGCGATCTCGCCGCCGGCCAGGGCGGGAGTGGGTCAGCGTGCCTCGACGATGTAGTTGCCCGCAAGGAGTTCGATCGGGTCGGCCTCGTCGAACACGACACCGACCGGGTCGCCGCCGTCGGCCACCACCTGCAGCTGCTGTTTCCACTGCCGTCGCACCATCGACACGCCGCGGTCCGTCGACGACAGGCGCTCCTCGGAGTGCAGCGTGATCGCTCCCTGACTCACCTGGGTCTCGTAGTCGCCGGGATACGACTGGTGCTCGGCGTCGGTCAGGTCGAACCAGCTCTTCGCGTCGGGCCCGTAGGTGCCGAGACCCTGGGGTGGCGCACCCTTCGGGATCCGCAGGATGCAGAACACGCGGGTGTGGGTGTCGTCGATCGGTTGCGCCCACGACATGTTGTTCGTCTTGCCGAGGTAGGCGAGCGTGGGGGTCGCGACGACGCGGATGTTCGGGAACCGCGTCTCGGTCACCCGGTGCAACGTCGTTCCGTCGTCGAGCAGCCGGTCCTGCGTGGACGTCACGCCGAGTTCGTGTTGGTTCCAGTCGACGTCAGGCCAGGTCCCGAGGCGGGGATCGAACTGCGGCCCGCTCATCGCGTTGTGGAGGATGAACACGTGGTACGGGTCCATCACGTTCTCGTGGGTCTGGAACCAGTTGCACGGTGCCACGGACGGACCCCCGAAGGCGAAGTGGTCCACGACGTGCAACTCCTCGTCGGCACCCAGGGCTTCGAAGATGTCGTAGCGGGGGAACGTCGGCTGCCGGTCAGGCGGCCCCATGTAGGTGAAGATCAGTCCACCGAACTCGTGCAGCGGGTACCACGGCTGGCGATGCGAATCACGATGGCGTCCGCCGCGCGGCTCGCACGGTTGGTCGACGCAGGTGCCGTCGGCGCCGAACGCCCACCCGTGGTACGGGCACCGGATGCAGTCCTGTTCGACACGTCCGAAGAAGAGGCTCGTCCCGCGGTGACGGCAGCGGGGCTCGAGCAGTCCGGGAGTCCCGTCGTGCGACCGGTACAGCACGAGGTCCTCGCTCAACAGCCGCACGTTTCGCGGCACCGACGTCGCCTCGCTCGACAGCGCGACGGGTTGCCAGTAACGGCGCAACAGTTCGCCAGCGGGCGTGCCCGGTGACGTCTCGTACAGATCGGGGTCCGACTCCCCTGTGGCGCGTCCATACGCTCGACCGTCGTCCATGTCCGGAGGTCAGCACATCACCGATCGCCCGAGCGCCGTCGAAACACGGAATTCATCTCGACCGGGAGGCCACCATCTCGACCGCCGATCGAATTTCGTCCGATCGACGACGTCCGATTCTCTACGGTCACGACATGACACGTCTCCACTTGATCCGTACCCGCTGGGCCGCCGTCGGCGCCGCACTCGCCATCTCCCTCGGCGCTGTCGGCCTGGGCGGGTTGAACATCGCCTCCGCCGACGTGTCGAGCGGCGATCGGCCGGTGTTCATCCCGATCGCGCCGTGTCGACTCCTCGACACACGTGCGGCCTCGCCGGTCGGCCCCAGGGCGACCCCACTGGGATCGGGCGAGACCTACACCGTGACCGCGCACGGCGACAACGGACGGTGCACCGGCGCGTCGACGATCCCGGTCGACGCCGTCGCGTTGGCCACCAACGTCACGTCGGTCCGAGCGACGGCAGTGACGTTCCTCACCTTCTGGGGCGAGGGTGCCAACCCGGGGACGTCGAACCTCAACCCCCGACCGAACGCCGCACCGACCCCCAACTCGGTCAACACGCCGCTCTCCACCGCCGGCACGTTCAACATCTACAACGACGCCGGAACGGTCGACGTGCTGGTCGACGTCAACGGCTACTACGCCCTCCACGACCACGACGACCGCTACGAACTCAAGCCGACGCAACTGGTCATCGACGGTTTGGCCTTCCGTCCTCAGTCCTCCACGAGCAACTGGACATTCGACGACGTCTGGGAGCACTCGCCGTCGGCACCGTTCCAGTGCCTCGTCGCCGACGTGGATCTCCCGATCGGGGTCACCCTCGAGGGCGCCGAGTTGCACTATCAGGCACCGGCACCGACGGCGTTCAACCTCGTCGTGGGTCAGCGAGCGAGTGGGGCCGAATCGAATGCGGGTCCTGCCCCCAGCAACCTGGTCCAGTTCGTCCTCCCGCTTCCCGCCACGCCCCCCAACGAATTCGGGGTGCAGACCATGGCGGTCAACACGAGCCTGAGCACGGCGCCGGGCTACTCCCAGACCGTGTCCATCTGCACCGCACAGGACCTCACCATCGGCTCGGTTCGGCTGACGCATCCGCCGGCCTGAGTCGGTGGCGGGTCAGCGTCGGACGCTGGTGCCGTCCTTGGTGGTCTCGACGGTCCAGCCGTCGGCCTGCAACCCGGCGCGGATCGCGTCCGCCGCAGCGAAGTCCTTGTCGGCGCGCGCCCGATCGAGCGCGGCGGCCTGAGCGGCGACGTCGTCGTCCACGTCGTCGCCGCCGGCCGACAGTTCCAGGCCCACAGCACTGCAGATCTCGATCACGGCAGCCACGAGCGGACCGGCCGTGTCGTCACCCGAGTCGATCGCCGTGTTGGCGGTGCGGACCGCATCGAACACGATCGACATGGCCTTGGGCGTGTCGAGGTCGTCCTCCATCGCCGCACGGAACGCGTCGATCACCGACGGGTCCGACTCGACCGCCGGCACCTTCGCCGCACGGGCCGCGAACGCATCGAGACCGGCCAGCGCCTTGACGGCGGCGTCGATCATCGACTGACCGAGCTTCACCGGGCTGCGGTAGTGCGACTGCAACAACACGAGTCGGTAGGCGCGCGGGTCGTAGTGCTCGATCAGATCGAGCAGGTTCGACACGTTGCCGATCGACTTCGACATCTTCTCGCCCTCGGCGTCGACCACGAAACCGTTGTGCATCCAGTGGTTGGCGAACGTCTTGCCGAGCGCCACGGCCTGGGCCCGTTCGTTCTCGTGGTGCGGGAAGCGCAGGTCCTGTCCGCCGCAGTGCAGGTCGAAGCCCTCGCCGAGCAGATCGAGGCTCATCACGACGCACTCGCTGTGCCAGCCGGGCCGACCCTCACCCCACGGTGAGGGCCACGACGGTTCGTCGGGCTTGGAGAACTTCCACAGCACGAAATCGGCCGGATGCCGCTTCTCGGCCGCACCCACGACCTCACGATCGCCGCCGCCCACACGCATGTCGTCGAGTGTCTGGAACGCGAGCAGGCCGTAGTCGTCGACCGATTCGACATCCATGTAGACGCCGTCGTCGGTGGTGTACGCCGAGTCCTGTGCCACGAGTTCACCGATCAGTTCGACCATCTCCGCCACGTAGTCGGTGGCGTGAGGGATGTCGTGCGGGCGCTGCACGCCGATGCCGTCCATCGCCCGGAACCACATCGCCTCGCACTTCGTGGTGATGTCCTTCCAGGGGCGGCCCTCGTCGTTCGCTCGGGCGATGATCTTGTCGTCGATGTCGGTGATGTTCGAGACCAACTGGACCTCGAGACCCGACCATTCGAGGAACCGACGCAGGATGTCGTAGCTCAGCGTCGCCCGACCGTGGCCCAGGTGAGCCGGCCCGTAGACCGTGGGGCCGCACAGGTAGATCCCGACCTTGCCCGGCTCACGCAGAGCCAGTTCGCGCACGGAACGGGTGGCGGTGTCGTACAGGTGCAGCACGCGCCCGATCCTACGCGTCGTGCGATGCCACCACCCCGGAGGGTTTGTCGCTCGTCGTGGTTTGCCGAGCCCTCGATCGGGAATCCCAATGTTACGGGCACGTTACGAAAGTAACGACAACGAAAGGAACGATGACAATGAGCATCAACGAGATTCCCCGCAACCCGTCCGAGTCCTACACCGGCCACGAGGTCATCGGGTCCGACGGCGAGACCGTCGGCAAGGTCACCGACGTCGTGTACGACGACACCACCAACCAACCCACCTGGCTGGTCGTCAAGCCGGGTTTCCTGCGGGCCGAGCACTACGCGCCGGTCGAAGGCAGCTACACGACGGAGGACGGCAACATCGTCCTGCCCTTCGACAAGCAGTGGCTGAAGGCGGCTCCCGTCGCCTCCGGCGACCACGTGATGGACAGCGGACTCCAGCGCGACCTGGTCCACCACTACGGCCGGTCCGTCGACTGACCGACCCCACTGCGTCACGCCGGCGGTCGCACCCGTCCCCACTCGGGCATCCCCGAGTCGGGTCGACCGTCGACCGTCGGCCTGCCGGCGGTCGTCGAGTTCGGTGACGCGCGACGACGTGAGTGCAAAACGGGGCCGCGCACGTCATGCTCACCGGGTACACACCACGACCCCGGGAGGTCAGCACATGGGAATCCTCGACAAGATCAAGAACTTGGCGAACAAGAACAAGGACAAGATCGCAGTCGGCGTCGACAAGGCGACCGACGTCGTCGACTCCAAGACGGGCGGCAAGCACACCGACAATCTCCGCAAGGTCGACGACGCCGCCGCCAAGTTCGCGGGCAAGCCCACGACCGGCACGCCGACGGACGCTGCACCCACCGACGTTCCGCCCGCGCCGAAGTAACCGGCGTACGCCACCGTCGAGGTGCGAGCATTCAGTACTCGCGCGCCGTCGGTCGAGTCGCCTGCGGTGGCATGCGGGTCGTGGCGGCGCCGTGCGCGGACGCGCCGAACGGTGCGCAACACGGCGTTCCCGCTCGCACGGTGGTCGGTAGCCTCCGAACCGTATGACGAACATTCCGGACCGGCCGACACTCGACGGCATCGAGGACCGCTGGGCCGCACGGTGGGACACCGACGGCACCTACGACTTCGACGCCACGGCGGTCCGAGCGGACGTCTTCTCCATCGACACGCCGCCGCCCACGGTCAGCGGTTCGCTGCACGTCGGCCACGTGTTCAGCTACACCCACACCGACACCATCGCCCGGTACCAGCGAATGGCGGGCAAGTCGGTCTTCTACCCGATGGGCTGGGACGACAACGGCTTGCCCACCGAGCGTCGCGTGCAGGCGTACTACGGCGTCCGGTGCGATCCATCGGTGCCCTACGAGGCAGGATTCGAGCCGCCGTTCCGCGGTGACCCGCCCAAGAAGCACCAGGCGATCCCCGTCTCGCGCCCGAACTTCCTGGAACTGTGCGACGAACTCGTCGAGATCGACGAGGAACTGTTCGAGCGCCTGTTCCGTCGACTCGGCCTCAGCGTCGACTGGTCGCTGAAGTACGCCACGATCGACGAACGTTCGCGTCGCGTCAGCCAGCGCGCGTTCCTCCGCAACGTCGCACGCGGCGAGGCCTACACGCAGGAGGCACCGACACTGTGGGACATCGACTTCCGCACCGCTGTCGCTCAAGCCGAGATCGTCGACCGGAACCGGCCGGGCGCGTATCACAAGATCGCGTTCGCCAAGTCGGACGGGTCGGGTTCGATCGAGATCGACACCACCCGCCCCGAGTTGCTCGCTGCGTGCGTGGCACTGGTGGCGCACCCTGACGACGAACGCTTCCAGCCCCACTTCGGCACCACGGTGAGAGTGCCGATCTACGGCCAGGAAGTCGAGGTGCGCGCCCACGAACTCGCGCAGCCCGACAAGGGCACCGGCATCGCGATGATCTGTACGTTCGGCGACACCACCGACGTCACGTGGTGGCGCGAACTCGCCCTCGACATGCGCGTGATCATCGGCCGCGACGGCCGCATCCTGCCCGACACGCCAGCGGGCGTCGACGCCACCGCATACGCCGAGATCGTCGGCAAGTATCCGAACCAGGCCCAGAAGATCGTCGTCGACGCGCTGACCGAGTCGGGCGAACTGATCGGCGACATCCGCACGATCGACCACGACGTGAAGTTCTACGAGCGGGGCGAACGCCCGCTCGAAGTGGTCACGTCTCGCCAGTGGTACATCCGCAACGGCGGCAAGGACACCGACCTGCGTGCCGCGCTGGTGGGCCGCAGTGGTGACGTCACGTGGCACCCCGAGCACATGCGCCACCGCTACGAGAACTGGGTCGAAGGCCTGAACAGCGACTGGCTCGTGTCGCGCCAGCGCTTCTTCGGCGTTCCCATCCCGGTGTGGTACCGACTCGACGACGCCGGCGAGCCGATGTACGACACCCCGCTGGTGCCCGACGAGTCGATCCTCCCGATCGATCCGTCGACGGACGTGCCCGACGGTTTCACCGCCGACCAGCGCGATCAGCCGGGCGGGTTCGCCGGCGACCCCGACATCTTCGACACGTGGGCCACGTCGTCGCTCACCCCGGAGATCGCCGGACTGTGGGAAGAGGCGGGCGCCGACCTGTTCGATCGGGTCTTCCCGTTCGACATGCGGCCACAGGGCCACGACATCATCCGCACCTGGCTGTTCTCGACCATGACACGCAGCCATCACGAGTTCGACGTGGCACCGTGGAAGCACGCCGCTCTGTCGGGTTGGATCCTCGACCCCGACCGCAAGAAGATGGGCAAGTCGACCGGCAACGCGCAGACCCCCGAGGGGATGCTCGAGCAGTTCGGCACGGACGCCGTTCGCTACTGGTCGGCCTCCGGGCGACCAGGTGTGGACACGACGTTCAGCGAGGACCAGATGAAGGTCGGCCGCAAGCTGGCCAACAAACTGCTCAACGTGTCCAAGTTCGTCCTGTCCGTCGAGCCCGACGACGGCAGCGGCGTGGACATGGACGCATCGCTCGCGCTCACGGTCACCGATCCGATCGACCGGTCGATGCTGGCGAAACTCGACGCCGTGATCGTCGAGGCGAGCACGGGCTACGACAACTTCGACTACGCCCGCGCCCTGGAGCGGACCGAGTCGTTCTTCTGGTGGTTCTGCGACAACTACGTCGAGCTGGTCAAGAACCGCGCCTACGAGGCCATGGGCCCCGACGCAGCGGCATCGGCACGACGAGCGCTGCGCGAGGCACTCTCGTCGATCCAACGGCTGTTCGCCCCGATCCTCCCCTTCGCCACCGAGGAGGCCTGGAACTGGTGGAACGAGTCGAGCGTCCACGCACAGTCGTGGCCGCTGCCCGTCGGGCTCGACGGCGACGCAGCACTCATCGACGCTGCGATCGATGCACTGACGCTCGTGCGTCGCGCCAAGTCCGAAGCCAAGGTCAGCCAACGCGCCGATGTCGATTCCGTGACGATCACGGCGCCCGGTGCGCTCCGTGCCGCACTCGAAGCCGGCCGGGCCGATCTCGCGGCCGCCGGCTCGATCGCCGAGATCACGATCGTCGAGGGCGGTGCCGGCGACTCACTGACCTGCGACGTCGTCATCGCGTCGACCGGCGCGGGCTGATCCGACACCGGTTCGACCACGACCATCCGAGTCGGATGTCGCCCATACGGTTGCCGTTCGGATCGTTTTCGATTACACTCGTGTAGTTTGCAATTGGGTGACGATCGACACGCTCGATCCGCTAGCGTCGTCGCCCATGCGGACGAGCGTTGGGAACTTTCGCACCCGAGTCGGTGCGGTCGCGGTGGCGGTCGCTTCGGTCCTGTCGATCGGAACGACCACGTTCGCGGTGGACGACGCGCCCGACTCCACCGCAGCCCCGGCGCTGCCGGTGATCGCCGACACGACGACCACCGAAGCGCTCGGCAACCCGGCCGACGTCGACGACGCCGTTCCAGCCTCACGACCGGGCACGACCGTCCAGACCCAGACCCCGCCTCCCCCACCCACGACGACCACGACCACACTGCCCCCACCTCCGCCGCCCGATGCGCTTCCGGCCGGGTCCGGCACCGGGCGTCGCGCCGTGTACTCCAAGTCCCAGCAGCGGGTGTGGGCCGTGTCCGACTCGGGTGAGGTGCTCAAGACCCACCGCATCTCGGGCAAGCTCAAGTACTGCGACCCGTACCCGGGCACGTACACCGTGTATTCCCGATCGCGCTACACCAACTCGATCCAGAACCCCGTCATCAAGTGGGGCTACATGATCCGCTTCACGAAGGGCTGCAACGGCGGCAACATCGGCTTCCACGAGATCCCGAAGAAGTACGGCCAGCCGGTCCAGTCGATCTCCCAACTCGGTCAGCCGCTGTCCGACGGCTGCGTCCGACAGGCCACCTCCGATGCGATCTGGATGTGGAACTGGGCCGGCGTCGGGACGAAGGTCGTCGTCCTCGGCTGAACCGTGCCTCCGGGTCCGTCGATGACGGACCCGACGGGAACCATGCCGCTGCACTCGGTATCGTCTTCTGCTTCATGGCCTGGACATCCCGCTCGTCGAGATCTGCGACCTCGAAACCGAAGGTCGAACTCGACGACGACCGCCCGAAGCTGAAGCGGACGTGGCCGCAACGCCTCGTCATCGCCGTTCTCGGCGTCGCTGCGGTCGGCAGTTTCGGTGCGTCGGCGAGTGCCTGGTTCGTCCAGCGGCAACTCGAGGACCGCGTCATCGTGCAGCTCGACTCCCTCGAGGTCGACACCGGCAACGCACCGGATGGACCGACGACGGGTGACACGGGTGACGATGCCGCAGCAGCGGCCGACGGCGCTCCGGTGACGGCGGCGACCGACGATCCGCAACCCGTCGAGACCTTCCCGCCTGCCGAACCCGGCGCGCGCAACATCCTCATCACCGGTGCCGACAACAACGCCTGCCTCGACCCCGATTCGCCGTACGCCCCGGCGTTCGGTGACCGCGAGAACATCGGCGAGCGATCCGACACGATCATGATGTGGCGGGTCAACCCCGCCACCAAGCAGGTCGCCGTCCTCTCGTTCCCTCGCGACCTCTGGCTGAGGATCGACGGGAGGTCCAGCAAGGACCGGATCAACGCGGCGTACACCCGCGACGATCCGCAGCGCCTGATCAACACGATCCAGCAGAACTTCGGGATCGAGACCGACCACTTCGTCCAGGTCGACTTCTGCGCGTTCAAGGAACTCGTCGACGCCGTCGGCGGCGTCGCCGTTCCGTTCGCGACCGGCGTGCGCGACGGCAACACCGGCCTCGCCGTGCCCCCGGAGTCCATCGTCGACGGGTGCTTCACGTTCAGCGGCGAACACGCGCTGGCCTACGTGCGCAGCCGCAAGCTCGAGTACTTCGATCCCGGGACGCAGACGTGGAAGCGTGACGGCACCTCCGACCTCGGGCGCATCACACGACAGCAGGACTTCATCCGCCGTGTCGGTGACCAACTGATCGCGAACGCCTTCTCGCCGAGCGTCGTGCGGTCGCTGCTCGACGTCAGCCGCCAGTACATCGTCACCGACGCCGGGCTCACACCGGAGAAGATCCTCGAACTGTCCGGTGTGCTCGCCAACTCCGACCCGGCCGACATCACGACGTATCAGGTCGAGGCACGGGGCACGACGATCCAGGGCAACTCGGTGCTCGAGCCGCAACTCGGTGGCGACAACATGCAGGCCGTCCTGGCGCTGTTCCGCGGCGAGGTCACCCTGGCGGAGCGGCCCGAGCAGAGTGCCGACGTGAACACGGCCACGGAGGACGAATTGCCCGACGGCGAGACCACGGCTCCGAGCACGACGGTCCCGGTCGTCGACCCGGACACGACGACGACCACGACGCCGACCACCGCCACGATCGTCGACGACTCCGTGCCCGACGAAGCCGTGCCGTTCGAGGCGATCCCCGAGGTCGACGTCGAGGAGAACCCGCTGGGGTACTTCCCTGACGGCGACGTCTCCTGCGGCTGACGCCCGAGCGTCTGTCAAACGTTGTCTGACACCGTTCGACAGGGTTCAGTCGAGAACGCGGGTGAGTGCTTCGGCGGCGTCGGACGGACCGGACACGGTCGTGATCCTGGCCCCGACGGCCGCAGCGAGAGCCTCGGCCTCCTCGCTGTCCGACTCGGGGGCGATGATCACCAACTCGTCGAGCCCACCTGCCGCTGCGATCGCATCGCCGTCGACCGTCGACCGGCAGTCGGACAGCAACACGGCGACCTTGCGGCCCGCGGTCGAGCGCGACAACTGGTCCCGCGCCGCCATCAGCGCGCCTGCCACGTCCGTCGTTCCGAATCCGCGCAACGCCAGGACGGAGTCGACCACTCCCTCGTTCGACTTGGCCACGTCCTGCGACTTGGCCGCCACGACGTCCTTGCCGAACGTGAGCACCGAGTAGTCGTCGGGTGCCCGCCAGGCCACGGCCGATGCGGCGACCGCATTCGTGGCGAGCGGCTTGCCTCCCATCGAACCGCTGCGGTCGACGAGGAGGCAGATCGCGGTGCCGGGCTTGGCCCACGCCGTCACCCGCAGATCGTCGGGGTCGACCGCCGACGCCGAGGCGCGTGCCGTGACGATCGCATCGAGGCTGGCGTCGACGTCGAGGTCGCCCACGTCCGGGCGGTAGCGCTGCGTGCGGAGCTTGCCGGTGCCACGCGGGCGCGTCGGGCCGCGCCGCGCCACGTCGAGGAACAGACGCCCGGCGAGTCGTCGGGCGAGCTCACGCAGCACCGGGTCGGTGGCTCCGGTGAGGTCGGCGAGCATGGCGAGCATCTCGTCGGGATCGTCGCCCATCGCCTCCTCGACGGCCGCTTCGTCGAGCTCGCCGACCTCGGGCGACACCTCCTCGAAGTTCGGCTGCTGCGCCAGTTCTCGACGCGACGTCGTCTTGCGACGTGCTGAAGCGACTTCGTCGTCGGCCGCGTCACCCTCCTTCGCCGGAGGCGACTTCAGGGGGAGCTCGTGGCCCCGATCGGGGCTCCAGCTTTTCCCTCGTCGCCACCGTCGCTCTCCGCCGAACTCCGCCCGAAGACGGACTCCCACAACTCGGTCACGATCTGCTCGGGCGTCCGCGTCGTGCCCTCACGCACCCGGATCCGACCCGACAGCGCCACGAGCGCTGCGTCGAGCGACGCGCTCGGAGAGCCGATGTCGACGCCTCGCAACTCGGCCAACGAACCTGCGACGAACACCATGTCGATCGCACCGCGGATCGACGAGCCGACGCGCACGTCGGGGTGCTCGCGTGTCGCCCGCACCAGGTCGACGACCAGCGCGACCCAGTCCGGTGACACCAGCCCGTCCGCGACGCCGTTCGAACCGGGCCGTGCGCCATCGGGTCCGGTCGCGACGGCGCGCTGCACGATCATGACCTCGTCGGCCACGGACTGGTAGCTCACGGCGATCCGACACATCCGGTCGTAGACCGCACCGGAGATCCGAGCCGTGCCCACGGCGTCGAACGGATTCATCGCAGCGACGAGACGGAAGCCGGGCGCCGCCTCCAGCCGACCGAGTCTCGGGACGGTGATCTCACGTTCGCTCATCACCGTGATCAACACGTTGAGCGTCTCCTCGGGGACGCGGTTGAGTTCCTCGATGTAGAGCAGCGACCCGTCGCGCAGCGCCGAGGCGAGCGGCCCCGGTACGAACACGTCGGGGTCGTACCCGTCGCTGAGCACTCGAGCCGGGTCGAAGTGCCCCACCACCCGCGCCGGCGTGAGCTCGGCGTTGCCCTCGACGAACTCGAAGCCGATGCCCAGTTCGCGTGCGACGGCGCGCAGCAGCGTCGACTTGCCCGTCCCGGGTGGGCCCTCGATCACGATGTGGCGGTCGGATGCGATGGCGGCGACCGTCAACTCGATCTCGCGCACTCGCCCGACAACGTCGCCTCGCAGCCGCTCGACGAGGGCGTGCAGCCCGCCGTTCGACTCGGCGTCGGCGACCGGCTCGAATTCACGCATGCAGCACGACCCCACGGATGTTCTCGCCGTCGCGCATCGCCCGATAGCCCTCGTTGATCTCGTCGAGCGAGTAGGTCCTGGTGATCAGCTCGTCGAGCTTCAACGTGCCCGCCCGGTACATCGACAGCAGCCGCGGGATGTCGGCACGCGGGTTGAGCGAACCGAAGATCGTGCCCTTGATCTCCTTGTTCCACATCGCCAGTTCGAACAGGTTGACCGAGGACTCCCCCTGGGTCATCGGTGCGATCGCCGTGACGACGATCGTGCCGCCCTTGCCGGCGAGGGCCATGCCCATCGCCATCATCTCGCCGTGCAACACGCCGGGCGTCATGATCACCCGCTCGGCCATGTGCCCCCACGTCATCTCCTGCACGGCGGGGAAGGCCTCCTCCATCGACGCGTACGTGTGGGTGGCGCCCATCTCCATCGCCTGCTCACGCTTGAACTCGACCGGGTCGACGGCGATCACCCGTTGTGCACCCGCCGCTGCGGCGCCCTGCACCGCGTTGATGCCGATCCCCCCGATGCCGACCACGACGACGGTGTCGCCCGCCTGTGTGCCGGCGCGTTCGGTCGCCGAGCCGAACCCGGTGGCCACACCGCACGACACGAGCGCCACCGCTTCGAGCGGGAGGTCGTCGTCGACCTTGATCACCGATTCCTCGGCCACACACGAGAACTGGGAGAAGGTGCCGAGCTTGGCGAACAGGTTGAGGTCGGTGCCGTCCCCGAGGCGGTGGCGGCTCGTCCCGTCGGTGATCATCCCCTTCTTGAACGTGCCACCACTCGAATCACACAGGTTCTGGCGCCCGGTCGAGCAGTACCGGCAACGTCCGCACGACGGGACGAACGACGCCGACACGTGATCGCCGACGGCCACGCTGCGCACGCCCGGCCCGACCTCGACGACGATGCCGGCGCCTTCGTGACCTCCGATCAGCGGCCACAGGTTCTCGATCCCGGCCAACTCCCACATCTCTTCGGGCGGCGCCATGTCGCCGGTGACCATGTGTTCCTCGCTGTGGCACAGGCCGGCGGCCTTCCACTCGACGAGCACCTCGCCCGCCCGGGGTCCGTCGACTTCGATGTCGACGACCTCCCACGCCTGATCGGTACCGCTGATGATCGCTGCACGTGACTTCACCGGGCCGAAACTACTGGTGCCCGCCGGTCGGCGAGTCATCGGCCGCGGCCCTCGCGGGCCTACGCCCCGGGCGTCACGAACGGCTTGACCACGTTGATGTACTGCTCCTCGGTCGGAGCGTTGAAGTACTGCGTTTCGCCCTCGTCGACGAACACGAAGGTGGGGCAGTCCGCCTCGACGGCTTCGACGGTCTCGGACCCCAACGACGTCCCGGTCGTGGCCTCGTGGATGGTCACCTCGTACGTCACGTCGACGATCTCGAGCGTCGTGACCGAGCCGTCGTCGCCCTCGAGGTCGCACATGATCCCGGTCGGCGCCGTGCCCGAACGGACCGCGCAGACGACGAGTTCGGTCGGAACGATCTCGCTGCTGTTCTCGAAGTCGGCGTCGGTCTGGACATTCCACCCCGCCGGAGCATTCGTGAGGTTGCGTTCGAAGACGAACCCGCTGTCGGACTCCTGCATCAGCACGAACGGATGCGGTCCGGGACCCTCCGAATACGGGGTCAGACCACCGAATCCGGTCTGGGTGGAGCACACCCGATCGAGGTCGCTGAGGAACTGCGGCACATCGTCCGCGAGTGCGGTGTCGCCCTCGGGCGCGGCACTCTGCGCACCGTCGCTCCCCTCGTCGTTCGCCGTGTCATCCACCGCATCGGCTTCATCACCCGCTTCGTCGTCGGTGCCGTCGGCGTCTCCGCCGCTCGACCCGCCACATGCCGTGAGGGCGACAGCGGTGAGGATCGCGAAGGTGATTCGGGTTCTCATGAAGGTCTCCTGATGTCGTGGGCCCGCTGCTCGGACCTCTCGACGGGAACCTACGGATCGACCGTGAACGCGCCGTGATCGACTGGGCTCACCGGCCGCACCTCACGTCGATTCAGACGAGGGCGGCGAGCTTGGCGGCCACGTCGTCGGTGACGGGTGGGCCGCCGTGACCGAAGGCGGCGACCGACGGCATCAACGCAGCCAACGTGGCGACGGACGTGTTCGCCGTGGCCATGTCGGGCGTGAAGTCGGGATTCGCACCCGTGAGGCCACCCTGCCCGTCACCGTTGATCGCGTCGCCGGCGACGAGGATGCCGGTGGCGGTGTCGAACAGCGAGATGCTTCCGGGAGTGTGTCCCGGGGTGCCGATGATGCCCATGCCGAACACCTCGTCGCCGTCGTCGACCTCGGTGAGCGTGAGCGACGACCGGATCGATCCGATGTCGGCGGCGCCTGCGTAGACGGTCGCGTTCGACAGGTCCCCTTCCAGGCCGGCGAGGCCGCCGGCGTGATCGCCGTGGTTGTGGGTCAGGACGATGTGGCCCACCATTGCGGGCGTCACCGACATCGCATCGAGCCCGGCGAGGATCGCATCGCGACTGCCCGAGGTGCCGGTGTCGACGATGGCCACCTCGTTGCCGCGCACCAGGACGTACGCCGACACGAAGCCGAGCGACACGTGCTGCAACTGCAACCGACCCGCCGGGTTCGCCTCCGGGTCCTGATCGGAGGTCGTTCCACCGGAACCGTTCGTCTCCTCGGGGTCGGTCGTCGAACCGGCGGCCGACCCGCCCGGTGGCGTGGATCCCGTCGAGGAAGTCGTGCCGGCATCGGTCGACGCCGCACCGGAATCCGACGATCCCGCGCAGGCGCCGAGGAGGATGATTCCGATGCCACCGGCGCCGAGGTCGGTGATCACCGAGCGACGTGTCATGCGGCGGGAGGACGAGAGGCGGGGTGTCACGAGTGCGACCGTAGGCCACGACGTCGTCGGCCATCCATCGTCGATCGCACGTGTTTCGTCAACGGTTCCGAATCGGCTCGGCGCGCACCCTTCCGTCGGGTGCGCCGTCGGATCCACCGACGGCCGAGAACGACGAACGGCGCCCGGCCGAAGCCAGGCGCCGTCCACGAGATCGCAGGGGATCAGGCGTACTTCATGACACCGCGGATGTTCTTGCCCGCACGCATGTCGTCGTAGCCGTCGTTCACGCCGTCGAGCGTGTACTCCTGGGTGACCAGTCCGTCGAGATCGAGCTGGCCGTCACGGTAGAGACCGATCAGCTTCGGGATGTCCGAGCGGGCATTGCCCGAACCGAACAGCGAGCCGACGACCTGCTTCTCCATCAGCGTGAGGTCGAGCAGGCTCACGTTCGCCGACATCTCCGCGGCCGGATGGATGTTGGTGACCACGACACGACCACGCTTCGCGGTCAGGGCCAGCGCCTCGATCAGCACGTCACCCTGACCGACACCCATGGTCATGATGACCTTGTTCGCCATGGTGCCCCACGACGCCTGGCCGAGCGGCTCCATCGCCTCGGCCATCGAGGCCGCCGTGTGCGTGGCGCCGAACTCCATCGCCTTCTCGCGCTTCGACTCGACCGGGTCGATCGCCCAGATCTGCTTCGCTCCGGCGAGCTTCGCTCCCTGGATCGCGTTGGCGCCGATGCCACCGACCCCCACGACGGCGACGATGTCGCCCGGCTTCGTCTCGGCGGCGTACACGGCGGAACCCCAGCCCGTCACGACGCCGCAGCCCAGCAGACACGCCTTGTCGAGTGGGACGTCGTCGTCGATCTTGATGCAGCTCGCCTCGTTCACGACGGTGTGATGGGCGAAGGTGCCGAGCAGGCACATCAGACCGAGGTCCTTGCCCTGGGCGTGGTGGCGCGACGTACCGTCGGTGATCTGCTTGCCGAGTCCGAGCACGGCGCCCAGGTCGCACAGGCTCTGGTGGCCGGTCGAGCAACTGTGGCACCGGCCGCAGGACGGGATGAATCCGAACACCACGTGGTCTCCGACGGCCAACCAACTCACGCCTTCGCCCACGGCCTCGATGACGCCGGCGCCCTCGTGGCCGCCGATGATCGGGAGCTCGAACGGCAGGTCGCCGGTGACGAGGTGCTCGTCGGAGTGGCACATGCCCGAGGCTGCGAGCTTGACGCGCACCTCACCCGGGCCCGGGTCGTCGAGTTCGATGTCCTCGACGCTCCACGGCGTGTCGGTTTCCCAGAGAATCGCTGCTTTGGTCTGCATTCCCCGAGAGTACGCCACGTGCCGCCCGACACGTCAACGGGAGCGACCAGGAGCGAACATCGTCGGTCGCGCCGTTGCCGTCGGTCGTCACGGCCGGCGGGCGCCAGAGCCGACGAGCCGACTCCGGTCGCTCGGGCCGGGACTCGACGCGTAGATGGGGCCAACTGTGGAGTACCCCGCTGGCATGATGGCCACATGGACGGCAGCGACCAGACCGACGCACTCTTCTCCGACGCGCTGCTGTCGATGATCCGCGACATGAGTGACTCCGAGTTGCACGACGTGGCCGAGATCGTTCGTCAGGCGCAGATCGAGCGGGCGGTCGGCAGCGGAGACGAGGACGCGATCATCGCCAACGCCTTCGAGACCGCCTTCGGCCGTGACGGGCTGGGCGTGTTGCCGTGGGTCGAAGGCAACGTCGTGGTGTGCCCGGGCGGCATGGTGTCGAAGTCGAAGGCCAGCCACCGATGCCGGTTCGTGAGCGTCGACGACACGTGGATCTGGGAATCGCACCTGCTGCTGCGCGAGGACAAGCGATCGTCACCGGGTACCGACGAGGGCTTCCGCGCCGTTGCGCTGCTGCCGCTCGTCGACGGCACGGGACTCGACGTCGTCACGGGCAAGGCCCGCCAGGGCCAACACTCCGTCGACCACGTCGTCAGCTACGAGATCCGCGCCGGCGAACTCGTCGAGGTCTCCCAACGCACCGTCCAGCAGCGTCACTGACCCGGTCGGCCCGACCGATCGACGAATTCGCTGTCGCCGACCCGGTCGGGTCCGCGACCTCAGGCACGCGGGGTGACGCGCACTTCGATGTACCGATCGAGGTCGATCCACGCGTCGAAGGCGTCGGCCACCTCGGCCTCGGTGATGGTGTCGATCAGCAGCGCCCCGTCGACGAAGTCGTCGAAGGACGCATTGCCGTCGGGGTCGACCAACACGTCGAGCACCTCCTCGTTGATCTGCACGTTGTTGATGAAGTTCAGCTTCTCGGCGACGGTGCTCACGGCGTTGGAGAACTCACGCTCGCTCGAGCCCTCGGTGCGGAGTTCGTCGAGTTGGCCGAGTACCGCGCTGGACACGTCGTCGACGAGGTCGGGAGCGGTCGACACCGAGATGTACAGCTCGGTCGAGGGCTGCGCTCCGTCACCCAGGTCGAGTTGCGCGAACGGCGAGTAGGAGTCACCCAGTTCCTCCCGGATGAAGTCCGTCAGGCGGTTGCCGACGAGTTCCCGGACGACCGAGGCGATCACGTCGTCACGCCGATCCGACGTGGCGGTACCCGTGAACAGGAACGACACGTTCGCCGTGTCCCCCTGCCCACCCTCGGCCTCGGCGACGACCACGCCCGGCGGCGGAGGCGGTTCCACGGCCCGCTGGGTGCCGATTGCCGTGCTCTGGTTGGGGATCGACCCGATGTAGCGCCGGGCGAGGTCGGTCACCTCGTCGATGTCGAAGTCCCCACTCAGCGCGAACGACCACGGCCGCTGCTCCAGCCCGAAGGCTCCGCGGGCGAGTTCCTCGATCCCCGTCACGTCGGCGCTGGCGAGCGACTCGGGCGTGGGCAACAGGTAGCGCACGTCGTCGTAGCGGGCGTCGAGGAGCGCGTCGAACTCGGCGTAGCCGGCATCGATGGTCGGGTCGAGGGCGAAGGGCAACTCGTCGTCGACGTAGCGGTCGACGGCGGTCTGGTCGACCCGCGGGTCGGTCATCAACAGGTGGACGAGTTGGAACAGCACTTCGAGATCGGCGGTCGACGCCGTGCCCGACATCTCGTTGGTGAGCGGAGTCATCTCCGGGAACAGCGCCACCGACTTGTCGTCCAGGAAGGCGGCCAGAGCAACCGGGTCGAACTCACCCGCACCGCTGTCGGCCACGACCGCCCCCAGCGCCTGGCCGTCGGCGACCGACCCGTCGGGGACGAAGCTCAACCCGCCGGGGCTGCGCGCCGACAGGAACACCTCGTTGTCGACGATGTCCGTGGTGTTCAACGAGACCCGGGCGCCGTTGGCGAACTCGAGCACGGTCGGGTCGAGCGCCGACGTGAACGGGTCGGTCGCCAGCTGCTCGACGCTCACCTCCTCGACGGGGTCAGGGCGTTCGATCAACGAGTCGCCGATCGCCTCGTCGTCGGGACGGGGTTCGAGGTCGCGAACGGCGGCTGCGACGATCGTGTCGACGATCACCTCGGAGTCGACGACATCGCCCGCCTCGGCGGTCGGCACGGCGACGAACGCGTGTGCACCGGTCGTGCGGTAGAGGTCGACCAGACCGAACGCGACGGTCTCGGCGGTGGCACGATCGAGCACCTCGTTGACGAAGTCGTACTCCCGCTGGGCCGGTACGTACCACTCACCCTCGAGCACGTGGCGGGTGTACTCGTCGGCGAAGGAGGTGTCCTGGCGCGACTCGCGACCGTCGAAGTTCCGCTGTGTGGCCGCACGTCGCGACGCGATCGCCCGTTCCAGTTCCGCCGGCGTCACACCGAAGCGAGCGACCCGTTCGAACTCGTCGACGATCGCCGTGACGGAGGCCACGACCGATGATCCGTCGGTGTCGACGGTGATCTCGGGTGCGGTCAACAACCGCACGAACGAACTCGAACCCGCTGACGCCCGCTCGAACGGAGCGTCGCCGCGCAGAGCGTCGTTGTCCAGGCGGGTGGCCACGATGTCGAGTGCCAGGCCGTCGAGGATCGAGCGTTGCGCCTCGGCTTCGAGTGCCGTCGGCGCGACGGCCGACGGCAGGCTGAGCGCCACGAATCCCTCTGCCAGATCCGGGTCGTCCACGATCTCGACGCGTGCGTCCGGCGACGGCTCGACGAGCAGATCGACCCGCTCCGGATCTGCGCCGCGCGACTCCACGTCGGAGAAGCGGGTCGCGATCTCCTCGACGATCGCGGCGGCGTCGATGTCGCCGACGACCACGATCGCCGCGTTGTCCGGCCGGTACCAGTCGTCGTAGTAGCGCCGCAGGGCGTCGGGTGTGATGGTCTCGATCGCCTCGCGCCCGCCGATCGGAATGTGGCCCTCGTACGGCGAACCGGCGAGGAGGAAGGTGGCGAAGCGGTCGAACACCCGACCGCTCGACGTCTCGGTGCGCGCACGCCATTCGTCGAGCACGATCCCCCGCTCGGCCTCGACGTCGACCGGGTCGAGTGTCGCCGCGGACAACCAGTCCTCCAGGATGTCGAGCGCCGTACCGACCGCCTCGGGCGCGTCGGGGACGTTGAGGGTGTAGATCGTCTCGTCGTAGCTCGTGCTGGCGTTGATGTCGGCGCCGAACGCTGCACCGAAGCTGCGCAGCACGTCGATGAGTTCGTTCTTCGGGAAGCGTTCGGTGCCGTTGAACAGCATGTGTTCGAGGAAGTGTGCGCCCCCGACCTGGTCGTCCGCCTCGAGGCCCGAGCCGGCGTCGACCACGAGACGCAGTTCGACCTTGCCGCCGGGGTTGTCGTTGGACCGCACGAGGTAGCGCAACCCGTTGTCCAGCGTTCCGGTCGCGGTGTCGGGGTCGCCCCCGCCGAGTTCGGGCAGCCTGGCCGGGTCGGGTGCGACGACGCTTCCGGGAGGACCGTCCCGGTCGGGAACGGTGTCGGGCGACGTGCCGGGGTTCGGGACCGACGTCGAACTCGACGGGTTCGTCGGCATCGTCGACGAACCGTCGCCGTCCATCGACTGCTCGACCTGCACACCGGAGTCCGACGTACACGCCGCGAGGAACACGGTCACGACGGTGAGTGCGGTGGCGGCCCGTCGCGTCCCCGTCGACATCGCCCCGATCGACCGCCCGAACCGTCGCATCCGCATCGGCAGGACCTTACGAGTCGGCGAACAGTTCGCGGAGTCGTGGCGTCCAGTCGATGTCCTCGGTCGACCCGCCCGACTCCTGGACCGCACGACGTTCGGCAGCGAGCACGTCGGCGACCTCGGCCACCCGATCGTCGAGGATCTCCGCGAGACGATCTCGGAGGTAGCCCGCAAGGGCCGGGCTGGCCCCGTCGGTGCTGATCGCCCCGGTCACGCGGCCGGCTCGCGTGATCGCCGGCAGGATCCACTCGCAGTCGACGGGTTGGTCGGCTGCGTTGGTCCAGATGTTCCTGGCGCGCGCCGCCGTCGAGATCGCCTGGTCGACGTCGAAGTCGCCGGTGGCGGTGACCACGAGTCGCATGCCGTCGAGGTCCCCGTCGTCGAACGACTTCTCGCGCACCTCGGCCATGGCGGCCCGGTCGACGTGGTCACTGACCTCGGTGGCGACCAGTCGGACCTGCGCACCGGCCGCGACCAGACCCTCGGCCTTGCGTGCCCCGATCCGACCCCCTCCCACCACCAGCACCGCGACACCGTGGAGGTCGAGGAACACGGGATACGAGAACCTGGCAGTCGATTCCGTCGGCGACATCGCCCCAGCGTAGAGCCGTCGACGACCAGCGTCGTCGACACGAGGCCCGACAAATCCCGACAAACCCGACCTTTTTTGTCGGGATTTGATTGAATGGTCGAACCCTCGCCCAGGTCGGGACCAGACCCGGACACGGACATCGACGACGGAGTAGAGCATGAGCGCAGAGACCATCAAGATCGAGAGCGGGTACCTCGCGGGCACCATCGGTGAGGAACTGGCGAGCGATGCCGTCGACTTCGAGCACGATGCCGAACTCCTGCTGAAGTTCCACGGCATCTACCAACAGGACGACCGCGATGTCCGCCGGAGCCGCACGAAGGACAAGCTCCCGCTCGACTACTCGTGCATGGTCCGCGCCTCGGTCCCCGGCGGAATCATCACGACCGAGCAGTGGTTGGCCCTCGACCGGGTCGCCGGACTGGCCGACGACAAACTCCGTCTGACCACGCGCCAGGGCGTGCAGTACCACGTGGTGTACAAGAACGAGTTGAGCACGCTCGTGGCCGGCATCAACTCCTCGCTGCTCACCACCCTCGGAGCGTGCGGCGACGTCGTGCGCAACGTGATGGCCTGCCCGCTCCCCCACCCGGATCGGACCGCCGTGATCCAGCCCGTGGTCGACGAGATGGTCGCCCGCTTCCGCCCGCAGACCGAGTCGTACTGGGAACTCTGGGTCGACGGTGAGAAGGCAGTGTCCGCCGAGAAACCGGACAGGAAGCGGCGTTCGGACTTCGACGTCCTCGACTCGATCGACGACATCGAGCCGATCTACGGCACCGCCTACCTCCCTCGCAAGTTCAAGATCGCCATCGCCTGGCCCGGCGACAACTGCGTCGACATCTACACCAACGACGTCGGCATCGTGCCCACCCTCACCGACGGCACGAGCGGCGAGTTGACCGGGTTCGTCGTGCTCGCCGGCGGCGGGATGGGGATGAGCCACAACCGTCCCGACGACACGTACCCGCTGCTCGCCCAGCCGGTCGCCTGGGTTCCGCCCGCCGACCTCGGTCCGGTCGTCGAAGCCATCGTCACCACTCAGCGCGACCACGGCGACCGCGACGACCGCAGCCGTGCCCGCCTGAAGTACCTGCTCGAGGCACAAGGGATCGACTGGCTTCGCGATCAGATCACCGAGCGCACGGGCCTCACCCTCGCCGACCCCGTCGAACTCCCCGAGTGGGAGGTCGGCGCGCACCACGGCTGGCACGACATCCCATCGGAGACGAACGGAACCGCCTCGACGGGGCGAGGCACGATGACACTCGGGTTGCCGGTTCCGTCGGGCAAGGTGGCCGGCGGGCTGCGATGGGCCTTGAAGCGGCTCGTCGCCGACGGCGTGGTCGGTGAGTTGCGCGTCACGCCACGCCAGGACCTGCTCCTCGTCGGCATCGACCGGCGCGAGGTCGACACCGTCGAGAACCTGCTTCGCGCCAACGGCGTCCGTCTCGCATCGGACAACAGCGCGACCCGGAACCTCGCCATCGCCTGCCCGGCGCTCCCCACGTGTTCCAAGGCGCTGGGCGAAGCCGAGCGTGTGCTTCCCGACGTGGTCGACCGGTTGGAGAAGGTGCTCGCCGACACCGGCAACACCGGCCTCCCCCTGCGTCTGAACATGACCGGCTGCCCCAACGGGTGCTCGCGCCCCTATGCGGCAGAACTGGGCATCGTCGGGAGAACGAAGCGCGGCTACGACATCTTCGTCGGCGGCTCGCCGGCCGGCGACCGCCTCGCACGCAGCCTGCGCGCCGACGTTCCGTTGACCGACATCCCCGACCTGCTGCGCCCGCTGCTCGAACGTTTCAGCCACACGACCTCAGTCGACGGCTCACTCGACGGCACCGGACGCTCGCTGAGCTTCGGCGACTGGGCGGCGCAGCAGGACTGGGACGAACTCCTGGCGCTGCTCCCGCCCGACACGTCGCGCCGGGCGAAGCGTGCCGCATCCGTGGGTGCCGACTCGTGACCGTGTCGCTCGTCGGCGCCGGTCCCGGCGACCCCGACCTCCTCACCGTCAGGGCGGCGCGCCTGCTGGCGGACGCCGAGATCGTCGTCCACGACGCCCTCGTCGGTGACGGCGTGATGGCCCTGATCCCCGACCACGTCGAGCGGATCGACGTCGGCAAACGGGTCGGCCGACCGGTGCCCCAGGAGATGATCTCGGCGCTGCTCGTCGAACTGGGCGCGCAGGGCAAGCGCGTGGTCCGCCTCAAGGGCGGCGACCCGTTCGTGTTCGGTCGAGGCGGAGAAGAAGCGCTTGCGCTCCAGGCCGCAGGCGTCGAATATGACATCATTCCCGGCATCACCTCGTCGATCGCAGCTCCGGCTGCGGCGGGCGTCCCGGTGACGCATCGTGGAGTCTCCGCCGGCTTCACCGTCGTCACCGGGCACCGCCGTCCAGGCGAACCCGACATCGACTGGCGGTCGCTCGCCAAGGTCGGCACCACGGTCGTGATCCTCATGGGCGTCACGCACCGTGCGGCGATCGCCGACGAACTGATCGCCGGCGGGCTGCCCGGCGACACGCCCGTGGCCGCCGTGCGGTTCGCGACCACGAGCGACCAGGACGTCGTGCGGTGTGACCTCTCCGAACTCGGAGCGGCACCCGTCGAGTCTCCTGCGACGATCGTCGTCGGCGCCGTCGCTGCGTTCGACCTGCGCAGCGTCGCGAGCCTCGCCACCACCGCCTGACCCCTCTCCCACCACGGCCTCAGCGGTGTCGCGATCGAGCGATCGGCGGCCGACGACGCATCGACGCGGGTCGATCATGCGTCGCGGCACACTGTCGGAGTGGATCTCCCACCGCCGTCGCCCGGCTCACGAGCGCTCCCCCTGCGCATCGCCAACCTGTCGAAGCGTTTCGGCGACAAGGTGGCGCTGGACGACCTGTCGATCGACGTGCCACCCGGTGCCTGCTACGGGCTCGTCGGTCCCAACGGGTCGGGCAAGTCGACCACGATGCGCACCGTGGTCGGACTGTCACGGCCCGACAGCGGGATCGTCGAGGTGTGCGGCATCCGCACGGACGAGGACATCATCGGCGTCCGCCGACTGATGGGCGTCATGCTCGACCCGCTCCAACTGTTCGACCGCCTCTCGGCACGCGAGTTCGTCACCACCATCGGTGAGCTGCGCCGGCTCGAACCCGACGTCGTCGTCGCCCGGAGCGACCAGATGTTCGAGGCCCTGGAGATCAGTCACGACGCCGACCGCCCGATCGCCGGTTACAGCCACGGGATGCGCAAGAAGACGGCGCTCGTGGCCGCGTTGATCCACCGCCCGCGTCTCGTGATGCTCGACGAGCCGTTCGAAGGCGTCGACCCCGTCTCGACGCGCACGATGCGTTCGATGCTCGACCGGTTCCGCGCCGGTGGCGGCACCGTGTTGCTCTCGACACACGTCATGGACGTGGTGGAGCGGGTGTGTGACCACATCGGGGTGATCCGCGACGGTCGGATCGTGGTGGCCGGGCCGATCGACGAGATCCGCGCCGGGCGCAGCCTGGAGGATGCGTTCATCGACGCCGTCGGAGCAACCGACACCCACACAGCGGACCTCGACTGGCTCGGATGACCGACCCGGTCCCACCCCCTCCGGACTCGTCGTCACCGCCTGCGGACGGCACCGCGCCAGCGCCAGCGCCTGCATCGATGCCGACGCCCGCACCGATCCCTGCCCCACCACGGGCGAACAGCGCTGCGCCGGAGTCCGCCACCAGCGCAGCGACGGTCCGCTTCTTCGCCCGCCTGCGGTGGAAGCTGCTCCGCGGCGCGATCCGCCAGGGTGGCGCACAGAGCGTGGCCACGGTGATCGGGCTGGTCGCTGCGGCCGGTGCGGGCACCGTCGGCAGCGTGGTCATCGCCGTCGGTCTCCGTTCGGTCGACGAACCCGAACCGTGGCTCGTGATGTTCCCGCTCGCGCTCGTGGTCGTGGTGATCGCGCTCGGTGTGATCGCCGGGGTCGCGCAGCCGGTCGACCCGCGCATCCTCGGCTCCGAACCGATCAGCGATCGCCGCCTCGCAACCGGCCTGCTCACCACCTCGGCGTGCGGACCACCCGGCATCGCCGCGACGCTCCTCGGCATCGGCCTCCTCGTCGGCAGCGCGCACACGATTCTCGGCGTGCTCGTCGGGCTGCCGGCGCTCGCTGCGTTCCTCGCGACCATGCTGCTCGTGTCGCGATCGACGATCAACCTGCTCGGGCTGTTCACCGTCCGGTTCCCGCGAGCCGCCCAGGTGACGATCGGGCTCGCCGGACTCGTGTTCTACGGAGGGCTCCAGTTCGCGCCGAGCGCGTTCGGCCGCCTCGACCCGGCGGCCCGGCGCGACGTCGCCGACGTGGCACGGTTCACGCCGTCCGGCCAGATCGGCCAGGCATTCGCCGACCTCGACGACGCTCCGCTGCGCGCACTCGGCCACGTCGCGCTCGGCACACTCTGGCTCCCGCTCCTGGCCCTCGTGTTCATGGTGACGATGCGACACCTTCTGCTCGCCGCAGGTGGACCGGGTGCGAACGCGTCCTCGACGCACACGACGAGTGCGATCGGTCGGCTCGCCCGGCGCGCCTGCGGAACAGGTGCGGAGGGAGCGATCGCGTGGCGCAGCGTGCGCACCCGGATGCGACAGCCGCGCACCGCCCTCGAGACCTTCATCGGCGGAGGGATCGGGCTGGCCGTCGTGCTCGTCCCGGCCCTCACGCGTGACGACGTGGGTGCGTCGGCCGTGCTCGTCGGCGGCGCCGTTCAACTGTCGGTGCTGTTCATGGCCGGCAACAGCATCGGATCCGACGGACCCGCGCTCGGTGCCGAGATCATGTGTGGCCTCGAGCCCGAGGTGATCGTGGCCGCCACGACCCGATCGGTCATCGTGGTGGCGTCGCCGCTCGCGCTCCTCGGCCCACTCATCGCTGCGGGTGTGACCGGCGAGTGGGCCTACCTGCCGGCCGGCGTCGCCGTGGGTTGCGCAGGCCTGCTCGCCGGTGCGGGTGGCGCGATCACCCAGTCCACGTTCGTCCCGATCGCCATCCCCGAATCGGACAATCCGCTCGCATCGGGTGACACCGGCAGCGGGCTGCTCGCCGCACTGGTGCTCGCGCTCGTGCTGCTCTCGCTGACGGTCCTCACGCTGCCGTTCGCGATCGCCCTCATCTGGGCACTCACCGTCGAGTCCGTCCCGCTGGTCACGGCGCTCTCACTGCTGACACTCGCCGGCGGGTGGGGTGCGATGCGCCTCGGTCGTCGGCTCGCGTCGCATCGCTGGCGCAACGGCGAAGCCGAGCTGTACGCCGCGATCATCCCCTCGCGCTGACCGCCCGCTCGAGCACCCGACCCCCTGGTCAGCCGAGTCGCACCTCGTCACCGACAGCGATGGTGCCGACCTCGGTCACCAGGCCGCCGACCGCGAGGAACGTCGCCCGCTCCGCGTTGATCGTCTTCAGCACGTCGAGGTCACGACCGAGGTGTGGCTGCGGACGGGTGACCATGACGCACCGGTCGATCTGCTTGACCACGTCGAGTCGAACGGCGCGGTCACCGACATCACCGATCGTGACCGACGATCCGACAAAGGCGTCCTCGCCCGAGCCGTCGGTGACGATGTTGGTGCGAAAGCGACGCCGATCCCAGTCGCCGAGCGTCGACTCCGACACGAGCGACACGCGTGACCGGGTCGAGTCGTGGAACGCACCGCCGGGACCCTGCCAGCTCACCCACTCGGCATCGTCGGCGACCCCGATCGGGCACTCGTAGGTCCCGCCGACGTCCACGTTGTGGTCCGCGGCGGCTCGCAGTTCCACGTTGCGTCCGAGCCATGCCGACAACGCCGCGTGGTCGCCCTGACCGACCTCGGCTCCGTCCGGGAGCGTGATCGCGAGTTCCCCGTCGACCACGCGTGCGGATGCGAACAGCAGTTCAGGAGTCCGGCGCGCGGTGAGGGTGTTGCCGGTCGCGACATCGAAGATCGACCAGGCCCGGTCACCGTCGACGCCCAGTTCGGTCACCTCGGCCTTTCGCAAGACCTCGCCCCCGACCGACTTCACGGGGAATCGCCAGATCTCGTTCACACGCATCCCGGCAACGTAGTTCCGACGACGACCTCGGCCGACGGCGACGATTCCGGGGACCACCATCCCCCGAGACGGCCGCGACCCGTGGCGTCAGCAGTCGAGCGTCATCACCACTTCGTCGTACCGGAAGCCGCCCTCGACGCGGACCCGGTACGACTGGGAGAGCGCACGCACGATCACCAGACCGCGTCCGCGTGCGTCCTGTGGGTCAGGCAGGTCCGGATCGGGGTGGTACGTGCGTTCCGGGCCCGTGTCGGCGGCGGCAACGACGAGGTCGAGTTCGGTCGGACGGCGGCGAACGTCGACGTGGACGGTGTCGACCCCGCCGTGTTCCAGGGCATTCGTGACCAACTCGCTGGCCACCAGTTCGATCTCGAAGCATCGATCGGCATCGCAGTCGGCGACCACCGACGAGATCCGCTCGCGGCATGCCGAGAGCTCCTCGATGTCGCTCACGACGATCGAGTCCGACGTCGAGGACGTCGGTTCGCGCGAGTCCGGATCCCCGGGGTCGTCCGACTTCCACACCGATTCAGAGCCGCCCACTCCCCAGACGGTATCGCGGGTCGTCCGTCGCATCACGTGATTCGAACCGCCCGGGGGCGCACTGCTTGGTCCGCGCAGAATCCGTACGGGTAACGTGATGAGATGGACGACACGACCATCGACACCACGATCGACACCCGCAGCGCCACCTCAGCCGGTGTCGAACCCGAAGCGCCCGTCGACGAACTGCTCGTCGAGGAGATCTCGATCGACGGGATGTGCGGCGTCTACTGACGCCCGCTCCACGTGCTCGACTCGTCCCTCGGTCTGCACCCGCAGGTCGCGCTGCGCCCGGAACCCTTCGGTGCGCTCGCCTACCACTTCCACACACGCAAGCTCGTCTTCTTGAAGCACCCCGACGTCGTTCGCGTCGTGCGATCGCTCGCCGACCACGCCACCGTTGCCGACGCCCTCGTCGCCTGCGAGATCGACGAGCGTCGCTGGCCGTCGTTCGACAAGGCCATCACCTCGCTCTACGAATCCGACATGCTCTGTGAGTCGACGGAACTCGAAGCGTCGGGCGTCGCGGACACCACAGCCGAATCTCCCACAGGAACCGTCCGATGACCGTCACCACAACACCCGCCTCCACCCCGGACTCGACGTCGGGCCACCCCACAGCCGGGCCGGCGACGCTCGTCGAGCAGCTGAAGGGCGGACTCGACGCTCCGATCTGTCTCACCTGGGAACTCACCTACGCGTGCAACCTCGAGTGCGTGCACTGCCTGTCGTCGTCGGGACGTCGCGACCCTCGCGAGCTCAGCACCGCCGAGGCCAAGGCCGTCCTCGACGAGTTGCACGACCTGCAGGTGTTCTACATCAACATCGGTGGAGGCGAGCCGATGATCCGGCGTGACTTCTTCGAGTTGGTCGACTACTCGATCGCCAAGGGCATCGGCGTGAAGTTCTCGACGAACGGCGCGTTCATCGACGCCGAGAAGGCCCGTCGACTCGCAGCGATGGACTACCTCGACATCCAGATCAGCCTCGACGGCACCGACGCCGTCACCAACGACGCAGTGCGCGGAGAAGGTTCCCACGCGACCGCGATCCAGGCGATGCAACACCTGCGTGACGCCGGGTTCGGCGAGTTCAAGATCTCGGTCGTCGTCACCCGCCACAACGTCGACCAACTCGACGAGTTCAAGGCGCTCGCCGACGAGTACGGCGCGCAGCTGCGCATCACGCGCCTGCGGCCGTCCGGCCGTGGCGCCGACAGTTGGCACGATCTTCACCCCACCCAGGCTCAGCAGCGTCAGATCTACGAGTGGCTGCTCGCGAAGGGCGACGACGTGCTCACGGGCGACTCGTTCTTCCACCTGAACGCTCTGGGAGAAGAACCACTTCCCGGACTCAACATGTGTGGAGCGGGCCGCGTGGTGTGCCTGATCGACCCGATCGGCGACGTCTACGCCTGCCCGTTCGTGATCCACGACGAGTTCAAGGCCGGCTCGGTCCGAGACGACGGCGGCTTCTCGAAGGTCTGGAAGCAGAGCGACCTGTTCACCGAACTCCGCGAGCCGCAGTCCGCCGGCGCGTGCGCATCCTGCGGCAGCTACGACGCATGCCAGGGCGGCTGCATGGCGGCGAAGTTCTTCGTCGGGATCCCGCTCGACGGCCCGGATCCCGAGTGCGTGGTCGGCCACGGCGAACAGGCGATGCTCGCAGCGTCGTCCGCCGCCGTCGAACTCCCCCGTCCGATGATGGACCACTCCAAGCCCCAGCGCGTCCCGGTCACCCTCACCCGCCGCTGAACCAGACAGCCGAACTGATCCAAATGGTGTCAGACACCGGATGACACACCGAACGGCGGTTGCCTGTCGGGTCGTTCGTTCCTGCGCCGTTGCGTTCCTGTCATCCGGTGTCTGACACCATTTGGATGATCTGTCATCCGGTGTCTGACACCGTTTGGATGATCTGGTCATCGCGTGGTCTGGCGTCGATCGCCGGGAAGCCCGCTCGCAGGCCGGAGTTCGGCGTGCCCACGTGCAAGGATCGTGACCTGTGCCCGTCGCCCTGCTCGTCATCGCCTACCTGCTCGGCACGTTTCCCAGTGCCACGCTGATCGCCCGGGCCAACGGCGTCGACATCTCGACGGTCGGCTCCGGAAACCCGGGTGCCTCGAACGTCACCCGGGCGCTCGGGTGGCGCAAGGGAGTGTGGGTGTACGCGCTCGACACGCTGAAGGGCGTGCTGGCGTCGGGGCTGGCCCTGGCCATCGACGGCCGACCGCTCGCGTACTGGTGCGGTGTCCTCGTGATCCTCGGCCACATGTTCCCGCTGTTCCGTCGGTTCCGGGGCGGCAAGGGAGTCGCCACGGGGTCGGGGGTGATCCTCGCGCTGCATCCGGTGATCGCACCGTTCGCCGTGGCGCTGTGGTGGATCGTCACGAAGGTCACCGGCAAGGCCGCCGTGGGTTCCTTCGTGGCGGTCGTGATGGTCCCGCTCGGACTCGCTGCGTTGGGGCGCCCGGCGTGGGAGTACTTCGCCGTCGGTGGACTGAGCGTGCTGATCCTGGCCAAGCACTGGCGCAACTTCGAGCGGATCCTGAAGCGCCAGGAGCCCGAGATGCGCACCACTCGTTGAAGCGTCCGATTCCGACCGGGGGCGTCGCCGCTGCGAACATGACCCGATGAGCGACAGCGCGCCCCACCCCGATCTGTTCGACCTGACCGGTCGCGTCGCCGTGGTCACCGGCGGGTCGCGCGGGCTCGGCCGCGAGATGGTGCTCGCGTTCGCACGCCACGGAGCCGACGTCGTGGTGGCCAGCCGCAAGTTCGACAACTGCGTGGCCGTGGCACGCGAGGTCGAGGAGCTCGGTCGCCGTGCGCTCCCGTTCGCCTACCACGCCGGCGAGTGGGATGCCGCCGAGGTGCTCGCCGACGCGGTCCACGGCGAATTCGGGAGGTGCGACGTCCTGGTCAACAACGCCGGGATGTCACCCTTGTACCCCAGCGTCGATGCGATCCGCGAGGACCTGTACGACAAGGTGATGGACGTCAACCTCAAGGGACCGTTCCGGCTCTCCGCGATCATCGGCACACGGATGACGACCGCCGCCGAGGCAGGCGAACAGGCCGGCGGTTCGATCGTCTTCGTGTCGTCGATCGCCTCCCAGCGCCCGGGCCCGCAGGAGATCGTCTACGGCGCAGCGAAGGCGGGCGTGAACAACCTGACCCACGGGTTGGCGCGCACGTTCGGACCACATGTGCGCGTCAACTGCATCGTGCCGGGGCCGTTCCTCACCGACATCTCCAAGGCCTGGAACATGGAACAGTTCGAAGCAGCGGCCTCGGTGGGCTACGCGCTCGGTCGCGGTGGGCAGCCGAACGAGATCGTGGGTGCGGCGCTGTACCTGGCGAGCGATGCGTCGAGCTACACCACGGGAACCACGATCAACGTCGACGGCGGCCCGCGATAGCAACGCTGATCCGGCGCCGCGCCCGGGGCCTCCGAATCACTCGCTCCCCAGGTCGAACATCGTGACGTCCGCAGGCCGGCCCCCGAGGCTCGCGTAGAACGCGAGGGCGTGCGTGTCGTCGTCGTCCGCGGCGACGAACACGACGTCGATCCCGCGACCGGCCGCACCGGTGACGAGCGCATCGACGAGCCGTCGGCCGACGCCACGACGCCGGTCGTCGACTCGGACCGCGAGGTCGTAGACGAAGAGTTCGGTACGTTCGTGGCGGGTCATCGACAACTCGTGGCCGGTGATGCATCCGATCGCCCGTCCGTCCTCGAAGGCACCGATCGCCCAGAACGACTCGTCGGAGAGCAGCTCGCTCACGTATCCGTCGGACAGCGGCTCGTGGTCCTCGTCGAACACGTCGTGCATCATCTCGAAGGCGGCGCGAGCCCGCTCCACGTCGGCCACGCCGAGGCGTTCGATCGTCACGCTGTCGCTCCCACCCGGGTCGACCACCGTGCCCGCGATCCTCCAGTAGCCAAGCATCAACTCGTGCGACCAGGCGGGTTGGCGGACCGGCGACCTCGGGGCGAACTCGGCCATGAAGGGCTTCACGTCGAGGACCGGGGTGCCGTCGATGGCGTCGAGGCCTCGAACGGTCACGACCCGCCGATCGACCTCCACGATCTCGCACGTGGTCACGCCGATGCGGTTCGGGCGGCCCTTCGCTCGCTGCGAGAAGATGCCGACCTGCGGCCAGTCGGACCTCCCGCGCGGATGGCGGGCTCCGACGGTGATCTGGGACTCGTCGACCTGGTCGAACACGTACACGACGTCCAGGTGCGAGAACTCGTCGAGTCCGTCGAACGCATCCGTGGCGAACCGGTCGTCCAGGACGATCTCGCTGAGCACGTCACCCCAGTCGTCGTCGATCGGTTCGGATCGGCCACCGCGGACCACTCCGATCGGGACCATCTCGATGGCATTCGGTTGCCTGGCCTGTGGGGTCACGGGAGCACTCCTCTCGGCAACGACCTCGACTCATCGCCGAGACCGACTCGTCGCAACCTACACGGGGGCACGCGACGTGTCGGGTGTGGATCCCGCTCCGGATCCCGCGCTCGGCGTCACCCGCTCGCGTGACGACTGGCACAGCGGCGTCATCTAGTTTCGTCGGTCATGGAGATGCACTTCGCCACCGTCTGGGAGTCGATCGCCGATGCGATCCCCGATCACGTCGCCATCACCCACGCCGACACCCGGCGAACGTGGGCCGAGTTCGACGACCGAGCCGCACGCCTCGCCGAGGCGTTCACCGCTGCGGGCCTCGGGCCGGATTCGAAGATCGCCCTCTACCTCTACAACGGCAACGAGTACATGGAGGCCCACTACGCCGTGTTCAAGATGCGCGGCGTCGCCGTCAACGTCAACTACCGGTACCTCGACGAGGAGTTGTGGTATCTGCTCGACAACTCCGACGCCGAGGCGATCGTGTTCCACTCGTCGCTCGGCGATCGGGTGGCCAACGTGGTCGACCGACTCCCGAAGCTGAAGCTGTCGATCGTGGTCGACGACGGCCCGGCACCCGGCGGTGCGACCGAGGTCGAGGGGGCGCAGCCGTTCGAGGACGTGGTCGCCTCCCACGAGCCGATGGAACGGATCGCCCGCCACGGGGACGACATCTACATGCTGTACACGGGCGGCACCACCGGCATGCCCAAGGGCGTGATGTACCACGTGGGTGGGCTGACCGAAGGCTTCATCATGCAGGGCTTCCCGATCGTCGGGCTCCAGCCGCCGACCGATCCGACCCAGATCGGCGAGCTCGTCCGATCGGCCGTCGAATCCGACGCGCCACGCATGGTGTCGATCCCGTGTGCCCCACTGATGCACGGCACCGGGTGCTGGATCGGCTGGTTCATCCCGATGTGCGCCGGAGCCGAGATCGTCACGCTCACCAGCCGCAGCCTCGACTCGCACGAGGTTCTCCAGACCATCGAGGATCGTCGGGCCACCGCCGTCACGATCGTCGGTGACAGCTTCGCCAAGCCGCTCGTGCGGGCGATCGACGAGGGCAAACCGGGCGGCGGAACGTACGACCTATCGTCGATCGCGATGTTCCTGTCGTCGGGGGTGATGTGGACCACCGAGGTCAAACAGGAGATGTTGCAACGGATCGAGCAGGCCGTGCTGATCGACGCGATGGGCTCGTCGGAGGGCTCGATGGGGACGCAGATCACGGCGAAGGGTCTGGCGACCGAGACCGCCAAGTTCACCCAGTCGCCCACCACCAAGGTCTTCAGGGACGACGACACCGAGGTCGTGCCCGGCTCCGACGAGGTCGGCATGGTCGCTGCGGGCGGCAACGTCCCCATCGGCTACTACAAGGACCCCGACAAGTCCGAGCGCACCTTCCGCACCATCGACGGCGTGCGCTACTCGTTCCCCGGAGATCTCGCACAGGTGGCCGCCGACGGCACGCTGATCCTGCTCGGACGCGGCAGCCAGGTGATCAACACCGGTGGCGAGAAGGTCTTCCCCGAGGAGGTGGAGGAGGCGGTCAAGCGCGTCGAGGGCGTCCTCGACTGCCTCGTGGTGGGTGTGGACGACGAGAAGTTCGGCCAGGCCGTCACGGCGGTCGCGTCTCTGGTCGAAGGCGCGGTCGTCGACGCGGAGACGGTGATCGCCTCGGTCAAGCACGATCTCGCGGGCTACAAGGCACCCAAGTCCGTGATCTTCGTCGCCGACGTCCCTCGAGCCCCCAACGGCAAGGCCGACTACAAGCGGGCCCGCCAACTCGCCGAGGCAGCCGCCTGACGGACGCGTCGACACGGTCGGTCGTGGGGTCCCACCTGCTTCACCGGCGTGTCCGAGGTCCACCGCGGGAGTCGGCGTGGTCGGGCACTACAGGGTGAAGCGGAACAGCGCGGTGACGAGTCGACCGTCCTGTTCGAACTCGAGCGCAGCGAGATAGTCGCCCAGGCCCGGCAGGGCCGTCGCAAAACTGAACCGGTCGTTGCCGACGAGTTCGGCATGGGCGTGGGCGAACGCGAAGTCGTCGGCACGGAACAGTGACAGGAAGGCGGGGCCGTCGTAGATGTCGTTGCCGTTCCACGGCGCCGACAGCACGAAGTCGAACCCCTGACGCGTTACGGTGAGCGAGCCATCGGTCCACGCGTCGTCGTCGGTGATGTTCTGCTCGTCGAGCGGATCACCCTCCACGTCGACCGTCGCACCCAACTCCAGGAAGTCGGGTCCGCCCGTCGGCGCCACCTGGGCGACGACACGTACCTCGCCGGGTGGTGTGGCGAGTTCACGGTTCTCCCCGTCCTGAGCGAATGCCACGTGGCTGAAGAACGTGAGGCCCGCATCGGTGACGAAGTAGTGGTCCGAGCGATCGTGGAGCGTGTCGAACTGCATCGCCTGGCCGGCCCGGAGCACCTCCACCGCGAGGCGACCGGGTGCGGTCTGTTCGACGACGAGTTCGTCGCTCCCGACCTGGGGCTGCAACGCGAAGGTGGGGGTGCGTCCGTCGTGGTGCCCCTCGTCCTCCGCGAGGAAGATCTGGCCGTACAGCCCGCCGAGCGTGGCGCCCACGCCGAGGACGATCAGCACCACGGCGACGACCTTCGACCTCACGAGGGCGCCGGCTCCGTCTGCAACTTCTCGACGAAGAAGTCGAGCACGCGTTCGACGCTCCGATCATCGCGTTGCTCGGTGAGGACCGAGTGGTCGGCTCTGCTCGAACTCGGCAGTTCGACGGCGATGAACGCATCGCCGAGCTTCTGGCGCAGCGTGGCGAACCGATCGCCCACCAGCTTGTCCCCCGCGAATCGGAGGCCGAGCACCTGGCACCCGTCGGCGGCACGCTGGATCACGGCGGCCTCGTCATCGGGCGACAGGTTGAGGTCGGCACCTCGGGCCTTCCCGATCGCGAACGGCATCGACGGCTGCGACAACACCGGCGCGAGCATGATCTCGTCGACCATCATCCCGAGCGCGAACCCACCGGAGAAGCACATCCCCACTGCGCCGACTCCGGGTCCTCCGACCTCGGCGTGGACGCTGCGCGCGAGGGCACGCAGCCAGGCGATCACCGGTGACGTCTGGTTCATCGCCAGCGTGGCGAACTCGCGAGCCACGCAGACCTTGACCATCGACGCCGCGGCGTACGTGTTGCTCAGTTCCTTGCCCGGTGTGCCGACGAGGTCGGGCATCACCACGGTGAACCCCCGCTCGACGACCTCGTTCGCGAACGTGGTCACCTTGGGCGTGATGCCGGGGATCTCGTGGATCACCACGACCGCCGGGCCGGTACCACGCCGGTACACGTCGTGGGTGATCCCCGCCGAAGCGAACTCGCTCCGCTCCCAACCGTCCAGCACGTCGTCGGCGTCGCTCATCGAACCATTCTCGCCGGTCCCCGCACCTGCGCCACCATTCCTGCTCTCCCCGTGACATCCATCCCGGACGGAGGCACCCAGGACGTGGTCGAGACGGGTCAGGACGGCGACGACAGTGCGGCGAGTGCCTCCTCGGCGAGACGTTCGGTGCCGGCCTTGAAGCCGTCGAGCACGGCGGGGTCGATCGCCTGATCGCCCATCGACCCGTTGAGGAACCGGGCGTACACGCCTTCGGAGATCACGGCGAGCCGCCACGACGAGAACGCGACGTAGTAGCCGATGTTCGACAGGTCGCGACCCGTGCGTGTTGCGTACCGCTCGAGCAGTTCGGCGTAGGTGGGGAACCCGTCGATGCCGGTCGGGTCGTTGGGTCGGGCCTGGTTCTCCCCCGGGTCGGACCAGTACACACCGAGGTACCCCACGTCGGCCAGCGGGTCGCCGAGCGTGCACAGTTCCCAGTCGAGGACCGCGGTGACGCGCCCGGCGTCGGTGTCCACGAGACAGTTGCCGAACCGGTAGTCGCCGTGGGCGATCGACACGCCGACCTGTTCGGGCAGATCGGCTGCGAGGCGACGAGCGACCTCGTCGATCGACGGAAGTTCGCGGGTCTTGGAGTTCTGCCACTGGGTGGTCCACCGTCGCACCTGACGCTCCACGTATCCGGTCCGCTTCGCGAGGTCACCGAGCCCGACCTCGTCGACGTCCACGGCGTGCAGGTCGGCGAGCACGTCGATCAGGTGCTCGCCCGCTTCACGACGTCGAGCGATCGTCATGTCGGCTGCCGCCTCGGCGCTGTCGAGCACGACACCGGACACGAGGCTCATCACGTAGAACGGTGCGTCGTTGACGGCATCGTCGGTGCACACGCCGAGCGTGCGGGGCACCGGCACGTCGGTGGTCCCGACCGCGCTGATGATCGTGTGCTCGCGGACCATGTCGTGCGCCGACGCCAGCACCTTCCCGGTCGGCGGACGCCGCAGGACCACGGTCGTTCCGGTCGAGTCGGTGACGCGATACGTGAGGTTCGAGCGTCCCCCGGTGATCAGGTCGAACTCGTAGGGACCCGTGAGGTCGTCGATGTTCCGGTCGAGCCAGCGGCTGACCTCGTCGGCGTTGATTCCAGTGAGACTCATCGATTCCCGAACGTAGTGGCCCGACGCCGATCGCCTACGTTCGGTCGGTGCGATCCGTGGCGAGCCGAGCGACGCTGGCGACGATCCTCCTCGCCGCTACCGCATGCTCCTCGTCCGGCGACACCTCGGCGACTCCCGACCGTCCGGCTGCGACGAACGCGACGCCGAACGCGTCGACGACACCGCCGACGACCAACCCGCCTGGTGTGGGGCCGACCGCCTCAGTCTCGACCAGCACGTCACCGTCGTCGGATCCAGGGTCCTCCGCCACGACGGAGCCGACGAGCGGGTCGTCTGCACCCGAGGGGGACGACGTCATCGCATGTACCTCACCGTCGGGCCGAAGGGTCCGTGATCACGCCGGGCTCGAGCGGGTGTCGCTCTTCGTTCCCGCCGACAGCAGCGGACCCGCACCGCTGCTCGTCCTCCTCCACGGGTTCGCCGGGCAGTACGACGAGTTCGCCGCCGCAACCGGTCTCCTCACCGAGGCGTCCGAGGCCGGAGTCGCACTGCTCGTCCCGTCAGGCGCCGGCGATCCACCGACGTGGGAGGTGCAGGCGGGCCCGGCCGACGACGTCGGATTCATCGACGCGCTGCTGACGGACGCAGCGAACGATCCGTGCATCGACCCGACGAGGGTCTGGCTGGCGGGGTACTCGGCGGGTGCCGGCTTCGCAGGGCGATTCGCCTGCGTGGGTGATCGACCCCTGGCCGGCATCGTCATGAACGCCGCCGTGTTCCCCGCCTCGTGCGATCCCGGTCCACTCGGCGTGGTGGTCGCCCACGGCACCGACGACCTCGTGGTTCCCTACACCGGGTTGGACATCGGCACCGACGACGATCCGATCGTGCTGCCCGCCACACCCGACCTGGTGGCGGGTTGGGCCGACCGGTTGGGATGCGACCCGGACCCGCGGGAGGTCATCGGTGTCGAGTCGGCGAACACCCGCTGGACCGGTTGTGACGACGCCACCGTCGATCTCGTGACCTACATCGGTGGTGGACACCGGTGGCCGGGTCGTCCACTGGTCGGCGGCGAGGGCCTGGTCGTCGAGTCGCCCGACCTGACGTGCATCGTGCTCAGCGCCGTCACCGAGTCAGCCGACCCGGTGGCCGCCTGTGCTCCCTGAATCGGAGGGTGGCGACGCCGACGTGATGCCGCACACCGCCGCACGCAGCGTTCGGGTGCGTTCTCAGCCGGGGCGGCCGACGCCGGAGACCTTGCCCCAGTTGACGCTCGCGATGTTCACGACGCTGCCGGTGTTGGGTGCGTGGACGAGTTGTCCACCGCCCAGATACACCCCGACATGGCTGATGGGGCTGTAGTAGAAGAGCAGGTCGCCCGGCTGGGCACTGCCCTTGTCGACGTGGGGAATCGATGCGTACTGCTGGGCCGATTGGTGCGGCAGGTACACGCCGGCTGCAGCCCATGCGTAGGCGGTGAGTCCCGAACAGTCGAAGGACACACCGGGGTTCGAGGTGGCGTACTTGTACGGAACGCCCTGCTGGCTGAGTGCTGCGTTGACGGCGACCCCGGCTCGAGACGAGGGAGGCGGTGCCGACGGCGCCGACGGCGCCTGAGGTGCGGGCGCCTCGGCGGCGGGCGTGTTGCCGCCGCCACCGCCGCCTCCGGCGTTCCCACCGTTGCCTCCCGTGGTGTCGCCACCGCCGTTGCCGGTGGTTCCGCCCGAGTCGTCGCCCGTGGTGCCGCCCGAATTGGTGCCGCCCGAGTCGTCGTTGCCCGAGCCGTTGTTGGCGTTGTTGTCGTTGGCGGCGTTGGCGGCGTTCTGCGCAGCTTCCACCTCGGCTTGCAGGCGTGCTGCGGACTCGGCCGCTCGACGCGCCTCCTCCTCGGCGATCAGATCACCGAGTTCGGCTTCGGCATCGATGCGAGCCTGCTGGTACTCGCCCGTGAGCTTCTCGGTCTCGGCCTGCGCATCGACGAGCGATGCAGCGAGGGCCTCGGCTTCCTCGACCTTCTCGTCGAGGGTCGTGCGATCCTCTTCGAGATCGTCGACGAACGCATCGAGTTCGTCCGTCGTGACGTCGCCGGCGCTCAGTGCGACCCGGGCGAGTTCGTCACGCTGCAACACGTCGTTGACGTCGGCTGCGTCCTCGAAGAGAGGTCCCAGCGGCGTGGTGCCGGAGCCGACGAAGGAGCGAACGGCCATGTCTCCCAGATCGGCGCGGAGTTCACCCAGCTCGGTCTCCTTGACGGCGATCCGTGCTTCGAGGTCGACGATCTCCTGATCGAGCTGTTCCTTCTCCTGCACCGCCTCGACGTAGTCCTCGCCGATCTCGAGCGCCTTCTCCTCGAGCTGTTCGAGCTGGTCGACGATGTCCTCGACCTCGGCACGCTTCTGGTCGACCGGGCTCGCAGATGCGATCTGCGGCGTCATCGCGGGAACGACGAGGGCGACCATGAATGCGACCGGGACGGCGATGGGCGCCACGCGCAAGAGGTGCTTCACGAGCGGCAACTCTAGCGAATATGACGAAGACGTTGCGAAACGACGTAGAAATTCACATTGCACCCGTCACACCGTCTCGCCGTGAGCCACACCCCGCTCCGGTGCGGGGCGATCCTCACGTCGACGGTGGCCGACCGGTTCATCTCGCGCCGACGGGCGGGGGCAACCACTCGTCGCCACGACGAGCGGCTCGGTCATTCCCATTCGATGGTGCCCGGGGGCTTCGACGTGATGTCGTACACCACCCGGTTCACGCCGTCGACCTCGTTGATGATCCGCTGGCTCATCACTTCGAGCGTCTCGTACGGGATGCGCGCCCAGTCCGCCGTCATCGCGTCCTCGCTGGTGACGGCGCGGATGACGATCGGGTTGCCGTAGGTCCGTTCGTCGCCCATCACGCCGACCGAGCGCACGTCGGCCAGGAGCGCCGCATAGCACTGCCAGATCGAGCGTTCGAGACCCGCTGCGGCCAGCTCCTGGCGCACGATGAGATCGGCGTCCTGGAGCAGTGCGACCCGCTCGGGCGTGACCTCGCCGATGACCCGCACGCCGAGGCCGGGTCCGGGGAACGGTTGGCGCCAGACCATCTCGTCGGGGAGCCCGAGCTCGGTGCCGAGCGCGCGGACCTCGTCCTTGAAGAGGTCACGCAACGGTTCGATCAGTTCGAGATCCATGTCGTCGGGCAGACCACCGACGTTGTGGTGGCTCTTGATCACCGAGGCGGTGCCGTCGGTGCCGCCCGACTCGATCAGGTCGGGGTACAGCGTGCCCTGCACCAGGAACTTCGCTTCGGTGAGGCCGCCCGTGTGCTTCTCGAAGACACGGATGAAGCGTTCGCCGATCGCCTTGCGCTTCGACTCCGGTTCGGTCAGCCCAGCGAGCGCCTCGAAGAAGGTCGCGCCCTCGTCCGCGTGGATCAGCTCGATGCCGAGGTTGCGCCGGAACGTCTCCACCACCTGATCGGACTCGTGCTTGCGCATCAGCCCCGTGTCGACGTACACGCACGTGAGCTGCGACCCGATCGCGAGGTGCACGAGTGCGGCCGCTACGGCGGAGTCGACCCCGCCGGACAGCCCGCAGATGACGCGTGCGTCGCCGACCTGTTCACGGATCAGCGCCACCTGTTCCTCGATCACCGACGACATCGCCCAGTCCGGTGCGATTCCTGCCCGCTCGTACACGAATCTGGCCAGTGCGGCCTGGCCGAACGGGGAGTGGACGACCTCGGGGTGGAACTGGACGCCGTAGATCCTGCGGTCGTCGTTCTCGAGCACGGCGACGGGCGCTCCCGGTGACGTGGCGGTCGCGACGAAGCCGTCCGGCATCTCGGTGATCCCGTCGAAGTGGCTCATCCAGCACTCGTGCGACGGCGGCGCGTCGTCGGGCAGGATCAGCGACTCGCCCGTGCGTTCGAGCCGCGTCCGCCCGTACTCCCCTGCCATCCCGCGCCCGACGACTCCGCCGAGTTGCTGCGCGATCAGTTGGGCTCCGTAGCAGATGCCCAGGATCGGGATGCCGAGGTCGAAGATGTCCGCATCGAGAGACGGCGCACCGTCGACGTGAACGCTCGCCGGTCCACCCGAGAGGATGATCGCCTCGGGCGCCCGCTCGGCGATCTCGGCCGCCGTGATCCGGTTCGGGACGATCTCGGAGAACACGTGCAACTCGCGCACGCGCCGCGCAATCAACTGTGCGTACTGCGCACCGAAGTCGACCACGAGGACCGTCGAGCGGTCGACGTGGCCGTCGCCGGGCGTGTGGCTGTTCGGGGTGGGGGCGACCCCCGTGGTATCCGGCGGCGACTGCGGTTGACTCACCGTGTGCAGCGTAGAGGAACGGTCCGGCCCAGAACCTGCCTCGCAACCGCGGTCCTCGCACTTCACCTGTCGATACTCGGTGTCGGCGCCTCTGCGATGGCCGGCGCTCCGACGGTCGCTGCTGCGAACGCAGACGCCCTGAACGCTGCGACCGCGGGCCTTTCCACGTCCGATCCCCGGCTCGCAGCCGCCCCGGCCGACGACGTACCGCCGGCGCCGCCGGGAACCGTGTCGGAGTTCTACCCCGAGAGCGCGAACCTCTCGGACTGCGTCGGCCTGGTCGAGAAGCCTGGCTGCGGCAGCGACTCGCGTGGCGGCTGGCGCCAGACGCTGGTGTTCGTGGCCTTGTTCGCCGGGCTCGGCGTGATCCTCTGGCGCGTCTCGCGTGGGATCAGTTCGAACCGCAGGACGATCGACGCCGCCATCGGCGACCCCGGCAGCAGGACGCGCGCCGAGGCGGACACCGGATCCGACGCCGAGCCCGACGCCACCTGAGATCACGCGATGGCGTGGGCGCAGCGGGCTCGCTCGTGACGTCCGCCGGTGCACCAAGGCGAGCACGACCACCACGAATCGACCCGACGCGTCGGAGACCGAGCGCCCCGATCCACACCGACGACCGCCACCGTCGTACGGTCGCACCGTGACCGCGACGACACAACTCCACCACGACGGTCGACGACTCGAAGGCAGACGGGCGGTGATCGTCGGTGCGGGGCAGACCCCCGGCGAGACCATCGGCAACGGTCGGGCGACCGCCATCACGTTCGCTCGGGCCGGTGCCCGACTCGTGTTGGTGGACCGGTCGGCAGAACAACTCGCCGACACCGTGGCGATGATCGACGCCGAGGTCGACGGTTCCACCCAGGTGGTGTCCGTGGTCGCCGACATCACCGACGACGACGCGCCGGACGCGATCGTGCGCAGTGCGGTCGAGTCGCTCGGCGGGATCGACATCCTCCACAACAACGTCGGGATCGGCGCCGGGGACGGCCCACCCCACCGCCTCGGCGACGATGCCTACGACCGGATCATGGACGTCAACCTGCGGGCACTGTGGCGTACGTGTCGCGCTGCGGTCCCGGAGCTCCGCCGATCCGACAGCGGTGCGATCGTCAACGTCTCGTCCCTCGCCGCCATCGCTTCGGCCGGCAACCTGACGGCCTACCGGCTGTCGAAGGCCGGCGTCAACACGCTCACGACAAGCCTTGCGATCACCAACGCGAAGTACGGCGTGCGTGCCAACGCGATCATGCCGGGCTTCGTCGACACGCCGATGGGCGTCGACGCAGCAGCCCAAGCGCTCGGCATCGACCGTGGGGACTACGCGGCGGGCCGGGCTCGACAGGTGCCGCTCGGACGTCAGGGATCGGGGTGGGACGTGGCCAACGCCGCGCTCTTCCTCGCATCCGCCGAGGCGGGTTGGATCACCGGCGTGATCCTCCCGGTCGACGGCGGCCAGTCGATCCGGATCGGTTGAGTCGGCGCCAGTCGACACCGTCCGCGAGATGCCGACCGAACGTCGTCAACCAGGGGAATCGACGAGACCACGGATCAGCGCGACGAGGTCCGCTTCGAGTTGATCTCGGGAACCGAAGCCGGCGTGGAGCGTGCCGACCGCACCCACGAGGGCCCCCTGGATCATCCCGGCGATGTCCTTGGCCCGATCTCGTGGCACGCCGTGGAAGCGGTGCAGCACCTCGACCTCGAACACCACCCCGGCCCGGTCCGGGTCGGCGACCGATGCGATGGTGGAGCCCGGACGCGAGAGCGCTGCCAGCACATCTCCGCGATCGACGACGCCGTCGAAGTACGCTTTCACCCCGACTCCGATGCGGTCGCTGTCGGGCGAGGCGTCGCGCAGGGCCCGCCACACCTCACGCCCCAGACCGCCGGTCTCACGCCGGAACAACTCCACCAGCACCTCGTCACCGTTCTCGAAGTGCCGATAGGGCAACGCCTTGGACACCCCGGCCTCGCTCGCCAACCGTTCCATGCTGAGCGCCGCGGCACCGTGCTCGACGACGAGGCGTGCGGCGGTGTCGAGGAGTTGGCGGCGTCGATCGTCGCTGCGCATGCGACGGCGCGGCTCGGAGACGACGGCGGCTCCCCTCATCGCGTTCAGGCGCCCAGGAGCGTCCGGTAGTTGTCCTCGTAGAACATCTGACGCGCTGCCTGGTCGACGTCGCATGCGTCGAACGACTTCTCGAACTTGCCGATCGGATCCTTCGTCCCCTCGGGGTGCGGATAGTCGCTGGAGAAGAGGTACAGCTCGGGACCGGAGTGAGCGATCATCTGGGCGACGTCCTCGCCCGGGAACGGCGTGAACCGAATCTGCCTCCGGATGAAGTCGGATGGCTTCATCGACAGCTCCGCAATGCGCGGTTCGGTCCGCGAGAAGCTCTTGGCGGCGTAGTCGAGGCGGCTCATCAGCGATGGGGCCCACGACGCACCCATCTCGATCACGCCGCAGCGGAGTCCGGGAAAGCGATCGAACACCCCGTCGAGGATCATCACCGACAACCAGGTCTCGGCCGCGTGGTGAACCGACGGAAGATCCTTGGCGCGCAGGTTCTCCCCGCCCCCGTGGAGGTCCTTCGGTCGCGGCAGGCCGTTGTCGTGCCAGCCCTTGGACACCGAGCTCTTCCCGCCGCCGACGTGCATCACGATCGGAATGCCTGCGTCCTGGATCGCCGCCCACACCGGGTCGTTGTCGACGTGCGCGGGCGAGCGTCCGGCGGACGTGGCGTGGGCGAGCCACAGTGCACCGCAACCCATCTCGAGAGCCTCGTCCACCGCCGCCAGGGTGCGGTCCGGATCGTCGAGTGGCAGGAAGCCGACGCTGACCAGGCGGTCGTCGCCGTTGCAGAACTCGGTCATCATCCGGTTGTGCGCACGTGTGCCGCCGTAGACGACGTCGGGATCCTGGGCGAAGGCGAACAGGCCGACGGAGAACGTGGAGAACACGAGCTGGGACCCGAAGCCGAGGAGGTCGAGCGCCCGGGTGCGTTCGGCCGGGTCCATCGCTCCGAGCGCCATCCAGCCCTTGGCCGATGCGATCACGTCCTCGGCGAGTTCATCGGCTCTGTCCACGTCACCGATGCGCGCCAGGCCCTGCGCGATCTTCGAGGCGGCGCCGACGCCACCCTTGTCGAGTGCCGGCGTCAGGTCGGGCAGCAGCTCGCGGACCGAGGGATCGGCATGATCCCGCAACCACGTCAGACCTTCCATCAGGTGACTGTCGGCATCGAGGACGTGGGGACGGTGGGCGTACGGCATCGGTGACTCCTGGGCTGGTGCGAACGGCCACAAGTTACGGTTTTTCACCAGCGTCCGCAAGTCGACCACAGGCCGAACCAGACCTACCCTGCACGCCATGACGCCCGAGGAGTTCCGACGCGCCGGACACGAGTTGATCGACTTCATCGCCGACCATCTGGACACGAGCGCCGGTGCCGACGGCGCCCCGAACGAGCGCAGCGTCTCTCGTCGACCCGTTCAGCCGACGGTCGCACCCGGTGATGTCCGAGCGGCACTGCCCGAACATCCGCCCACCGAACGCGAGACGTTCGACGCCGTGATGGCCGACGTGGAACGCGTGATCGTCCCCGGCATCACCAACTGGCAGCACCCGGGGTGGTTCGCGTACTTCCCGGCGAACGTGAGCTACCCGTCGATCCTCGGCGAACTGCTGTCGGCGGGACTCGGCGTGCAGGGCATGAGTTGGGTGACGTCGCCGGCGTGCACCGAGGTCGAGACACTGATGCTCGACTGGATGCAGGAACTGCTCGGTCTGCCCGAGTCGTTCCGTTCCACGAGCGACACCGGCGGCGGCGTGATCCAGGGGTCGGCGAGCGAGGCCACACTCGTGGCGATCCTGTCGGCGCGGCACCGGGCCACGAACGGCGCCGTCAACGCCGGAGGAGACACGACGGGGCTCGTCGCCTACGCGACCAGCCAGTCGCATTCGAGCATCGAGAAGGGCCTGCGGATCGCCGGCATCGGCACCGACCGGATGCGAACGGTCCCCCACGACGAGCAGTTCGCGATGCGACCCGACGCCCTGCGCGAGATGATCGCAGCCGACCTCGCGGCCGGGCTGGTGCCGTTCTTCGTCAACGCGAACCACGGGTCCACGTCGTCGATGGCCTTCGACCCCTCAGCCGAGATCGGGACGATCTGCCGCGAGCACGGCATCTGGTTCCACGTCGACGGTGCGATGGCCGGCATCGCTGCACTGGTCCCCGAGTACCGATGGGTGAACAGCGGAATCGAACTCGCCGACTCCTACTGCACCAACCCGCACAAGTGGATGGGCGTCAACTTCGACTGCACCACCTACTGGACCGGCGATCGTGCCTCGCTGCTCGGTGCCCTGAGCATCCTCCCCGACTACCTCCGGTCGGCCGCGGCCGAGTCGGGCGCCGTCATCGACTATCGCGACTGGCAGATCCCGCTCGGCCGCCGGTTCCGGGCTCTCAAGCTGTGGTTCACGATCAGGATGGACGGCGTCGATGCGTTCCGGGAACGGATCCGACGCGACGTGCAACTGACGCAGAGTCTCGCCACCGCGGCTCGGGCCGACCACCGCTTCGAGGTCGTCGCACCGCACCCGCTCAACCTCCTGTGCCTCGCCGCACGCGCCGGCAACGAAACAACCGATGCACTGATCGAACGGGCCAACGCTTCGGGCACCGCACTGTTCACCCGCACCGTGCTCGACGGTCGATCGGTCCTGCGCATCTCGATCGGGTCACACACCACTCGTTCCGAACACGTCGACGCCGCCTGGGAACTGCTGCAGAGGTCTGTGTGAACATGGAGAGATGACGCGTCCCGTCGCACTGATCACCATGGCCACCGGATACGTCGGCCCCGCGCTGGCACGAACGATGGCCGACCGCGGCTTCGACCTCGTGCTGCAGGGGATGGCCGACTCCGACTCCATGGTCGGCGTGGAGGTCTCCTTCGCCGACCAGATTCCCGACCTCGAGGCGCGCGGCGCACGGGTCGACACCGTCACCGACGTCGATCTCAGCACCGCCGACGGCAACCGGTCGCTCGTCGCGCGATGCATCGACCGGTTCGGCCGGCTCGACTCGGCCTGCTTCGTGACCGGAGCCATCGTCGTCGGCAAGTTCCTCGACATGACCGAGCAGCAGTGGGAACGGATCAAGCGGACCAACCTCGACATGGTGTTCCACGCGCTCCAAGCGGTGCTGCCCCCGATGGTCGCCGCCGGATCCGGCCAGGTCGTGGTGTTCACCTCGGCGACCGGTGGACGCCCCGACCCCATCACGTCGATCTACGGTGGCACCCGCGCCGGGGCGAACGGCATCGTGCGGGCGGTGGGCCTCGAGCACGCTCGCGACGGCATCCAGGTGAACGCCGTCGGGACCAACTTCATGGACTTCCCCGGTTTCATCGCTGCGAGCGGGGCCGATGATCCGGAACGGCGAGCCAGGATCGAAGCGCAGACGCCGATGCGTCGCCTCGGCACGATGAACGAACTGGCCCACGTGACCGCCCCACTGCTCGACGGGATGAACCGGTTCCAGACCGGCCAGTTCTTCGACTTCTCGGGTGGTTGGGGCGCCTGAACGGCGGTCCCCGGGTCGCCCCTACGTCGGTGGGACCGGACGCCCGGCGCGGCTTCGGGCCCACGGAGGCGTCGTAGTGTGGCGGTGATGAAGGCTCGAATCGCCCGATCGGCCGTCATCGCACTCCTCCTCGGTGCCGTCGTCACCTCGACGGCCTCGGCCGCTCCGGCAGGCAGGATCGAGGTCGACGATCCCCCGGTGCGGACCATCGACACCCGCGTCGGCGACGGCGCTCCACAGGGGAGGGTCACCACGATCCAGTTGGGTTCGGGCATCCTGCAGGTCTGGGCCGTGGCTCCCGAGGCCCCGGGTTCGGCCGTGGTCCACCCGTGCAGCGAGCCCGCTCCCACCGACCGCGTCACGTTCCGCCTCGACCCGGCACAACCCGTCCAGTTCCACCGGATCTTCACGTCGGACAGTTCCTGTCTGACCTCCACCGTGCCGATCCACGTGATCGTCGACGACGGTGGCAGCGTGTCGGCCGCGTCGACGGGCACCGCCGACCAGTACGTGCCACTGCCGAGCCCGATCGCCGTGTCGACACAGACGCTTGCGGGGAACGCGACGACCCGGATCCCACGACCGGCTCAGGTCACGACCGACGCCACCGCGGCACTCGTCGGGCTGGAAGCCCTGCTGAGCGAGGAACCAGGCTTCATCAGCGCCTCCGGCTGCGACGGCCCGCGGCCCGTGTTCGCCGACCTGTCGTTCGCGCGCGGGCGGGTCGCCAACGTCGCCGCCGTCTCCGTGGACCCCGGTGAGGACATCTGCGTCTACGCCAGTACCGCCGTCACGCTGCGCACCACTCTGCTCGGCGAACTCCGCAGCGACGGCCCGAACCCCGAGGCGCTCCCACCGAGATGGAACTTCGTCCCCGCCCAGGTACCGGCCCCGAGCCTGCGCTCGATCAACCCGGTCCGCCGGCTCGACACCCGCAACGGAACCGGCCGGGCAGCCGTCTCGAACAGCGGCGTGCTCCGCCCCGACACCTCGACACTGAGGGCGAACACTCCCCTGGAACTCTCCTTCGGCGACCTGGTCGGGCCCCTCACGACCGCCGTGAGCATGAATGTCACGGCGGCGAACGCTCGGGCCGACGGCTTCCTGACCGTGTGGCCGTGCACCGGCGCACGACCCGAGGTGTCCAACCTCAACTTCACCACGTCGGGTGCGGTGCCGAACCTCGTGGTCACCAAGCTCAGCCCTCGCGGGACCGTCTGCATCGAGGCGAGCAGCGAGGTGCACGTGATCGCCGACGTCAACGGCACCTACGAGGACGACGGCGGGCTGCACGCCGTGCCGGTCGAGCCGGTCCGCATCCTCGACACCCGGTCGGCCGTCGGTACGTCGATCGCCGGTCGCGTGACCGCCGGCAACGAGATCGAACTCCAGGTGACCGGCGCCGGGGTGCCCGCTGACGCAGGCGCCGCCACGTTGAACGTCACGGCCACCGGATCCGACCGGAACGGTTTCGTCACCGTCTACCCCTGCGACGCCTCCCGGCCCACCACCTCGAACCTCAACTTCCGGGCAGGAGAGGCCTCCCCCAACCTCGTCACGACCGCGGTCTCCACCGACGGCACCGTGTGCCTGTACACGTCCCAGGACGTCCACCTCGTCGCCGACCTGTCCACCTGGTACGGGCTCGATCGGCCCGCAGGCCTCGTCGACCTGGCTCCGACTCGCATCCTCGACACCCGCCGACCGATCGGGGTGGCGACCGCCGGACGGGTCACACCGTCGACGGTGGTCGAACTCGACGTCGCACCGACACCGGGCGCGGCCGCCGGCGCCGACGCCGTCGTGATGAACGTGACCGCAGCGCAGGCCGACGGGATCGGATTCGTCACGGTGTGGCCGTGTGATCAGATCCGACCGACGGTGTCGAACCTGAACATCCGCCCCGGTCGAACCGTGGCGAACCTCACGACCGTCAAGTTGTCGGGCACGGGCACCGTCTGCCTCGCCACGACGAGTTCGACCCACCTCATCGCCGACGTCGCCGGCTACCTGACCGACGTCCCGGTCTGCGGCAACGCCCTCGTGCTCGACCCCTGACATCGCCCCGCTGTCACGCCGGGACGGCGCCGGGGTCTGACCCCGACCGACCTGTCAGCGTGGCAGGACGAGCAGATCGACGAGGATCCGGGCCGTGGCCCCCCACACCGTCTCGTCGTCGAGGTGGAAGAAGTGCAACGGACGGTCGAGCGGGGCGAGGCCCCAGCGTTCGCGGTGGTACGTGCCGGGCCGGGTGAGGTCGGCGATCGGCGTCCACATCACCCGGTCGGCCTCCATGGTCTGCGGGCTCAGCTCGATCCGCTCGTCGAGCGTTGCCACGATCGGCACGATGTAGCTCTTCGACACGATCGTCGACAGGTGTTCCAACTCCCCCACGATCGTGGGTCGGGCCGGATCGAGGCCGATCTCCTCGTGCGCTTCTCGCAGAGCGGTCTGCACCGGCGTTTCACCGGGGTCGCATCGACCCCCGGGGAAACTCATCTCGCCCTTGTGGTTCCGCAGGTGCATCGATCGCCGGGTCAGGAGCACCTCGGCTCCGTCCGGACCGTCGGCGAGGACCAGCAGGACGGCGGAGTTGCGAGCGTCGGCGAAGGTGGGGATCAGCGGTGCCGAGGTCGCTGCGACGGGAGCAACCAACTGCTCGACGCTCCAGGTCGCACCGAGCGGCCACGGCGGATCGACTTCGACGACGGTGTTCGCCGGTCGCGGGATCACCTGCCTGCCACCGGCCCGCCGCTGCACCGACCCGGGGTCAGACACCGCCACACCTTCCGCAACACCCGGGGTCGGACACCTCGACATCTCCCCAACACGTCGCGCCTCGACACATCGTCGTCTCTGTCACCATGCGGTTCGCGTCACACGACTGCGACGATCCACCGCGCCGGGTTCACGAAGCCGAAGGGGTCCAGCCCGATGCGGTCAATTCCGCGAGAACGACGTCGAGTCCAGCGGTCTTCATGTTCGCGAGGACCCGACCGGGGGCCTCCTCGCCCTTCTCGAACTCCTCCCACGCGGCGAGGATCTTCGTCAGGTCGGGTGCCGGCTGCTCGAAGCTCATGGGTGCGAGTCTACGAGCGTCGTCCGGTGGTCATGCCGAGTCCGACCTGTTGCGGTCGTCGATCATCGCCTTCTTCAAACGCTTCGCCGCGAGGAAGGTCTGTGCGGCCGAACGGCCCGCCATCCGACCCGCGATCTCCGGGTCGACCTTGGTGTCCGACGGATCGGATCTCGGGGCCGTGCCCGTCGCCCCGGTGGCAGTGCGCGAACGCCCCCGACGACGGTCCTTGCGCTCGTTTCGAGTCGCGAAGTCGGTGTTCCACCACACGAAACCCAGGACGAGTGCGAGCAGGAGCATGATCGCTCGGGTCGAGTTCTGGACGGCGTAGACCGGCTGGGCCGACGCCACCACCGTGGCACCGATGAGCGCCACGTCGAACAACCGGTGGACCTGACGGTGCACCAGCCGGAACGCTCCCGCCGGACCGGTGGAGATCGCGGCGTTGACGATGATCAGACCACCGAGCACGAGCGGGATGATCGGCGTGGAACTGGGGATGGCGGTCGAGATGAAACAGGCACCGATGATGTACTCGACGAGTTGGTGCATCCAGAACGGGCGCATTGCGCGGTTCGACTCGGTCGCCATGGTCGCAGGGTATCGAAGAGCGCGCCGAGGGGGCTCGCGTGGCACGCTGGTCGACATGGACCCCGACGCGACGACCGACGACGGGAACGGCGGAGAATCCGTCGCCGGCGCACGACCCGATCACCTCGACGACGGGCACGCTCCGTCCGATCTGATCGCCCGTCTCGACGTGACCGACCCCTCGTTCATCGACGACCCGTATCCCGCACTGGATGCTCTGCGCGAAGCGACACCGATCTTCTGGAACCCGTCCAGTGGTCAATGGATGCTGACCCGCTTCGCCGACATCGCCTCGACCCTGCGCGACCGGCGGGTGGGCCGAGGCTTCACCCACCGCTACTCCCACGAGGAGTTCGGTCGACCGGCACCCGATCCACGGTGGGCGGCCTTCCACGAGCACGAACGGTGGTCGCTCCTCAGCCTCGAGCCGCCCGATCACACGAGGCTCCGTCGTCTGGTCTCCAAGGTGTTCACGCCGACCTCGATCGCACGCCTGCGTGGCCGGGTCACCGCGTTCGCCGACCAGCGGCTCGACCGCTGTGCCGAGATCGCCGCCGACGCCGGATCGTTCGATCTCCTCGGCGACTACGCGCAGCCGTACTCGGTGGCCGTGATCTGCTCGATGCTCGGTGTACCCGTCGAGGACGCCGATCGCCTCCTCGCGTGGTCGCACGCGATCGTCAAGATGTACGAGCTGACGTCGGCCGACGCGACGAGGGTGGCGGCGAATCGCGCCGCCGAGGAGTACATCGCGTACACCCGGGAACTGATCGCAGAGAAGCGTCGGCACCCCGACGACCTGCTCGTCTCGCAGTTGGTGCAGGTGACCGACGAGGGGGACTCGTTGACCGAGGACGAGATCGTCTGCACCACGATGGTGCTGGTCGAGGCCGGACACGAAGCCACGGTGAACACGTTGGGCAACGGCTTCCGTGCGCTGATGCATCACCCGGATCAGTGGCGGCGGCTCACGTCGGGCGAGTTGGCACCCGGCGACTCCGTCGAGGAACTGCTGCGCTACGACGCACCGCTGCAGATGTTCGAACGATGGGTGCTCGACGACGGAGTCGAGATCGCCGGTCAACCGATCGACGTCGGCCAGGAGGTGGCGATGCTGTTCGGGTCGGCGCAGCGCGACCCGCGCCGCTTCGACGATCCGGGCCGCTTCGACATCGGCCGCAACGACCCGAGCCACGTCGGCTTCGGCGGCGGCATCCACTTCTGCATCGGCGCCCCGCTCGCCCGCATGGAGTTGGCGGTGTCGGTGGACGGCATCGTGCGTCGCTTCCCGGACCTCACCCTGGCGGCCGAGCCCGAGTACCACCCGACCTTCGTCATCCGCGGCCTGAAGGAACTCCGCCTCTCCCCCTGACTGCACACCCCCACCGGTGAGTCTGCGTCGGCCCAGGCCCGACGGAGACTCACCGCAACTGGTTCAGCTGGACGAAAACGCCGACGGGCGGACCGGCTCGATGCCGATCCGCCCGTCAGAACGTCATGCGTGCCGAGGCGGTGCCTCGGCAGGTGGTCACATCATGCCGCCCATGCCACCCATGCCGCCGCCGCCCATGCCGCCCATGCCGCCATCGGCTTCGGGCTCGTCGGCGACGAGGACTTCGGTGGTCAGCAGCATCGCTGCGATGGACGCTGCGTTCTGCAGGCCCGCACGGGTGACCTTGGCCGGGTCGATGATGCCGGCGGCGACGAGGTCTTCCATGACCCCGGTCCGGGCGTTCATGCCCTTGGAACCCTTGGCAGCTTCGACTTCCTTGACCACGACGGCCCCTTCGAGGCCGGCGTTGTTGGCGATGTTGAGGCCCGGAGCGATGAGCGCCGTCCACACTGCCTTGGCGCCGGTCTGCTCGTCGCCCTCGAGGGTCTCCACGACGGCCCAGACGTCCTTGCGTGCACGGATCAGTGCGGTGCCGCCACCGGCGACCACGCCTTCCTCGATGGCTGCACGAACCGACGACACGGCGTCTTCGATGCGGTGCTTCTTCTCCTTGAGCTCCACCTCGGTGGCGGCGCCGACCTTGATCAGCGCCACACCGCCGGCCAGCTTCGCGAGACGCTCCTGGAGCTTCTCACGGTCCCAGTCGGAGTCGGTGTTCTCGATCTCGGCCTTGATCTGGTTGACGCGACCGTCGATGTCGGCCTTGTCGCCGCCACCGTCCACGATCGTGGTGTTGTCCTTGGTGATCACGATGCGCTTGGCCGTGCCGAGCAGGTCGAGCGTGACGGAGTCGAGCTTGAGGCCGACTTCTTCGCTGATGACCTGGCCGCCGGTGAGGACGGCCATGTCCTGCAGCATCGCCTTGCGGCGGTCGCCGAAGCCGGGGGCCTTGACGGCCGCAGCGTTGAACGTGCCGCGGATCTTGTTCACCACGAGGGTGGCGAGTGCTTCGCCTTCGATGTCCTCGGCGATGATGACGAGCGGCTTGCCGGTCTGCATCACTGCTTCGAGGGTCGGGAGCATCGTCTGGACGGTGCTGATCTTGGCGCTGTGCAGCAGGACGTAGGCGTCCTCGAGGACGACTTCCTGACGCTCGGTGTCGGTCACGAAGTACGGCGACAGGTAGCCCTTGTCGAACTGCATGCCCTCGGTGAAGTCGAGCTCGGTGCCGAACGTGTTCGACTCCTCGACCGTGACCACGCCGTCCTTGCCGACCTTGTCGATGGCGTCGGCGATGACCTGGCCGATCGACTCGTCGGCGGCCGAGATGGTGGCGACGGACGCGATGTCCTTCTTGTCGTCGACGACCTTGGACTGCTTGGCGATCGATGCGACGGCGGCCACGACGGCCTTCTCGATGCCGCGCTTGATCTCCATCGGGTTCGCTCCGGCGGCGACGTTCTTCATGCCGGCGTTGACCATCGCCTGTGCGAGCACGGTGGCGGTGGTGGTGCCGTCGCCGGCGATGTCGTCGGTCTTGGTGGCGACTTCCTTCACGAGCTGAGCGCCCATGTTCTCGAACACGTCGTCGAGTTCGATCTCCTTGGCGATCGACACACCGTCGTTGGTGATGGTCGGTGCGCCGAACTTCTTGTCGAGGACGACGTTGCGGCCCTTGGGACCGATCGTGACCTTGACGGCGTCAGCGAGCTTGTTGACGCCTGCTTCGAGTGCGCGACGAGCTTCGTCGTCGAACTTCAGAATCTTTGCCATTGTTGTTTTCTCCTAGCGATCTGTGTGTGGTTTCAGCGGGGTGCTCAGGGTCATCGTCAGCCGACGATGGCGAGCACGTCCCGGCTGTTGAGGACGAGCAGGTCTTCGCCGTCGTTGCTGACCTCGGTGCCGCCGTACTTGCTGTACAGGACGGTGTCGCCGACGTTGATGCCGACTTCGATCAGTTCGCCGGTGGTGTCGGAGCGCTTGCCCGGGCCCACGGCGAGAACTTCACCCTGCTGGGGCTTCTCCTTGGCGGAGTCGGGGATGACGAGACCGGAAGCGGTCTGCGTCTCGGCCTCGGCGGGTCGGACCACGATGCGGTCATCGAGTGGCTTCAGGTTCATGAGTTCTTGCCTCCATTGGCAGTCACGTTGTTGCGGGTGTCGATGATTCGGCGATGACTCACGCCGACTCACAGCGTCAGGGTGTACCCCGTTGGCACTCCCCTCAACCGACTGCCAACGCTAGACCTCTCCACGTCGATTGGCAACCGGCAATCGAGAGTGCCAAATCAGGCCCCGACGCGCAACCGTCACGAAGGCGCGTGGCGGACGACCGTCCGGGTCCCGTGGCCGGTGGGGTGCGGCCCGCCGGTGTCGGGGAGGCGGAGTCACGGCCCGCCGCTCAGGCGGCGACGAGGTCGGCGTTGCCGAAGGCGGTGCTGAAGCGGACGCACCAGATCGAGACCCGGCTGTACCGGTCGAGGTCGACATCGGCCGCGATCTCGTAGTTCTGTTCGCCGATGTTGCCCTTCAGGTCGCCGAGGTCGATGAAGTCGTTGGGATCGTCGGGATCGAACAGGTAGACGTTGAGGTCGGGTCCGTTGCTCGACTCGAACTCCTCGAAGCGCAAGAAGCGCTGACCTGTGCCGTTGCCGAGCACGATCGCCTCGCCCGTCACGTCGTACCGGCTCGTCCCCGCGAAGGAACCCGACGCCTCGGTCACGATCTGCGGCTCGGAGGGAGGCGGGGCGACGGTCGGCTGCGGTGGCGCCGAGCCGGGTGCCTCCTGGGATCCGGCGGTCTCCACGGCGGCTCCGGCGTCGCCGGATTCCTCGTCGGGCCCGGGCGCGGCGACCTCGGACCCGGTGCTCGCCACCTCGTCAGCCGACTCGACGCTTCCCGGTGTTCCCGCGACCTGAGCGTCCGCCTCGTCGGGAACGGTCGCGACGGCCGAATCGTCGGCTGCAGCCGGAGGTGCCGAGAACTCGGGGAGTGCCTCGGCGACTTCGTCGTCGACGAAGGCCGTGTGGATCCCGAAGTACCCGAATGCGAGCCAGGCGAGTCCGGCGAGGACGACACCGGCGGCCGGGAGGCTCACCTTCCAGTTGCGGATGAACTTCATGTCGCCATCGAACCAGACGACGCACGCCGCACGACCCGACTTCACCGATCGTTCCGATTCCGTTCGCCGCCGTTTCGGATCGGTACGTTGACGGGGTGTCACGGCCGGCCGATCCGATCTTCGCCGATCCGCGACTCGCACGGATCTACGACGACATCGACGGTGATCGCGACGACCTGGATCTCTACGTCGACATCGTCGGCGAACTCGATGCGCGTCGCGTCCTCGACATCGGGTGCGGGACGGGAACGCTGGCGTGTCGCCTCACGGGGCGAGGCATCGACGTGGTCGGCGTCGATCCCGCCCTCGCCTCGCTCGACATCGCACGCGGCAAACCCGGAGCCGACGCCGTGACGTGGATCCACGGCGATGCGACGGCGCTGCCCCCGGATCCGCCCCTCGCTGATCTCGCCGTCATGACCGGCAACGTGGCGCAGGTGTTCGTGACCGACCACGAGTGGTCGGCTGCGCTCGACGGGATCGGACGCGCACTGCGAGCCGACGGACGACTCGTGTTCGAGACGCGGAACCCCGCGCGTCGGGCGTGGGAGAACTGGGACACCGACGGGGTGCCCACGAGACACACGACGGCAGTCGGCGACGTCGACACGTGGACCTCGGTGCTCGACGTGGCCGTGCCGCTCGTGTCGTTCCGCCACCACCACCGGTTCGTCGCCTCGCAGGAGATCGTCACCTCGGACTCGACGCTGCGGTTCCGCAGCCTGGACGAGATCGAGGCCGACCTGGCGGCACACGGCTTCGACGTCGACGAGGTGCGTGACGCACCCGACCGGCCCGGCCTCGAGTTCGTCGTGATCGCACATCGGTCGCCGTCACGTGCGGCCCCGGCCTGATCGCTGCTCGCCCGTGCAGGGAATCAGATCGGTGGATCTCCGAGTCCCAATGCACGACACCACAGGACGTTCAGCGTGTGAAGTGCGGCATCGTGTTCGTAGTCCTCCCCCAGGACCATCCACACGTATGCGAACCGCTCGACCATCGAGCACAACGCCTCGGCTGCGTACCGGGGTTCGAGCACCACGTCGACGTCACCGTCGGCACGAAGCCTGCGGATCTGTCGCTCCACGCGCCGGACGAAGACCTCGCGCGACTGACGTCGGAACTCTCGCATCTCCGCGTCGAACGTGGCCACCTGCTCCACGAGGGCGATCATCGGAGCGTGGGACTGGTAACTCCGGAGGAACGCTCGGTTCGCTTCGCTGATGCGGGCCTCCACCGATTGCGCCTGGACGGAGGACGCCGGCTTCGCCTCGTCGAGCATCGTCTCGCCGAGCAACCGCACCGCTTCACGGAAGATCTCCTCCTTCGACGTGAAGTACGTGTAGAAGGTGCCGTGGGCGACTCCCGCCGCATCCGTGATGTCGGTGATCCGTGCATCCAGGAACCCCTCGCGCTCGAAGACCGTTCGAGCTGCGTCGAGCAGCCCCGACCGCGTCCGCTGTCCGCGCTGACTCATCGGAATCGTCGGCCGGGCCATCCGACAGACACTACGTCACAACCTCGTCAGTGCCCTGCGGAGCCGGCAACCGGAGAACGCGTCACGACGACGTCCGCGTCGCTCCGAGGTGGACGGTCGAGGTTCCGGATGCGTCGGGCGTGTGCAGGTGACACCGCACTTCTCCCCCTCCCTCGACGGCGACCACCGGTGGAATCTCGGTCCGGCACCGATCCATGACGTAGGCGCACCGGGTGTGGAACCGGCAGCCGGCGGGTGGCGCGCTCGGATCGGGCGGGTCACCCGGGAGCACGATCCGATCCCTGCTGCGCTGCCGCACCGGATCGGGGACCGGCACCGCCGACAGCAGCGCCTCGGTGTACGGGTGTGCGGGCCGCTCGTAGACACGTTCCACGGGACCCACCTCGACGAGCGCACCCAGGTACATCACTGCGACCCGGTGACTGATGTGGCGGACGACGGAGAGATCGTGGGCGATGAAGAGGTACGCCAGTCCGAGTCGTTCGCGCAGATCCTCGACGAGGTTGATCACCTGGTTCTGGGTCGACACGTCGAGCGCGCTGACCGCCTCGTCGAGCACGATGAGGTCGGGGTTGGCGGCGAGCGCTCGTGCGATCGCCACGCGCTGACGCTGGCCACCCGAGAACTCGTACGGGTAGCGGTCGCGGTGATGGGCGGCCAACCCGACGGACTCGAGCAGGTCGACCACGCGCTCGTCGCGAATTGCTCGCGACATCCCGTCGTGGAGACGGATCGGTTCGGCGATGCTGTCCCCCACGACCATCGACGGGTCCAGCGACGAGTACGGATCCTGGAAGACCATCTGCATCCGGGCGCGAAGCGGACGCAGGGTTCGCTGGGACATGTGGGTGATGTCGACCCCACCGAGTTCGATCGTTCCGGCATCGGGTTCGAGGAGTCGGACGATGGCGTTGGCGGTCGTCGACTTGCCGGATCCCGACTCCCCCACCAGACCCAGCGTCTCGCCGATGCCGATCGTGAACGACACGTCGTCGACGGCACGGACACGTCGCCGGGCGAACAGACCGCGCTTCTGGGTGAAGCTCACCTCGAGACGATCGACCCGCAGCAGCGGGTCGGCCGAACGCTCGATGGCTCGCTCGTACGCGCTCATCGGGCCACACCGATCTCGTCTGCGCGGATGCATCTGACGGTCCGTTGCAGCCCGATCTCGACGAGTTCGATCGCCTGCTCTCGACACGCATCGGTGACGTGCTCGCAGCGTGGAGCGAAACGACAACCCGACGGCATCGCCCACGGTTCGGGTGGTGAACCGGGAATCGACGAGAGCTGCGAGCCGCGTGACCCCACCTGTGGCATCGCCTCGAGGAGACCCTGCGTGTAGGGGTGTTGCGGATCGGCGAAGATCTCGAACACGTCACCCTCCTCCACGATCTGTCCTGCGTACATGACTGCGACCCGATCGCAGATGTCGGCCACCACCCCGAGGTCGTGCGTGATGAACACCACCGCCATGCCGAGTTCGGCCTGGAGATCTCGGAAGAGGTCGAGGATCTGCGCCTGCACCGTGACGTCGAGCGCGGTGGTGGGCTCGTCCGCGATCAGTACGTCGGGCTCGCATGCGAGCGCCATCGCGATCATCACGCGCTGACGCATCCCACCGGAGAACTCGTGGGGATAGGCGCCGAGGCGGTCCGCAGCGGCGGGGATCCCCACGAGGTCGAGCACCTCGACGGCGCGACGTCTCGCCTCGCTCCGTGACGCTCCGCGGTGGCGACGTACCACCTCGGCGATCTGTTCGCCGATGGTGAACGCCGGGTTGAGGCTCGTCATCGGCTCCTGGAAGATCATCGCGATGTCGGCACCGCGATGCTCCTCCAACGATCTCGCCGAGATGCCGACCAGGTCCACATCGCCCAGCATCGCCCTGCCGTGGCTGACCCGGCCGGGAGGGCTCGGCACGAGACCCATGGTGGCCATCGACGTGACGGTCTTGCCGGACCCAGATTCCCCGACGATGCCCAGGGTCGTGCCGGCAGCGACGTCGAACGAGACACCGTCGACGACCGTGACCCACCCCTGCTCGGTCAGGAAGTCCACCTTCAGGTCCTCGACCGAGAGGACGGTTCGTCCCTCGACGGGCGAACCGGACTTCCCGACCGTGTTCGCTTCGCTCGTGATCAGATCGTCGGTCATTCGGATCGCACCTCTCGTCCGATCGCATCACGCGCCCCGTCGCCCAGCACGTTGAAGGCGAGGACGGTCAATCCGATCGCTGCGCCGGGAAACACGACCAGCCACGGCTGGCTCTCCATCACTCGGAATCCGTTGGCCAGCATCGAGCCCCACGATGATTCGGGCGGCTGCACGCCGAGGCCCAGGAAGCTCAGTGACGCCTCGGCCAACATCGCGAAGCCGCTGGTCAGCGAAATCTGGACCAGCAGCGGCGACAGCACGTTGGGAAGGACGTGGCGGCGCACGATGCGATGGGACGGCGTGCCCGTGGCGCGAGCAGCTGCGATGAACGTCTCCTCGCGGACCGAGAGGACCGATGCTCGAACGAGACGGAGGAACGTCGGTGCGAAGACGATGCCGATCGCGACCATCGCGTTCGTCAGGCTCGCCCCGAGGACCCCGACGATCGCGATGGCGAGGATCAGGGGCGGGAAACTCATGATCGCGTCGTTGACCCGCATGATCAGCCGGTCGACGCGCCCGCCGAAGTAGCCGGCGACCAGACCGGGCACCACGCCGAGCGCGAGCCCCACGGCAACGGCTTGCAGCACGGCCACGACGGCGATCCGCGACGCGAGGATCATCCGGCTGAGGACGTCGCGTCCGAGCTGGTCCGTTCCCATCACGCCGCCGTCGAACGGTCCGGCCATGACGTTCGCGAGGTCCTGTGCATTCGGATCTCGTGGTGCGATCCACGGAGCGAGGATCGCGATCAGTGCGAGCACGACGAGGTAGGCCGCGGCGATCACGGCGGCCTTGTTCGCCGTGAACCGGCGCAGGAATCGGCGCGAGGGCGACTCGGACGGGTGGAGGAGTTGTCGGTCGGCGCCGACCATTGCGGACGACCCGCCGACCAGCGTTTCGGGACCGATCACGTCCGTCATCGAGCGCGGACCTTCGGGTTGAGGTACCCGTACATCAGGTCGACGATCAGATTGACCCCGATCACGACGAGTGTGGCCACCACGACAATGCCTTGGATGAGGGGGAGGTCACCTTCGGTGACTGCCGTGATGGCGAGTTGGCCCAGGCCCGGGATCCCGAAGATCTGTTCGATGACGACGGTTCCACCGAGCAGGAACGAGATCTGCAGTCCGAGGACGGTCACGACCGGGATGGCCGCGTTCTTCAATGCGTGTTTGAGCACCACGGTGTGCGAACGCATGCCCTTGGCCCGTGCCGTGCGCACGTAGTCCTGGGCGAAGACGTCGATGAGCGAGCTGCGCAGTTGGCGCGCCGTGACGGCGGCACCGCTGCTCCCGAGGGCGATCGACGGCAACACGAGGCTCTTCGCCCATTCGGCGGGGTCGTCGCCGAACGGCACGTATCCGGTGGCCGGAAGCCAGGAGTTGCGGATGGCGAGGAAGAGGATCAGCAACATCGCCAGGAAGTACGACGGCAACGCCACCCCGGTGGTGGCGCCGAGCGTGACCAGTCGGTCGACCCAGCTCCCTCGCTTGGATGCCGCCAGGACGCCCGCGGGAACTCCGACAGCGAGTGCGAAGACGAGCGCCCCTGCGGTCAGCACGATGGTCGTGGTGAACCGACCACCCACCAGATCGGTCACCTTGGCGCTGCTGAACAACGACGTACCGAAGTCCCCCTGCACGGCGTCGCCCACCCAACGTCCGTACTGCACGACCACCGGATCGTCGAGCCCGAGATTGGACCGGACCTCGTCGATGCGTTCCTCGGTCGCGTTCTCGCCGGCGAGGGTGACAGCGGGGTCACCCGGGACCAGGAAGATCAGCCCGAAGACGATCACCGTCACGATGAACAGGAGTGGGATCACGCCGAGCAGCCGGCTCCACAACATCCTCAGCATCGCGACCTCAGCTCGTGACGCCCATGCCGCGGAACTCCGGCTTGCCCGAGAACCAGCCTTCGACTCCCGTCACGTTGCTCGCGTACACGACCGGCGTGGTCGTGAAGTAGATGACGACGTCGAGCGCGTCTTCGGTGACCTGACGCGAGGCGGCCTGGAGATCGAGTGCACGATCCTCGGGCGACTGCACCTCGAGCGCCGCCGCGCTGGTCTCCTCGACGGCGTCCGTGGTCAGGGCACCGGGGTTGGAGAAGCCGGCTGCCGTGTAGAGCAGTCCGAGCGTCTGGCTCGGGTCCGGACGTCCACCCCACGGCGAGACCAGACCCTGACCTTCCTTCTGGACGTAGAAGATGTCGGCGGTCTGGGACGGCTGCACGGCCCGGATCTCGGCGGTCACCCCGATCTCGGCGAGCTGCGCCTGGACCGCTTCGCCCAACTGTGTGATGTTCGGCACGGTCGGGACGATCATCTCGAACGTGAAGCCGTCGGGGTAGCCAGCGTCGGCCAGCATCTGGCGGGCCATCTCCGGGTCGTACTCGTAGAGATCGGCGGAGATCGAGTCGTCATGCGCGAAGTACCCCTCCGGGAAGGGTTGCACGCCGGCGATACCACCGATCCCGAGGAGGAGTCCGTCCACGATCGCATCTCGGTTGATGGCGTGGTTCAGAGCCTGACGTACCACGGGATCGGCAAAGGGTTCGAAGGAACCATTGAGTTGGAGGTGGTAGTACGCCAGGCTCGGGACCGTCAACAGTTCGAGCCCAGCCGACTCCGCCTCCGAGACCTGGGGCGGGTCGACGAACGTCCAGTCGATCTGACCCGAGCGCAGCGCATTGAGACGGGTGACCGAATCGGTCTGGATCAGGAAGTCGATTCCGGCGACCTGGACCGCATCGGGGTCCCAGTAGTCGTCGTACGCCTCGTACACGATGCGCGCATCCTGGTCGTACTCGGCGACCGTGAACATCCCGGCTCCGACCGGTTGGACGTCGAGGTCGGCGTTGTCGAAGGCTGCGGGGCTCAGTTGCATCCCGGCCCGGTCGGACAGCACGAGTGGCAGCGACGCCGCATCGCCGTTCAGCACGAAACGGACGTTGAACTCGTCGACGACCTCGACCTCCTCGATGACGGCGAGTTCGGAGGACACCGCGGAGTTCTCGACCGTCTGGCCCCGCTCGATGTTGGCCTTCACTGCCTCGGCGTTGAACGGTTCGCCGTCGTGGAACGTGACGCCTTCGCGCAGCTTCATGTCGAGCGCACCTCCGTCCTCGGAGAACTCCCACGACTCGGCGAGGCCCGGGACCGCTTCGGCTCCGGACGACTGGTGGACCAGTCGGTCGTAGGTGAGGAACAACGACGTGTTGTCGAAGCTGGAGCTCGCACGGTGCGGGTCGAACCGACTGGGCCCGACGGTGTACGAGACACGCAGCACCTTCGTCGGGTCGTTCTCGCCCGCCGCCTCTGCGGGCGAGTCGCTGGACGAGCCGACAGGCGCACTGGATGCCGATCCCGAGTCGGTGTCGGCAGGCTCGGACGAACTGCCGCCACCGCATGCGGCCACCACCCCCACGCTGAGTGCCAACACGATCGGTACGAAACGTCGTTTCATCGGATTCCCCATTCATCGTTCGACCCGACCCCCCTGGCCGCATCGATCGTCAAGGTAGGTCAATCTTGACGTCGACGTCAAATTCAGATGACGTCGACGTCGATTTCATGTCGGACGGCACAGCGATCCGATCGTCGCCGGGACGCGGATCGCCCCCGGTCGGGGTCCGAGCGAGACGCGCGAGAGGTCGTCAGCCGAGGACGTTGCGGAGGATCTCGAGGGTCTCGGCGAGCGGGAGTCCGATGACGTTGGTGACGCTGCCGTCGACGCGCTCGACGAACGCTGCGGCCGCCCCCTGGATTCCGTAGGCGCCCGCCTTGTCGCTCGCCTCACCGGTGGCGACGTACCAGTCGATCATCTGATCGGTCAGTGTCGCGAACACGACGTCGGTCGACACCACGATCGTGGTCGACCGACGAGCTCCGTGATCCGCGATCGACACCGTGACGCCGGTGTGGACGCGGTGCGATCGACCCGAGAGCGAGCGCAGCATGCGGCGGGCGTCGTCGTCGTCGACCGGCTTCTCCAGGATGCGGCCATCGACCTCGACGGTCGTGTCGGCAGCGATGACGACGTCGCCACGCCCGGCGAGCAACGATTCCATCGACGCCGCTGCCTTCTCGATCGACAGCCTGCGCACGTAGTTCGTCGGCGACTCTCCGGGCACGGGTGTCTCGTCGATGTTCGCTGCCCGCACGGCGAACGTGAGCCCGACGGACCTGAGCAGTTCGCGCCGACGCGGCGAACCCGAGGCCAGTACCAGCGAACGGTCCGACGGCAGCGCGATCATCGACCGACCATACCGACCCCCATCGAGGCACGACCCGCATCCACCGACCCCGCCGGATTCCGACTGTGAGCCCACGACCGCGAGATCACGGTCCTCGACTCACGGATACGGAACCGACTCGACGGGTCCGACCACATCGAACCCCCGGTGTGAGCCCACGACCGCAACATCGCGGTCCAGGACTCACAGACACGCAACCGACGGGTCGACGGGGAGGCTGTGGCCTGCTCCGGTCAGCCCCCGGACAGGGCCATCACGGCGTCGTCGTCGGGCACCGAGACGTCGGTGTCGAGCGCCGCACGCTGTTCCGCGTCGAGCCAGCCCTGCGGGATGGCGACCTTGATCGGCCCGTTCGTGTGGCCGCGCTTGATCCGCTCGCCACCCTCCACGATCGCCGACGCTGGATCGAGCGTGTCGATGATGTCGTCGAGTTCGCCGAGCGACGAGCACAGGGCGAAGCGCCGACGGACCTCGGAGCCCACCGGGTATCCGCTCATGTACCAACCGGAGTGCTTGCGGAAGTCACGCATCGCGTGGTCCTCCCCCAGGTGGGCGGCGAGCAGACGAGCGTGGAGCGCCATCACCTCGCACACCTCCCCCAGCGTGCGGCTCGCCGGAGCCGGACGACCCTGCAGCACGTCGACGAGATCTCCGAACAGCCACGGTCGACCGAGGCAGCCGCGTCCGATCACCACACCGTCGCACCCCGTCTGGTCGATCATCCGCACGGCGTCGTCCGCTTCCCAGATGTCACCGTTGCCGAGCACCGGGATCGAACTCCCCAGGCCGACCAGATGCTGCTTCAGTTCGGCGATCGCCTCCCAACGCGCCTCACCGGAATAGTGCTGCTCGACCGTGCGGGCGTGGAGCGCGATGGCCACGACCCCCTCCTCGGCACAGATCTCGCCCGTGCGGGTGTGCATCAACCAGTCGTCGAAGAGTCCCATCCGGAACTTGGTCGTGACGGGCACACCGTACGGTGACGCGTTGCGCACGGCGGCACGCACGATCGCACGGAGCAGTTCGGGTCGGGCCGGCACGGCCGCGCCGCCGCCCTGACGGGTGACCTTGGCGGCGGGACATCCGAAGTTGATGTCGATGTGGTCGACGCGACCGGCATCGCACAGACGGTGGACCGCCCTGCCCATGATCTCGGGATCGGACCCGTACAACTGCTGGCTCCGCGGCTGTTCGTCGGGGCCGAAACTGATCATCCGGTCGGTCTTGGGGTTCTCGTGCACGACCGGAGTGGCCATCGCCATCTCGTTCACGTACACGAGGCCAGGGGCGAAACGGCGACACAACTCACGGAACGGTGCATTGGTGACGCCCGCCATCGGGGCGAGCACCACCGGCGCAGCGAGCGCATGGGAACCGATCGTGAACGTCATCTCGACCGCCACGGTATCGGGACGCCGGGACGGGGCCGAGGGCCACGGAAGACCGCCCCGACACAGGCACCGGCACCGGACCGGCACCCGCACCGTCAGGACGGGTCGTCAACCGTCGACAGCAGGTCCGACAACATCGGCCCCACGAGGTCGATCGCCAGCCACAGCGGCCGGTCGGTCCCCGCCCGTTCGGGATCGGTCGTCGCGACGACCAAGTGCCCCTCCCTCGCCGCGTCGGCGACGACATCGCGGTGGGCGGGGAGGGCGAAAGTGACGACGAACGCGGCGCGCACCGGGACGCTGACGCCGATCGCCAGGGCGAGGAGATGCTCCACCGAACCCGGCACGCGGTTCCTCTCGTCGACGGCGACGATCGACGCGTGGGTGGCGATGTCACCGACACCCTCGACCGCGTGCACCCGTGCGAGATCCGAGATCTCGGGGTGGCCGAGAGCGTCGATCACCGCGGTGGGCCACGTGCCACCGGCGTCGTCGATCGTGGTGCCGGTGTCGACGACTGCGAAGACCGGTGCGTTCATCGCCCGCTCAGGGCTGGACCGGCAGCACGCCACCGACCACGTGGACGATGCCCCCGTCGACGGCGTTGTCGATCTGGGTGAGCGACACGCCACCGACACGCACCGGCGTGCCCGATGCATCGACCGGCTGAGCACCACCGTTCACCACGGTGATCGACCCGCGCCCGGCGATCGCATCCACATCGAGCGATTCACCGTCCACGAGGTGAGCCTCGAACAGCGCCCGGACCACGTCGTCGTCGTCGAAGTCGGGCGAGCTCGCGGAGTTCCGCAGGGTCTCGATCGCGTCGTTGGTCGGCACGAAGATCGTGAACGGTCGACCCGCTCCCTCCAGTTCCTCGACGAGGCCCACCCGGTCGAGCAGCGCCGCCGCCTCACTCAGGTCGGGGCGACCCTGGAGGAACGCGCCGATCTCCTGGACGACCGGCGGCGCCAGCGTCGTGGTCGTCGTGGTCGTGGTGGTGGTGGTGGTGGTGGTCGTGGTGGTCGTGGTCGTGGTGGTCTCGGGGACGGTCGTGGTGGTCTCGGGGACGGTCGTGGTGGTCTCGGGGACGGTCGTGGTCGATTCCGGAACGCTCTCGATCGACTCGGGGACGCTGGCGATCGGCTCGGACACGACCGGTGCGGGGTCGGCCAGGACGTTCGTGGAGGTACACGACACGCGGTCGCCGGCGGTCAGACGGATGTTGGGGAAGGTGTAGTTCCCGACCGTCGTCTGGGCATCGGCGGCGGTGGCGACGGCCTGGACCACGATGTCGTCGGTGGAGTCACCCCGTTGGAGCGTGCACTGTGCCGACAGCCCGGTGACGGGTTGCGCTCCTTCGGGTTCGATGAACTCGGCGATCTCCGCCGTGGAACCCCACGTCGACGGATCAGCGTTCGCACCTGGTGCCCAGCGGAACTCGGTCCGACCGGTCGCATCGGTCGGTTTGAGCGCTGCCTGACCGACGACGGCATCGGGCGGAAGAACCCATCGGTACGCGTTCGCGTCGGGTCCCTGGACGGTGACGGTGGTGCTCAGCGAGGTCGACAACGGCCGACCGTTCGACGCGAGGCGGGTGACCACGAGCGACACGGATTCCGGCGCGACGTCCTCGATGACGCCGTCGTTGTTGTCGTCCCCGCGGTTCGACAGGACGAGGAAGGCGACGATGCCGGCGATCACGAGCACGCCGAGGAGGATCCCGGCTGCCGCGCCGGGCGTGCGATACCAGGACTCCGGAGGAAGCGTCCTCGTCGGCCCACCCGGGACCGCCGCCGAGGCCGGGGGCTCGTGGGTGGTGTCGGCGAACATCGGAGGTGGGGTGGAGACCGTGGGCGGCAGGGTCGGAACCACCGGCATCATCTGCGTCGCGTCGATGGGGACCGGATCGTCACCGGGTTCCGCCGGGGTGCCGGCGGGCGGCTCGGCGAGGCCACCGATGCCCTGTTCGGGCGTCGGGTCACCGCTCGACAGCGGGTTGTACGGGGTGGTGTCGTCGTTCGACATCCTCTCAGTGTCCCATGTCGGATCGGCCGGTCCGCGTCTCCCGACGAACTTCGTGCCGTCGGCTCCGGTCACCGAACGGTGGACCCGACCGGATCAGTGGACGAAGGGCAGCTTGAGGTTCGGGAACGCTCCGACGTCGAGCGACGTCGGACCGTCGGACCGCAGCCGGTGCCATCCCGCAGCGGCGATCATCGCCGCGTTGTCGGTGCACATCTCGCGACTCGGCAGGAATCCCTGGATGCCGTCGGCCTCGCAGGCGGTGAGCAGTTCCTCGCGCAGCAGCGAGTTCGCTGCCACGCCGCCACCGAGCACGATCCCGGTCGCTCCCGTCTGTTTCGCCGCCTTTCGGGCCTTGTGCACGAGGACGTCGACCACGGCCATCTGGAACGACGCCGCCACGTCGGCGTCACCGACGTCGGGGTGCTTGCGCACGTAGTTCATCACCGAGGTCTTGAGTCCGGAGAAGGAGAAGTCCAGCCCATCGTCCTTCATCGCCCGCGGGAACGCGATCGCATCGGGATCACCGAGCAGTGCAGCGGAGTCGATGGCCGGGCCGCCCGGGTAGCCGAGGCCCAGGAATCGGGCCACCTTGTCGAACGCCTCGCCGGCCGCATCGTCGATGGTCTGGCCGAGGAGTCGGTACCGGCCGTGGTCGATCATCTCGACGAGCATCGTGTGCCCGCCCGACACGAGCAGGACGAGCAACGGGAACTCGAGCGACGGGTCCTCCAGCGATGCCGCGTAGAGGTGCGCCTCCATGTGGTTCACGCCGATGAACGGCTTGTCCCACGCGAGCGCCAGCGCCTTCGCGGCGGACACGCCGACGAGCAGGGCACCGACGAGACCGGGGCCGACCGTGCAGGCGATCGCATCGATGCGCGATTCGTCGACTCCGCCCTCGACGATCGCCCGGGCGATCACCGGGTTGAGTGCGTCGAGGTGGGCGCGAGACGCGACTTCGGGAACGACTCCTCCGAAGTCGGCGTGCAGGTCGATCTGGGTCGACACGACGTTGGAGACGATGTCGTTGCCGCCCATCACCAGCGCCGCCGCCGTCTCGTCGCAGCTCGTCTCGATCCCGAGAACGAGCGTGGACTCGTCGACCGCCGGACCCGTGGCCCGACCGACGTCGACGCCCGTCTCGTGGCCAGTCGTCGACCTGAACGCTGCGGTCATCGTGTTGCTCCCAACCGGTCGAGGCGTCGTCGGTACGCGTCGTGCTGAATGTCGTGACACCACATGACGATGGCGTCCTCGACGTTCTCGTAGTAGTTCTTGCGGACCCCGGCGGGCACGAAGCCGAAGTTGCGGTACAGCTCCTGGGCTCCGTCGCTCGACACCCGGACCTCCAGCGTCCAGGCGGTGCACTCGCGCCGGATCGCCTCCTCCGCGAGGGCGAGCATCAGCGCGGTCGCCACGCCGGTGCGGCGTGCGTCGGGATGCACCGCGACGTTCGTGACGTGCGCCTCGTCGAGGGTGAACCACAGACCGGCGTGACCCACGATGCGGCCCTTCGACGACCTCCGCGAGCCGCTCGCCGTCCCCGACGAACGCCTGGCCGTGAGGTAGTAGCGCGAACCCCCCGCGACCTGATCGATCTCGCTCTGGAAGACCCCGGGCGACCACGGCGTGGGGTAGGCGTGCGCCTCGGTGTCGAGGATGCCCTGCCTGAGGTCGCGTTTGCGCATCGGCGCGATCGTCAGCGAGCCGTTGTTGTCGTCGCCCGGGCCGTCGGGGCGGCCGAGCATCCGCTCGATCACGCTCATCGCGCGGCCCGCGTCTTCCAGTTGATCAGCGCGTCGGGCGCGCGGAGGTAGATCGGTTCGATGTCGCGTGCCTGGACCCACTCCTCGCGCAGCGCCTTGGCGTGGGCCAGTTGGACGAGCGGTCCCGCCGACGGATACGCGTCGCCGCCGATCTCGCAGTGGTAGCCCTCGAGGATCTCCTCGGAGTAGCGGCGGGCGCCGTCGCCCACGCACAGCGCGTCCTGGTTCCGCGCCATCAGATCGGCGACGAGGTCGTGGACCGGGCCGACCTGCGGGTCGGCGATCTGTTGGATGCCGCCGGGCACCTGTCGGTACATGGCGTAGAAGACCTCACCCTTGCGGGCGTCGATCACCGGGACCACGACGCGGTCGGTGTGGCGGCACGGGAAGGCGAGCAGGTCCAGGGAGGAGATGCCGATCATCGGGATCCGCAGTGCCTGGGCGATCGCCTTGGCCGACGCGAGCCCGACCCGCATACCCGTGAAGAGGCCGGGACCGACGTCGACGGCCACGACGCTGATCTCGTCGAGTGCGATCCCGGCCTGGCGGCAGGTGAATTCGATCGCCGGCACGAGCGTTTCGGCGTGGCGTCGACCCTTGGTGATCTCGAAGGAGCCGATCACCCCTTCGTGCCCGCCGATCGCCACGCTCACGCGTTCGGTCGCCGTGTCGATTCCGAGGATCAACACGACGAGATCACCACGTACCCGGGAAGTGTCGGCAGGTGCGTCAGCATCGGTGCGGTCCCAGTCTCGTGAGCAGTCGGTCCCACCGACCGGCCCAACCGGGGCCGATCGCGTCGATCTCGATGTGGCGTGCTCCGTCGAGCGCGAGCACGTCACCGTCGTCGTCGCTCGCGTCGTGATCGTCCTGGGCGAGGTCGAGTTCCTCGTCGAGCCCCGCGGGGATCCGAGCGTCGAGGTGGATGACGAGGTGGTCGCCGAACAGGTCGACCACGTCCCCCCACTCGACGAGGACGATCCCGGCGAATTCGGCCAGTTCTCGCAGTGCGAGGTCGGCCACTTCGGTCGTGCGCTCGAGCCGGTACAGGTCGGCGTGGTGGAACGTGACCTTGCCGGCGTGCGGACCCGTTTCGATCGGATAGCTGTGGACGAGGGTGTAGGTCGGCGAGGTGACCCGGTCGGTCACGCCGATCGCCCGGCCGAATCCCTGCGCGAATGCCGTCTTGCCGGAGCCCATCTCCCCCGAGAGCACGATGATGTCGCCGGGTCGGCTCAGCTCGGCGATGACCGACGCGATGGCGTGCGTGTCGGCGATCGAGGCCGAGTGCAGCGCGAGTGGGTGGTCCGACATCAGTGGTCGATGCTACGTCGCGGAACCCGCGGGACACGCGAGGAGATGCCGCAGACGATCTCGTAGCCGATCGTGTCGAGCAACGCCGCCCACTCCTCGGCGCCGATGCGGATCGTCGAGCCGTCGGGTGCGTTCTGGGACCCGATCAGCGTGACGTCGTCGCCCACCCGGACGTCGTGGTCTCCGCAGTCGACCATCAGCTGGTCCATGGTGACCGCTCCGACGATCGGGCACCGCCGACCGCCGATGAGTACGGCGCCACCGACGGCGTGGAGTCGCCGGGGCACGCCGTCGGCGTAGCCGATCGGGATCGTGGCGACGGTGGTGTCGCGGTCGAAGCGGTGGCGCAGCCCGTAGGAGATCCGACTGCCGGACCGGACCTGCTTGACGAACGAGATGCGTGCCTTGACCTCCATCGCCGGACGCAGATCGTCGCACAGGTGGTCGACGCCAGGTCCTGGCGACACCCCGTAGATCGCGATGCCCGCACGCACCATCGAGAGGCGTGCATCGGGCCGCGCCAGGGCGGCGGCGGAGTTCGCAGCGTGGACGAGGGGAACGGCCGGCAACTGCTCCAGGACCCGGCCGAGCTTCGCGAGTTGGCCGTCGGTGAAATCGACCGAGTCGGGATGATCCTCGTCGGCGACGGCGAAGTGGGTGTACACCCCTGCGAGCCTCAACGCCGGTGCTCGCTGCGCGATCGAGGCCGCGACCGCGGCGGCGCTGTGGGGATGCACACCGACGCGCTGCATCCCGGTGTCGACCATCAGGTGGACGGGCAGGCCCACGGGGCCTTCTGCCACCAGCGCGTCGAGGAACGGGCGCCGGTACACGGTCGGCGTGAGCCGATGGGCGACGATGTGCGGCGCGGCGTCGATCGGTTGCTCGGTCAGCACCAGGATCGGCGCGTCGATCCCGGCCCGCCGCAGTTCGATCCCCTCCTGCACGAGCGCGACGCACAGCCCTTCGGCACCCGCCGCGATCGCCGTTCGGGCCACGTCGAACGCGCCGTGTCCGTAGCCGTCGGCCTTGACGACGGCCCACACCGCGGCCGGTGCCACCCGCTCGCGCAGGACTCCGACGTTGTGCGCGATCGCGTCGAGATCGATCTCGGCCCACGCCCACCGGATGTCACTCATCGGTTCCTCTCCGCTCCCACCGAGATCATCGCAGCGCTGCGATCGCGGCGGGGAGCAAGTCGACGATGTCGCCGGCGACCAGACCGACCGCCGGCCCGAGATCGGCGGCTGCAGCGTGGATGAATGCCGCTGCCGCACACGCGTGGAGTGGTTCGATGCCCGCAGCCAGTGCGGCGCCGAGCAGACCCGCGAGCACGTCACCCGATCCCGCCGTTGCGAGGCGCTCGTCCCCGCGATCCACGATCAGTACCGGCGCTCGGTCGTTCGAGTCCCGTGCACGTTCAGGGTCCGGGTCGGGCGTCGCCGACGGCGGAGCAGCGATGACCGTGGTCGGACCCTTCAGCAGGATGTGGGAGTCGAACTCGGCCGCGGCGGCGCGACACGAGGCGATCCGGTCGGCGCCCGGCCGTTGACCGGTGAGGTTGCCGAACTCGCCGTCGTGGGGCGTCACCACGGTCGTGCGATGACGCGTGCGCAGCAACGGACCGGCGCCGCCGGCGTTCTGCGACGCGGCGTGGATCGCGTCGCCGTCGACGAGCGTCGGCACCGTCGCGTCCCGGATGCACTCGCAGGCGGCCCGCATCGTCTCGTCGTCGCGCCCCAGGCCGGGACCGATCACCAGCGCACCGAACCGATCGATGTCGGCGAGCGCCTCGTCCGCGAAGTCAGCGGTGCCGATCCCGTGCTGCACGACCTCGCTGCGTGTCCGCGGAGCGCACCCCGGTGCCGACAGCGACACGAGGCCGCTGCCACCGCGCAGTGCGGCCGCCGTGCACAACTCGGCGGCGCCGGGCATCGACTTGCTCCCGGCGATCACCTTCACCGCAGCGTGCCACTTGTGCGCGTCGGTGTCACGTCGTGGCCACCAGCGCGCGACGTCGCCCGCGTCGACGAGGTGGCAGGAGACGTGCGACGTGTCGAGCCCGATGTCGGCGACGATCACCTCACCCGAACACGCGGGGCCGTCGGCGAACAGGAGGCCGGGTTTGAGTGCCTGGAACGTGATCGTTCGGTCGGCTCGCACGACGCGACCCGTGTCGGCACGCGCACCGGTCACACCGTCGATGCCGCTCGGGATGTCGACCGCCAGCACGAGGGCGCCGGCGACGTCCGGGCCGTGCCACGGCCGGGACGGATCGTGGCGGTAGCCGGTTCCGTATGCGGCGTCGATCACGAGGTCCGCAGCAGGGAGCACCGGAGGGCATATCACCGCCTCGATCACCCGGACGCGGATGCCGCGGCGTCGCAGCCGCTCGGCAGCATCACGACCGTCGGCACCGTTGTTGCCGGAACCGACGACGACGTTCACCGTTCGGCCGTAGGTGCCGCCGAGCAGATCGATCGCGGCGCGGGCCACGGCCGCTCCCGCACGCCGGATCAGTTCGTCGACCGGCTCGGGCGCTGCCGCATCGATCGCGCGCATCTCCGCGGGCGTGACGACCGGAACCATGCGACGAGTCTCCCAGATGTCCGTGTTCGGGTCAGCCCCGAACACGGACATGTCACATCAGACGAGGGTGTCGCGGAGTTCGCGCTTGAGGAACTTGCCGCTGGCGTTGCGGGGAAGCGGCTCGTCCATGAACCAGATCCGCTCGGGAATCTTGAACTTCGCCATCTTGTCCGCGAGGAAGTCGCGCAGACCGTCGTCGTCGAGTGTGGAACCCGGCGAGCGCACGATGGCCACGCCGACGATCTCGCCGAGCCGGTCGTCGGGCACCCCGAACACGGCCGCCTCGGCCACGTCGGGGTGCTCGTAGATCCCTGCTTCGACTTCGGAGCAGTAGACGTTCTCGCCGCCGCGCAGCACCATGTCCTTGGCCCGGTCCACGATGAACACGAAGCCGTCATCGTCGATCTCTGCGATGTCTCCCGTGTGGAACCAGCCGTCACGGATGGCGTCGGCCGTGGCCTCGGGTCGATTGAGGTAGCCCTTGATCACGATCGAACCGCGCACGCAGAGTTCGCCGCGGGCGCCGGGGGTCGTGACCTCCTCGCCCATCTCGTCGACGAGTTTGGTGTCGAGCACCGGCACCACCCGCCCACACGACGCAGGCTTCGCGACGTAGAGAGCGCCGGAGTTGGCCGTGACGATGCCGTGGGTCTCGGTCAAGCCGTACCCCGTGCTCGGCGCGCCACCATCGAGAGACTTGTCGATCTTTGCGACGAGATCGGGCTGCACCGGTGCGCCACCACCGCCGAGACCGACGAGCGACGAGGTGTCACGCGTTTCCCAGTCCGGATGCATCAACATCTCGCGTGACATCGTGGGCACACCGGAGAAGTTGGTGACGCCTTCGCGCTCGATCAGTTCGAGCGCACGGCCCGCGTCCCACTTGTACGTGAAGACGATGCGCGACCCCGAGATCGTGGCCGGATGCAGCAGGCAGTTGTTGGCGGTCACGTGGAACAGTGGCGTCGGTGCCATGAACACGTTCTGCTTCGCCTCACCGGCCGACTCGTCGGCGGCAACCGTCCCACCCCCGCTCGCTGCCTCCACCTTCGCCTTGGCCATCGTGGCGACCGTCGTCATGAAGGCGAGGTCGAGCAGGTTGTGGATCGAGCCGCGGTGCGTGAGTTGGGCACCCTTCGGGAAGCCCGTCGTGCCGGAGGTGTAGAAGATGCAGGCATCGTCGTCGGGATCGATGTCGACGGCGGGCAGCGTGGCCGGGGCGTTCGCCGGGTCGATCACGTCGGCCCAGTGCGTTGCTCCGGCGGGCAGGTCGCCGTGCACGTCGGCGTCGTGTCGCACGGCGATGACCGCGAGCGGAGCCCCGGCGCGCAGTTCGTCGATGACCGGGGCGACGCGTTCGATGCGCTCCCCGTCGCAGATCAGCACCTTCGGTCGCGAGTCGGCCAGCCCGTACTTCATCTCCTCGGTGGTCCACCAGGCGTTCATGCCGACACACGCCGCACCGATCGACACGATCGCCCAGTACGAGAAGACCCACTCGGGGTAGTTGCGCATCGACACGGCGACGCGATCGCCTGGACGGACGCCGTGATCGTCGACGAGGTGCGCGGCGAGCGCCTTGACGATCGCGTCGGACTCGGCGTAGGTGAACCGCTCGTCCTCGTAGACGACGTAGTCACGGTCGCCGTAGCCCGCAGCGAGTTCCCACACGAAACGCATCGACGGCGGAGCGGACTCGAACACCCGCATCGGGATTCCGCGGACTTCGATCTCCTTCATCGCGAACTGTGCGCCCGGAGCGATCAGTTCGTTCCAGGCCTCGGTGTATTCCTCGATCATCCGGCCAGTGTCGCAGCGACACAGCTGCCGCACCGAATCCCGGAGCATCGCGTACCATCCGTCCGACGCGGAGCGAATCGTTCGAGCCGCTCACCACTCACCCGCCGGGGGTGTCGTCGAACGATCGGAGCATCGAGTTGGGGGTCATCGGTTCGAGCCTGCCTCTGTCGGCACCGGCGGAAGTGTTCGTGGTCCTGTTCCTCGTCATCCTGGTGATGCCGCGGGTGGCCGAGAAGCTGCGCTTGCCCGGTCTGGTCGGGCTGATGGTCGGCGGGATCCTGATCGGTCCGTTCGGTGTCGGTGTGCTCGAGCGAACCGGCATCGTGGAGTTGCTCGGCGCCGCAGGTGTGCTCTTCTTGATGTTCGAAGCCGGACTCGAACTGGAACGCAGCGCACTCAGCGACGAGCGCCGTCAGACGATCGTGTTCGGAGTGCTCACCTTCGCGTTGCCGTTCGGGATCGGTGCCGTCATGCACCTCTCGTTGGGCTACTCGGTGTCGGCCGCGCTCCTCCTCGCTTCGTGCTGGTCCTCGCACACGCTCCTGGCGTACCCCGTGTTCCAGCGCGGTCGCGTGACCGCCAACCGTGCCGTCACCGTCGGTCTCGGTGGCACGGTGATCACCGACACCGCTGCACTGCTGGTGCTCGTCGTCATCGCACGACTCGACCAGGGCGATCTCGGCTGGAGGTATGCCGTCACCACCGGACCCGCTCTGGTCGCAGCGGCGATCGCCATCCTGTGGGCTCTGCCGCGACTCACCGATTGGTTCTTCGCATCGATCGGCCAGGAGCGTTCCGCGCGCTTCCTGTTCGTGATGGTCGCGCTCTTCGGCTCGGCCGCGCTCGCCGAGATCGCCGGCGTCGAACCGATCATCGGTGCCTTCCTGGCCGGCCTCGCACTGAACCGCCAGGTCGTCCGTGGGAGCGCACTGTCCTCACAGATCTCGTTCTTCGGATCGAACCTGCTCACCCCCATGTTCATGATCTCCGTGGGCATGCTGATCGACCCGATGCTGGTGGTGTCGGACGGGACGACGGTGCTGCGGGCGGCCGGCTTCACGGTGGCGGTCGTGGCCGGCAAAGGACTCGCAGCCGCCGTGACCGGTCGGATCTTCAGATGGCGACGCGCGGAGATCGTCGCCCTGTTCTCGCTCTCGGTCGCACAGGCCGCAGCAACGCTGGCAGCGGTGTTCGTCGGCTTCGACATCGGGCTGCTCGACGAGTCGACGGTCAATGCGGTGATCGTGGTGATCCTCGTGTCGTGCGTGTTGGCATCACTCAGCGGCGAGGCGGTGGTGCCACGCCTCCCGCCACCGCCCGCCAAGCTGGAACGTCTCGGTCGGCGCGTCGTGCTGCCGGTGTCGGACCGCACGCGTTCTGGCCACCAGGTCCGGATCGCCGCCGCGGTGGCCGCGGAGGACTCGGGCACCGTGGTGCCGCTCACCGTTCTGGGGTACGCGACGACCCCGACCGAACTGCGTGAACGCCGGGACGACCTGGTCGACACGGTGGAGCGCATGGTGCTGGCCTCGGGAGCGGAGGCCGAGTCCGAGGTCCGGTTGGACGTGTCGCGCTCCGCCGGGGTGCTCCACTCGACGGTCGAGCAGGACGCAACGTGCGTCGTGATCGGCTGGAAGGGTTGGTCCACGCTGCGGGAGTCGTTCTTCGGGGAGTCGATCGACTCCCTCCTCGCCTCGGCGTCGGTCCCCGTACTGGTCGTGCGCGAGGCGTCCGTCGACGACGCGGCCAGACGCGTCGTGGTCGCGTTCGACGACAGCGACGACCGGCTCGACCATCGACGGGCCACCGAACTCGCGGCCACCGTCGCCGTCCGACTCGCCCGCTCACTGCGCGTTCCGCTCGTGGTGTGCCGAGCCTCACCGCGCAGTCCGTCCGACCTCGACCACGTCGCCGACGAGGTCCGCTTCGCACCCGACGGCAACTTCCGCGACCTGCTCGACTCGGCGACGGAGCCAGGCGACGTGATCGTCAAGGCGCTGCCGTCGACCGCGGCGGGTCTGGGAAGTCGATTCGTACGACAGACACGCGGCCTCGACGACCGCACCATCGTCGCCACGTCGCCCGCACGCACCGACCTGCCGGCGGTGTGACCGCGGGGCAGGCAAAGGTCCCCGACACCCGTCCCGGTTCCTCTACGGGCGCTCGGCGATCACGTAGGCGCCGGCGGTGGTCGCGGAATGGGTGAGGGTGAGGTGCCACACGCCGATGCCCGCCTCGTCGGCGAGCCCCTTGGCCCGGCCGGTCACCATCAGCGACGGCGCCCCGGACTCGGCCCGCTCGACCCACACCTCGTGGAAACCGAATGCGCCGAGCCCGAGGCCGAGCGACTTCATCACGGCCTCACGCGCTGCGAAGCGTGCAGCGAGCGACGGCACCGGATCGACCTTGGGTTCGACGTATGCCAACTCGACGTCCGTGAAGAGCCGGGTCCGCATGGACGGCGTCCGTTGCAACGACGTGCGGAACCGTTCGATGTCGACCAGGTCGATCCCGATGCCGACGATCACGGCGTGCCCCACACGTCGATCACGACGTGCGGAAGAGTTCGGCGGTGTCGACGACCGGTCCGACGAGCAGCTGCTGCACCGGGATCTCGCCGAGGCGTGATTCGTCGAAGGTGCCCTCGGTCTCGGACACCGTGTCGACGAGGCGGTCGTAGCGGCGGTCGTATCCCTGCAGCACACCGCGCATCACGTCGGCGGGTCGGGTGTCGTGGAAGCGCACGTGGAGGAGCGTGAGTCCCGTCGTTTCGCCGCCCTTCACCTCGGGCACGAAGATCAGGGTGCGTCCGTCCCGACGCCCGACCGCCACGAGCACCTCGCGCTCGGTGGCCACCCGGTGCTTGGTACCGCGCAGCTCGGCGACCCCTTCGACACGGCTGGCGAGATCCCGCGAGATGCCTCCTCGGTCGATGATCGTGACGGTCTCGTTCGACGCATCGATGCCGTAGCGGGTGAAGCCGCGCACCTCGGCGACCGCGGGGTCGATGTCGGCGAGGATCTTGAGCGTGCGATAACTGAGCACGTCGCGACCCGCCCCGGCGTCGAGCACGGCTTGCACCAGCGGCCGGTCGATGATTCCCTCGTCACTGCGCGAGATGCCGACGGTGACGGTCTTCGCCTGGTGCTTGATCGTGTCGACGGGTCGGGTGAGTTCGTCGATCGCGGTCGTGAGCGCAGCGACCAGGTCGTCGATCAGCGCCGACGGCGTGGCGACCTTGCCCGACCGGAGCTGGTATGCGTGCATCGGTCGATCCGACATCACGTGACCGAACATCGCGAACAGCTGCACGCCGGTCGACGCTTCCAGGTGACCGTCGTAGAGATGCGACCGCAGCCCGTCGGTGAACTCCTCGGCGGACACCCGCAGATCCGTCTGCAGCCGCTCGAGCGCATCGTCACCGGAGAGGTTCTCGCCGACCAGTTCCTCGATCACCTCACGTGCGTGGCGCAGCGGATGGGCCGACGCGTCGATGGCCAGCGCCGCCTCGTAGCCGAACAGGTGACCGACCATCGCCGAGAGCACGAACCCGAGGGTCGGGTCGACGTGGGGTACCTCGATCACTGCGTCAGCGCTGTACCGGGTCTCGCCCTCGGTGGCGAACACGATCGGCGTCGCCTTGTGCGCCTTGAAGATCGCCACCTCCTTGGCGACGTCGTCCGCCGTCGAGCCCTCGAGCCCGGCTGCGCACACCAGGATCAGTGGCTCCGACGACAGGTCGATGTGCTTCTTGTCCTCCGTGGAGTCACACGCCATCGACTTGTAGCAGAGCTCGGAGAGCTTGATCCGCACCTCCTCGGCGGCCACCTTGTTCGGCCCGTTGCCGACCACGGCCCAGTAGCGCTTCGACGGGGCGAGTCGGCGTGCGGCGTCGGCGATGACCTCGCGGCGTTCGAGCGTGGCGCGCATCGCGTCGGGCAACGCGCGCAGCGACGAGAGCAGTTGCGTCCGGCGACGGGCATCACCGAGTCCGGTCGCCTCGGCGATGGCGCACGACAGGAGCGCGCCGGCCGCGACCTGGGAGTAGAACGCCTTGGTGGATGCGACGCTCATCTCCACGTCGCGGCCGTCGGAGGTGTACATCACTCCGTCGGCCTTCTCGGTCAGGTCGGAGCTCCGTCGGTTGACGATGCCGATCACCTTTCCACCGCGCGACCGGATCAGTTCGACCGTGCGGTTCGTGTCGGTCGTCGTGCCCGACTGGCTGACGGCGATGGCGAGCGTGTCGCTCATGTCGAGCCGGAGCTTGAAGCCGGACAGTTCGGTGGCGGTGATCGCGTCGACGTCGAGCGAGGACCCGAGCAGTTCGTCGAGGATCGCGGCCGTGCTCTGGCCTGCCACGGCAGCGGTGCCCTGACCGATCACGCGGATGCGGGTGATCGTGCCGTCGGCGAGCGCAGCCGAGATGTCGTCGGGAAGCGCCACCGAACCGACCACCGCACGCAGTGCGCCGTCGACGTCGGACGCCGGGTCGGCCGCGATCTTGCCGCGCAACGTCTTCGCGAAGCTGAGGGGTGCCTCGGTGATCTCCTTGAGCAGGAAGTGCGGAGCGTCGCCGCGGTCGATGTCCCGTGTCGTCACCTCCGCGACGGACACGTCGTCGTCGCCGACCGGGAACGGAGTCCCGTCGTAGGCGTACCGCTCGATTCCGGCGAGGTCACCGGCGACGGAGGAGTCGATCGAGATGATCTCGCCGCCGTGCTCACCGTCCATCCGCACGTAGCGGGCGGTCTCCTCGACCACGCCGTACGGCTCGCTCGCCACGATGTAGCAGTCGTCCGCGAGACCGACGTAGAGGCCCTGTCCGCTGCCGCGCAGTGCGATCAACAGCGTCGACGGCGCTGCGGCGGTCATGGCGCCGATCGCCACCGACCCTCCGAAGGTGGACACCGTGCGACGGAATGCCTCGACCGCACCGATGCCGTTCGCGAGGTGGCGGGACGTGATGGTGGGGATCACCTTGGCATCGGTGGTGATCGGCGCGGCGATGCGCAGTTCGTGTTCGATGCGCAGATCTCCGTGGTTGTCGACGTCACCGTTCAGTGCCGCCACGACGTAGGGCGCCCCGGCACCGGCCTGTTGCATTGCACCGGACTGCTCGGACTCCGAGGAGTTCAGCGGATGCGTGTTCGGCTCGCTGATGATTCCCACACTCGCCCAACGCGTGTGACCGAGCAGCGAGACCCGAGCGCCGGGCGACGACACCGCTCGCCGGAACAGCGAGTCGTTCGTGAGCGTGCGGCGCAGGGCTGCGGTGTTGTCACCGAGTTCGCCGATCTCGGCGGCTTCCTTGTAGACGAACGAGATCACCGAGTTGCCGTTGGCGTCGTGCGTGGCGACGACGGAGCCGTTCTCGAAGAGGGGGTCGGTGCCTCGGGCGTCGACGAGCGCCGCCAGGGACTGGGCGTCGATGTCGTGATTCCACACGTAGAGGTGGATGCCGGCCGAGTCGCGACCGCGGACCTCCAGGCGGTCGAGCGCGGAGAACGCCTGCTGCGCGACGAGGTAGGCGGCGACCGCCGAGGGCTGAGCGTCGCGCCCCGCCAGTGCCTCGACCTCGCGGGCGGTGCGGAAGCGGTCGTTGCGGATCGCCCAGAGCACGTCGGCGAGCGCGATGAGTTCCGCGTTGGCCGCTTCGAGCAACTCGCCCGACAGGCCGTCGTCGTTCGCGTCGAGTTCGGCCTCGCGCTCGGACCGGAAGATGTCGAGTCGGTCGAGTCGGGTCGTGAGCGCAGCGACGAGTTCGGGTTGGCCGGCGAGCGCGATGACACCGGGAAGTCCCCGCAGCGCGGCGTCGACCTCGGCTGCGGTCGCCGTGACCGCTGCGACGTGCGGAATGGATTCGACCGCCGCGTCGAGCCCGCCGAGCAGGTTCTCGGCGCGTGGGGTCGGTCGGGTGGGTGGACGGCTGACGACGCCGATGATGCCGCACATGGCGGACCACGCTACCGACTTCGTCCGACGCAGACCGGACAGGCGTGGCGTCTGCGCCACCGGGTCCCGCCACCCGCGTCCGGTGTGAGTCCTGAACCGCGTTCTCGCGGTTCAGGACTCACACTTCGACCGAGCAGCCCACCCGCTCCCTGCAGGTGTGAGCCCTCGACGGCGATCTCGCGGTCGAGGGCTCACGGGGACCAACGGAGAACGGCGTGGTTCGCTCGGCAGGGACTGCGGTCAGCCGAAGCGGGTGCGAGCGACGGCGGCGAGACGGTCAGCGGTCGCCTGTGCCTGTTCGGCGGTCGCTGCTTCGACCATCACGCGGATCAACGGTTCGGTGCCGCTCGCTCGCAGCAGCACCCGGCCGGTGTCGCCGAGGCCGGCCTCCGCTTCGGCCACCTCGGCGGACAGGCGCTCGGCCACGTCGGGAACCCTGTCGCCGACGCGAACGTTCACGAGGACCTGCGGCAACGACGTCATCGAGTCGGTGGCGATGTCGGCCAGCGTCCGACCCGAGCGCTTGACGATGTCGAGGAGCGCCAACGCCGTCAACAGACCGTCGCCGGTGGTGGCGTGGTCGCTGAAGATCACGTGGCCGCTCTGCTCGCCGCCGAGGGAGTGCCCTCCGGCGGCCAGCGCCTCGAGCACGTACCGGTCGCCGACCCCGGTCGTGACGACCTCGATCCCCGCCTCGACCATCGCCAGCTTGAACCCGAGGTTGGTCATCACCGTGACGACGACGGTGTCGTTCGCGAGCAGTCCGCGATCTCGCATGTCGACGGCGCAGATGGCGATGATGTGGTCACCGTCGACGACGTTGCCCAGGTGATCGACGGCGATGAGCCGGTCGGCGTCACCGTCGAGCGCGATGCCGACGTCGGCCCGGTGCTCCAGCACCTTCGACGCGACGAACTCCGGGTGGGTCGCGCCACACGCGTCGTTGATGTTGCGGCCGTCGGGCTCGTCCGCGACGACGATCACCTCGGCCGCCGTCGCCGCGAGGATGGCCGGTGCAACGGTGCACGCAGCGCCGTTGGCGGTGTCGACCACGACCCGCAGACCGGCGAGGTCACGTCCTTCGAGGAGCCGCAGCACGTGGCTCGCGTACCCGGAGCCACCGTCGACGTCGACGACCGTGGCCGAGCTGTCCACGTCGGAGTGTTCCGACGAGCGATCCGCTGTACCGCTCTCGTCGAGCGGCGAGCCTGCGGTGGCGGAATCGACATCGAGAACCGCCAGAGCCGCTTCGATCCGCGCCTCGACCTCGTCGGTCAGCTTCGTTCCACCCGGTGCGAACAGCTTGATGCCGTTGTCCTGCCACGGGTTGTGCGAGGCCGACACCACGGCGCCCATCGCTCCCGTGTGCTGGGCCTCGAACGCGACGAGCGGGGTGGGCACCACGCCGAGGCGGATCACGTCGACACCCTCGGCGAGGAATCCCGCGGTCAGTGCCTCGTCGAAGGCAGGCGTGGACTCGCGGGTGTCGCCCCCGATCACGACGGTTCGCGGTCGATCCCCGGGCTCGCCGTCGGAGGCCATCACGTCGTCCGACCCCAGAACGCGAGACGCCGCCCGTGCGAGACGGGCGGCGAACTCGGTGGTCAGTTCCTCGTGTGCAACTCCGCGGACACCGTCGGTGCCGAACTTCATCGCAGCGCCGGAATCAGCGCTTGGTGAACTGCGGGGCCTTGCGGGCCTTCTTGAGGCCGTACTTCTTGGACTCCTTCTTGCGCGGGTCACGCGTGAGGAGGCCGGCGGCCTTGAGCGGGTTGCGAGCTTCGGGATCGAGCTCGACGAGCGAGCGGGCGATGGCCATGCGCAGGGCGCCGGCCTGGCCGCTCGAGCCTCCGCCGTGGATCGTGGCGGCGACGTCGTACGACTCGCGGGTCTCGGTGACGTTCATCGGCTCGGCGACGACCATCTGCGACGCGTCGGTCGGGAAGTAGGCCTCGAGGGTCTTGCCGTTGATCAGGAACTGGCCGGTGCCGGGACGCAGCGAGGCGCGGGCGACGGCGCGCTTGCGGCGGCCGGTGGTCTGGGTGAGGGGAGCAGTCATGTGTTTCTCGTTCTCGTGTCAGTCAGTCGTGCGGGCCGCTCAGCGGGCCTTCGCGTGGTCGATGGCCATGGCCTGGGGCTTCTGCGAACCGTGGGGGTGCTCGGAGCCGGCGTAGACCTTGAGCTTGGTGAGCTGCTGACGACCGAGCGGGCCCTTGGGGAGCATGCCGCGGATCGACTGACGCACGGCCTCGGCGGGCTTGCGTGCGTGGAGCTTGGCGTACGACTCCGACCGGATGCCGCCCGGGTAGCCGGAGTGGCGGTACTTCATCGTGCGCTCGGCCTTGCCGGCCGTCATGACGATCTTGTCGGCGTTGATCACGATGACGTGGTCGCCGGTGTCGATGTGGGGGGCGTAGATCGGCTTGTGCTTGCCCTTGAGGACGCGAGCGACCTCGGTGCACATGCGACCGAGGACCATGCCCTCGGCATCCACGACGTGCCACTGGCGCTGCGCCTGGATCTCACTCTGTTTCGGACTGTAGGTCGCCATCTCGGCCCCTCTCGATGCAGCCAGGACACGATGCCCCGACCGGTTGGATCAGACTGCGCGCACCAGACTCTGGGCGAGCAGCATCCGTGGACGGGTCACGACGGACCCGCTCCATGGAACCCCGCAATGCTACGGCGGCGTCACCCCGCGCCCAACACGCGGCATCGGCAGCAGCCCCGACCCGTCCCTCCGGACGGCGGACCGAGAAAGCAGGCAGGGTCGCCGAGGCCGTCGACGTGACCCGGCCGGCGGAGGGACGGCTCGCAACGGAACGCCCGGCGCCGGTGCCGGGCGCGTTGCACCCTGGCGCATACGGTGTCCGGATCGCCATGAACGACCGACACGCCGACGCCGGCTCCGAAGAATCCGAGATTTCTCCTCAAGTCGCGCTCGCACCCGGCCGATACCGGAGAGTGGAAGGTGACGCGTCGGACCCGGGGTCGTTGGGCGGGTCCGCGCTCGACAGCCTGCCCGATCCGGTCATCGCGATCGACGCCAGCGGAACCCTGCTCTACGTCAACCGGGTCGTCACCGACGTGCTCGGATGGGAACCCGACGACATCGTCGGCCGTTCGGTGCTCGACCTGCTGCACCCCGACGACCTCAACATCGTGCTCGCGTCGATGGCGACGGTCACCACCAAGAAGGTCGGCGAGTTGATCATGGTCCGTGCCCTCACGGCCCACGGTTCGTGGATGGCGCTCGAAGTACGCGGGGCGGTCCAGGGGGCGGGCGACGACCATCTCAACGTGTTGGTGCTGCGTGACACGACGCACCGGCACCGCCTCGAGCTCGACCAGGGCGAGGTCGGCGTCCTCCGCTCCGTGATGGCCAACATGCACGGGATGATCGCGCTGGTGGAACCGGACGGTTCCGTGCGATCGATCAACGGTGCCGTCACGCGCATCCTCGGCTACGACCCCGAACTGATCCCGGGTCAGCAGTTCACCGACTTCCTGCACGTCGACGACCGGGCGCAGGTCGTCGACGTGATCTCGGCGCTCGGCCCGCACGAGTCGGCGCACCTCGATGCGCGCTTCACGGCGACCTCGGGTGAGTCGATCACGTGCGAGTTCACCGTGAACAACATGTGCGCCGACTCGACGGTGCGTGGCTACATCGTGTCCGGCCAGGTCGCCGCAGGGCTGACCGACGCCCGCAATCGCGTCGACTTCCTCGCCCACCACGACGGCCGAACCGGGCTCCTGAACCGTCACGGGTTCATGAAGGCTGCCAACGAGTTGATCGCCCAGGGCGGAGGCCTCGGGCTGATGATCGTCGACGTGATGCGCTTCCGCTCGATCAACGAGTTGTACGGCGAGACCGTGGGAGACGCCGTCCTCAGTGCCGTCGCGAGCCGGATCGACGAGATTCGCTGGCCCGACCTGCTGACCGCACGATTCGGGGGAGACGAGTTCGTGTTGGCGGTCCGATCGGCCAGCGACTCGGCGATCGAGATGCTTCGTGAACGCGTCGGGCGTGACGTCGCACGCGCGATCCAGATCGACGGTCAGGAGATCAACGTCGGTCTCCGCACGGCGGTGTCCTTCGATCCGAACCCCGAGGGTCTCGAATCCGTGCTCGCGAGTGCGAGCAACGAACTCATGCGGATCAAGCGCAACGCCGACCCGGAGTCCGGCGAGATCTCGGTCGACTCGATCAACAAGCGCCGAGCCCACCTCGACCAACTCCGCAGCGCACTCACGTCGGGCGAGATCCAACCGTTCTTCCAACCGATCGTCGATCCCGACGGACGGATCCTGTCGGTCGAGGCACTCGTGCGCTGGGTGCATCCGGTCCGCGGCGTCCTCGGCGTCAACGAGATCCTCCCGATCGCGCAGATGGCCGGGCTCGCCGAAGCCGTCGACGAGCGGGTGCTGGACATGTCGCTCGCATTCGCGTCTCGGCTCTCCGACGCCGGGCACGGCGACGTGGAGGTCCACGTCAACGTCGATCCGAAGGTCATCTCACGCGCAGCATTCGCCGCTCACTTCCTCGAACGGTGCTCGTTCCACGGAGCACGTCCGGAACAGATCGTCGTCGAGTTGACCGAGACCGACCTGCTCGCCCCGGGAGTCACGTCGCTCGACAACATGCAGGAACTCCGTCGAGCGGGCACTCACGTGTCGATCGACGACTTCGGCACCGGCTACTCGAGCCTCTCGCACCTGCTCGAGCTTCCCGTCGACGGTGTCAAGATCGACCGCAAGTTCATCGCCGGGATCGACGTCGACCCCGCGGCGACGAACCTCACGACGGCGATCATCGGTCTCAGCGAGAGCCTCCAACTCGGTTGTGTCGCTGAGGGCGTGGAACAGCCGTACCAACGTGACCGCCTCGTGGCACTGGGCTGCACCGCGTTCCAGGGCTGGCTCTACTCGCCGGCGGTGCCACCCGACGAGGTGTTCGCGCTCCTCCCGCGCATCGACGTCGCCTCCACCGACGCCAACGCCTGAGCCGCCCGGGCGCTCTGCCGCCCGGCGTCCCAACGGACTCCGTCGTAGCCGACGTGCCACAGGACGAGTCCCGTCGGCGGAGCGACCGGACCCGCCGACGCACGATCCAGCGCGGCCAGGGTGTCCGTGATCGACCCCGGGGCACGACGACCACGGCCGACATCGACCAGGGTGCCGACGATGCTGCGCACCATCTGGTGGCAGAAACTCGTCGCCGCGACGTCGAATCGGAGCATGTCCGACGGCGGGGTCGCGGTCGGCTCCGCACGGCCGCCCGCTTCGGGCGTGGTGCTGCTGCCGCGGTCGAAGCTCGACCCGACCCGGTGCCATTCCGCTCGCTGGAGGATTCGCACCAACGACTTCTCCGGGTGTCCGTCCCGGCTCGTGGGACGGCGACAGAAGCTGGCGAAGTCGTGCTGGCCGAGGAGGTGCGCTGCCGCCTCGTTCATCGCCTCGAGGTCCAGGGCGTGGGGCACGTGCCACGACGTGCGTGCGACGAGCGGGTTGGGGTGCGGATGGTTCCACACGTCGTACCGATAGGCCCGCGACGTGGCGCTGAATCGTGCGTCGAAGTCGTCGGGGACCCACTGCGACGAACGGATCGCGATCGCCGGAGCGCACATCCGATTCACGGACTGCTGCAGCCGGTCGAGGTCGACGCTCGCGGGGAGTCGTCCGGTGACGACCTGGCCCCAGCCGTGGACACCCGCGTCGGTTCGACCAGCTGCGGTGAGGTCGAGATCGACCTGGAGGACCTGCTGGAGCGTCGCCCGCAGCGTTCCCATCACGGTGGTCACGCCGTGCGACTCGGCGAACCCGTGGAAGTCGGTCCCGTCGTAGGCCACGACCATCGACGCATTGCGGCGGGCCGGCGAGTCGTTGCCATCGACTTGATCGTCACGATCGACCCGCATGCCGGCAGCGACCGGATCGACCTCGTCATCCGTCGGTCGGTCGTCGGCCACGCTCACCGATCCGAAAACGAACGAACGCGTGAGGTTCGTGCGGCCGCTGGCCGCGCAAACCTCACGCGGACGAGAGGACGGGGTCGATCACGGCGAACCGACACGAAGTCGAGCTGCGCCGCCATGCGATCGTGGTGTGTCGTGTCAGACGAGTTCGATGCGTGCCATCTCGGCGTTGTCACCGTGACGCGTGCCGAGCTTGAGGATGCGCGTGTACCCGCCGTTGCGCTCCATGTACCGCGGAGCGATGTCGTGGACGAGCTTGTAGGTCATCTCGCGATCACCGAGCTGGCTCTGGATCTGGCGGATGCGGTGGACCTGCATCGGGCCTTCCTCCTGAGCCTTCTTGGCCTTGGTGATCAGCTTCTCCACGATCGGGCGGAGGTGCTTGGCCTTGGCCTCGGAGGTCGAGATGCCTTCGGCGGCGAACAGCGAGGCCGAGAGGTTGGCCATCATCAGCTTCTGGTGCGACGACGAGGAGCCGAAGCGGCGTGAGCGGCGGGGTGTGGGCATGAGATGTTTCCTTCTTGTCCGTGCAGGCGTGTCAGCCGCGCAGCGTCAGGCCGCGCTCGTCGAGCTTGGCCTTCACTTCGTCGAGGCTCTTCTGGCCGAAGTTGGTGATGTTGAGCAGGTCGTCCTCGGTCTTGGTGAGCAGTTCGCCCACCGTGTTGACCTGGGCCCGCTTGAGGCAGTTGTTCGGACGCTCCGAGAGGTCGAGATCCTCGATCGGGAGATCGAGGTCAGGCGAGCTCACGGCCACGTCGACGATCTCGCCGAGTTCGAGGCCCTGGGGCTCGTCGGACATCGTGGCGACGAGTTCGCTCAACGCCTGCAGCGTCGCGCCGGCGGAAGCCAGTGCCTCGGCCGGGGTGATCGACCCGTCGGTCTCGACTTCGATCACGAGGCGGTCGTAGTTCGTGGCCTGCTCGACACGGGTCGGCTCGACGTCGAACGACACCCGACGGATCGGGCTGAAGATCGCGTCGATCGGGATCATGCCGATCGTGCGGTTGTCGTCCTCGCGCTTGCTCGACAGGTAGCCCCGACCCTGCTCGACGGTGAGGTCGATGGCCAGGCGGCCCTTGGCGTTGAGCGTGGCGATGTGGAGTTCGCCGTTGAGCACTTCCACGTCGGACGGGCACTCGATGTCGGCGGCGGTCACGTCGGCGGCGCCGCGCACGTCGAGGCGCAGGGTGACGGGCTCGCTCGACACCGAGGTGACGACGATGTCCTTCAGGTTCAGGATGATGTCGGTGACGTCCTCGGTGACACCGGTGATGGTGTCGAACTCGTGGAGCGACTCGTCGAAGCGCACGGTCGTGATGGCCGCGCCGGGGATCGACGACAGGAGTGTGCGGCGAAGCGAGTTGCCGAGCGTGTGGCCGAAGCCGGGCTCGAGCGGGCCGACCGCGAACTTCTGGCGGTTGTCGGACTCCTCACCGAGAGCTTCGATGGTGGGGCGCTGCATGACGAGCATTTGGTGCCAGGACCTTTCCGGGGTGTTCGAGAAACAGATGTCGAGAGACGGGGTTCGAGTGCGCATCGGCGGGGAGCCGCCGACGAGAGCAACGCGGAGATCTACTTGGAGTAGAGCTCGACGATGAGCGATTCGCGCACCGGGATGTCGATGTGGTCGCGCTGCGGGAGGCTGCGGACGGTGACTTCCTTGCCGCCATCGCCCTGCTCGAGCCAACCCACGAGGGAGCGGTCGAGCGTGTCGATGTTGTGCTGGATCACGATCATCTTGGCGGCCTTGGGCGACAGCGAGACGACGTCGCCCTTGCGAACCGTGTAGCTCGGGATGTCGAGACGCTTGCCGTTGACACTGATCAGGCCGTGGTTGACGAACTGACGGGCCTGCGGCCGGGTCGATGCCCAGCCCGCGCGGTAGGCGACGTTGTCGAGGCGCTGCTCGAGCAACCGCAGCAGGTTCTCACCCGAGGGGCCGTCGAGGCGGACCGCTTCGTTGTAGGTCTTCTTGAACTGGCGTTCGAGCAGGCCGTAGATGTACTTCGCCTTCTGCTTCTCCTGCAGCTGGGCGAGGTATTCCGAGCCGGCGTTGCGGCGGCGGGTGCGACCGTGTGCACCCGGCGGGAAGGGGCGGCGCTCGAGCGCCTTGCGACCCTTCTCGTTCTCGAAGATGTTGGTGGCCAGGCGGCGCGAGATGCGCACCTTGGGTCCGGTGTAACGAGCCATGATTCTCTACTGCTTCCTAACTGCGCTCAGCCGCGGCGACGCTTGGGCGGGCGACAACCGTTGTGGGGCACGGGGGTGACGTCCTTGATCGAGATGACCTCGATGCCGGTGCTCTGGATGCTGCGCACGGCGGCATCGCGGCCGGAACCGGGACCCTTGACCTGCACTTCGGCGCGGCGCAAGCCGTGCTCCTGTGCGGCACGTGCTGCCTTCTCGGCGGCGAGCTGAGCGGCGAAGGGGGTGCTCTTGCGGCTGCCCTTGTAGCCGGCGACACCGGACGACGCCCAGGCGATGACGTTGCCCTGCGGGTCGGTGATCGAGACGATCGTGTTGTTGAACGAGGACTTGATGTGGATCACACCGGTCGTGACGTTCTTGCGGTCACGCTTGCGCGGCCGACGGGTTTGTGCTGGCTTCGCCATTACTTGCGAACCGCCTTCTTCTTGTTGGCCACGGTGCGCTTGGGGCCCTTGCGAGTACGAGCGTTGGTGTGCGTGCGCTGACCGCGGACCGGCAGGCCCTTGCGGTGCCGGACGCCCTGGAGGCAACCGATCTCGATCTTGCGCTTGATGTCGCCCTGAACGTTTCGACGCAGGTCACCTTCGATGGTGAGGTTGTCGTCGATGTAGGAACGGATCTTGTTGATCTCGTCCTCGGTCAGATTCGAGACCTTGGTGTTCGGGTCGAGCTCGAGCGACGTGCAGATTTTCTGCGAGGTCGTGAGCCCGATGCCGAAGATGTAGGTGAGCGAGATCTCCAACCGCTTTTCGCGGGGGATGTCGACACCGGCAATGCGTGCCATCAGTGTGTACCTGTAATCCTTTTCAGCCCTGGCGCTGCTTGTGACGGGGGTTCGTGCAGATCACCATGATGCGACGGTGACGACGGATCACCTTGCAGTTGTCGCACATCGGCTTGACGCTTGGTCGTACTTTCATGGGTTCTCTCTACTTGTACCGGTAGGTGATACGGCCTCGGGTGAGGTCGTACGGGGTCAGTTCCACTTGGACCTTGTCGCCAGGCAGGATGCGGATGTAGTGCATCCGCATCTTTCCGGAGATGTGCGCGAGCACCTGGTGTCCGTTGTCGAGTTCGACCTTGAACATGGCGTTCGGCAGCGACTCGAGGATCTTGCCCTCGAGGACGATCGCATCTTCCTTTGGCTTCGGCAGGGGACTGCTCCTTCACCCATCTGTGCTTCACACCATTTTGTCTTCGTGTTCCGCACCTGGTGAGGTACGGTTTCCATGTCGTCGACTTGGTGCTCAGCTGGATACGGCCGACGGCATGCGTGTTCTCGATCTGTCGCCAGACCGGCTGACCATGTTAACGGTGGGCTCCTCGGGTTCCACGCGCGAACGCACGAGAGCGCGCGTCACATGTGCGAGTGGACGGGCCCGGGTCCGCGCCCGTGGTCACCCCTCGACGGGTCTGACCAGGTCGCCGCGCAGCACCCCCATGATGCTGTCGATCGCCCGCCGCTGCCGGTCCGGTGCATCGGACGTGCCTTCGATCAGCCCCACGAGGATCACCCGGACGAACTCACGCACGGCGGGCACGTCCACGGGTCGGACCTCGCCCGTGGACACCCCGACCTCGACCAGGTCCAGGAAGAACCCTTCCCGGGCGGCGTCCTCCGCGGCCAGCCGTTCGGCCACCTCGGGGTACCTGCGGACGTCGGCGCGCACGACGCCGACGAACTTGGCGAGCGATGGGTCCTCGATGTTGATCTGCTGTGCGGCGTCGAGGACCGCGGACAACTTGCCGAGGAAGGTGCGCTCCGAGGCCTCGGCGCGCTGGAAGCGCTGGTAGATGCGGCGCTGCATGTCCTTGTGCACGCCCACGTAGAGGTCGAGCTTGGACTCGACGTAGTGGTACAGCGCCCCGGTGGTCACCCCGGCCGCTGCGGCGAGGTCCTTGTTGGTGGCGGCGCCGTACCCACGCTCACCGAAGAGCAACCGAGCTCCGTCCAGGATCGCCGTCCTGGTGGCCGCCGAGTCCGTGGCGGGTGGCCGACCTCGCCGTCGCGGCGCTGCTGTCTCCGAGGTCCCCACCGTCGAAGTATGACGGACGACACATCGGCAGTCTTCAGCGGAGCACGCCGCACCGTTCACGTCGGTGGGGGTGGTTCGCACCCGTGGGGATGATCGACGCACCAGGGGGTCCGCCCGGGCAGACGATGGCGATAGCGCGCGATCCACTCGTAGATGCGATCGAGCAGCCACGGTGTGCCCGGCATCCGCCACACCAGCAAGGGCACCCGACTCCCCCATGCAACCGCCAGGAACAGCCCGACGGCTCGAGGACCGGCGACGCGGACGTCGCCGCTCACCGTCCACGCCGCGCGATCGGTCTGTGACGGGCTCAGACCCGTCCGTTCCCGGACCCCCGGGGCCTGAGCCGCCACGATCTCCACCCGTCTGTGCCGATCGAGTCGGTCGAGCCAACTGGCCGACCTCGTGCAGAAGCCTCAATACCCGTCGAAGACGAGAGTGGCCGCCGACGGCACTCGCGCCGGGAGCGATCCGTACGAGGTCGGATCGTCACCGTGATCGGAGAGGCTCACCGCGTGGTCACCGCCGGCTCTGTTCGACGGCCTTCACCAGCCGGTCGAACACCGCCTCGGGCTGACCGACGCCGTTGACGACCGACAGTCGGTTCTGGTCGCCGTAGTGCTTGATGAGCGGGAAGGTCTGCTCCTCGTACAGATCGAGGCGACGGTTCACCGATTCGGGCGTGTCGTCGTCGCGCTGCATGACGTCGCCACCACACACGTCGCAGATCCACGGGCTGCGCTCGTTGCCTGACGCGGTGTAGTTGGTACCGCAGTCGCGACAGACCCGGCGGGCCGAGATCCGCTCCAGCACGATCTCGCGCGGGACGTTGAGGTCGAGCACCACGTCGATCGGCTTGCCGAGGTCGTCGCAGATCGCATCGAGTGCGACGGCTTGGTCGAGCGTGCGCGGGAATCCGTCGAGGATGTAGCCACGCGTGTCGGCGTCGGGCGCCGAGAGACGGTCACGAACGATGCCGATCATGATGTCGTCGGACACGAGGCCGCCGGCATCCATGACCTCCTTGGCCATCAGCCCGAGTTCGGTCTTCTCGCGCACGGCGGCGCGCAACATGTCTCCGGTGGAGATGTGCGGTACGACGAAGTGACGACTGAGGCGCACACACTGTGTGCCCTTGCCTGCACCTTGTCGCCCGAGGATGATGAGGCGGGCGCCCGGAATCATGAGGAGTCGACCAACTCGTGCGACCTACTTGAGGAAGCCTTCGTAGTTGCGCAGCGTGAGCTGACTGTCGATCTGGCGCATCAGTTCGAGTGCCACGCCGACCGAGATGAGCACGCTGGTGCCGGCGAAGCCGAACGAGTTCACGTTCGCGGCGATGAGCAGGAGGTACGGGAGGATCGCGATGATCGCCACGAAGACGGCACCCGGCAGCGTGATCCGGTTGACCGCCTTGCCGAGGTACTTCTCGGTCTGCGGACCGGGACGGATACCGGGGATGAAGCCACCCTGCTTGCGGAGTTGGTCGGCCTGGCGGATCGGGTCGAACGCGATCGAGTTGTAGAAGTAGGCGAAGGCGATGATCATCACCGCGAGGATCGACACGTAGATCAGGTTCTGCGGGTTGACGATGTAGTCGCTGATCCAGGTCTGGATCCTGCCCCGCCAACTGTCGGGGTCGGAGCCGCCGAGCACGTTCGAGAAGATCACCGGGAGCAGCAGGATCGAGCTGGCGAAGATGATCGGGATCACGCCGGCCTGGTTGACCTTCAACGGGATGTAGGTGTTCTGGCCACCCATCATCCGCCGTCCGACCACTCGCTTCGCGAACTGGACGGGGATCCTTCGTTGGCCGAGTTCGACGAACACGACGGCGATCACGATGCCGATGGTGAGGATCACCATCGCCACGAACCAGAACACCTTGTTCAACTGGAGGATGCCGAGGAAGCCGCCCGGCAGCGATGCCACGACGGAGGCGAAGATCACCATCGACATGCCGTTGCCGATGCCGCGCTGCGAGATCAGCTCACCCAGCCACATCAGGATCGCCGTGCCGGCGACGAGGGTGGGGATGATCAGATAGCCGCGTGGCCAGATGCCGCCGGTGAGCAACGGAACGTTGGTCGGCGGACCGGCCGTGAAGAACGCCTGGCCCTGACCCGTTCCGAAGATGAACACGAGGCCCGTGGCCTGCAACGTGGCGAGGCCGATGGTGACGTAGCGCGTGTACTGCGTGATCTTGCGCTGGCCGACGGCGCCTTCCTGCTGGAGTTCCTCCAGCTTGGGAATCACGACTCCGAGCACCTGCATGATGATCGACGCCGTGATGTACGGCATGATCCCGAGGGCGAAGATCGAGAACGATTCGAACGCACCACCGGAGAACAGGTTCAGGAAGCCGAGTGCTCCCTGTTCGTCGGCCGACGCACGCAGTTGCTCGATGGCGATCGGGTCGACGCCGGGAACGCGGATGGCCACACCCAGTCGGTAGACGGCGACCATGGCGACCACGAACAACAACTTGTTGCGTAGGTCGCTGATCTTGAAGACGTTCAACAGATTCGAGAGCACCGAGTACCGGGATCCTTGACTTGAGAGGCGAGAGGGGCGAGGCGCACACCGGCGCGCAGGCCAGCGGCGAGGATATCAGCGAGTCCACCGCGATCCCGAGCGGCGCGCCGCTGATGCACCGGACGTGACCACGAACGGCGGACGTCGCACGACGTGCTGCAACCGCTCGACGGAACGTCGACGTGAGCCGGACCCCGCCCCGGAGCGGGCCGATCCTCACGCCGGCCGGTGCACGGACACCGACGACGGCGATCGGGCCCGAAAACGACCGGTGGCCCGCACCGAAGTGCGAGCCATCGAGTCGATGCGTTCAGTTCACTGATTCGGGAACGATTTGTCCGAGTGCAAGGCGCCACGAGCCGAGTTGCCTCCCGGCAACGAGCAGCGATGTGGCAACGCAGCAATCGGGCGAATCGGCCCGAATCAGCGGTTCATGAATTGGTTGCCGGAGGAAGCCGGGCGACCGGCCTTGCCCTCTTCCTTGAACGGCAGGGTGATCATGGTGATCGAACCGCCGGCGGCCTCGATGGCCTCCTTGGCGGCTGCCGACGCACCGTGGGCGCTGACGTTCAGCTTCGTGGTGATCTCCCCGCGAGCGAGGATCTTCACGAACGCTCCCTTGCGCACGACGCCGTTGGCCACGAGCACGTCGGGGGTGATGTCCGACGAGCCGATCTTCTCGGCGAGGTCGCTGAGGGTGTGCAGGTTGACCGCCTGGTATTCGACGCGGAACGGGTTGTTGAACCCCTTCAGCTTCGGGAGACGACGCAACAGCGGCGTCTGGCCACCTTCGAACGAACGGTGCACCGTATTGCGGGCGCGCTGGCCCTTGCTGCCACGGCCGGCGGTCTTGCCGCCCTTGCCGCCGGTACCGCGACCGACGCGCTTGCGGCTCTTGGTGGAACCCGCTGCGGGCTTGAGGTCATGGACCTTCATGTTCAGCTCTCCTCTGCTTCGGCATCGGCGGCCTTCTCGTCGGCCACGGTCTCCACGATCGCCTCGACGGCGTCGCTGACGGACTCGCCGGACTCGTTGGCCTTGCTGCTGCCCTGCGGGCCGTCGATGTTCTCGCCGACCTCGATGAGGTGCGGGACGCGAGCGATCATGCCGCGGATCTCAGGACGATCGGGAAGGGTGTTGGTCTTGCCGATGCGGCCGAGCCCCAGGGCCCGCAGTGTTCCGCGGTGCTTGGGCTTGGTGCCGATCGACGAACGGACTTGGGTCACGGTGATCTCGGCCATCACTTGGCTCCGGTTTCTGCGGGGGCCTTGTCGGACTCGGCAGCGGCGTCGGTGGTTCCACCGTCGGTCGCCTTCTCGTCACGGGCACCCGGCTTCTTGTTCGACTCGTTGTACGCGTCGAGCAGACCCTTGGGGACGAACTCGTCCATGTGGAGCCCACGTCGTGCGGCCACGTCGTCCGGCCGCTGCAGTTGCTTCAGGCCGTCGACCGTGGCGCGTGCCACGTTGATGTGGTTGGCCGAGCCAAGGCTCTTGCACAACACGTCGTGGACGCCGGCCTCTTCGAGGATGATGCGCGCGGCGCCACCGGCGATGACGCCGGTACCGGCCGACGCCGGCTTGATCATCACGCGTCCACCACCGGTGCGGCCGAGGACTTCGTGGATGACGGTGCCACCGGCCATCGGCACGGTGAACAGGCTGCGCCGAGCTTCCTCGGTGCCCTTCTGGATGGCCAAGGGAACTTCCTTGGCCTTGCCGTAGCCGAGCCCGACGCGGCCGTTGCCGTCGCCGATCACGACGAGGGCGGTGAAGCTGAAGCGACGACCACCCTTGACGACCTTGGCGACACGGTTGATCGTGATCACCCTCGACTCGCGCAGACCGTCGGGATCGGGAGCGCGCTCGCGACCTCCGTCACGACCGCCGCGGCTGTCTCCTCGGTTGTTTCCTCCGAAACCCATCAGAACTCCAGTCCTGCGTCACGTGCAGCAGACGCCACGGCCGCGATGCGTCCGTGGTAGGCGAATCCACCGCGGTCGAACACCACGGTGTCGATCCCAGCGGCCTTGGCGCGCTCGGCGACGAGTTGTCCGATCTTCGTTGCGGCGTCGACCGATGCGGTCGATCCGGCGGCACGCATGTCGGCCTCGGTGGTCGACGCGGCGGCCAGGGTGACACCCCGGTCGTCGTCGATCACCTGGACGGACAGGTGCTTGTTGGACCGGAACACGGCCAACCGGGGCCGCGCTGCGGTCCCGTGGATCTTCTTGCGGACACGACGGTGACGTCGGATCCGCCCGGTGCGGCGCTTTGCTGCGACTTTCGACATGACTACTTCTTTCCTGCCTTGCCGGCCTTGCGGATGATGCGTTCGCCGGCGTAGCGGACGCCCTTGCCCTTGTACGGCTCGGGCTTGCGGAGGCTGCGGATGTTTGCCGCGACCTGACCGACGATCTCGTTGTCGATGCCGGTCACGACGACCGAGGTCTGTGCGGGGACTTCGAACACGATGCCCTCAGGGGCATTCACGTCGATGGTGTGGCTGTAGCCGAGGTTCATGCGGAGCTTGTTGGGGCCCTGCTGCTCGGCGCGGTAACCGACGCCGTGGATCTCGAGGGTCTTCCTGAAGCCCTCGGTCACGCCGATGACCATGTTGTTGACGAGGCTGCGCGTGAGGCCGTGCAGCGCCTTGGTCTTGTTCTCGTCGTTGGGACGCACCACCGTGAGGGTGTCGCCCTCCTGCTCGATGGTGATGCCGACGTTGCCGGGGATCACGCGCTCGAGCGAGCCCTTGGGGCCCTTGACCGAGATGTGGCCAGGTGTGAGCTTGATCTCCACGCCGGCCGGGACCGTGATGGGTGCTTTTCCGATTCGGGACATTCGTTCCTACTCTCTACGAATCCTGCTCGTCACCAGACGTAGCAGAGGACCTCGCCGCCCACTTTGCGCTTGCGCGCTTCGCGGTCGGTCATCAGGCCGTTCGAGGTGGACAGGACGGCGACGCCGAGCCCACCGAGAACACGGGGGATCGAGCCGGCCTGGCGGTACACCCGCAGGCCCGGCGTCGAGATGCGGCGGATTCCGCTGATCGTGCGATCACGATCCTCGGAGTACTTCATCTGGATGGTCAGCACCTCGCCGGGTCCCTTGTCGGACGCAGCGGTGTCGAAGCTCGCGATGTAGCCCTCGGCCTGGAGGACCTTGGCGAGTGCCACCTTCTGCTTCGAGGAGGGCATCCGCACCTCGTCGTGCATGGCGGTGTTGGCGTTGCGGACACGTGTGAGCATGTCGGCGATGGGGTCGGTCAGCATGATTCTTCGATTCCTTTCCGGCTCACCAAGAGCTCTTCGTCAGACCGGGGATCTCGCCGGCGTGAGCGAGGTCACGCAGACAGATCCGGCACAGACCGAACTTGCGGTAGACGGAACGGGGACGGCCGCAGCGTCGGCAGCGCGTGTAGGCGCGAACCTTGAACTTCGGCTTCTTGTTGGCCTTGTTGATGAGTGCTTTCTTTGCCATGTCAGTCTCTTCTCAGGCCGTTCACTTGCTCTTCTTGCCGTACTGGGGACGCTTGCTGCGCTTCTTGCGAGGTGCGTTCGCCGCGTCCTCGCCCTTCTTGAAGGGGAAGCCGAAGGCGTCGAGCAGCGCGTAGCCGCCTGCGTTGTCGGTCGCCGTGGTGACGATGGTGATGTCCATGCCACGGGGGTGGTCGATCTTGTCCGGGTTGATCTCGGCGAACATCGACTGCTCGTTGAGGCCGAACGTGTAGTTGCCCTGACCGTCCCAGCTGTGTGCCGGGAGCCCGCGGAAGTCGCGGATACGAGGGATCGCCACGGCGATCAGGCGGTCGAGGAACTCCCACATCCGGTCGCCGCGCAGCGTGACCTTGGCGCCGATGGCCTGGCCCTCACGCAGCTTGAAGTTGGCGATCGACTTCGATGCCTTGGTGACGATCGGCTTCTGACCGGTGATCACCGTGAGATCGTCGAGCGCCGCATCCATGAGCGACGGTTGCGCAGCAGCGCGACCCATGCCCATGTTGATGACGATCTTCTCGAGCTTCGGGATCTGCATGACGTTCCCGATCCCGAGTTCGTCCTTCAGCTTCGCCGAGATCTCGTCGTTGTACCTGAGCTTCAGGCGGGGGATGTCCAGCGTGTCGGCCATCAGATTTCCTCTCCGCTCGGACGGGCGATGCGCACCTTGGTGCCGTCGTCCTTGAGCTTGTAGCCAAGACGGACCTTCTTGCCCTTGTGCACCAACATCACGTTGCTGGCATCGAAGGGCATGTCCTTGTCGATGATGCCGCCCTGCTCGTTGGCACGGCTCGGCTTGGAGTGCTTGGACGCGGTGTTCACGCCGCTGACGACGATCTTGCCCGTCTTGGGGTAGACGTGCTCGATCTCGCCCTGCGTGCCCTTGTCCTTGCCGGTGATGACCTCGACGGTGTCACCCTTGCGGAGCTTCATCGGAACCCTCTTGTTCGTGACCTCTCGACGGGCGGGCATCACAGCACCTCCGGTGCGAGAGAGACGATGCGCATGAACTTGCGGTCACGCAGTTCGCGGCCGACGGGACCGAAGATGCGAGTGCCGCGAGGTGTCATGTCGTCCTTGATCAGGACGGCCGCGTTCTCGTCGAAGCGGATGTAGCTGCCGTCGGGACGACGCTTCTCCTTCTTCGTGCGCACGACGACGCACTTGACGACCTCGCCCTTCTTGACGCCGGCGCCCGGCATGGCATCCTTGACCGTCGCGACGAAGACGTCACCGATCGAGGCGTACCGGCGGCGCGTGCCACCGAGCACCTTGATGCAGAGCACTTCCTTGGCTCCGCTGTTGTCTGCGACCCGCAGACGGGATTCTTGTTGGATCATCGTCGGTCCTTACTTGGCCCGCTCGAGCACATCGGTGATGCGCCAGCGCTTGGTCTTCGACATCGGGCGGGTCTCCATGACCCGCACCTTGTCGCCGATGTTCACGTCGTTGTTCTCGTCGTGGGCGTGCAACTTGGTGGTGCGCAGCACCATCTTGTTGTACCGCGGGTGCGGTGCACGTGAGACGACGGCGATGACGGCGGTCTTGTCCATCTTGTTGGACACGACGGTGCCTTCACGCACCTTGCGTGCAGCGCGGTCGGTGCCGGCCTCGGGGGTGGTTTCTTCGCTCATGCTCACTGTCCTGCCTCGGCCGCAGCAATTTCCTTGCTGCGCATGAGGGTGTTGATCCGGGCGATCTGCTTGCGCACCTTGCCGATTTCGGCGGTGTTCTCGAGCTGACCGGTTGCGTTGCGGAAGCGCAGGTTCAGCGCTTCCTGCTTGGTGGCCTTCAACTCGTCGGCGAGTTCGCCCAACGACAGTTCGGCCAGGTCGTTCAACTTCGCAGCCATTACACGATCTCCTCTCGGGTGATGATGCGGCACTTGATCGGGAGCTTCTGGATCGCCTTGTTCAGTGCGACCTTCGCAGTGGCCTCATCCGGGAACGACAGCTCGAAGAGCGTGCGACCGGGCTTGACGACGGCGACCCAGAACTCGGGGTTGCCCTTGCCGGAACCCATGCGGGTCTCGGCCGGCTTCTTCGTGACCGGCTTGTCCGGGAACACGTTGATCCAGACCTTGCCACCACGCTTGATGGCGCGGGTCATGGCGATACGGGCCGCCTCGATCTGGCGGGCGGTCAGCCAGCCGGGCTCCACGGCCTGGATGCCGTACTCGCCGAAGCTGAGTCCGGAACCACCCTTGGTGAGTCCGCGTGTGCGGCCACGATGGTGCTTGCGGTGTGCGACCTTACGGGGCATCAACATCGGTCAGCCCTCCCCTTCGCTCGTCGTTGCGGTGTCGTCGCCGGTGGTTGCCTCGCCTGCGACGGCGGCTTCCTCACTGAGCAACTTCTCCAACTCGGGATCGGCTTCGAGCACCAGCGGCTGGGTCTCGGTGGGAGGCGCCTCGGTCGGCGCACCCGGACGGCCCGACGACACGACTCTGCGAGGTGCGCCTGCTGCGGCCTGACCCGAGGTCTCGCCGACGGCCATGGCCGCTTCGCGCTGGATCTTGTCGTCGTTGGCCTTCTTGTACGGGGTGATGTCACCCTTGTACAACCAGACCTTCACGCCGACACGGCCGGCGGTGGTCTTGGCTTCGCGCATGCCGTAGTCGATGTCGGCACGCAGGGTGTGCAACGGGACCCGGCCTTCGCGGTACCACTCGGTGCGGCTCATCTCGGCGCCACCGAGGCGGCCCGAGCACTGCACCTTGATGCCGAGTGCACCGGCTCGCTGTGCGTTCTGCACGGCACGCTTCATGGCCCGACGGAAGGCGATGCGGTTGATCAACTGATCCGCCACACCCTGGGCGATCAGAGCGGCGTCGAGTTCGGGCGCCTTGATCTCCACGATGTTGAGCTGGATCTTCTGATTGCCGGTGATGTCGGTGATCATCTTGCGCAGTTCGTCCGCCTGGGCGCCACGACGACCGATCACGATGCCCGGGCGGGCGGTGTGGACGTCGACGCGGAGCTTGTCGCGGGTGCGCTCGATCTCGATGCGGCTGATGGCGGCGGACTCGAGCAGTTCCATGATCTGGTCACGGATCTTCCAGTCCTCGGTGAGGTACTGCTTGTAGTCGCGCTCGCTGAACCAGCGCGACTTCCACTCGGTGGTGATTCCCAGACGGAACCCGTACGGATTGATCTTCTGTCCCATTACTTCTCCTCCGCCTCGTCAGCGGCGACGTCGTCGGTTGTCTCGGATGACTCGTCGTCAGCCGCTTCCTTGTCGGCACCGGGCTTCGAGAAGCCTGCTGCTTCGGCGGATTCGACGGTGTCGAACCACACTTCGGCCTTGGTGGCCGCGTAGTACCGCGAGTCGGGCTCGTGGTAGAGCATCGACTGTGCGTTGCCCTTGATCGGGTAGCCCTCGGGCATCTCGGCGACGTCGTCGAGCGGAGCGTGTGAACCTTCACCGTGCGGCGACTGGTCCGTGGCGTTGGCCTCGCCGTCGGTGTCGGCGTCGCCCGCTGCGTACTCGGCCGCCGCATCGGCATCGTCGGCATCGCTGTCGTGGGCGTCCTGGACGTCGTCCACGGTCGGCTGCTCCTCGGCAGCTTCCCGGCGGCTGCGAGCCACACGATCACGGCGGCTCGTGGTGGTCGGGCGGCCGCTGGAGGCAGCGCCACCCTGGCGGTCGCGACGGGCCTGGACGATCTCGACGCGGTCGTCGGTCATGCGAGCGACGATCACGGTGATGTGGCAGGTGCGCTTGTTGATCCGGGTCGCACGGCCACGGGCACGGGGGCGGAAACGACGCAGCGTCGGACCCTCGTCGGCGAAACAGGCGATGACGAAGAGCTCGCCGGCGTCCTGATCGTCGTTGTTCGTGGCGTTGGCGACCGCCGAGGCGAGCACCTTGCGCACGTCGTGGGCGATGTGGCGGTCGGTGAACTGCAGGACCTCGTCGGCGGAGACGACGTCGAGGCCACGGATCAGGTCGAGCACCGCACGGGCCTTGGACGCCGACGAACGGACGTACTTGGCCTGGGCCTTGGTGCCGGAACGCTCACCGGCGACGAACGACTTCTCGTTCAGCTTCGGGCCGGTCATCGCTTCGCTCCCCGCTCCATGCCGGCGTGGAACTTGAAGGTGCGGCTCGGGCTGAACTCGCCGAGCTTGTGACCGACCATCGACTCGGTGACGTACACCGGAACGTGCTTGCGGCCGTCGTGCACGGCGAGCGTGTGACCGACCATGTCGGGGATGATGGTGCTGCGACGGGACCAGGTCTTGATGACCTTGCGCTCGCCGGCGGCGTTCTGGGCGTCGATCTTCTTGAGCAGATGCTCGTCGACGAAGGCGCCCTTCTTGAGGCTGCGTGCCATGAGTGTTTTCCTTTACCTTCCGGGCGGCCGACTAGCGACGCCCACCCTTGCCGGTACGACGACGACGGATGATGAGCTTCTGGGAGCCCTTCTTCTTGTTGCGAGTGCGACTCTCGGGCTTGCCCCACGGGGACACGGCCGGACGGCCACCCGAGGTCCGGCCTTCGCCACCACCGAGGGGGTGGTCCACCGGGTTCATCGCGACACCACGGGTCTGCGGGCGCTTGCCCTTCCAGCGGTTGCGGCCCGCCTTGCCGATCTTCACGAGCTCGTGCTCGGAGTTGCCGACCTCGCCGACCGTTGCACGGCAGTCGATCAGCACGCGGCGCATCTCGGTCGAGGGCATCCGCAGCGTGGCGTAGTCGCCCTCCTTCGCGATCAGGCGGACCGACATCCCGGCCGAACGGCCGATCTTGCCACCGCCGCCGGGGCGGAGTTCGACGTTGTGCACCGTGGTGCCGACTGGGATGTAGCGCAGCGGCATCGCGCAGCCGGGCTTGATGTCGGAGCCCTGGCCCGACGTGATGCGGTCGCCCACGTTGAGGTTCTTCGGAGCGAGGATGTACGCCTTCTCACCGTCGAGGTAGTGGAGCAGCGCGATGCGACACGTGCGGTTCGGGTCGTACTCGATGGCCGCGACCTTGGCGACGATGTTGTCCTTCGTGCGCTTGAAGTCGATGATGCGGTACTGCTGCTTGTGGCCACCACCGCGGTGACGGCTGGTCTTGCGACCGTGGGCGTTGCGACCGCCGGTCTTCGACTTCTTGGCCAGCAGCGACTTCTCCGGCGTGGTCTTGGTGACCTCGCTGAAGTCGTGGCTGGTCTGGAAGCGACGGCCGGGGCTGGTGGGCTTGCGTGAACGAATGGCCATGGTCAGTCCTCCTGGCTCAGTTCTCGAACAGCGGGATTTCGCCCGCTGCCAGGGTGACGATGGCGCGCTTCGTGGCCGGCTTGGAGCCGACACGGTTCGTGCCGCGGGTGCGCTTCTTCTTGCCAGGCTTGTTCAGCGTGTTGACCTTGGAGACTTCGACGCCCCAGATCGACTCCACCGCGTCACGGATCTCGGGCTTGCTCGCCGAGGTGTGCACCTGGAACGTGTAGACACCGGACTCGATGAGCGCGTAGCTCTTCTCCGAGACGATCGGCGCGATGATGATGTCGCGAGGGTCTTTCACTGGTCTTCCTCACTCTTCTGGCTGCCCGGCTTGGAGAACCCGGCGGCCTCGGCGGCCTCTTCGGTGGCGAACCACACTTCGGCGATGGTCTGCTTGTAGAAGCGGCTCCCCGGAACGTGGAACAGCATCGAGTCGGCGTTGCCCTTGATCGGGAAGCCTTCCGGCTCGCTGCCGTCGTCGTTCGCAGCGTGGCTGCCCTTGCCGTGCGGACCCTCGTGGTCCGCTGCGGCGGACGCCGTGTCGGCTTCGGCTCGGTTGGCCGGCGCAGGTGCGCCGCTCGCGTCACCCAGGGCGGTCCCCGTGGGCAGCGACGACTTGGTGAACACCACCCAGTCGCTGCAGAGGATGTCGTACGCGTTGAGGTCTCCCGACCCGATCACCTGCACGCGAGGCAGGTTGCGGAAGCTCAGCCGGGCGTTCGTGTCGTCCTGGCTCAGCACGACGAGCACGTTGCCGCCGACATCGAGGGACTCGAGTGCCTGCTTGGCCGACTTGGTCTTGGGCGTGTCGAAGTTCCAGGAGTCGACGACGACGACCTTTCCTTCGGCCGCACGATCCGACAGCGCCGAGCGGGTGGCCAGCTTGACCATCTTCTTCGGGGTCTTCTGGTCGTACTTGCGGGGCTTGGGGCCGAGAGCGACGCCACCACCGGTGAAGTGCGGCGCACGGATCGAGCCCTGACGGGCGTTGCCGGTGCCCTTCTGGGCCCACGGCTTCTTGCCGCCACCGCGGACTTCGGCGCGGGTCTTGGTGCTCTGCGTGCCCGACCGGCGGGCGGCGAGTTGCGCCGTGACCACCTGGTGCATGACGGGGACGTTGGGCTCGAGGCCGAAGACGTCGGCGTCGAGTTCGATCGTGCCGGCGTCCTTGCCGGCAGCGTCCTTCAGTGTCAACTGTGAGAGTTTCTGGGCCATTGTCAGGCTCCCTTCCCTGCGAGCTTGACGGCGTTGCGCACGGTGACGACTCCGCCGGCGGGGCCGGGAACGGCGCCCTTGATGAGGAGGATGTTGCGCTCCGGGTCCGAGGCGACGACGGTCAGGTTCTGCGTGGTGACCTGCTCGTGGCCCATGTGACCGGCCATCTTCATGCCCTTGAACACCCGAGCCGGGAAAGCGCACTGTCCGATGGCGCCTGGCTTGCGGTGGTTCTTGTGGGCACCGTGGGATGCGGGAGCGCCCTTGAAGTTGTGACGCTTCATGACACCGGCGAAGCCCTTGCCTCGGCTGGTGCCCGTGACGTCGACACGCGAGCCGGACTCGATCGAGTCGACACCGATCTCCTGGCCGACCTCGAGGCCGTCGACCGAGTCGAGGCGCAGTTCGACGAGGCGCTTGCCGGGGGCGACGCCCGCCTTGGCGAAGTGACCGGCCTCGGGCTGGTTCAGCTTCTTGGCCTCTTTGCTGCCGTAGGTGACCTGGATGGCGGTGTAGCCGTCCTTCTCGGTCGTCTTGATCTGAACGATGCGCATCGGTTCGACCTTGACGACGGTGACGGGGACGACCTTGTCGTCGACCCACGTCTGTGTCATGCCGACCTTCTCGCCGACGATCGCTTGTTGTGCCATGAGGCGTGCTCTCTTCTTCGATCTCGTTGTCCAAACGACCGGGGTGCCGGGCGTTCTCCACGTAAAAGCTCCGCAGCACGAAAGATGACGACGTGCATACGGAGCTTGAAGACTCTGTTGTGCCGGCTGGTTCCAGTCCCGATCGATGCGGGCGGCCTGGTCGGACGTCAATTGCGGTATGTCACCGGCGCGGGATTCCTCTCCGAGACGGCCATGCAATGCTAGGGAGCGCGATCGACCCTTCCAACACGCGTCCGACGCAGGTTCCGCGGCGTCACCGGTGACTCGCGCCACACGACCGCCGTGCTGCGTCTCGATCTCACCGATCGGGTCCGACCCACCTCCCTCGTGAGTGCCGGGCGCCGGTCACGCCGGCCGGGCACGGTCGACCCCGCTGCGGGTCAGCTGGAGGAGGAGATGAGTTGATCGACGGGAGCGAAATCGTCGGTGAGGATCGTGGCGCCGTCGAGATACGCCTCCAGGTCCGCACCGGCGAGCAGGTCGCCGACTCCGTCCTCGGCCCGGCCGCTCGGCTCGACGTCGGCCGACAGTCGGGCTGACAGTGACTCCAGATCCAACGGTGACTGGCTCGCGACCACGACCGAGTTGCCGTTGCGACCCTCGACGATCCCCGGCCCTCGCACGAGCGCCACGTACGGGAAGACCTCGGCGATGGTGGCGGTCTCGGCGCGCAGGAAGTCCTGGCCCGATCCGTCGATGATGTTGGCGACGTAGATCCCGCCGGGACGCACGACCCGGTCCACGTCGGACAGGAACTCCTCGGTGGCCAGGTGGAACGGCACGGCACGACTGCCGAAGGCGTCGCCCACCACCACGTCGGCCGAATCGGACTCGATCTCGCCCAGGCTGAGCCGACCGTCGCCGACGACGATCTCCACCTCGTCCGCCGAGCCCGGCTCGCCGCGATCGAAGTCGATCTCGTTCTCCACCACCTCGACCAGGTCTCCGTCGATCTCCAGGATCGTCTGATCGCTCCCCGGCCTGGTCGCACGCACGTAGCGGGGCACGGTGAACGCTCCCCCGCCCAGGTAGACCACGTCGATCGGTGCCGCTGCCTCCCCGGCGGTCACGTCGGTCCCGTCGCCACCCGCCGCCACCTCGATCGCATCGACGACGCGGCGGATGTACCAGAACTCGAGCACCGTCGGGTCGTCGAGGTCGACGTAGCTGTGCCGCAGGTCGTCGAGCAGCAGCGTCCGGCCGGAGGGCGATGCCGGATCCTCGATCACCGACAGGCAGTAGTAGGTGGTCTGGGTCTCGCACGGCGACCCACTCACGAGCGCACCGACGAGCGACACCGCAGCGAGTCCGCCGAGGCCGAGCATCTCGCCGCTCGCGGCGACCCGGCCGGCGAGCCAGAGTGCGAACCCGCTCGCGACGAGGAGGACCCCGACCACCACGATCAGCGTGGTCACGGCGGCCGCGGCGACCAGCACGAAACCCGTGAAGAAGGTTCCGAACAGTGCCCCGCCGGTGCCCCACGCCGAGAGTCGCCCGACCGTCGAGCCGGTCGAGGCGAGGTCGCGCAACTGCAACTTGATGACCGCCGGGGGGACGGCACTGAGGACCGTCGCCGACGGGAGGAACCCGAAGGCGGTGAGGACGAGGATGCGAAAGCCGCCACCGGCGCCCCCACCCTCGCCGAGCACCCGGACGATCGGGATGGTGGCGATGGCGAGCGCGCCGCCGAGGACGAGCATGATCGGGAGGAGGCGACGCGGGTCGACGTGGTCCGCGGCCACGCCACCCGCCCAGGCCCCCACCGCGATGCCGGCGAGGATCGTCCCGATGATGCCCGTGAACGTCTCGAGGCTCACCCCGACGTACGGCGCGAGGAGTCGCCCCGCCAGGATCTCCAGCACCAGGACGGCGGCCGAGGTCCCGAAGACGAGGGCGATGGCGAGCCATCCGGCCAGTGGACGGGGGCCCGCTGGCGCATCGATGACGGTGGTCTCGTTCTCACTCGGCACGCCGAGCAGCGTACGGCGGGGGCAGATCAGAGACGAGGACGCGCGAGCCGTGGCCGGGCACACGACGACCGGGCCCGCGCCCGTCCGCCATCGTCAGCCGGCGTCGACGACCGTGAGTCGGGTGGCAGCGATGCGAGAACGCCGTTGATCGAAGCGTCGGATCAGCATCTCGATGCCGGCGGACGTTGAGAGGTCGAGGTCCTCCATCGACGCACGCACCCGTTCGATCGCACGCTCGGCGGCGTCCAGGTCGCCCAGTGCCAGTTGCACGCCGATCGCCACACCGTGTGCCCGATCGGTGTGTGCGTCGAGGTCGAGCACCCGCTCCGCGATCTTCAGCGCCCCCGGGAGGTCGCCGTGCGCCATCGTCCGCTCCGCTGCCGCGCATCCGGCATCGAGGACATCACGACGGAGTCGTTCGATCTCGGGGGCGACGGCGTCGAGGTCGCGCACGTCGCCGAATGCGTCGGGTCCCCACCGTTGGAGGGCAGCGACCCGACTCAGGATCGCCGAGGCCGCGTCACCGGCGGCATCGGCCACGTCGGCGTCGGCGAGGCATGCCTGGACCGACCAGAGATCGACCTCCAGTGCGTCGCTGCGGCGCAGGCGGATTCGTTCACCCTGCTGGATGAGGTGGTAGTCGGCCTCGCCCGACACGCGGTTCGGCTCGAGAGCCTGGCGCACGTGGCGCAGCGTCGCTCGGAAGTTGCTCCTGGCCTTGGTCGGGTCGCTCGGCCACATCACGTCGGCCAGGGTTTCGCGTGACCAGTCGGTGCGCAGGGCGAGCAAGGTGATCATCTGGCGGACCCGCGCCCTGCTCACGACGAGTTCGTCGCCACCGTGGGCGAGGCGGAAGCTCGTGCAGACGGTGACCGCGGCAGGGTGCTGCGGTGGCGCCGGCACCGCGGCGAGCAACGCGTCCACGCCCCAACGCAGGCCCGGCTCGCGTGAGCGCAGGGTGCGCAACGCGTCGTGCACACTCGCTCCCGCCACTTCGGAGAGGTACCGGGCCAGATCGACGCCACGGGGGTCCCCCGACCCGGCCAGTCTGGCGGCGAGTTCGATCGACCACGGGAGCGGAAGCCGGGTGAGGATCGCCTCGTTGGCCGGCAGCGGGGTCGACGGTGCAACCTCGCCGCTCCGCAGATCGAGCAGGGCCCGAGCGAGGTCACGCAGTTCGAGTTGCACCGGCCCGAGTCGGTCGTCGGTGTCGAGCCACGCCCGGCACCTCTCGGAGAGCACGTAGGCGTACGGGAGGTAGCGGCGGAGTTCACCGCGCAGGAGGGGCTCGTCGAACCCGATCTCATCGAGTCTCCGCTCGAACTGCTCGGCTGCGTACGCCTCGTCCGAGGTCAGGAGGTCCTGCGCTGCGAAGACGAGCGCCACGAACGTCTGCTCGCGGCTGCGCGCCCAGGCCAGTTCCTCGACACGTCCGGCGTCGGGCACGGCTCCGCAGTTGGCCTCGATCATGGACCTGACGAAGATGCCACGCACGGCGTCACGGACGTTGTCCAACCGCGGCGAGAGGTACTGAGGGTCGGCGAATACCGCAGTCGGGTCGCCGGCGTCCCATTTCGCCGCCGCCGACTGCGCGACCGCCAGCGGCTGGCCGAACCGTTCCAGCAGCTCGTCGAGGTACCGGATCGCGCTGTCGCAGTCGCCGGTGAGCAGCGCGAGCGTCGAACAGTGACCGAGCGCGAGTTCGTCCCGCTCCGGAAGTGTCTCGTACTCCGCGAGCGCCTGCGCGAAGTCTCCACGGAGCTCCGCTTCGACGACCCGGCCCCTGGCAGAGGTGCTGGCCATCCGCACTCCGCCTGCGTCGATGATGCGTTGGCTGCGTTCGAACACCTCGACCCACAGTGCTGCATCCTGGGTCAGCCAACTTCGCAGGCCCAGTTCGAGGACCGCCGTCGTGGCGCCCTCCAGATCCCCTGCTTCCTCGAAACCCACGGCCGCCTCGCGGATCGACCCCGTACTCGCGTCGAAGTCTCCGGCCAACCGGGCGCGGAAGCCGTCGACGAACGCCGCGGCAGGGCCGACGCGCGCCTCGACCGGCATCTCGGTCCACCACGCGTCCACCTGTTCGAGGCCGACTCGAAGGTCCATGTCGACGAAGACACCCATCATCTGCTGGAGCGCTTCGGCCCACAGACCGTGACGCAGTGCCGTGTCGACTGCCGCCTGATGGTCCCCCGCCTCGGCCAGCAGCTCGATGACCCTGCCCGCGAGGCGGGCGCGGTCGGCCGCGTTCGACACGAGGTCGACGGCCTCGTGCCACAGATCGTGTGCGGCGAGGGCTCCACCGTCGAGTCCGATCAGCAACGGAACGCGATCGAGGAGTTCGTCGACGACGACCTGGGGCGCGAACTCGGCGAGCAGTTCGGGCGTGACCTCGCCGGCGACGACGGCCAGGGCGATCACGAGGCGGTCGTCGGCGGTCAGCGCGTCGATCACCTCCTCGATCATGAACTCCAGCGACTTCTCGTCGCCGGCCACCACGCTGAGGCGCGTCACGGCCGGCCACCCCTGTGCCTGCTGGAGCCGTTCCACCGGAACGTCGTGGAAGTTCGCGAGACGCTCCAGTTCGTTGTCGTCGAAGGCGAGATCGGCCTGGTTGATCTCGACGAGGTCGTCGTTCGCCCGGAGTCGAGCGAGCCGCAGGTCGGGCCGCGTCCGCCCTGCGAGCAGGAGATGTCCGTTGAACGGCAGGTTCTCGACCAGGGCCGAGACGAACGCAGTGAGACCCTCGATCCGGTCACTCAGATGAAGGTCGTCGAGGCAGACGCACACGTCGTGCGGCGATGCCGCTGCGACTGCATCGCACACCTTCTGCGCGAGCAGGACGGGGTCGTCGGGCAACGCCGCCGACTCCGACGCACCGAGTGAGTCGATCAGCGTCGTTGCGATCTTGCGGAGCGCGTCGGTCGTCTCGCGGACGCCGACGTGGATGTCGTGGCCGGTCGGATCGCTGTCGTTGTCCCGGATCGCCTGGGCCAGTGCGATGGACTTGCCGTACCCACCGGGGGCGTACATGAGCACGACTCGTGTCGTCCAGCGCTGCGCGAGCACGTCGATGAGGCGGTCGCGCACGATCTCGTCCGCGAGTGGTCGCCCGAGTCCGCGTCGGACGGGATCGCCGTCGAGGTGCTGGGCCGCCACGTGCGAAGAATAGACGGCCGGAGGCGCACCGTGCGTGCCGACCGCGACCGACGGGATGTCGTCCGTCGCGTCGAGCGCAGTCGGCCGCGACCGCCGATCAGCCGGGACGGGCGGTGAGCGTGACGTCGAGTTCGACCGATCGGGAATCGCGCACGATCGCCACGGTCACCTGGTCGCCTGGCTGCTTGTCGCGGATCGCCGCGATGAGCGCGGACGACCCGTCCGTGGCCGCGCCGTCGATCGACACGATCAGATCGCCGGCGGCGACTCCCACCGTCTCGGCCGGAGTTCCCGCTTCGACGCTGGTGACGATCACGCCCTGGCCGCCGTCGCGACGATCTTCGAGGTCCACGCCCAGGAACGCCTCGGTGCGCGGAGCACCCTGGGATTGAGCGCGCAGGGTGTCGATGATCGGCAGCGCCTCCGCAGCCGAGATCGCGAAGCCGATGTTCGTGGCGGTGAACACCGCGGTGTCGCGAGCGACGGCGGTGTTGACACCGACGACCTCGCCCGCAGCGTTGACGAGTGGACCGCCGGAGTTGCCCGACGAGATCGCTGCGTCGGTCTGGATCAGCCCGTCGAGGAACACGTCGCCCTCACCGACGCTGCGGTCGAGTGCCGAGACGATGCCGAGTGTGACCGACGGGTCGCCGTCGAGGCCGAGTGCGAAGCCGATCGCCATCACCTCGTCGCCCAGTCGGACACTGTCGGGGTCGGCGAAGGTGGCTGCCTCGAAGCCGTCTCCGGCGATGCGCAACAGAGCGAGGTCGTTTCCCCGATCCGCTGCGAGCACGGTGGCCTCCCGTGGCTCGGTCTCGCCCGCGAGACGCACGCGGACGGAGTCGGCACCCTCGATCACGTGTGCATTGGTCAGGATCTCACCGTCCTCGGTGATGATGATCCCGGTGCCGAGCGACACTCCGACCCCGACGTCGGCCGACACGGTCACCGTCGACGACGCGACGAACTCGGCGACCTGTGCGACATCGAGTCGATTCTCGAAACCGGGTCGCGGGTTGGCGACGTCGATCGGTTCCGACGAGGGTCGCATGGGCGGCCGGTCGAGCCAGTTCGCGATGCTGTCACCCGCCAACGCTCCGCCGAGGCCGCCCAGCCATGCAACGATCGCGACGGCGAGGAGCAGCGGGGCGAAGCGCCACCTCGAACGCCGGGTCGCCTGGGTGTGGGTCGTGTCCTCGTGCGGAGGTGTCGTGCCCCGCCCGGGCGGGATCGGTGGAAGCGACGGAGGAGGCGGAGGCGGTGCCAGCGGTGTCCGTGTCGTCGACGGTGGCGGCAGAGTTGCCATGACCAGTGTCTACCCGCGCGGTTCGGGGGTGCGGGGATCGTGGACCCGTGTTGCCTTCTCGTTCACAACTGCGCGTCGACCCTCGGGCGCGCAGCGAGCGGACCCGAAGGCCCGCCCGCTCACGAATTCGACTGCGTCCCGTGCGTGTCAGACACCCACGGACACGGTGTCAGCTCTGGATCTTGATCTCGATGTCGACCCCGGCCGGCAGTTCGATGCGCTGCAGGGAGTCGATGGTCTTGTTGTTCGGGTTCACGATGTCGATCAGGCGCTTGTGGACGCGCATCTCGAAGTGCTCGCGGCTGTCCTTGTCGACGTGCGGCCCACGGATGACCGTGTAGCGGTGCTTGTCGGTGGGCAGCGGGATCGGGCCGCGCACGGTGGCGTCGGTTCGGGTGACCGTTTCGACGATCTTCTTCGTCGACTGGTCGATGATCTCGTGATCGAACGCCTTGAGGCGGATGCGGATGCTCTGTGCCATGGTTGATGTCCTTCCTAGTGCGTCCGGGTCACTTGTTGATCTTGGTGACTCGGCCGGCACCCACGGTGCGGCCACCCTCACGGATCGCGAAACGCAGACCCTCGTCCATCGCGATCGGCTTGCCCAACTCCACCGTCATCTCGACGTTGTCACCCGGCATCACCATCTCGG
>NZ_JBDVNU010000031.1:0-5481 GCF_039969435.1 Ilumatobacter sp.
GGTGGCGGTGGAGGGGGCATCTCGCTCATCGGAGCGCCCGTGCCGTCGGTCGTCGGGTTGCGTTCATCGTCATCAGTCCATTCCGGCATTCGCTCGGCTCGTCCGACGTCGCGACGCAAGACGTCATGGGTATCGACCGCCGCACGGCCACACTTGACCGTTCCGAGACGAAGTTCTCCCCGTCCCGCCCGACGTCACGTCCCCATCTCCGCCGGCACGCCGACGTTCGCGCCGTGGTTCGGGCTCGCCACGTGATGCGCCGATCCGTCCCGTCTGCACACGGGGGACGATGCCGGGCGTGCCGAGCGCGACCCCGGACGCGACGGTGCCCGGTGGCGAACCACCGGGCACCGTTGCACTCTCATCTCACGCAAGCGCTCGACCGATCGGCCGCTGCGATCACGTGAGGGTGATCACTTGACTTCGACGTCGGCGCCGACTTCTTCGAGCTTGGCCTTGGCCGCGTCGGCATCTTCCTTCGAGACCTTCTCGAGGATCGCCTTGGGGGCGCCGTCGACCAGGTCCTTGGCGTCCTTGAGGCCGACACCGAGGAGGTCCTTGACGGCCTTCACGACCTGGATCTTCTGGGCGCCTGCGCCCGCGAGGATCACGTCGAACTCGCTCTGCTCGTCGCCACCGCCGGCATCGCCGCCACCCGCTGCGGGGGCTGCTGCCACGGCTGCCGGAGCAGCTGCGGAGACGTCGAACTTCTCTTCGAAGGCGTCGAGGAGCTCCTTGAGCTCGATGACGGTCATGCTGGAAATTGCGTCGAGGATTTCATCCTTGGACATGTTGTTCTCTCTTTCGATTCTTCAGTTCATGGGCGGGGGCCGTTCGGCACCCCACTTCGATTCATGGGGATGTGGGGTGTTCAGGCAGCTTCTTCCTGCTTCTGAACGAGGGCGTTGAGGCCGTACGCGAACTTGCGTGGCAGTGCCTGGAGCAGACTTGCGGTCTTGACCAGTGGTGCCTGCAGTGCACCGGCGAACTGCGCCAGCAACACGTCGCGCGGGGGAAGATCGGCGAGGACCTTCAGATCGTCTGCCGACATGACGGTGTCACCCATCATGCCGCCCTTGACGACCAGCGCCGGGGTGAGCTTGGCCTGTGCGGTGAGCGCCTTGGCCGACGCAGCCACGTCGCCGGTCACGAATGTGAGCGCCGTCGGGCCGGTCAGGTGTTCGGTCAGCCCTTCCATGCCGGCAGCCGTGGCCGCCAGCTTGACGAGCGTGTTCTTGTACACCTTGTGTTCGGCTCCGGCGTCACGCAGTGGCTTGCGGAGATCCGCGAGCTGACTGACCGTGAGACCGCGGTATTCCGAGACGAACACGGCGCTGGCTCCCTTGAGCTTCGCTGTGACTTCTTCGACCACGGCCACCTTGTCGGGGCGTGGTGTCGTTCCGTTCTTGTTCTCTGACATGTGCATTTCCTCCTTTCGCTGCAACTCGGGGTGCTCGCATCAGAGCGAACACCGACGAGGAGCGAGACACCGACGCACGCAATGCGAATCGGTGTCGTTCTTCGAAGGCATGCACCTCGGTTGGCGACCGTGCCTCGTGCGAGGGGAGTCATTACCCGCTGCCCTGTCGAGCAACGGACCAACGGTCTTGGGCGAGAACCGTGTATGTGACACACGATGATAGGCCCGGCGCAGCGCTTCCACTACCGCCGGTTCGTTCTGGACCCGACATCGATCCGGCGAGCCGGCGGTGGCGGGTCCGCCGTGGCGACGAAGCAACGGCGGACCGCCGCTCCGGGAGACGCCCGTCTACGGCACCGGAGCGGCAGGTCGACCGCTGACTCGATTGATGCTTCGGATCCGTCGGACGGAAACTTGAATCGAGCAGTGCTCAGTATGGCAGTTCGGCCGCCAATTGTCACGCGTTTTGCCAGACACCGATCGAGCCGACTCGAGACCCCTTCCCGTCGAGCGTCCCGGAACGGCAACGGCCCGCCTCGGAGAGGCGGGCCGTCGTCGGTTGTTCGAGCGGATCGAGACGATCCGTCGTCGGGATCACTCGTCGAGCGTCTTCTTCAGCTTGGCGATGTCGATGCGGACACCGGGTCCCATCGTGGCCGACGTCGTGACCTTGCGGATGTATCGACCCTTGGCCGAGGCGGGCTTGGCCCGGTTCAGTTCCTCGACCACGGCGTAGAAGTTCTCGGCGAGCTTGTCGACGTCGAAGCTGGCCTTGCCGATCGGCACCTGCACGTTGGCGTATCGGTCGGTGCGGTACTCGACCTTGCCACCCTTGAACTCCTCCACGGCGCGACCGACGTCGGGGGTGACCGTGCCGGTCTTCGGGTTCGGCATCAGACCGCGCGGGCCGAGCGCACGACCGAGGCGACCGACGAGGGGCATCATGTCGGGAGCGGCGATGACGAGATCGAAGTCCATCATTCCGCCCTCGACCTGCTCGAAGAGGTCGTCGGCTCCGACGAAATCGGCGCCTGCCTCGCGTGCGGCCTCGGCGTTCTCGCCGGTGGCGAAGACGGCGATGCGCACGTCCTTGCCGGTGCCTGCGGGAAGCGCGACGGTGCCACGCACCATCTGGTCGGCCTTGCGCGGGTCGACGCCGAGGCGGATCACGACGTCGATCGACTCGTCGAACTTCGCCGTGGCGGTGTTCTTGGCGTGCGTGACTCCCTCACGCGGTGAGTACATGTGATCGCGATCAAAGGTCTTGAGCGCATCTGCGAATTTCTTACCTGACATTGGTTGTCTCCCTCGGGTAGTGGTTCGTCCGCCGGTCGAGGTGGTGCCGGTCGAGACGTTGGAATGTGTGTTCGTGACGTCAGACGACGTCGATGCCCATCGAGCGGGCGGTTCCCTCGACCTGGAGCTTGGCTCCGGCGAGATCGTTGGCATTCAGGTCGGGCATCTTGATCTCGGCGATCTCGGTGACCTGCGCTGCGGTGATCGAGCCGACGGTCTGGCTGCCCGGATTGTTCGACGCCTTGGTGAGACCGGCCTTCTCGCGGATCAGCGTCGAGGTCGGCGGGGTCTTCAGGATGAACGAGAAGGTGCGGTCCTCGAAGATCGTGATCTCGGTGGGGATGACGGTGCCGGCCTGTGCTTCCGTGGCGGCGTTGTAGCCCTTCACGAAGTCCATGATCGCGATGCCGTGCGGTCCGAGTGCGGTACCGACGGGCGGAGCGGGGCTCGCCTTGCCGGCTTCGATCTGGATCTTGACGACCGCCATGACCTTTTTCTTTGCCATTTCCGTACTTCTCTCTTCGTGTGTTCGTTGCGACGCTGTTGCGGATCGTCGTCGGGGGTGGGTTGATGTCGCGGCGCCGATCCGGGTCGGATCGGCGCGGTGCGCCGGTTACAGCTTCGCGACCTGGCTGAAGTCCATCTCGACCAGCGTCTCGCGGCCGAAGATGTTGACGAGGACCTTCAACTTCATGTGATCGGCGTTGATCTCGGCGATCTCGCCGGTGAAGTCGGCGAACGGGCCTTCCTTCACCCGGACGCTCTCGCCCTCTTCGTAGTCGAGCTTCGCCTTGCGACGAGGCGCCGCTTCGACACCCTCGGTCTTGGGGGTGAGGAAGGTCTTCACCTCACGGCGCGACAGCGGCGTGGGCTTCTGACCCTTGGCGGCCTGGCCGACGAAGCCGGTGATGCCCGGGGTGTTGCGCACGCAGTACCAGGACTCGTCGTCCATCTGGCAACGCACGAGCAGGTAGCCCGGGAAGACCTTCTTCATGACGGTCTGCTTCTTGCCGTTCTTGTACTCGTCGACCTCTTCCATGGGGATGACGATCTCGTAGATCTTGTCCTCCATGTTCATCGACTGGATGCGGGCGTTGAGGTTCGCCGTGACCTTCTTCTCGTAGCCCGACTGCGTGTGCACCACGAACCACTTGCCGGGCCGCTTGTTCGGATCGTCGATCTCCACGGGCTCGACATCGGCCGCGTCGCCGCGGGAGTCGTCGTCGGCGGGATCGATGCCCTGATCGGCGAGTTCGGCTTCCTCGGAGGCGTCGGCCTTCGCGGCCTGCTCGCCGGGCGAGCCCGCTGCGTCCTCCACGAGTTCGTCCGACTCGGCGAGTGCGCTCCCCGTGGGCAACAGGTCGGCGGCTTCGGCCGACGTGATGTCGGTGACGGCCTGATCGTCGACGTCGCGTTCGATCACGGCGTCGCCGGTGGGCAGGAGCTCGTCGACGGCGTTCTCGGTGACCTCGGGTTCGCTCGTGGCGGCCTCGTTCGGGTCGACGTTGGCCATCTCGGCGACGTGGGTGGCGTGCGCGGCACTGTCGACCGGCGACTCGCCCGCAGCGGTGGCGTCCTGCGCCAGATCGGCCACCGCGTCCTCGAGCGCGGCGGTGGATGCCGCAGCATTGGCGGAGGCGGCCTGGAGTTCGGCGTCGAGGTCTCCGAGATTGGACGAGCCCGCTGTGGAGTCGTCGGTCGTGTCGGTGGTGGTGTCGTTGTTGTTGTCGGTCATGTCGTTCACGATGCGGAGTAGAACCACTCGGCGGCCTTGCCGAACCCGAAGTCGAGCCCGCCCACGAGTGCGGTGTAGACGATCACGGTGATCAGCACGACGATCGAGTAGCGGACGACTTCGGGTCGCTTGGGCCACGCGACCTTGCGCATCTCGTCACGGACCTCTTTGAGGTACTGGAGAGGCGTGACGCGGTCCTGCTTCTTCTTGGGCTGCGGCCGAGGGGCGCGCTGCATCTTGCCTTGGTCGTCGAGCGCGCCCATCTTCTTGAGCTGGCGCTTCTGTTCTCGGTTGAGATCGTCCAAAGACATGGTGTTCGCGAGTGCTCTCGATCGTCGGATGGAATGGTGCGAGCCGGGGCCGACCCGCCAGGCGGATCGTGTCGGACTCTTCGTTCGGGTCCGGTACGGACGCGGAGTGCGTGTCCGGATGGACCGTGCAGGGCAGGAGGGATTCGAACCCACGACCGTCGGTTTTGGAGACCGATGCTCTGGCCAGCTGAGCTACTGCCCTTCGTTGGGGACGCCAGGGTACCAGCGACCCCGCGAACCCCGATCCCCACGAGTCGTGGCGACCGGGACGGGTGACCCGCTGAGGCGGGTCAGGTGGTCAGCGGGTTTCCTTGTGCACGGTGTGCTTGCGCTCGTTGCTGCAGTACTTCTGCATCTCGAGGCGCTCGCGGTCGTTCACCTTGGACTTCATGGTGATGTAGTTGCGCCGCTTGCAGTCGGTGCACTCCAGGGTCACTTTGACCCGCTTGTCACTCTTGGCCATGACGGCCTCTCTTTCGTGTCTGTGTACTTCGTGGCGTCACGCGGCGACTCGTCGCGTGACAGACAACGGCCGGCCCGGGTGAACCCGAGCCGGCCGATGACTGATTCGATTGATTACTTGTTGATCTTGGTGACTCGGCCGGCACCCACGGTGCGGCCACCCTCACGGATCGCGAAACGCAGACCCTCGTCCATCGCGATCGGCTTGCCCAACTCCACCGTCATCTCGACGTTGTCACCCGGCATCACCATCTCGG
>NZ_JBDVNU010000032.1:0-83801 GCF_039969435.1 Ilumatobacter sp.
GGTGGCGCCGGGTCGTCCGGCGGTGGCTCCGTATCGGTACCAGCCGATCTCGGTTTCGTCGGGGATCTCGAGTTGTCCGTCTTCTTGGAGTCCGACGGGTCGGATGGGGTAGGGGGTGAGGTCGATGGACGACGTGACCGCTCCCACCGGAACCGGACGCGGCGCCACGGGCTCGGGGATCGCCGAATACAATGGGCCGAGCCGATCCGTCAGGCGGGAGCGGTCGGAGGCGCCGTCGCCGGGTTCGTCGTCCACGGGTTCGTCGTCGGATCCGATGGTCGCGCCGGACGTCGATGCCCGATCGGGCAGGGGCAGTTCTCGGCGACCCGACGACGGCTCGCTCCCTGGCTCGGGCGTCGGGTCGCTCCGCGAGGAGTCCGTCGCCGGAGCGAGCGTCGCGTCGGCGACGTCGAGCACGGGTTGCGACTGCGTGCCGGACCTCGGCGCCACCGTCACGGTGATGCCGATCGCAGCGAGGAGGCACGAGACCGAGACGACGACGAGCACTCGGCCGACCCGGTCCGAGCGGCGGGCGCCGCTCGTTCCGGAGGGGGTGTCGGAGCGAATACTCATCGTCGTCTCGAACGTGAGATGTCGGGGATGGGGATCGAGGTGGGCGTTCGGCCGGTCAGGTCAGGCGTTCGAAGAACGGCGGTGAGCGGTGAGACCGGCACCCACACCGATGACGAGCAGGCCGAGCGCCGCCGCCAGGAGTGGGGCCGTGTCGTTCGCCTGCAGTGCGTCGCCGGTGTTGACCTCGGTCGGGGCTGGAGTGCCGTCGCCCGCTTCACCTTGGGCTGGAGCGGCGGACCCGACCGTGCGTTCCTGGACGTAGAACGTGAACGTCTCGTCCTCCAGAGATCCGACGGCGTAGACGATCAGGTTCTCGCCGGCAGCGAGTTCGACGGTCGGGACATCGGCGATCGGGTCGCCTCCGGCCGGCGCGATCTGGGCCCCGGCGATCTCACCGGCGGGCAGTTCGAGGTCGGCGCTGGCACCGTTCTCGGCACCTTCGACGGGTCGGGCGTCGCCGACCACGAGGTCGACCGCCGGTGCCGCTGCGGTGTGACGCACGGTGAGGCGACCCTGTCCGTCCGCGGTCTGGGCGGTGTTGTTCTCGAACGGAGTGATCGACGGCGTTCCCTCGGCATCGAGGTGGGCGACGACAGTCCAACTCCCGGTGGCCGGAACGGCGAACTCCGGCACCGGGCCGATCGCGATGTCCTCGGTACCGGCGACGCGGACTTCGAGGTTCGCGAGGGTCTGACCTGCGAACGACGACAGATCCTGCATCGTCCCCGGCTCGAAGCCGGGAATGACGACGTCACCGTCGACGACGACGTCGACCTCGACTCCGGGAATGCCGTGGAGCAGCATCACCTCGGCTGCATCGGACTGGGCGCCCGCACTCGACGGCGCGAGCAGGGCGGTGGCCGCGAGAGCGGCAACTCCGAGGAGCATCTTCTTCATGACCTGATTTCCTTTCGCAGGACCGCCGGCGGTTCCAGGGTCGTGCCCCTATTACGGACCCGGCCCCGATCCTGGATGACGATGCCGCACACCGACGCCGGCGTGTCGGCTCCCCGCGTGCTCAGGGAGTCAGCGTCGCACGGAGCGCATCGGCGTCGCGGCTGCGGAGACGAGCGTTGACCCGCTGGCGTTCGAGCACCTGGCGCAGGGTGCTCGCCGACTGTTCGATCGGATGGTCGGCGAAAAACGCCTCGGTGTCGGCGACGTCGTCGGGGGTCGTCAAGGACTTCACGGGCCCGACCATGTAGACGATCATGTTCGACGGGAACCTGTCGTTGGCTGCCTGCCAGTTCTCCTTCACGAACTCCCATGCCTGGCGTCCGTGACGGCGACTGCCGATCGCGCCGGCGAGCAGGTACGGGGCGTTCTGGCTCTTGACCTTGCCGCTCATCGCCAGCTCGCACGTGCGGGCGACGAGGTCGGCGTCGTCGAACTCGGGCAGCGCCGTCAGGTGGCGCATCAGGTCCTGGGGCGTGGCTGCGTTCGTCAATCCGTCGATCATGCGGTCGTAGTCGTCGCTGTCGCCGTGCGCGGCGACGACCTTCGTCGCTGCGGCGAGCAACTCGGGGTCGACGGATTCGCCGTTGCGTTCGGCCTCGAGCAGGGCTCGACAGCGGGCGATGGCGTCGGCGTCGGAACCGAGTGCCCCCATGGTGCGCAGCAGCAGACCGCGCAGCTTGGCCCGCAGGTCGGACTCGTCGGGCACCGGTGCGCCGAGGTCGTCGAGCGCGGGGGCGACCAGGCCTCTGACCCGACTGCGCAGTGCGTCGAGCGCTTCGCCGTCGAGTAGTCGCGACACGCCGCCCAGTGCGATCACGATCGCCTGCCAGACGCCGTACTCGCGCTCGTCGACGAAACCGTCGAGCAGGTCGAGCAGATCGGGGGACGACATCGTTCCCGCCACCGTGGATGCCCACGCGTCGTCGACGAGCATGTATCGCTCCAGGGTGGAGAGCGACGCGATCCCTGCGGGGTCGGCCAGCCGGCCGCGCAGGACGTCGTCGTACGCGACGCGATAGAAGCCGTGGCCGCCGGCGTTCACCACCACGACACCGGCGGGGGAGGCGAGTGGCACGCGCACCGGTTCGAGCGAGTCGAGCACCACGGTCACCGTGGTGTCGCCGTTGCGGACGTGGATCGGGATCACCCAGACGGCGTCGTCGTCGGTCCCGGGCTCGGAGTACCCGAACCGCTTCTGACCCAGCTCGAGCTCGGGGGTGCCGTCGGAAGCCTCGGCCAGTCGGGCGCTCACGAGCGGGAACCCGGGCTGCCAGATCCAGGAATCCATCATCGCCCGGACCGGCTCGCCGGACATCGCCTCGATCGCATCCCACAGGTCGTTGGTCTCGGTGTTCGCGTAGGCGTGGGTTCGCAGGTAGTGGCCGACTCCGTGGCGGAACGCCTCGGGCGAGAGGTACTGCTCCAGCATCCGCAGGAGCGCACCGCCCTTCTGATACGTGAGCACGTCGAACATCGCGTCGGCCTCGGCGGGTGACCGGACGTCGAACTCGACCGGACGCGTACTCGTCAGCGAGTCGACCTCGAACGCGTCGCTGCGCTCCTGCCCGAAGCTCGTCCACCGCTCCCACTCCGGTGCGAACGCATCGCACGCAGCGATCTCCATGAAGGTGGCGAACGCCTCGTTCAACCAGATCCCGTTCCACCAGCGCATGGTGACCAGGTCCCCGAACCACATGTGCGCGAGTTCGTGCGCGACCACGTCGGCCACCCGCTGGCGCTCGTCCTGGGTCGAGTTCCGGCCGTCGACGAGCAGCGCCGTCTCGCGGAACGTGATGCAGCCGAGATTCTCCATCGCACCCGCCGCGAAGTCCGGCAGCGCGACGAGGTCGACCTTGTCCGACGGGTAGTCGATGCCGTAGTAGTCCTGGAACCACCGCAGGCAGAACCGACCGACCTCCAGACCGAAGGGCGTGAGGCCGGACTTGCCGGGAACGTGCACGATCCGCAAGGGGATCCCGTCGGCATCGACCGTGTCCGTCGCCTCCAGGTGCCCCACCACGAACGCCACGAGGTAGGAACTCATCCGCATCGTGTCGGCGAATCGGATGACGGTGCGCCCGTCGGCCGACGTCCGTTCGACCTCGGCGCCGTTCGAGATCGCGGTCAGGCCGTCCTCGACGTCGAGCGTGACGGCGAACACCGCCTTGTACTCGGGCTCGTCCCAGCAGGGGAACGCCCGCCGACAGTCGGTGGCCTGCATCTGCGTGGTGGCGATGATCTGCTCGTTGCCGTCGGCGTCGACGTACGTGCTGCGGTAGAAACCGCGGAGCTTGTCGTTGAGGGTTCCGGTGAACTCGACGTGCAGTGTCGCCTCGCCCGACACCTCGGCATCGAGCGTGACCGTCATGCGTTCGGCCGACTCGTCCAGACTCCACCTCTGTGGTGCACCGTCGACGAGGACCGTCTGGACCTCCAACTCGATCGCGTTGAGCACGATGGTGCGGGTGGGTTCGGTCACCTCGAGCTCGATCGCGACGGACCCGGTGAACGACGCGTCGCTCAAGGACGGTCGCAGCCGGACGTCGTAGTGACGTGGTCGCACACCCGACGGCAGGCGGTACGGGTCGTCGGTGGCGGTGATCGGCTCGGAGTGCGTCGACATGGCGGGGAGAGTACCGGGGGTAACGTTGCCGACCGTGCCCGAATCGTCGTCCGAGTCGTCTTCGTCACCCGGAGGATCGGGTGTCTCCGTCGGTGCACGCGCGCCGCGCTACGACGTCGTCGGGATCGGCAACGCCCTCGTCGACGTGATCGCCCATGCGACCGACGATTTCCTCCCTCGCCACGATCTGGTCAAGGGGTCGATGACCCTGATCGAGACCGAGCGGGCGGTCGAGTTGTACGCGTCGCTCACGGGGGCGGTCGAGATGAGCGGCGGTTCGGCCGCCAACACGATCGTGGGCGTGGCGAGCTTCGGTGGCGCTGCGGCGTACATCGGCAAGGTGGACGACGACGACCTCGGTCAGGTGTTCGGCCACGACATGCGCGCGGTCGGAGTCGGATTCGTGGGCGGCGGAGTGCCTCAGGAGACGCCGACGGGGCGGTGCATCATCGTCGTCACGCCCGATGCCGAGCGCACGATGAACACCTACCTGGGGGTGTCGTCCACCCTGGGCGTGGGCGACCTCGACGAATCGGTGATCGCCGACGGGCAGATCCTCTACATGGAGGGCTACCTGTTCGACCGGGACGATGCGAAGGAGGCGTTCCGGAGGGCCGCGGCGGTGGCGCACGAACACGGCCGAACGGTGTCGCTCACGCTGTCGGACTCGTTCTGCGTGGATCGCCATCGGGAGGACTTCCGATCCCTCGTCGCCGACAGCGTCGACCTGTTGTTCGGCAACGAGGACGAACTGCTGTCGCTCTACGAAGCCCCGACGTTCGACGAGGCGGTCGAGGCGTTGCGTTCCGAGTGCTCGCTCGCTGCGATCACACGCGGCGCGAACGGCTGCGTGATCGTCACTCCCGAGGAACTGATCCCGGTTCCGGCAGTGCAGGTCGTCAAGGTCGTCGACACGACCGGAGCGGGTGACCTGTTCGCCGCCGGATTCATGTACGGCCGGACCCACGGTGCCGACCTCGCCGAGTGCGGTCGCCTCGGCTCCATCGCTGCCGCAGAGGTGATCAGCCACGTCGGCCCCCGCCCTCTGGTGGAACTCAGCACGCTGCGCGGCGATGTGTGAGGCTTGAGCCGTGAGCGATTCCGAGCCAGCCACCACGCAGTCCGACGCCGTGCCCGACCCCGACGTCGACGTGAGCCCGTCGGAGCTGATCGAACAGGCCGTCGCGTGGCTCGAGGCCGAGCCCGACGACGACATCCGTCGTGAGCTGACGACGCTGGTCGACGCAGCACGGACCGACAACGCCGATGCCCTGGCCGACCTCGCCGACCGCTTCTCGGGCCGCCTGCAGTTCGGCACCGCCGGGCTGCGCGCGGCTGTTGCGGCGGGGCCGATGAGGATGAACCGACTGGTCGTGCGCCAGGCTGCGGCCGGTCTCGGTCGCTGGTTGCTCGACCAGGAGGCGACGGGCGCGATGGAGCGGGCGGCTGCTCGTGGCGTCGTCGTGGCGTGCGACGCGCGACGCAAGAGCGACGTGTTCGCGCTCGACACGTGCCGCGTGCTCGCGGCGCTCGGGATCCGTTCGATGCTGCACCCCGGACTCACGCCCACGCCGGTGCTCGCCTGGTCGATCACCGGGCTCGACGCCGCGGCCGGCGTGGTGGTCACGGCGTCGCACAACCCGCCTGCCGACAACGGGTACAAGGTGTTCCTCGAGACCGGTGCTCAGATCGTCACGCCGATCGACGTCGACATCTCCGAGCAGATCGGTGCCGTCGACCCGCTCGACGTTCCTCTGGCCGCGGAGGACGACCACCTGATCCAGCGTCTGGACCTGTCGTGGCAGGAGGCGTACGTGGCCGCGGTCCCCCAGGTCCGGCTGCGACCCGACGTGCCCGGCGTCCCCGTCGCGTACACCGCGATGCACGGTGTGGGGGCCGAGACGATCGAGATGGCGTTCGCTGCGGCGGGCTTCGACCCGCCGATCCCGGTGGTCGAGCAACACCAACCCGACGGCACGTTCCCCACGGTGTCGTTCCCCAATCCGGAGGAGCCGGGAGCGATGGACCTGCTGCTCGAGACCGCCGCCTCGTCCGGCGCGGCCATCGCGCTCGCCAACGATCCCGACGCCGACCGCCTGGGTGCGGCGATCCCCCAAGCCGACGGTTCGTGGCGGCGGCTCAGCGGCGACGAGATCGGCTGGTTGTTCGCCGACCACATCCTCACCAACACCTCGGGTGACGACCGCCTGGTCGTCACGACGCTGGTGTCGTCCTCGCTGCTCGGTCGGATCGCCGAGGCACACGGGGTGCATTCGGAGGAGACGTTCACCGGGTTCAAGTGGATCGGCAAGCTCGCCCTCGAACGCGCCGAGGTCGGTCAGCGTTTCGTCTTCGGATACGAGCAGGCGCTCGGCTACCTCGTCGCCGACCGGCCGCTCGACAAGGACGGCATCACGGCCGCGGTCCTGATGGCCGAGATCGCGGCGTGTGCCGCAGCCGACGGTGTCACGCTGCAGGGCCGCCTCGACGCGCTCGCCGACCGGTTCGGTCACTACGTCACCGCCGAGCTCTCGGTGCGGATCCCGCCGTCGGAAGGGGCGACGTGGGTTGCGGCGATCGAGGCCGATCCGCCAGCGGAGGTCGGTGGCGTCGCCGTCGTCGGTGTGGAGTCGTACCCCGAAGCGAACCTCGTTCGCCTGAAGCTCGACGGCGGCACCCGCCTGCAGGTGCGCCCGAGTGGCACCGAGCCGAAGGTGAAGCTCTACGGCGAAGCCGTCGGCATGGAACCGGCACGACTCGAGTCACTCCTCGAGTCCCTCGCCGCCACCCGCTGATCAGGCCGGCGTCGAGCCGGTGTGGCAGGGGTCTGACCCACTCCACACCCTCGTTGGTGTGGCAGGGGTCTGACCCACTCCACACCTTTCGTTGGTGTGGCAGGGGTCTGACCCACTCCACACCTCCTGGCGTGGCGCGGACGAGTTGGTCAGGCAGCGTCGGACTCGATCGACCGTGGCATGTCGAACAGCCACCGCTGCGTGGCATCGACCGCAGCTTCCACCGTCGGCATGGACTCCGACCGATGGTCTGCTCGGCGATACGCGTCGCGAACACTGCGGGGTGTCGTGAGATCGAGATGGTCGAGGAGTCTCCGCTGGTTGTCAGGCCCGAGCCGACGACCGAGCTGCAGGAGCACTGTGCGTGACAGTTGGATTGCGGAGGCATGTTCGCCGACATGAGTGTCGATCATGAGTGATGCGACAGCTGCGGCGTGGTCGAAACGGATCGCCCGAGGCTCCGATGTTTCGGGGTCCCTGAGGACGAAGTCTCGATACTGATCCACTGAATCGAACCACCCCAGCACTCGGTCCGAATCGAGCCATGATGGACTGCGCCGGAGCCCGAGATGGGCACGGACACTCGACCATCGATATGTGTCGGGGGACAGCACGCCCGGCAGATCGAGGGAGTTGCGCTCGACGTAGCGCAGGGCCGCCAGCATGTACGCGTTCGAATCGATGAGCGTCGAGTGGAAGCGTGATCCGAAGAGGTGGCCGGTTCTGCCGTGTCGAGCGTTGATCGACTCGGCGTAGCGACTCCCCAGAAACTGCATTGCCGCCGACAGCACCGAATCAGGACAGTGGATGATGAGGTGGTAGTGGTTGTCCATCAGACAGTACGCCACGATCGTGATGCCGAATTGCTCGCTCGCCTCGCCGATCAACTGACCGAACGTGATCCGATCACGATCGTCGAAGAAGATCGTTCCGCGGTCGACACCACGATTGACGACGTGATGCGTTGCGTCGGGGAGGTCGATCCGTCGCGCTCGAGGCATGGTCTCATCTTGGCGAAGGGGTACTCCAGGGTTCGGAGCTCGGGAAAGGTGTGGAGTGGGTCAGACCCCTGCCACACCTCGGCCGGTTGTGACCGCCTCGGGCTCGACTCGGGGGTCGGTAGCGTGGGGGTCATGTCGACGGCTGAACTGATCGCACGGGCGCCCAAGGCGCTGCTGCACGACCACCTCGACGGCGGGCTGCGCCCCCAGACCGTGGTCGAACTCGCTCAGGAGTACGGGTACCACGATCTGCCGACGACCGACGTCCACGAACTCGGGCTGTGGTTCAACAAGGGTGCCAAGCGCAACGACCTCGTTCTCTACCTCGAGACGTTCGCTCACACCGGCGCCGTCATGCAACATCGCGACGCCATCGAGCGGGTCGCCTACGAGTGCGCGCAGGACCTCGCTGCCGACAACGTCGTGTACGCCGAGGTCCGGTTCGCACCCGAACTCCACACCGAGGCGGGCCTCAGCCTGGACGAGGTCGTCGAAGCGGTGCTCGCCGGATTCGAACGAGGATCGGAAGGTACCGACCTGACGATCTACGCGATCCTCGATGCGATGCGCCAGGCGGCGCGCAGCTACGAGATCGCAGAACTCGCGATCAGGTTCCGTGACAAGGGTGTCGTCGGCTTCGACATCGCCGGCCCCGAGGCCGGGTTCCCGCCCACCCGTCACCTCGACGCGTTCCAACTCGTCAACCGCGAGAACTTCCACGCCACGATCCACGCCGGCGAAGCGTTCGGCCTGCCGTCCATCTGGGAGGCGGTCCAGTTCTGTGGTGCCGAGCGGCTCGGCCACGGCGTGCGTCTGGTCGACGACATCGAGATCAGCGACAACGGCGAGGCCACCCTCGGCCAGCTGGCCACCTACATCCGTGATCGTCGGATCCCGCTCGAGGTGTGCCCGACGTCGAACGTCAACACCGGCATCGCCAAGACGATCGCCGACCACCCGATCGGCATGCTGCGTCGACTCCGCTTCCGCGTCACGATCAACACCGACAACCGGTTGATGAGCGACACGTCGATGACCCGCGAGATGGTCGCTTGCCACGACGCCTTCGGCTGGGGGCTCGACGACATGCAGTGGCTCACCGTGAACGCCGTGAAGTCGGCGTTCGCGCCGTTCCCCGAGCGGATCAAGATCATCGACGGGATCATCAAACCGCGCTATGCGATGTTGAAGGCCGAGCAGCAGCTCGGCGTCTGAGACACTGTCGATCATGTCCGTCGAAACCGTCATCGTCGACCATCCGCTCGTGCTCGATGCGCTCACGCGCATCCGCGACCGCGACACGCCGAACGCCCTGTTCCGCCAGCATCTCGAACGCATCGGCACGCTGCTGATCGCCGAGGCGACCCAGACGCTGCCGACCGTGCAGGGAACGGTGACCACGCCGCTCACCGAGACCTCGGCCACCCGCCTCGCGGTCCAACCGGTGATCGTCCCGATCCTGCGCGCCGGTCTCGGATTCCTGGCACCGGCTCAGCAACTCCTGCCCGCAGCCGACATCGGGTTCATCGGCATCGCCCGCAACGAGGAGACACACGAGCCCGAGCCGTACGTCAACAAGCTGCCCGACAACATCGCCGAGCGACCGGTGATCGTCGTCGACCCGATGCTCGCCACCGGTGGCTCGTTGATCCACACCCTCGAACTGCTGGTGCAGCGCGGCGCGCAGCAACCGATGACCGTGATCTGTGCGCTGTGCGCGCCCGAGGGCATCGCGGCCGTCGAAGCGTGCGGGATCGACGTCATCCTGTTCACCGCCTCGGTCGACGAACGCCTCAACGACCAGGCGTTCATCGTGCCCGGCCTCGGTGACGCCGGCGACCGACAGTTCGGTGCACCCGCCTGATTGGTCGACGCCCGTCGGAGACGCATCGATGACCGCTGCGGGCGGTCAGCGCTGCCCGGGGGTCATGTAGAACCAGATCGGGAACTTTGCGCCGCTGTCGCGGATGGCCGTGCGAGCGGCGAGCACGGTGGCGCCGGCCTCGGTCCGTTCGAAGAACCAGTCCTCGAGAGCCCGCCCGCCGGGGAGCGGACCGTCGACCAGTTCGAGTGACGCCTCCTCGTAGTACGTGCGGATGTCGTGGCAGATCGCGGTGGTGTTGCCTCCCGGGATCCCGGCGGTGGACCAGTCCTCGCCGTTCGCGATCGAGTGCAGGACGGCGAGTGCGTCGGGAACGCCGTCGGCATCGACCACCCGCCCGACCGAGGTGACTCCCCGTCGCGCAACGGCTCGGTCGTAGGCCTTGCGGAGCCCTCTCGCCTCGTCGACCGATGGCGGGAGTGACGGATCGAATCGCGGAGGCAGCGTGCACGACACGGCCTCGTCGTCGGCCTCGATCACGTCGGGGTGGTCGACGAGCACGGGGCCCTCGGACGCATCGAGCAAAGCGAATGCCCGTGTCAGCACGTCGTGCTGGTAGTCGGAGTCCCCCGGCTTGCCGAGCGGGCGGCCGAGCGGGAACTCACAGTGCAGCGCCCGAGGCGGGGCGACGGCGACGGCCATCTCGCGGATCGACGACAGCACGACGGTGGCGATGCCGGCCGCTTCGAAGACGTGGGCGAGCACACTCACGGTGCGCGTGCAGAGAGGTCAAACGGGTGTGAGGATCGCGACGTCGACGCCGTCGGCCTTCAACTGTGCGGCGGCTGCGGGCCCTGTGTCGAGCCGAATGGTGGCCACATCGTCGGGTTGGTTGCCGGCGAACGAGACGTGACGAGGAGCCACGCCGCCGATGACCCCGCGATCGGCGAGTTCTTCGAGGCGGTCGATCGGGTAGACGACGTTGAGGTCCATCGCGACCGCGGCACGGTCGAAGTTGGGGCTCCAGTGGCCCATCACGAGGTCGCGACGGTCCCGGTCGATCAGCCGGTATCCGGTATCGCCCGCGGTGAACGCATCGTCACCGTTCGCGTACAGCGCCGCTGACGTCACGATGGCGACGGTCGCGTGTGCGAGTTCGGGTGGCGTGACCCATGCCGGGTTCGGGAACTCGGGGGCGGGCAGCGTGGCCGAGTGGGCACGCATCGTCTGGTCACCGTTCATGTCGACTCCGTTCGTCGGTGTGCGGCGACAATATCCACCGCGGGTCGCACGTTCTGCAGTGCTCGGTCGTATCGCCGATCGTCCGTCTGCATCAGGGCTGCGGCGGTCGAAGGGGAGTGCGGCACTACGTTGGCGATGTCGCGACCAAGGAGGCACGGATGACACAGATGGAGATCACGGTGCGCGGATCGCACTCGGTGTACGCACCGCCGCAACGGGCGACCGCGTCGCTCCAGGTCGCGATCGACGGGCCGACGTCCGACGAGGTGTTCGCCGGTGTGAACCGGACCGCGGCCGCCGTCCGCGAGTCACTCGAACCGTTGCACCGCCCCGACACCGGCCCGGTCACCTGGTGGTCGAGTGATCAGATCCGCACGTGGGCGAATCGTCCGTACCACGACGAAGGCGTTCAGCTTCCTCTCGTGCACCACGCCCGGCTGGGGTTCCAGGTGAAGTTCTCCGAGTTCGTCGAGATGGGGCGGTGGATCTCGGGTGTCGCTGCGTTGCCGGGTGCCTCGATCACCGGGATCGAGTGGGCGCTCACGGCCGACCACCGGACGCTCCTCGTTGCGCAGGTGCGGGCCGCAGCGGTGCGCGATGCGGAGTCGAAGGCGAAGGAGTACGCGGCGGCACTCGGGGTGACCACGGTCAGAGCGATCGCGATCGCCGACGCCGGGATGCTCGGTGAAGGGTTGCACCCGGTCACTGCGTCGGGAGCCTCGTTCGCCCGGATGAAGTCATCGGACAACGGCGGAGTCGAATTCGCTCCCCAGGACGTCGCCGTGTCCGCGGACATCGACGCTCGGTTCCTCGCGGGCTGAGTATCTCGGCGTGTCTGCGGATGTCGACGGGTCGATCCCCGACGTCTGAAGCGGAGTTCGACACTCGGGCGGGTGATGTCCTGGCGGGCGACGACGCACGGCGTGGAGCGGACGACGGGAATCGGTCCCGCATCATCAGCTTGGAAGGCTGACCACGCACCGGGACCCGTTCGGCCGATCGGTCACCCCTTGGCCTTGCGACCGTCGGCTGCGGCCTCGACGATCTGACCGATCCGGTCCGTCTTTGTGGCCGGCTGGATCGCGCTGACGACCCACCAGAGCATCTGCTTGCGCGAGCTCGGGGAGAAGCCATCCCAGTTCGCCCGTGCGTCGGAACGCGCATCGAGCGCTCCTGCGAGTTCGTCGGGTTCGACGAGGTCTTCGACCGGGTCGAAGATCGTCCACCAACCGTTGCCCTTCGCGATCTCGATCACACGCCGACCGGCATCGGTCATGTCCCCCGCCGCCTCCATGTCCGCCGCACGCTGACGGTTGAGCCGGGTCCACGAACTCTTCGCCTTGCGCGGCGTCATGAGCTGCAGGCCGCGATCGTCGTCGAGCACGGCCGCGGTCGAGTCGATCCAACCGAAACAGATCGCTTGCTCGACCGCTTCGGGATACGGGCACCGCGGTCGATCCGTCGTGGACCGCCACGAACACAGCCACACGCCCCGCTCGGATTCGTGGTGATGTGCGAGCCACGCCCGCCACTGCTCGCGGTTCTCCGCGTGGAAGATCGGGTAGTCGAACTTCCACACGGATGGATGCTCCGACGCCGACTTGGGTGGGGTCGATTCGGACGGCTCGGTCATGTCCGGCGGGCGCTCCTTCGATCTGGACGGGTGGGTCGGCGTTCCGGCTGGCGGACCCAGCTCAGCACATCTGCGAGGCGGCCGACGCCGCCGCCCGTCATCCGAGCGCAGGGAGTCCGTCGATCGACGTCGAATTCTTCGCCGCCCAGTAGTCCTCGAGGTCCTGCTCGCTCTTGTCCTCGGCCCAGTCGAGGAGCCGGCGACGGTCGTCGGTGAACTCCATGAACGGCACCGAGTAGCCGCACGACATCGACGTCCGATCGATGTCGGCGACGATGATCGACCGAACGGCACCATCGGCCGCATCGGCACCGTCGAACAGCTCGAGGAGACCGTCCCACTCTCCGTCGGCAGCGCGCACGACCCGACCGGTGCCGTGGAGCCGGACGATGTTCGGCTTGCCCTCGAACGCGCAGAACATGAACGTGATCCGACCGTTCTCCCGCAGGTGGGCGATCGTCTCGGCACCGCTGCCCGTGAGGTCGAGATAGGCCACGCGTTGCTCGTCGAGCAGCCGGAACGAGTCGTACCCCTTGGGCGACAGGTTGACCCGACCCGCACCGTCGAGCGGTGCGGTCGCCACGAAGAACACGTGCTGTTGCTCGATGAACTGCTTCATCGGTTCGGTGATGTCGTCGAACGTACGTCCCATGCCGTCAGTGTGGACCATCGCGACACACGCCGGCGACAGGTGTGCATCCCGCCACGATCGTCCGCACGCCGAGGGCCGTGTTCCGGTCGACTGGTACGTTGCCGATCCATGGAGCGCTTCCATCCGATCGGTGTCCCTGGCGAGCCGTGGGGCGAGGCCGAGAAACGGCAGTGGTTCGAGTCGCAGTCGGTCCAGCGCAGCTACCGCGACGAAGTACTGGCGAGACTCGACGGACTCGACGACACGTTCGAGGTGTACCAGTACGGCGCACTGTCGATCGATCCGGAGCGGTACCCGTTGATGGCGGTGAAGGTCGCATCCGAACGCGCCGATGTTCCCTGGGCACTGATCACCGGGGGAGTGCACGGCTACGAGACGAGCGGCGTCCAGGGTGCACTCACGTTCCTCGCCTCACACGCGTCGAGCTATCGGGACCGGCTGAACCTGGTCGTGGCACCGTGCGTCAGCCCGTGGGGGTACGAGACCGTCAATCGGTGGAACCCGAACTGCGTCGATCCCAACCGGTCGTTCACACCCGGGACGGACGTCGAGGAGTCGGCCTCGTTGTCGGGATTGCTCGCCGACCTCGGAGAGGACGTCCTCGTCCACATCGATCTGCACGAGACGACCGACAGCGACGAGTCGGAATTTCGGCCCGCGCTCGCCGCTCGCGACGGGCTGCAGCTCGAGCCGGGTGCCATTCCCGACGGCTTCTACACAGTCGGCGACACCGAGAATCCGCAACCGGAGTTCCAGGCTGCGATCATCGCCGGCGTCGCCGAGGTGACGCACATCGCCCCGGCGGACGACCACGGCCAGATCATCGGATCCGACGTCACCCAGCCCGGGGTGATCGAGTACCGCAACGCCGAATGGGGCTTGTGCGCAGGCGTGACGCGAGCACGGTTCACCACCACGACCGAGGTGTATCCCGACAGTCCGCAGGCGACTCCTGCCATCTGCATCTCGGCTCAGGTCGCAGCGGTCCGCGCCGGCCTCGACTTCGTGCTCGCCAACGTGTGAGGCGACGGTGCCGCCTCGACGGTGCCGATTCGACGGTACCTATTCGACGGTGACGGTGGCCTGCATGTCGGGGTGCAGGGTGCAGAACAGGCTGTAGACGCCGGGCTCGTCGAAGCTCAGTTCGAAGTTCGTGCCCGGGTCGAGGAGGCCTGAGTCGAACTCGTCGAACATCGGGGCGTCGAACGTTCCGGCCGTCACCGTGTGGGGCACGGCATCGACGTTGTTGAAGAACAGCGACTGCCCGACCGCCAGCTGGAGATCCCCGTTGTAGACGAAGTCGGTGATCAGCGACTGTTCGGCGCCCTCCGGGAAGTCCGAGCCCTGCACCTCGCGGGTCTCGAAGATCGCGTTCGGATCCGAGATCGGTGCCACCGTCGGGTTCCACATCGAGAACACGCCGAGGTCGTTGTCGTGCAACGGGTCGACCCAGGCATGGATCATCCAGCCGAGCGACGCACTGAAGCTGCCACCGGCCGCCTGACACTCGGTGATCGGCAGGAAGGAGTCACGACCCTCCGACGCACCACGGCACAGGTTGTAGTGGATGTGCCAGTTGTCGAGCGGCCCCGCGAAGGTCTGCGGATGGTCGTTGCCGATGATCTGAGGCGGAATGAGGAACGACGTCCCGATCAGTTGCATCGGCTCACCGGTCCAGGCGCCGTCGACACACTGACCGAGCGGAGCGGTGGGCATGGTGTCGTCGGCCAGCGCGTAGAGCAGGATCTCGGGCTCGCCCGGGTCGAATCCGTTGGCGATCGACGACCCCTTGTAGAGGTGCGTGCCCATGTTGGGGGTCTGGATCCGGTCGCTGACGAACCCCTCGGCACAGGCTGCGTCGATGTCGGCGTGCGCCACGGCGAAAGCGGTGAGTTCGTCGAGTTGCGCAACCAGTTCGGCCAGTTCCTCCGGGGTCATCTGCAGTTCGTCGGGGATCGTGCCGCCCGATTCGTGCAATTCCTTCAGTTCGAGGTACGAGCACGGCAGGTCCGTGTCCTGGCAGCGGACCGTGGACTCCAGCGGACCCTCGACCAGCGTGGGAACCACGCCGGCGCTCGTCTCACGGAACACGTAGCGGGAGAATCCCGGCGCACCGCCCGCCGCGAACGTGAGTCCCTCGGGGAACTGCGCGTCGGCAGCGGCCTGATCGAACGTTGCGGCTTGGTCGACGTAGGCGTTGATCTGCTCGATCGTGCGCGCCTCGTTCGGGTCGATCGTCGTGGTCGTCTCGGCTGCCGTCGTCGGCGCAGCCTCGGTGGTCGGTGCCGCCGTCGTCTCCGGTTCCGATGGGGCCTCGGTGGTCGGCGCCGACTCCGACGGCGTGACCGTTTCCGGTGCCGTCGAGGAATCGGAGCCGGAACATGCGGCAACGGTCACGGCTGCCACCACGGCAACGCCCATCAAGGTCTTGCGCACGTCGTTACCCCCACGGTGTCGAAAGAAAGTGCTCCGTCACCATAGTGGCAGTTCGACTGCCGAGCGTGCCCGAGCTCGCCGGCAGACGGCCATCGGTAGCGTGAACGGATGGAATCGACCGACCAGATCACGGCCTCGGCCACCGGCGTCTCGACCGGAACCACCACCGATACGAGCGGACTGCGCGTCCTCGGCGCCACGGTGCGACATGCCATCGACCACGTGGAGGTGTTCCCTGCGCCCGCCGGGATCTCCTCGGTGAAATTCACCAACGAGGAGCTGAATTCGATGTGCCCCGTCACCGAGCAGCCCGACCTGTCGACGGTCGTGATCGAGTACACGCCCGATCAGTGGTGCATTGAGTCGAAGAGCCTCAAGCTGTACCTGTGGGGTTTCCGCAACCGGGCCGTGTTCGCCGAAGCCCTCGCCGTCGAGATCGCCGACGAGGTGATGGCCTCGGCACGCCCCAAGGCAGTGAGCGTCACGGTGACCCAGGCGCCACGGGGCGGCATCGAAGTCGAGACCGTCTGCCACCGCCACCACTGACCCGACGGGGTGTGGAGTGGGTCAGACCCCTGCCACACCACCGACCCACCATTGACCCAACGGGTGTGGAGTGGGTCAGACCCCTGCCACACCCCTGCCACACCGTCAGAGGGTGGCGGCGATGGAGCGGCGTTGTTCGATCGGGCAGAAGGCGGACCGGATCGCATTCACGTTGAGCTGACGCAACTCGTCCGCCGTGAGGTCGTGCGCGTTCGCGACGGTGGCGAACTCCGACGAGGGCATCACGCCGCTCATCAATCGGTTGTCGGTGTTGACGCCGACGTTGAAGCCGGCGCGCAGCATGGCGGCGATCGGGTGCGTGGCGATGGACTCGACGGCACCGATGTGCACGTGACACGTCGGCGCCATCTCGAGATGCACCTGGCGGTCGAGGACGTGTCGCGCGAGCGGGCCCAGCCCGGTGGCGGTGTCGATCGATCCATCGGGTGAGAACTCGATGTCGGCCTGGAGCCGGACGCCGTGGCCGATGCGGTGCGCTCCGTACTCGATCGCCTCGGAGATCAAGGTGAGGTCAGGAGGCTCGCTCGCGTGGATCGTGATGTTCTGCTGAGTGCGACGGGCGAACGCCAACGCCTCGGCGTGCAGCGACGGCGGGAACCCGGTCTCGGCTCCGGCGAGATCGAACGCGACGACCTTGTCGTCCCACGCCCGCATCCGGTCGACGAGGTGCGCGATCTCGACCGACCGGCCCTCGGTGCGCATCGCGCAGAGGATCGCGTTGACCACGATGGACGACCCGCCGGCCGCCGCCTCTGCCTCGCCCCGGCGGAACCCCGCCGTGACCGCTTCGACCACCTCGTCGAGAGCGAGTCCCTGCGCCTGGTGGAGTTCGGGGGCGAAGCGCACCTCGGCGTACACGCACCCGTCGGCGGCGAGGTCGGCGACCGCCTCGGCCGCGACGCGTTCGAGGTGATCGGCGTGCTGCATCACCGCACAGGTGTGCTCGAAGGTGGCCAGGTACTGGAGGATGTCGTCGGTGTCGGCACCGCGCGTGAACCACGCCTGCAGTTCGTCGACGTCGGTCGACGGCAACGTCCACCCGCTCGCGTCGGCCAGCTCGATCACCGTCGACGGACGCAGCCCACCGTCGAGATGGTCGTGCAGCAACACCTTCGGCAACGCCACCGACTCGGCCGTGGTGAGAGCCGCCCCGATGAGCGTCACGGTCAGCCGCCCTTGCGGTAGATCTGGCCGTCGGCCGCCGGCATCCGCAACCGCTGACTCATGAACACGAGCACCAGCAGCACGGTCGCGTACGGCATCGTGTTCGGCAGCCAGTTCGGCGCCGTACTGCTCTGGGACCACCAGATCAGCATCGCCAGCGCGAGCACCCCCGCGATGATCGAGTCGGTCCGCTTCCGGTTCACGACGGAGAACACCAGCACGGCGATCAGTGCGATGCCGATCACCAGGAGCAGCGCACGGGTACCCAGTCCCGCGCTGTCGCGCAGCGCGAGCACGAACGGATACCCGAACAGCAGCGAGCCGAGCATCACGCCGCCCGGGCGCCAGTTGCCGAAGATCAGTGCGGCCAGGCCGATGTATCCGCGTCCGAGGGTCTGGCCCTCGCGGTAGATGCCCGCCAGTTCCATGGCGATGAACCCGCCCGCCACGCCGGCGAAGGCACCGCTCGTGACCACGCCGATGTACTTGTGCAGGTAGATGTTGACGCCCAGGCTCTCGCCCGCCTCGGGACGCTCGCCACAGATGCGGATGCGCAGCCCGAGTCGGGTGCGCCACAGCACGAATCCGCTGAGAGGAACGAGTGCGAATGCGATCACCGTGTACAGCGACAGGCTCTGCAGTGCGCCTTCGAGGAAGCCGGCGACGTCGGAGACGAAGAACAGGTTCCTGTCGTCGATGTCGCCCAGGACGCTCGTGCTGCCGCCCTGACCGGCGAGAACGGGAACGTCGAACTTGGGCAGACCGACGGCGCGCGGGGACTGGGTGATCGAGCCGCCCTCCCAGTCACTGAACACCTGGTCGGACAGGAACCGGGTGAGGCCCGGCGCGAGGATGTTGATGGCCACGCCCGAGATGATGTGGTCGACGCCGAAGCTCACGGTGGCGACCGCGTGGAGCAGACCGCCGAGAGCGCCGCCCACGGCTGCGCAGACCAGCCCGGCCCACGGTGAGTCGAAGTTGACGGTGCCCCATGCGCCGAACCAGGTGCCCAGGATCATCATGCCTTCGAGGCCGATGTTGACCACGCCGGCACGTTCGGAGAACAGGCCGCCCAGACCGGCGAGGAGGATCGGTACGGCGAAGCGGAGCATCGCTCCGGAGGTGCCGGGCTCGGTGAGGACCGAACTGCCCTCGCCACTGATCTCCTGCACGATCGACAGCAGGAGCATGCCGATCGCGGCCGCGGTCATCCACCGGATCGCCCCCGGCAGGGCCAGGTACTTCGCGAACAGGCCGGCGTCGTCGTCCGGGGTGTCGGCGGGACGGGGAGTGGTGAGCACGTCGGTCATGCCGGCACCTCCGATCCCTCGGCGGGCACGGAGTCGTCCCGGCGCTCGGTGGCCTCGGCGGCCGACTTCGCTTCGTCCCGCAGACGGATGCGGCGCACGACCTCGTAGGCGACCACGGCGCTGAGCACGATGATCCCCTTCATGATCTCGACGATCTCGGGTGTGGCCGAGCCGGTGATCTGCAGGATGCCCGACGACGTGGAGAGGAACCCGAACAGCAGTGCGCCGACACCGATGCCCACGGCGTTGTTGCGACCGATCAGTGCGACGGCGATGCCGTTGAATCCGATCCCTCGCACGAAGCTCTGGCTGTACTGACCCTTGTCGCTGAGCACCTCGAACATGCCGACGAGGCCGGCGGTGGCGCCCGACAGGAGCATCGCGTACATGATCATCCGTTTCGGTGGGACACCCCCGGCACGTGCCGCGAGCGGGTTGTAGCCGCTGGCCCGGAAGTCGAACCCGACCCTCGTGCGGTTGATGAAGAGGTGGTAGCCGACACCGACCACGATGGCGATCACGAACACACCGGTCAGTTCGCGTCCCCGACCGATCTCCCGTGTGACGAGTTCGAGGACCCGGTTCAGACTCGGGAGTCGGCCCGAGTCGTCGAGTGGGGTGGTACCGGAGTTCGATGCACCCGAGTCGTCCTGGAACTCGACGAGCAGCCAGGCGATGACGCCGCCGACGGCGATGAAGTTGAGCATGATCGTGGAGATCACCTCGTTGATCCCACGGGTGACCTTGAGGACACCTGCGACACCGGCCCAGGCAGCGCCGACCGACATGGCGACGAGCAGGATCACCGCGACGTGCAGCGGTGCCGGGAGGTCGACGACGAACCCGGCGCTGCCGACCGCGGCGGCGAAGAACGCAGCGATCAGATACTGACCTTCGACGCCGATGTTGAACAGGTTCATGCGGAACCCGATCGCGGCGGCGACGCCGGAGATGTAGAGCGGCGTGGCGTTGTTCAAGATGTCGACGAAGGTCTCGAGGCGGCTCGCGTTCTCGAGCATGTCGGTGAATGCGGTCAACGGGTTGTTCCCCGAGATGAGCAACACGACCGATGACAGTGCGACGGCGAACACCACGGCGGCGAGCGGCGCGCCGATGCTGAGGACGACTCGTCGGACGATGGACTGGTTCACGATCCTGCTCCTTCGGTGACGGGTGTCGACTCGGGGTGCGCCGGGGGCGCAGTCCTCGCCGACGCATCGTCGTCGAGTCGGGCGCCGGTCATGTACGCACCGAGCACGCGCGGCGTGACGTCGGCGGGATCGAGCGTTGCGACGAGCTTGCCGTGGAACATCACGACGATCGTGTCGGACAGTCCGATCAACTCGTCGAGGTCCGCGGAGATCAACAACGTGGCCAGTCCACCCGCTCGCGCCGTGCGGAGGTGATCCCACACCGCTGCCTGGGCACCGACGTCGATCCCGCGAGTGGGGTGCGATGCGATCAGCAGATCCGGCTCCGAGGTGATCTCACGCCCGAGGATCAGTTTCTGCTGGTTGCCGCCCGACAGCGCGTGTGCCGACACGTCGACGTTGGGAGTGCGCACGTCGTACCAGTCGCAGATCTCCTCGGTCCGCGCCCGGGTCCCGGCGCGGTCGATCCAGATCCCCTTCGAGAACGGCTTCTCGGTCTGGTGACCGAGCGCCGTGTTCTCCCACAGGGGCGCATCGAGCAACAGACCCTCCACGTGCCGGTCCTGAGGGACGTAGGCCATGCCGGCCTCGCGGCGCTCGCGCACGGAGCGCAGGGCGAGATCGTTGCCGTTCAACGACACCGTGCCGCTGTCGGGCGTCATCGTGCCGATGATCGCCGAGACCAGTTCGTGTTGGCCGTTCCCTTCGACCCCGGCGATCCCGACGATCTCACCACGATGGATCGTGAGCGACACGTCGTCGACGACTCGTCGTCGGTCGGCGTCGAGCACCGTCAACCCCTCCACCTGGAGCGACACCTGGTCGGTGACGGTCGAGTCCGTCGTGTCGGGGACCGGCAGCTCGGAACCGACCATCAGTTCGGCCAGGTCACCGGCGGTGACGTCCTTCGGGTCGACGGTGGCGATGGTCCTGCCCTGGCGGAGAACGGTGATCGAGTCGGCGATCTCGAGCACCTCCTCGAGCTTGTGGTCGATGAACAGGATCGTGGCGCCCTTGGCCTTGAGGTCGCGCATGTTGCGGAACAGTTCCTCGACCTCCTGGGGAACGAGGACCGCAGTGGGCTCGTCGAGGATCAGGATCTGCGCGCCGCGGAACAGGACCTTGATGATCTCGACCCGCTGGCGCTCGCCGACCTCGAGGGTCTCGACGAGGTCGTCGGGGTCGATCGTCAGACCGTACGACTCGCCCACCTCGTCGAAGTGGCGCCGGGCTTCACGGAAGTCGATCATGCCGATCCCGTTGACCGGTTCGGATCCGAGGATCACGTTCTCCAGCACGGTCAGTTGGTCCGCGAGCATGAAGTGCTGATGCACCATGCCGATGCCCCGGGCGATCGCATCGCTCGGTGACGACAGGCTGACCGGCTCCCCGTCGATCAGCATCTGGCCCTCGTCGGGTGCCTGCATCCCGTAGAGCATCTTCATCAGCGTCGACTTGCCCGCACCGTTCTCGCCGCAGATCGCATGGATCTCGCCGCGTTGCACGGTCAGGTTGACGTCGTCGTTGGCGATCACGCCGGGGAAGCGCTTGGTGATGCCGATCAGTTCGATCGCTGCGGTCACAGGGGTCCCTTCGAGGGGGTCGAGATGGGGTGCGAAAACGAAACGAGCGGGGCCGGCGGACCGGCCCCGCTCGTCGGAGGTTAGTGAGTCCCGGCGGTCTGCCGGAACTCCATCAGTGGTGCAGTCGGATCAGCTGGGCTCGGTCGGCACTTCGATGGTGCCGTCGATGATCTGCGCCTTGAACTCTTCGAGCTGGTCGACGTAGGCGTCGACGAAGCCACCCGAGGTGGAGTAGCCCACACCGTCGACGCTGAGGTCGTAGACCGTCTGGCCAGCGGCGAACGAACCGTCGTTCGCTGCTGCGGTGATCTCGAACACGGCGTTGTCGACCCGCTTGAGCATCGAGGTCAGGATGAACTCCTGCAGCTCGGGGTCGGTCGTGTTGTACTGGTCGGAGTCGACGCCGATCGCCCACACCTTGGTGCCCGACGAATCGCTCTGCTCCTTGGCTGCCTCGAAGAGGCCACTGCCGGAACCGCCGGCTGCGTGGTAGACGACGTCGGCGCCGTCGGCGTACATCGACAGTGCGATCTCGCGTGCACGGTCGGGAGCGGTGAAGCCGTCGAAGTCGGGAGCGGCGGTGATGTACTGCGCCACGATCTCGATGTCGGGGTTCACGGCGAGTGCGCCGGCCTGGAAGCCTGCCTCGAACTTCTCGATCAGACCGAAGCCCGAGACGCCACCGAGGAACCCGATGGTGCCGGTTTCGCTCTGCAGTGCCGCAGCGGCGCCGACCAGGAACGAGCCCTGCTCCTCGGCGAAGGTGAGGCCGGCGCAGTTCTCACAGCGCGGGTTGCCCTCTTCGTCGAGCATCGCGTCGTCGACGACTGCGAACATCGTGTCGGGGTTGTTGCCGGCGGCTTCGACGACCTCGTCGGCGAAGAGGAAGCCCACACCGATGACGAGTGCGTTCTCGTCGGCCTGGAGCTGCAGGAGTTCGCCGCGGTCCGAGCCGTCGTCGTTCGGGACGAGGTCGGTGTAGGCGGTGCCGAGTTCGGCCTCGGCGCGCTCGATGCCGGCGAAGGCCGAGTCGTTGAAGGACTGGTCGCCACGGCCACCGATGTCGTAGGTGAGCCCCACGCTGATGGCGTCGCCGGACGGCGCGTCGTCGCCCGCCGCTTCGGTGGTTGCGGTCGTGTCGCCGGCGGCTTCGGTGGTGTCGGTCTCGGCCTCGGCCTCGGTCGTGTCGGTCTCGGTATCGCTGTCCGAGTCGCTGCCACAGGCAACGAGGCCCAGTGCGGCGACGACGCCGAACGCGAGCATCTGCTTGCTCTTGATCATGTTCTCCCCTTAATGGATTGAGCCCGGGAACGTCCGGGTGTTCACGTGAAGGCACAAAGCTACCCGTCGGTAGCCGATGTGTGAAGCGCGATCTACCGATCGGCGTGGGTGTCACACGGTGTTCATCGTGCGGTGACGTGACGATGCGACGTCGACCGACCGTGGCATCCGCGGTCCACGATGCCGCCCGACGGCGCCTGCGGCGACATAGCGTGGCGAAGATGGCACCCCGCACGCCACCGCCTCGCGCACCCGTGAGCGGCCCGACACCGAACTACTGGGCGCGCCGCGCCGGTGCGCTCGTCGTGGTCCTCGTGGTCGCGTACGCGATCGTCCGCGCGATCGGATCGATCGCCGGGGGCGACGACGAGGTGGCCACCGCCGACCCCGGGAACTCGACCGCGGTCGCGGAATCCGACGGAGCGGACACGGACTCCGGCACGTCGCTCGACGAGCGTTCCGACGGCGAACCGATCGCGGCGCAGACGGATCTCGACTGTTCCGACGAGGCGAACTCCGCACTGTGCGACGAACTCGGGTTGGACGACGGTGTCACGGTCGAGGAGGCCGCCGACCTCGACGGTGACGGTGATGGCGACGTCGAGACGTCCGCCGACGACGAGGACGCACCGGCGGGCGACGAACCGACCCAGACCGGGCCTCCCACGTCGGCCAATCCGGCGAAGGTGTACATCGTGGGTGACTCCGACGCGGGCACCTTCGGCCCCTACCTGGAGACGCTGCTCGCCGGCACGCTGGTCACCACCACCGAACTGAACTACAAGGTGTCGTCCGGCCTCGCCCGCCCCGATTTCTTCAACTGGCCGCTCGAGCTGGAGCAGAAGTTGCCCGAGGTCGACCCCGACATCGTCGTGGTGACCTTCGGCGGAAACGACTCCCAGGGGCTGTCGCTCCCGCAGGACGAGTTGGAGTTCGTGATCGGCGACCCGCTGGACAACGAAGCCGAATGGACCGAGGAGTACCAGCGGCGAGCCGGCGCGGTGATGGACCTGCTGTTGGAGGACGACCGCCACGTGATCTGGGTGGGCATCCCGAACGACGACAACCCGGATGTCACCGCGAAGCTCGCGATCCAGGACCGTGCGGTCAAGGCGGCTGCGGCGGAGCGGCCCGACGTCGTGTTCGTCGACACGTGGACCCGCTTCTCGGGTCGAGACGGCGGCTGGGCCGAGTTCGTGATCGATCCGCGGGACAACACCGGCAAGGACGTGCGTGCCGACGACGGCTTCCACCTCAACCAGAACGGCGCCGAGATCCTCGCCATCGACATCGCGATCGAGGTCCAGAAGGAGCTGCGTGAGATGGGTGCGGCGCTCTAGGGCGGTTCTCCGACCCGGTCCCGTGGACCGAGTTCAGTGTGCGGCGGCAGCCCGCTTCTTGGAGTTCGAGCGCTTGACGGCGGTCACGATGATCACGATCAGGCCGAGGAGGATGCCGAGACCCGTGACGATGAACGGGATCAGGATCGCCCGCACCAACTCGCCGGCGACCGACGGACCGATCGCGATGCGCGTGTCGGTGGTGACGGTGTAGGTCCCCGAACTGGGCGCCTCGAACGTGGAGACGGCCTGTCCGTTCCGGCCGCCGAGGTCGTACGTGAGCTCCGTCGAGTAGCGCGACGTGGTGACGGGTTCACCGTCGGGCGACAGGACCTGCACGTCTGCGAAGAACGACCCGTCCTCTGCGTAGATCACGTAGTCGCCGGCCGAGTCGATGCGCACCTCGTCGGTGCCGGGAGAGACACGTGCGAAATCGTCGACCGTGTCGGAGATCCCGATCACCCCGAACACGCCGAGCACGATCGCGAGGACGACCCCGAGAACCATGACGAGACCGCCGATCCAGAACCAGCGGGCCCTCGGGCGGATGTCGGCCTTCGGTTGGGCCGACCCCGGGGTGGGGAATCCGGGCGCCGGGGTGAACGGCGCCCCCGGTGGGGGCGCGCCCTGCGCCGGACCGCCGTACGAGGGGTACGCCGGAGGCGCGGGTTGCTGCGGGAACGGCGGGGGCGTGTCGCTCATGGAGCGATCATCGCAGGATGTCCGCTCGGATGCACGCCGGGTCGGGCGCTACTGGACCGCTTCGACGTTGACTTCGTTGTCGCTGACGATCGACGCGATGAAGTCGGTCGTGCCGAACCCTTCGATCTCGGCCGTGCACGCGAACGTGGTGCCGACCTCGGTGCTCTCGGGCTCGTCGCACGAGGCGTCGGAGACCTCGACGTCGTTGAGTTCGGCGAAGCTGCCGGTGATCGCTTCCTCGGCAGCAGTCTGGAAATCGGTCTCGCTGGCGGAGCAGCCGACAGCGACGGCGACGAGGACGAACGGGGCGACGAGCAACTTCTTCATCGGGGGAAGATAGCCCGATCGGCTTCGGGATCGACTGGCCTCGGCGGCGCGCGGAATCTACTTCACTGGGTCTTGCCGCGCGACTGGATCTTCGCTCGGCGCTCGGCGACCTTGTCGGGGCTGAAGTTCGAGCGTCGCCACGCCCGACCGTCACGCGACTCGGTCTCCCACGCATCGTCGTCGGTCGCGATCGACGCGTAGGTCTCGCGGATCTGGCGGACACCGTCCTGCTCGTTGCCGACGATGTCGGCGGCGAGTTGTCGGGTGAACGCCAACAGCTCGCCGTGCGGGACCACGTGGTTCACGAGGCCACACCGGAGGGCCTCGTCGGCGAGCATGAAGTTGCCGGTGAAGCTCATCTCGCGGGCTCGGCGCACACCGATCGCCTGGGGCAGCAGCACGGTCAGCCCCCACCCGGGCATCACGCCCACCCGGGCGTGGGTGTCGCCGAACTTGGCGTGCTCGCTGGCCACGAGGAAGTCGCAGTTCAGCGCGAGTTCGAACCCTCCGGTCACCGCGACACCGTTGATCGCGCCGATCAACGGCTTGGTCAGCCCGGGGAACGGTCCACGCACCCCGTGGGCGTTCACGCTGCCGTCCGCTCCGCTGCCGTCGAGGTTGCCGCCGGTCGATCCCAGTTCCTTCAGGTCGAGGCCGGCGGTGAAGGCGGGATCGGTGCCGGTGAGGATCAGCACGTCGACGTCGTCGGAACGCTCGGCTCGCATCATCGCTTCGGGGATCTTGGCGAGGACCTCGCTCGACAGCGCGTTGCGGGCGTCGGGTCGGTTGATGGTGATCGTGGCGATCCGGTCGGTCACGTCGAGCAGGACGACGTCGTCGCCGCTGAGCGACGCTGTCGATGGATCCGATGCGGAGGAGGTCATGTCCCCATCCTCGCGGCTCGCCACCCTGCCGCTCCCATCCGCCCCGACCTCTGTTGATCCGTCCGGGACGGAACAACAGAGGATTGGTCAGTCGTCGGCGGGGAGGAAGGCGAGGTCGAGGTCGCCGAGTTTGACGAGGCTGGCGGCGATCCAGCCACCGAGGGCACCGAAGTGTTCGTCGAGGAGGGAGGACCGGCCGTCGGCGACGGTTTCCTCGGCGAGTTCGTACAAGCCCTCGTAGGTGACCTCGACGGCGAACTCGGGGGTGAGGTCGAGCGGGTCGTCCGGGTCGGGGTGCGACGTCTCGCTCGTGAGCCCGGAGCGTTCGAGGCGGTCGGTGCCGATGTCGGGGGAGTGCGCCGGGAGAGTGAGGTGGACGCGTTCGGGCTCGACCGGTCCGGACAACTGCTGGACCCGAAGGACGATCTCGATCTCGATCGCCGGCTGCCCGCCGAGTTCGTCCTCGACGTACCAGCGCCGATAGGCCGCCTGACTCCACGCCGGCCAGACGAAGGTGATGTGGGCGACGATGCGCGGCGGCTCACCTTCACCGGGCAACCCGTAGCTGGTCTCCCACGTGAGGTCGCCGGACAGGACGTCGGACTGGAAGTGTTCCTCGAACGGCTGACGCTCGAGGAACGCCGACTCGAATGCGTCGCGGAGTGCACCGATCGCATCGGTGAAGACGTGGTCGAGCATGCGTCTCGAATCTAGCCACACCGACTCGCATCGGTGCCCGGCTGGCCGCTCCGGCGACCCGGCTCCGGCGAAACGGTTCGGTCCTGCGGGAACGGAACCCGGACGAATCCGCGACGACCGCGTGCGCGTAACTCCGGTCGGCGGTGGCATGATCGCCAGATGGCTCTGGTGCTGACCGACATCATCGACGGGGTGGCGACACTCACGTTGAACAACCCCGACGAGCGCAACACGCTCACCGCTCCCATGGTCGCCGAGATCATCGCTGCGATGGACGAGTTCGAGGCCGACGAGAGCGTCGGCGCCCTCGTCGTGACCGGCGCTGCCCCCGCCTTCTGCGCGGGCGCCAACCTCGGGAACCTCTCGGAGGCCACCGGTGAGAGCCTCGGCAACATCTACGAAGGCTTCCTGCGCATCGCTCGCAGCCCGCTTCCCACGCTCGCCGCGATCAACGGTGCCGCAGTCGGCGCCGGCGCGAACCTGGCGCTCGGTTGCGACGTCCGGATCATCGCCGACGAGGCCCGGATCGACACGCGGTTCCTCGACCTCGGCATCCATCCCGGCGGTGGCCACACGTGGATGCTGCGACGCATCGCCGGTCCGCAGGCGGCCATGGCGGCGGTCGTGTTCGGTCAGATCCTGGATGGCAAGGAGTGCGAGCGGGTCGGGATCGCGTTCCGCTCGGTGCCGCGAGACCAACTCGCCGACGTCGCCCAGGAGTTCGCGGCGCGTGCCGCTTCGGCACCGCGAGCGCTCGCGGTCGCGACCAAGGCGACGATCCAGGCGATGGCGGACATCGACAACCATCCCGACGCCGTCGCCCGGGAGTTGGAGCCTCAGCTCTGGTCGACGCAGCAGCCGTGGTTCGCCGAGCGGATGGCGGCGTTGAAGGCCAGGATCGCCTCCAAGAAGTCCTGACCCGTCGACCGTCGAGCGCCCATGTGACGTCGATCCGGGATCGACGTCACGTGGTGGACGTCAGCGGTCGCGGAGCTCACGTTCGAGGCTGGCGATGTCGGCCGCGACGCGCCGGCGGTCGTCGCTCGTGGGCGTGTGATCGGGGTCGAACGCGACTCGGTCGAGCGTGTCGGCCACCTCGTGCGGGCCGAACGTGTCCGGCCCGAGCACTGCCATCAGACGAGTGGCGGCGGCGGGCGCCGTGACGGCCCCGGGCGCCAACTGCATGAATCGGTCGTGGAGCAGACCCCACGGTCCTCGCCGGCGCCGGCGCCGGAGTTCGCCCACCCCGCGGACGGCGGCGGCCGCTGCGCCGAGGACCAGGATCACGCCGCCGACCTCGACCGGGTGCGACAGCGCACCGTCGAGGATCGCGCCGGCCGCGTCGGCGCCCACCGTGGAACGATCGGCGTCACCGGCGAGCGGCACCTCGGCGGTCGGGTCGAACGCCTCCCACCCGGTCTCGGGGAACCACACCTCGACCCAGGCGTGCGCGTCGCTGGCCTTCACCTCGAACACGCCCGAGATCCGGTCGCGGGTTCCTGGCACGTAGCCGGTGGCGAGACGGGCGGGGACTCCTTGGGAACGCAGCATCACCACGAGCGACGATGCGATCTGTTCACAGAACCCACGTTGTGATCCGAACAGGAAGTCGTCGACGGCGTCGCCGTCGGGAACCGGGGCGTTCAGGTCGTACAGGGTGTTGAGCCCCATCCAGGCCTGATAGGCGAGGATCGTGTCGTACGTGGACCCCGGCACGCGCAGGTCGGCCGCCAGGGCCAGGGTGGCCCGAGACGTCGAGTCGGGGATCTCGAGGAAGCGGTCCAGTTCGCTCGCCAGGGTGGGGTCGGTCTCGAAGCGGCCGAAGAAGTCGCCGAGATCGCCCTGCGCGCGGAGCACGTCGGAGGTGACGTCGACGCGCTGTGACACGACGGAGTACACCGTGCCGTCGGTCAGTGTGCGATCGGCGCGCAGGGCTCCGTCGGATCGGGTGACGACACTGCCGTCGAAGATCACCGTCTGGGGTCGACCTGCGCCGAAGATCACGTTCGGCAGGTCGGCTTCGACGATGTAGGTCTGCACGAACTCCGCGGTCGGTGTCCCGGTCGCCGGCAGGTCACCGATCGTGGGCCGCACGTCGATCTGCGGGCCCTGCACCGTGCGGCCCCTCTCGGGTGTGACGCGCCAGGTGCGACCGTCGAACTCGGTGAAGATCTGGCCGCGCCAGAAGGCGGGTTCGGGAGCACGCACACGCATCACGACCTCGTCGCCGAGGTCGCCGCGCACGGCGGTGTCGAGGGTGTCGGAGAACCCCGGGTACCCGCCGGCCTGCCCGAGCGCCCCTCGTGCGGGCGCCTGTCCGGGAGGCGGCGGGGGAGTCGGTGACGTGCTGCCGTCGGGGCCGAGGAGGGCGCCGGAGGAGTCGATGGTGGCGCCGGGCGGCGACAGTGACGGGAGCCCGAGGCTGGCGGGCCCGTCGGGGATCGGCACGAACGCAGCGAGCCCGATCGTCGCCGCGAGTCCGACGACGCACCAGGCGACGATCGGTGCGATGCGGACGCGGGTCGTGCGCGAGACCGGTTCGCCGACGGTCATCGCAGCGATCGCCACGACTCCCCAGGCGAGGAGCCAGAACCCGACGTTGCCGTCGATCCTCAACCCCGCGGCGTAGGCCACGACGACGAACGTGATCGCGACGTGCACCCGGTTCGTGCGTCGGTCGACGATCTCGGCGCCGTGCAGCGCGACGAGCAGGAGCAGCAGGTCGGGGAGCGGCCCGCGCAGCGCTTCGAGGAGCCCGCCGATCCCGGCGGACTCGACGGCGATCCGTGCCAGCGCACCGAGGGCGACGACGGCGATCAGCGCTCGGATCCAGATCGTGCGGCGTCCGGCCGACGCCCAGAACGAGAGGCCGGTGGCAACGGCGATGCCGAGTGTGACTGCGCCGCGCGAGGCGAGTGATGCGTCGAGCGCACCGCTCAGCATGTTCAACGCGATGACCGCGGCGAGGGCCGTCAGCAGGCGTTGCCGAGGAGCGAGTGGAACCGACGAGTCGCGCCGAGCCGGTCGCGTCACCTGACGCTTCCACACGGCGACCCGGTCGGGCGACGAGTGCTGCGCGGGGGTCTGGCGGTGGGCGGCGATCGCCGACCAGACGAGAACGTCGTCCCGGTGGCGGATCGGCTCGGTCCGACCCGACTCGTCGTCGATCTCGAGGTCGACGGCGTGGCCGTGCCTCAGCCCGTCCTCCATCGTGCGGCGCAAGCGCCCGGCTTCGGCGGTGAGCGGGAGCACCCAACGTGTCTCGGTGGCCGCCGATCGGTCGAATGCGATCACCTCCCCGGAACGCAGCGTCGACGGCCAGTGGATCGACTTCTGACCTTCACCGGCACGCCACTGTCGGGTGCCGTCGAGGTCACCGATCCGGGGCCCATTGCCGCCGGTCGACTCGCCGGGGTCGACGGTGGATCGACGGTCGACGGGGAGTGGCGCACCGTCGGCGCGTGGAGCGACGTGCAGTGGATCGATGGCGAGGCGGCTCCGTCGACGCCACCACACCACGCCGACGGCGCCGGCGCTGCGGACCGTCACGCCGAGGTCGACGACGACCCCTGCCGCCGGCGCCACGACGACGACGGGTGTCGACCCGGACGGGTCGAGCGGACACGTGGTACCGAGGATGTCGACCTGGACGGCGACGGGGCTGCGCGCAGGGTCGACGTGGCGGACGGTGAGGATGAGGTCGTCACCGACCGTGGCCGTCCGAGCGACCGACACGGCATCGACCGACACCCGGCGCAACCGCCACCACCCGGCGACGACCGAACCGAGGAGAGCGACGGCCCCGGCGACGAGCAGGAGGACGACGGCGGCGGCTCCGGTCAACCGTGCGATGGCGAGGCCGACGCCCCATGCGCCGAGGAAGGCGAGCGATCCGGGTGCGAGCGCAGCGGGCCGGCAGCGGCCGCGGTCGCGACGCCCGTGATCGTTGCTCGTCCGCGCCGCGTCGACCGCCTCGACGGTCCGGTCCTCGATGCGGACGCGTCCGTCGGACAGGTCCGCAGCCGGCGGTGTGGCAGTGTCGGTGTCGAGCAGCGTCACGACCCGGTGCCGTTCGTCTCCGGGCGCGTCATCGGCGGGCCTTGGGGTCGCACGACTCGGTGGAGCAGGTCGCTCGGCACATGGTTCAGGCGGTCGGCGCGGGGACCGTGGCGACGCACTCGGCGACGAGGTCACGGCCGGCGGTCGTGGATCCGTTGCTGTCGGCGACCATGACGCGGTGACCGAGCGACGTGGCCGCCAGTGACGCGACGTCGTCGGCCACGACGTAGCTGCGGTCGTGGAGCGCGGCGCGTGCCCGCGCGAGCGAGATCAGGGACACGCCCGCCCGGGTGGACGCTCCGAGGCGGGCGGCCGGGTGGGTGCGGGTCGCGGTGAGGAGGTCGACGACGTAGCGGCCGACGGCATCGGACACCCGGACCCGGTCCACTTCGTGCTGGATCGACTCGATCCGAGCAGTGGTCGTGATCGCCTCGATCGCGCCGAGCATGCTTCGGCCGCGTCGGCCGGTGAGCACGTCGAGTTCGAACTCCGGGGCGGCACGTCCGGGGCTGACCACCGCCGCGAACCGGTCGAGGGAGCCTTCGCCGAGGCCGTAGGTCCCGGCGATCTCGATGGGATTCTGGGTGGCCACGAGCATGAATGGGCCCGGCAGTCGGTGTGCGTCGCCGTCGACGGTGACCGTCGCCTCCTCCGCGGCCTCCAGCAGTGCGGACTGCGTGCGCGGTGTGGCACGGTTGAGCTCGTCGAAGACGACGACGTTGGCGAAGATCGGGCCGGGACGGAAGCGCAGTTCGGTGCCGCCCCGCGCATCGGTGACCGGCATCATCGAGCCGGTCACGTCGCCGGGAAGCAGGTCGGGCGTCCCCTGGATCCGGGAGAACGACCCGCCGACGGCCCGGGCGATCACCTGTGCGAGCAGTGTCTTGCCCACTCCGGGAATGTCCTCGATGAGCAGGTGTCCGCGTGCGAAGAGGGTGGCGACGGCGATCTCGGCCACGTCGTGGTGTCCGGCGACCACCGCGTCGATCGCGCCGACGAGCTCCTGGCCGATCGACCGCACGTCGATGCTGGCGTCGGTGTCGGCACCGGTGTGTGCATCGGTGTCGGCTCGCAGCTGCGCCGCCGTGCTCGACGTGTCGCTCGTCGACGGATCGACGGAGGGGGCATGCGGGGGCGGAGGCAGTTGCACGTTGCGTTCATCGGCTCGCGCGACGTGGTTCTTGACGGCTCCGCCCGACGTTTCCTCGGCGTTCATCCGGCCCCCTCGGCGAGCGCGCCGATGCGGCGGCGAGGAGCCGGAACTCGCGCCGTGGGCGCCCCGCCACACATGGTGACGTGACGTCCGTCACGAAATATCGCGCAGAATCGTTACACGAGGCAAACACACGGGGGACGCCAGGTGTCCTACAGTCGTCGTCACAGGAACCGAATCCACCGCGGCGTCATCAACCTGTGCCGCTAAGTAGGAGGTCACCAATGAGCCAGCGCAACCGTGATACGGACATTGTGCAGATGCTGCCCCGGCAGGAGAGGAGGGCGCACGCACACAGTGAGCGCCACCGAATCCACGTCGAGTTGCAGAACGTCGCACAGACCGTCTCCTCGGGGATCGAACCCGAGGACGTGCACGAGCCCGGAAGCGCTTGGAAGCCGGCGCATCACCACGATGCCGAGGTCGCCAAGAGCAAACTCGCCAAGCGCGGTCGCACGAAGCGCCATTGGAAGACCAAGATGTGGAAGCGCCGCACGCAACTGCGGATGGAGAAGATCGAAGCGTTGCAGATGACGCGGGAGAACCCGGGGCTCGCCGGCTACTGAGTTCCATCCCACTCGATCTCAGGATCGCGACGCCGTCGTCGATCGGGCCACACGCCCGATCGGCGGCGGCGTCTTCGCGTGAGGAGCCAGCGGTGTGGTGCCGGATGTGTGGGCCGGTTGGCGCAGACGTCCCGGAGTCGGCGTGGGCTCAGGCGGTGCGGGTGATCCAGGTGCGCACGATCTCGGAGCGGCGGGCGTGCCACTCCTCGCTCGTCATGGCGTAGCGGACGTGGTCCTCCCACGTGCCGTTGATCTCGAGATATCGCTGCGCCACGCCCTCCTCGCGGATGGCCAGCTTCTCCATGATGCGACGACTGCGCTGGTTGCGCGGCACGATGCAGATCTCCACGCGATGCAGGCCGAGTTGCTCGAACGCGAACTGCATCACGAGTGCCACGCCCTCGACCGTGTACCCGTTCCCGGCATGGTCCTGGTCGACCCAGTAGCCGACGGTGCAGGACTGCATCGCCCCGCGGATCACGTTGTTCAGGTTGACCTCGCCCGCCACCCGGCCGTCGACGAACAGGCCGAACTGGAACGCGGTCCCGGCCGCCCGGTCACGATCGCGTTGGAGGCAGCGTGATGCGAACGCCGACTTGTCGGTGGTGGGGTCGGGTTGGTGAGCGAAGCGGCTCGGTTCCCACACGGTCAGCCATTCGCCGTTGCGTTGTCGCACCTCGCTCCACTCTCGGAAGTCGTTGATCGCGAGCGGACGCATCGTGACCCGTCTGCCGAAGAGATACACCGGCGCAGGTGGGCGCGACGGATGGCGGAGTGCCACGTCAGTCGTCCCCTCGATCGGGTGACCCGGCCGTGCCGGATCGCCGGGTCGCATCGGCGTCGGTCGTGATCGCCACCTCGGTCAGTTCGAGCCGTCGCATCACGGCGAGTACGACGCAACAGGTGGCGACGATCGATTCGACCCGCTCGGGGTCGAGGCCGGGGTTGTGGATCCGCTGCGCGATCGGTTCGGCCACGAGTGTGCGGAACACCTCGTCGGCGTCGGCCCGATCGAGGGTGTAGTCGCCGGGGACCTCGTCGGTTCCCAGCTCGACGCGTGCCAGTGCCGCGGCATGGTCGCCGACCAAGACGACGTGGGGGGCTGCGCTGACCATCGGCGACGAACGGACGACGTCGTCGAGGTGGTCCGAGACGATGCCGAGTGCGTTGGTGAGTTGCTCCGGTGCCGGGCGGTCAGCCCCATCGAGTTCGCGTTCGACGAGCGTGAGTGGCCCGACCGGTAGCGACCAGGTGCCGCCGCCGACGAGTTCGAGATCGACGGTGCGGTCGGCGATCGCGACCACGAGTGCCCCCGGCGTCACGACGGCACCTGTCCGGGAGTGCTCGCATCGTGCGCGTCGCCGGCGGGCGCACCCGCATCGAGGGACGGACCGTCGTGCGCGGTGTCGTCCGCCATGTTCGGCCGACCCGGCGTGCCGGGCGGGACGCGACGCAGGGTCCACCGGCCGATCTCGTCGTCGCCCGTCGCGAGGTGGTGGGCCACATGAGCGTGGAGGCACTTCACGCCCACCCGGGTCCCGCCGACGCCACCCGACGGACGCGGGCCGACGTGGTCGATCGCGATCGCGCTGTCACGTTCGGCCTCGTAGCGGCGGTGGATGTCGGCGATGATCTCGTCGCCGAGTTCGGCCTCGACGATGTCGACCGAGCCTTCGGACTCGATCCGGCTGACCGCCTTCACCAGTTCCTCGCCCACGAGGTAGTAGCGAGTCGGCATCGGCGTGCCGTCGCCCAGGAAGGGGGCGTTGCGGAGGACGACCGGATCGCCGGTGCGGTCGCGCACGACGACGGTGTAGGCGCCGCGTGGCTCGCGACCGAGCAACTCGGCGACGCGTTCACGATCGCTGTCGCGCGGCTCGCCCATCAGCTCCGACGACGGAGGAAGTACAGGATGACGAGGAGCGCGGCGAGCGCCGGGGCAGCTCGCTTCAGGATCGAACTCCCGCTCACGTCCATCAGGTCGATCGGGTCGGCAGCGGGGCCGTTGATCTTGCGCACCTTGGTCTCGGATGCGGAACCCGAGGTGTCGGTGTCGGGGACGCCGGTGTCACCGGATTCGTCGGCGGGTGCTGCAGCAGCTCCGGCGTCGGGTGCACCGACGCCGTCCTCGTCGATCATCGTGTTGAGGTTGTCGGCGAACTGGTCGATCAGCTTGGTGCTGACGTCGCCGAGGATGCCGCGGCCGAACTGTGCGACCTTGCCGGTGATGTGCAGATCGGTCGTGACGACGACCTTCGTGCTGGTGGGCGAGAGGCTCTCGGCATGGGCGGTGATGTCGGCCGAGGCGTTGCCGCGGCCGCCGGTGTCGCGACCCTTGCCCTTCAGCACGACGCGGTAGTTCGCGTCGTCGCGCTCGACGAAGTACGCGTCCCCCTTGAACTGGGTGGAGATCGCTCCGAGCTTGACCTTGACGACACCGCGGTACACCTCGCCGCGCTCGGCATCCTCGGCGATCTCCTGCAGTTCGGCGCCGGGGAGGCACGGTGCGATCTTCTCGACGTCGGTGATGATCGGCCACGCCTCGTCGATCGGTCGATTGACGGTGAACTCGTTGTTCAGTTGTTCTGCCATTGGGTCAGATCCTTCACGGTGTCGATGTCCTCGGGTGAACCCGTGCACGGTACTTCAACCACCAGGTCGGGGCGTAGCCGCATCAGGGTGCGCGCCCCTTCGTCGCCGGTGGTGGGGAGCAGATTCCACACGTCACGGTGCAGCGCGACGGGGTTCGCCCGGCGCCCGTCGTAGGTGGCCACTGCGATCCGGGCACCGGATCGGGCTGCGTCTGCCACGGCACGCCACGCGTCGGGTTCGATGCCGGGCTGATCGGCGAGGCCGATCACGACGACGTCGGCGCCGTCGGACGTCGCGGCATCCAGTCCGGCGCGCACGGAGGTCATCTGGCCCGACGCCCAGTCGACGTTGTGGGCGCACGACACGTCGGTGCGGTCGGCGATGCCGAGGTCGACCGCCGACAGCCGACCGGTGACGACCGTGACGGGGCCGATCCGGGCCGCCACGACCGCTGCGAGCGAGCGGTCGAAGACCGACTCCTCGGGTCGCCATACCGTCTTCGGCAGTCGAGCTGCCAGCTTGTGACCAACGTCACGAAATCGGGATCCTGCGCCGGCGGCGAGCACCACCGCGTGGACCCGTTCGCTCTCAGGCATCGCGTCGACCCTGCTCATGGTGCACTTCTCGAGAGTACCGACCGGCGGCGGGTCGTGGCGCTCCATGACGAAACGACCGTCAAGATGTCGTTCAGATGACGAAATGCCACGGATGGGACTTGAGTATTGCGTTTGGGTGACGATACGTTACCCGTCCGTCACGATCAGTCGTGATGACGGGATCACGTCGCAGTCCGTGCGTCGACCGATTCTCCTGACGAACGGCTTCTTCCTGACATGACTCTCACCCCTTCACTGTCTGCCCGCGTGCGCCGCCGAGCCTTCGCCGGTGCCCTGGTCGTGTCGTCGCTCGGCTGCATCGCCGGCGTGAACGCTGTCGACGGTGGATCGGCAGCGGCGGCCACGAACGTGAACGAACACGCCGCCGAGATCACCGCTGCGGCCAACGAGGCCGTCGCCGCTCTCGATGCGTATCGCGTCTCGGGCTCCGTCGAGGACGAACTGACCCTCGCCTGGTACCGCGCCGCCACAGCGAGTTGGACGGCGAAGGAACTGGGCTACGACGAGATGGCGATGGTCGATGCGTGGAGCAGCGCTCCGCTCGATCATCAGCGGGCCGTGCTCGGCGCGCTCACCCAGGTCGGTGTGCCCTATCGCTCGAACACGAGCTCCGAGGGCGTCGGCTTCGACTGCTCGGGACTCACGACCTACGCCTGGCAGGGAGCCGGCCTGGAACTGTACCGCCAGAGCGGCACGCAGATCTCCGAGGCCCGGTCGCTGTCGAAGGACGAAGCCCAGGCGGGAGATCTCGTCTACTACCCGGGACACGTGATGCTCTACCTCGGCGTCGACGACGCGATCGTCCACTCGGTGCAGACGGGACGCACCGTCGAGGTCGACACGATCCGGCGTGGCAGCGTGCGCTTCGGCGACCCCACCCAGTCCGACTGATCTCCGGCTCGGGGCGGCGACTTTCTCCGCTGTTCACCGAATCGAGCTCAGGTCCGGCGACCGACTGCCGATGACATCGACGTGTCGAATCCAGCCCAGCCGGCTCACTCGTTCGTCGGCCGATGGATTGCGTCGTGGTCGGTTCCTGCCGCAGCGCAGATCGCGCTGTCGATGTGGTTCGCCACGGGGGTGGAGTTCGGTTCGCCGATGCTGCTGTTCTGGGTGGTGGTGATCGCCGCGTCGCTGTGTCTCGTGACATCGGCTGCGGTGATCATGCGTTCCTTCGATCGCAACGAGGCCGACCTCGGCTTCCTCGGCCTGTTCTTCTGCGCGGTGTCGGCGCTCCCTCTCGTCCACGGCATCACGACGCCCGGCGTGATCGTCGGCGACAACACGTCGACGATGACGTCGGTGCTCCTCTCGATCCCGATCGGGCTCACGGCGGCCGGTCCCGCGCTCGTCCCCGCCTTCCGGCAGGCCCGATGGGTCCGGCGACACTGGCGGGTGTGGATCGCCACCTGGCTCGGCGTGATCAGCGCGCTCGCCGCAGCGTTGTTGATCGACGTCGATCTCCTGCCGGCCCCCACGCTGCGCCAGCCGCTCACGATCGCCGTCGCCGTCGTGTCGTTCGTCGGATGCGTCGTGTTGTCGCGTCGTCACCTGCTCCTGGCGTGTGTCGCCGAGCGGTCCAGCCCGCTGGTCGTGTCTCTCGGGTACGGACTCGTCGGCTCATCGGCGTTCGTGTGGCTGTCGACCGCGCCGTATTCCAGTGGGTTCTGGTCGGCGCACGCATTCGACGTCATCGGCGTGCTGGGCGCCACGATCGGCGCGATCGTGGTGTACGGACGGACCGGCCGGGTGAGCGAGGTGCTCGCACCGGTGTTGGTGGTCGACCCGCTCGGCGCACTCGAGATCGGGCTCGATCCGATCGTCCACCGGTTCGTCGCCGACCTCGAGGCGAAGGATCCGATCACCCGTGACCACGTGGTGCGGACCGCCGAGATCGCCGTCCGGGTGGGTGAGGAACTGCGTGTCGGACCGACCGCCCTGCGCTGTGTCGGCCTGACGGCCATCCTCCACGACGTGGGCAAACTCGATGTGCCCGACGAGATCCTGAACAAGCCGGGCCGTCTCACCGACGAGGAGTTCGAGGTCATGCGACGCCACACCGTCGACGGCGAGCGTCTGGTGGCGGGGTCGCTCGTGCTCGCCGGGATCGCCGCAGGCGTGCGCGCTCACCACGAACGCATGGACGGAGACGGGTACCCCGACGGGCTTGTGGGCGATGCGATCCCCCATGCCGCTCGGGTGGTGGCCGTGTGCGACGCATTCGACGCGATGACCCACACCCGGCAGTATCGGGACGGGATGGGTCGCGACACGGCGATGGCGGTCTTGAACGAGCACGCCGGGTCGCAGTGGGACCCGGTCGTCGTGGCGGCACTCGCCGCCATCGTGCGTACGGACCCTCGAATCTCCGAAGCGGGCCGAACGCTCGATCTGATCGGTCGAGGACTCGCTCACGCCGGACCGGCTCAGCGCATCGGATGCGACTGTCTTCCCGAACCGCTGATCGGTGAGGCGTCCGTCCTTCCCGTCGACCGATCGGGCAGCGTCGATGCGATCGATGGTGAGCCGTCGCTCGTGCTGACACCGGCGGCGGTCTGGGACCCGCCGAACCCGGACGCCGTGGTGGTGCCGGGAGCCCACTGAAGCGAGCCGCCAGATCGGCCCGGAGTGGATCGGTCAGGAGTGGATCGGTCCCGACGAGTCCTTCAGACTCGGCACCCCTTTGCCGGTGCGGGCCGCGATGATCTCGGCACAGATGCTCACTGCGGTCTCCTCGGGCGTGCGCGCACCGAGGTCGAGGCCGATCGGCGACATCAGACGGTCCAACCCGGCCTGGTCGACGCCCACCTCGGCGAGTCGCTGCATGCGTCGGTCATGGGTCGTGCGACTGCCCATCACGCCGATGTACCCGGCTCGCGTGGCCAGAGCGCCCTGCACGGCAGGGACGTCGAACTTCGGGTCGTGGGTCAGGATGCACACCGCGTCGCGAGGGCCGAGTTCGCTGCCCAGTTCCTCGAAGATCGGGGTCGGCCAGGTGACACGGACCGCGTCGGCCATCGGGAATCGGCGCTTCGTGGCGAACACCTCGCGGGCGTCGCAGACGGTCACCCGGTACCCCAGGACCTTCGCGACGCGCGCGAGCGCGGCCGTGAAGTCGACGGCACCGAAGATCCACATCTGCGGCGGCGGCGCATGGGATTCGACGAAGATCCGGATCGTCGGTTGGTCGATCAGGTCCTCGGGTGTGGTCTGGCCCTCGGGGCCGTAGGAGCGAACGCCCGAGCGGGCGGCTTCGAGTTCGGCGATCGCGTCGCGTGCGACCACCCGGTCGAGTTCCGGGTGACCGAGCGAACCGAGGGGTGCGGTGCCGTCGGTGGTGACGAGCAGCTTGGCACCGACCTCGATGTCGCCGCTCGTCCCCTCGATCACGGTGGCGAGGGCGACGGGCACCTCCTCACGGAGCAACGCCGAGTAGCGGTCGAAGATCGGCGAGCCGCGCTCGGGTCCTGTTGCACTCACCAGGCCAGCTCCTCGATGAACAGGTGGATCGTGCCGCCGCACGTGAGCCCGACCGCGAACGCCTCGTCGTCGGAGTAGCCGAACGTGACGACGCGCGGTTTCGTGGTGCCCTCCAGGATCGACAGCGCTTCGCCGACCACGGCGCCTTCGACGCACCCGCCGCTGACGCTGCCGGCCACCTCGCCCGATCCGGTCACGGCCATCGCTGCGCCGGGAAGTCGCGGTCCCGACCCCTCGATGTCGACCACGCGTGCCACGGCGATCCGCTCACCCGCCCGCTGCCAACGTTCGATGTCCTTCAGAAGTTCCTTCATGATCTCCCAGTCTCCCCCCGTCCTCGACCTTTCCTGCCACTCGCTCGCGTGAGCATCTTGCCGTCCACGCACCGATCGCGGTCACGCGTGTGCCGGGCTGAGCGATGCCGTCCGAGCGCTCTCATTCGCTGATCACCCTGCACAGTTCCTCCATCGCAGCAACGGAATGCCCCTCGACGAACGAGTCCAGGTGCGGCAGCGCAGCCGCCATGCCGCGCGCCAGTGGCGCATAGCCGGGGGTGACCTTCAGCGGATTGACCCAGACGAGGCGGTGCGTGACCCGGTGCAGCCGCTCCATCTGCTCGGAGAGCGTGTCGGGGTCGCCGCGGTCCCAGCCGTCGGAGAGGATCACGACGATCGAGTTGCGGGCGAGGCCACGCACCCCCCACTCGTCGTTGAATGCGCGGAGACCGTCGCCGAGGCGGGTGCCGCCGCTCCAGTCGATGACGCGCTCCGACGCAGCAGCGAGCGCGATGTCGGGATCGCGACTGTTCAACTCGCGCGTGATCCGCGTGAGTCGGGTGCCCAGAGCGAACGCCTCGACCTTCTGTCTGCCCGCGACCGCGGCGTGGACGAATCGGAGCAGCGCACGGGCGTAGGGTTCCATCGAACCGCTGACGTCGAGCAGCAGCACCAGACGTCGCAGGCGGGTGCGTGGTCGGCGGTGGTGCCGCTCGATCGGCTCGCCACCGGAACGGATCGCGGCCTGCATCGTGCGGCGGATGTCGGGGCGACTCGTGGCGCGAGCCGACGGACCGAGCCGCAGCGACGAGCGTGGCGACCCGACCAACCGCAGGCTCGACATCAGGTCCTGTGCCAACACGAGTTCGTCCGAGCTGTACTGGGCGAAGTCCTTGTGGCGCAGCACCTCGGTCGTGGAGAACCGCAGCTCGATCGTGGGATCGTCGTTCGCTTCGGCGGTGTCGGGGCCATCGTCGGCGTCGTGGTCGTCCTGGGCGTCGACGGCGATCGTGATCGACAGCGGCTCGTCCTCTGCGTTCTCGCCGTTCGACCGACGGTGCTCGAAGAACACCTGGAAGGCACGGTCGAACACGTCGATGTCCTCGGGCCGGCGGGCGAGAGTGGCACGACCCGACCAGTACACGCCGGTACGGTCGTCGAGACCGACGGCGCACAGCGCCTCGGCGAACGTGTGGGTGCAACTCGTCGGCACCTTCAACCCGGCGCCTCTCAGTACCCGCGTGAATGCCACGGCGATCTGCGCGGCATCGCTTCGCTGGGTCCTGACCGTGTCGTCGACGGTGGGCGGCGCCCAGCTCATCGGGACGCGACGCGCGGGTCGGACGTCACCGTGGACCCCGCCGACGCGGCTGACCGACGTCGTGCTCGGCGCGACCCGGTGCGCCCCGAACCGTGGGCAGGGATCGACGGCATCACCCGTGCAACAGACCCTTCTCGAACGCCTGCTTCACCACCGCGGCCACCCCGTGCTGATCCACCCGCTGGTGGTCCTCGCGATACTTGAGCACGGTGCCGAGCGTGTTCGCCACCAGCGTGTCGTCGAGCTTCGTCGCACCGAGTCGGCCGAGTGCGGCCGCCCAGTCGATCGTTTCGGCCACGCCCGGTGGCTTGTAGAGGTTGAGGCCGCGTAGGGCCTCGACGGCTGCGGCGACCTGACGGGCCAGACCGTCGTCGACGCCGGGCACGCGCAACTTCACGATCTCGACTTCACGTTCGAAGTCGGGGTGCTCGACCCAGTGGTAGAGGCAACGTCGCTTGAGCGCGTCGTGGACGTCACGGGTGCGGTTCGACGTGAGCACCACGAGCGGCGGCTTCTCGGCGCGGAACACGCCGACCTCCGGGATCGTGATCTGGAAGTCCGACAGCACCTCGAGCAGGTACGCCTCGAACTCGTCGTCGGCCCGGTCGACCTCGTCGATCAGCAGCACCGGCGGCGGCCCCTCGGTCGGAGCGATCGCTCGCAGCAACGCCCGCTTGACCATGAAGCGCTCGCCGTACAACTCCGCCTCGAGGTCCGTCGACGTCATCGACGTCGACTCACCGGTCGCCTCGGTGGCGCGCAGGTGCAACAGTTGGCGCGAGTAGTCCCAGTCGTACACGGCTTGGGAGACGTCGATTCCCTCGTAGCACTGCAGGCGGATCAACTCGCCGCCGGTCATCGCGGCGAGCGCCTTGGCCAACTCGGTCTTGCCGACACCCGCCTCCCCTTCGAGCAACAGGGGCCGTTGGAGGGTCATCGCCAGGAACACCGAGGTCGCGATCCCCTCGTCGGGCAGGTAGCCCTGCTGCGAGAGGGCGGTGCTGACATCGCTCGGCGTCACCGGCACGACACTACCGACCCGGTGTGGCACCGAGTGAGGACGAGGTCGTGGACGGTCAGCCTGCGCCGCGGGCGTCGAGGATCTCGGTCACGACGTTGTACGGCCACCCATCGGGCAGGTCGGTCGGGAGTTCGGGCATCGGGAGGATCGACGAGCGCTCCTCGCCGAGCTCGACGAAGCCGAAGTCCTCGCGGGCGGCTTCGCGGATTCCGTCGGGCGTCTCCAGACGTACGGTCTCGGCCTCGAGTTCACCGTTCACCCGCTGCAACTCGTCGAGTTGCGCCTGGCGCTGCTCGAGGTCGACCGACTGGTCCTGCCACGTGCTGATCGGCAGCACGAACACGGCGAACGCGATCGCTGCGATGATGCTCAGAGCGAAGGCGCCGGTGAACGCAGCGACACGTGGACGCCGGGAGATCCGCTTCTCGACCGGGATCGGCCGGGTGAAGTCGCCGAGGCGCGAGCGTCCCTCGTCGGATGCCTTGATGCCCGCAGGGCGCGGGATCGAGGTGGTCTTCGAACGAGGCACGCCGGTCATTGTGGCAGGCCGCTCTGCGGTTGCACGATCATTCTGTGACATTGAACCTCATGTCGAGGTCCAGCTCTCCGCGGGTGGAGACATCCGACCCTGGCCGGGTCAGTCGCAAGGCCGGGACCGCCCGGGGAGTGCTTGGTCCGTGGCGACTGACGCGGCGCCGGTTCGCCGCGCGTGTCTGCGTGCGGCTCGAGATCGGCGAGCGTCAGGCGTTGCGGATGGTGGCGACGAGACCGTCGACGTCGAGTCCGTAGCGCGCGTGGATGTTGTTCGACTTCGGATCGTGAGGGTGGAACCTCGTCGGCAGCCCCAAGGGGGTGACCGGGACCGAGCCGTCGATCTCACACACCTCGGTGGCGATCGCCATGCCGATGCCGCCGTCACGGATGCCGTCTTCGATGGTGACGACGGCGCGGTGCGCCGCGGCGTCGGCGATCATCGCCGGATCGAGCGGTGCACAACACCGTGCGTCCCACACGGTGACCGCCGGGCCTCCTTCGTCGGCGAGCCGCTCGGCCGCCTTCTCGGCGGTCTCGAGCATCTTGCCGATTGCGATCACGCAGATCGCACCGGACGGATCGGACGCCTCGACGACCTTGCGGCCGAGGATGCCGACACCGACCTCGTGTTCACCGACCTGGCGGGCCTTGCCGCGTGCGTACCGGATGACGACGGGGCCCTCGTCGGTGAGCGAGGTGGCGTCGTGCAGCATCTGCGTCAGTTCCTGTGCGCTGGACGGGACCAGCACACGCATGCCCGGCACCTTGGACATCAGGGCCATGTCGTACACGCCGTGGTGGCTGGCGCCGTCGGGACCGGTGACGCCGGCGCGGTCGAGGCAGAAGATCACCGGCAAGCGGTGCATCGCCACGTCGTAGACGACCTGGTCCCACGCACGGTTGAGGAACGTCGAGTAGATCGCCACGACGGGCCGCAACCCGCCCATCGCCATGCCGGCCGCACTGGTGACCGCGTGCTGCTCGGCGATGCCGACGTCGAAGAACCTGTCGGGGAAGCGCTCCTGGAACGGGATCAGACCGGTCGGTCCGGGCATCGCAGCGGTGATCGCCACGATGCGCGAGTCGGCTTCGGCCTCCTTGACGATCGCGTCGGCGAAGGCCTGGGTGTAGCCACTGGCCACGGCCTTGGGTGGGCCGATCGCCGGGTCGAACACCGGTGCGTCGTGCAGGTTCTTCTCGTCGTCGTCCTCGGCGGGGGAGTACCCGCGCCCCTTCTGGGTGAGGACGTGGACCACGATCGGACCCTCCTCGGAGAGCTCGATCGCGTTGTGGAAGGCCTCCTCCATCTCCGCGACGTCGTGCCCGTCGAAGGGGCCGACGTACCGGGCACCCAGGGCCTCGAAGAACGACGGGGGCTGCAGGAACTCGCGCACCGCTGCCTTGAACGCCTCCATGGCGGAGCCGGCCTGGTTGCCGACGACCGGGATCCCCTGGAGAACCCCTTCGAGGCGGCGTTGACGACGCACGTAGACCGGGTTCTGGCGGATGTCGGTGAGTGCGTTCGAGAGCTTCCCGGTGACTCGGTCGGTGATGGTCGGGCGGCCCGCGGACGGATGGTTGGCCTGTTCGTCGACGCCCTGGGAGTTGGCCGAGAGGTTCGAGATGGTCGGCGCGTACGAGCGACCGTTGTCGTTCAACACCACGATCACACCACGGCGGTGGTGGCCCATGTTGTTCAGCGCCTCGTAGGCCATGCCGCCGGTCATCGCGCCGTCGCCGATCACCGCGACGATGTGGCGGCGATCGTTCGTGCCGAGGTCGCGTGCCGCGGCGATTCCGTCGGCGTAGGACAGCACCGTCGACGCATGGCTGTTCTCGATGAGGTCGTGCTCGGACTCCTCGCGGCTCGGATAGCCGGAGAGGCCGCCGGCCTGGCGCAGCGTCTCGAACTGGGACTGGCGTCCGGTGACGATCTTGTGGACGTAGGCCTGGTGACCGGTGTCCCACAGGATCGCGTCGAGAGGCGACTCGAACACGCGGTGCAACGCCAGGGTCAGTTCGACCGCACCCAGGTTCGAACCGAGGTGACCGCCGACCTCGGAGACGGCGGACACGATGAAGTCACGGATCTCGCCCGAGAGGTCACGGAGCTGCTCGTGGTCGAGCGTCCGCAGGTCACCGGGTTCGCGGATGCGCTCGAGATACATACGCTCGCCAGGCTACCCGGCGGGCGTGGCGGCGTTTCAGCGTGACGACGACTCGGTCGGTGTCACGTCGCTCCGAGATCGTCGTCGTCGAAACCGGCCGTCGTGGTCTCGTGCCGTGCCTCGCTCGGGCCGAGTCGGTACACGGTGACGTGGCGATCGGCCAGGTCGTCGAACGGCGCACCGGTCATGTCGGCATCGCGCCGCTCGACGTGGAATCCGGCGGCGGCAGCCATGTCGTCGAGCTCGCCGGGTGGAGCCCAGCGGATCGACCAGGGGCGCAGTCGGACGCCTCCGGACTCGGTGAACTCGACGAACTGTCCACTGGTGCGTTGCTGGTCCGGGCGGTGGTCCGACACCGACAGCACCACCCGGTCGACCGACATCGAGCGGACGCCCACGTCGTGACCGGCGGGTGCTTCGTCGTCGGGGACGATCGCCTCGACCACGAAGCACCCACCGGGTCGCAGTCGAGCGGCGACCTCGGCGAAGCACCGCCGTTGGGTACCCGCATCGAGCAGGTTGAAGATCGTGTTGTAGGCGACGAGGCACGCATCGAACGGTCCGTCGGGAAGGTCGTCGACCATGTCGCCGCACACCGAGGTGATCGACGAGCCCGCAGCGACGGGTTCGCCCTCGGTGGCTGCGTCGCCCGCATCATCCGACGGGGGTGCAGCGACCAGTCGCTCGTCGAGCTTCGCGAGCATCGCCTCGCTCGAGTCGACGCCGACCACACGCAGACCGGCAGTCGCCATCGGGACCGCGAGACGTCCCGTGCCGACGCCCAGTTCGAGCACGCGACCCCCCGATCCGCACAGTTCGACCATCCGGGCGACGGTCGCCGCCACGTCGGTGACCTCGCCGTACCAGTCGTCGTAGACGTCGGCGAACCCGTCGCCGTAGCTCGTCGAGTCGTATCCGCGCATCGCCGCGCACGCTACTCCGACCGGTGGTGGGCCGGCCCTGGCATGGTCTGCGCCCCACGATCGGCGATGATGGTGCGATGACGGAGCAGGGCGGCGCCTGGGAGCGACTCGACGCCGCGGCCGCCACCCCCCGCTCGGTCGGTTCGTCCGCGACCGCGTCGTCGGCAGGGTCGGGGGCGCTGCGGAGAGTCGCGTCGAGCTTCCGACTGCGTCGCAGTCGCGGGCCGTCACTCGCATCGCTCGACGGCGGCGGCTCGATCCTCCAGCGGCGCTTGCGCGACGTGATGCTCGGTGCAACCGTGATCCTGGTCCCGGCCGTGGCGCTCAACGTGTGGGTCACGGTCCTCGGCTACGACCGCCTCGACCCGAACGACTCGGCGGTCCCGTCGTTCCTGGGCGACGACACCGGAGGTGGCATCGAGGACCTCGCCGTGTGGACATCGATCGTGTTCGCCAGTCTCGTCACGGCGGTCGTCGGGTACTTCGCCGCCCAGATCCTGCTCGGCGAGCGATTCCGCAGCCCGGTCACGCTGGCGACCGCGCTGAAGCGGACGGGGAGGCGCCTGCCGTCGATCACGGTCGCCTGGATGCTGACGCACTGGTGGTTCCCGATCATGGCGCTCATCGTCGTCACGGCAGAGGTCGACCTGGTGGGCCTGTGGCTCTTCCTGTTCACGTTCGTCGCCTGGTTCTCGTCGGCAGCCACCCTGTTCGTCATCCCGGCGATGGTCGGCGAGCGGCTCGGGCCGCTCGCCGCCGCCAAGCGGAACTGGCGCCTCGTGCGGTTGCGCTACGGACTGTGTGTCGTGTTCGTCATGCTCGCGACGCTGCTGTCGGTCCTGCTGCTCGTGGGCATCGCCACGCTGGTGCCGTTGCTCGAACAGTTCGGCTTCCTGGAACTCGGCAGCGCCGGGTGGATCGTGCAGAGCGTCATGCTGCAGTTGGCGGTGCTCGTCGTGGTGCCGCTGATCGCGCTCGGCACCGCGCAGGCGTACCTCGAGGTCCGACTCGCCGCCGAGGGGCTCGATCTGCAGATCGACGCCGACCGAGCGTTCGGACCGTCCACGGTCGAGGTGGTCGGGTGATCTCCGCTCTCGGTCTGGGGATCGTGCGGTTCGTCCCGCATCGAGCGGTGACGGCGTGGATGCGCGTGGTCGATCCGCTCGGACCGACCGACATCGACCCCGACGACACCCGCGACCGAGCGTGTGATGCAACGAGCGTCGGCCGGATCTGCAACCCGCCCGACCCCGATCCGGCTCGCCCCCCGGACACGCCCGACCTCGCGACAACGAACTCCGGAGCGGGCTTCTTCGGTCAGGTGCTCGTGGCCCTGCTCGTGCTCGCGTTGATCGTCGCGCTCGTGTGGATCGTGATGAACCGACTCGAGGGCTCGAGGAGTCGGGCCGGCGACGGCGACGACGGCGAAGCGCTCGATGTCGACGAGGCAATCGACGAGGTCGTCGACTCCCGGATCATCGACCGCGAGACTCCGCCGGATCGATGGCGCCGACTCGCACAGGAGGCCCGATCAGCCGGTGATCATCGCGAGGCGGTGCGTTGCCAGTACCGGGCCTTGATCGGTGACCTCGCGCGTGCCGGCTACGTCGACGAGATCCCGGGACGCACGTCCGGTGAGGAGCGTGAGCAGGTCGCCGAGATCGCGCCTCGACTCGGCGACCTGGGTCGCGACGTTGCCCGCCAGTTCTCCGCGGCAGCCGACACCTTCGACCAAGCCTGGTTCGACGACGGCGAGGTCACCGCGAGCGACGACGAGCGTTTCCTCGCAGCGGAACGAGCCGTTCTCGACGTCGTGCTGACCCCTGCGGGGAAACGAACCGGCCGGAGCCGCAACGAGCGGGACCGTTCCGAGGAGGGCGGCGCGGGTCGTGGTGGCGGCGCGAGTCAGGGTGGCGGCGACCGAGATGCGACGGTGACGTAGTGGCGCGCTCGGCGGGTCAGGGCGGCGGCAGCGGCGGCGTGAAGGCGGTCGGCGCGATGGTGTTCGTGGTCGTGATGTCGTTCGTCGTCCTGCTGCTCCTGCGTGCGAGCCCGTCGAGCGAACCGTTCGACCCCCGATCGGGGCAGCCCGACGGAGCGCGAGGGCTGGTCCTCACGCTGCAGGACGCGGGCGCCGACGTCGACGACACCCGCGACGTTCCGTCCACGGACCAGGTCGAGTCCGCACGGATCCTGGTGCTCGAGGACCGACTCGACGACGAGCAGCGTGACGCAGTGCTCGACTTCGCCGAGGCCGGTGGTGTCGTGGTGGTCGCCGACCCCGCGTCCGCGCTGCACGGCGGGTCCGACGCCGACGGTGGCGCCGTCGAGATCTCGGCGCAGCCGTCCACATCGGAGCGTCGCGACGCCGAGGAGGAGACGAACGTCGCTCTCGGACGATGCAGCATCGCCGCGCTCGTCGAGTTGCGCGGTGTGTTCGTGCCGAGCGGCGTGTTGTTCCCCGTGGGGCCGTCCGAGGAGCAGTGTTTCACCGACCCCACCTCGGGAGTTCGCGCCGACAGCCACTCCTTCGTCATCGTGCGCGAGTTCGGCGACGGACTGATCGTCGGTCTCGGCGACAACGACGCGTTCGTCAACCGGTCACTGCGGCGAGCCGACAACTCCGGCCTGATGGCGTCGTTGCTCGTGCCGACGGCCGGCAGCGACGTGTCCATCGTGATCGGTCGAGGAGTCAGCCCGACGGTGCGTGACGTCGGCTCGGGCGAGGACACGCTCGTCGACCTGGTGCCGGCGTGGGTGTGGATGTCGCTCGTGGTCGGTGCGGTCGCGTTCGTCGTGTTCGCCGTCTCACGGAGCGCACGCGAAGGACGCATCCTCAGCGAGCCGGTGACCGCCCCGATCGCCGGGAGCGAACTCGTGTCGGCGACGGGCAACCTGATGCAACGTGCCGGACACGCGTCGCGTGCCGGGTGGCTCCTGCTCTCGCGCCTGCACCGCGACCTGTGCCGTGCTCACGGCATCGACGTGAACGCCCCGCTCGCCGACCTCGACCGTGCGGTCGCCGAGCGATCCGGCGTCGCCCCCGGGGAGACCGAGTACCTGCTGCGACGCACCGCCCCCGACAACCGTGCGCTCGTGGACCTCACCGCGACGATCGACCGACTTCGCACCCAGGTCTTCGGCGACGACTCCGCCCCACATTCCGCCCGACCTCGTCGTTCCGGCTCTGAACCAGAACGACGAGGCTCGACCGACTCGACCGACGAAAGGGTCACCACATGAACCAACCCCTCCAGCCCCCCGCTCCGGAGCCGCCCGGGCAGATAAGCACGTCGTCGGTCGGGGAGTCGGCGGCGCGGCGCGCGGTCCTCGACGTGCGTGACGAGGTCGGCAAGGTGATCGTCGGCCAGCAGGGTGTGCTCAGCGGGGTGATCACCGCGCTGCTCGTCGACGGCCACGTGCTGCTCGAAGGCGTTCCCGGAGTGGCCAAGACGTTGCTCGCCAAGACCCTCGCCGCTGCGTTCGACATGCAGTTCGCCCGCGTCCAGTTCACGCCCGACCTGATGCCGTCCGACATCGTCGGTCTGTCGGTGCTCGACCAGGTGCCGGGTCAGGCGCCGCAGTTCCGCTTCCGGGAGGGCCCGGTCTTCACCAACCTGCTCCTCGCCGACGAGATCAACCGCACCCCGCCCAAGACACAGGCCGCCCTGCTCGAAGCGATGGAGGAGCGACAGGTCTCGATCGAAGGCACCACACACCCGTTGCCCAAGCCGTTCCTCGTGATCGCCACGCAGAACCCGATCGAGTACGAGGGCACGTTCCCGCTCCCCGAAGCGCAGCTCGACCGGTTCCTGTTCAAGCTGGTCGTCGGCTACCCCACCGAGGAACAGGAGCACGACATGCTCGTGCGGCACCACGGAGGCATGAACCCACACGCGACCGCCGACCTCGTGAAGCCGGTGGCGAACGCCCTCGACCTGGCTGCGGCCCGGCGTGAGATCGACCGCATCACCGTCGAGCCGGCGGTCCTGCGCTACATCGTGCAACTGGCGCGCGCCACCCGCGAGTCGCCGTCGTTGCAGTTGGGGGTGTCGCCGCGCGGGATGACCTGGCTGCTGCACGCGTCCAAGGCCTGGGCATGGTTGTCCGGCCGTGGATTCGTCACGCCCGACGAGGTCAAGGCCATCGCCAAACCGTGCCTGCGCCACCGCATCCTCGTGCGCCCCGAACTCGAGCTCGAAGGCACCGCTGCCGACACGGTGATCGACGGTCTGCTCGCGACGGTCCCCACCCCGCGCTGATGACATGGCCTGACCTCACCGCACGACCGGTTTGCGTGACACTTTCGGCTGCCCGGGCAGCCGAAAGTGTCACGCAAGCGGTGGGGGCGACGGAGAATGCGGGTGGCTGAACGGCGGGCGCGCAGTGTGCCGATCCCGACGGGGTGGGCCGCACTGCTGATCGGGCTCGTCGCCGTGCCGCTGGCCGTCCTGCGTCCCGACTCGTGGATCGTCCTGGTGGTCGCGCTCGCTGCCGTCGTGGCGCTGATGGTCGTCGACTTCGTCGTCGCACCGCACCCGTCGGGAGTCGACGTGGCGCGCGAGTTCCCGGCGTCGCTGACCCTCGGCGAGCAGGGTGACCTGCGCTGGCTGGTCCAGAACCGGACCGGCCGGTCGGTGCGGGTCGGGGTGGCGGACGCACTGTGGCCGAGCTTCCAGGCCTCGCGACGTTCGTCGAGATTCACGATCGCCGCAGACCGCCAGCACCGGTTCGGTGCCACCATCGAGCCCACGCGACGCGGCCGCTTCCCGTTCGGCGCGATCACGCTGAGGATCTCGGGGCCCATGCGTCTCGTCCACCGCCAGCAGACCAGGACCGTGCACGACACGCTCGCCGTCCTTCCGGCGTACCCGTCGCGCGACCTGATGCGGACCCGGATGCGCATCCCGCTCGAGACCGGGCTGCGCAGCGTGCGCACCCGCGGGACCGGCACGGACTTCGACCAACTGCGCGAGTACCGACCGGGCGACGACATCCGTCGCGTCGACTGGGCCGCCACGGCCCGTCAGCAGAAGGCGATCGTGCGCGAGTACCGCGCCGAACGGAACCAACACGTCGTCGCCCTCCTCGACAACGGGCGACTCATGGCGGGGACCGTCGGCGAAACGCCGCGTGTCGAGCACGCGATGGATGCCGTGCTGGGGCTCACCCAGGTCGCGTCCGAACTCGGCGACAACATCGGGCTGATCACGTTCGACAACCAGGTGCGCGGAATCGTGCCGGCGTCGAACAGCAAGGCGCAGTTCGCCCGGGTGACGGAGGCGATGTACCTGCTCGATCCGCAGTACGACGAGAGTGCGTACGGCGTGGCGTTCACCACGGCGGCGTCGCGATTTCGTCGGCGCTCGCTGTTCGTGGTGTTCACGGACCTCGTCGAATCGGTCGTGAGCGATTCGCTGCTGCCGGCACTGAAGTCACTCACCCGCACCCACCTCGTCATGGTGGCCGCCGTGCGCGACCCCGACGTGGCGGCGTGGGCGTCCTCGGCGCGGCACGGCGACCTCGAGGGGTCGTACCTGTCGGCGGCAGCGGTGGCCTCGCTCGACGCCCGCGAGAGGGCGATCGCGGCGCTCGCGGCGTTCGGCGTGGTCGTGGTCGATGCCCGCCCCGGCGAGTTGGCGACCGGCGTCGTCGACAAGTACCTGGAACTCAAGGCGAAGGGTCGTCTCTGAACGAGCGGATCGGCGACGTCGTGTTCGACACGTCGGGCCGACCGGTCGGAACCGACTCCGTGCGCAGAGTGCCGTGGCGAGCACGCGTCGTCGATGTCGCTGTGAGACACTCGCTGTCGTGGCCGCGCCAGTCCCGTCCGTCCCGCCCGTCCTGATCGGTCAGCTGACCGACACCCACGTCCTCTCCGACGACGAGACGACAGACCGCGACGTCGACAACAACGCACGCTTGACGCTCGCCGTCGAGTCGATGGTCTCGGAGTCGCCGACGCTCGACGCGGTGCTCGTCACCGGCGATCTGACCGACACGTCGCACCCGCACGCGTTCGAGACGCTGGTCGGCGCGCTCGATGCGTTCCTCGTACCCGTCCTCGTCCTCCCCGGAAACCACGACACGCGAGCCGAGACCCGGCGGGCGTTCCCGGACATGGGATGGATCGATGCCGACCACCTCAGCTGGGTCCACGAGATCCGAGGTGTCCGGCTGATCGGACTCGACTCGACACGGCCTCGCCACCACGGCGCCGAGTTCGACGGGGACCGTGCCGAGTTCCTGTCGTCCGTCCTCGGTGAGCGCCACGATGGGCCGACGATCCTGGCGATGCACCATCCACCGTTCGCGACCGGCATCGACTGGATGGACCGTGCCGGCTTCATCGGCCTCGATCGCTTCGCCGACGTCCTCGCCGCGCACCCCGGAACCGTCGACACGATCGTGTGCGGTCATCTGCATCGGCCGATCTCGTCGGTGGTGGCGGGCGTTCCCGTGCAGGTCGGCCTGGCGCCGGTGCAACACGTGGCGCTCGACCTCGACGCCGACGCCGGGCCGGCGGTGATCCACGATCCGATCGGCTACCAGATCCACCTGGTGGCCGCGCCGGACCGGACGGTCGGTGCCACAACGGCGCACGGCGTGGGACGCGTCGTCACCCACACTCGCTACATCGGCACGGGCGAGACGCCGTTCGTCCCGTCGTGGGCCGCCGACCACGACCCCACCGCACCGTTCTGATCCTCGCCGTTCGGTTCGGGGTCGAACGGCGTGACCGGGATCGATCTCGACCGCGACACGGACGTCAGGCGATGGTGGCGGCGTCGGGAAGGATGAAGGCACCTGCGGCTTCGATCTGCGAGGCGACGCGGATCAGCACGTCCTCACGTCCGTAGGCGGCGGCGAGTTGCACGCCGACCGGGCGACCGTCGCCGGTCACGTGGGTCGGCAGGCTGATGGCGGGTTGACCGCTCGTGTTGAACGGTGGTGTGAACGACACGAAGTCCGCTGCCCGCTTCATCCCGGCCATCGGGTCATCGGCGGCGGCATCGTGTTCGCCGATGCGGACGGGTGGTTCGGACAGCGTGGGGGAGAGCAGCAGGTCCCATCCGTCGGCCCACCAGCCCTGGAGCTTCCGGCGGTACTCGTTGATCGCGGAGAGTGCCGATGCGAACTCGGTGGCCGACAGATGTCGTGCGAACTCCGACATCGCCCAGTTGACCGGCTCCACCTCCTCGGCCGTCAGCGGGTGACCGGCGAGCTCCCCGCACCGCCGGATGCCGAGCGACATGTTCGTCGCCCAGATCGCCATGAACCGCGCCGAGAACCCGGCGTCCTCGAGGACCGCCGGATGGGCCTCCTCGACGTGATGCCCGAGCCCTTCGAGCAACTTCGCCGCCTCCGTGGCAGCTGTGGCGCACTCGGGATCGAGCCGGTTGCCGAGCGGGTGGCGTGCGAGCAGGCCGATCCGCAGGCGCCCCGGGTCGGCTCCGACCTCCTCGGCGAAGGGCCGCGTCGGTGCCGGAGCGATGACGTTGTCGCCGACACCGGGTCCGGCGACGAGGTCGAGTAGTCCGGCGGTGTCGCGCATCGAACGCGACACGGCGAATGCCACACTCAACCCGGATTCGTCACGTTCCGGTCCCAGCGAGATCCTGCCCTGGGACGGCTTCAGGCCGATGAGTCCGCAGCACGAGGCGGGGATCCGGATCGACCCGCCACCGTCGGACGCGTTCGCGATCGGCACCATGCCGGACGCCACGCTGGCCGATGCCCCACCCGATGAACCACCCGGCGTGTGATCGGTCGACCACGGGTTGCGGGTGGGTCCGAAGGAGATCGGTTCGGTGACCGGCAGCGACCCGAGTTCGGGGCTGTTGGTCCGCCCGAGGGTGATCAGGCCGGCATCGCGGAACCTCGCCACGAGGTTGGAGTCGTGGTCGGACACCGGCATCGCGAGCTTCAGCGCGGCGTTGCCGTTGGTCTGCGGGTGGCCGGCGGACTCGGCCCACAGATCCTTGAGCAGCGTCGGTACGCCTGCGAACGGTGCGAGTGGCTCGCCGTTCGCACGCTGGGCATCGACCGCTGCAGCCGCGGCTCGAGCGTCGTCGTACCAGGCGACCACCACGGCGTTCAGCGGACCGTCCAGTACCTCGATCCGCTCGATCGCCGCCTCGACCAACTCGCCGGCGGAGACCTCGCCGTCAGCCACCAGTGCGGCCTGTGCCGTCGCATCGAGCCACCGGGTCCGATCGGCGAGTCCGGAGAGAGCGGGTGCAGCGGGTTCGGTCATGGACCGTTGCTACCATCACCCACCCGCTCACCCCGATCCGGACACCATTCGGTGTCAGACACCGAATCCCCGGCTCGCCTCCCGTGTGACAACTGTCCTCTCCGACGCACCGTCGGTCGGGGCGTCGGCTCCGAAGAGATGGTGAGCGTCACTTCGGAGCCGACCGGGTCACCACACGCCCAACGACTGGAGCCACCCACGTGAACACCGAGGCGACGAGCACGAACCCGTCGTTCATCACACGACTCGCAACCGGTGCTGCCCGGCGCTGGCAGGTCACGCTCGCCTTCTTCATCGTCGTCGTGCTCGCCGGCGGGTACTCCTACGGGTTCGGGCTCGACCGGGAGGGCTTTCCACCGATCAACACGCCGATCTCGATCGTGACCGGCACGTACTTCGTCGACGACATCGACCGCGTCGACGCCGACGTGGCGCAGCCCCTCGCCGAGGCGTTCGCCGGCGTGGCCGACGTGTCATCGGTCGAGTCCCAGGCTCTCGAGAGTTCGTTCGTGGTCGTCGTCGAGTTCGACGACTCGATCGGATCCGAGGAGGGAACGCAGCGTCTCGTCGATCTCGGCGTGGACTTCCCGCCGGAGGTCGCCGACGCCCTCACCCTCGACTACCGCGCCGTGAACGCCGCGAAGTTCGTCAACGAGTACGACGTGCTCGTGTCGGTCATCGGCCCGGCCGACGCCACTGCGGCCGACCTCCAGGCGCAGGCGGTGACGCTCGCGGATGCGCTCCAGGCCGACCCCGACGTGGAGGCCGCCGACGTACGCGACCTGATCACCGACTCGCTCGACCCCGCCACCGGCGAGACCGAGGTGCGAACGACCCGCTTCACCCGCGTCGTCGTCGACGACACCGGCTATCAGGAAGCGATCTCGATCGGACTCGTACGCGACGACGCGTCAGACCTGGACGTGCTCGACTTCAGCGACCTCGTCCAGGACCGGATCTCCGAAGCCAACGCTCCGCTCGACGACGGATACCGCGCCGAGATCACCGCCGACTTCGCCGTCGGAGTCGACCGTCAGATCACCTCGCTCACCAGCAACCTCCTCACCGGGCTGATCGCGGTGGCGATCGTCAGCTTGATCCTCATCGGATGGCGCGTCGCCGTGATCACCGCCGGATTCATGGGTCTCGTGATGGTCGGAGCACTCGTGGGCCTCTGGGCCATCGGCTTCACGCTCAACACGATCACACTGTTCGGGCTGATCCTGACGCTCGGCCTGCTGGTGGACGACGCGATCGTCATCTCCGAATCGCTCGACGCCAACCGGAACAACCCCGACCCGGCGGCGGTCGACGGCGATCCGTCCGACGAAGGCGTCGACACCTCGGTCGGCGTGATCAAGCGGGCGATCGACCGGGTCGGAAGTGCGTCGTTCGCCGGGACGCTCACCACGATCGTCGTGTTCAGCCCGATGCTGTTCATCGGAGGCATCCTCGGAGAATTCATCCGACCGATTCCGACGACGGTGATGATCACGCTGCTGCTGTCGTTCCTGTTCTCGATCGTGTTCATCCCGACGGTCGCCCGGGTGTTCATCCTGCGGGGATCGGGCACACCGAATCCGATCGTGCGGGCCGAGCAGGCCCTGGCCCGAGCGATGGGTCGACTCGCCGGCTACCCGTCGGGCAACGGGCTGAAGGGCGTTCTCGTCGGGACCTGCTCGGCACTGCTCGCAGTGGTCTCGATCGGTGCCGGCGTGGTCACGGCGGGTGGACTGGGCTTCAGCATCTTCCCGGCGGGCAAGGACGCGACGGGCATGTCGGCGGTGGTGGAGTTCCCACCCGGCACCTCGATCGAGAACGCACAGGCGATCGCGACCGAGATCGACGACATCGTGATCGACGTGCTCGGACCCGAGCTCGAACGCTCCCAATACGTGCGCGGCAACGAACGCACGGTCGAGACGTTCATCGACCTCACCCCGATCGACTCGCGGTCCACCACCGCCCCCGAGTTCGTCGAGCAGATCGAAGCGCGCGTCGCCACGGTCGACGGGGCGCGAGTGACGGTCGGGATCACCGAGAACGGTCCACCGGTGGTGGAGTTCCCGTTCGCAGCCCAGATCAGAGTCGACGACGACACCGTCGATGCAGGTCAGGCGCTCGCCGAACGACTCCGCGACGACCTGATCGGCCGCGAGATCACCACCGGCGGAGACACCGTCAGGATCACCAACGCGATCATCGAGACCGACGGCGAGGTGTACCGCGTCGACGGTCAACGGGTGCTGGAGGTGCGCGCTCAGTACGACGAGGACAACGGCATCTCGGGAATCCTGAACGAGACCGAGGCGTACGTGGCGGAGGCGTTCGGTGAGGCGTCACTCCAGTCCGCCGGCCTGCCCACCGATGCGCTGAGTTTCGACTTCGGCCTGGAGTCCGACAACCAGGAGGACTTCGCAGCGCTCGGAGCGGCGGGTCTCGTCGCTCTGCTGCTCATGCTCGCGCTGATCACGATCCAGTTCCGTTCGCTGGCCCAGTCGCTGTTGATCTTCCTCGCCGTTCCGTTCAGCTTCTTCGGCGTGTTCACGGCGCTGTCGGCGACCGGCAATCCCCTCAGCTTCCTCGCCGTGGTCGGATTCATCGCACTGATCGGTGTGGCGGTCAACAACACGATTCTGCTCGTCGACGCAGCGAACCAGGAACGGCGCGTCGGCGCCACGGCGAGCGAGGCGATCCAGTCGGCGGTCACGTCGCGCTTCCGGCCGCTCCTGGCGACCACACTCACCACGGTGGTCGGCCTCCTGCCGTTGTCGATCAGCGACCCGTTCTGGGAATCGCTCGGCTTCACGCTGATGGGCGGCTTGATCAGCTCGACGTTCCTCGTGCTGCTCAGCTTCCCGGCGTTCTACCTCGCGCTGGAATCGGTTCGTACACCGGTCCGCAACGCCGTGCGCCGCCGTCGTGGGCGCCCGGAGACCGCCTGAACGCAGCCGGGCGCACCATCCGCGCGGTCGCTCGACACTCAGGCTGCGGTGGTCCAGATGCGGGCCCGCACGACGGTGCCGTCGCGTTCCAGGACGGTCCCGACCGGGAACGATGCGCACACCTCGGCAACCAGTGCGACGTGCTCGTCGACCATCGCATCGAGCATTTCGTCGACATCGACGTCCGGACCAGCGGACCCGTCGTCGGCCTCGGTGGCTCCACGGAACAGATCGACCCATCCCGTCGTGTCCAACCAGTCGGCCACGGTGTCGCGCAGGTCGGTCTCGGACAGGTGGGGGCGGTCGACGACCATTGCGGTCGTGGTGGCCCTGCGGCTCGCCATCGCCCGCCAGCCCCTGCCGCAACCGCATCGCCGGGGCCCGGAACACCGGGCGACCTCGAGCAGCACGAGTTCGCCCTCGACGGCGTGTGCGTCATCGCTCCGGGCGCTTCCCTGCAGTTCGTCGGTGGCGACGAGGACTCTCATGTCTGGCTCCATTCGATCGGTCATCGGTACACGCACCATCCAAGCGAAGGGGTACTCCAGGGTTTCGACACGGGGTGGTCCCCGCCACCACTCGCATCCCGGATCGGAGCCGGACCCGCATTGACGACCCGGACCGACCCCGGAATCGGGTTCCGTCGGGGACGCGGATCGGTATCGTCGACACATGGGACTGTTGAACGCACGCAACCTGCGCCGGGCCAAGCAACTGCTCGACAAGAACCGCCACAAGGTGGGCGACGTCGTGGAGAAGGCGGGCACGCAACTCGACAAGGTCAGCAAGGGAAGGACGTCGAACGTGACGGCCAAGGCGTCCGACGCGGCGAGGAAGTACTCGTCGTCCGGCGTCACGCACCACGGGGTCTCGTCGCCCGCCCCCGATCTCACGCCGCACGGTGACCCGCTGTCGGCCGAGGAGGCGAAACTACGTCAGGCGCAGGCCACGACGGGTGCAGCGAATGCGGTGTCGGGCGTGGCGAACGCACTGACGAACCTCATGAACAAGGCCGCAGCGAAGGCCGAGGGCACCAATGCGTCGAAGGACGCGGCGACAGGCACCGGTCCGGCCGAGGCGACGTCGAGCGACGACCCCCCGACCGACCGGTACGACCGCGGCTGACGCCGGTGGCGCGTCCAGCGCCGGACGATCGACCCGCGATCAGGCGTGTGCGGCGTGTTCCACCCGGCCGTCGGCGTGGCGGGCGAACCGGGTGTCGTCGTGGCCGTGCGTCGGGTCCGGCGAGTCCCACGGCCAGCCGCCGAACTGGGTCGCCCGGTAGTCGCTGAACGCCTGGCGGATCTCGTCGTCGGTGTTCATCACGAAGGGCCCCTGCTGAGCGACCGGCTCACCGATCGGGCGACCCTGCATCACGAGCATCTCGGTCGGGCCGGCCGACGTGATCCTCAGCTCGCGCGTCGCGTCGACGACGGCGCCGGTGGAACCGCCGATGTCCTCGCCGTCGATGCCGATGCCGTCACCCTCGAACACGTAGAGCACCCGCGCGACGCCCTCGCCCGCCGCAGGCATCGTCCACGACGAACCGGAGTCGAACGTGACGTGCCACAGCGCCACGTCGGCGTCCGGTCGTGAGGCATACGACGCCGGAGGCGGTGACGGCGGCACCTCGTCGGCCAACCGACCGGCGATCACCGTGACGGTCACCGCCGGCTCGTCGGGGCCGGTGGTGACGACGTGGCGCGGGATGTCGTGGTCCCACAACATCGTGAAGTGGGCGTCGACCATCTTGTCGGCGGCCGGCAGGTTCATCCAGATCTGGAACAGTTCGACGGTGTTCGGGGCGTCGGTGTCGAGCAGCGGGAACATCTCGGCGTGCTGGATTCCGCCGCCGGTGGTGAGCCACTGCACGTCGCCCCGGCCGTAGCGGGCGGTCGCGCCGAGTGAGTCGGCGTGGTCGATGAGGCCCTGGCGGACGAACGTGATCGTCTCGAAGCCCCGGTGCGGATGCTGCGGGAAGCCGGGCACGTGCGAACCGTGGTACATCCTCCAGCCGCCACCCTCCTCGTCGCTGCGCGGGTCGAAGTCGTTGCCGATCGAGCGGCCGGCGAGTGACGCATTCGGTCCGAGTTCGCCGTCGCCGGCGGGGTAGTGGTCGAGGTGGTGGACGCAGAACAGGAAGGGGTCGATGGTCGGCCACTGGAAACCGAGGGGAACGGTCTGGAGCACGGCGGAGTCGGCTGGAGCGGAGTGGGCGGTCATGCGACCATCGTACCGACCGTCGAAGATTGCGCGCGCAACAAAATCCTCGGAGGCGGCATCGACGCTCGACCCGGCGCGGACCCGGGCGGCGCCGCGACGGACACGGGGGAATTCGTCCCAGCCCGCCGGCCGGAACGATCTCACGTCCGCCGGATCAGGAGATCCCGCGGGTGGCGGCGGCGTCCTCGTCGTGCACGAACCAACTGGCGATCGCCGCAGGCAGCATCACCAGTCCCATGGCGAGGAACCCCCACTGGTAGGCGGGCAGTCGGTCGATCGCAGGAGCGCCGTCGCCTCCCACCGCCGTGACCTTGGCCGCGATCACCGAGGCGGCGAGTGCGACACCGCCGGCGAACGCGATCTGACGCTGGGTGTTGAACATCGACGTCGCACGAGCGGTCTCCGCGTTCGAGATCGATGCGTACACTGCGGTCTGGATCGACACGAACACCATGCCGACCGCGGCACCGCGGAGGAACGACCCGGCCGCGATCAACCCGAGCGGCGTGTCGAGGTCGGCGAGCGCGAAGCCGCCGGTGGACACCGCAGTGGCCGCCGAACCGACGATCATCAGACGACGTGGACCGACCACTCGGTACACCCGTTTGCCGAGCAGGTTCGAGAAGAGGAACACGGCGACCGCCTGGGGTGCCTGGACCAGACCTGATTGGGTGGCACTGAACCCTCGCAGCGTCTGCATGTACAACGGCAGGACGAAGATCCATCCGAAGAAGCCGGCGTAGACCATGGCCGACGCGATGTTGACCTGACGGAACAACCGATCGCCGAACAGGCGCAGTCGCAACATCGGCTCGTCGATGCGCAGTTCGACGATCAGGAGGAGGACGATCGCGACGGCGCCGGCGACGCCCGTCGAGATCGTCGACACGGAGAGCCATCCGTTCTCCGGTCCGGTCGACAGGGTGTAGATGAGCAGCGACACGCCGCTCGCCGAGAGCAGCAGGCCGCGCAGGTCGAAGCGTGTCCCGGTCTCCTGTCGTTCCTCGCGGAGCCAGAGTGCGGCGAGGGTCAGACCGACCGCGCCGACGGGCAGGTTGACGAAGAAGATCCATCGCCACGACACGTTGTCGACGAGAATCCCGCCGAGCACCGGACCGATCGCCGGCCCGACGATCGCCACGCTGAGCACGCCGACGGTGGCGGTGGAGCGTTCCGCGAGCGGGAACGCCCGGAAGAGCATGGCGCTGCCGATGGGGGTGATCAACCCGGCTCCGAGACCCTGCAGGACGCGGGCGGCGATGAGCAGAGGGAGGCTCGGTGCCGCGCCGCACAGGACCGACGCGACCACGAACACGGCGAGTGCGATGACGAACATCCGCTTCGTCCCGAACCGGTCACCGAGCCATCCGGCGGCCGGAATCGACGCAGCGAGTGCGAGGAGATACGCGATCGCGATGAACTCGATGTCGGTGGACGAGACGCCGAACTCCTCGGCCAACGTGGGGAGCGCCACGTTCACGATCGTCCCGTCGATGATCGTCATGAACAGCCCGACGATGTAGACCACCATCACCCGGTACTTGTACTCCATCGCCAGCGAAGCTAGCCGTGGGTCCTCCGTGGTCGCCCATCCGCCGGTCCGGTCGTGATCGTCTGGCAACCTGGGGCCGTGGTGGTCCTGCGGTCTGCGACGGTCGACGACTCGGCGTTTCTCCGCGAGATGCTGGCGGTGGCCGCCGACTGGCGCCCCGAGGCGGCGGCGCGGTCAGGCGACGAGATCGTGCGTGATCCGGCGGTCGCCCACTACGTCGTGGGATGGCCGCGGAGCGGGGACTTCGGCGTCGTCGCACACGACGACGACGTCCCGGTCGGGGCGGCGTGGTGCCGCTTCTTCGACGCAGGGTCCCACGGCTACGGCTTCGTCTCGGCGGACGTGCCCGAACTGACGATCGGTGTGGTCGCAGGTCGACGGGGTGAAGGCATCGGCCGGGTCCTGTTGACCGGATTGATCGACGAGGCACGGCAGCGAGGCGTCGCGTCGATCAGCCTGAGCGTCGAAGCGGACAACCCCGCCGTCGCCCTCTACCTCGATGTCGGTTTCGTCGAGGTGTCCCGTGTCGCCGACTCACCCACCATGGTCCTGGACTGTCGGACGGCGTGAACGGCACCCACCGGACCACGCCCGCCGGCGACACGCGGAACACGCGGTGCCGACGCAGTGCGAGGAGTCGAATCGATCGGGGCAGGCCATCCTGTCCGGATGGATCGGTCGGACCAACGCGGTGAACGTGGCGTCGCTGCGCGCACCGCCGCGGCGACGGCGATCCTCGAACACGACCGGCTGAACTACCCCGCCTCGCTGCCCATCACCGAGCGTCGCCAGGAACTGCTCGACGTCATCCGTGACCACCAGGTCGTGATCGTCGCCGGTGAGACCGGGTCGGGCAAGAGCACGCAGATCCCGAAGATGTGCATCGAGGCGGGTCGCGGCGTCGCCGGCGTGATCGGCCACACCCAGCCTCGCCGTGTCGCGGCTCGCACGATCGCCGAGAGGGTCGCCGACGAACTGACGACGAAGATCGGCGACGACGTCGGCTATTCGGTCCGCTTCAGCGACAACATCGATGACGGCACGCTGATCCGGGTGATGACCGACGGCATCCTGCTCGCCGAGATCCAGCGAGACCGGATGCTCAGCCGCTACGACACGCTGATCATCGACGAAGCGCACGAGCGCAGCCTGAACATCGACTTCATCCTCGGCTATCTCAAGCAGTTGCTGCCGAAGCGGCCCGACCTCAAGGTCATCATCACCTCCGCCACGATCGACACCGACCGGTTCGCCTCCCACTTCGCGGCGCTCGATCCGGAGAACGGCGACGGCGAACCGGTGCCCGCTCCCATCATCTCGGTGTCAGGCCGCACCTTCCCCGTCGAGGTCCGCTACGCGCCGTACGGCGAGGACGACGCGCCCGACCCCGACGACGATCGCGAACGGGCGCCGCGTCCCGCCCGCACCGGCGCACGCGACCAGCGCAACCAGGTCGACGCGATCGTCGACGCGTGCGGCGAACTCGCGGAGGAGGGCGACGGCGACATCCTCGTGTTCCTGTCCGGTGAGCGCGAGATCCTCGACACCGCCGATGCGCTCAAGGCGGCGTCGAACCAGCACCGGACGTTGCGCGGCGTCGACGTGCTCCCGCTCTACGCCCGTCTGTCCTCGGCAGAACAGCAGCGCGTGTGGCAGCCCCACCGGGGTCGTCGCATCGTGCTCGCCACCAACGTCGCCGAGACGTCGATCACCGTGCCCGGCGTCCGTTACGTCGTCGACGCGGGCACCGCTCGCATCTCGCGCTACTCGCGGCGACTGAAGGTGCAGCGCCTCCCCATCGAGGAGGTGTCCCAGGCATCGGCCAACCAGCGTGCCGGTCGCTGCGGACGCGTCGCTGCGGGCATCTGCATCCGCCTCTACTCCGAGGAGAACTTCGCAGCACGGCCCGACTTCACCGAGCCCGAGATCCTGCGGACCAACCTCGCCTCGGTCATCCTGCAGATGGCGAACATCGGCCTCGGCGACCTCGCCCGTTTCCCCTTCGTGGAGGCCCCGGACCACCGTTCGATCCGTGACGGCGAAGCCCTGCTCGAGGAACTCGGTGCGATCTCGATCGCCGACCGCAAACGCGACGGCGTCCACCTCACCAAGCTCGGCCGCAAGCTCGCACGCATCCCGGCAGACCCTCGCCTCGCGCGCATGTTGATCGAGGCCGACGACCGCAACTGCGTTCGCGAAGTCCTGGTGATCGTGGCCGCTCTGTCGATGCAGGACGTGCGCGAGCGGCCCGCAGAGAAGAAGGAGAAGGCGAACGAGTTCTACAACCGGTTCAAGGTCAAGGGCTCCGACCTGCTGTCGATCGTGGCGCTGTGGGACCACCTGCGGGTGAAGCAGCGCGAACTGTCGGGTAATGCGTTCCGGCGGATGTGCCGTGAGGAGTTCATCCACTACCTGCGGGTGCGCGAGTGGGTCGACCTCCACCGCCAACTCAAGCGGGTCGCCGCTGACATGGGCATCAAGGTCGGGACCGACACGGGTCACCCCGATCACGTCCACCAGGCGCTGCTCGCCGGCCTGCTCAGCCACATCGGCACCTACGACCGCCGCACCCGCACCTACCAGGGCGCCCGTCAGGCGCAGTTCGTGATCGGGTCGGGGTCGGCGCTCGGGCGCAAACCGGTCGACTGGGTCATGGCGGCCGAACTCGTCGAGACCAACCAGATCTACGCGCGTCGTGTCGCCGAGATCGACCCCCGCTGGGCCGAGAAGGCCGGCGCCCACCTGGTCAAGAAGTCGTACGGCGACCAACGGTGGGATCCGAAGGCCGGCCGAGCCGTGGTCACCGAATCGGTCACCCTGTTCGGGATGCCCCTGGTGACCGATCGCGTGATCGGCCTCGACCGTGTCGATCCGTCCGCCGCTCGCGCCTGGTTCATCACCAAGGCCTTCGTCGAACGACCCGAACCCCGTCGCTCTGGTTCAGAGCAGGAACGACGGGGTCCGGTGGCGGCGAGTTCGGGTGACCAGGTCGCCGCTGCATGGCGCGGTCGTCAGAAGTTCCTCGCTCACAACGACGAGGTGCTCGACGGACTCACCGCACTCGGCGACCGGACCCGCGGCGTGGAACACATCGACGACGACGCGCTGTTCGCGTTCTACGACGCCCGCCTCGGTGCCGATGTCACGAGCGCGCAGCACTTCGACCGGTGGTGGAAGCGTGAGCGGGCGAAGAACGGTCGTCTGCTCGACATCACCGGCGACGTGATCCGCGACCTCGTCGGGGGTGGCCGCGGCGGCCACGACCGGTTCCCGGACGTGTGGTTGCAGGGCGACATCGAACTGCCGTTGACCTACCGCTACGCGCCCGGCCAACCGCTCGACGGCGTCACGATCCATCTCCCCCTGAACGGGCTCAACCAGATCACCGACGAGGGCTTCGACTGGCAGGTGGAAGGCCACCGCGACGCCGTCGTGGAGCAGTTGATGAGGTCGTTGCCCAAGGCGATCCGCCGCGAACTGATCCCGTTCGCCGAGACCGTCGACGCGGTGCTCGACCGCCTCGGGCCACCCGCCGGTCGCCTGGTCGACCGGCTCGCCCTCGTCACGTCCGAGGTGTCGGGGATCGCGATCGGGCCCGACGCCTTCGATCCCTCGGTGCTCGATGCTCACCTGCGGTTGAACATCGTGGTGTCGTCGGATGGGGGAGAGGTGCACGACGTGGGGACCGACCTCACCGCGATCAAGTCCCGCCTCGTCGGATCGGTACGCGACTCGATCGCTGCTGCGGCGCCCATCGAGGAGCGCCGCGGCATCACGAAGTGGGACGCCGAACTCGGTGACATCCCCAAGGTCGTGTCCTCGACCGACCGTGCGATGGACGTGCAGGCCTATCCCACGCTGCTCGACGTCGGCGCCAGTGTGTCGCTGCGCGTCGTCACCACACCCGAACTGCAGGAGCGCGCCATGCGCGGTGGGGTGCGGCGACTGCTGCTGCTCGACGGAGCGCCGACTCGGGCGTCGATCGAGCGGCTCGTCACGAACGCGGGCCGACTCGCTCTCGGCCGCGCCGACATCGGAGTCTCGACACTGGTCGACGACTGCATCGCCGCCGCCGTGGACCAGATCCTCACCGAACACGGCGCGTTGCCGTGGACGCTCGCGGAGTTCGCCGACCTGCGCGCCGAGGTGAAGGCGAAGGCGTCGAACCGTGCGGGCACGGCGCTGGGTGGAGCCGTCCAGGTGGTGGCGGCGGCAGCGGGAGCGAACGAACATCTCGCCCGCCTCCGGGCGCCGGCGCTCGACGACTCGGTCACCGACGCCAACCTCCACCTCGGTCGACTCGTGCGGCCGGGCTTCGTCAGCGTGTACGGGATCGACCGCCTCGCCGACATCGAGCGCTACGTGCGAGGTATCCGGTACCGACTGGAGCATCTCGCGGGCAACGGCCAGCGCGACCTCTCGCGGATCTCCGAGGTCGTGCCGTTGGAGAACCGCTTCGCCGCGTTCGTCGACCGCGTCCCCGCCGGCGAGATGACCTCCGACGCCGCTGCGATCCGCTGGCTGCTCGAGGAGCTCCGTCTCCAGGTGTTCGCCCAGCCGGTCGGCACGAAGACCTCGGTCAGCGTCAAGAAGCTGAGTCAACGCCTCGCCGCCGTCGGCGCCTGACCCGGGGTGGTGTGGCAGGGGTCTGACCCACTCCACACCACCCACTCGACCCACGACCCGGGGTGGTGTGGCAGGGGTCTGACCCACTCCACACCACCCACTCGACCCACACACGTGGGTGTCGGCGTGCCTGCTGGTGTGAGACACCCGCAGGGACGCGAAGATCACCCGATGGCGTCATCGGACGAACGTGAACTCGACTCGCTGACCGATCGAACGGTGGAGTTGCTGCAGACGATGATCCGCAACGAGTGCGTCAACGACGGCACCCGCGAGTCCGGTCACGAGACGCGCAACGCCGACGTGCTCGAGCAGGTCATCGCCGGGCCGTCGGTCGACATCGAACGATTCGAGCCGGTCCCGGGTCGTGCGTCGATCGTCGGCAGGATCACGGGCTCCGATCCTGATGCGGCGAGCCTGTGCCTCATGGGACACACCGACGTGGTCCCCGTCCATGCCGAGGGCTGGCGACACGACCCGTTCGGCGGGGAACTGATCCGTACCGCCGAGGGAGTCGACGAAGTGTGGGGCCGCGGCGCCGTCGACATGCTCAACCTGACGTCGTCGATGGCGGTCGCGTTCCGCGACCTGGCCGACGCCGCCGCCCGTGGCGCATTCCGGCCGAGGGGTGACCTGATCTTCTTCGGCGTGGCCGACGAGGAGTCGGGCAGCGCGCACGGTGCGCGGTGGATGGCCGACCACCACCCCGATGCGATCCGCGCCGAGTTCGTGCTCACCGAGAATGGCGGCCTGCACAGCGGCGGACCGAGCGAGGCCCCGTTCATCGGTGTCAACGTCGCGGAGAAGGGAGTGGCCTGGCGCAAGCTCACCGTGCGCGGTACGCCGGGACACGGGTCGATGCCGTTCCGGAAGGACAACGCGCTGGTGAAGGCCGCGGGCGTGGTGCAGCGCTTGGCCGAGTATCGGCCCACTCCTCGCTTCACCGAACTCTGGCGCACCCGGGTCGACACGCTCGAGCTCTCCGACGAGATGCGCGCTGCGTTGCTCGACGAATCGCTCATCGACGACCTGCTCGACGACCTCCCCAGCGTCCCCGCCGCAGCGCATCTCCACGCGTGCACGCACACGACCTTCTCGCCGAACCTGGTCGACGGCGGAGCGATGAAGACCAACGTCATCCCGGACCACGTCGTGGTGAACGTCGACATCCGCACCCTTCCCGGCGACGGTGCCGAGGAAGTGGACGCTCACCTCCGGGCAGCGCTCGGCGATCTCGCCGATCACGTCGAGGTCGAGATCATCATGAACGACCCGTCCTCGACGTCTCGCGTCGACACGCCGCTGTGGGATGCGCTCGCACGGGCGGTCAACGTCCCGTTCCCGACGGCCCGGCTGACCCCGCAACTCGTCGTCGGGTTCACCGATGCCCGGATCTACCGCGAGATGGGAGCCGTGGCCTACGGGGCCGGACTGTTCAGCCCTGGGCTCGATGCCGGCGAGTTCGGCTCCCGCTTCCACGGTCACGACGAGCGCATCGACGTCGAATCCCTCGCCCTCACCACGCAACTGTGGTCGCATGTCTGTCGGGACGTGCTGGCCTGACCGTCCTCCAGGTGTCGGAGGTCAGACGGCTCGGTACCGACCCGGCTCGGCCTCGGTGGCGGCACCGTGGCGCAGCATGCGGGCGACGTGCATCTCCGCGCTGCGTCGTTCCACCGATTCGACGAAGGCCATCTCCACATGGGGGCGGTAGATGAACCGGTGCTCCACCATCTCCGCAATCGTGTGCGGTTCCGCGAGGAAGGCGAGCATCGCATCGTGGCGGCGGCCGATGACGGCATGGAAACCGTCGAGCAACTCGACGAAGGTGCCCCGTCCCTCGATCACGCCCTTGTGGTGGAAGGTGACGTAGAACGCGGCGTCCTCGTCACGCACCTTGACCAGACTCTCCTCGAAGTCGTCGAGGTCGCTCCAGACGTCGCCGTAGTACGGGCCGAACCCGGTGAGGTCGATGTCGGAGAGGAAGAACACGTCGCCGATCCGGAAGCCCGAATGCCCGCGAGTGTGGCCCGGCAGGTGGACCGCCTCGACCCGTGTTCCCCCGCCGAGATCGAAGACGTGGCCGTCGGTGAAGCCGTGGGCGTCGGGTCGAGGCGTGTAGTGGAACTCGTCGAGAACCGTCCGCTCGAACTCGGTGCGGGCGGGCCCGTCGAGTCCGTACACCGCCATCAGTCCATCGATCGAGGCCACCCCGGGCAGGTCCGCCTCGTGGACGTGGAGACGCGCGTCGGCGAAGAGTCCGTTGCCCGCCATGTGGTCCTCGTGACCGTGGCTGTTGATCACGGCATCGACCGGGGCCGGAGCCCCGCCACGGGCCACGACGTCGATCGACGGGTCGATCAGCACCGTCTCGCCGGCGCCGCTCACGAGAAGTGAGTTCCCCGAGGGGTAGCCGCCTCGGTTCGCACCACACAGCACGCTCACGCTGTCGGTCAGCTTGCGTTCGTCGGTGCCCCAGTCTGCGATCACGGCTGCGACCCTATGCGTGCAGGTTCGTGCCCGGCACGAACCTGCGCGTGCTCAACCGTTCGCAGGCTTGAGATCGAGCGAGGCCGAGTTCATGCAGAAGCGATCGCCGGTCGGGCCGGGTCCGTCGGGGAACACGTGGCCGAGGTGTGCGCCGCAGTTGGCGCACACCGCCTCGGTGCGGATCATGCCGTGCGACGAGTCCTGCTTCAGGGTGACGCGATCCGGGTCGATCGCCTCGGTGAACGACGGCCAGCCCGAACCCGAGTCGTACTTGGTGTCGGACTCGAACAGGGCGACGTCGCACACGATGCAGTGGTACACGCCGGGGTCCTTCGTGTCGTGGTACGCACCCGAGAACGCACGCTCGGTGCCTGCCCGCTGGGTCACCTCGTACTGCTCGGGGGTGAGTCGCTCACGGAGTTCGGCGTCGGTCGGGGCCTGTGCATCGGTGGTCATGCCCACATGCTGCCCGATCGGAGTCCGCCCCACACGCACCAGACCCGTCGACGACCCGCTGTTTCGGGCTTGTTCTGCGCCGCGTTCTCGTCTGGCTCCGACCCGGTTCGTACGATCGCTCCGTGACGGTGACCCCTCGCACCCACGCGTTCGTGGCATCTGGAGCCGCGGTCGTCGTGGCGGCACTCGTCGGCGCATCGTGCAGTTCGTCGGCGACGGACTCGGCGGCGGGCGGATCGGCGTCGACGGGCCTGTCGGAGTCGGGCGACGGTCCGTCTCCCGGTGACGCACCGGTGGAGACCACCGCACGGCCGCCGGTGTACGTCCATCCGGAACCACCCGAGGTGCCCGACGGCGCCAACGTCGAGGCGAGCGCGGCGATCGACAGGATCACGGCGGGGATCAACGCCGGGGCTCTCGATCCGACCGCCGTGGCCGACCTGGCCGCCTCGGGTGATGCACGCCACGCGTGGTTCGTGTCCGATCTGCTGCGCTTCTTCCAGGGCGACGACGACGTGCCACTCGTCGAGTCCTTCGAGACGATGACGGGCATCTCGATCGCCGACGATCCGGAGTTGTCGCGCAGCCCTTGGTCGAGCGTGACCAACCACCTCATCGCGTGGGACACGCCGGACTACGACGGCTACCGCGAGGACAAGGCCGTGATCTACGAGCAACTCGAACCCCGCTGGGCGCCCTTCTTCGACGATGTGGACGCCGACATCGACTGGCGGTACGTGAGTTGGGGCGGCGTGCGCATCGACGATCGCCCGCTCGGCGACCCCGAAGGGTGCCCGAGCGGGTGCATCCCGGCACTCGACGATCCCGCCACGACGGACGCATCCGGAGGCGACTGGTACCCGGACGATCGGATCGTGTTCGGGATCGTCGTGAACGGTGAGTCCGTCGCGATCCCGCTCAACATCGCCGAGATCCACGAGATGTTCAACCTCACCCTGGGCGGCCGCCGTCTGGCGGTGCCGTACTGCACGCTGTGCGGGTCGGCCCAGGCGTACTTCACCGACCAGGCCGACGGATCACCGACCCCGGGCGCCGACGAGGTGCCGATCGGGCGCACCTCGGGTCTGCTCAGCCGGTCGAACAAGGTGATGTACGACCTGGTGTCGTTGTCGGTGTTCGACACGTTCACCGGCGCCGCGGTGTCGGGCCCGCTCCAGGACGCTGGTGTGGTGCTGCAGGAGACCACCGTCGTGCGTTCGACGTGGGCGGAGTGGAAGCGGGAGCATCCCGACACCCGCATCGTGGCGGAGGACGGCGGGATCGGCCGGAGCTACGAACTCGATCCACTCGGTGGTCGCGACGACGACGGGCCGATCTTCCCGATCGGTGACGTCGATCCGCGCCTCGACGTCCAGGAGTTCGTCGTCGGCGTGCTGCTCGACGACGGCACGGCGCTCGCATTCCCGTCCGACGAGGCGACCGCTGCCTTCGACGCAGGCGCCACGGTGGAACTCGGAGGCGTCGAGTTGCGACGCTCGGGTGACGGTGTCGTCGCAATCGACGTGGCGTCGGGCGACGAGGTCACCGCCCACGAAGCGTTCTGGTTCGCATGGAGCCAGTTCCACCCGGACACGCTCCTCTGGCGACTCTGACCCGATCGGCCGCATCGGGTGCGACCCGGTCCGGACGTCGGCGTCGATGCGGCTCAGTCCTGGGTCTCGGCCTGACCCGTCTGCTGGAGGAAGGTCAGTGAATCGAAGGTGTCGACGCGTCGGGTCACGAACGGGCCGCGCACCGTGAGCCACATCACACCCGGGATCTCCACATCCGCGTCCCCGTACCGGGCGCGGAAGCGGTAGCGCACGACCACGTCGGTCACCGCATCACGTCGTTGCTCGACCAGGTCCACGACCTCGTAACTCCGGTCCAGGAAGGCGCCGAGGAAGTGCGGGAGCCGTCGGCGGTACTCCTCGCGTCCGATGCAGTCGGAACCCAGGGCGCTCTGGTTCTCGTTGCAGAAGCTGTCGGAGACGAGTTCGGCGATGGCGTCGGGGTCGTTGCCCGCCAACGCCTGGACATACGACGTCGCGACGTCGATCGGATTCGCCATGCCAGGAACGTAAAGCGTCGCTCCGGATGCCACCAATTGCGGCGCCACACGTCACGTCCGCCGCAAGGACGCGACGACCCGACCAGGGACTCAGCCGAGCAGTGCGTCGAGTGCTGCGTCGGCGTGCGCCATGTCGGCTCGGTCGTGGTGCTCGAGGCGCGTCAGGTACGTGATCGCCACGTACCCGTCCTCCACCAACTGCGCGTCGGTGCCGTCCTCGAGGTCGAGCTTCTCGCCCCACTGCATCGTGACCTTGTAGGCCTCGGTCTTGCCCGGGATGGGGGAGAGTTCGGCCGTTGCGACGGTGCGCGGCGGACGCATGCCGACCTCGGCGTGACGCCACCCCTGGAACTCGTCGACCGGCAGGTCGGGAACGTTGACGTTGACCACGACGGTCTCGGACGGCATCTCGTCGACCATCGACTGGACGACCGCCTGGGCGACCGTGGCGGCCGCTTCCCAGTGGAGGTCCTTGATCATCTCGTCCCAGGCCTGGCCCTCGACGCTGAAGCCCTTCACGGCCTGGCTGACGGCCACGCCCGAGACGTTGCCGTTCCGCCCGGTGAGGCAGGCGCCGATCGTGCCCGAGTGGTAGACGGCACGCCCGACGTTGGCGCCGGGGTTGATCCCCGAGACGATCAGGTCGAACGGCTCGCCGAACGCACCGAGGCGAGCGAACATGACGCACAGGCCGGGCGGGCCGTTGACGGTCCAGGTCTCGGCCTCGCAGTCGGGGATCCGTGACCGGTGCACTTCGGGTTGGATCAGGTGGAGGGCACCGAGAGCGGCGCCCGCGCCGGAGAATTCGCGGTCGGGTGCGGCCACGACGACCTCGTGGTCGCCGTCCAGATCGCACATCGCACGCACGAGCACGTGGAGTCCGATCGAGTCGATGCCGTCGTCGTTGGTCACCAGGATGCGCATCGGAGCATCCTGCCAGCCACATGTGCGACCGACTCCCTCGGACACCCGATGTTCACCCGACCTCTGTTGATCCGTCCGGGACGAAACAACAGAGGTCGGGTCAGAGGTCGAGTTGGAGCAGGACCATGGTGCGCCAGGAGTCGAACGTGAAGCCGATGTCGGGCATGCGGCCGACCTCGACGAATCCGCGTCGGACGTGGAATGCGATCGATCGTTCGTTGAACGCATCGATCGTGGCGATCATCCGCCGCAGACCGCCGGCTCGCGCGCGGTCGCACAGTTCGTCCATCAGCGCGTCAGCGGCGCCGGTGCCACGCGCCGAGTCGGCGAGGTACACGGAGTGCTCGCACACGAAGCGGAACCCCTCACGAAGCGTGCTGTCCCGGAAGTCGCCGTAGGAGGCCACGCCCACGACGGTTGCGTCGACCTCCGCCACGATGACCGGTCGGCCGGCCGTCGATCGGTCCCGCCACCACTGTCGTCGTTCCTCGACGGTGTGCAGCACCTCGGTCCACTCGGCGTCCCCGGCGGGAATGGCCTGGTTGAAGATGTCGGTGATCGACCCCAGGTCGGCCTCGGTCGCATCACGGATCTGCACGCGCTCAGTCTGGCCGACCTGCGGGGCGAACCGACCCGACGGGCCGCTCGCAAGGTTCACGGTCGGGTCGTGACGGTCGCGTCAGGTGGTGTTGGGGACCAGTTCGACCGGGCGGCGTTGGGCGGTGCGCGTGAACAGGGCGATCCCGGCGATGACCAGCGCCATGCCGCCGACCTGGACGAGCCGGACCTGCTCGTCGAGGATCACGAATGCGAAGACCACGGCGAGCGCCGGTTGTGCGACCTGCATCACCGTGATCGTGGCCATGGGGAGGTGCTGCTGGGCGAACGCGATGCAACCGTGAGCGACCATGCCGGTCAGGAGAGCGAGCACGACGACGATGAACCAGCCACGGCGGGTCATGTCGTGGACGATCCCGTCACCGGCCAGCAGCAGCGCCATGGGGACGGTGGTGATCAGGCCGGTCGGCATCATGCACGCCATGAACGAGATCGTGTCGACACCGGCTGCCCGCGCACGCTTGGTGAAGATCAGGTAGGCCGTCCACGAGCACAGGACGCACAGCATGATGAGGTCGCCATCGACCGTTGCCGAGCCCTTCGCCGGTCCGAAGAACAACACGATCGCCACACCGACGAGCGAGATCCCCCCGAATCGGAGCGCTGACCAGTTCGGGCGTTCGCCGAAGATCAGCGCACCCGCCGGCACGATCGTGAGGGGCGTGAGCGTGGCGATGAACTCGACGTGGGCGATGCTCGTGCGTGTCACCGCCGTGAACAGCAACGAGATGTTCATGCCGAAGCACAAACCGGCCGGCGCGACGAGCCTCCACGTGCGTCGACTCGGCCAGTCGATGCCACCGACGGTGCCGCGTGCCCGGCGGCGGGCGACGATCAGCGTGATCCACCACGTCCCGACCGAGATCCACATCCGCCAGAAGGCGAGGACCACCCCGGTCACGCCTGTCCACTTGACGATCGGCGTGGACAGCGAGAACGCGATGATCGCGGCGGACATCGCAATCAGCCCGACGGGTGCTCCGGTCCGCTCGTCTGCCGACGTCACGGACGCCGGTGGTCCGTCGAGATCCGACTGGGCCGCCATGGCGCCCGATGGTAACGATGCGCCGACCGTGCGGCGTCAGGTGACGGTCACCCGTGGCCGACGACGACCTGTCAGAGGCCGGGCAGGGAGAGCCAGGCGGTGGCTGCGGTCGCATCGCCCTTCACGTCGAGATCGTGTGCGTCGGTGCGGCCCATCATGGCCAGCAGGAGAGCCTGGGCCGGGCCGCGCAGGGCGACGTCGCCCTTGCGGTGCACGGCCTCCATCCGGTACTGGCCGCCGTCGCCCCACACGATCCACTCGCCGGTTCCGTCGGGCAGATCGTCGTCGGTGCAGTGCACGTGCAGGCTCACGTCCGGCGCGGGAGTCGACTCCCGGAGCAGCGCTCGGGGCAACAGCATCTCGAAGAACTCGGCCAGCCCGGTCAGGGCGTGGAGCGGGTCGATGTCGGACGATCCGTCGACCGCGACCTCGGCGTCCCACCGGTGGACCATCGCCTCCATCGCCTGGCGGCGCGACCACACCCACGCCTTCTGCTCGGCGGGGAACGGGTGCCACGTCTCGGCGTCGGGAGACGTGGCGGCCAGGACATCGACGAGGATCCCGGCGCCGAGCCGCATCCAGGCTCCGAGTTCCTCACCCGACGCGTCGACGGCAGGCCGCGGGATCGCGATTCCCGTCGGGTCGACTCCGTCCTGGAGTGCGTGGGTGGCCCATCGCTGCACGCTGCCGGTGTGGACGACGAGCTTGCGCAGGTCCCACCCCGGGCACGCAGCGATCGGTGCCGTGAGCTCGCCACGCTCGGCGCACGCAGCGATGCGGGCCGAATCGTCGTGGATCGCTTCGAGACACGAATCGAGGTTCATCAGGCGCGACGGTAGCCTTTTCACCATGAGCCCTCTCGAAGCACTCGCCGGAGAATCCGACACGGCCGCTGCCAGTGAGCCGATCATCACGATCACGCCCGAAGCGATCGAGAACCTGATCGAGATGCGTGACGACGAGGTCGACGGGGATCAACTGGGCCTGCGCCTCGCGATCGCGTCGAAGCCGGGCGAGGACTTCCGCTACGACCTCTCGTTCGAGGAGTTCCTGAAGGCTGCGTTCACCGACGAGGTCCGGACGCACGACGGGATGAAGGTGATCATTCCCGGTGACGACGTCGAGATGCTCACCGGCGCGACGCTCGACCATACGTCCACGCAGGGCCTCGTGATCCGCAACCCGAACAAGCCGGCGGCACCGAACATCGAGGGGCTCGTCAACGACGACGCCCTCTCGGCCGAGGTCGAGACGCTCGTGGCATCCGAGGTGAACCCGGCGCTGGCGGCCCACGGTGGCTTCGTCACCTACGTCGGTCACGACGGCGAGGGCACCGCCTACATGACGATGGGCGGCGGCTGCCACGGTTGCTCGATGAGCAAGATGACCATGCTCGACGGCGTGCAGACGATGTTGAGCGATGCCATCGACGGCATCGACAAGGTCAAGGACCTCACCGACCACTCGTCGGGCGAGAACCCCTTCTACTCCTGACCCGAACCGCTCCTGATCCAGCGTCGCGTCAGCTCACGCGGCGACCGAGAGCACCGAGAGTGCGTCTCACCCGGCGACCGTGTCGATCCCGACGAGGTCGCGTCCCGGCGTCTCGGGCATCGGCACGATGCGGCGCCCGGTGCGCAGTGGGAGCGACGACGCGGTGACGAGCAGGCCGCCGGCGACGACGATCCACCAGATCTTGTCGAACGCGGCGAGTGCTCCGGCGAGCCCGCCGGGATCAGCCAGGAGGGCGATGGTGATCGCGACGCCGAAGGTTCCGCCGAACTGGCGCACGGCCTGCAGGGCGGCGCCACCCACGCCGATCCGGTTCGCGGGCAGTGCCTGGGCGACGACGCTCGACAACTGCGGGATGCAGAACGCGACGCCGATGCCGGTGAGGACCATCGACGGGAAGTAGTCGACCCAGTAGTCGACGTCGGGGCCGAGCAGGACCACGCGCCACACCCCACCTGCGGCGTAGAGCAGGCCGCCGGCGACGATGATCGGTCGCTGGCCGATCGTGCCGGCGAGTCGGCCCGTTCGAGGTGCCAGCAGGGCGACGAGAGCGGGCCCGGGAGCGATCCCGATGCCGGCCTTCAGGATCGACCACTCCCAGACGCTCGTGAGGAAGAGGATCGACCCGAAGAACATCGCCGAGAAGGCCACGCCGAACACGAGCATCGCGATGTTGCCCCATCGGAAGTTGCCGATGCCGAACAGGTCGAGGTCGAGCACCGGGGCGCGGCTCGCGCGTTGGTGCACCACGAACACCACCAGGGCCGCGAGCCCGACCGCCAGGGCACCGATCGTCGGCGCGGACAGCCATCCGTTGGTGTCGGAGTCGACGAAGCCGTAGGAGAGCGCGCTCGCGGCGACGATGATCAGCACGACACCGAGCGGTGCGGGGATCCGTGTCCGGGGATCCGACGACTCGCGCAACGTCCGCGCTCCGGCGATGACCGTGAACAGGCCGATCGGGAGGTTGATGAAGAACGCCCAGCGCCAGTCGAGGTGCTCGACGATCGTCGCGCCGAGCGTCGGACCCAGGGCGCCGGCCACACCGCCCGCTGCTCCCCAGATGGCCACGGCGTGTGGCACCTTCTCGCTCGGAACAGCTCGCATGACCAACGCGAGCGACGACGGGATCAACATGGCGGCGCCCGCCGCCTGGAGGATGCGGAATGCGACGAGGACCTCGATCGTGGGTGCCAGGCCGCATGCCATCGATGCGATCGTGAAGGCGGCCGATCCGGTGAGGAAGGTCCGACGGTGCCCGAGACGGTCGGCGATCTTGCCGGCCGGGATCAGCAACGCCGCGAACACGATCGTGTACGCGTTGAGCACCCACGACAGCGTCGACGGCGAGGCGGAGTCGAACGTCGAGGAGATGTCGGGGAACGCCACGAACAGGATCGTCGTGTCGAGGAACGTCGCGAGGGACGCGAGCGAGGCGATTGCCAACGTCAGGCGACCGTGGCGTCCGGACGCGGCTGGGACGGCGGTGATCACGGGTCCGTGCGACGACATGTGCTGATCGTCGCACAGTGAGTTGCATCATGCAATGTAGTCGGACGTGACGTCGGGCGCAGGCGGTCGGCGCCGCGTGTGCGTCAGCGGCGGGCGATGCGCCGGAGTGGTGGTTCGGTTCGAGGCGGCTGCTTGCGCGGCGGGAGTTCGCCGAGCACCCGTGTCGTGATCGCCGTGATCTCCGCCACCGCTCGCTCGAAGGCCTCCTCGGTCGCGGCCGAGGTCTTCTGCACGCCGGTGATCTTGCGCACGTACTGACGTGCACCCGCCTCGATCTCGACGTCGGTCGCCGCAGGCTCGAGTCCGCGCAGGGTGGTGATGTTGCGACACATCAGACGGTGCTCCCGTCGGCCAGCAGGTCGTGGGTGTCCGGGTGCTGCTGCACGTAGGCGGCGGCGTACGGGCAGACCGGGCGGATCGTCTGGCCGTTGGTCCGCACCGAGTCGATGACACCGGCCATCAGCGCAGCGGCGAAACCCTGGCCCCGATGGGCGGGGTCGGTCTCGACGTGTGGCACGGTCACCACGTTGCCCGACACGGAGTAGTCGGCCAGGCCGACGCGCTCGCCGGCCCGGCGGAGTTCGAATCGAGAGGCGTCGGGCACGTCGACGACCGCCAGATCGTCGCGGTTCGAGTCGCCCGGAGCGGTGTTCGACCCACTCGAGTCGTCGGGGTGCGGGTTCTGAAGGGAATCGGGTTCGGCCATGGGTCCAGCGTAGCGATCGGGTATGGTCGTTCTCAATGAGTGGGAACCACGCAGGTCACCAGCACGATCATCGGAGGGACGGGGCGCGCCTCGCCGTCGCGGCCGGGGCCAACACGCTCTTCGCCGTGGTGCAGATCGTGGTCGGTCTCGCGATCGGTTCCGTCGTGGTGCTCGCCGACGCCGCTCATCAGGCCGTCGACGCACTCGGTCTGATCACCGCGCTGATCGCCGTGCGCGTCGCTCGTCGTCCCGCCTCGCGCGACTGGTCGTACGGATTCGGCAAGGCCGACGCGCTCGGGGGCTTCGTGTCGGCACTCCTGCTCGCGGCGTCGGTCGGGTGGATCGTCATCGAATCGGTCCGGCGTCTGATCGAACCCGAGTCGGTCGAAGGGGGTGGGGTGATCGTCATCGGACTGATCGCCATCGCCGTGAACGGCGCAGGGGTCCTGCTCGTGGGTCATGGCCACGGTGACGAAGCGATTTCGTTGCGTGCCGCCCGGTTGCACTTGCTGACCGACCTCGCCGGATCGGTCGTGGTCGTGCTGGCCGGTGTGCTGCTCGTCACCACCGACGCGTCGTGGATCGACCCCGTCGCATCGCTGCTCGTCTCGGTCGCCGTGCTGTGGTCCACCTGGCACCTGATCCGCTCGGCGGTCGGCGTACTGCTCGATCGGTCACCCGCCGGGATGTCGGCCGCGGAACTCGACGAGTTGCTGGCATCGCACGACGACGTCGACGTCGCCCACCACGTCCACGTCCGCTCGTTGGGCGCCGGTCGCCACAGTGCGTCGGCCCACGTGGTCGTCCACGGCGAGACCACCGTCCACCGGTCCCAGGAGATCGTCGACGAACTCGGCACGCTCGTGCGAGACCGCTTCGGCGTCGAGCACGTCACGATCCAGATCGAGTGCGAGCACCACTGCGCCGACGGCGAGCAGGAACACGATCACGCCGGTCACGCCCACTGAGCAGCACCATGGACTGGATCTCACGCATCGTCGAGGAGCGGCTCGCACAGGCCGGTGAGCGGGGCGAACTCGACATTCCCGAACGGCTGAAGGGCAAGCCGATTCCCGGGATCGACGAGTCGCGACCCGACGGGTGGTGGGCCGAGTCGTTCGTGCGGCGCGAACGCAGTCGGAGCCGTCGTGCCGATGCCGACGCCGCGCTCGCCTCGGCACGGGTCGGGTTCTGGCGGGCGGAGTCCGAATCGGAACTCGCCGAGCTGGTCGCCTCGTCGAATGCGATGATCGCCCGCCTCAACCTGAACGTCGTCGACGACGACCGCATGGACCTCCTCGACCTCGACGAGGTGACGGAACGCTGGCGGGCGGTGCGGTCCTGACGAGTCCGCCGACGATAGGTCAGGCCAGGGCCTGCTCCAGGTCGGCGAGCAGATCGACGGTCTCCTCGAGGCCGACCGACATCCGGATCAGCCCCGGTGTCACGCCGCTCGACTCCTGTTCGTCCGGGGTCAGGCTGGCGTGGGTCGATGTCGCAGGGTGGCAGACCAGCGTCTCGGGGCCGCCGAGCGATGTGGCAACACGACACAGTTCGACCCGGTCGAGCAGCCGCGCCGCTGCGTCACGAGAGCCGACGTCGAACGACAGGACCGTGCCGTACTGCAGCAACTGGCGGCCGGCCAGAGCATGCTGCGGGTGCTCGCTCAAGCCGGGGTAGTGGGTCTCCGCCACGGCGGGATGGTCGGCCAGCATCACGGCGAGCGAACGCGCCGAGTCGTTCTGCTGGCGCGTGCGGACGGCGAGCGTCCGGATCCCGCGCAGTGCGTTGAGCGCGTCGAACGGTGACGGGGTCGCCCCGTGCAAGACGCCGTAGGCCCAGATCTCCCCGAGCAGGTCGGCGTCACCCGAGATCACCCCGAGCGTCGCATCGTTGTGGCCGGCGATCCCCTTCGTGGCCGAGTGCAGCGAGATGTCGACGCCGTGGTCGAGTGGACGCTGCCCGAGCGGCGTTGCGAACGTCGAGTCCACGACGGTGAACGGCCCCTTGATCGCTCCGAGTTCGTCGAGGTCGGCGAGTTCGAGGCGCGGGTTCGACGGTGACTCGGCCAGCACCATCATGGTGCGTCCGGGCTGCACGGCTGCGGTGAATGCGCCGGGTGTGGCCACGTCGACGAACGTCGTCTCGATCCCGAATCGCGCACACGGTCCCTGGAGGAATGCCAGCGTGCCCGCGTACAGCTGGCGTTGGGCGACGATGTGGCTGCCGGCGGAGCACAGGCCGAGGATGGTCGAGGCGATGGCCCCCATGCCCGAGGCGAAGGCGAGCGACTCCTCGGCCCCCTCCAGGTCGCGGACCGCCTCCTCGAACGAGCGGACGGTCGGATTGCAGTAGCGACTGTAGAAGTCGGTCTGGCGCAGACCCGTCGCCCGACGGTGAGCATCGTCCAGGGACTCCGATTCCCAGGTGGACGAGGCCCACAGTGCCGGAGCGAGCGAGCGCCCGCCGGAGCTGCGCCCGGACGTGATCGCCTGCGTGGCAGGCGAGAGGGGTGGGTGCTCGCGCATGCGCGCACGATATCTGACCATCGGAGTCGACTTTCCGACGATTCACGGCTCGTCGCGACGTGCCGTGGCGACGTGCCGCGTCGACCCACACGACGCCCGACCGCCACGCCGAGGCGGTGGCGAGCCGATTCGGACACGGGCATAGAGTTCGGGGGTGCGTGAACGGCTGGATCGCGAGGCGGTGGACCGGATCCTCGCTCGCGCTCACCGACTGGAGAACGCGGCTTCGGTCGCCGATTCGGGCGTCGAACCCGAGGCACTGATCGCGGCGGCCGAAGAGGTCGGCATCGACCCGAATGCGGTGCGTGATTCGCTGGCGATCGAACGGATCTCGATCGTCGCCCCGCCCGCACGTCGACTCGATCGCCTGGCCGGCTCGACCGAGGTCGTGGTGGAACGAGACCTGCACCTGACCGTCGACCAGACGATCGGAGGGATCGAGGCATGGCTGACCTCCCTCCACCGCCTCACCTGTGACCGCCGATCCGACGGCACGTTGTTCGCTCGCCGACGGAACGACACGTCGGCTCGCATCGGCCGGATGATGTCGGCGTCCCGGGGCGACGGCCGTCTGGCGGCGTCGTCCCTCGTCGTGCAGGCCGTCGCCCAGACCGTCGGTTCGACGCCCACCCGGCCACGCACCCTGGTCCGCATCAGCGCCGATCGTTCGGGCCCACGTCAGACCCGCCTCGTCGGTGGTGGATCGCTCGCCGGCACCGGTGTCGCGGGAGGTGGCGTGGCCGCACTCGTTCTGTCGGGTGAAGCTCTGGTCGCCTTCCCGGTCGTGGCCGTCCCGCTCGCCGTCGGCGGCTACTTCCTGGCTCGATCGGGACGCGGCCACGCCGACCGGTTGGAACTCGAACTCGAGCGCGTCCTGTCACGGGTCGAGCGCGGCGAGCAACCCACGGGGTTGCTCGGGCGCATGGCCCGCCGTGCGCAGCGAACCGCGACCGGCTGGCGTTGACCGCATCGTGGACAGTCCGGAGTGCCGCCACGTGTGGGTTCCGGGTCCACGAGTTCGTGAACCGCAAGCCGGCCTGCCGAAGCGAGCCGTCGGGGGGACTCGTCGGTCGGCCAGCTTGCGATTCCGGTTCGTCGGCACACCGAACTCATCGGGCGATCGGCGAGAGGAGTGGACCGTGGCCACCGGTCCGGTGCGGTGGGCCGTCCCGGCCGTCTGCCATCGGAGCCGGGTGTCGATACGGTCGACGGGGTGACGACGCCGATCGCCTTCGACAACTCCTTCGTGCGAGACCTGCCGGGCATGTACGAACGCTGGGAAGCGGCAACTGCTCCGGTGCCGCAGCTCCTCGCCCTGAACGAGGGGCTCGCGTGTGACCTCGGCATCGACGCCGACTGGCTGAGGTCGGCGGAGGGGGTCGACGTGCTCGTCGGCAACACGGTCCCCGACGGTGCCGAACCGGTGGCGCAGGACTACGCCGGCCACCAGTTCGGCGGCTACTCACCTCGGCTCGGCGACGGCCGCGCACTCCTCCTCGGTGAGGTGGTCGGGCCGTCGGGTGACCGGCACGACCTCCACCTCAAGGGCTCCGGGCGGACGCCGTTCGCTCGCGGCGGGGACGGTTTGGCCGCCGTCGGCCCGATGCTGCGCGAGTACCTGATGTGCGAGGCGATGCACGCACTGGGAATCCCGACGACCCGCGCGCTCGCCGTCGTGGCCACCGGCGAGTCGGTGCGACGCGACACGATGCTTCCGGGCGCCGTGTTCGTCCGGGTCGCATCGAGTCATCTCCGGGTCGGGTCGTTCCAGTACGCCGCGTCGCTCGATGACCCCGGGGTCCTGGCGGCGCTGCTCGACCACGCGATCGCCCGTCATCACCAGGGTGCGGCCGACGCCGAGGTACCGGCGCTCGCCTTCCTCGACGCGGTGATGGAGGCACAGGCCGAGCTGATCGCCCGATGGATGAACGTCGGCTTCGTCCACGGCGTGATGAACACCGACAACGTCACGATCTCGGGTGAGACGATCGACTTCGGGCCCTGCGCGTTCATGGACGTCTACGATCCGACGACCGTCTTCAGTTCGATCGACCACGGTGGGCGATACGCCTACGGGAACCAGCCGTCGATCGGACAGTGGAACCTGGCGCGTCTCGCCGAGCCGCTGCTCCCGCTGATCGACACCGACGTCGATGCTGCGGTCGAACGGGCGACCGACCTCCTGCGGACGTTCCCCGACCGATACCGACACCATCTCGTGTCGGGGCAGGCCGCCAAGCTCGGCCTCGACGCCGACCGCACGGACGTGGGCGGACTGGCCGGCGACCTCCTCGCTCTGATGCAGTCACGCAGCGCCGACTTCACGCTCACGTGGCGCAGCCTGTCCGACGTGGTCCGCGGCGACGCCGACCCGTTCCACGAGCGAGTCGGTGGCGACGAGGAGGCGACCGACTGGCTCGATCGATTCCGTGCCGCGCACGCCGGATCCGACGGCTCCGCGCGGCCAGATGTCGCAGCGGCCATCGACGCCGCGAATCCGCTCCACGTGCCACGCAACCACCTGGTCGAAGCTGCGCTCTCCGCCGGAGCCGAGGGAGACCTCTCACCGTTCGAGGAACTGATGGACGTGCTCGCCGACCCGTTCACCGAGCGACCCGGACTCGAGCGCTTCTCCGAGCCGGCACCCGACGCGTTCGCTGCCGGCTACCAGACCTTCTGCGGTACCTGACGTCGACCAGCGCGCTCGACGTGCCGGTCGACGGCACCGTCAGGGGGCGAGGATGGCGACGACCTCGTCGTGGAGCAGGCCGTTCGTGCTGATCGCCGTGTCGTGTTCGTGGGTCGCCTCGCCCAGTCGATCGGTGAACCTGCCACCGGCCGCCTCCACGATCGGCTTGATCGCGGCGAGATCGTACGGAGCGACACCGACTGCGTCGACGGCGACGTCCATCGCCCCCTCGGCGACCAGCATGTGCTGCCAGAAGTCGCCCATCCCGCGGCTGCGCCGAGCGCGTTGCTGCAACGAGACGAGGCGATCGGTCAGCCCCAGGTCGTCCCACCCGGCGTTGTGGGTGATGCTCACCTGGGCCTCGGCCATGTCGGCGACCGTCGAGACGGTCAGCGTGCGGTTCACCCCTCGCGCCGCGAGGTGGGCACCCAGACCCACGCCGCCCCACCACCGGAAGCCGAGCGCGGGGGCCGACACGACGCCGAGCACGGGGAGGCCGCGATTGGTGAGCGCGATCAGGGTCGCCCACACCGGGATGCCGCGCACGAACCCCGAGGTGCCGTCGATCGGGTCGATCATCCAGCGCCACTCCGAGTCCGCATCGCCGGCCAGGCCGTGCTCCTCGCCGAACACACCGTGATCGGGTCGCTCCGTCGTGAGCAGGTCGACGACGAGTGACTCGGCGCCGTGGTCGATCTCGGTCACCTCCGTTGCGTTCGTCTTCCAGTCGACGGCGAAGTCCCGAGCTTCGAAGTGCGGCAGCGTGAAGCGGTCGGCTGCGTCGGCGACCGACAGCGCCAGGGCCAGGTCGCCCTCGAGGCCCTGGGGGAGATGGTCGCCGCTCACGAGGGGCCGCCGAAGTCCGGCGAGCGCTTCTCCTGCAGAGCCGCGAGTCCCTCGGCGGCATCGGGTCCGAGGAAGTTGAGCATCTCGTAGGCGAGCGAGGCCTCGAAGTTCGGCAGCGCCTGGCGCAGCCAGTGGTTGAGCGCTCGTTTGGTCATCCGGGTCGCATCCACCGGTCCTGCAGCGAGTTTGCGGGCGACGCCGAGCGCGGTGTCCATGACCTCGTCGGCCGCAACGGCCTTGGACACCAGGCCGATCCGTTCGGCCTCTCGGCCGTCGAGGAAGTCGGCCGTGAGCAGGTAGTACTTGGCTTTCGCCATCCCGCACAGGAGCGGCCAGATCGCCACGGCGTGATCGCCCCCTGCGACGCCGAGACGGATGTGGCCGTCGGTGAGCTTCGCGTCCTCGTTGATCACGCTCACGTCGGCCATCAGCGCCACGGCCAGCCCGGCTCCGACGGCCACGCCGTTGATCGCCGACACGATCGGTGTGTCGCAGTCGATCATCGTGCGCACGATGTCGCCCGCTTCCTTCATCACCCGGACGGTCTGCGCGTAGTCGCCGACCTGCTCGGCGATCCAGTCCAGATCGCCACCCGCCGAGAAGGCGCGACCGGCTCCGGTCACCACCACGCAGCGCACCCTCGTGTCGTCGCCGATCGTGCGGAACACCCTGGACAACTGCAGGTGCATCGCACCATCGGTGGCGTTCATCCTGTCGGGGTCGTCCAGCGTGATCAGCAGCACGCCGCCGCCCACGCCGTCGGGCCAGGCGAACCGGAGGCGGTCGTAGACGGCGTACCGATCGTCGCTCGGGTCGTGGGGTTCGGGAGCGGTGCTGGACATGGCCGCGAACACTACCGACACCTCTGAAGGGTGACCCGGGCGCGTTGTGTCACCACCATACGCAGATGGGGGGATCACCCGGACGGGTGGTTTCGGGCGCTCGGTTGTGGTCGACACTCGATCTCACGTCACTCGCAGGGAGGGGCGAACAACAGAAAGGAACCTCATGGGCTACGGCATCGGAGGCATTCTCATCACCATTCTCGTCATCCTGGCGATCATCTACTTCGCCAAGCGAGTCTGAGCGATCGACGGGTCGCGAGCGACCCGTCAACGATTCGACCCGACCGGGACCACCCCGTCGGCCACGGGCCCCATCCGATCCAGGGTGGGGCCCGTTCGCGTGCCGATTCAAGCGGTCCGACGAATGTGCCGACAGCAGAGCATGACGATCGACACCTCCGCGCCGGCACCGATGCCTCCGCCCCCGCCGTCGATGCCGCCATCG